>CAVYBH010000001.1:0-296244 GCA_963766715.1 uncultured delta proteobacterium
AGGCCCTGAAGGCCCGCCTGGAGAAATTTTCGGGAAGGAGATCCAGGGAGGGAGGAAGGACGGGCAGGAGCCGCTGACGACCATCGCCGCCGCCTGGTACGAGATCCTCGTCAACCCCCAGTTCCGGGCGCTCGACGACCGCTAGGGCGCCGGCCGGAGCACGTCCAGCACGCGGACGCGCTCGAAGACGAGCCGTCCCTTCCGTTCCACGCGAAGGGTCACCTGCCCGTTCTGGAGGCGCCCGAGGCGGGCGTCGAGCTCGGGCGTGGTCTCGACGATCTCCCACACCGCTCCGGAGCCGTCGGTGACGGCCCAGAACGAGGTCTCGGCCGGACCCTTGCGGGAGAGGCGGCCGGAGAGCTCGAGCGTCTCCGGGGGTCGAGCCTCCGCGCCCGGCGCGGTGGCCGGGGCGGGCGGCGCCTGGGCGCAGGCGAGGAGCGCCGTGGCCGCGAGCGCGAGGGTTGCCCGGATCACGGGAGCGCGCGCTGCAGGACGAGGTGGATTGAGCTGCCCGCGGGGACGACGACCCCGGTGCGGGAATACACGGAGTGGCCGGCCGCGATCGGTCGAGCTGGTAGGTGTGGCTTCCGGCCAGGAAGGAGTCGACGAGCGGGGTGGCGTCCTGCTTCCGGCTCGCGGCGTACGGCGTGACGTCAATCGCATCGAGCACGTAGGCTCCGGAGACCTTCCGTGGATATCCGTATCCACCGGGCGTTCCGTCGACCGGGAGGAGGCCGAAGACGGAGGCCCCCATGCGCGCGAACTCGTCGGCGAAGCCGGTGCCGCCGCCGGCCACGATGAGCCCGTCGAGGCAGTCGATCCCGGCGCCCGCACAGCCGATGGTTCCGGAGAGGATCGACGTTCCGTAACGTCGGTCGAGGAACGCGGCGAGCGAGCCGCCGGCCCAGTAGCCCTCCGGGTTCTTCCACGCGAGGAGGCTGACGGCGGCGCCCGAGGCCAGGTAGGGCCGGATCCGCTAATCGGGGATCTTGGCGTAGTGGTCCGGCGTCGAGACGGGCGTGGTGATGTCCTCCGTCATCATGGCCGTCGTCTCCTCGAGCCAGGTGTCGTTCGAGACGTCGCGGAGGAGGGCTCGCTGGTAGAAGTTCACCATGTGTGTAAGCTCGTGGAGGAGCGACGAGCCCAGGTAGCCGCGGCTCGAGGCCGAGACGTGCAGCTGGGCGGCGTCGATGAAGAACACGAGCGCCTCGTCGAGGATGCGACGCTCGCGTCGTACGAGCGGAGGCAGTCGTTCCCTCCCCAGAAGTACCCGGCCCAGACCTTCGAGGCGAGGGGACCCTGCACCTCCAGGAAGACCACGTTGACGTCCTGGGGGGTGGCGCCATGGGAGATCACGGCGCTCGCCAGGCTGGGGGGGATGGGCCCCCAGACGTCCCCCAGCAAGGACTTCACGCGGCCGAAGCCGCCCAGCTCCTCGGCTCCCGCGGCGCCGCAGAAAGTCGTCCGGAAGTACGCGAGGTCCTCGGCGGTGAAGCTCCCCGAGGTGGTGGACCGCGGGTCGACCCGAATCACGGCCCGGCGACCGCCGGGCAGGGTACAATCTCCCGGGCGACCGTGTCGTAGGTGACGATCGGGTTGCTGGCGTTCTCGTTCCAGACCCTGTGGTCACCGACGACCGGTACGACCGGAGCCAACAGCGCGACCGGCGCGCGATGTGCGAGCGTCCCGGGAATCCTCGCGGACCGGAGCGCCAGCCCCAACTCCCGGTTGGCCTCGAGGAGGGACCGGTGCCAGGCTTCATCGAACTCGCCGGCCGGCCCGGAATCGAAGGGCTCCTCCATGCGAAGCGTGGTCGCTCGCGGAGAGAGCAGGGCCCCCGCCGAGGGCAGCACCGTCATCCCGTTCGCCGTCCCGTTCGAGAACAGCAGCAGCGCCTGCATGCCGGCGGAGACGCCGCCGACGTGGAGGTCGACGGTCTGGGTCGCGCCGGAGGCGTTGCGGTAACGCCGAATCCCGACGCCGGTGCCGGAATAGAGGTACGGGTTCGACGCCCCGCAGGAGGCGCCGGAGCAGGCCACCTCGAGGACCGTGGGCGGAGCCGTGACCGTCACGGTGACGGTGCGCGAGGCGCTGCCACCCGGGCCCGTGGCGGTGAGGGCGTAGGTGGTGCTGACGCCGGGAATCACCACGGTGCCGTCCCCCGTGACCGCGCCGATTCCCTGGTCGAGGGCGAGCGAGGTTGCGTGGGCGACGGTCCACGACAGCGTGGAGGATGCACCGAGCTGACGCTCGCCGGGCCGGCCGAGAAGGACGAGATGACCGGGACCGGTTCGCCCGAAATCCCCCTCCGCAGGCGGTGGTGAAGAGCGCGGCAAGGGCAGCGGCGAGGATCCAGCGGTCGAGCACGAGGTGCTCCTTTCCAGGGGCCCGCGAAACGGTCGGTCATCGCGGGCCTCCGGGAGATCCGACCCGTTGTCAGCTAATCTCCCCCAATTCACCAGGGGATCCGGCCGTCCGCGGCGCCCGGGACGGGGTGACTGAAACCCAGGGTGACGGCGAGGACGTCGAGTGGGTACCCGGGTCGGGCCACCACGTCAGGCTGCCCCGCATGAGCCCTCAGGTGGCCGGACACGCGGGCGCTATCCTGGCAGGCGGAGTCGGCCGTCCGGTACGGGGGGATCGATGACCGGTTCAGCTCCGGCACTCACCCCGTCGCGGGCGTTGCCAGGCCAGGCTTCGAGGCGGTGCGGAAAGCGTTCGTCGAGAACTTCCAGCACCGCCACGAGCTGGGGCGGCCTGCTGCGTCTACCATCGCGGGGAGAAGGTGGTCGACCTCTGGGGCGGCGTCCGGGATCCGGCCACCGGCGAGCCGTGGGACGCGGACACGATGGCGCTCGTCCATTCCACGACCAAGGGCATGGCAGGGATGACCCTGGCGCTCGCCCACTCGCGGGGGCTCCTCGACTACGACGAGCGCGTGAGCCGCTACTGGCCGGAGTTCGCCCAGCAGGGCAAGGAGCGGATCACCGTCGGCCAGCTGCTGTCCCACCAGGCCGGACTGTTCGAGCTGGACGAGCGGCCGGGGAGGAGTCTCGTCGCCGATCCCGACCGGCTGGACCAGGTCCTCGCCCGCCAGAAGCCGAGATGGCCGCCTGGGACGAGGCAGGCCTATCACGCGATCACGCTCGGCTTCTACCAGCGCGGGATCCTGCGACTGGTCGATCCCAGGCATCGGACCCTGGGCCGGTTCTTCCAGGACGAGATCGCGACGCCGCTCGGGCTCGACTTCTACATCCGGCTGCCGGAGGGGATCCCGGACTCCCGGCTGGCGGCGCTCCACCCGCCCAGGCACATGGCGGTCCTCTTCCTCACGATGCCGCTCCGGCTGGTGCTCGCGGCCATGAACCCGCGGTCTCGCTTCCGTCGGGCACTCCTGGGATCGGAGCTGCCGGAGCAGAGCGACCGCGTATACGCCCGGAACCAGGAGGTGCCGTCCGGGGGAGGCGTGGGAACGGCACGCGCGCTCGCCAGGGCGTACGGCGAGTTCGCATCCGGAGGGAAGGAACTCGGGCTGAGCGAGGAAACCCTCCGCCAGCTCATGGCGCCCGCAATCGCACCGGTGCGCGGGTTCCGCGACGCGTGCATGAAGGTGGAGCTCCGCCTCTCGCTCGGCTTCGAGAAGCCTGGGCCGAAGCACCCCTTCGCCCATGCGAGCGGGTTCGGACACCCGGGAACCGGCGGATTGTTCGGCTTCGCGGATCCTCACGCGCAGATTGGATTCGGCTACGTCCCCAGCCAGATGGGTACCCACCTCGACGACCCGAGGCAGGTGGCGCTTCGCCGGGCGACGTACCGCTCCATCGGGGTGAGCGATCCGGACCATCAGGGCTCGTGAGCGCCGCCTCAGTGCGTCGCGAAGGCCTTGTCGGCGGTCTCCAGCAGCTCCTTCATCTTGCCGCCGTCGACGTCGGCCTCGAGCAACCTGGAGAAGCCGTCCTTCAGGGGCGACGAGAAGCATGGCGATGGCGCAGAGATGCGCTGGCCGAAGGACCCTGGTCATGTCGCCTGGACGGTGGTCCTCCTGCTTGCGTGCATGGCGGATCCTCGGACGTACTTCGCTGACCAGCAGCATCTCGACTGGAGTTGCACCGCCTTCGCGACAAGGCAGATCACGAGCCACGGGCTCCTCCGCATCCCCCTGGCTGGAGACGCCATCCGGCTCCCGGCGACGGCGTCTGAGGGCGGGGTGACCCAGGCCCTAAGAGGGCATGCCCGGACGAAGGCTGGACAGAGCGACTCAACGGTCGTGACATCCCATGTGGGTGGCCACATTGGGCCCCCCGGGACCGCAAATGCTCGTCGCGCAACTCGACTACATCTACTTCTTCTTCGGGCTCGTCCTCTTCCTCCTCGGGTCGGTCTGCGTGTCGATGTCGCGGTCGGCACCGGTCCGGACTCCGTGGTGGTTGCTCGGGACCTTCGCGTTCGTTCACGGCGCGGGGGAGTGGCTTCAGCTTCTCGCGCTGACCGGCGGTGACTCCGACACATTCCGTCTTTTCCGGACGCTCGTCATCGGCGCGAGCTTCGTCGTCCTGATGGAATTCGCCCGAGGACGACCGGAGCCCTCGGCGGGTCGACGCCGGGTTCCTGGGTCTACCTCCCGGCGGTCGCACCCGTCATGGGCATCGCATGGACCGCGGGTCCCGAAAGCCTGGATTCCGCCGTACGCCTGTTCATCGGGGCGCCAGCCAGCTTCTGGACGGCATCGCTCTTCTTCGTCGCGGCATCGCGCACGGTAGACCTCGGAGGAGGAGAGGCATCGTGGCGCGCGCGCATCTTTGGCGGCATGTTCTTCGTCGCGTTCGGCGTGGCGGCCGGTCTCGTCGTTCCGCCCGCTCCCTACCTCACGGAACGCTGGCCGAACTCCGACGCCTTTCTCGCGTGGACGGGGATCCCCTTGCAGCTCGTCCGGGCCCTTCTGGTGGGCGGGATGGCGCTCTCGGTCTGGGCCCTGGCCGTGTCCTTCGATCCGAAAGGGCGCGTCCTCCGGAAGAAGCGAGTCCTGTTCTGGGCAATGGCCTCCGCCATCGTTGCGCTCCTCGCGGCGGGATGGATCTTCACGGACAGGCTGGGGCGCCTCCACGAGCAGGACGTGATCCACGACGCCGAATCGGCGGCGTCACAGACCTACGACCACCTGGTCATGGAGATGCAGGGGGCCGAGCGAGAAGCGCGAACCCTCGCGGAGTTGCTCAGCCGGTATCACGTCTCACCAGCGGGACTCGACGTCTCCCGGCTCGACGGCGTGGTGGATTCGCTCGCGCTCGATTCGGCCGAACGTGTCGTGTACGTGCTCGACGCCACGGGAAGGACCGTCGCGACGTCCAACCGGGGGAAGCCGGATAGCTTCCTGGGAAAGAGCTTCGGGAGGCGCCCGTACTTCGAGGCGGCCCGAGACGGCCGTCCCGGCCGCTTCACAGGGGTCGGGCTGGTGAGCCACGTACCGGGGTACTACGCGAGCGAGCCGGTGCGGGATGGACGGGGCGCTTGCTCGCCGTCGCGGTGGTGAAGCAGAACCTCGCCCCGGAGCAGTTCGGTCCCCTGGGCGCCGCCGACTTCGTCATCGTGACGCCAGATGGCCGGGTCATGGGCGCCAGCCGGCCGGGTACGACGGGGCGGCGTCTGTGGCCCTCCCCGGCGCGTACCTCGAGAGCCACGGCCGGCGGACCGGGCGAGCCGCCACCCGTCCTGGATCGCGAGGTCGCCGGAACGGAGTGGATTTCGTTGGATGGCCAGAAGCACGTGGCCATCCGCCGCTCGATCCCGAACTCCGACTGGTCGCTCATCTCCTTCAAGAAGGAGCAGACCCAGGTCGCGAATCGCCTCCTCGGGATCGTCATCACGCTCCTTCTCTGCGCCGTCGTGCTGACCTACTTCGTGGCGATGCAGCGACAGTTGAGCACGGAGTCTTACATCACGGTCAAGCGGCACGAGGCGGAGGGACGTGCACGGGAGATGGCCAGGCGCGCCGACACAGATGCCCTGACAGGGCTGCTGAATCGAATGGGGTTCAACGACGCGATGTCGCGGGAACTCGGTCGGGCGCGACGATACGGCCAGGCGCTGTCCGTCGCCATCGTCGACATCGACCACTTCAAGAAGGTGAACGACGAGTTCGGCCACCCGTGGGCGACCAGGTGCTCGCCCGCACCGCGAACTCCTCTCCTCCTGCGTGAGGGATCGGACACCGTGGCGCGCTGGGGGGGCGAGGAGTTCGCCCTGATTGCGCCGATGACCACCGAGGAGGGTGCGGCCAGCCTGGCGGAGAAGCTCCGCTCGATCATGGCGTCCACCCACCTCGGGCCGAGGGAGCCGATCACGGCGAGCTTCGGCGTCGCCGAGTTGAGGCCGGACGACACCGCCGAGACCCTGCTGCAGCGCGCCGACGAGGCCCTGTACCGGGCGAAGCAGTCAGGCCGGAACCGGGTGTGTCGACCTGCAGCGGTGCAAGGGTCTCCCGCTCCGGCCCCGGCGGTCCCCGAGGGCGAGAAGCCCGCCTCGTGAAGGACGTACGCGAACACCGGCTTCGGGCCCATCGACGACGAGCACGCGGCTCTCGATCACGCGCTCGTCGCCTTCGTCCAGACCGTGAGCTCCGGGAAGGTCGCCGAGGTTCGTGTCGCCCTGGAGGAGCTGATCCTCGGAATCGAAAGCCACTTCGCGTGACCACGCCGGCGAGTCGAAACGAATCTCCTTTGGCAGGAGTCCGAAGCGCTGCGTCCAGAAAGCGAAAGCTCCACGGGTTGACGACCCGTGGAGCCTCGTGTCTGGCGCGCCCTAGAGGATTTGAACCTCTGGCCTTCGGATTCGTAGTCCGACGCTCTATCCAACTGAGCTAAGGGCGCCAACCCTTGCTTGCTGCGTACTGGCGGAAAGGGAGGGATTCGAACCCTCGAATCAGGTTACCCCGATTACTGGTTTAGCAAACCAGCGCCTTCGGCCTCTCGGCCACCTTTCCAGAACCTTCCGGAACCCGTCTCGCGCACTGGCGGAGGAGGAAGGATTCGAACCTTCGGAGGGGTTGCCCCCTCAGCGGTTTTCAAGACCGCCGCCTTAGGCCGCTCGGCCACTCCTCCCGAGCCTCGTCCGCACGACACCCCTCGGCCAAACCGGCCTCGGGACCGCCCTTGTAAGGCACGTTGCCCTTCAGGATCAAGCGTTTCCGCCGCCGGGACCCTTCCCGCACCGGTCCGGCCGCTCGTGCGCCGCGCGCACCCCGGATCGATTGGACTTTTCTCACGGCGAAGCCGGGCTCCCGCCCCCCCGGTGGCACCCGAACGGCGGGCTGCGTCACCGCACCCCTGGTGTTAGGGTCGAGCCCTTCCATGCACGGACTCACGACACGGGCCGCGGTCGCGGCGGCCCTCCTGCTCGCATCCCCCCTCGCTGCCTCGTCGCCGTCCGAGCCCCCGTCCACCCCCCCGCGGGTCGATCTGCGCGTCAGGGCCCGGGCCATCCCGTCCGAGCTCGGCGGCTCGGTCACCTTCGACGAGGCCCTCGGGCTCGCCGCCCGGGCCCCCGCCGTCGCGGGCGCCGAGGAGGCCGTGGCCGAGCAGCGCCGGATCGGCGAGTCGGTCTCGTCCGTCATCGCGAACCCGACCCTGAACGTGCAGCCCGGGGCCGCCAAGGATCCCCTCGACGGTCAGTGGAAGTACATGGGCGAGACCACGCTCATGCAGGGCTGGAACCTCTCCGGGCTCCCGGGCGACCGCAAGGCCGCCATCCAGGCCGAGGGCGATCAGCTGCTCGCCGAGGCCCGGGCCGCCGCGCTCTCGCATCGCCTGGGCGCCGCCCAGGCCTGGATGGAGCTCTGGGCCGCCCAGCAGTCGCTCGCCGACTCGCTCCAGGAGGCCGACCTGGCCCGGGAGTTCTCGGACAAGATGGCCCGGGCCGCCGCCGCCGCCGCCTTCACCCGCGCCGAGGCCGCCGACGCCGCCACCTACGCGGCGGAGGCCCACGTCCAGTCGCTCGCCGCCGAGGGAGAGGTGGTCGACCGCGGCTACCAGCTCGCCGTGGCCATGGGCTACGAGACCGAGAAGGCCCTCTCCGCCGCCGGTCCGCTGCCGGCGCCCGCCGTCCCCGGCGCGCTCCGACTGGCCGGCCATCCTCGAGGCGGCCGGCAAGCTCCCCTCCGTCGCCGCCCACAAGCTCGCCAGCGACGCGAGCCGGGCCCGGGACGTGGAGGCCCGCTCGTCGCGCGGCTGGGGGCTCGGCACCGGCGTGAAGGGCACCCGCGACTACCTCGGGACCTGGGGCGCGCAGGCCGTGGTCGAGCTCTCCTTCCCGATCTTCGACCGCGGCGAGCGCGAGGCGGCCCCGCAGGCCGCCGCGGCCGCCCGGACGGCGGGCGAGTTCCGGGAGGCGCGCGCCGTGGCCGCCACCGAGCTGGCGCGCTCGCTCCACGAGGTGGAGCACACCGGCGAGGTCCTCGAGGCCGTCGAGAAGGAGCTGGTGCCGGCCGCCGAGGCGAACGCCGAGCGCCCGCCAGGCGTCCATGCAGGCCGGGGAGACCACCGTGCTCGAGGTGCTCGTGGCCCGCCGCGTCTGGGCGGCGGCGCGCGCCAAGCGCACCCGCGCGCTGGCCAGCCACGCCTGGGCCCGGGTGAAGGTTTCCATGCTGCTCGCCGACATGACGCCGGGAGGCGCGAAGTGACGATCCACCGGAACCGCACCCTGGCCGTCGTCTCGCTGCTCGCCCTGGCCGCCTGCTCCCGGGGATCGAAGGCGCCCGAGGAGGCCCCGCCCGTCCCCAGCGCCAGGACACCCTGGGTGAAGGCGCGATCCAGCGACGGCGTGCCCTTCCTCGAGGCGCCGGCCCAGGTGCTGCCCTCGCCCGAGGGGCAGGCCGCGGTGGTCCCCCCGTACCGGGCCCGGATCCTGAAGGTCCTCGTCCGGCCGGGGCAGCGCGTGACCCGGGGGCAGCCGCTCGTCGAGGTGGTGATGCCGGAGGTCTCCACCGCGGCCGGCGCCTACGCGGCCGCGACCACGCGCGTCGACGCCTACGGCCGGCGAAAGGCCCAGCTCGAGGCGCTCAAGGCCGACGGGCTCGTCCGCCTCACCGACGTGCTCGAGGCCGAGACCAAGTACGCCGAGGCGACTGGCCGATCAGCAGTCGGCCGCCGCCGCGCTCCGCACCGCGCAGATCGAGCCCTCGGAGGCGGCCGCCATCGTCTCCGGCAAGCGGCCGGTGGTGCTGCGCAGCCCCATCCCGGGCGTGGTCACCGCGGTGGGCGCCGGGGTGGGGGACAGCCGCGAGCCCTCCGGGGAGCCGGTGGTCCGCGTGTCGGGGGAGGGCGACTCCCGCGTCGAGGCCCGGTTCGCCCGCCCCGTCGACACCGCCAGCGCGTCCTACGAGCTCGTGGTCTCCGGCGGCGCCCGCCATCGCCTCAAGTTCGTGGCCCGCGCGCCCATGCTCGACCCGCGCGACGGCACCATCGCCGTGTGGCTCGTGCCCGAGGCGGGCACGAAGCTGCCGCCCGGCCTCACCGGCCGGGTCGTGGTGACGCTCCCCGGCGCCGCCGGCGCGTCGGTGGTCCCGGCCCGCGCCGTGGCGCTCGCCGACGGCAAGCCCTACGTGGTCGTGCGCCGGGACGGAAAGCCGGAGAAGGTCCAGGTCGACGTGTTCGCCTCGTCCGGCGCCGAGGCGCTGGTCACGGGCGTGTCGGTCGGCGAGGAGGTCGCCGCCGACGCGGCCCTGGCCGAGGAAACGCCCGAGGCGAAGGGCGTGCCGGAGACGAAGCCTTGATCCAGGGCCTCGTCCGCTGGTCGGTGCGCCACCGCGTGCTGGTCGTCGCCACCACGCTCGCGCTCATGGTGGTGGGCGCCCTCGTCGGCACGTTCCTCAAGTTCGACGCGCTTCCCGACACCACCAACAACCAGGTGCTCGTCCTCACCCGGGCGCCCGGGCTGACCCCCGAGGAGGTCGAGCGCCTCGTCACCCGCCCCGTCGAGGTGAGCATCGGCGGCCTGCCCGGCCTCATCGAGCAGCGAAGCCTGTCGCGCTACGGCATCTCGTCGGTCACGGCGGTGTTCCAGGACGGCGTCGACCCGTACCGCGCCCGCCAGATGGTGCAGGAGCGGCTCACCGGGCTCGTCTTCCCGGCCGGCGTGTTCCCCTCCGAGCTCGGCCCGGTCACCGGCGGCCTGGGGGAGATCTTCCACTTCACGCTCGACTCGCCGCGCCGCAGCCCGGCCGAGCTGCTCGAGATCGCCCAGTTCAAGGTCGCCCCCATGCTGCGCAGCGTCCCGGGCGTGGTCGAGGTGAACACCTGGGGCGGCGAGCAGCGGGTGCTCGAGGTGAAGGTCGACCCGGTCCGGATGGCCGCCCGCGGCCTCACGCTCGACGACGTGCGCGACGGCCTCGAGAAGGCCACCGGCACGGCCCCGGGCGCGTCGCTCCCCGCCGGCTCCGGCCAGACGCTGCTCCGCGCGGTGGCGCTGCCCCGCACGGCCGGCGACCTGGGGTACGCGCTCGTCTACCGGCGCGGGACCGACACGAAGCCGGTGCGCCTCTCCGACGTCGCCGAGATCGGCACGGGCGCCACCACCCGCATCGGCGCGGCCAGCGAGAACGGCAAGGGCGAGACCGTCTACGTGATGGCCCAGATGCTCCGGGGCGAGAACGCGCTCGACGTGATGCAGCGCCTGAAGAAGCAGATGGTCGAGGTGCGCAAGGCCGTCCCCGAGGACGTCTTCGTCGACGTGGTCTACGACCGCAGCCAGCTCGTCGAGGGGACGCTCCGCACCGTCTTCAAGAACCTGCTCGAGGGCGGCCTGCTCGTCATCGCGGTGCTCTTCCTCATGCTCGGCAGCTGGCGGGCCGGGCTGCTCGTCGCCTCGGCCATCCCGCTCTCCATGCTGGGCGCCACCGCCGCCATGGTGGCCCTCGACATCCCCGGCAACCTCATGTCGCTCGGGGCCCTCGACTTCGGGCTCATCGTGGACGGCGCGGTGGTGATGGTCGAGGCGGTCTTCCACGGCGTCGACCGGTCGGCCTTCCCGGCGAACGACGGGCGCCGCTCGAAGGCCCTGTGGGTCAAGCACGTCGAGGACGTCGCCGGGCACGTGGCCCAGCCGGTCTTCTTCTCGGTGCTCATCATCCTGCTCGTCTACGTGCCGGTGCTCTCCCTCACCGGCGTCGACGGCAAGATGTTCCGGCCCATGGCGCTCACCGTCGTCTTCGCGCTGGCCGCGTCGCTCGTCCTGTCGCTCACCTTCATCCCCGCCGCGACCGCGCTCTTCCTGCGTCCCCGCGACGTGCCTGCGCGGGCCCCGTTCGTGGTCCGCTGGATCGAGAAGGGCTACCTGCCGCTGCTCCGCACGTCCGAACGCCGCCCCTGGGCGGTGGCCATCGGCTCGGTGGTGCTGCTCGTGCTCGGCGGCGTCCTCTTCGCGAGGGCCGGCAGCGAGTTCGTCCCGCAGCTCGACGAGGGGGACCTGGTGGTCCAGGTCACGCGCGCCGCCGACGTGTCGCTCGAGACGGCCGTCTCCGAGGCCACCAAGCTCGAGGCGGTCATGATCGCGAAGGTGCCCGAGGTGAAGGAGGTCGTCTCCCGCATCGGCAGCCCGGCGGTGGCGACCGACATCATGGGGCTCGAGCAGGCCGACGTCTTCGTGCTCCTCAAGCCGAAGGACAAGTGGCGCCCCGGCGTCGAGAAGTCGGACGTGATCGCCGACATCGACCGGGCCGCGAAGACCGTGAACGCCACGGCCGAGCTCTCGCTTCACCCAGCCCATCCAGATGCGCTTCAACGAGCTCCTGGGCGGCTCGGTGGCCGACGTCACCATCTCCATCTACGGCGACGACCTGGCCGAGCTCGACCGGGTCGCCGCCCGGACCGCCGCGGTCGTGTCGCGCGTGCCCGGCGCCGACGACACCCGGGTGATCGCCCCGCCGGCGGTCTCGCTGCTCGAGGTCCGGCCGCTTCCCCTGGAGGCGTCGCGCGCCGGCTTCACCGTGAAGAGCCTGCTCGAGGCGGTCCAGGCCATCCGCACCGGCCTCGAGGTCGGCGCGACCTACGACGGGTCGCTGCGCGTGCCCATCCTGCTGCGCCTGGGCGGCGGGCGCCAACGCGTTCACCTTGAGTGACCTGTCGGTGCCGGCGCCCAGCGGGGGCCTGGTGCCGCTCGCCCGGGTGGCCGACGTGGAGATGACCACCTCCCCGAGCCTGGTCTCGCGCCAGAACGGGGAGCGGCGCATCGTGGTCGGGTTCAACGTCCGCAACGCCGACCTGGGCTCGGTGGTGCAGCGCGCCGAGAAGGCCGTGGCCGCCGACGTGAAGCTGCCGCGCGGCTACCGGTTCGAGTGGGGCGGCCAGTACGAGACCCTGGAGGCCGCCAAGCGGCGCCTCGCCCTCGTCATCCCGGCGGTGCTGGCGCTCATCGTGGCCGTGCTGCTCTTCGCCTTCCGCAGGCTCCGGCCGGCGCTGCTCATCTTCCTGAACGTGCCCTTCGCCTCGGTGGGCGGGATGATCGCGCTGTCGCTCGCGGGGCATGCCGGTCTCGATCTCGGCGGCGGTCGGCTTCATCGCGCTCTCCGGCATCGCCGTCCTGAACGGGGTGGTGCTGATGTCGCGGTTGCTCGCCCTGGAGGAGGAGGGGAAGCCGCCGGCCGAGGCCGCGGTGGACGCGGCCCGGGAGCGGGCGCGCCCGGTGCTCATGACGGCGCTCGTCGCGGCGCTGGGGTTCGTTCCGATGATGCTCGCGAGCGGCGTGGGCGCGGAGGTCCAGCGTCCGCTGGCCACCGTCGTGGTGGGAGGGTTGGTCACATCCACGATTCTCACGCTGCTCGTGCTGCCCAGCCTGTATCCTTGGTTGTCGCGCATCGGCCCGAGAGGGGAGCCGGACGCCGACGCGGAGACCTCGACGTGACGGCCTGCGGCGCGGCGCCGCGGCGGCTACCGCTCCACGCCGCGCGGGAACTTCTCCGGCACGATCCGCTCGATGCCGCCCATGTACGGGCGCAGCGCCACCGGCACGAGCACCGACCCGTCGGCCTGCTGGTACTGCTCGAGGATGGCCACCACCGTCCGGCCCACGGCGACGCCGCTGCCGTTCAGGGTGTGGGCCAGCCGCGGCTTGCCCCCCTCGCCGCGGTAGCGCACCCGGATGCGGCGGGCCTGGAAGTCCTCGCAGTTGGAGCAGGAGCTGATCTCCCGGTAGGCGTCCTGGCCGGGCAGCCAGACCTCCAGGTCGTAGGTCTTGGCCGAGGCGAAGCCCATGTCGCCGGCGCAGAGCTGGATCACCCGGTGGTGCAGGTCGAGCCGCTTCAGCACCTCCTGGGCGTCCTCCACCATCCGCTCCAGCTCGGCGTAGCTCTCGTCGGCCCGGGCGAACTTCACGAGCTCCACCTTGTGGAACTGGTGCTGCCGGATGAGCCCCCGGGTGTCCTTGCCGGCGGCGCCGGCCTCGGCGCGGAAGCACGGGCTCCACGCGCAGTACGAGATGGGGAGATCGCCCGGCTCGAAGATCTCGTCCCGGTGCATGTTGGTGACCGGGACCTCGGCGGTCGGGATGAGGTAGAGCGGCGTCTCCCCCTGGGTCCGGAAGAGATCCTCCTCGAACTTGGGGAGCTGCCCGGTGCCGGTCATGGTCTCGGCGGTGACCAGGTAGGGCGGCAGCACCTCGCGTGTACCCGCGGGAGGTGTGCACGTCGACGAAGAAGGCGGCCAGCGCCCGCTCCAGCCGCGCGGCCGCGCCCTTCGAGATGGTGAACCGGGCGCCGGAGATCTTGGCCGCCTGGGGCCACTCCAGGATGCCGAGCGCCTCGCCCAGCTCCCAGTGCGGCTTCGGCGCGAAGTCGAGCTTGGGCTTCTCCCCCCAGGTGCGGACCACCACGTTGTCCTTCTCGTCCTTGCCGTCCGGCACCGAATCGTGGGGCACGTTGGGGACCACGAGGAGCAGCTTCTCGATGGCCGCCTCGACCTGCTTCAGCTCCTCGTCCGAGGCCTTCACCTGGTCGGAGAGGACGCGGGCCTCGGCGCGGGCCGCCTCGCCGGCCGCCTTGTCGGTGCGCATGAGCTGGCCGACCCGGGCGTTGGCCTCCGACTGGCGCTTCTTCAGCCCCTCGAGGGACACGTTCAGCTCGCGGCGGCGCCCCGCCAGCTCCTTCACGGGGCGGAGGGTGGCCACGGCGTTCTCGCCGCGGCGGCCGAGACGGCGCTCCACGCCGTCGAAATCCTGGATCACCGACTTGAGATCGAGCATGGAAAGGGCATGTAGCCTTTAACTTCCGGGCGGGCAAGGGGTAGGGACCCGGATGGCGGAAGGGAGCACCATGGCGGAGGGGAGTGCGCGAGGCGGCCCTCGGCTCCGAGTCCTGGCCGGAGGCCGGGCCGCGGAGAGCGACGGGGGCCTGCTCGGCGACTTCCTCGACGGCGACGAGCCGGCCTTCGAGGAGCTGTGGCGCCGCCACCACGCCACCGTCCACGCCGTGGTCCGCCGCTACGCCCGGAGCCCGGAGGACGCCCTCGACCTCACCCAGCGGGCCTTCCTCCGGGCCATCGGGGCGGCGCGCCGGGCCGTCCGGCGCGTCGAGGGAGAGTTCCCGTTCCGCCCGTGGCTGCTCCGCATCGCCGTGAACCTGGGCAAGAACCACCTGCGCGACGAGGGGCGGTGGCGCCGCGCGCCGGTCCAGGAGCTCGACGGGGCGCCCGACGGCGCGGTTCCGGCCGACGAGCTGCTCCTCCGCCGGGAGCGGGAGCGCCGGGTCCGGGAGGCCGTGCTCCGCCTGCCGCGCCGGCAGCGCGAGGTGCTGACGCTGCGGGTCGACGCCGGCCTCTCCTTCGCCGAGGTGGCCCGCACCCTGGGGATCACCGAGGGAAACGCCCGGGTCCACTTCCACCACGCCGCCCGGAGGCTGGCCGCGATCGTCCACGGCTCCGGGAAGGACTCCACATGACCCCCGGCTGCCCCGAGTTCGAGCCCCTGCTCCTCGACCGCGCCGCGGGCTCCCTCGACGAGGACGGCGAGGAGCGCCTCCAGGCGCACCTGGCGGGATGCCTGCCCTGCCGGACCGAGGCCGCCGCCGTCGACCGGGCGCTCTCGCTCGCGGCGCTCGCTCCTCCCTCTCCCGAGGAGGCGGCTCTGGTCGCCGCCGGGGCGCCAGGGACCGCCGCCCGCTGGCGCGCCGGACGCCGGGAACGGCGCTTCGCCGGCCGCCTCGCCCTCGCCGTGGCGGCGTCGGCCGCCTTCGCCGTCGCGGTCCCCTGGTTCCTCTTCACCTGGCACGCTCCCGCCGCGGCTGTGGCCGAGGCCGGGTCCGCCTGGGAGCCGCCCGACCTCGACCTGGTCTGGGCGGCGGCCGCCGTCGCCGACCCGGGATCGGCCGACGAGCCCCTCCCCGAGATGCTCTTCGCCGAGCTGCAGGAGATCGACCTTGACCCTGAGTGAGCTGCGCCCCCTTCGCCCCGTCCTCCTCGCCGCCCTTCTCGCCTTGCCGGTCCTGACGGTGGCGGCAGGGAGGCCCACCGGCCTCGCCGCCGGGCGAAGGATGGGGGCCCCCCGGAGATGGGCGCGACCGGATGGAGCGGCGGATGCGGCTCGCCCGGACGCTGGGGCTCGCCGAGACGCTCGAGCTCGACGAGGCCGAGACCGCGAAGCTGAGCGCCGCCATGGCGCCCTTCGACGCCCGGCGGAAGGCCATCCTGGAAGGCGTCCGCGGCGACGTCTTCACCCTGCGGCAGGCCGCCCGCAAGGGCGATCCGAAGGCGCTGGCCGGCGTCGACGGCGCGGTGCAGCGCCTCTTCGACGCTCGCGCGGCGCTCGTGGCGCTCGACCGGGAGATGTTCGCGGCCCTGTCGAAGGGGATGTCGCCCGACCGGTCGGCGCGCATGGCCCTCTTCTTCGCCCGGTTCCGGCAGCGCTTCGGGATGGAGGTCCAGGACGCCCCGGGGGCCGGTTCGCGCTGAGGACGGCGTCGACGCGCGCTATAGTGCCCATCCAAAGGGGTGGAGATGGCGAGCCGAAAGCGCGCGAAGGACGGGGCCGAGCCGCAGGGGGGCGGATACGAAGGGCCGGAGGTGCTGACCGCGCTCCTGCTGCGGGCCGGGTCGCCCCATGGCGCCGAGGAGGTGGCCGATCACTTCCGCGCGGCCTGCGCCGCGGGGGAGCCTCGCAGCGACGTCATCCCGTCCCTCTTCCCGGCCGAGCCGCACTTCGAGACGCCGGACGCGGCGCGCCGGCTCTACGCCAACCTGTTCGGGCTCTGGGAGCGGGTCGCCGCCGGGCTCGGACCCGACGCCGACGAGCCGGTCGCGGTGACGCCGCCCTCGCCGCCGCCGGAGCGGGGCAACGTCGACGGGCGCGTCCTGCCCCCGCCGTTCGTCGAGGCGGCCTGGCGCTGGATGGCCTCCCTTCCCGGGCGCGAGGTCACCCGGCTGCGCGACCGGTTCCAGAACCTCCAGCCCGACCTCGACGCCTGGCTCGGCGAGGTGGAGCTGCCGGAGACGGGGGGGCTCGCCGCCCACGACCTGGTCTTCGAGGCCTGGGTCATGTTCAATCGGGCCTTCGACGACCGGCTCGGGGACGTCGAGTGGAAGGAGCTGCGGGAGCTCGAGGGAGAGCCGCCCGCGCTCGAGAGCGTGCAGCCGGCGCTCGCCACCTACGTCGGCGAGCAGCTCGACAACCTGCAGGACGAGGAGCCGGACTTCGGTCCTCCGGAGCGCGCGCAGGTCGAGCGGGTCATCGCCGCCGCCGGCGCGGCGCTCACGCGCGTGGTCGCCGAGGACGGGACGTCGTAGGGCGGCCCGTCCGCGCCTCGGTCACCCGGCGTCGTCCCCGCGCTCGAACCGGTCGAGCGAGCCAAGCCACGCCGTGGCGGCCGAGAGGTTCCGCCCGGCCAGGTCGTCGGCCAGTCGCTGGAGGAACGGGTGCCCGGGGAGGCGACCGGCGAGACGCCGCGCCAGGGCGACGCCGGCCGGGATGGCCAGGATCCCCAGGGCGACGTTGGCGGCGAGCCAGGGGGCCCCGAGCGCCCGGTAGGCGTCCACGCCCAGGGCGGCGAGCGCCACCACGAGAAGCGGCGTCCAGAGCAGGGGGGCGAGGAGGAAGACCGCGAGCGACGCCCGGCTCCGCTCCGCCTTCCGTTCCTGGAGGCGATCGCTGGCTCGCCACCACCGGTCCGGCGAGGTCGATTCGCCCCACCAGGATCAGGTGGCGCACCGTCGCCGCGCCCGTGCCGGCGAAGAAGGCGAGCAGGAGGAGGGCCGGGAGGGCGAAGCGGGGCTCCCCGGCGTGGCCGGCGACGAAGTTGCCCAGCCAGGCGATGGCGACGAGCGTCGAGCGCGAGGCCCGGGAGGCGCAGCGCCAGCTCCCGTCGCGCGTAGCTCCTCATCCGCCGCTCCACCGACTCCCGCAGCAGGCGCCGATCGAGGCGGATGCAGGCGTCGAGCTTCCGGTCGAGCGACTTCCACGTCTCCTGCAGCAGCGTCGAGCTCCATGTGCTCCTCCTTCACCTTCCGGTTCCCTGCGGGATCCAGCTCGCGCCGCAGCCGTTCCTTGATCCGCCCGAGGCGCGTCGCCACGTTCCCCTCCGAGATGCCGAGCGCCGCGCCGATCTCGGCGTGCCGGAGCCCGTCCAGGTGCAGGAGGACGAGCGCGCGGCTCAGCTCGTCGAGCGCGGCCACCCGGTCGAGGAGGCGGGTGACGTCGGCCGACTCGTCGGCGAGCGCCCGGTCGGCGTCGGCCACGTCGAGGCCGAACTGCTCGAGAGGGAGCACGTCCAGCGGCGTCGCGACTCGCGGCGGCGGAACGAGATCGCCACGTTGAGCGCGATCCGGTACGCCCAGGTCGAGAAGGGCATCCCCTCGTCGTAGCGATCGAACGACCGCCAGAGCTGGAGCACCATCTCCTGGAGCAGGTCGGCGCGCTCCTGGGGGTCCCGGCTCCAGGCCCGGGCGACCTTGTAGAGGACCCGCTTCGCCGCCTCGAGCCGGTCGAGGAAGCGATCGGAGGGAGCCGGGGAGTCACCTGCCATGATTGGTGATTCGCGCGAGGCCCGCGAATCTCACACGCGCCGCGTCGATTTCCGGCTACTTCGGCAGCCCGTTCACGAAGTCGAGGAGCGCGGCGTCGAAGGCGGCCGGGTTCTCCACGTTGGGCAGGTGCCCGGCGCCGGGGATCCGCGCGAGCCTGGACCCCTTGATGCCCGCCACCATCTTCTCGGCCTCGGCCGGTGGGGTGAGCGTGTCCTCGGCGCCGACCACCACCAGCGTGGGGCAGGCGATGGCGGCGAGCGTGGAGGTCGAGTCGGGGCGGCGCGCCATCCCGCGCTGGGCGGCGGCCACGCCGGCCGGGGTGCCCTGGCCGATGAGGGCGCGCACCTCGCGCACCGCCGCCGGGTCGGGCTGGGGGCGGAGGAGCTTGGGGGTCATCTCGTCGGCCACCCAGTGCAACCCCTTCTCCAGCGCGTTCTTGCGCGAAGACCTCGCGGCCCGCCGCGCCCTCCGGCGTGTCGGCGCCGGGGCGGGTGTCGCAGAGGGCCAGGCCGCGGAAGAGGCCCGGACGCTGCCGGTAGAGCTCGAAGGAGAGGTAGCCGCCCATCGAGAGGCCGACCACCACCGCCCGGTCGACCCGGAGGCTTCCGAGCAGGCCCAGGACCTGCTCGGCCAGCACCTCCATGGTGGAGGGCTCGGGACGCGGGGTGCTCTTCCCCAGGCCGGGGTAGTCGGGGGCGATGACGCGGAAGCGCGGAGACAGGGCCGCGATCTGCCGCGACCACATCCCGGAGTGCAGCGGGAAGGCGTGCAGGAGGACGACGACGTCCTTGCCGTTGCCCGAGTCCTGGTAGTGAATCTTCGCGCCGACGAGGTCGCTGACGGGCATGAGGGCGCTCCCTCCCCTGGAGCGCCCTCATCATGGCCACGGCCGGGGCCGCGGAGCAAACCGCGGGCGCTACTTCGCGGCGGCCGGCGCGACCACCTTCACCGCGGCGGTCGACCCGGGCACCTTGCCCCCCTGCGGGAGCGGCTCGATGCGGCCGCCCAGGCAGTCGGCCAGGAAGGCCTCCGACCGGGCGAAGAAGTCGAGCCGGTTCTCCGGGCGGGCGAAGCCGTGCCCCTCGTCGGAGTAGACGACGTAGGTCACCGGGAGCCCCTTCGCCTCCATGGCGGCCACGATCTGCTCCGACTCCTTCTGCGTCACGCGCGGGATCGTTCGCGCCCTGGCCGATGAGGAGCGGCTTCTTGATGTCGCCGACCTTGAAGAGCGGCGAGCGGGCCTCCATGTCGGCCTTCTCGGCGGGGACCTTGGGGTTGCCGACGAAGGGATACCAGGTCGAGGCGAGGAACGGCCCCCAGTAGGGCGGGAAGCTCTCGATGAGGGTGACGAGGTTCGACGGCCCGACGATGTCCACGCCGCAGGCGAAGACGTCCGGGGTGAAGGTCATGCCCACGAGCGTGGCGTACCCACCGTACGAGCCGCCCAGGATGGCCACCTTCTTCGGATTGGCGATGCCGGTCTTCACGGCCCAGTTCACCGCGTCGACGAGGTCGTCGTGCATCTTCGCGGCGAACTGCTTCATGGCGGCGTTCTTGAAGTTCTTCCCGAAGCCGGTGGAGCCGCGGTAGTTCACCTGGAGCACCGCGTAGCCGCGGTTGGCGAGCCACTGGGGCACGGAGCTGTAGCCCCATTCGTCGCGCGCCCACGGCCCGCCGTGGACGAAGAGGACCATGGGCAGGTCCTTGGGCGGCACGCCGGGCGGCAGCGTGAGGTAGGCGGGCAGCGAGAGGCCGTCGCGGGCCTTGATCTCCAGCACCTCCATCGGCGCGAGCCGCTCCTTCTCGAGCTGCGGCCGGGCCGCGAAGAGGAAGGTGGCCTTCTGGCTGGCGCGGTCCCAGGCGTAGAAGCGCGCGGGCGAGAGGTCGCTCGAGAAGGCGACGAGCCAGGTCTTGCCGGCCTTGTCGCGGTTCAGGACGTCCAGCTCGCCGCCGTTCACCGCCGCGAGCGCGGCGAGGTCCTTCTGGATGGACGGGTCCACCACCTCCCAGCGGAGGCGCCCGCGCTTGAAGCCCACCGCCTGGAGCTTGTCGGTGGCGTCGTCGTAGAGGAAGCCCGTGGCGTCCACCGACGGATCGGCGGCGACGACCTTGCCCTTGCCCGTCTTCAGATCCACGAGCTCGACCACCTGGGTGTCGTGGCCGAGGTTCGTGAGGACGAGGAGCCCCTTGCCGTCCGGCGTCGGGGCGATCACGGCGGTGTTGTCGTTGACGCCCCACTTGCGGAGCGTCTTCCAGCCCTTGCCGTCGCGGATCTCGATGGCGCCGCCGCCGTCGGGGAGGTTGGTCTGGCGCCCGACCACCTGCAGCTTCCGGTTCACGATCCAGTCGCCCACGTTTCCGGGGTTCGTCTCCACCGGGGTGAGCGCGCCGGTCGCGAGGTCGAGCCTCCAGACGTCGAACACGGCCTTGTCGCGCCGGTTCATCCCCACGAGCACCTGCCCCGGGACCTCGGGCGAGGATGCCTGACGAGCTCCGCCCGCACGCCCGCGATGGGGGTCATGTCGCGGTCCTCGTTCGATGGCGAGGTTCACCACGTGGAGGTGGTTGTTCTCGTCGCCGTCGGTGTCCTGCCCGTAGAGGAGGTCGCCGTTCCAGGCCCAGGAATAGTTGCGGATGCCGCGCTTCCGGTCGGCCGAGACCTTCCGCGCGTCCTCCTTGCCGACGGTCTGCACCCAGATCTGCAGCACGTTCTTCTCGTCGGGGGCGATGAAGGCGAGCTTGGTGCCGTCCGGCGAGATCTTGGGCAGCGTCTTCGGCGGGTTGCCGAAGATGGTGTCGCGGGGGATGAGGGACGGCGGCCCCTCGTCGGCCGCGAGGGCCGGCGAGAGGGCGCAGAGGAACAGCGCGGCGAGCGAGACCGGCCGCGAGGCGAAGGATCCGTGCGTTCATGTGGTCCTCCCTACTTCTTCGGCTCCACGACCTTCACCACCGCCGTCGATCCGGGGACCTTCCCGCCCTCCGGCAGCGGCTCGACGCGGCCACCCAGGCAGCGCGCCAGGAACGACTCGGCCCGGGCGTTGAAGTCGATGCGGTTCTCCGGGCGGGCGAAGCCGTGCCCCTCGTCCGGGTAGAGGACGTAGGTCACGCCGCCGCCGTTCTTCTCGATGGCGGCCACGATCTGCTCCGACTCGGCCTGCTTCACGCGCGGGTCGTTGGCGCCCTGCCCGATGAGGAGCGGCACCTTGATCTTGTCGGCGGAGAAGAGCGGGGAGGCGGCCTTGAGGAGCGCCTCGTCGGTCTTGGGGTCGCCCACGCGCTTGTGGAAGTCGGCGATCATGGGGGCCCAGTAGGGCGGGATGCTGGCGAGCAGCGTGAAGAGGTTCGACGGGCCGACGATGTCCACCGAGCACTTGAAGGTGTCGGGGGTGAAGGTCACGCCGGCCAGCGCCGAGTAGCCGCCGTAGGAGCCGCCCATGATGGCGACCTTCTTCGGGTCGACCCAGCCCTGCTTCACCGTCCACTCGACGGCGTCGAGGAGGTCGGTGTGCATGGTCTTGCCCCACTGCTTGTTGCCGGCGTTCAGGAACTTCTTGCCGTAGCCGGTGGAGCCGCGGAAGTTCACCTGCATGACCGCGTAGCCGCGGTTCGAGAGCCACTGCGCGTAGGGGTTGTAGCCCCAGTTGTCGCGGGCCCACGGGCCGCCGTGGACGAAGAGGACGAGCGGGAGGCCGGAGGGCTTCACGCCCACCGGCAGGGTCAGGTAGCCGTTCAGCGTGAGCCCGTCGCGGGCCTGGAAGGAGACGGCGCGCATCTGGGCGAGCGGCAGCCCCTCGAGCTTGGGCTGGTGGACGAAGAGGAAGGTGCCCTTCTGGGCCTCGCGGTCCCAGGCGTAGTAGCGCACCGGCCCGCGGTCCTCGTTGAAGGCCACCAGCCAGACCTTGTCGTCGCGGTCGCGGTTCACCACGTTGAAGTCGCCCTCGCGGAGCTTCTGGATCGCCTCGAAGTCGCGGATGACGAGCGGGTCGACCACGAACCAGGCCTGCCGGCCGGCCGGGAAGTCGACGGCCTGCACCACGTGCTTGGTGGGGTGGATGACGACCGCGCCCGCGTCGACGTTGGGGTTCTCGGCGATGACCGTCTCGGCGCCGGTGGCGATCTCCTTGCGGACGACCCGGGAGGTGTTGGCGTTGAGCGTCGACTCGATGATCAGGGCGGAGCCGTCGGCGGTGAGGTCGAGGGCCTGCACGCTCTCGCCGAAGGGAGCGGTGAGCAGCGTCTTCCACGGGGCGGTCGGATTGTCGCGCACGCGGATCTCGGTGCTGGCGTCGGGCTTCTGCGCCTGCGCCACCCGGACCTCGAGGTCGTCGTTCGAGTCCCAGCCGATGACGTCGCCCGGGTTCTCGGCCACGAGCTTCACCGCGCCGGTCTCGAGGTTCACGTCGTAGACGTCCATGAGCCGGCGATCCCGCAGGTTCATGGTGACGAGGATGCGGTCGCGGACCTTCTGGCTGACGTTCGCCGGGGCCGCCCGGACGCCCTGGAAGGGCGTCAGGTCGCGGACGTTCCCGGTCTCGAGGTTCACGCCGTAGACGTGGAAGTTCTCGTCGCCGTCGGCGTCCTGCAGGTAGAGCAGGGTCTTGTCGTCCTGGGCCCACAGGTACTGGCGGATGCCGCGCTTCTTGTCGGCGGTGACCTTCTTGCCGTCCTCCTGGCCGACCGTCTTCACCCACACCTGGAGGACGTTCTTCTCGTCCGGGGCGATCCAGGCCAGCTTCTTGCCGTCGGGGGAGAGCTTGGGGCTCACCCGCTCCGGATTCCCGAAGAGGATGTCGCGGGAGATGACGGGGGTGGTGGCCGCGTCGGCGGCCAGGGTGGCGAACGGGACGGCGACGGCCACGAGCAGGGCGGCGAACGCCGCCCTGAGGGTCACACGGTGCATGGATCCTCCTCCCAAAGGTCAGGTCCTACTGGAATCGCCTCCTTATATTTCGGCGGTGGCCCACTTCAAGCGCGCACCCCCTATTGGGAGCGCGGGGAGGGGGCGAATCCGGGATAAGGGGACGGCATGGCATCGGAACCGGGCGCCGCGCGCGCCGGAATCGGCTACTTCGACCGCTTCGGCGTGACCGAGCGGACCCTGCGGGAGGCGCTCTCGGCCGCGCTCTCGCGGGGAGGGGACTTCGCCGACGTCTTCTTCCAGCACCGGGTCGAGACCGACCTCGCGCTGGAGGACGGCGCGGTGAACCGCGGCTTCGCCTCGGTGGAGCTCGGCGTGGGCGTACGCGTGGTGAAGGGCGACCAGACCGGCTACGGCTACACCGAGGACCTGTCGCTCCCCGCCATCGTGGCCGCCGCCCGCACCGCCGCCACCATCGCGGACGGGGCCGCCGTCGACGCCCCGGCCCGGCTGCACCTGGCCCCGCGCCTGGGCGGCCGGTACCCGGCGATCCAGCCGGGGGAGGGCGAGGGCATCGCCACCCGGCTCCCCATCCTCGAGGCGGTCAACGCGCGGCTGCTCGCCGCCGACCCCAGCGTGCGCAAGGTGAACGTCCACCTGCACGACGAGACCGGCGCGGTCCTCGTCGCCGACTCGAGCGGCCGGGTGGTCGAGGACCTGCAGCCCATGGCGCTGCTCTCCGCGTCGATCCTGGCCGAGCGCGGGAGCCGTCGCGAGCAGAACGGCTACAACGTGGCCGGCCGGGCCGGAGCCGACTTCTACTCCAAGGATCGCATCGACCGGCTGGTGGCCGAGGCCTGGGCCCGCACCGCCATCCTCTTCGACGCCGACCAGCCCCCCGCCGGCGAGATGCCGGTGGTGCTCGCCGCCGGGTCCTCCGGGATCCTGCTCCACGAGGCCATCGGCCACGGCATGGAGGCCGACTTCAACCGCAAGGGCATCTCCATCTACGCCGACAAGCTGGGGAAGCCGGTGGCCGCGCCGTTCGTCTCCATCGTCGACGACGGGACCGAGCCCGGGGCGCGGGGCTCGATCCACGTGGACGACGAGGGCAACCCCGCCGGCCGGACCGTGCTCGTCGAGAACGGGGTGCTCGCCTCCTACCTGCACGACGCCATCTCGGCGCGCCACTACCGGGTGGCGCCCACCGGCAACGGGCGGCGCGAGAGCTACCGCTATCCGCCGCTCCCGCGCATGCGCTCCACGTACATGCTGCCCGGGCCCCACGAGAAGGAGGAGATCATCCGCTCGGTGAAGCGGGGCATCTACTGCCAGACCTTCTCGAACGGCCAGGTCCAGATCGGCGCCGGAGACTTCACCTTCTTCGTGAAGAACGGCTGGCTCATCGAGGACGGCCGGCTCACCCGGCCCATCAAGGACGTGAACCTCATCGGGAACGGGCCGAAGGCGCTCGAGAAGGTGGACATGGTGTCGAACGACCTGGCGGTGGACGAGGGCGGCTGGACCTGCGGCAAGGACGGCCAGAGCGTGCCGGTCTCGCAGGGGCTCCCCACCGTGCGGGTCTCCTCCATGACCGTGGGCGGGAGGGGTTGACCGTGGGTGACGAGCTGCTGGAGGCGGCGCGCGCCGCGGTCCGCCTGGCCCAGAGGAACGGAGCCCAGGAGGCGGCCGCCGCCGCGTCGCGGGCCCGCCAGGTCGAGCTCTCCTGGCGCGACGGCCGGGTGGAGACGGCCAGCGAGTCCACCACGCGCGGACTGGGCATCGACCTCTACGTCGACGGGCGCTACGCCTCCGTCTCCACGAGCGACCTGCGCCCCGAGGCCATCGAGCGGCTGGTGGCCGACGGGGTGGCGCTCACCCGGGCGCTGGCGCCGGATCCGCACCGCAGGCTGCCCGACCCGGCGCTCTACGCCGGGCGAGCCGACGTCGACCTCCAGCTCGCCGATCCCGACTACGATCGGCACGACGCGCTGGCGCGCCGGCGGGCGGCGGCCGAGGTCGAGGAGGCCGCCCGGGCCACGCCCGGCGCCGACCGCATCGTCTCGGTCTCGGCCAGCGTGGGCGACACCTCCGCCGAGCGGGTGCTCGTCACCTCCAACGGCTTCGAGGGGGCGCGCGCGGGAACCGACTACGGCATGGCCGCCGAGGTGAGCGTGTCCGATCCGGACGGGCGCCGCCCGGAGGACTGGGACGCGGCCACCGCGAGGTTCCTCTCCGACCTGCCCGCGCCGGCGCTCATCGGTCGCGGCGCCGCGGAGCGCGCGCTGTCCCGCATCGGATCCGAGAAGGGGGAGTCGGCGGTGACGCCGGTGCTGGTCGACGCCCGGGCCGCGGGCCGGCTCCTCGGCGCCCTGCTCGGCGCGCTCTCCGGGGCGGCCCTCCAGCAGAAGCGATCCTTCCTGGAGGGGAAGCTGGGGGAGGCGGTGGGCAGCGAGTGGCTCGACGTCACCGACGACCCGCTCGTGGTCCGGGGCCTGGGATCGCGCCTGTGGGACGGGGAGGGGATCGCCGCCCGGCCGTTTCCGGTCTTCGAGCGCGGCGTGCTGCGCACGCTACTACGTCGACACCTACTACGGGCGAAAGCTCTCCATGGCGCCCACGACGTCCCGGGTCTCCAACCTGGCCTGGCGCCTCGGACCCGACGGGCGGGACGCGCTGGCCGCCCGCATGGGCGACGGCCTGCTCGTCACCGGCTTCCTGGGCGGCAACTCGAATTCCACCACCGGTGACTTCTCCCTGGGCGTGCAGGGCTTCCGGGTGCGGGGCGGCCGCCTGGCCGGGCCGGTGGGGGAGATGAACGCCTCCGGCAACCTCCGGGAGCTCTGGACCCGGCTCGCCGGCGTGGGCAACGATCCGTACCGGTACAGCTCGATGCGCACGCCCAGCCTGCTGTTCTCGGGTATCCAGATCGCGGGACGCTGAGGCTGGCACGCCGCGCGGGCGACGCGGTCACGCCGCGAGCCAGCGAAAGCCCGCCTCGGCTTCCCGCCGGAGCGCGCTGAGATCCTCGAGGAAGAGGTGCGTCGCGCCCGGAACGACGGCCAGGCGGCGCAGATCGGCCGGACCGGCCATGAGCCTCGTCACCTCCTCCACCGAGCCGAACTCGTCGGCGTCGGCCTGCACCGCCGCCACGCGCTTCGGGCAGCCGGGCAGGAAGGCGAGCGAGAGCGTGCGCGAGGCCAGGCCGACCGCCAGGATCCCCCCGACCTCCGGCTCGGCGCACCCCAGCTGGAGGGCGATCCAGCTGCCGAAGGACATCCCGCCGGTGAGGAGCGGCAGGGCGGGAAGGCGGCCGGCCAGCCACAGGAGCGCCGCCCGGGCGTCGGCCAGCTCTCCCGGCCCGCCCGTGTGCACCCCCTCCGACCGCCCGACGCCGCGGAACTGGATCCGCAGCGCGGCGCCGCCGGCCGAGAGCGCCGCCTTGGCGATGCCGTAGGTGGCGTGGTTGTGCATGGTCCCCCCGAAGAGCGGATGGGGGTGGAGCACCAGCGCCGCGAAGCGGGGGTTCGAGGGGAGCTCGAGGATCCCCTCGAGGCGTCCGGCGGGTCCGGGGATGTCGACGTGCATGGCGCGGAGGGGGCCCAGTAGACCCTGGCCGCCCGTCGGCGTCCACGCCGGATCGGTGCTATGCCTCGGGGGTATGGATGCCCTCTCCGGCTCGGCCCCCGGGCTGGCGGTCGCGGCGGTGGCGCTCGTCGTGCTGCGCGCGGCGGCGGCCGCCTTCGAGGCGGCGCAGACCGCGCTCGGGGTTCCCCGCGCCGAGGCGCTGGCCGCCGATCCGGACGCCGGGCGCCGGGCCCGGAGCCTGGGGCGGCTGGTGGCGCGGCCGGAGGCGACCGCGGCGGCCATGCGACTGCTGGTGGCGATCGTCTCGCTCTCGGCGGGCGCGTGCTTCGCCGCCTCGGCCGCGGCGCTGCCGTCCGGCCCGTCCGTCATGCCCGTGGCCGGAGCGGTCGTGCTGGGGGCGTTCCTCACCGTGGCGCTCGCGTCGGCCGGGAGGCGCATCGGGGCGGCCCACCCCGAGCCGGTGGCCCTGGGACTCGCGCCGCTGGTGGCGGCCGTCTCCTTCGTGCTCGCGCCCGTGGCCCAGCTCCTGGGGCTGGCGGTGTCTCCCCTGGCCGGAGGAGCCGGGCGCTTCACCTTGCCGCTGCCTCCCCTCGAGGAGGTGGAGCGCGCGCTCGCCGCCCATGCCCGGTCCAAGGACCCGGCCGACCACACGAGCGAGCTCATCCACCGCGTGCTCCAGTTCCGCGAGAAGGTGGCGCGCGACATCATGGTCCCGCGCACCGACGTCATGGCGGTCGACGTCGACATGCCGGTGCCGGAGATCATCCTGCGGCTGGCCGAGGACGGCCACTCCCGCGTCCCGGTCTACGAGGGGAGCCTGGACCGGGTGGTGGGCATCCTGCACGCCCGCGACCTCGTCCCGTTGCTCGCGCACCCCGAGGTCATCGTGCTGCGCGACCTGCTCCGCCCTCCCACGTTCGTGCCCTGGTCCACGCCGGTGCAGGTCCTGCTCCGCGACATGCAGCGCAAGCACCAGCACATGATGGTGGTGGTGGACGAGTACGGCGGGATCATGGGCGCGGTCACGCTGGAGGACGTCCTCGAGGAGATCGTCGGCGAGATCCGCGACGAGTGGGACACCGACGAGGGCGGGGCGGTGGAGTCGCTCCCCGACGGCAGCTTCGCCGTCCGGGGGGACGCGCCGGTGGGCGAGTTCAACCTGGCCACCGGGGCCCGCGTCCCGCTCCAGGACGACTACGAGACCGTGGCCGGGTTCCTGAACGCGCTGGCGGGCGCCATCCCGGCCAAGGGCGACAAGCTCCAGTGGCGCGACTGGCGGTTCACCATCAGCGAAACGGACGGGCGGCGCGCCACCCGGGTCCGGGCCATCCGCGAGCGGCGAACCACCGGGTGACCGGGGCGGCCCAGGCGTGGTAGGACCGGCCAACCTTGCCGTGGAGGTTCCCGTGTACGTCATCGCCATCATCCGCTACCGCAAGCCGATCGACGAGGTCGTGAAGCTCGTCGACGCCCACCGCGCCTACCTGGGGACGCTGAAGCAGAAGGGCTGGCTGGTCGCGTCCGGGCCGCTCGAGCCCCGCAACGGCGGCGCCGTCCTGCTGCGGCTGCCCGACGCCCTGCCCGACGCGGACCTCCTCGCCATCCGCGACCAGGATCCGTACGTCGTGGGCGGCGTCGCCCAGTGGGAACTGCTCCCGTGGAATCCGGTGGTGGGCAAGGAGAACCTGGACCGGGCCTGAGCCCGGACCGGACTCCGCATGGCCGAGCTCGCCGTCGAGAGCGCGCCGGAGAGGCCGCGCCCGCCGCCCGTCGATCGCTGGGTGGCGCTGGTGCTCCTCAGCCTGGCGATGTTCGGCAACTACTACGTCTACGACACCATCGCGCCGGTCGCCGACCTCCTGGCCAGCCAGCTCGGCTTCAACGACGAGCAGATCGGCCTCCTCTACTCGACCTACAGCTGGGCGGCGGTCCTGGTGCTGCTCGCCGGCGGGGTCATCATCGACCGGTTCGGGACCAAGAAGTCGATCCTCCTCTTCGCCGCCATCACCACCGCGGCCGGCGTGCTCACCGCCGTCTCCTCCGACTTCCGCGTGATGGCCGCCGGGCGCTTCCTGCTCGGCGTGGGGGCCGAGCCGCTCATCGTCGCGGTGACCACGGCGCTCGCCAAGTGGTTCAAGGGGAAGGAGCTCTCCTTCGCCTTCGGGCTCAACCTCACCATCGCCCGGCTCGGATCGGTGGCCGCGGACAACTCCCCGACCTGGGCGCGCGCCTGGTACTCCGGGTGGCAGCCGCCGCTCCAGATCGGCGCGATCCTGGGAGCCACCTGCGTGGTGGCCGGCGTCCTGTACTGGATGCTCGAGAGCCGGGTGGCGCGCCGCTACCAGCTCGGGTCGGCGGGAGGCACCGACAAGCTCGTGCTCCGCGACCTCTTCGCGTTCGGCAAGTCGTACTGGTACGTGGTGGCGCTCTGCCTGGCCTTCTACTCGGCGATCTTCCCGTTCCGCTCCTTCGCCATCAAGTTCTTCATGGACGGGCGCGGCGTGAGCCGGGAGGCGGCCGGGGCGCTGAACAGCGTGCTGCCGCTGGCGGCCATGTTCGCGACGCCGCTCTTCGGGCTGCTCGCCGACCGGATCGGCCACCGGGCGCTGCTCATGGCGCTGGGCTCGGCGACGCTCATCCCGGTGTATCTGATGATGGTCTACACGAGCGCGCCCCTCTGGCTCGTCATCGTGTTCATGGGCATCGCCTTCTCGCTCATCCCGGCCGTGATGTGGCCGTCGGTGGCCTACCTCGTCCCGGAGGGACGGCTGGGCACGGCCTACGCGCTCATGACGCTGGTGCAGCAGGTCGGGCTCGCCGGCATGAACTGGCTCATCGGCTGGACGAACGACGTGGCGCACGCCAGCGCCGCCAACCCCGCCGGCTACCGGCCGGGCATGTGGATCTTCACCGTGCTCGGGTTCCTCGGGCTCTTCTTCTCCTGGATGCTCTACCGCTCGGAGCGCAGCCCTTCGGGGCACGGCCTGGAGACGCGGGCGGGCTAGCCGGGCGCCCGGCCAGGCCGCCGTCCCGGGCGGGTCCAGATATCCCCCGGTACCGATTGCGTTTTTCGGTCGGGTTCCCTACACTCGGCCGGTGCAAGGTCTCGGGATCGTTCGTGGATCCCGACTGGCGGGTGGAGGCGGGGTTGAGCGGGAATCCGGAAGAGCTGCTCCGCGGAGCGCTCGAGAAGATCGTCTACTTCGAGTGCCGGCTCTCCCAGCTGGAGAGCGAGCTATCGGCTGCGCGTGAAGTCGCGTCCCGGGAGAAGGAGGCAGCCGCCTCCGCGCGCGCCCGGGAATCCGCCGCCTCGGCCGAGCTGACGCGGGCCCGCACCGAGCTCGACACCCTGCGGCGCAGCGACGAGGAGCTCTCCGAGCGCGTCCGCCTGCTGGAGGGCGAGCGCGAACGCTTCCTCACCGGCCTCATCGACCAGGCCCGCATCGCCGGCGCGCCCACCCAGGACGAGGCGGCGGGCGAGGCGGCCGACCTGGCCGGGTTCATCGCCGAGCTGCGCGCCGAGATCGAGCGGCTGCGTCCGTGGAAGCTGGCCGCCGAGGCGGCCGGGATGCGGCTCGAGGAGGAGGCCACGCTGCCGCTCCCTCCGCACGCCGGCGTCGGCGCGATCGCGCAGGGGTTCGCGGCCTCCGGACGGATCGGCGTGTCGCGGACCGACGCGGGCCGGCTGGAGAACGGGCTCGAGAGCCGCGCCGAGCGCTCGCTCTACGAGGCCTCCATGGACGACCTGGCCTCCGCGGATCCGCGCTCGCGCCGCCGGGCCGCCGACGCCTTGCGGGTGATGGGGTCGCGCGCGGCCTCGCCGCTCGTCGCCGCCGCGGTCGGGCGGGAGCGGGACGCCGACGTGAAGGTGGCGCTCCTCTCCGCGCTGGGCGCGCTGGCCGGGCCGGCCGCGGTCGACGTGGCGGCCCGGGAGCTCGGCGATCCGCGCCCGGTGGTCCGGGGCGCCGCCCTCGACGCCGTGGCCGCGCTGGGCGGCGAGGGCGCCGAGCCGCGGCTGCTGGCGGCGCTCGGCGACGTGAGCCCGCTCGTGCGACGCCGCGCGGTCCTGCTGCTCGGCTTCTCGCGGGGGCCCGGCGCCGAGGAAGCGCTGCGCGCCGCGATCTCCGATCGCGACCCCGGCGTGGCGCGGGCCGCGGCCCTGGCGCTCTCCGGACGCCCCACGGCGACGGCGCAGGCGGCGCTGGCCCGCGCGCTCGACCACGGCGAGGAGTCGGTCCGGCGGATCGCCTCCACCTCCGTGGCGCGCTGGTCCGGCGAGTCCGTCGCCGCCGCCGCTCCGGCCGAGGACCGCCGGCGGGCGGCGCGGCGCATCGCCGAGAAGCTCTCCGCGGTGGGCGCGACGGCGCTCCGGGACGCCGTGGTGCTCGCCAACCCGGATGCCGACCCGGCCCCGGCGCGCCCGGCCATCGCGCGGCGCGCCGCGGCGCTCGCTCCCGCGGCTCCCCGGGTTGCCGCTCCTCCGGTGCAGGTGCCCGCACCCGCCGCTCCTCGCGCAGCGGCCCTCACATCCACCGTTCGCGCCGCGGTGGCGGTGCTCGAGGCGCCCTCCGGGGACCTCACGCCGGTCGAGAGCGCGGTGCTCCTGGAGCTCCGCTCCGCCCTGCGCGGACGGACGCCCGACGAGCTCTCCCAGGTCGTCCCCGGCGGAGCGGACCGGGCGCTCGCCACCCTCGTCGCACGCGGCGCCGCGGTCCAGCGCGGCACCCGGTACTTCCCGGCCTAGGAGCCCGACGCATGGAGAACCTGAGATACACGTCGAGGCGCCTCTCGGAACTCTTCGGGCTCACGCCCAAGCAGGTGGCCGAGATCGTGGGACGCCGCGACGGCTACGGACCGAGAGACCTCGCCACGCTCCGCAAGGCGGTCCGGCGCCCGCCCGACGCCTTCCCGCACCGCAAGCAGCTCTTCCTCAACTTCAAGGGCGGCACCGGCAAGACCTCGCTCTCGACCTCCTACGCGTACCGGCTCGCCGAGCGCGGCTACAAGGTGCTCGTGCTCGACCTCGACAGCCAGGGGCACGCCACGCGCTGCCTGGGCGAGGAGGGCGGGAGCTTCACGAAGACGCTCTACGACGTGCTCGTCCGGAAGGCCCCGCTCTCCGAGGTCACCATCGAGACCAAGATGCCGGGGCTCTGGCTCGTGCCGGCGAACCTCACCATGAGCACCATGGACCTCGCGCTCATGCCCATGGCCGGGCGGGAGTTCAAGCTCCGCAACGCGCTGCGCGAGGCCGAGAAGAGCTACGACTTCGTGGTCATGGACGCGCCGCCCTCCTTCGGGCTGCTCAACCTGAACGCGCTCATGGCGGCGAACGACCTGGTCACGCCGGTGCTCGCCGACTTCCTCTCCTACGACGGGCTGCGGCTCCTCTTCGAGACCATCCAGGGGCTGGAGGAGGATCTCTCCCACCAGCTCGAGAACATCTTCATCTGCGTGAACGCCTTCAACCAGACCTTCCGCATCGCCCGGGAGGCGCTCGACGCGCTGCGCGAGCACTACGCCGAGTACCTGCTCCACAGCGTGGTCCGGCAGTGCACCAAGTTCGCCCAGGCGTCCAGCGAGGGTTGCCCGGTGTTCGGGTACGACCCCGATTCCAAGGGCGCCATGGACATCGAGTCCATGCAGCTCGAGGTGCTGGGGCGGATCCGCGACGGGCTTGCCGCCCAGGCGAACGCAGCGAGGAGCGCGAGATGAGAAAGGCCTTCGACGCCAACGTGCCGAAGCTGAAGCCCCGGCTGCGCCCCACCGGCGTGGCCACCCTCGAGCCGGAGATGGAGGCGCCTCCGGTCGCGGAGGAGGCGGTCCCGGTCGCCGCAGAGGAAGCCGTCGCGACCCCGGTCGAGGCCGAGCCCGTGCAGGCGCCGGCGCCGGTTGCCGTGCAGGCCCCGGCTGCCCCGATCTCCCGCATCGCCCGGGCCGCCGCCCGGGCCGCCGCCCCCGCGGTGGCGCCCCCGGCTCCGGCGGCAGCCGCCGTCGCGCCCCCGGCCGCGTCCGGAGACCTCGCCGAGCGCAAGGAACGGCTCGAGAAGATCAAGCGGAAGGTGGCCGAGGCGGCCCGGAGGGGAACGCCGGCCGTCGCGCCGCGCGAGCCTGCCCGCGCCGCGGAGAGCGCGCTCTCGCTGGTCGTCCGACCTCGACCGGCAGCTGGCCCGCTCCCGCGAGCTCGAGGAGGCGCTGCGCGCCGACCTGGCGACGGCCCGCACCGAGATGGCCCGCGCTGCCAGCGAGGCCGAGGGCACGCGCGAGCGGCTCGTCGCGCTCGAGAAGGAGCTCGAGGACCGGCGCGGCATGATGAACGAGATGCTCGCCGAGATGTCGGCCCTCGAGGAGGAGCGCGACCAGTCGGTGCGGCGCGCCCAGGCCCTCGCGGCGCTGGACGAGGAGCGGCAGAAGCTGGCCGACGAGCTGTCGCGACGCGGCGACGAGCTGGAGGCGGCGCTGGCCGGCGCTCGCGCCGAGGCGGGCCGGCTCACGAGCGAGCTCGACGAGCGGACGGCCGACGGGGCGCGGCTGCGCGCCGGGCTCTCCGAGACGGTGAGGGAGCGCGATTCGCTGGCCCGCGAGCTGGCCGCCGTGCGGGGCGAGCGCGACGAGCTGCTCGAGGCCCGGCGCGCGCTCGAGAAGGTGTTCGAGGCGCTGTCGGCGGCGCGCTCCCGGCTGGGCTAGGCCGTGCCGTGAGCATCCGGCGGCTTCGACCCGTCGGTGAGCGCGCCCAGCTTCTTCCGGGCGTCGTAGGCGGCCACCTTGTAGGTGTCGCCCAGCGTCGGGTAGTTGAAGACGGCCTCGATGAAGTAGCGGTAGGTGCCGCCCAGCGCCATCACCGCCGCGCCCATGTGGACGAGCTCGGCGGCGTTGGGGCCGATGACGTGGATGCCCAGGACCTTGAGGCTCTCGGGGGAGACGAGCAGCTTCACCCAGCCCACCGCCTCGCCGATGAGGTTGGCGCGCGCGTTCTCGACGAAGCTTCCCTTGCCGACCACGTAGGGGATTCCCTTCGCCTGCAGCGACTCCTCGGTCTCGCCCACCGACGACAGCTCGGGGATGGTGTAGATGCCGGTGGGCAGCACCTCCCCGGAGAGCTGGGTGCGGAAGTCCTTGCCCTCGCAGGCGTAGGTCATGGCCACGCGCCCCTGCTCCATGGACGTGGAGGCGAGGCCCGGGAAGCCGACCACGTCGCCGGCCGCGTAGATGTGGGGCACCGAGGTCTGGAAGTGCTCGTTCACCTTGAGGTAACCACGCTCGTCGGCCTGAAGGCCGGCCAGCGGGAGGTCGAGCGAGTCGGTGTTGCCGATCCGGCCCGCGGCCACCAGCACCTTCTCGGCGACGAGGCGGGAGCCGTCGGACATGGTGACGAGCACGTCGTGGTCGCCCGGCTCGACCTTGGTGACCCGGGTCTTGTGCTTGAGCACCACGCCGAACTCGGTCCAGAGCCGCTCCAGCTCGTGGGACAGCTCGGCGTCGAGGAAGGGCATGACCCGTTCGCGAGAGTCGGCCATGGTGACGTGCACGCCCAGTGCGGCGAAGGCAGAGGTGTACTCCGAGCCGGCCACGCCGCCGCCCAGGACCGCCAGCGAGCGCGGCACCCGGTCGAGCATGAGGATCGAGTCGGAGTCGTAGACCCGGCTGTGGTCGATGGGGATGTGGGGCGGGTGGAAGGGGCGGGTGCCCGTGGCGACGAGGATGATGTCGGCCCGGATCTCCTGCGAGGAGCCGTCCGGCACCGAGACGCGCAGCGTGTGCGGGTCGAGGAAGCTGGCCGTGCCGCGGAAGGTCTCGATGGCGTACTGCGAGAAGCGGCCGCGGATGCGGGTGTGCTCGCGGGCGGTCACGAGTCCCCGGCGACCCATCAGGGCCGCGACGGTCATGGTCTCGGCCACCTGGAGGATGAACCCGTGGACGTCGCGACGCTTCGACTGCAGCAAGGCGAGGGCGGTTTCCCGCAGGGCCTTCGAGGGGATGGTGCCCGTGTTGGCGCAGGCGCCGCCCGGGACGGCTTCCTTCTCGATGACCGCGACCTTCTTCCCCAGGAACGCGGCGCGCGTGGCGCCCCGCTCGCCGGCAGGTCCGCTGCCGACGATGGCGACGTCGTAGTGGAGCATGGTGCGCTTATAATGCATGCCCCGCACCCGTCAGAGGAGTTTTCGAACCGTTGAAGAGCCCGCCCCGAAATCCTGCGCTCGACGCCATCCCGAAGAATCTCATGGTCGAGCTCGACGAGAAGAAGGCCGCGCTGCGCCGGGCCGGGCGGAAGCTGTACGACTTCGGGCTGGGCGATCCCCTCGAGCCGACGCCTCCCTTCCTGCGGGAGGCCCTTCGCGCGGCGGTCCCCGAGGTCTCGCAGTACCCCAGCCCGCTCGGGACGCCGGCCCTGCGGGGTGCCGCGGCCGCCTACCTGGCGCGCCGGTTCGGCGTAACGGTCGACCCCGACCGGCAGATCGTCCCGGCCACGGGCGCGAAGGAGTCGATCTTCCACCTGCCGCTGGCCTTCGCCGGCGGGCCGGGGGGGCGGCGCAAGGTGGTCATCCCCGATCCCGGGTATCCCACCTACGAGGCCGGCGCCCGGATGGCCGGCCTGGAGCCGGTGAAGGTTCCCCTCCGTCCCGGGAAGGGCTTCCTCCTCGAGCCGGCCGACCTCCCGGCCTCCCTCCTCGACGAGACGCTCCTCTACTGGGTGAGCTATCCCCACAACCCCACCGGCGCGGTGGCGCCCCGGGCCTACCTGGAACGGGTGGGGCGGGCCGCGCTGGACCACGGGTTCATCGTGGCCTCCGACGAGTGCTACGCCGACATCTACTTCGAGGCGCCGCCCCTCTCCATGCTCCAGGTCCAGGTGGAGAACGTGCTGGCCATCCACTCCTGCTCCAAGCGCAGCGGCATGACCGGCTACCGGAGCGGCTTCGTGGCCGGCGACGCCGACCTCGTCTCCCAGGTGAAGCGGATGCGCAGCCACCCGGGCGTGGCCTCCCCCGACTTCGTGTCGGCGGCGGCGGTGGCGGCCTGGAGCGACGACGCCCACGTGGCCGTGCGGCGCGAGACGTTCCGGAGGAAGCGCGACCGGCTGGTCCGGTTCCTCGCGGAGCACGGGCTCTCCGTCCAGGGCTCCGAGGCCACCCTGTATCTCTGGGTGAAGGTCCCGGAGGGATTCACCTCGGCGACCTACGCGTCGCGGCTCCTCGACGAGGCCATCGTGGTCTCGCCGGGGACGGCCTTCGGCGCGGCCGGGGAGGGCTTCGTGCGGGTGAGCCTGGTTCCGGACCTGCAGGACATCGAGGAGGCGATCGAGCGATGGCGAACGGTGCGGTGATGGCGGTGGAGGAGATCCGGAAGCGCGTCGAGGCGGCCTGGGCCGACCGGGCGAGGCTGTCCGATCCGGGGTTCCGGGACGCGGTGCTGGCCGCGGTGGCCGGGCTCGACCGGGGCGAGCTGCGGGTGGCGGAGAAGGTGGACGGGGAGTGGAAGGTGAACGCCTGGCTGATGCAGGCGGTGAACCTCTACTTCGCGGTCACCCCGATGGAGACCCACGACTACGGTCCGTTCCAGGTCCGCGACAAGATCCCGCTCAAGAAGGAGCTCGAGAAGGCGGGGATCCGCATCGTCCCGGGCGGCATCGTCCGCTACGGCGCGTACGTGGCGCCCGGCGCGGTGGTGCTTCCCGGCTTCGTGAACATCGGCGCGCGCGTGGGCAAGGGCACGATGGTCGACACCTGGGCCACGGTGGGCTCCTGCGCCCAGGTGGGCGAGAACGTGCACCTGGCCGGGGGCGTCGGGATCGGCGGCGTGCTCGAGCCGCCTGGAGCGCGCCCGAACATCATCGAGGACGACTGCTTCATCGGCAGCCGCTGCATCCTGGTCGAGGGCACGCTCGTCGAGGAGGGGTCGGTCCTGGGCGCGAACGTCGTCATCACCGGCTCCACGCCCATCATCGACGTGACCGGGCCGAAGGAGGTCGTGCTGAAGAAGCGGGTCCCGGCCCGATCGGTGGTGATCCCGGGCACGCGTCCCAAGCAGTACCCGGCCGGCACCTTCCAGATTCCCTGCGCCCTCATCGTGGGCCGCCGCAGCGAGGCCACCGACAAGAAGGTGTCGCTCAACGACGCCCTGCGGGAGTTCGAGGTCTCGGTGTGAACGCGCCGCTCGCCGAGGCGCTGGCGGCGCGCACGGAGGCGCTCTGCGCGGTCCGCTCGCCCATCGGCGAGGAGCGGGCGCTCTGCGACGAGCTCGAGGCCTGGGCGCGTGCGCGCTTCCCGGCGGTCCGGCGGGTGGAGAACTCGCTCGTGGTGATGGTCGATCCCCCGGGTCCGGCGGGCTCGACGCGGCCGCTGGTGGCGCTGTGCGGCCACCTCGACACCGTCCCGGTCCACCCCGGCGACGGGGGGCCGCCGCGGCGGGAGGCGGGGCGCATCGTCGCGCCGGGCTCGTCCGACATGAAGTCGGGCGTGGCCGTGGCCCTCGAGCTCGCCGAGCGGATCCCGCGCGAGGCCCGCTTCGCCGACCTGGCGCTCGTCCTCTACTCGCGCGAGGAGGGGCCGTTCCTCGAGAACGAGCTCGGGCCCGTCCTGGCGCAGGCGCCGGAGATCGCGCGGGCCGACCTCGCCATCTGCCTCGAGCCCACCGACGGGAAGCTGGCGCTGGGCTGCGTCGGCTCCCTCCACGCCACCGTGACCTTCGCCGGGCGCTCCGCACACTCGGCGCGTCCGTGGCAGGGGGAGAACGCCGTCCACCGCGCCGGAGCGCTGCTCGTGGAGCTCGCCGCGCGGGTCCCGCGGGAGGCGACCTCGGGAGGCCTGCCGTTCCGGGAGGTGCTCTCCGTCACGCGGATCGAGGGCGGGCGGGCGCGCAACGTCGTCCCGGATCGCTGCACCCTGAACCTGAACTTCCGCTTCGCTCCCGATCGCAGCGTGGAGGAGGCGGCGCGCGAGGTCGAGGAGCTGGCGCGGCGGCACGGGGCGGAGGTCGAGATCACCGACCGGTCCCCGGCCTGCCCCGCCTTCGTCGACCACCCGCTGGTGGCCCGGCTGCGCGATCGCGCCGGGCTCGAGGTGGAGCCCAAGCAGGCCTGGACCGACGTGGCCCGCCTGGCCGCGGCGGGGATCCCGGCGGTGAACTTCGGCCCGGGCGCCACCGCGCAGGCGCACCAGCGCGGCGAATGGGTCGAGGTCCAGGCCATCGAGCGGTCCTACCGGGCGCTGGAGCGGTTCCTCTCCCCCTGACGTGGCCTCCCGGCGGTTCGGCTTGACGCCGCGCCGCGCCGCATTACATCGACGCATATCGATATGTCGATGGATCGGGCGAACGACCGGCTGGTCAAGGTGGCGAAGGCGCTGGGGGACCCCACGCGCCTGGACCTGCTGCGGCGCATCGCCGCGGCGGGCGAGATCCGCTGCAAGGACCTGGTGGCGCTCTTCCCGGTGGCGCAGGCGACGGTCTCCCACCACCTCAAGATCCTCACCGATGCCGGCCTGATCGTGGCCCGGCGCGAGGGGCAGTTCGGCTACTACAGCCTTCGCGCGGGCGCGCTCGACGAGCACGTCGGCGCTGCTCGGCAAGACCTTCCGGGCCCGGCGCGGGCAGGGGGCGCAGTGAGCCCCGGAATGCGGAGCATGGAGCTCCGCGCAACGTGAACGCAGTCCAACACAGACAGGAGAAGTCAGAAATGAACCGCACGACCCGCATCGCCGCGCTGGCCCTCGCCATCGCACCCGCCCTGGCCTTCGGCCAGGCCACCACCTGGAACGTCGACCCCGCCCACACCCGCGTCGGCTTCAGCGTGAAGCACCTCGTCATCTCCGACGTGAAGGGCGAGTTCTCGAAGGTCTCGGGCAAGGCCCAGCTCGACGAGTCGGACCTCTCGAAGTCGAGCGTCGAGATGACCATCGAGGTCGCCTCGGTCGACACCCGCGACGAGAAGCGCGACGCCCACCTCAAGTCGGCCGACTTCTTCGACGCCGCCAAGTTCCCCACCATCACCTTCAAGTCGACGAAGGTCGTGGCCGGCAAGGACGGCGCCGTCACCGTGACGGGCGACCTGACCATGCGCGGCGTGACCAAGCCGGTCACCCTCGAGGGCACGATCTCGAAGTCCATCGTCGACCCGTGGGGCCTCACCCGCCGCGGCGTCTCGTTCACCGGCAAGCTCGACCGCAAGGAGTGGGGCGTGTCGTGGAGCAAGGTCACCGACGTCGGCGCGGTGGTGGGCGACGAGGTGAAGCTCGACATCCAGGCCGAGATCACCAAGGACCAGCCGAAGAAGTAGCGACGGCGGCCGCACCGTCCGCGCCGCGCCCTCCGGGGGCGGCACGGAGGGCGGCGGGAAGAACGCGGCGGCGGGCACGGGGAATGCTCCGTTCCGCCGCCGCATGCGTTTCGAGCACACGAAGGTCGATGGGCCGCGCGAGCGGCTGCTGGCGTCGGGGCCGGCTGCGCTCTCCGACGCCGAGCTGGTCGCGCTCATCCTGGGAACGGGGTCGGCGCGCCTCTCGGCCCGGGCGGCGGCGCTGGCGCTCGTCGAGCGCGCGTCCCTCCCCGAGCTCGCCTGGGCCTCGCCGGAGGAGCTCTCGGGCCGGCCGGGGCTGGGCCGGCGCGCGCGGCGGCGCTCGCCGCCGCGTTCGAGCTGGGGAGGCGCGGAGCCTGGTCGCCGCCCCGGCGAGGCGAGCGGATCCTGGAGCCGTCGCGGGTGGCCGAGCTCATGCGCCCGTCGGCGCACGCCGACCGCGAGTGCTTCCACGTGGTGCTGCTCGACGTCCGCGGCCGGCTCCTCCGGGCCGAGCGGGTCGCCGAGGGCTCGCTCACCCAGTGCCCCGTCTCCCCGCGCGACGCGCTCCGCCCCGCGGTGCGGGAAGGGGCCCACGGGGTGATCTTCGTCCACAACCACCCGTCCGGCGACCCGTCGCCGAGCGCCGAGGACGCCGATCTCACCGAGCGGCTCCGCGCCGCCTCCGAGCTGGTGGGCGTGCTCGCCCGGGACCACGTGATCGTGGCCTCGGGCGGCTACTTCAGCTTCGTGGAGGCGGGGCGGTGGAGGAGGTGAGGCGTTGCCGGGCGGATGCCCGAGTATTACTCTTACCAGTAAGAGTAAAGGAGCCCGGCATGCGCATCACCAGCAAGGGACAGGTGACCATTCCCCAGGAGATCCGCGAGAAGGCGGGACTGCTCCCCGGCACCGAGGTCGAGTTCACCTGCGAGGGGAAGGTCGTCCGCATCCGGCGCGCCCGGACGCCGGCGCGACCGGGGAGGGGAGCGGCGCTGGTGGCGCGACTCCGCGGGACCGCCACGGTCCGCATGAGCACCGACGAGATCATGGCGCTCACGCGTGGTGAAGAGTGACGGTCCTCGTCGACAGCAACGTCCTCATCGACGTCGCGGGAGACGACCCGGTCTGGGGAGACTGGTCGCGCAGCGCGCTGGCGCGATGCGGGGACGCCGAGGTCCTGGTGGTGAACCCGATCGTCTACGCCGAGGTCTCGGTGGCGTACGCCCGGGTCGAGGACGTCGAGAGGGTCCTCCCGCCGAGCGACTTCCGGCGGGAGCCGCTTCCCTGGGAGGCGGCCTTCCTGGCCGGGAAGACCTACCTGGAATACCGGAGCCGGGGAGGGCGGAGTCGCTCGCCTCTCCCCGACTTCTACATCGGCGCCCACGCGGCGGTGGCCGGCTACCGGCTGCTCACCCGGGACGCGGTTCGCTACCGGAGCTACTTCCCGCGGCTCGACGTCATCGCGCCGTCGGGAACGTGAACGGGTCGCCGGCTTCGCCCTAGAACGGGATGTCGTCGGCGCTGCCGCCGCTGCCGCCACTCTCGTCGAACGGCGGTCCACCCGAGTCGTCGGGCCCGCTGGAGCCGCGCTGCCCGCCGCCTGCTCCACCGGCGCCACCCGCACCGCGAGCGCCACCTGCGCCGGCCGCGCCACCGCCCAGGAACCGGACCGAGTCGGCCACGACCTTCACGCGGGAGCGCTCCTGGCCCGACGTCTTGTCCTGCCACTTGTCGGTCTTGAGCCGCCCCTCGACGTAGACCTGCCGACCCTTGGCCAGGTACTCGCCGACCTGCTCGGCCTGCTTCCCCCAGACCTCGACGTCATGCCACTCGGTCTCTTCCTTCTTCTGGCCCGAGGCCTTGTCGGTCCAGCTGCGGGAGGTGGCGATGCGCAGGTTGGCGACCGCCTGGCCGCCGGAGGTGTAGCGGACCTCGGGATCCTTCCCGAGGTTGCCGATCAGGATGACCTTGTTGACCATGGCGAAACCCTTCCATTTCGTCGCCTGGCTGCGAGCGGAAAGTTCGAGCGGGACGATGCGAAACGCACCCTAGCAAGGCGATCTGACAGGTCAGGCCCCGTCGTACCGGATGTCGCCCGCCCCGGCGGGATCGTAGCCGGGGATCGCGGCGACCTCGGCGCGGAACCGCCCTCCCTGCGCCACCTCGCAGACCCGCACCACGTTGCGGTCGCCCAGGTCTCTCGCCCGGACGAGCAGGCCGTAGGCCTCGCGAGCCAGCGGAAGGAACCCCAGGCCGAGCGCGTGCGCCCAGGCACGGGACGCGACGCCCAGGTCCGCGTCTCCCCGGGCCACGGCGCACACCACCTCGAGGTGGGAGGCGCAGACCACGGCCCGGCCACCCACCTCGCGGGCGTCGAGGCCCGCGGCGGCCAGCGCCTCGTCCAGGTACTTCCGGACGCCGGCGGACGGGGGCCGCGAGGCGAGCCGGCCCTGCCCGAGGTCCTTCGCCCTGGGTGGACGCCCCTTCGCCACCAGCCCGATCTCGCGGGTGACCAGGTGGATGCGGGCGATCCGTTCCTCGCCGGCGTGGGTGGGAAAGCCCCCGGCGTGGCTTCCGGAGGCGAAGACCGAGCCCTCGCCGAGCAGGCGGAATCCGGCTTCCTTGTCGGCCTGGACGAAGCCGATCACGGTCCCCGACTCGCGCAGGAGGCGGAGCAGGATCGCCACCACCTGGTCGCCGTTCGCGGCGATGAGCGGCGGAGCGCCCTGCGACGCGGCGGTCCCCATCGATGTTGGACCTGGGGACGCCTCGGGCTCGACCTGGCGAGCGGCTCTTCCGGGCTTCGACCAGGAGAGCACTTCCGCCCTGTCGAACCGCCACTCGGAGCCCACGCGCCGGGCCGGGAGCCCCTTCTTCAGCAGCCGGTACACGTGCTGCGGGTGGACCCGCAGGAGCTTCGCGACTTCCTCGGTCGTCAGCAGCGCGGGAGGGCTGGGCATGGCCCCTGCATGATAGCGAACCCATGAGGAAGCTGATTCACGTAAACGGGGCTAGGCGTAGTTTGTTATGGTGTGTCAATGCTTGACGATCGTGCTTGTCATTGCATCACGGTCGGGCGCCTGTCGCGCCGGGGGTGGCTCGTCTCGCTCCTCGCGCTGCTCCTCGCTCCGGCGTGGGCCGGGGCCGGCGAGACGCGCACCCTCTCCGTCGCAGCCGCCGCCAACCTGAAGCCCGCCCTCGACGAGATCAGCCGTCTCTTCGAGGCGAGGAACCCCGGCGTCGAGGTGAAGGCGACCTTCGGGGCCTCGGGAACCTTCTTCGCCCAGATCGCGAACGGTGCGCCCTTCGACCTCTTCCTGTCCGCGGATTCGGAGTTTCCGGCCAAGGTGGTCGAGCAGGGGCTCGCCGACGGAAAGGCCTTCCCCTACGCGTACGGAAAGCTGGTGGTCTGGGTCCCCAAGGACTCGAAGCTCGACCTGGACGCGAAGGGGCTCGCCGCCCTCGCCGATCCCTCGGTCCAGGAGAATCGCCATCGCCAACCCGGACGTGGCCCCGTACGGGCGCGCCGCCCGGGCCGCCCTCGAGAAGGCCGGCGTCTACGAGCGCGTGAAGGCGCGCCTCGTGATGGGCCAGAACGTGAACCAGGCGGCCCAGTTCGCGCAGTCGGGAAATGCGCAGGCCGCCTTCCTGCCGCTCTCGCTCGCCGGGACGCCGCCGCTCTCCATCGAGGGACGGGCATGGCTCGTGCCGCCGGCCACCTATCCCCGCGTCGAGCAGTCGGGCGTCGTCCTCCAGGGAACGAAGCATCCCGCCCTGGCAAGGGAACTGGCCGCGTTCCTCACCGGGGACGCCGCGCGGCAGGTGTTCGCGCGCCACGGCTACGACCTGCCCGGGAATGGAGTGTCGAGATGAAGCGGGTTCCCGCCGTGGCCGGGTTGCTGGCTGCTCTCGTGATGGCGCTTCCCGTCCGCGCGTCCACGGATGGCGACCCGGGCGCGACCCCGCACGCCGCCGAGCCTTCCGACCTGGGCATCCTCGACTTCTTCACGAACGGCTGGAGCCAGGACTGGGTGCACCGGCGCCGCGAGACGCGCGACATGGCGCTCCTCCGGGTCACGACCAACTTCCTCGAGCGGGAGTTCCGGTTCGACTACGCGTACACGAGCCTCCTCGGCAACGCCCGGTACACCGGGACGGACTTCGCCAGCTCGCTCATGGCCTACGCCGTGAACCGGCGGCTCATGCTGGAGATCATCGCGAACTACCAGTGGAACGTGCACCCGGGCGCGTCCCCGGTGAACGGCGCCGGCGGGGCGGCCCTCCTGCGATTCCAGCTCGTCGACACGGCCACGGCCTCCTATTCCACCCAGATCCGGGTGTCGGCGCCCAACCGGGGCATCGGACAGACCCAGACGACGTTCGGCTACTACCTGGCCGGCTGGCAGGACGTGCGAGCCTGGATCCCGGCGCTCGGCCGCGTTGGCCTCTACTACTCCTTCGAGTACGACAACCTCCAGGGCCCGGCCGCCGCGGGCGCGACCAGGAACTCCATCTCCTACGATGTATCGGTCGCCCGGACCTTCACCGACGCCTCCACGCCGGTGGTGGGGGACCTCACCGCCTTCCTGGAACTCTACGGGACGACCCCTCTCGACGGTGCGAGCTCCGGGAAGACGGTGCTGAGCCTCACGCCGGGGGTCCGCTTCTGGTTCGTCCCGAAGAACTCGCTCTCCCTCGGCGTGGACCTGCCGGTGAGCCACTCCCCGCCGTATTCCGCTGCCTGGCGCGCGACGTACATCCTGAACTTCTGACGTGGAGCGCGCGACGCTGGGCGGCCGGTTCGGGAGCCGATGGCCCGGGTTTCGCATATCTCTCTGCGCTTGGCCCTCCGACCCCACCTCGACGACGTCCGGAGCCGCGCCCGCGGCGCGTTCCTGGGCCTGGCCCTCGGCGACGCCCTGGGCGCGACCGTCGAGTTCATGCTCCCGGGCGAGATCCGGGCGGTCCACGGGGTCCACCGGGAGCTCACCGGTGGCGGCTGGCTGAAGCTCCGGCCCGGCTCCGTCACCGACGACACCCAGATGTCCATCTGGATGGGGCGGGCCATCGCCAACGGCGGGGGCTGGGACGCCCGGCGCGCCGCCGTGCACCTCGCCGCCTGGCTCCGGACCGGACCGGCCGACGTGGGGAACACCGTGCGCCGCGGGCTCCGCCGCTTCGTCGTCGACGGAACGCTCGAGGGGGAGCCGAGCCCGGGCGACGCCGGCAACGGCGCGGCCATGCGCGTGCTGCCGGTGGCGCTCGCCACGCTGGCCGATCACCGGGCCATGTCCCGCACGGCCATCGAGCAGGGGCGCATCACCCACCACCACCCCCTCTCCGACGCCGCCTGCATCCACGTGGGCGAGCTCATCCACATGGCGTGCCTCGGCCTCGGGATGCCGAGGCTGCGCCGGGCCTCCGACGCCTTCGTGGCCGAGCACCCGGAGTTCGCCTTCTCGCCGTACCCTGGGCTCTCCGGCGGCTACGTGGTCGAGACGGTCGCCACCGTCCTCCACTTCCTCCACGCGACGAGCAGCTTCGAGGAGACGCTCGTCGGGATCGTGAACCGAGGCGGCGACGCCGACACCACCGGCGCCATCGCCGGCGCGATCGCCGGCGCCTACCACGGCCCGGAGGGGCTCCCCGGACGCTGGCTGAAGCGGCTCGATCCCGAGGTTCGCGAGGAGGCGGAGTGGCTCGGGGACCAGCTCGTGGCCCTCTCCCCGCTGGGACGGGGCGAGCCTCCCCACCTGACCCCGCGCGCCGGGGCCTAGGCGAGCAGCCGCTTCACCCGGATCTCGCCGCCGACCACCAGGTACTCGCCCTCTCCCCGGAGGATCAGCGCGGCAGCAGGTGGCCGGCGAAGAAGATCCGCGGCACCGCCAGCCGGGCCTCCAGGACCGCGTCGCCGAACTCCCAGGCGCGCTCCACGTCGTCGGTGAAGGAGCAGAGGTTGTTCAGCCGCAGCACCCACTCGCGGCGGCCCAGGGTCTCGACCACCTGGTGGTCCTCCAGCCGGTTCTGGCCGCGCCAGAGCGTGATCCAGCGCGCGCCGGGGAGACGCCGCGCGAGCTCGTACTGCGTGAAGGTGTAGACGAGGTCGAGCTGGGCGTCGATGGCGCTCGTCCAGGCGTGGCCCCGCGTGCGGTCGGCGACGTAGCGGGCCCAGGCCTCGCCGTCCGCGCCCGCCATCTGCTCCTGGTGAAAGGTGGGGGCGATGCCCATCCGGCTCTCCACCCAGCCCTTCAGGACCGCCCCCTCCACCGAGCTCGCGTCCACTCCCCAGCCCCGCAGGAACCGGACGTACCCGTTGCGAAGGCTTCGCCGCGCGCCGGGCGTCTCCTGGGCCTGCCACTGGTGGAGCTGGAAGCGGACGTTCATCCAGTCGTCGAACTTCCGGCCGCGCTCGTCCGGGTCCTCGGTGCGGTCGAGCACCTCGAACAGGAAGCGGTTCTCCTCCCGCACTCCCTGCAGGACGATGGGGCGCGGATCCTCGTCGAAATCGCGCGAGGCGATCACCCACGGCGGCAGGTTGCACCGGTTGAAGGAAGTCCGGTTCACGGGCTCCCGGGTGCTCGCCCGGCGTGCAGGCGCAAGGGCTTCGTTCCCGGGCGGAGTCGCCATCTCCCCGCAACGGCTCGATCGAGGGTCACGTGTCGCGCAGTCTTTGCAAGACCGGTGCTCCGCGGAACTGGCACCCGAATTGCTCCACCCGATTGCATGGATCCCCGGCGGGCCACCGTCGCCGTCGAGGCGCTCCACGACATCGGCCAGGTCCTCGCGCTCGCGACCGACCTGTCGAAGGCCTTCAACACGGTCCTGCAGATCCTCCGCTCGCACCTCGGGCTGGAGAACGGCACGGTCTCGCTCTTCGACCCGGTCACCGGCGAGGTCTTCATCGAGGCCGCGCCGGAGATGCCCGACGAGGAGCGGATCCTCGGCCGGCTGCGGCCAGGGGAGGGGATCGTCGGACGGGTCTTCCACACAGGCCTGCCGGTGGCCATCCCCGATCTCGCCGACGAGCCCATCTTCCTCAACCGCACCGGGAGCTGGCGCGACGTGCGCGAGGACCCGCGCGCCCTCTATGCCGTCCCGCTGCGCGAGGTGCGGTCGACGCTGGGCGTGCTCACCGCCGAGCGCCGGTGGGCGAACGGCACCTTCTCCTTCGACGCGGACCTGCGCGTCCTCACCACCGCGGCCTCCATGCTCGCGACCCGGGTCCGGCTGCACCGGGCGGAGAACCCGCTCGCCCGGGCCCGCACCGACTCCCCCGCGCTCCTGCCCGTGCGCGAGCGCTTCCGCGGCGTGGTGGGGACGAGCGCTCCCTGGCGGCAGGTCCTCGACGTGGTGGACCGGGTGGCCCAGAGCCGGGCCACGGTGCTGCTCCGGGGGGAGAGCGGCACGGGCAAGGAGGTGGTGGCCCGCGCCATCCACGAGAACGGATCCCGGGCCGGCCGGGCCTTCGTCGCCGTCAACTGCGCCGCGCTTCCCGAGTCCCTGCTCGAGAGCGAGCTCTTCGGCCACGAGCGAGGCGCCTTCACCGGCGCCGCCGCGGCGCGGCCGGGGCGGTTCGAGCTGGCCGACGGCGGGACCATCTTCCTCGACGAGATCGGCGAGCTCCCGGTCGGCGCGCAGGTGAAGCTCCTGCGGGTCCTCCAGGAGCGGCAGTTCGAGCGGGTGGGCGGGCACCGCACGGTGACCGTGGACGTGCGGGTCGTGGCGGCGACCAACCGGGACCTGGAGGAGGCCGTCCGGAGCGGCTCCTTCCGGCTCGACCTGTACCACCGCGTGCAGGTGGTCGAGATCGTCCTCCCTCCGCTCCGGGATCGGGCGGACGACGTGCCTCGCCTGGCCGAGGCCTTCCTCGCCGATCTCGCGGCCGAGCACGGGAGGCGGCTCATCCTCACCCGCGACGCCATGCTGGCCCTGCAGCGGCTCCAGTGGCCGGGGAACGTGCGCCAGCTGCGCAACGTGCTGGAGCGACTCGTGGTCTCCCACGGCGACGGTCCCGTGTCGGCGTCGGACCTCGACTGGCTCGCACCCACCGTCGAGGCGGGCTGCCCGGTCGACGAGGTCGAGGCCGACGTGCGCGAGCCTCCTCCCGCGGCGGCGGACCGTCGTCCCGGGACCGGCCGAGGCGTCGGAGCGCGACCGCGTCATCGAGGCGCTCGAGCGGGCCGGTCACGTGCAGGCGCGCGCGGCGCGGCTGCTCGGCATGAGCGTGCGCCAGTTCCGGTACCGGGTGGCCAAGTTCGGCATCCAGGTGGAGAGATTCTGATGGAGCCCCTCGCCGTCCGCCCCGCCGGAGCCGACGACCTCACCTCCATGGTGGCGTTGCTCGCGGAGCTGTTCGCGCTCGAGCCCGACTTCCGCGTCGATCCCGTCCGGCAGCGCCGCGGGCTCGCGCTCCTCCTCGAGGACCGGCTGCGGCGGGCGGCGCTCGTCGCGGTGCGCGGCGGCGCGGTGGTGGGCATGGTCACCGGCCAGCTCGTGGTCTCCACCGCCGAGGGGAGCGGGTCGGTGCTGGTCGAGGACCTGGTGGTGGCGGGGTCGGAGCGGAGGCGCGGAGTGGGGCGGGCGCTGCTCCGCGCCATCGAGTCTTGGGCCTCCTCGCGCGGGGCGTCCCGGCTCCAGCTCCTCGCCGACCGCGAGAACGGCGCGGCGCTCGGCTTCTACGAGCGGCTCGGCTGGACCGGCACGCGGCTCGTGTGCCTGCGGCGCGGCGGTCGGTAGTTCCTGCGTCGCCTGTCCGGATCCTGACAACCGACTGGAACGAACCGGACGCGCGGCGCGCGCCGGGACGCGGCTCCCGGAGCGGGCCTCGCGAAAAGCCCGTGTTTCCGGCGTCTCGCCGCTCCCGCCGTTCCGGCACGGCAGTTGCTCATGTGGAAGGGCGTACCGACACCAACCAGGAGGCACCGGCACATGAGGCAGATCGCGATCTACGGCAAGGGCGGCATCGGCAAGTCCACGACGACGCAGAACACCGTCGCCGGGCTCGCCTCGCTGGGGAAGAAGGTGATGATCGTCGGCTGCGACCCCAAGGCCGACTCGACCCGTCTCATCCTCCACGCCAAGGCGCAGAGCACGGTGATGGACCTGGTCCGCGAGCGCGGAACCGTGGAGGACCTCGAGGTCGCCGACGTGCTGAAGGTCGGGTACGGCGGCGTGAAGTGCGTGGAGTCGGGCGGCCCGGAGCCGGGGGTCGGCTGCGCCGGCCGCGGCGTCATCACGGCCATCAACTTCCTCGAGGAGCAGGGGGCCTACACGCCCGACCTCGACTTCGTCTTCTACGACGTCCTCGGCGACGTGGTCTGCGGCGGCTTCGCCATGCCCATCCGCGAGAACAAGGCCGAGGAGATCTACATCGTCTGCTCCGGCGAGATGATGGCCATGTACGCGGCCAACAACATCGCCAAGGGCATCCTCAAGTACGCCTCGTCCGGCAGGGTCCGCCTGGCCGGCCTGATCTGCAACTCGCGCAACACCGACCGCGAGGCCGATCTCATCGAGGCGCTGGCCAAGCGGCTCGGCACCCAGATGATCCACTTCGTCCCCCGCGACAACGAGGTCCAGCGCGCCGAGCTGCGCCGCATGACGGTCATCGAGTACGCCCCCGAGCACAAGCAGGCCGAGGAGTACCGGACGCTGGCCCGGAAGATCCTCGAGAACAAGATGCTGGTCGTCCCCAAGCCGCTCGAGATGGAGGAGCTGGAGGGGCTGCTCATGGAGTTCGGGATCATGGCCCCCGAGGACGAGGCCAAGGTCGGCGTGCGCGGCGGCGGCTGCGGAAGCGCACGGCGGCGGCCTAGCGGACCTACATCGAAGCGACGGCAGACGAGGAGGCGGACCATGTCGGACGAGGCGAAGAAGGTCGACGGCATCACGCAGGAGTCGACCCAGGAGATGATCGACGAGGCGCTCGAGGCCTACCCGGAGAAGGGGCAGGAAGAAGCGCGCCCCGCACCTGGCCCCGAACGACCCGGCCGCCGCCTCGTCCTGCGTGAAGTCGAACCGCAAGACCGTCCCGGGCGTGATGAGCGCCCGGGGCTGCGCCTACGCGGGAGCCAAGGGCGTCGTCTGGGGGCCCATCCGCGACATGGTCCACGTGTCCCACGGGCCGGTCGGCTGCGGCTGGTACTCGTGGGGCACGCGCCGCAACCTCATGACCGGCAAGAACGGCGTGACCCAGTTCGGCATGCAGTTCACGTCCGACTTCCAGGAGAAGGACATCGTCTACGGCGGCGACAAGAAGCTCGCCGTGCTGCTCCGGGAGGCGAAGGAGCTGTTCCCGCTCGCCAAGGGCATCTCGGTCCTCTCCGAGTGCCCGGTCGGCCTCATCGGCGACGACATCAACGCCGTCGCCAAGAACATGACGAAGGAGCTCGACCTCCCGGTCATCCCCTGCAACTGCGAGGGCTTCCGCGGCGTCTCCCAGTCGCTCGGCCACCACATCTCGAACGACACCATCCGCGACTACATCATCGAGACCCGCGAGTTCGCCGAGCCGGCGTCGCCCTACGACGTGGCCCTCATCGGCGACTACAACATCGGCGGCGACGTCTGGTCGGCCAAGGCGCTGTTCGAGGAGATCGGCCTGAACGTCAAGGCCACCTGGACCGGCGACGGCGAGATGGAGCGCATCGCCGCCACCCACCAGGTGAAGCTCAACGTCATCCACTGCTACCGGTCCATGAACTACATGTGCCGGGTCATGGAGGAGAAGTACGGGATCCCCTGGGTGGAGTTCAACTTCTTCGGCCCCACCAAAATCAAGGAGAGCCTGCGCAAGATCGCCGAGCGCTTCGACGACCGCATCAAGGAGAACGTCGAGAAGGTCATCGCGAAGTACGACCCGAGATGCAGAAGGTGATCGACGAGTACCGGCCGCGCCTCGAGGGCAAGAAGGTGATGCTCTACGTGGGCGGCCTGCGCCCCCGCCACACCGTCGGCGCCTACGAGGACCTGGGCATGGTGGTGGTCGGCTCCGGCTACGAGTTCGCCCACGCCGACGACTACGAGCGGACCATGCCGGAGATGCCCGAGGCCACCGTCATCTACGACGACGCCTCCGAGCACGAGCTGGAGCACTTCGTCCACGAGCTGAAGCCCGACCTCGTCGGCAGCGGCATCAAGGAGAAGTACGTCTTCCAGAAGATGGGGCTGCCCTTCCGGCAGATGCACAGCTGGGACTACTCGGGCCCGTACCACGCCTACCAGGGCTTCCCGGTCTTCGCCCGCGACATCGACATGGCCGTCAACAGCCCCACCTGGAAGCTCGTCAAGTCGCCGTTCTGATCCGGAGGACGCCATGGCCAACGACCTCGGCCTCACCGTCAAGCCCGTCACGACCACCACCCCCGAGGAGGAGGCGCGCGTCGCCGCCTGGATCGACACCCCGGAGTACCGGGAGAAGAACTTCGCCCGCCAGGCCCTGGTGATGAACCCGGCCCACGCCTGCCAGCCGCTCGGCGCCGAGCTCTGCGCCCACGGCTTCGAGGGGACGCTGCCCTTCGTCCACGGCTCGCAGGGCTGCGCCTCCTACTACCGCTCCACCCTCAACCGCCACTTCCGCGAGCCGGCCCCGGCCGTCTCCGACGCCATGACCGAGGACGGCGCGGTCTTCGGCGGCCAGAACAACCTGCACGAGGGGCTGGAGAACGCCGTGGCGCTCTACAAGCCGAAGATGATCGCGGTCTTCACCTCCTGCATGCCCGAGGTCATCGGCGACGACCTGACCGCCTTCATCAAGAACGCCCGCCAGAAGGGGCTCCTGCCCGAAGGACCTGCCGACGCCCTACGCCAACACGCCCAGCTTCAACGGCTCGCACGTCACCGGCTACGACGCCATGCTGCTCGCCATCCTGCAGACCCTCACCGAGGGGAAGAAGGTGGAGGGGCGCTGCACCGGCAAGCTGAACTTCATCCCCGGCTTCGACGCCAACACCGGCAACTACCGGGAGTACAAGCGGATCTTCGAGGCCTTCGGCATCCCCTCCACCTTCCTGGCCGACATCTCCGAGACCTTCGACTCGCCGAACGACGGCACCTACCGGCTCTACCCGGGCGGCACGCCGCTCCTCGAGGCCGGCCGACTCCATCAACGGCAAGGCCACCCTGACGGTCGGCCCCTACGCCACCGCCAAGACCTTCGCCTGGATCAAGGAGAACTACGCCGGCAGCACGCCTCGCTGCCCATGCCCATGGGCATCGCCAAGACCGACGCGTTCCTCCTGAAGCTCGCCGAGCTCTTCGACAGGCCGGTGCCGGACGTCCTCAAGGCCGAGCGCGGCCGCGCGGTGGACGCCATGACCGACGCCCAGCAGTACATGCACGGCAAGAAGTTCGCCGTGTACGGCGATCCCGACCAGCTGCTCGGCTACGTCTCCTTCCTGCTGGAGATGGGCGCCATGCCGCACCACGTCCTCTGCTCCAAGGGCTCGAAGAAGCTCGAGAAGGAGCTGCAGGCGCTGCTCGACGCCTCGCCCTACGGCAAGGGGGCGCAGGTCTGGATGAACCGGGACCTGTGGCACCTGCGCTCGCTGCTCATGACCGACCCGGTGGACGCCCTCATCGGCGACACCCACGGCAAGTTCGCCGCCCGCGACGCCAAAATCCCGCTCTTCCGCTTCGGCTTCCCCGTCTTCGACCGGGTCAACAAGCACCGCAGCCCCATCATCGGCTACCAGGGCGCCATCAACATGCTCACCGAGATCTGCAACAAGTTCCTCGACATCAAGGACGAGACCTGCGAGGAGCGCTTCTTCGAGATGATGCGGTGAGCGCCGATGGCCAGGCCCGACTGCTACGACGCCCCGGAGTGCGACACCCCGGAGAAGGGGGCGCCGAAGTTCTGCAAGAAGTCGGAGCCCGGCGAGGGGACCGAGCGGAGCTGCGCCTTCGACGGCGCCCGCGTGGTGCTCATGCCCGTCACCGACGCCATCCACCTGGTGCACGGCCCCATCGCCTGCGCCGGCAACTCCTGGGACAACCGCGGCGCCCGCTCCTCCGGCTCGCAGCTCTACCGGCGCGGCTTCACCACCGAGATGCTGGAGAACGACGTCATCTTCGGCGGGCGAGAAGAAGCTCCACGCGGCCATCGTCGAGCTGGCCGCGCGCTACGCCGGCGAGGCCAAGGCCATCTTCGTCTACGCCACCTGCGTCACCGCCATGACCGGCGACGACGTCGAGGCGGTCTGCAGCGCGGGCCGCCGGCGAGGTGGCCATCCCGGTCATCCCGGTCAACACGCCCGGCTTCATCGGCGACAAGAACATCGGCAACCGGCTGGCCGGCGAGATCCTGCTCGACCACGTCATCGGCACCGCCGAGCCGGCGCGCACCACCCCCTACGACGTGAACCTCATCGGCGAGTACAACATCGCCGGCGACCTGTGGGGCATGCTGCCGCTCTTCGAGCGGCTCGGCATCCGCATCCTCTCCTGCATCAGCGGCGACGCGCGGTTCGAGGACCTGCGCTGCGCCCACCGGGCGCGGCTCAACGTCATCATCTGCTCGAAGAGCCTCACCAACCTGGCCCGGAAGATGCGGAAGCGCTACGGCATCCCGTACCTGGAGGAGTCGTTCTACGGGATGACCGACACCGCCAAGGCGCTGCGGGACATGGCGCGCGAGCTCGACCTGGCGAACGGCGGCGAGGGCGACACCACCATGCGGGACCGGGTGGAGGCGCTCGTCGCCGACGAGGAGGCGCGCTGCCGGGCCCGCATCGGCCCCTACCGGGCGCGGCTCGCCGGGAAGCGGGCCGTGCTCTTCACCGGCGGCGTGAAGACCTGGTCGATGGTCAACGCGCTGCGGGAGCTCGGCGTGGAGGTGCTGGCGGCCGGCACCCAGAACTCCACCCTCGAGGACTTCCACCGGATGAAGTCCCTCATGCACCAGGACGCCCGCATCATCGAGGACACCTCGACGGCGGGGCTCCTGGCGGTGATGCGGGAGAAGATGCCCGACCTCATGGTGGCCGGCGGCAAGACCAAGTTCCTGGCGCTCAAGACCCGCACCCCCTTCCTCGACATCAACCACGGGCGCTCCCACCCCTACGCCGGCTACGAGGGGATGGTCACCTTCGCCCGCCAGCTCGACCTGACCGTGAACAGCCCCATCTTCCCGGCCATGAACGCGCGGGCCCCGTGGGAGCTGCCGGCGGGAGAGCGCGAGGCGCGCCGGGCCGGCGGCCGCCGGCCACGCCGGCGCGCTTCCTGGCCGAGGACCTGCCGCCTCGCGGGTGAAGGTCCCGGCCAAGGCCGCCACCGTCAACCCCCAGAAGAACTCGCCGGCGCTGGGGGCCACGCTCGCCTACCTGGGCGTGGACCGGATGCTCGGCCTCCTGCACGGCGCGCAGGGCTGCTCGACCTTCATCCGGCTCCAGCTCTCCCGCCACTTCAAGGAGTCGGTGGCGCTCAACTCGACCGCCATGAGCGAGGACACCGCCATCTTCGGCGGCTGGAAGAACCTCAAGGCCGGCGTGGCCCGGGTGATCGAGAAGTTCCGGCCCGCGGTGGTCGGCGTCATGACCTCCGGGCCTCACCGAGACCATGGGCGACGACGTCCGGGGCGCCATCGCGCAGTTCCGGACCGAGCGCCCCGACCTCGACGGCCACCCCGGTGGTCTGGGCCTCCACGCCCGACTACTGCGGCTCGCTCCAGGAGGGGTACGCCGCCGCGGTGGAGGCGCTCCTCGAGACGCTCGCCGAGGGCGGCCCGACCATCCCCGCCAGGTCAACCTGCTCCCCGGCGCCCACCTCACCCCGGCCGACGTCGAGGAGCTGAAGGGGCTCGTCGAGGCCTTCGGCTTCCGGGTCCTCGCCATCCCCGACACCGCCAACGCCCTCGACGGCCACGTCGACGACGTGGTCTCGCCGCTCTCCACCGGCGGCGTGCCGGTGGACCGGCATCCGCCTGGCCGGGCGCAGCGCCGCCACCCTCTACGTGGGCGACTCGCTCGCACCGCGCCGCCCGGCGCGCTCGAGGAGCGGCACGGCGTCCCGGCCTTCGGCATGAACTCGGCCACCGGCCTCGCCGAGGTCGACCACCTGGTGGCCACGCTCGCCGCCCTCTCCGGCCGCCCGGTGCCGGAGGCGCTCCGCCGCTGGCGCAGCCGGCTCCTCGACGCCATGGTCGACAGCCACTACCAGTTCGGCGGCAAGAAGGTGGCCATCGCGCTCGAGGCCGACGCGCTCAAGGCGATGACCCGCTTCCTCGCCGGCATGGGCTGCGACGTCCGCTGGCGCTCGCCGCCACCCGCACCCGGGGGCTCGACGAGCTGCCCTGCGCCGGACGTCCGGGTGGGCGACCTCGAGGACCTGGAGGACGCGCGCCCGGGGCATGGACCTCCTGGTCGCCAACTCCAACGGCCGGCAGGCCGCCGCCGAGGCTGGGGGTGAAGGCCCACCTGCGGGCCGGCTACCCGGTCTTCGACCGGCTCGGCGCCCACGCCCGGGTCTGGGCCGGCTACCGGGGCACCCTGAACCTGGTCTTCGAGGTGGCGAACCTGTTCCAGGCGAACGCCACCGAGGCGCAGCGGCTGGCCCACAACTGAGAGGAAGGAGCCGGGCATGCGGATGGCATTCACGAGCAGCGACGGCCGGACCATCGACGAGCACTTCGGCATGGCCGGCCAGTTCCACATCTGGGAGGTCGGGCCCGGACGGGCCGAGCCGGTGGGAACGGTGACGGCCATCACCACCTCCGACGACGAGGAGGACCGCATCTCGGCGCGGGCCAGCGCCATCGCCGGCTGCGCCATCGTCTACACGGTGCGCATCGGCGGCCCGGCCGCGGCGAAGCTCGTGGCCCGGCGCATCCACCCCATGAAGACCGGGGCCGAGGTGCCCATCGACGAGGTGGTCGGGAAGTTGCAGGAGGTGCTGCGAGGAAGGCCGCCGCCCTGGCTCCGCAAGGCCATGGACGCGGGGATCGGCGGCGGCGGAAGTCGTCGACTGACAGTGCGGGTGCGTCCCGCAGGCGAGGAGACACACCATGGCGTACATCACCGGACTCACCCGAGGCAGGCAGGAATGGACCCCGCGCTTCGTCCGCGCGGTCGACCCCGAGAAGTGCATCGGCTGTGGCCGCTGCATCAAGATCTGCGCCCACGACGTGCTGGCGCCGGCCGAGGTGGACGAGGAGGAGTCGGCCAAGATGTTCGCCGCCGTCGCCAACGCGGAGGCCTGCATCGGCTGCGAGGCCTGCGGCCGCACCTGCAAGAAGGACGCGTTCAGCTTCGAGCCGCTGCTCGCCTGAGGAGCGATGCCATGACCGGCCTGCCCGTGGTCCGAGCATCCAACTGCACGTTCGGCCGCGGGTGCGGCGACGCCGGGAGCCCCGCGCGCCGCTCCCGCCCGACGTGGCGGCGCAGGTCGCGAGCCATCCCTGCTACAGCGAGGAGGCCCACCACCACTTCGCGCGCATGCACGTGGCGGTGGCCCCGGCGTGCAACATCCAGTGCAACTACTGCAACCGGAAGTACGACTGCGCGAACGAGAGCCGCCCCGGCGTGGTCTCGGAGCGGCTCCGTCCCGAGGACGCGGTCCGCAAGGTGCTGGCGGTGGCCGAGCAGGTGCCCGAGCTCTCGGTGGTGGGCATCGCCGGACCGGGCGACGCGCTCGCCAACGCCGAGGCCACCTTCGCCACGCTCGAGGGGGTCGCGCGGGCCGCGCCCGACCTCACCCTCTGCCTGTCGACGAACGGGCTCGCGCTGCCCGAGCACGTCGACCGGCTGGTGTCGCTCGGGGTCCGGCACGTGACGGTGACCGTCAACATGACCGACCCGGAGGTCGGCGAGCGGATCTACCCGTGGATCGTCCGGGACGGGCGGAAGGTCCGCGGGCGTCGAGGCCTCGCGCATCCTCTCCGAGCGGCAGCTCGAGGGCATCGCGCTCCTGCGGGCCCGGGGCGTCCTCGTGAAGGTGAACTCGGTCGTCATCCCCGGCGTGAACGACGCCCACCTGGCCGACGTCGCGCGGACGGTCCGGGCGGCCGGGCGCCTTCCTCGTGAACCTGGTGCCCCTCATCTCCGCGCCGGAGCACGGGACCCACTTCGGCCTCACCGGCCAGCGCGGCCCGACGCCGCGGAGCTCGAGGACGTGCAGCGGGCCTGCGAGCTCGACGCCCGGCTCATGCGCCACTGCCGGCAGTGCCGCGCCGACGCGGTGGGGCGGCTCGGCGAGGACCGCTTCGACTCCTTCACGCTCGCCCGGCTCCCCCCGGGCCCGGCCCGGGACGCGGGCGAAGCTCCGCGCCGAGCGGCGCGCCGCGGTGGAGCGGGTGCGGGCGGCGGCCGCCCGGGAGCGGGACGCGGCGCTCGTGTCGCCGCGAGGGTCGCGATGCCGGCCGCGCCGGCGGTCCGGGTGGCGGTGGCCACGAAGAGCGGCGGTCTGGTCGACCAGCACTTCGGCCACGCCCGGGAGTTCCTCGTCTACGACGTCTCGCCCGGCGGCGTGAAGCTCGTCGGCCGGCGCTCCGCCGAGACCTACTGCGCGGGCGGGGAGGGGGACGACGACGCGCTCGACGCGGTCCTGCGCGTCCCTCGCGGGCTGCGCGGCGGTCCTGGTGGCGAAGATCGGGCATTGCCCGCGCGGCCAGCTCGAGGCGGCCGGCATCGAGGCCTCCGAGGCGCAGGCCTTCCGCCCCATCGAGGCGGCGCTGCTCGAGTGGCTCCTCGCCCGCCAGGGGCACGGGGAGCGAGGGCGGTGGGCGCGTGAAGGTCCTCCCGCTGCCGGAGCTCGGCGCGGCGGAGCGGGCCGAGGACTTCTTCGAGGCGCTCGGCGTCTCCTACGACCGGCGCGTCGTCGAGGCCCACCGCACCCAGATCCTCCGCCTCTTCCACGTGGCCGTCGCGGCGCTCGAGGCGTCCGCGCCCTTCCTGGGCGAGGCCGGGCTCCGGGCCGCCCTCGGGGCCGCGCTGCGCGACGCGCACGACGCCGTCGTGGCCGGGGTCCGGGCGCCGTCCTCCACGCCGATGGCGGCAGGTGGTCCAGCTCCGGCGAGGCGCGCAGGGGCTGCTAGACGCTCTAGGGGCGCCGCGACGGGGGCGCGCAGGAGCGTGCCGATGTCCGCGGCCCGCCTCGCGTCCGGGCCGCCGGCTTCCCCTTCCTTGGTGAGCGGCGACGCCACCGCGACGCGCCTCGGGCCTGCGCCGCCCGCCGAGAGCGCGAGCGAGCGGGCCGCGGCGCGCGCGGACGCCTCCGGGGCCTCGAGGAGCGCCGCCGCCGTCTCCTCGGGCGCCGCCGCGGCGACCTCGCTCCACACGCCGGCCAGCTCCGACTCCATCCCGGCCGCGGAGAGGTCGGCCAGCCGGACGATCGCCTCGATCACGCCCTCGGCGGCGAGGTCGGAGAGGGAGGTCACCACCGGCCACTCCGGCGGCGCGACCGCCGCGGCGCGGAGCCGCGCCAGGACCACCGGGGAGGGCGTCACGGCGTCGAGGAAGACGCGCCGGGCCCCGTCTCCGTCGGGGTCGGAGAGGTAGACGGCCTCGGCGGCGGCGAGCCGGACCGCCGGATCCTCCTCGAGGCGGGCCGCCGAGCGGAGGAAGGCCGAGGTTCCGCGCGTCGGCCGCCTGGCCGAGCCGGTAGTAGGAGGCGATCCGCGCGTCCGTCCCGTCGTCGCGCGGGCGCGACCGCGGCGAGCGCGGGGGGACGGGGCTGCGCGTCCCCTGCCGCGAGCAGCGCCCCCAGCTCGTCGACGGCGCGGACGGTCTGGACCCGCCCGTGGTGATCGTTCACCAGGACGGCGAAGGCGAGGCGCTCCCCGCCCGACGACTCGACGTAGCCGCAGAGGCTCGTCACGCCCTGGAGCGTCCCGGTCTTGGCGCGGAGGCGGCCCGCCGCCGCCGTTCCCTCCATGCGCCAGCGGATGGTCCCGTCGCGTCCGGCCACGGGCAGGGCCGAGACGAACTCGGAGGCGAGCGGGAAGCGGCGCCACATCTCCTCGAGCAGCTGCACGGTCTGGCGCGCGCTGAAGCGGTTCGCGTCGTTCAGCCCCGAGCCGTTCCGCATGAGGTAGGAGCCCCGCGGGATCCCGGCGGCGGCCAGGAAGTCCTCCACGGCCGCGACTCCCTTCGGCCAGCTCCCCGGGGCGCCGCGGGCCTCGGCGCCCAGCGTCTTCAGGATCTGCTCGGCCACGAAGTTGTTCGAGTGCTTCTGGAGGCGGCGGACCACGAGCGAGAGCGGCTCCGACTCCGAGACGAGCAGGAGCGTCGCGCCCTCCGGCACCGGGCCTCGCCGGACCGGGCCGGTCACCTTCACCCCGCGCTGCTCGAGGAGCCGGCGCAGGGTGGAGCCGAAGTGCAGGGGCGGATCGTCCACGCGCCGCCAGAGGACCTGGCTCCGCCCGCCGACCGGGACCTGCCCGGTCACCACCACCCGCTGGTGTCCGTTCGATCCGGGGCGGGAGCTGACCTTCACGCGCCGCTTGGCGCGCGGCCCCACCGTGACGGCCCGGTTCTCCAGCTCGACGAAGTCGCCGGGCGGCTCGGTGCGCACGAGCGCGGGCGCGCCCGCCTTGGCCCCGGGCGAGACGCGGACCGCGACGGTGTTGAAGTCGAGCGACACGGCGCCGGCCGGGGCCAGGTAGGCGCGATCTCCCTCCTCCTGGTCGAAGCCGGGCCCTTCCCGCACGGCGTCGAAGAAGGAGTCGTCCACCACCACGTCGCGCGACCCGCGCGAGCCCCAGCCCGGCGAGCTCGCCCGCCACGGACCAGAGCCGCTCGGCGACGAAGGTGGGGTCGCCCTTGCCGCGCACGTAGAGGGTCCTCGCCCCGTTCGGCGCCGGGGCCGGTGAAGAACTCGGTCTCGAAGCGGTACTCGGGGCCCAGCCGGCCGAGCGCCGCGGCGGCCGTGAAGAGCTTCACGTTGGAGGCCGGGTTCAGGAGCTCGTCGGGCGCCCGGGAGAAGATCACCTCGCCGGTGTCGAGCGACTTCACGAGCACGCCCACGCGCGCCCCCGCGAGGGCAGGGGACGACGGTGGCCGCCGAGAGCGCCGCGCGCAGCCCGGCGTGGGGCGAGGCGGCGACGAGGAGGGCGGCGGCGGCGATGGTGAAGGAGGGCAAGGGCTCGGGTCCCGACGGACTCCCGCGATCCTACGCCAGCCGCCGGCCGGGCGCGAGATGCGGAGCCGGCGAAAACCCTTTGACGGGCCCGGCCCGGTCCGGTACCTTGTCAATAATGAGAATCGTTCTCAATATACTTCCGGGAGGGACCTCCCCGGGGTCCCGGGCCCCGGCGCTCCTCCTCCTGCGTCCTCCTGGCGGCCCCGGCGGCATCCCGGGCAGACGAGGCGCTCCTCCCCGGCTGGCGGTGGAGCAGCGGCTCGACGAGCCGGCGGAGGGGGCGCCGGTCGAGCACGGCAAGGCCTTCACCGGAGACGCCACGCCCATCGAGCCGGGGCACGTCGAGGTCGAGCTGGCCTACGCCCCCACCTGGTGGGCCACCGCCGGCGCCGTGGACCGGCAGGCAGGCGAGCAGCACCCCGTCGCCGCCGCGGTGGGCGTCGGGCTCCTCCGCGACGTCGATGCGCGCCTGGTGCTGGGCTGGTCCATGGTCCATGCCACGCCCGGCCTCCCGGGTGCGCCCGTGCACGGGCAGGGGCTCACCGACACCACCGTGGCGGTGCGCTGGCGATTCCTCTCCCTCCCCGGCCCCCAGGTCGACCTCGCGGTGAGCGCCGCCGTGACCCTGCCCACCGGCAGCCGGGCCACGCCGGACCGGCTGGGCACGAGCGCCGAGAGGTGGAGCGCGGGCGGAGCGCTGCTCGCCTCCGGCGACTGGGGGCGCCTCACGGCGGGGGCCGAGCTCGGGTTCAGCGCACCGGTCGGCGCCAGCGGCTCGAACGACGTCGGGCTCCTCGTCTGCAACGCGCGCGGTGGGCTACCAGGTGCTGCCGTGGCTGCAGCCCGAGGTCGAGCTCAACTACCAGCACGAGCTGGAGCTGGGCGAGGAGCGGGACGAGCGGGTCCTCTGGGCCACCGCGGCGCTGGTCGTTCCCCTCGACCGCGTGCGCCTCGTGGTCGGCGGCCGGATCCCGATCTGGGCGCGGGACACCGCCGCCGGGCCGATGATGACGGCGGCGGTCAAGCTCGCCTTCTGATCGCCTCGCGGACACGCGCGGCGCGGGCGAGCCGCTCCGCCGACAGCCGCAGCAGGTCGCGCCGGTCGCGCGCCACCGCCGCCGCCGACATCCCGAGGGCCGCGCCCGCCAGGCGGTCGAGCTCCCGCTGGGCCGGCCGGTCGAGCATGGCCGCGAGATCCGTGGTCACCGGATCGCGGCCCAGCGCCGCGTGGAGGCGGCGCAGCGCGGGGAGCAAGGGGCGGAGCGAGGCGGCGTCGGGAAACGGCGCGGCCGCCAGCACGCCACAGTCGATGTCGGCGATGGCCTGCGCGCCGGTCAGCTGCCGCGCGCCGCGCTCCACCGCGATGCGGATGGGGGTCGAGGAGAGGAGCAGCGCGAGCAGCCACGGCTCGACGCCGCGCGGGAAGAGGGCGTGCCACTTCTTGTCCTCGAGGAGCCCGTCGACGTTGTGGAAGGCGAAGGCCCGCGTGCCCACCTTGGCCGGGTAGAGGACGGGAGCGGGTGCACGCCCCGGCGACACGCGCCACCAGGTCCCGCGAGAGGCGCACGTCGGCCTCAGGTCCACGCCGAGCGACACTCCGGCCCGGAGGTAGGCCCGGGCCGCCGGCGACGGTTCCTCCGGCCGGAAGAGGACCCGGACCGGGCGTCCGACCTCGGGCGCGATGGCGTCGCGCAGGCCCGCCAGCAGCGGGGCGACGTCGCCGGGCGAGAGCCGGACCTCCCCGCAGAGCGCGCTCCGGTAGCGGCCGCCTCCGAGCGGCCGAAGGTGGAAGAAGCCGTTCGCGCCGGTCTTCATGCCGAAGCGGACCTCGCAGACGTCGCCGACCCGGAGGCCGGAGGCAGGCGCTCGCGGAGGGACGTCGCGCCAGCCGGACCCGCCGCCCGCCGCGCCCGGCGGCGAGCGCGGCGAGCTCCGCGGGCGTGAGCGCTCCGAGCGCCACCGTGGCCTCCGCGGCCGGGGCGTCCGGCCCTCCCAGGACCCAGACCGCCAGCGAGGTCTCCACCGAGGCCGCGAAGCTCCCCTCGACGGTCGAGCGGAGCGAGAGCGCGAAGCCGCCCCGGGCCCGGGCGTCGTCCCGCAGCGGCGCGGCCGAGCGGGAGGTGGCGAGCGCGCGCGGAAGCACGAGACCGCAGGCCGGGGCGTGGCGGAGCGCGAGCTGGACCAGGTGGGCCGAGAGGTCGGCCTGCCGGGAGAGGCCGCTCCGGCCGGCGGCCCGCGCCTTCCAGGCGGCGGGCAGGGCCTCGTGGCGGAGGAAGGGCGGGTTCATGAGCAGCAGGTCGCAGGCGGGCCATTCGACGGCCAGCGCGTCGCCGCGCCGGACCTCCGCGTCGGCCCCGAGGAGGCCCAGGCGCAGCGAGGCGGCGCGGGTGGCGAGGGGAGAGAGGTCGAGGCCCAGGAGCCGGAGGCGCGCGCCGGCCCGGGACGCCAGCAGCTCCGCCGCGGCGAGCAGCGAGCCGCCGCCGCAGGCCGGGTCGAGCACGCGCAGTCCGTCGAGCGCCGACCGGAGCGACGGGGGCGGGGCGGTCTTCCCGAGGAGCGCGGCCACCCCCGCCGGCAAGGCCGGGCCGCCTCGCCGGGCCGCCGCCGCCGCCAGCGCGAAGGCGGCCAGCACGCGCCCCTCCTCGCCGCCCGTGAACACCGCCCCGCGAGCGCCGCGGAGCGCCCGGGCGAGCAGCGCCTCGAGCAATCGCCCGTCGACCGCGCCGGGGAGCGGCGCCCGCTCGGAGGCGAAGGGGATCCCGGCCAGCGTGGACGACGCCCTCCGCGGAGGTGCGTGGCCGCCTCCTCCAGGGCGCGCCGGGAGGGAAGCGCGCCGAGACGCAGGAGCGCGGCCGCCGTGGCGGCGTCGACGTCGGACGACCTCGCGGCGGATGGGGCCAGGCGACGCCATTCTACGTCACGGCGCGGGCCGGGCCGCTATCGGCCGTCATCGCGCGGAACTGGCGAGGCCGGCCGGGGAGGATAGGATTCGCGCAGAACCGGGAGAGACGCATGACGCATTCCGACGAGCGCGTGGCATCCGAGATGGGGCGCGCCCTCATGGCCATCTATCGGGCCGGGCTCCAGGTCCGGGTGTGGCCCGACGCGCTCCACGGACGCGCCGGGGCGCGCATCGTCACCGGCCCCACCGCGCGCCGCCGTCGCGCCGGCTCCCCCCGGTCGGCCACCGGCAGCGGCGACTCCCCGCTCGCCGCCATCTACGCCGCCGTGCACCGCCTGAACGAGCGCACCGGCGCCGTGGTGGTGCGGCTGGAGTAGTTCAGGTGAAGAGGGCGTCGAGCTTTCGCTCGATGTCCTCCTCGACCCGCGCACGCATCGAGCCGGGGACGAGCATCGGGTACTTCATCTCCACCACGACCTCGCTCGACTTCACGGCGAACGTGCCGGTGATGCCCATCTTCGAGACCTTGCCGGAGCGGAGCGCGTCGTCCTTGCGGTAGTCGAGCGACAGCTTCTCGGCGATCGCCGACATCATCTCGTGCACCTTCTGGTAGATCTCGTCGTCCTTGCGCCCCGTGAACTTTCGGGTGATGCGGGCCATCACTTCTCCTTCCGTGAACGGTGGTAGCGGGTGGGATCGGGGACGCCGGCCTCCTCGAAGCCCCGGCGCCGCAGGTGGCAGGCGTCGCAGCGGCCGCAGGCCCGCCCCCGGACCGGGTCGTAGCAGGTCTGCGTGATGCCGTACGGCACGCCCAGGCGCGTCCCCAGCCGGACGATGCCCTTCTTGGAGAGCCGCAGGAGCGGCGCGTGGATGCGCAGCCGGCCGCCCTCGACGCCGGCCCGGGTGGCCACGCGGGCCAGCCGCTCGAAGGCGCGCAGGAAGGGCGGGCGGCAGTCGGGGTAGCCGGAGTAGTCCACGGCGTTCACGCCCAGGAAGATGTCGTCCGCCCCCAGCACCTCGGCCCAGGCGAGCGCGAGCGAGAGCATGACCGTGTTGCGGGCCGGGACGTAGGTGACCGGGATGCCGGTCCCCATCTCGGCCTCGGCCCGGTCCTTGGGCACCGGCGATGGCGCCGTCGGTGAGGGCCGACCCGCCGAAGAGGGAGAGGTTCACCCGGGCCACGCGATGGCTCGCCGCGCCCAGCGCCCGGGCCACCCGGCGGGCCGCGGCCAGCTCGCCGCGGTGGCGCTGGCCGTAGTCGACCGACAGGCAATGGGCCTCGAACCCCTCGTCCCGGGCGACGGCGAGCACCGTGGAGGAATCGAGGCCGCCGGAGAGGAGGACGACGGCGCGGCGGGGCCGGGCCCGGGATCGCTTGCGGGTCGCCATCGGGGGAGCCTAACGGCTTCCGACCACCGTCGCCGCCAGGTCGTAGGAGTAGGTGCAGGTCTGCTGGCAGTTGCAGAGCTGGGCCGGGTCGGTTCCGGGGGGCGGATTCACCGTGTTGACGAGGCTCCCGGTGAGCCCGGAGTACCCGCCGCCCGGGATTGGCGTGAGGTCCGCCTGGATCCGCTGCTCGAGCAGCACCTGGCAGGAGCAGTTCGAGGACGGGGAGTCGGGCGGGCAGCCGCACTTCGCGGCGGCGGCCGCCTCGGCGCTCGGGCAGGTGCAGCCGCCCACCTGCACGGTGAAGACCGACGCCACGTCGATGCTCACGCCCGAGTACGTTCCCGCGTTGGGCAGCGCGTGCGGCCGGTCCACGCAGAGGAGCGCGTCGTTGCTCCCGGGGAGGAAGCTGACGGTGCCCGGGAAGGAGATGGGGCTGCTCGCCTGGCCGCCGGGCCCGGCGAAGAAGCAATCCGTCTGGAGGTAGACCCGCTCGGCGACGAAGTCGAACGTTCCCTGCCGGTCGGCCGGACACGCGATCGGGCTGGGAACGGCGTAGACCTCGCAGCCGCAGAGCAGGAGCGCGGTGACGACGGCGGCGGGAAGCCTCACGGCCACCCCAGCAGCATACCGCGGAGATCGAGGAATCGATCCGAGAGCGCGAAGCGGGACAGGTCGGCGAGGTCCGGCCGCTCGAGCGTCGCGGCCGCCTCGGCCACCACGCCCGGGCGCTGGAGGCGGGCGAGCGCGACGAGGGCTCCGTGCAGGTCGCCGGCGTGGAGAAGCGCCACCCGGCTGGCCGTCCACTCGACGGAGCGGGCGAGCTCGAGCGGATCGAGCGCGCCCAGCTCGGCGGCGCTCCCCGGCCCGAGCTCGGCCAGGTAGTCGCGCATCGACGGCGGGACCGCGCGATCGAGCGCGTCCAGGAAGGCCCCGGCCCGTTCCGGCGGCAGCGCGCGGGAGGACGGGTTGCCCCCGGCAAAGCGGGCGGCGAGCTCGCAGAGGATGAGGACGTCTCGCGGGGCGAACTTCCCGAGAAGGGCCCAGCCGGCCATCGCCAGGGCGGAGGAGCGGGCCGCCAGGAAGGCGATCGCCCCCGGGGCCATCGAGGCGACGTCGGCGGCCAGCACCAGGGAGGGAGGCCGGGTGTTCTCGAGGGCCGCGTACAGCCCCGGACGCCGGCCGCAGAAGAGGGCCAGCGGACGCCCGGAGAGGGCGCGGGTCGCCGAGTCCAGCGCGCCGTGCAGGGCCGGGGCGGCCGCCGGCGCGACCCGGTCGGCAGGCCCGACGCCGAAGCGCGCCAGGTCGACCGGGAAGAGGGGCTCCAGGTACGGGGAGAGCAGGGAGAGCAGCCGGGCGGTCGGGCCGTCGGCGCCGGGGCAGCGCGATCTGCGAACGGACCGCGGAGTCGATGCCGAAGGCGAGGTCGAGCGGGCGCGGGGCCGGACCGATGCGCTGGGCGAACCGGGCCAGGCCGTCGGCGATGGCGCCCCGCTCGGCGCGCTGCACCCGCTCCCTGGCGTCGGGCTCGCCGGCGGCGAGCTCGCGAGAGAGGATCGCCACGGCCCGGGCAGCCCGGACGTCGGACGGGTGGTCCCGCAGCGAGGCGAGGTGGCTCGCGGCCAGCTCGAGGGCCTGGCCGCGCCGGCTGGCCCGGAGGCTCGAGAGTGCCGCCGCGGTGGCGGGGTCCTCCGGGTCGAGCGCGGAGGCCTTCTCGAGCAGGGACGCGGCGCGGTCGGCGTCGGAGAGGCGAGCCACCGGCGAAGTCGGCGAGCTCCCGGTAGCGGCTCGGCGGCGGCAGCGGGGTCGGTGGGTGCGATCGCGTCGGCGTAGGCCTCCCCGAGAGAGACCGCCTCCTCGGTGTGGCCGAGCTTCTCCGCCACCCGGGCGAGGCCGATCGTCAGCTCGAGGTGGTCGGGGTCGATCTCCCGGGCCAGCTTGAGGCGCGCGTAGGCGGCGCCCAGCTCGCCCGAGTCGGCCAGCGCGCGAGCCGAGGCGAGCAGCGGCCGGAGCAGGTCGGCGATGCTGGGACCCTTCTCCGCGTCGGCCTCCGCTGCGGGCCCGGCGGGGCCGGGAACGGGGGGCGCGTCGCCGGCGCCCGCGCGCGGGCGCTCGGCCCGCGACAGGAGCGCGGACGCGCGCAGGTCCTCGCCGGCAAGCGCCAGCGCCGAGGCCGCGCGCGCGACCAGCGCCGCCACCTGGGGATCGTCGCCGCCTCCCTCGTCGAGCCGGAGGACGGCCAGGCTCTCGAGCAGCACGACGGCGTCGTCGCCCCGATCGTCGAGCGACGCGGCCACCTGGACCCCCGTCTCGAGCGAGCGGCGCCGGTCGATCGGACGCCCCTGGGAGGCGGCGAGCTCGGCGGCGCGACGGGCGGCCGCGAGCGCACCCGGGAGGTCGCCCTCGGCGGCGCGCGCCTCGGCGAGGCCGGCGACGGCGGCCGCGTCGGCCGGGTCGGCGGCCAGGCAGGACTCGTAGGCGCGGGCAGCAGGCCCCGGGCGGCCGGCGGAGAAGAGGAGGTCGGCGCGGGTGCGGTGGCAGGCTGCCGCCTCGGCCGGCACCTCGGCGGCGCGCAGGGACAGGATGGCGTCGGTGGCGTCGACGTCCCCCGAGGCATCGGCCAGCGCGCTCCGGAAGGCGTTCTCGTCGACGGGCCAGGCCACGAACGTGGCGCGCGTGGCCTCGCGGAGCCCGGTCGGCGTCGCCCGCCTCCGCGAAGGCGGCGGCGGCCTCCCGGAGGTGTCCTGCGCGAACCGGGCCGGGTGGCGTCTCGTCGGCGATGGCGAGGAAGGCCTCGGCCCTGGCCAGCGGATCGGCGCCCAGGGCCTTGCCGACGCGCGCGGGCCGCCGCGCCGTCGAACGGATCGGAGCGGCAGAGGGCGAGCAGGTACGGTGCGCTCTCTTCCCCGCGCCCCAGCGCGGAGAGGCGCGCCGCCGCCTCGAGGAGCGGGGCACGCCCCGGCGGCGGCTCCGCCAGGACGGCGAGCAGCGCCGGGACCGCGAGCGCGCGGGTGGCGCTCGTCCTCGGCGTCGGTGAGCACCTCGGCGGCGCGCAGCCGCAGGCGGGCCCGCGCGTCGGGGTCGGGCTCGCGGGCCGAGCGGTCGAGCAGCGTGCGCCCCAGCTCGGCGAAGCGCCCGGTGGTGGCGAGGAGCCGGTCGAGCTCGGACTCGGCCGACGGGTCGCCGGGAGCGGCGTCGAGCGCGTCCCGGAGCGCCCGGAGCGCGCCAGGGGAATCCGCCAGGGGGCCGCGCAGGACCCGGGAGAGCGCCACGAGCGCCTCGGCGCGCGCCGGGCCCTCGGTCCGTCCGGCTCGGGCGGCGAGGACCTCCGCGAGCAAGGGGGCTCCCGAGTCGCCGCGGGTCAGCGCGATCGACTCCAGCTCGCCCCACGCGCCGGCGTCGCCGGGGTCGCGCGCAGAGGGCGCGACGGAGGACCTGCTCGGCCGAGGGCGCGTCGCCGGTGTCGAGGAGCGCACGGGCCGCCCGGCGTGCCAGCGCGCTCGCGCGTGCGAGGTCGCCGCGCGCGGCGGCCGCCGACTCGAGCGCCTCGAGAGCGGAGAGGGCGCGCTCCGGGTGGCCGGCCCGCTGCGCCAGGTCGGCCGCTTCCTCGCGGAGCGCGGCGGCGCCTGCGGAGTCGCCGGCCGCGTCGAGCGCAGGGGCCGACCGCGAGCAGGGCGGCGAGGAGATCCTCGGCCGACGCGCCGTCCGCGCCCGGAGCGGCGAGAGAGGCGCGCGCGGAGGCCAGGCGGGCCAGCGCCACCTCGAGCTCTGCGGCCGGCAGGCCGGCGGCTGCCTCCTGCGCCCGGCGAAGCAGGTCCCGCTCCCGCGCCGGGTCGCGGGCCTCGGAGCGGGCCGCGGCGGCCGCGCGGGACAGGAGCCGGGCCCGGCGACGGCGGGAGCGCAGCCGGTCGGCGTCGCCGGCGAGCCGCTCCAGCGCGCGGGCCCGGTCGGGATCGACGCGGAACCGCCACTCGACGATCTCGGCGTCGTGAGGGCGCAGCTCGAGGAGCCGGTCGAGCGAGCTCAAGGCGAGGGCGTGGTGACCGGCCTCCTCCGCCAGCTCGGCGAGCGCCGCCAGGCGATCGGCCTCCACGGCGGGGTCGAGGCGGGTCTCGCCCGGGGCGAGCAGCGCCTCGTGCAGCGCGAGCGCCTCCCGGACCGAGCCTCCGGCGTGGAGGAGCTCGGCGAGCATCTGGCCGGCGAAGTGGAGGTCGCCCGACCGCTCGTGCGCCCGCCGGGCCGCCCGGAGCGCGGTGGCGAGGTCGCCCTGCTCGCGGGCCCGCTCCGCGGCATCGCGGAAGGCCGTCGCGGCGGCGACCGCCTCCGTGCAGCGGCCGGCGAAGGTCTCGAGCGGCTCGCCCCAGGGGAGGGTCGACACGGGCGGCGGCGCGCCTCGCCGGAGCGCCACGTGCTCGTCGGCCAGCGCGCGGTCGGGAGGCAGGCGGGAGAGCGCCTCGGTGAAGGCGGTGTCGGCCTCGGGGAACCGGCGGGCCGTGGCGAGCAGGCGGGCCCGATCGAGCAGCCGGGAGCCGGCGCCGGCGGGATCCAGGACGGCGACGCGGTCGAGGAGATCGACCACCGCCGGGACGTCTCCCGCGCGGCGGGCGATGGCGAGGCAGGCCTCGGTGGCCGCGAGGTCGCGGGGTGCGAGCGTCCGGGCCTCCTCGGCGTGGACGCGCGCCGACGCGGCGTCCTCGGCGGCGAGCTCCAGCTCCGAGAGGCGGAGCAGCAGCGCGGGGCGCTGGCCGGTGGGTGCGGCCGGGATGAGCCCGGCGAGCGCACGCCGCTCGGCGGCAGGATCGGCGTGCTCGCGGGCGATGCCGACGAGCGCCGCCCAGGCGTCGCGGGCCTCGTCCCGCCCCAGGCCGAGCTCGAGCGCGGTGCGGAGCGCCGCCTCGCCCTCGACCGGGAGGCCGGAGACGAGCGCGGCCTGTCCGGCCAGCGCGAACCGCAGCGGCGCGTCCGGGTCGCCGCGCCTCCGCGCGTCCTCGGCGGCCTCGAGCAGTTCCAGCGCCTCGGCGCCGGGGCGCTGCCAGAGGGCGCGGCGTGCGGCTCCGTCGCCGCGAACCGCGTGGCGGAGCCCCGAGAGATCCGGAGCGGGCCATCCCAGGGGCAACAGCGCGGCGCCCACGAGCGACTCGAGCGCGTCGGGCCCGGGCAGCGCCTGGTCCGGGCCCGCGCCCACCTCGAGGCGCAGGAGCGAGCAGGGCAGCGGCCGGAACTGCGAGGTGCCGCCGCCCGCGTCGAAGGCCGCCGGGGCGCCGTGGACCTCCATCTCCAGGTCGACGGCGACGAGCCCGTTCGGGAGCGTCGCCTTCGTCAGGCCGACGCGAACTCGCCCGCGCGCGAGCCGGAGCTCGAGGCGGGCGGTGCGGGGGGCATGGCCCCGATCGGGTATGGAGGTCTCCGGCACGGAGGCGGAATCCTATCGTGGATCGCGCCAGCGCGGGGAGCCGCTCGCTACTTCTGCTGCGCCACCTCGGCGGGCTCCCGGCGATGAACGACGAGTGAACGGCGGGTCTGGAACTCCTCGTCCTCGCGCGCCACCACCGTGACCGTGTTGTTGCCCGGCTTGACGGGGATGTCGGCCGCGAAGGTGATCTCGCCGGCCTTGCCCTCGGGCACGACCTCGAAGAAGACCTTCTGGTCGTTCACGAAGACGAAGACGTCGCGGATCCGGGTGGAGGGGCTGCCGGGCGGGATGCTGGCCGAGCCGGTCAGGTGGAACTTGTCCCCCTCGACCACGGTGGCGCCCCTGGACGGGTCGGGGCTGATGGCGATGCGCGGCGGCTCGCGCTGCCAGACCCGCGTCACCGAGCCCTCGCGCTTGCCCTTGGCCGGCTGGACGTCGGCCGCGGAGACGAAGCCGAAGCGCCCCTTCTCCCACTCGACCTTGTAGAGGTCGCCGATCCGCGCCGTCACCGGGAGCACGGCTCCCCGCGCGGCCTCGGCGAGCGGCGCCGAGCCGGAGGAGGCGCCGGAGCGGACCGGTGCGAGGAGCGCCACCACCTTCACGGCGCCCGTGGCGGGCTGCCGGGCCGGCGAGGGCTGGCGCGACGGGGATCTCGATCTTCTCGGAGACGTACTCCTCGAGCTTCTCGTCGACCACGGTGACGCGGAGGGGGAAGGTGTCGAGCTTCAGCCCCTTCTTCACCTCGATCTCGAGCAGCGCGCTGCGGGTCTCGCCGGCCGGGATGGAGCCCAGCACGGCGCGCCCCTTCTTGATGAAGATCTTGTCGTCGCCGAGGTTCTTGATGGAGAGGTAGGTCTTGTCGCCGCTCGGGCCGGCGCCCGCGTTCTTCACGTCCACCCGGAGCAGGACGTCCTCGCCCCGCTGGATCAGGCCGTCGCCGTCGCCCTTCGACTCGTCGTCGACCTGCCAGGTGAAGGCGAAGAGGGGGCGCGGAAGCTCGATCACCTCGAAGCGGGCCCGGGCGTCCGGCCAGGCGTGGCCGGCGTCGTCCTCGAGCTTGAGGGAGACGAGGTCGAGGCGGCTCTCCATGCCCTTGGGCACGCGGAGCGGGACGGTCCAGCTGCGCTGCTGCCCGGGCTTCACGGTGCCGAAGACGAACTCGCGCCGGTCGAGGAACGGGGCCTTGTCGGTGCTGGTCCAGCCGCGGAGCCGGTAGATCGGGGCGTCGCCCTTGTTCTCGACGGTGACGATCCAGGGGACGGTCTCGCCGGCCCGGGACTTCTTGCCCTCGGGCGGGGTCACCGTGACCACGGGGCGGGGCGTGCCGGCCGTCGCCGTGCCGGCGCTCCAGTCGACGCCCAGCTGGGCCAGCCGGGCCTGGAGGTGGGCCTGCTCCTCGGCGCGGCGCTCGCCGACGAGCACCTTGGCGGCCTCGATCTGGCGGGCGCGATCGGGGTAGGGCGCCCGCACCAGGAGGTCCTTGGCGAAGCGGATCTGGTAGTCCTCCACCAGCTCGTCGGGGTTCGCGTCCGCCTCCTCGTCCTCCTGCTGGGCCGGGGTCAGCTCCGGGTCCTCGGAGTGCGCGCGCGCCTCGTCCCGGGCCTCCTTCTTCAGGGCCTTGGCGACCGCGTCCTCCTTCTCGTCGAGGAGGTAGCGGAGCTCGAGCAGCGGCTTCTCGGCGGGCTTGCGCTTCTCGGCGGTCTTGGTCTCGCCGCCGAGCAGCGGGTTCTGGAAGTGGTGGTCCAGGTCGACCTCGCCCATGGACCGGGGGGGCGCGAACCAGTTCACCGCGTCGGGGAGCGCGCGGCCGGGCTGCAGGAGCACGTCGGGGGTGATCCCGACCTCCTGGATGGAGACGTCGCCGGGGGTCAGGTACTGGGCGATGGTGAGCTTGAGCGCGGCCTCGTCGCCCCCGTGCGCGGGGTCGCTGAAGTCGTAGAGCACCTGCACCGATCCCTTGCCGAAGGTCTGGCGGCCCGCCACCAGCGCACGCCCGTTGTTCTTCAGCGCGCCGGCCACGATCTCGCTGGCCGAGGCCGACGAGTTGTTCACCAGGATCACCACCGGCAGCTGCGAGAGGTCGTTCTTGTCGGCGTGGGCCTCCTTGACCTCGTGGATCTGGCGACGGTCGCCCTCGCCCACGGTCTTCACGATCACGCCCTCGGAGAGGAACAGGTCGGAGACGGAGATGGCCTGCTCGAGCAGGCCGCCCGGGTTGCCGCGCAGGTCGAGGATGAGCCCTTCCAGCTTGCCGCCGCTGGCGGCCGCCTCGGCCTTCTGCTGGTCGACGGCCTTGACGAGGTCGCGGGTGGTGTTGGCCGAGAACTGCGCCACCTTCACGTACCCGACGTTCTTGTCGAGCAGCTTCGCGAAGGGGACGGTCTCGACGTTGATGACCTCGCGGACGATGGCCATGCGGCGAGGCTCGGCGCCGGTGCGCCCCACCGTGACGTTGACGCGGGTGCCGGGCTTGCCGCGCAGCCGGTCCACCGCGTCCTGCACGTCCATGTTGATGGTGGACTGCTCCTCGATGCGGGAGATCACGTCCTTGGCGCGGATCCCCGACCGCTGGGCCGGGGTGCCCTTCAGGACCTTCATGACGGTCAGGTTCCCGTCGCGCATGCCGATGACGAAGCCGAGCCCGCCGAACTCGCCGCGGGTCTGCAGCCGCATCTCCTTGAAGTACTTGGGCTCGAGCAGGACGGAGTGGGGGTCGAGCGTCTGGAGCATGCCGTTCGCCGCCGCGTACTCCACGTCGCCCAGGTTCTTGTGGGCGATCAGGTGGTCCTGCACGAAGTCCATGATCTCGGCCAGCTTCTGCCGGAAGCTGAAGATCGACACCACGTCGGAGACGTCGAACTCGCGCGAGGCGTCCCCGACCGTCACCTTGACCTTGCCGGAGGAGACGTCGCCCTCGACCATCACCTCGGCGACGGTCTTCTCCACGGCGCCGAGCGAGCCGGCCAGCATGGCCTTCGGATTCACCCTGCGTGGATCGACGTAGTTCTCCTGGACCGCCAGCACCACCTTGGTCACCACCGGGAGCGACTTGAGCCGGTAGCCGGGCTCGGTGGCGGGCGAGGACTCGTCGCCCGAGGCGGACTCCCCGTGGGCGCCCATCGACGCGACCGCGGAGGGGCCGGTGGGACCGCTGGGGCGAGGCGCGCCGGGCCGGTGCGCGAGGGCGAAGGAGAAACCGGCGGCGAGCGCGAGCGCGACCGCCGACGCGGCGGCGAAGCGAAGAATGCTCTTCATCTGGGGGCGAATCCTCGGCAAGTCGAAAAAAGCCGACCTTTTCAGGAGGATAGGGTCAGTGGTGCGGGGGTGCAAGGAGATCGTCCTCCGGATCGCGGGGCGGGCCTTCGAGGTGGATGGGTAACGGGTCCGGAGGAAGGGCCATTCCCCTCCGCGAGCGCGTACCCGAAGGGCCCGATGCCTTCGCCGCGGTGGCGCCTCCGGTCCCCCGACAGTACAGTGCCGCGCATGTCGCTCGACCGGAGCATCACCGAGAGCCCCCCGGTGCGAGGCGTGGCCGACCTCGTCGCCTGGTTCCGCGAGCGCGAGCATCCCGTCGGCACCTGGAAGGTGGGCATCGAGTACGAGACCCTGCCCCAGGTGGCGGGGACCCTCGATCCGGTGCCGTACGAGGGTCCGCGGGGCATCGAGGCCGTGCTGCGCGCCTATTCCCGCTGGGGCTACGTGCCCTTCGAGGAGAACGGGCGAGCCATCGCCGCGCAGAAGGGCGGGCTGACCGTCTCCATCGAGCCCGGAGGCCAGGTCGAGCTGTCCGGGCGCCCGTTCCAGGACGTCCACGCCGTCGCCGAGGAGCTGGACCGGCACCTGGAGATCGGCCGGGCCATCGGCTCGGAGCTGGGGATCGAGTTCCTGGCGAGCGGCTACCGCCCGTGGGGATCGCCGGCGACGGCCCGCTGGGTCCCGAAGGAGCGGTACGCCGTGATGAGGCCGTTCCTCGCCGCCCGGGGGCGGCTGGGGCCGGACATGATGTCCATGACCGCGTCGGCGCAGGCCTCCTTCGACTTCGCCAGCGAGCGGGACGCGGCGGAGAAGCTGCGGGTCGCGCTCGCCGCCCAGCCGGCCATCGTGGCGCTGTGCGCCAACTCGCCGGTGGTGGCCGGCGCCGAGTCGGGCTGGCAGAGCTACCGGACCGAGGTCTGGAACCACACCGACCCGGCCCGCTGCGGGATCCTGCCCTTCGCCTTCGAGCCCGGCTTCGAGGAGGACGCCTACCGGCGCTACGTCGAGTGGATCCTCGACGTGCCCATGGTCTTCCTGCGGCGCGGGGGCCGGTACCTGGACACCCGCGGCTTCACCTTCCGCCGCTACCTGGCCGAGGGGCTCGAGGGACACCACGCCACGCTCGCCGACTGGGAGGACCAGCTCTCGGTGGTCTTCCCCGAGGTGCGCATGAAGGGGGTCATCGAGGTCCGGGGGTCGGACGCGGTTCCTCCACCCATGGTGAAGGGGCTGGCCGCCTTCTGGAAGGGGCTGCTCTACTCCCGGGAGTCGCGCGACTGGGCCTGGGACCTGGTCCGCCGCTACCCGCTCGAGACCCGCCGCGCGCTGCGCGACGCCGCCGGACGCGAGGGGCTGCGGGCGCGCGCGCCGGACGGGCGCACGCTCGCCGAGCTCGCGACCGACCTGCTCGAGGCGGCCTCGCTGGGCCTGTGCCGGCAAGGGGCCTGCGGGCAGAAGGGCGACGACGAGCGCGTCTGGCTCGAGCCCCTCCTCGAGCGGGCGCGCGCGGCGCGGAGCCCGGCCGACGACGCGCTCGAGGCCTTCCGCCGCGGCGGGGACGCGGCGCTCTCCGCCCAGCTGCGCATCGCCGGCTAGGTCCGCCCGTGACCGGTGGAAAACGTCCGGGTTCGCGTGGGAAGATGGCCCGTCTGAGAGGCCAGCCCCCAAAGAAGGGACCGGGAGCCGCCCGGCGTCCTCGCTCGCCGTGCCGCGCGCGGGGCCGCTCGGCGAGATCGGCGCCGACGCGCCCTTCGGCATCGTCGTCGCCGACGACGCCCTCCGCTGCACCTCCGCCAACGCCACCTTCGCCTCCCTGGTCGGCGCCGACCTGGCGACGACCGAGGGTCGCGCGCTCGCCGACCTGCTCCCGGGGGCCTCCCCGGCGCTGCTCGAGGCGGCGCGCGGGGTGCTCGCCGACGGAAGGCCCCGGTTCCGCATCCCGGTGGTCCTGGAGGTATCCGGGCAGACGCGCCGCGCCGACTTCACGCTCTACCGGACCGACGCGGCGGCCGACGGACCCCGGGTGGTCGGGCTGGCCCGGGACCTCGGCGCCCTGCCGGAGGCCGGCCAGGCCGAGCGATCGGCCCGGCTGCGCCCCGAGGCGGTGGCCGAGCGGCTGGCCAAGCTGCAGGAGGTCACGGCCGCGCTCTCGGCGGCGGTGACCGAGGAGGAGGTCGCGCGAGCGGTCCTGGGCACCGGCCTCCACGTGCTCGGCGCCAGCGGCGGGAGCCTCTGCTTCCCGGAGGCTGGCGTCCTGGAGGTGACCCACTCGGCCGGCTCGATGGACTCCGGAGGGGAGGGGGGCACGCCCGGCGCGCTCCGTGCGCCTCTCGAGGAGGCCTTCCTCCGCGAGGAGCCGGTCTGGATCGCCTCCTCGGCGGAGCTGCGAAACCGGTACCCGGCGCTGGTTCCGGCCGGGGCCACGGTGGGCGACGCCTCCTGGGCCGCGCTGCCGCTCCGGGTCCGGGGACGGCCCATCGGCGCGCTCGGGATCGGCTTCGCCGGCGCCCACCGGTTCGACGAGGAGGAGCGGGGCTTCCTCGAGGCGCTGGCCCACCAGTGCGCCCAGGCCATCGACCGCGCCCGGCTCTACGAGACGCAGCGGGAGCTCCGCGCCCAGGCCGAGGACGCGGCCGAGACCCGGGACCTCCTGGTCCGGGAGCTGCGCCGGACGCTCCGCGAGCGCGACGAGTCGGCCGCCCTCCTCGACGCACTGTTCGTGAATGCCCCGGTGGGGATGGCGCTCCTCGACCGGGACATGCGCTACGTGCGCATGAACGACTGCCTGGCCGCGCTGCACGAGGCGCCGGCCCAGACGCTGCTCGGCCGCACGCTCTGGGAGGTGCTGCCGCCCATCGCGCGGGACGACCTGATCCGCGACTTCCAGAAGGTCGTGGACGGGGTCCTCTCGCTCGTCGAGCGCACCGTGACCGCGCCTCCCCGGGTGCCGGGCGACCGGCAGCGGACCTTCGTCATCACCTGGTACCCCGTGAGCGTGGCCGGGCGGCTCATCGGGGTCGGCTCGCTCGTGCAGGAGGTGACCGAGCAGCGCGTCGCCGACGAGTCCCGCCGCCACCTGCTGGGCGTGGTCGGGCACGACCTGCGCAGCCCGCTCATGGCCATCACCGCCTCGGCCGAGCTCCTGCAGGCCGGGCCGCTCGACGACCGGGCCGCGCGATCGGTGGGGCGCATCCTCCGGGCCTCCGGGCGCATCGACGGCATCATCCGGGCGCTCGTCGACTACACGCTGGTCCAGGGCGGGCCGGGCGTCTCCTTGCAGTCCCGCCGGCTCGACCTGTCGGCGCTGGCTCGATCGGTGGCCGAGGAGTGCGAGGCGGCCCACGCCGGCCGCGAGGTCCGGGTCACGGCGCCGGAGCCGATCCAGGGGGAGTGGGACGGGGACCGGATCGGGCAGGCGATCGCCAACCTGGTCAACAACGCGCTCCAGTACAGCCCGGACGGCACGCCGGTCGAGGTGGCCTGCTGGGCCGAGGCCGCGGAGGCGCTGGTCGAGATCACGAACGCCGGCGCGCCCATCCCGGCCGAGCTCGTGCCGCATCTCTTCGAGCCCTTCCGGCGCGGCACCGACGAGCGCACCCAGCGGCGCAAGGGGCTCGGTCTCGGGCTCTACATCGCGGTCCAGATCGCCGCCGCGCACGGCGGCACGATCCGGGTGCGGTCCGACGAGTCCCGCGGCACCAGCTTCACGGTGCGGCTGCCGCGCGCGCTCAGCCGTGCGAGTGGCCGAACGCCCTGAGCGCCCACATGGCGGCCAGGCCGCCCAGGAGCGCCAGCGAGATCTTCCAGCGATTCCCCCCGCGGCGGTGCAGGTCGGGGAGGATGTCGGAGAGCGAGAGCTGCAGGAAGGAGCCGGCGCTCGCGGCCAGCGCGACGGCGGTGAACCGCTGGACGTGGACCACCCGGTCGAGGACCACGAAGATGAGCGCGCCGAGCGGGACCATGAGCGCGAAGCTGGCGTTCAGGAGCAGCGCCTGGCGGCGGCCGTAGCCCTCGGCGCGCAGGATGGCGGTGAGCGAGACCGACGACGGGATCTTGTGCGCCAGGATGGCCACGAAGACGAGCAGCCCCAGCGCCGGGTCGCTCTGCGCGGCGCCCAGGGCGAAGCCGTCGACCAGCGTGTGGAGCGAGAGCCCCACGAACGCGGCCAGCCCGAGGGTGTGGACGTCGCAGCCGGTGGCCTCGTGGGCGTGGTCGTGGCCGGCGTGCTCGCGGACGCCATGGGGCGGCGGGGCCGGGTGGCCGAGCAGCCGGTCGGACGGCCCCGGCTCGGCGCAGACGTGGACCAGGACGAAGCGCTCGAGCAGGAAGAGGAAGAGGAACCCGGCCACCGTCCACGGGATGACGTCGGGACCGCCCAGGTGGACCGCCTCCGGGAGCATGTGGAAGAAGGCGGCGCCGAGCATGACGCCGGCCGAGAAGGAGAGCAGGGCGTCGTTGCGGGCGCGCCGCCCGATGAGCGGGAGCGCGCCCCCGGCCAGGGAACCGGCCAGGATGGCGCCCGAGTAGGCGGCGAGCGTCAGGGACTCGGTCACGGGTGGCTCACTCGGAGATGGCCTCTCGGGCTGCGAGGGACGGGTCGAACTCGAACGGGGCGCCGGGCGGGAAGTGGCGGGCGAGCAGCGCCTGGACGCCCGGGGAATCGGCAGCGGCGACGGCGTCCCGGCGGAAGTGGACGCCGCCCTTCAGACCGCGGGTGTACCAGAGCAGGTGCTTGCGGAGCTCCCGGACGGCGTGCGACTCCGACGCGGCCGGATCCTCCCCGTCGTGGAGCCGGATCCGGTGCTCGATCTGGAGCCGGACGTGGCGCATGACGACGTCGATCCACTCCTCGCGCGAGGGGGAGCCAGGCATCGCCTCTCCCCGCTCGGCGGCCCGCAGGTCGCGGAAGATCCAGGGATTGCCGCAGGCGCCGCGGGCCACGAGCACCGCGTCGCAGCCGGTCTCGGCGCGCATGCGCAGCGCGTCCGAGGCCGACCAGACGTCGCCCGAGCCCAGCACCGGGATGGAGATCGCCTCCTTCACGGCGCGGATGAGCGACCAGTCGGCGCGACCGGCGTAGCCCTGCGAGCGGGTGCGCCCGTGGAGGGCCACCGCGGAGGCGCCACCGGCCTCGGCGGCGCGCGCGACGTCGACGCAGTTCACCGTCGAGTCGTCCCAGCCGGCCCGGATCTTGATGGTGACCGGGACGCCCACCGCGCGGGTCACCTCGCGGACCGCGGCCTCGACCGCGGCCGGCTCCCGGGCCAGCGCCGCTCCCGCGCCGGTGCCACAGACCTTCCGGACCGGGCAGGCCATGTTGATGTCGACGATGCCGGCGCCGGCCGCCACCGCCGCCGCCGCGCCCCGGGCCAGCACGTCCGCCTCGGCCGCGAAGATCTGCACGGCGAAGGGCACCTCGGCCGGGTCGCGATCGAGGTAGGAGAGCGTCTGTGACGTTCCGTGAATGAGGCCGTGGGCGCTCACCATCTCGGTGTACGCGAAGGCCGCCCCCATGTCCCGGCAGATGGCGCGGAACGGGCGGTCGGAGACGCCGGCGAGCGGCGCCAGGAAGAAGCGTCCGGAGAAGGTATGGGAGCCGATGTGCATCGGGGGCCGCCGGGGAGGCGGGAACGCCTCCTCCTAGCACGAAGGGAGCGCCGCCGCACGGCGCCCCGGGCGCGCCCGGCGGGGGCGTGCTAGATCCTCGGGCCCGGATGTCTCCCGCGGTCGCCATCGCCGCCCTCGCCCTCGCCGCCGCGGCGCCCCGCCACGTCACGATCGTCTACCTCGCCGACCTCTCCGGCTGGCTCGAGCCCTGCGGGTGCAGCGCCAACCAGCGGGGCGGCCTGGCCCGCGCGGCCGAGGCCGTCGCCCGGATCCGCGCCGGGAACCCGGACACCGTCCTCGTCGCCGGCGGGGACCTGCTCTTCGAGGGCCCGCTCGATCCGGAGCGGGAGCGCCAGGACCTGGCCCGGGCCCGGGTCGTCGCCGAGGCCCTCCGCATGATGGGGCTCGCCGCCACCTTCCCCGGGGAACGGGATCTCGTGGCCGGGGAGCCCTTCGCGAAGGCCACCGGCCTTCCGTTCACCCGGAGCAAGCGGATCGGCCCGGTCGGGCTTCGGCGCGCTCGGCTCGGTCCCGCAGGCTCCCTTCCGCGTGGCCGTGGTCCACGAGGGCGGGAGCCGGCTCGGCGTGGAGCGGGCGGCCGAGGCGCGGAGGCAGGGGGTCGACCTCGTGCTCGCCGCCCACCGGGAGGGGCTGCTCGACGACGACGCCAACCGCGCGGTCCTCGACGCGCCCGTGCCCGTCGTGCAGGTCCAGGGGCGGGGGCAGTCGCTGGCGCGGATCGACGTGTTCCTCACCGGCGATCGCTCGAAGGGGTTCGCCATCCTCCCCGGCGCCTCCGAGCGGGCCGAGGAGCTCGACCTCCTTTCGGCCCGCCGCGGCGAGTACGCCCGGCGCCGGGCCGCCGCGCTGGCCTCGGGCAACGACGCGCTCGCCGCCGCCCTCGCGGCCAAGGCGTCCGAGCTGGAGGAGCGCGAGCTCGCGCTGCGGGCCACGCCGCTCCCCGTCCCTCCCACCGACCGGCCCTCCATCCAGGTGAGCTTCGTCCCGCTCACCGACGACCTGCCCGAGGACAAGAAGGTCCGCGCCCTGCTCACCCGTCACTACGGCGAGGTGGCGCGCCTGAACCTGGCCGCGGCCAAGGCGCGGGGGAAGCCGTGCCCCGACGTCGCCAGCGCCGTCCCGTCCTTCGTCGGCGTCGACGAGGTGCCCCGGGGCGGAACCCGCGACTGCAAGGGATGCCACCCGGCCGCGTTCGCCTCCTGGGAGAAGACCCGCCACGCGGGCGCCTACGAGACGCTGGTGAAGGGAAGCCGGCAGTTCGACCTCGACTGCGTCTCCTGCCACGTCACGGGCTGGAAGCTGCCGGGGGGGCCGTGCGACGTGGCCTCCACCGAGGGGCGCCGCGGCGTGCAATGCGAGGCGTGCCACGGACCGGCGAGCCTCCACGCGGTCGACCCGCCCGGACACATCGTCCGGGACCCGGCCCCGGCCACCTGCACCGCGTGTCACACACCGGACCACAGCACCGGCTTCGAGCCCACCAGCTTCCGGAAAAGGGTGCTCGGGCCCGGGCACGGGGAGTCCGGGGCGACCCAAACCCTCCCCTGACCTTCCGGGCCGGGCCAACTCCGGTTAACATCGGCCAGACCCTGTACCCTCTTTCCGGGACACGCATGCCGATGAGCAGGACCCGCTTCCTGATCGCGCTCGTCGCGGTCGCCTTCGCCGCGCAGGCCCGAGCCGCCGAGACCTCGGCGGGTGGGGACCCTGCCGCCCCTGCCCTGGCCGAGCCGGTGGCCGCTCCGTCCGCGCCCGCCGAGCCGCGGCCGGGCTGCCGCCGACGCCGGGGACGCGCCGGAGGTCGAGAAGGAGCTGGAGGCGCAGTCGGCCGAGATCGACGAGGTCCGCCTGGCCGAGGAGAAGGCCGCGCTCGTGCCGCTGGCCCACCCCGAGGACAGCGCCGCCCGCGAGGCGATCCGGCTCGGCACCGAGTCGCCCATTCGCCAGCGGCTGGACCGCGCGCTCTCCCGCGACACCGCCCCCCTTCCCGACGAGGACGCCGGCTCGATCGCGATGCTGCCGGAGGTCGGGCACGACCTGCGCCGGCTCCAGGCCGAGTACGACATCCCGATCGACATGAACGAGGCGGTGGTCTCCTACGTCCGCTTCTTCCAGACGCCGGTGGTGCGAAAGCACTTCGTGAAGTGGCTGGGCCGGCTCCCCCGGTACCAGGAGCGCTACCGCGCCATCCTGCGCGAGGCCGGGCTCCCCGAGGACACCATCTTCCTCGCCATGATCGAGAGCGGGTTCGCGAACCTGGCCTACTCCCGCGCCAAGGCCGCGGGCCCGTGGCAGTTCATGCCCGCCACCGGCAAGCGCATGGGGCTCGCCCAGGACTTCTGGGTGGACGAGCGGCGCGACCCGGAGAAGTCCGCCCGCGCCGCCGCGGCCTACCTGAAAGCGCTCTACGCCGAGTTCGGCGACTGGCGCCTGGCCTGGGCCGGCTACAACGCCGGCGAGGGGAAGATCGAGAAGGCCAAGAAGAAGGGGCAGCTCGACTTCTGGACCATGGCGCGCGGCAAGATCCTGAAGCGCGAGACCAAGGGCTACGTGCCCAAGCTCATGGCGGCGGCCATCATCTCCAAGCACCCGGAGGCCTTCGGGTTCCGCAAGGAGGAGATCGAGGCCGAGGCCTGGACCGCGTACGAGCGGGTGAACGTGCCCCACGCCGTCGAGCTCGAGGCCGTCGCCCGCGCCGCCGAGCTGACGCCGAAGGAGATCCACGACCTCAACCCGGAGCTGCGCCGGAGCTGCACGCCGCCGCGCGGCTACGACGTGAAGCTCCCCGTGGGCACGGCGGAGGCCTTCGCGAAGAACTGGCCGTCGATCGGTCCCACCGCCGCCCTCGGCTTCGCCCATCACACGGTGGTGAAGGGGGAGGGGGTCGCGGCCGTCGCCGCCGCCTACGGCGTCCCGTCCTCCACCATCATCCAGATGAACGGGCTCAAGGCGGGCAAGCGCGTGAAGCCCGGCACCGAGCTCGTCATCCCGCTCACCGCCATGGCCCGCCGCTCCGGCGCGCCCGCCAGCGAGGCGGTCGCGCGGGCCCGCATCGGCGAGCTCCAGAAGAAGAACCCGGCGCTCGTCGAGAAGGAGCCCGCAGCGGCCCGCCCGGTCGCGCGGGCGCCGTCGGCGAAGCCCGGGCCCGTCGACGCGAACGGGCGCTCCACCGTCCAGGTCCAGGCCGGCGACTCGCTCTGGACCATCTCCCAGCGGCTCGGGGTGGCGCTCCAGGACCTCTGCGACTGGAACGGCATCAAGAACCCGCGCCGGCACAAGCTGCAGATCGGCAAGGAGCTGGTCGTGTACCCGCGCCAGCCCCAGCCGTCCGTCCGGGCCGCCGCCGCGGGCTGAATCGAACGCGCCGCGGCTGGATTTTTCCGAGGAAGATCGTGTATGGGGAGACGCCCCGATTGGGTTCTCGGGCGGAGATTCGCACGTCCGTGAATCCCGGCAGGGGCGAAGCCGTCCAAGCGAGCACAGCAGCACCCCCTCCACGAAAGGAAGTCCCGATGAAGCGTATCGTTGCCGCCCTCTTCGTCCTCGCCTTCGCCACCACCGCCTCGGCCGACGCGGCCGCCACCTACGCCGCCAAGTGCAAGATGTGCCACGGCGCAGCCGGCGAGGGCAGCGGCATGGCCAAGGCCCCGATCAAGGGCATGGCCGCCGACAAGGTCCTCAAGGCCATCAACGAGGGCGCCGGCAAGATGAAGCCGGTCAAGATCGACGACGCCGCCGACGTGGCGAAGTTCGTCGCCGGGCTGAAGTAGTCGACCCGGCCGTTCGGCATCGGGCCGCGGGGCGCTCGCCTCGCGGCCCGTCCATTTTCGGGGCCCGGAGGCGGGCGGCGCCTCAGGAGATGGTTCGGGCCGGATCGACCCGCGCGGCCAGCGCGGCGGGGGCCAGCGCCCCCACCACCGCCGCCGCGACCGAGACGCCGACGCCCAGCGCGAAGAGCCAGGGCGGGAAGAGGAAGAAGGTCTCGGGCCGGAACGGGAAGTCGGGCAGGAGCCGGAGCGCGGCCGCGTCCGCCCCGCGCGCCGCCAGCCAGGCCAGCAGGACCCCGAGGACGCCGCCGGCCAGGCCGACGAGCGCCGCCTCGGCGAGCACCAGGGCCCGCACGTCCCCCGCCGTCGCGCCGACCGACTGTAATATTGCGATGTCCCGGATGCGGGCCCGGACGCTCGCCGAGAGCGACTGGGCGATGGCGAGCGCCGCGAGCGCCGTCATGAGGAGCGCGAGGAGCGCCAGCGCCCCGGCGGTCACCGTGATGGCGAGCCCCACCCGCTCGGCGATGGCCCGCTCTCCCTCGTCGACCGCGAAGCCCATGCGCCGCACCGCCTCGGCCACGCCCGGCACGTCGTCCGGCCGGCGGGTCTCGAGCACCACCGAGCTGTAGCCGGTGTCCGGCTTGCCGTACTCCTGGTGAAGCCGGCGGACCGTCTCCACGGGCACGGCCAGCGAGTAGAGCGGGACCCGGTCGGAGAGTCCGGCCAGGGCCAGCCGCGCGTCGTACACCTTGTCCTCGGTCTTCAGCGGGATGATCGAGAAGCCCACCTGGACCGGGATCTGGAGCCCGACCAGGTCGAGCCCCGGGGGCAGCCGGCGGAGGTTCCACGCCGGGGCGATGGTCTTGTTGTAGACCTCGAGGAGGCGCCGCGAGGCGAGCACCGGGATGGCCTGGCCGGGCGCGGGATCGCGGAAGTCCCGCCCCGCGGGGAGATCGCCGGCCACGAGCCCCTCGTCCACGCCCACCACCGGGACCTGGACGGTGAAGCCGGTGGGCCAGTTCATCCGGACGCCCTCGGGCGCCCGGCTCGCGGCGATGGGGACGCGCAGGGCGAGCCGCCTCCAGGCCCCCTGGACGCCGGGAAGCTCGCGCAGGCGGGCCACCGCCGCGTCGTCCAGCGCGCCGCCGCCCAGCGCCGCGCCGAGCGAGACCGCGCCCGGCACCACCTCGACGAGGCGGGCGTCGCCGGGGAACATCAGCCGCGCCCCCTGGCCGACGCCCAGGCCGAGGGCGACGAAGAAGACGAGCGCCGCGGCGCCCACGCAGGCCGCGGCCGTGTTCACGGCCGTGCCGCGCCGGTCGGACCGGAGGTTCAGGGAGGCCAGGTGGACGAGCGAGCGGACCCTCACCGCAGCCTCCCGTCCTCGAGGTGGAGGACCCGCCCGGCGGCGGCGGAGACCCGCTCCTCGTGCGTGACCACGAGGACGGTCACGCCGTCCTGCTGCATGCCGGTGAAGAGCTGGATCACCGCCTCGCCGCTGCGGGCGTCGAGGTTGCCGGTGGGCTCGTCGGCGAGCAGCACGGCCGGGCGCGAGAGGAGGGCGCGCGCGATGGCGACCCGCTGGCGCTCCCCGCCGGAGAGCCGGCCGGGAAGCCGGGCCGCCTTGTCGGCGAGGCCGACCCGGTCGAGCGCCTCGATGGCGCGAGCCCGCAGCTTCGGCAGCGGAAGCGACGCCACGCCCGGCGGGCGGAAGAGGCCGGGGAGGAGCACGTTCTCCACCGCGGGAAGCGCGGGGAGGAGGTTGAAGGACTGGAAGACGAAGCCCACCGACTCGTTGCGGAAGGCCGCACGCTCCCGGGCGCCGAGGTCGCGCAGGTTCCGGCCCGCCACCACCGCGTCCCCCTCGAAATCGGCGTCGAGGCCGCCGGCGACGTAGAGCAGCGTGGACTTGCCCGAGCCGGACGCGCCGACGACGGCGGTGAACTCGCCGCGGGCCACCTCCAGGTCGAGGTCGCGCAGCACCTCCACCTCGCGCTCCCCGTCGCGGAAGTGCTTGCGGATGTGGCGAAGCGAGATCACGGCCGGGGCTGAGGGGCGCTTCGGCCGTCCACGTCCAGGTCGAGGATGGCCGCCCCGGGCGCGAGGTCGAGCCGCAGCGAGATGGCCGCGAGCGAGCCGGCGGGCTCGAGGTAGCGGCTCACCAGCGACCGCATCACCACGGCGTTCGGCCCGGTGCCGTACGCCTCCTCCGGCAGGGCCTCGACCGACCGGGCCAGGTGATCGACGTCGAGCACGACGCCACCGAGGCCGGTCGAGAGCGCCCGCTTCGCCGCCGGCGACGGGGGATCGAAGCCCGGGGCGCCGGCGGAGGCCCGCGCCTCCAGCGCGGCGAGGCGGGGCGCCCCTCCGGCCACGAGCAGGCGGTCTCCGGCGAGCGAGAGCCCGAGCTGGGCCTTCCCCCAGGAGAGCGTCCAGCCGGTGGGCGCGGCGGCCGGGCCTCGCGGCGCGGCCTGGAGGCCGAGGCGGCGGCCGGCCTTCTGGAGACGGGCGAGGAAGGCGCGGAGCACGGCGGGGTCCCGGACCGGGAGCGCGGCGTCGAGCTGGACGAAGGAGAAGGGGTCGCTTCGCCGGAGGTCGAAGCGCGGGGAGGAGAAGTCGGTGACCGTGAAGGTGGGCGCGAGCGCGAGGGAGACGGCCGCGCCGGGACCGAAGGCGGGCGAGAGGTCGCGAACGGGGTCGAGCTGGTTCGCCGCGAAGGCCTTCTTCACGTCGGGCGGGTACCAGGGCTCGAGCCGCCGGGCGGCCTCGGCGGGATCGCCGGCCCAGCGCAGCACCAGCGCCGCCTCGGGCGGGAGCAGCGCCACCGAGCCCTCCGTCGCGGGCCGGCGACGCCGCCGAGCGCCTTCCACCAGGCCTCCCGCTCCGGGGAGAGGAGCAGCGCGAGGCGGATCCCCAGCTGGGTCGCCTCGGCCCGGACCCCGAGCGCGACGCCGTCGCGGGCCGGGCGCAGGTCGCCGAGCGCCGCCGAGCCCGCCGGCGCGAGGACCGACACGAGCCAGCCCGGGCCGAGGGCCGACGAGCGCCCGCGCCGCGGCCGGGCTCTTCCAGAGGGAGCTCGGCCTCGGGGAGGACGGCGGCGCCGGCGACCGCCTCCGGCGCGTCCGGACCCGAGGCGAGGAGCACGTGCGGCCCCACCGCATGCGTAGGCGAGCGCCGAGGGGCCCTGGGTCTCCCGGCGGAAGCTCACCACGTCGACCCCGCGGACCTTGGCGGTCAAGCGCTGGGAGGCGCCCATCCGATCGCGGGCCAGCCGGGCCACGGTGGCGTCGAGCTTCGCGAGGTCGAGGACGGGGAGGACCAGCACGGGCGGGCGCCCGGGACCCCCGGCCGCGGCGGCGGCGCCGGCCGGGTCGACGCCGGCCTGCTCGAGCCCGCTGAGGGTCGAGGGGGTCGAAGCCCAGCTGGGACTTCACCGCCGAATGCGCCTCGGCGAGCTGGGCGGCCTGGGGCGCCTGCGCGATGGTGCGGTAGAGTGCGCCCGCCTGCCGGGCCGCCGTGCCCAGGGCAGGCACGAGCACCGCGATCGGTGCGTCGGCGGGAACATAGCGTTCGGGCGGAGGGTACTCGCGCTTGCGGCCGCAGGCCGAGGCGAGGAGCAGCGAGCACAGCGCGACGGCCAGGGCACGACGCATGGGCCGCCATTATCACCGAAAAACGGCGAGGGACCTCGAGAGGATGATCTTTTCGGACGGAGACGAAGCCCCCATCGCGCTCGACCTGCATCCCGACTGGGACGGGACGCTCGGTCCACCGGCCCGGAACCTCGAGCTGGAGATCGGGTCCGGGCACGGAGGCTACGCGCTCGCCTTCGGGGCGCGACACCCGGATCGGGTGCTGGTGGCGGTCGAGCAGCGGAAGAAGTTCGCCGCCGACCTCGAGGACCGCGCCCGCCGGCGCAAGCTCGGGAACCTGGTCGTCCTGACCGGCGACGCCCGCCTGCTCGCACCCCGGATCTTCCGGGAGGGATCGCTCGCCGCGGTCCACGTCCACTTCCCCGACCCGTGGTGGAAGCGGAAGCACGAGCGGAGGCGCCTCGTCGACGACGGCATGTCGACGCTTCTGCTCCGGCTCCTGCGCCCGGGCGGCCTCCTCGACTTCCGGACCGACGTGGAGCGCTACGCCCGGGACGCGGTCGTCCGGCTCGAGGAGGCGGGGTTCGAGAACGCGCTCGGGTCCGGCCGCTTCGCCGAGCGGGACGCCGACGAGATCCCCTCCACGCGCGAGAAGCGCTACCTCGCCACCGGCCAGCCGGTCTGGCGCCTCCGCATGCTGCGCCCCCGGGAGATCCGATGACCCAGCGCCTTGCCGCCGTCCTGCTGGCCTCCGCCCTGGCCGGGCTGCTGCCGGCCTGCCAGCGCGACCTGCCCCCCGACGCGACCTACCGGGCGCTCGTCCGCGCCGTGGCCGAGCGCGACGAGTCGGCGGCCTGGAACCTGCTCTCCTCGGCCACGCAGAAGCGGCTCGAGGAGAAGGCCCGGGTGGCGGCCGCGGCGGCGCCCGGCGTGGTGCCGGCGAGCGCCCGCGCGATGCTCGTCGGGCGACGCCTCCCTGTCCGTCCGTCCGCCCTCCGCGATCAGCGTGGTCGGCGGCTCGGCGGACCGGACCGTGCTCCGCGTGGAGGCGCCCGGGAGCGCCCCCCGCGACGTGGTCCTGGTCCGCGAGGGCGGCGCCTGGCGCGTGGCCCTGCCGGCGCAGTAGCCGGAAGCCGGTACCCTCTGTTATCTAAGCCGTTTCCCACGGAAGAACGAACGACATGAAAACCCTGAGCGCCGCAGAGATCCGCGAGGCCTTCCTCCGCTTCTTCGAGGAGCGCGCCCACCGGCGCGTGAAGAGCTCCTCCCTCGTCCCGCAGAACGACCCCACGCTCCTCTTCACCAACGCGGGCATGGTGCAGTTCAAGGACGTCTTCACGGGGCGCGAGAAGCGCGACTACACCCGCGCCACCACCGCCCAGAAGTGCGTGCGCGCCGGCGGCAAGCACAACGACCTCGAGAACGTGGGCTTCACGGCCCGTCACCACACCTTCTTCGAGATGCTCGGCAACTTCTCCTTCGGCGACTACTTCAAGAAGGACGCGGTGGCCTGGGGCTGGGAGTTCGTCACCAGCAAGGAGTGGCTGGGCATCGACACGTCGCGGCTGGCCGCCACGGTCTTCGCCGGCGAGGGGAACCTGCCCTGGGACGAGGAGGCCTACGGCCTCTGGAAGGCGGCCGGCGTGCCGCCCGAGCGAATCCACAAGCTCGGCGCCAAGGACAACTTCTGGGCCATGGGGGACACGGGGCCCTGCGGGCCGTGCTCCGAGATCCACTACTTCCAGGGCAACGACATCGCCTGCGCCGAGGAGAAGGCCGGCCGGACCTGCCAGGGAGTGGCCTGCGACTGCGACCGCTGGCTGGAGATCTGGAACCTGGTCTTCATGCAGTTCGAGCGCTCGGCCGACGGGACGCTGACGCCGCTTGCCCAAGCCGTCCATCGACACCGGCGCCGGCCTCGAGCGCATCGCCGCGGTGGTGCAGGGCAAGCGCTCCAACTACGACACCGACATCTTCCAGAGCATCATCCGGGCCATCGAGAAGATCGCCGGCAAGACCTACGGCCACACCGAGGCGCCCGACGACGTCTCGATGCGGGTCATCGCCGATCACGCCCGGCGCCACCACCTTCCTGGTGGGCGACGGCGTGCTCCCGTCCAACGAGGGGCGCGGCTACGTGCTGCGGCGGATCATGCGCCGCGCCATCCGGCACGGGAAGCGGCTGGGGCTCGACCAGGTCTTCCTGCCCCGGGTGGCCGACGCGGTCATCTCCGAGATGGGGGACGTCTACCCCGAGATCCGGGAGAACCGCGCCTTCATCCTCAAGGTGGCCGAGCAGGAGGAGGAGTCCTTCCGCCGCACGCTCGACAAGGGGCTCGCCATCCTCGAGGAGCAGATCCGGCACCTGACGGCCCGCGGCGAGAAGACCATCCCGGGCAAGGTCGCCTTCCAGCTCTACGACACCTTCGGCTTCCCCATGGACCTCACCCGCGTCATCGCCGAGGAGCACACGGTGGGCGTCGACGAGGCGGGGTTCGAGTCCGCCATGGCGGAGCAGCGCGCCCGCTCCGAGTGGAAGGGCTCCGGCGAGGAGGCGGTCGAGGAGATCCACCGCCAGATCGCCAACGAGCTCCCCGAGGTGAGGTTCCTGGGCTACGACGCCACCGCCGCGAAGGCCCCGGTCCGTGCGCTGGTGGTGAACGGGAAGCGCGCCGACCGCGCCCGGAAGGGAGACAAGCGTCGAGGTCATCGCGTCCGAGACCCCGTTCTACGGGGAGTCGGGCGGCCAGGTGGGGGACACCGGCTCCATCGTGGCGCCGCACGGACGGGTGAAGGTGACCGACGCGCAGCGCCCGGTCCCGGGCCTGGTGGTCCACCGCGGCGAGGTCGAGGACGGCGAGATCGCGATTCGGCGAGGTGGTCGAGCTGCAGGTCGACGAGGAGCGGCGCGACCAGATCCGCGCCAACCACTCGGCCACCCACCTGCTCCACCTGGCGCTCCGCGAGCGGCTGGGCGAGCACGTGAAGCAGGCCGGCTCGGTGGTGGCCCCCGACCACCTGCGCTTCGACTTCTCGCACTTCCAGCCGCTCGGCGAGGACGAGATCCGGGACGTGGAGCGGCGGGTGAACGACCTGGTCCGCCGCAACGAGCCCGCGGCCACCACCGTCCTCTCCATCGACGAGGCCCGCAAGACCGGCGCCATGATGATCTTCGGGGAGAAGTACGGCGACACGGTGCGCGTGGTCGGCATCGGCCCCTCGAAGGAGCTCTGCGGCGGCACCCACGTGCGCCGCGCCGGCGACATCCACTTCTTCAAGATCTCGAGCGAGGAGAGCATCGCGGCGGGGGTCCGGCGCATCGTGGCGCACGCCGGGCCGCGCGCCGTCGAGCTGGCCCAGAAGGCCGACGCCGAGCTTCGTCACGCGGCGTCGCTCCTCCGCTCCAGCGCCTTCGAGGTGGCCTCGAAGGTGGAGTCGCTGCAGCGCCGGCTGAAGGACCTCGAGAAGCAGCTCGCCGAGGCGCAGGGGCAGGTGGCGTCGGCCCGCTCCGGCGACCTCGTGAGCCAGGCCCGCGAGGTGAACGGGGTGAAGGTGCTGGCCATCCGGGTGGAAGGGGACGGCAAGGCGCTGCGCGAGCTCGCCGACAAGCTGCGCGACAAGCTGGGGCGCGGCGTGGTGGCGCTCGCCAGCGAGCAGGACGGGAAGGCGGTGCTGCTCGTGGCGGTCACGAAGGACCTGAGCGGGATCGTCAAGGCCGGCGAACTCGTGAAGGACGCCGCCCGGCTCATCGGCGGGTCGGGCGGCGGCAAGCCCGACATGGCCCAGGCGGGCGGCGCCGATCCGGCGGGCATCAATCGGGCGCTGGCGCGGGTCGTCGAGCTCGTCGGGGCCGCGGCCATCTGAAGGGTCGTGCGGCCTCGCGCGGGTGCGGAGTCCGCGTCACCCCGTGTGGCCTCGTCGCTGGGGGCGCTCGGTCCTCGCTCCGCGGGGGGCCCGGGGTCGCGGTGAACGATCGACGCATCCGCCTCGGGGCCGCGACGACCGTGGACCTCGAGGAGGTCGCTGCGGATGCGCCCCGCGCCGAGGCCCCCTGGGTGGAGGAAGAACCGCCCCCTCGTGTGGCCACCGGCAGCGAAGGTCGCCGAGTAGCGAGGTTCGGTTCGACGGCGCCGCGGGATCCGGCCGCGCCGGCGACGGCGTCACCTTCCTTGCGCAGCCGGCCGGCCGTCGACGCGCGCAGAAACGCCTCCGCAGGGGCGACGAGCCTCGCGAGCGCCCGCGAACGCGGTGCCTCGTCGCCATTCACTCCAAGCAAACCCGCGCCCGAGGACCAGCGTTTCGGAGAGCGCCGACGGCCGGCCGGCGGCCTCCAGAGCCTGCCGATCTCCTCCGACGCGGTCCCGATCGACGTCGACCTCGAAAAGATTCGGAGCGGATGTCAAGCCCCGCACTCGTGTTGGCGCGCTGCGTCGCTTCCTCGCCCGTTGACCGCGCCTCGCCGCCGCACCTACGATGCGCCGGAGAGGTGAGGCCCCTGACGATCACGGTGCGAACGGCTCGACGCGAGACCCCGGTCATCGAACTGGCGCGGGTTCGCGACGAGCGTCGTCTGGTGGACTACCAGCGGCGCACGCGCCAGGTGCAGGACGCGAACAAGCGGGCGCTGGCGCGTCTCTTCCAGTCCGGCGTGATCTACTCCCGCGCCGGCTCCCGGCTGGCCCGCGACCTGCTGCTCGCCCACCAGCACCTGCTCAAGGTGGCCGATCTCCTGTCGCGGCTCGGCGAGATGGATTCGCCGGAGCGCTTCGACGCCGAGGCCGTCTACGACGAGGTCCACGCGCTGCTCTCGCGGACCACCGCCCTGTCCGCGCGCTCCGACGGGATCCTGGCGCGGAAGTAGCGGCGCTCAGGGCTCGAGGCGGGGCCCTTCCTCGACAATCACCGAGCGCGGGAAGTTGCCGTAGTTCTCCAGGCACTCCCGTGCGGTGCCGCGGACCCAGATGCTGACCGTGTGGTGGCCGGCGCCGGTGCGACCGAAGAGCGTGGAGACCGTCACCGGCGAGGAGCCGCCGGTGCTGCTCGGCGGGACGTAGACCACCGCGCGGCCGCCGCCGCCGTCCCGGTCGGTGTCCGGCTTGCCGTCCACGCGGATCTGGAAGTCGCAGAAGGTGCCCGGCTCGCCCATGGCGTCGACGTGGGTGTTCCAGCTGAGGAGCACGGTCGAGGTGGCCGAGTTCTTGGTGAAGATGCCGAGGTCGCGCAGGGGGACGTAGCGCGCGGTCACCGAGGAGGTGTCGCTCCCGTCGGTGTACTCGATGCGCCGGCGGGGCGCGGCCACGTCGGCGACGCGGGTCTCGAGGGTGGACATGCGCTGCTGGGTCTGGCCGTCCTGCTCCACGACCTGGGTCTTCACCTCGCCGAGCTGCGCCTGCTGCACGAGCGCGGCTCCCTGCAGCGAGGCCTGGGTGCTCTCGACCTGCTTCACCTTCTGGGAGAGCTCCCGCAGCGCGGCCTCGACGTCGGTGGACTTGAGGTCCGTCCCCTCCGGCGCGAACTGGAGCTGGCGGGCCTGGCGGGGGGCGGAGCCCAGGAACCAGGCGGTCGCGGGAACGGCGATGGCGGCCCCGAGCGCGAGCCAGGCGAGGATGGTGAGCTTCGCTTTCATGGTCCGGGCGCGGATTGGAGCACAGGCCCCGGCCGGGAGTCGAGCCCCGATGGGATCACTTGCCGGCCGGCGCCCGCCCGGCCTGCTCGATCCGCGACAGGACGGCCGGATCCGCGGGAAGGAGCCCCGAGGCCGGGAGCCGGGGGACGAGGGTCCGCCAGGCCGGATCGAGCGCGTAGGCGCGGGCGAAGAGGGGGAGCGAGCGGTCGACCTGCCCGGCCATGGCGAGGGCGGCCGCGTACCAGAACACCACCTCCGCGCTGTCGGGGAGGAGCTTCATGGCCTCCCCGTACTCCCGCTCGGCCGCCGGGACGTCGTTCTTCTCCACGGCCAGGTCGCCGGCGTTCATGTGCCGGTAGGCGCGGGCCACGTGGAGGAGGCGGCGCAGCTCCTCGAGCGGCCGAGGGTGGTCCTCCACGCGCAGGTCGAAGATCCGGTCGGCCCAGGGGCGGCCGCTCCGGGCGCCGGGCACGACCACGATGGCGGCCGACTGCTGGCCGCGGATGTCGCCCCCCACCGCCTGCGCGGCCTCGAGCGCCGCGAGCATGCGCTCGGCCAGGTCGCCCTTCGCGGTCTCGAAGGCCCTGGCCATGGCGGGCCAGACCTTGTCGTTCGCCATGAGGTTCGCCTGGACCGAGTACCCCTTGCCCACGTGCTGGCCGGCGGCCTGGATGTCCTTCCTCCCGGTGTGCGCGGCCACGCGCCCCTGCGCGTCGACCATGGCCACCTGCCGGACCTCCCGCTCCGGGTCGGCGGCGAGGAGGCCGGCGAGCGCGTCGGGGGCGCTGCGCCCGGCCCGCATCAGGTCCAGGCCGAGAGGCCCGTAGCTCGGATCCACGAAGGACTGGGTGGCGATGGCGCCCACGCCGGCCTCGGCCCAGGGAACGGTCGAGCCGACCGAGAACCAGTGGGACTGCACGGCCACGCCCATCTCGCCGGTGGCCGGATCGTGGGCCACGATGGAGTAGGTGTGGACGGGGCGGCGCGGCGTCTCGGGAGCGGCGGCGGCGGCCAGGGCGGCGAGCGCGATCGGTGCGAGGAGCATGGCCGGAGTGTATACCGGGGAGCGCCATGCCCCACGACCGCTCCGCCGCCTGGGCCCTCCTCGCCGAGTTCACGCCGTCCCAGCCGCTGCGCCGTCACGCGCTGTCGGTGGAGGCCACCATGCGGGAGCTGGCCCGGAGCCGCGGCGTGTCCGACCCGGCCGAGGTCGAGACCTGGGGCGTGGTCGGCCTGCTGCACGACTTCGACTACGAGCGGTTCCCGACCGAGGCGGACCACGTCTGGCGCGGGATGGAGATCCTCCGGGAGCGGGGCTGGCCGGAGCCGGTGATCCGCGCCGTGGGCGCCCACGCCTTCTACACCGGCATCGAGCGGGTCGCGCCCGTCGAGAAGGCCATCCTGGCCGCCGACGAGCTCTCCGGGTTCGTGGGCGCGTGCGCGCTCGTCCGCCCCTCGAAGCGCATCGCCGACGTGCCCGTGGAGTCGGTGGTGAAGAGGATGAAGGAGAAGGCCTTCGCCCGCTCGGTGGACCGCGGCTACATCACGCGCGGCGCCGAGGAATGGGGGACGCCGCTTCCCGAGCTGGTGGCGCTCGTCCTGCGCGCGCAGGTGGCCATCGCGGCGACGCTCGGGCTCGACGGCTCGCCCGCGGCCGATCTCCCGGACTCGCCCGTCCCGCCGGTCCCGCCGGCCCCGTAGGATCCGGGAGCACGCGCATCCGGGGACTGCACCTCGGGGAGCGCCCCCGCGGCGGCACGGGCCAGCCGGCGGGGAAGGCGAACCGGGAACGGCTACCCGTCCTTCGCCTGCCCACCCCGTCGCAGGAACGCCGGGATGTCGTACTGGTCGTCCTCGCCGGGCGTGTACGGCCCGACGTCGCGGGAGGCGCGGACCGGGGCGGTGCGGGGGCGAGGCGCCGGAGCCGGCTCCTCGGGCGGCGCCACCGCGCGCGACGGCGCCGGGCGGGCCGGCATCGAGCGAGGCTCCGCGGCGGTGCGCGCTGCGGGGGGAGCGGGGGAGGGGCTTCCCGGCGCGCGGCCACCACCGAGCACCGGCAGGGCCGCCTGGCGGGGGATGCCGCCGCGGGGGCGCGCGCCCTCGGCCTTGGCGAAGCCGGTGGCGATGACGGTGATCTTCACCTCGCCGTCCATCCGCTCGTCGACGACCGAGCCGAAGATGATGTTGGCGTCGGGATCGGCGGCGGCCTGGGCCATCGACACGGCCTCGTCGACCTCGTGGAGCGTCAGCGAGGCGCCGCCGGTGATGTTCACCAGCAGTCCCATGGCGCCGTCGAGGGTGACGTCCTCGAGGAGCGGGGAGCTGATGGCGGCCTGCATGGCCTCGGTGGCGCGGTTCGGCCCGGAGGAGCGTCCCGTTCCCATGAGCGCCATGCCCTGCTCGGCCATGATGGTGCGCACGTCGGCGAAGTCGACGTTGACGAGGCCGTGCACGGTGATCAGGTCGGAGATGCCCTGGACCGCGTGGAGCAGCACCTCGTCGGCCCGCTTGAAGGCGTCGGCGAGCGACATGCTCTCGCCGGCCACGGAGAGCAGCCGCTGGTTGGGGATGACGATGAGCGTGTCCACCGCCGCCCGCAGCTCCTCGATGCCGGCCTCGGCCTGCTTGCGGCGGCGGTTGCCCTCGAAGAGGAAGGGCTTCGTCACCACGCCCACGGTGAGCGCGCCGGCCTGCTTGGCGATGTCGGCGATGATCGGGGCGCCGCCGGTGCCGGTGCCGCCCCCCATGCCGGCGGTGACGAACACCATGTCGGCCCCGGCGAGGACCTCGGCGATGGCGTCCTTCACCTCGAGCGCGGAGTCGCGGCCGCGGTCGGGGTTGGCCCCGGCGCCCAGGCCCCGGGAGACGCTCTTGCCCAGCTGGAGCTTGGTGTGCGCCTTGTTGGCGGCGAGCGCCTGCACGTCGGTGTTGGCGGCGATGAACTCCACGCCCTCCAGCCGTCCGGCCACCATGGTGTTGATGGCGTTGCCTCCGCCACCCCCCACGCCGATGACCTTGATCTTCGCGGCCGTTTCCTTGCTGTCGAAGTCGATCATGTCGGGTCCCCTGGGGGCTAGAAGATCTCGCCCAGCCATTCCTTCATCCGGTTCTTGACCTTGCGGTAGACGTTCTCCTCGCGGATCTTGAAGTACGGGCTGCCCGCTCCCTGCTGGGCGCCGTAGATCACCAGTCCGACCGCGGTGGCGTACATCGGGCTCTTCACCACGTCGACGAGGCCGCCGATGCCCCGGGGCATCCCCCGGCGGACCGGCACGCCGAGGACCTCCTCGGCCATCTCGGTCATCCCGGCGAGCAGGGTGGACCCGCCGGTGATCACCACGCCGGAGGCGATGCCCTCCTCGACGCCGCACTTCTGGATCTCGTGCTGGACCAGCATGAAGATCTCCTCCACGCGAGGCTCGATGATCTCGGCGACGATCTGCCGGGAGAGCACGCGGGGCTGGCCGCCGCCGACGCTGGGGACCTCGATGGTCTCGCCGCGGTCGACCATGTTCGCCATGGCGCAGCCGTAGGCCTTCTTGATGCGCTCGGCCTCGTGGGTGGGCGTGCGCAGCCCGACGGCCACGTCGTTCGTGAGGTGGTTGCCGCCCAGCGCCAGCACCGCCGTGTGGCTGATGGCGCCGTTCGTGAAGATGGCGATGTCGGTGGTGCCGCCGCCGATGTCCACCAGGCAGACGCCCAGCTCCTTCTCGTCGTCGGACAGGGTGGCGAGCGAGCTGGCCAGCGGCTGCAGCACGATGTCGGCCACGTTGAGGCCGGTGCGCTGCGCGCACTTGACGATGTTCTGCGCCGAGGAGACCGCGCCGGTCACGATGAGCGCCTTCGCCTCCAGGCGGACGCCGCTCATGCCCACCGGCTCCCGGACCCCGTCCTGGTCGTCGACGAGGAACTCCTGGGGCAGGACGTGGATGACCTCGCGGTCGAGCGGGATGGCCACGGCCTTGGCCTGGTCGATCACGCGATCCACGTCCGACTGCCGGACCTCCTTCTCCTTGATGGCCACCACCCCGTGCGAGGGGAAGGCCTTCACGTGGCCGCCGGCGATGCCGGTGTAGACCGTGGTGATCTCGCACCCGGCCATGTGCTCGGCCTCCTCGATGGCCCGCTTGATCGAGGCGACCGTGGCGTCGATGTTGACCACCACGCCCTTCCGCAGCCCCTTGGAAGGGTGCGTCCCGATGCCGATGATGTCGATGCCCTCGTCGGTGACCTCGCCGACGATTGCGCAGATCTTGGTGGTCCCGATGTCGAGACCGACCAGGATGTCCCCAGTCTTCGCCATGTCCTACCTCCTAGCGAGTGGCGCATCGCGCCCACGCCGCCGACCCGGGCCCTCTCGGACCCCTTCCACCCTCGCCGGAGCGGGCCTCCCGCCCGCACCGTCCTGCACGCCGCCCGCGCCCGACAGCCGGACTGCCACCCGATCCGGGTGGTTCCGATCGTCGAGGTGAATCACCTCGGCCTTGCGACCCTCGGCGCGGAGCGCCTCGAGAACGCGATGCAGCCGGCCGAGCTTCTGCGGCAGGTCCCCCTGACCGAGGCGGACCTGCGTTCCCTCGTCGCCGACGTAGAGGGTGACCCCCCAGTCGTCGTCGAGGTGAATCTCCTGGACGGGCGCGAGCGGGACGAGCCCCTCGCGCGCGTACTCGTCGAGCAGGGCCAGCGCCCCGCGCAGCCGCGCCTCGACCACCGCGCGCCGCTGGGAGTAGTCGTCCCGCCCGAAGCCGGTCACGACCGGCAGGTCCAGCCCGTCGCCGGCGGCGGCGCGCTTGAAGACCTGCGCGTCGCGGTCGACGAGGTAGGTGCCGCCCAGGTCGACGAGCGCGCGGGGCTCCCGCTCGGTGACGGTGATCTCGAGGGCCGGGGGAAGCCGCCGCCGGACGACCGCGGTGGCCACCCAGGGGTGCCGGGACGCGGCCCGCTCCACCGCGTCGACGTCGGCCGCGAGCAGGTTGTCGCCCGGCTTCACCGGCGAGAGGGCCTCGATCTCCGACGCGGCGGCGCGCGAGGCGCCGACCACCCGGATCGAGGCGATGCGCAGCGCTTCACCCTTGGTGACGTAGCCCCAGCCGGTGATCACGGCGGCGCCGAGTCCGACGGCGCCGAGGCCCCACAGCGCCGCGAGCGTGAGCCCATGGCGAAGGGCTCCCGGAGGGGCCTTGGGCCCCGGGTCCACACGTCGCCTGTTGCGCGCCCGCGCCACCGCCACCGCCTCCCTGCCCCCAGCCCGACCACGCCGCTTGCGGGCGGTATCGCCCAACTCGGCAGAATGCCCGAGCGGGCAATCCTGTCCAGTAATTTCAAGGTCCCACGGGGGCGGGACGATGTCAGACCCCCCGCTTGGGGCTGGCCGGGACGAGGGCCCGCGGGTGCGGCGCTCAGGCCTTCAGCGAGGCGCCCTCGAGCAGCCTCTCGCAGAGGTCCGGGAAGGTGATGCCCTTGCCCGCCGCAATCTTCGGGACGAGCGAGGTCCCGGTCATGCCGGGCAGGGTGTTCACCTCGAGGATGAAGGGGGTCCCGTCGGCGGCCACGATGAAGTCGACGCGGGCCGCGCCGGCGCAGCCGAGCGCGCGATAGGCCGTCCCGGCGTCCGTGCAGACCCGCCCGGTGACCTCCGGCGAGAGGCGGGCCGGGAAGAAGTACTGGGTCGACCCGGGGGTGTACTTGGCCACGTAGTCGTAGAACTCCCGGGACGGCACCATCTCGATGGCGCCGAGCGGCTCCCCGTCGAGGACGGCGACGTTCACCTCCTGGCCCCGGAGGTACTGCTCGACGATGACGTCGCCCTGGAACGACGCGGCGTCCGAGAGGGCCGGGGCGAGCTGGCCCGGCTCCTTGACGACGTGGACGCCGACCGAGGAGCCCTCGCAGGCGGGCTTCACCACGGCCGGGAGCCCGAAGGGCAGGTCGGCCACGGTCACCGACGCGGCCCGCGAGCGAGGGAAGACCCGGTAGGGGGCGAGCGACAGCCCCGCGTCGCGGAAGACCAGCTTGGAGATCACCTTGTCCATCCCCATGGCCGAGGCCAGGACGCCGGAGCCGGTGTACGGGATCCCCATCGACTCGAGCAGCCCCTGCGCGCAGCCGTCCTCCCCGAAGCGCCCGTGGAGGGCCAGGAACGCGACCTCCGCCCCGCAGGCCCGCAGCCGCTCGGGCAGGTCGAGCCCGGCGTCGACGAGCGTCACGTCGAGCCCGCGGGAGCGCAGCGCCTCGGCGCAGGCCTCGCCGGTCTTGAGCGACACCTCCCGCTCGGCGGACCTCCCGCCGTAGAGCACCGCGACCTTCTTCCCGATCCAGCGACCCATGACGACCTCCATCGTTCAGGGATGCTCGTCCGGCGCGAACGCGCCGGCGAGCCGTACCTCGAGCTCCAGCTCCACGCCGAAGCGCTCCCGGACCCGCGATCCGCGCCAGCCGGATGAGCGCGAGGCAGTCGCGGGCCGTGGCCCGGCCCAGGTTCACCACGAAGTTGGCGTGGAGGTCCGACCACATGGCGTTGCCTTCCCGGTGCCCCTTCAGGCCGGCGGCCTCGATGAGCCGGCCGGCGTGGTCGCCCGGCGGGTTGCGGAAGGTCGAGCCCCAGGTCGGCCAGCCCAGCGGCTGGGTGCGCCTGCGATGGGCCATGTCCGCCTCCATGGCGGCGCGGCTCGCGGCCACGTCGCCCTGGCGGAGGCGGAAGGTGACCCGGGTCACCACCGAGCGGGGAGGGAGCCGGCAGGTGCGGTAGGCGAAGCCGAGCGCGCTCGCGGGCAGGAGCCGGAGCCCGCCGGGCGTGGCGACCTCGACCGCCTCCACCACGTCCTTCATCTCGCCGATGCGCGTCCCCGCGTTCATCGCCGCCGCCCCGCCCAGCGTGCCGGGGATGCCGGCGGCGAACTCGCAGCCCACCAGGCCCGCGGCCTGGGCCCGCTGCACGAGGCGGGAGACCGGCGCGCCCGCCGAGAGCACGAGCCGCTCGCCGTCCTCCGACTCCTCGCCGAAGTCGAGCGGGAGCCGGACCACCACGCCGCGGATGCCCGCGTCGGCGACGAGGAGGTTCGCGCCCCCGCCCAGCACGAGCAGGGGCACGTCGCGCGCCGCGCAGGCGGAGAGCAGCGAGACCAGGTCGGCCGGGTCCTCCGGCCGGACGAGCAGGTCGGCGGGCCCGCCCACGCGGATGGAGGTGCGGGGCGCCATGGCCGCGTCCCGGGTGCACTCCCCGCGAACCGCGGCCTCCACCTCCGCCACCCACGCGGGCGCGGGGCCCGGGCGCGGGCGGTCGGTCATGGACGCCCCAGGAGGTCGAGCAGCTCCGGGCCGACGGCGGTGATGTCGCCGGCGCCGAGCGTCAGCACCACGTCGCCGGGGCGCACCCGCTCCCGGGCGGCCTGGGCGAGCCCGGCCCGCGGGACCCAGGTCACGTCCTTGTGGCCGCAGGAGCGGATCCCGTCGGCCAGCGCCGAGCCCGAGATGCCGGGGATGGGCTCCTCCGAGGCGGCGTAGACGTCGGTGACGAGCAGCACGTCGGAGTCGTTGAAGGCGGTCTTGAACTCCTCGAGCAGGTCGCGCGTGCGGGAGTAGCGATGGGGCTGGAAGAGGCAGACCACCCGGCGCCCGTAGGCCTCCCGGGCGCCGCGCAGCGTGGCCCGGACCTCGGCCGGGTGGTGCCCGTAGTCGTCGACCACGGTGATCCCGTCCCGCTCTCCACGGACCGTGAACCGCCGCTGCACGCCCTGGAAGGACGCCAGCGCCTTCCGGGTGACCTCGACCGGGACGCCCATCTCGTCGGCCAGCGCCACCACCGAGAGCGCGTTCAGGGCGTTGTGGCGCCCGACCATGTGCAGCTCGAACCGCCCGAGCGGCTCCCCCCGCCGCGTGGCCTCGAAGGCCACCCGGGGCCCGAGCACCTCGACGTGGGTGGCGCGGTAGTCGGCCTGCGGCGCCTCGCCGTAGGTGACGAAGCGCTTGTCCACCTGCGGCAGGATCGACTGGACCCCGGGGTGGTCGATGCAGAGGATGGCGGTCCCGTAGAAGGGAACCCGGTTCACGAACTCGACGAAGCCGCGCTTCAGCGCCTCCTCGGTCTTCCAGTGGTCGAGGTGCTCCGGATCGACGTTGGTGACCACCACCAGGGTGGGCGTGTAGTGCAGGAAGGAGCCGTCCGACTCGTCGGCCTCGACGACGATCCAGTCTCCCTTGCCCAGCTTGGCGTTGGAGCCGAAGGCGTTCATCTTCCCGCCCACCACCGCGGTGGGGTCGAGCCCGGCGCAGGCCATGAGGTGCGCCGCCATGGAGGTGGTGGTGGTCTTCCCGTGGGAGCCGGCGATGGCGATGCCCTGCTTCAGCCGCATCAGCTCGGCCAGCATCTCGGCGCGCGGGATGACCGGGATCTGGCGCCTGCGGGCCTCGACCACCTCGGGGTTGTCGCGCCGCACCGCCGACGAGGTGACGACCACGTCCACCTCGCCCACGTGGGACGCGTCGTGCCCCAGGTCGATGCGCCCGCCCAGGCTGGCCAGCCGCCGGGTGGTCTCCGAGGACCGGAGGTCGGAGCCGGAGACCGGGTAGCCGAGGTTGAGCAGGAGCTCGGCGATCCCGCTCATGCCGATGCCGCCGATGCCGACGAAGTGGATGCGGGGGACGCGGGAGTGGAAGAGGGTCATGTCGGCGGGACCGGGGGAGGGCGGACGGGGCGGAAGTCCGTTCCGCGGGGGCGACCCTTGGGCGTTCCCCACCGGCGGACCGTCATCTGGGTGAGGATGTCGGCGATCTCGCTGGCGGCCTGGGGGCGCCCCTGCATCCCCGCGGCGCGCGCCATCTGGTCGCGGAGCCCGGGGTCGAGGAGGATCCGGCGGATCTCGGCGGCGAGCAGCTCGCCGGTGAGGTCGCGCTCCTCGATCATCACCGCCGCGCCGGTGTCGACCAGGCTCTGGGCGTTCACCACCTGGTGGTTGTCGGCGGCGGCGGGGAAGGGGACCAGGATCGAGGGCTTCTTGCACACCAGGAGCTCGGCGAGCGTGGTGGCCCCGGCGCGGCAGACCACCAGGTCCGAGCCCGAGTAGGCCGCGCTCATGTCGGTGATGAACTCCCGCACGTCGGGCGCGAACGCCACCGCCGCGTATCCCTTCTCCACCTGCTCGCGGTCCCGGGCGCCGGTCTGGTGCGTGAAGCGGACGCGGTCCTTCAGGTCGGCCAGGAAGGGGAGGGCCTCGATGACCCGCATGTTGAGGCCGTGGGCGCCCTGGGAGCCGCCGAACACCAGCACCCGGAGCTGCTCGTCGCGCTTGGAGACCGGGCGCATGTAGTTCTCGAGGAGCTGGCGGCGGATGGGGTTGCCGAGCTGCTGGACCTTGCGGGCCGGGAAGTGGCGCTCGGCCTCCGGGAAGGCCGTGAAGGCCACCTCGACGATCTTGCCGAGGAGCCGGTTGGTGAGGCCGGCGACCGCGTTCTGCTCCTGGACCGCGGTGGGGATGCCCATCACGCGCGCGGCCAGCACCACCGGGCCGGAGGCGTACCCGCCCACGCCGACCACGACGTCCGGCTTCCACTTCCGGAGGATGCGCCAGGACTGGAGGAAGGCGCGCGGCAGCCGGAACAGCCCGCCCAGCACGCCCGCCGAGCCCCTTGCCCTTCAGCCCGCGGACGTCGATGAGCTCGATGGGATAGCCGGCGATGGGCACCACCGAGGCCTCCAGCCCCCGGGCGGTCCCCACGAAGACCACGTCGTTCTTGGGGTGGCGCGTGACCACCTCCTCCGCCAGCGCGATGCCGGGGAAGACGTGGCCCCCCGTGCCGCCGCCCGCGACGAGGAGCCTCACGAGGCGCTCCCGGCCGCAGCGGCCATCCGCGGCGCGCGCTGCGCCCGCAGGAAGCCTCCCTGGCCGCCGCTCACCGAGAGCAGCATCCCGGCCGCGGCCAGCATGGTCATGAGCGAGCTGCCTCCGTAGGAGACGAAGGGGAGCGTGAGCCCCTTCGTCGGGAGCAGCCCCAGCACCACCGCCAGGTTCACCAGCGCCTGGGAGGCGACGAGCGTGGTGAGCCCGAGGGCGAGGTAGCAGCCGAAGGGGTCCGGGGCCGACCAGGTGGCGCGGAACCCGCGCCAGGTCAGCAGCGCGAAGAGCAGGCACAGGAGCGACATGCCCGAGCAGCCCCGTCTCCTCGGCGATGACGGCGGCGATGAAGTCGGTGTGGGCCGCCGGCAGGTAGAAGAGCTTGCCCTTCCCCTCGCCGAGCCCCTGGCCCAGCCACCCGCCGTTGCCGATCCCGAGCAGCGACTCGACGATCTGGAACCCGATGCCGTCGCGGTGCTGCCACGGGTCGAGGAACGCGGTGATGCGGGCCATCCGGTAGGGCGTTCCGGCCACGAGCTTCCAGCCGATGGGGATGGCGAGCAGGAGCGCGCCCACCAGGTAGCCGAGCTTCACGCCCCCGGCGAAGAGCATGACGAAGAGGACCAGCAGGAGGATGACGGCCGTGCCCAGGTCCTTCTCGAGCGAGCACCAGCGCCACCAGCAGCCCGGTCACCGCCACGTGGGGCAGGAAGCCGATGGAGAACATCTTCACCCGCTCCTTCTTCCGGGAGAGCGAGCGGGCCAGGTACAGCACGAGCGCCACCTTGGCGGCCTCGGCGGGCTGGAAGCGGATGAAGCCCAGGTCGATCCAGCGCCGGGCCCCGCCGGCCACCTTGCCGATGCCCGGCACGAGCACCAGCACGAGCGCCACGGTGACGGCGAGGAGGAGCGGGACGGCCAGCGACTCGAGGCGCCGGTAGCCCAGCTGGACGAAGAAGAGGAGCAGCGCGAGCCCGATGCCGGCCGACACCAGCTGCCGCTTGAGGTAGTAGAACTGATCGTGAACCCTGGCCTCCGCGGTCACGGCGCTCGCCGAGTAGACCATCACCAGCCCGATGCCGGTGAGGAGGAGCACCGAGGCCAGCAGCCAGGGATCGAGGGGCGGGACCAGGCGGGCGCGGCGGCTCACGGTGCGTGTCGTCGCTCATGGCGCGCGCGCCTCCGAGGCGAGCCGGCGGAAGGTCTCGCCCCGCTCCTCGTAGTCCCGGAACTGATCGTAGCTCGCGCAGGCCGGGGAGAGGAGCACCACGTCGCCCGGCCCGGCGAGGCGGGCGGCGCGGGCCACGGCGGTGGCGGAGGTCGCCGCAGGACTCGGTGGGGCCGAGGTCGCCGAGCTCGCGCTCGATGGCCGGGCGCGTCCTCGCCCAGCGTGAGGAGCGCCTTCACGCGCCCCGGGAAGAGCGGGCGGAGCGGGGCGTAGGGAGCCTTCTTCCCGCGGCCGCCCAGCAGGAGGATCACCGACGGCTTCCCGTCCGGGAAGGCGGCGAGGCCGACGACGGTCGAGTCGACGTTGGTGGCCTTGGAGTCGTTCACCCACTCCACGCCGCCGCGCTCGGCCACCAGCTCGAGCCGGTGGGGGAGGCCGGGGAACAGGTCGAGGCCGCGCTGCACCTTCGGGCCCGGGACGCCCATCAGGCGGGCGAGCGCGATGGCCGCCATGGCGTTCTCCCGGTTGTGGCGGCCGCGCAGGGCGCGGTTCTTGACCTGGTAGCGCTCCGGATCGCCGGAGGGGCCGGTCCACCGGACCACCTCGCCGTCGTCCCGCGCCGCCATGGGGGCCCGGGGGCCGAATCCGAAGGTGATGACCTCGCCGCGGGTGGAGCGGGCGGCGGCCATCGCGCGCGGGTCGCGCTCGTTGGCGACGGCCAGGTCGCCCGGCTGCTGGTTCTCGAAGAGGCGCGCCTTGGCGGCCCCGTAGGCGTCCATGCCGGGGTAGCGGTCGAGGTGATCGGGCGTCACGTTCAGGATGGCGCCGACCCGGGGGCGGAACCGCTCGATCCCCTCCAGCTGGAAGGACGAGAGCTCGAGGACCACCGCCTCCACCGGCGCGCCGGAGAGGGGGAGCTCGGAGAGCGGCGTGCCCAGGTTCCCGCCCACGAAGGTGCGGCGGTCCTCCTGGAAGAGGGCCCCGGCGAGCGCCGTGGTGGTGCTCTTGCCGTTCGTGCCGGTGATGGCCACCACCGGGAGGTCCCCGAGGAAGCGGGAGGCGAGCTCGACCTCGCCCAGCACCGGGACGCCGGCGCGCCGGGCCGCCGCGAGCTCCGGCAGCGAGAGCGGGACGCCCGGGGAGATCACCACCAGGTCGCTTCCGGTGAAGTCGCGCTCGTCGTGGCCGCCCAGCGCGAAGGAGACCCCCGCGCCGCCCAGGGCGCCGACCTCGGCGGCCACCTCGGTGGCGACCCGCCGGTCGGTGACCGTGACCCGGGCGCCCTGGCGCGCGCACAGGCGCGCCGCCGCGGAGCCGCTCCGCGCCAGCCCGACCACGAGGACCTTCTTTCCGGAGAGATCGATGGCCATCTTCCTTTCCTAGCGGAGCTTCAGCGACATGAGCGCGACCAGTGCCAGCATGATGGAGGCGATCCAGAAGCGCACGATGATCTTGGGTTCCGCGATCCCCTCCAGCTCGAAGTGGTGGTGGATGGGGGCCATGCGGAACACCCGGCGGCCCGTGGTGCGGAACGAGGCCACCTGGACGATGACGCTCACCGCCTCGGCCAGGAAGACCCCGTTCAGGATGGCCGACGCGAACTCGTTCTTGGTGAGCACGGCCAGCATGCCCAGCGCGCCTCCCAGCGCGAGCGAGCCCACGTCGCCCATGAACATCGAGGCCGGGTAGGTGTTGAACCACAGGAAGGCGATCCCGGCGCCGGCCATGGCGGCGCAGAAGACCCCCATCTCCTGGGCGCCGTGCACCGGGGGGATGCCCAGGTAGGCGGCCAGGCTGAACCCGGCCACGGTGGTGCCGGCCACGTAGGACAGCGCCAGGAAGGCCATCGACGAGACGATCGAGGGGCCGATGGCGAGCCCGTCGAGCCCGTCGGTGAGGTTCACGGCGTTGGAGGTGCCGACCACCACGAGCAGCATGAAGGGGACGTAGGCCCAGCCCAGGTTCCAGTCGAAGTGGCGCGTGGGGACGAAGGGGAGGGTGACGTGGGTGTCGAGGAAGGTGCCCACGGTGAGGAAGGGGAAGGTGGCGCCGAGCTGGAAGTTCCAGTCGGTCAGGAAGACCAGGTAGACGGCCAGGACGATGAGCGTCTGCCAGACGAGCTTCTGCCGGCCGGGAAGCCCCTTCGAGTTCCGCTTCGAGATCTTGAGGTAGTCGTCGGCGAAGCCCACCGCCCCGTAGCCCACGGTGACGAGCAGGACCGCCCAGACCAGCCGGCTGCGCAGGTCGGCGAAGAGCAGCGTGGCGGCGACCAGCGCGAGCAGGATGAGCGCGCCGCCCATCGAGGGCGTGCCGGTCTTCCGCTTGTGCCCCTCCGGCGTGTCCTCGCGGACGTTCGAGACCCCGTACTGGAGACGGCGCATCCGCTCGATGAACCAGGGGCCGAGCAGCAGGCCCAGGACCATGGCGGTGAGGCCCGCGGCCACGATGCGGAAGGACGGATACCGCAGGACGTTCAGCACCGTGAAGCGCTGCGCCAGCGGGTAGAGGAGGAGGTAGAGCATCTAGCGCAGGGCCTCGACGAGTCGTTCGAGCTTCATCCCCCGGCTGCCCTTCACGAGCAGCGCGTCGCCGGGGCGGAGCCGCTCGCGCACGAACGCCGCGAGGGCCTGGGGATCCTCGGTGTGGAAGGCCGAGGCGGGATCGAGGCCGGCGGCCAGCGCCGCCTCGTGGGTGAGACGGGCGCGGGGCCCGAAGGTGGCGAGCAGGGAGAGGCCGGCGGCGGCCGCGTCGCGCCCCAGCTCCCGGTGCAGGTCGTCCCCGGCCGGGCCCAGCTCGAGCATGTCGCCCAGCGCGGCCAGCGCGCGCCCGCCTCCGGCGAGCTGCCGGACCGTCCGGAGCGCGGCCTTCATCGAGGCCGGGTTCGCGTTGTAGCAGTCGTCGACGAGGAGGACGCCGGAGGGGAGCCGCTCGACGCGCAGGCGCCGTCCCACCGGGCGCACGTCGGCGAGCCCGCGGACGATCTCCCGGTCGCTGCAGCCCAGCGCGAGCGCGGCGGCGGCGGCGGCCGCGGCGTTCACGGCGTTGTGCTCCCCGACGAGCGGGAGCCGCACCGTCACCTCCTTCGTCCCGATGCCGAGCAGGAAGGCGATGCCCTCCGGCCCCTGCTCGAGGACGTCGAGGAGCGCCACGTCGGCCTTGCGGTCGCGGCCGGCGGCGAAGGTGAGCACCTTCCGTCCCGACTCGAGGGCCCTCCGCAGCATGCGCGGGTCGTCCGCGTTGGCCACCACGATGCCGTCCGGCGGGAGCCCCTTGTAGAGCTCCCCCTTGGCGTCGGCCACGCCGTCGACCGAGCCGAGACCCTCCAGGTGGGCGGCGAAGGCGTTCGTCACCACGCCCACGCGCGGCTCGGCGATGCCGGCCAGGCGCGCGATCTCGCCGCGGTGGCTCATGCCCATCTCGATCACCGCGGCCTGGTGCTCCGGCCCGAGCCGGAAGAGCGTGAGCGGGACGCCCACCTCGTTGTTCAGGTTGCCCTCGGTCTTGAGGACCGGCCCGCGCGTGGCCAGGATGGCGGCGATCATCTCGCGCGTGGTGGTCTTGCCGTTCGAGCCGGTGACGCCCACCACGGGGATGGCGAAGCGGCGCCGGTGGAGCCGGGCCAGCCCGCCCAGGGCCTCGAGCGTGTCCGCGACGGCGAGCAGCGGCAGCCCGGGAGGCGCGCTCCCGGCGCGGTCGGCGGCAACGACGGCGCAGGCGGCGCCTGCGCGCGCCGCCTCGGCGAGGAAGTCGTGCCCGTCGAACCGCTCGCCGCGCAGCGCCACGAAGGCGCTGCCCGGGGAGATGGCCCGGGTGTCGGTGGAGACGCCGGAGGCGGAGGCGGCGGGCGCGCCAATCCACCGGCCGCCGGTGGCGGAGACCAGGTCACTCGCGGTGAAGTTGGGGCCCGGGCTCACGCCGCGCCGAGGCCCCTTCGGGCCTCCTCCCGGTCGTCGAGGTGGCGCCGCTCGGTGCCCACGATCTGGTAGTCCTCGTGCCCCTTGCCGGCGATGAGCACCGCGTCGCCGGGCCGCGCCGCCTCGAGGGCCAGCGCGATGGCGGCCCGCCGGTCCTCGACCACGGTGAAGCCGCGGGCGCCGGCGCGCGCCTCGTCCTGGGAGAGCCGGCGGAGCCCCGCCTCCTCGACGCCCGGCACGATGGCGGCCAGGATGGCGGCCGGGTCCTCGGTGCGCGGGTTGTCGCTCGTCACCACGACCAGGTCGGCGGCCGCGCCGGCGGCGCGCCCCATGAGCGGCCGCTTGCCGCGGTCCCGGTCGCCGCCGCAGCCGAAGACCGCGACGAGGCGGCGCGGGGAGAGCGCCCGGAGCGCGGCGCAGGCCGCGGCGAGCGAGTCGGGCGTGTGCGCGTAGTCGACGAAGGCGGCCACGCCGCGCCCGTCGATGCGCTCGAGCCGGCCCGGGGCGCCGCGCGACGCGGAGAGCCCCTCCGAGACGGCGTCGGGCGGGATTCCCACGGCGAGCGCCAGGCCCGCCGCGACCTGGAGGTTCTCCAGGTTGTGCGCGCCCACCAGCGGGGAGCGCACCGCGATCTCCCCGCGCGGGGTCAGGAGCAGGGCCCGCGTGCCGTCCATGCCGCCGCGGACGTCCCGCGCCGCGATCTCGGCGCCGGGCACGCCGAGGCGCCAGGTGGTCGTCCCGGCCGCGGCCAGCTCCGCGGCGAGCCGCGCCCCGTGCGCGTCGGCGGCGTTCACCACCGCCACGCCGTCGGGCGCGAGCCGCTCGGAGAAGAGGCGCCGCTTGGCCTGGAAGTAGGACTCGAGGTCCGGGTGGAAGTCGAGGTGATCGCGCCCCAGGTTGGTGAAGCCGGCGGCGCGGAAGGTGAGGCCGGCCACCCGCTCCTGCTCGAGGGCGTGGGAGGACACCTCGAGGATGGCGAGGCGGGCCCCGGCGTCGGCCATCTCGGCGAGGAGCGACTGCACCTCGGTGGCGTCGGGCGTGGTGTGGGACGCGGGGCGGGTGCGCCCGGGAACGCGCCAGGAGACCGTGCCGATGACGCCGCAGGGGATCCCGGCGGCGGCGGCGCAGGCCTCCACCAGGTAGGTGACCGTGGTCTTCCCCTTCGTGCCGGTGACGCCGCAGAGGGAGAGCCGCTCGGCGGGATGGCCGTGGATGGCGGCGGAGGCGAGCGCCAGCGCGCGGCGCGCCGAGGGAACGAGGAGGAGCGTGGCCGGCGCGCACTCCACCGGCCGCTCGGCCAGCACGGCCACCGCCCCGGCTCGCGCGGCGGCCGCGGCGAAATCGTGGCCATCCACGCGGGCGCCGGGGACGGCGACGAAGAGGGCGCCGGGCTTCACTTGACGTGAATCGGCGGTCACCAGCGACACCTCGGCGTCGGGCGCTTGTCCCAGCGAGGCGCCGGTGCCGGGGATGACCGCGGAAAGACGCATGGATTCGAGTGGACTGCCTCCGGCCGGAGCCTATCGCCTAGGCGATATCGGGGGCAGCTTTTTGCCTCCCTTTCCGCCGGATTTCAACCGGGCGGCGCGAGCGTGAGACGGACCCGGGTGCCTCTCTGGACGACCTCGCCCGCGCGCGGGACCTGGCCGGTGACGCGCCCGGTGCCGCGGAGGTCGCCGGCCAGGTCGGCCGACTCGAGCCGCCGGAGCGCCGAGCGGGCGGCCAGCCCCTGGAGCGCAGGCACCGCCACCCCGCCCGTGCCCTGCGGAGGCTTGCGCGGCGCGAACTCGACCTGCGGGACCGGGGCCACGTCCTCCCGCTCGACGCCCGTCTCGGCGGGCCCGGGCGGGGCGAGTGGGGGGAGCGCGGCGACGGCGGCGCCGGTGGGCGCGACGCCGCCCGCCTTGAGCGCGTACTCGGCGACGTCCCGGAACACCGGGGCCGCCACCTCGCCGCCGTAGATCTCGCCCTTGGGCTCGTCGATGAAGACCCCGATGACCACGCGGGGGGCGTCGGCCGGGGCGAAGCCGACGAAGGAGGCGAACTGCTTGTCGGCCGAGTAGCCGCCGGTCACCGGGTCGGCCTTCTGGGCGGTGCCGGTCTTGCCGGCCAGCCGCCAGCCGGCGAGCCGGGCGCGCTTGCCGGTCCCGTCCGGATCGGCGATCACGCCCTCGAGCCACTCCGTCACCTGCCGCGCGGTCTCGGCCGAGACCACCCGCCGGACGGGAGTGGGAACGGCCTCGCTCATGACGTCGCCCGTCACCGGATCGACCACCCGCCGGACCAGCCACGGCTTCATGAGCACGCCGCGGTTGGCGAGCGCCGCCATGGCTTGCGTGATCTGGAGGGCCGACGCGGTCATGCCCTGGCCGAAGCTCATCGTGGCGAGCGAGATCTCGGCCTTGGGGTAGGGGATCTGCCCGCGCGGCTCGCCGGGAATCCCGGTCTGGGTCCGCTCGCCGAGCCCGAAGGCGAGGTAGGCCTGCTGCAGCCGGTCCCGTCCGAGCCGCTGGCCGACCTTGGCCGCGCAGATGTTGGAGCTGGCCGCCATCACCCGGGCCGGCGGGACCCAGCCGAGCCCCTTGTGGTCGTGGATGACGTGGCTGCCCACCGCCCAGCGCCCGTTCTCGCAGAAGATGGAGGTGGTCGGCGTGATGGCGCCCTCGTCGAGCGCGCGGGCCAGCACGAAGGCCTTCATCGTCGACCCCGGCTCGAAGCTGTCGAGGATGGCGCGGTTGCGCAGGTCCTCCTTGCGCGGGGCGTTGGGGTTGAGGAGCGGGACGTTGGCGAGCGCCAGGATCTCGCCGGTGCCCGGGTCGATCACGATGACCATGCCCGAGGCGGCGCGCGCCTGGGCCACCGCCTGGGCGAGCGATCGCTCGGCGGCGTTCTGGAGCCCCTGGTCGATGGTCAGCTCGACCCGGGAGCCCTCCAGCACCCGCTCCGGAACGGTCGCCGCGCCGAGCAGGTGGGCGCCGCGCGCATCGCGCAGGGACGGGAGCCGCGTGCCCTCGCCCTGCAGCGAGTCGTCCCAGGCCCGCTCGATTCCCTCGAGCCCCTCGCCGTCGTCGCCGACGATCCCGAGGAGCTGCCCGGCCAGCTCGCGCCGGGGGTAGTAGCGACGCGTCTCCTTCACGAACCCGACGCCGGCCATCTTCATGGCCCGGACCTGGTCGGCCTCGGCCGGCGAGACCCGGCGCTTCACCCAGGCGAAGCGGGCGCCCTTCCCGATCTTCTTCTCGAGCGCCTTGGGCTCGAGCTGCAGCGCCTTGGCGAGCCGGACCACGTCGCGGGTGCGGCTGCCGGCGGGGAACTCGCGCGGGTCCACGAAGATGGAGTCGGCCTCGGCGTTTCCCGCCAGCACCGCGCCGTTGCGGTCGGTGATGGCGCCGCGGCGCGGCTTCAGCGTGAGGTCGCGGAGGTACTGGTCGCGCGCCAGGCTGCCCAGCCGGTCGCCCTGCAAGACTTGAAGCTGCGCCGATCGTCCGGCCACCACGGCGAACCCCGCCGCGAAGGCGAAGGCCACGATCCCGATCCGGATGGCGATCCAGCGCGCCGAGCGGGCGTCGATTCCGGCGCGCATCGCCGCTCAGGGACGGGCCGCGTCCGGCGCGCCCGTGCGGGGGCCCGTCCGGGCCTCCCGCCGCTTCGTCGTCTTCACATCTGGCTCCGCCGGGCCAGGGCGCTGGTCTGCCCCGTCGCCAACCCCGCCCGACAACCCAACCTTCCCGCCCACCGTACCCGCCACCACCGCACCCGGTGCCGGCGGAGCCATTCCCAACCGCTCGCGCGCGAACCGCTCCAGGCGGCCCGGCGAGCGCAAAGTCGCCACCTCGAGGTTCAGACGATCCCGATCGGCCAGCAGCTGCCGATGCTCGGCCTCCAGGCGCCCGAGCTCGTAGCCGGCGCCCTGCACGCGGGTCCGCGACCACACGTGGAAGACCCCCACGGCGGCCAGCGGGGCCGCGAGGAGCAGCCCGGCGAGCACGGTGGCCACGCCGGCCCTGTGTCCCGGGGCCTTCATCGGACCTTCACCACGGCGCGGAGCCTGGCGCTCCGGGAGCGCGGATTGGCGGCCACCTCGGCGTCGGAGGCCACCACGGCCTTCTTCGTGACCGGCCGGAATTCCGGGTTCGACCCGCACTGGCAGACCGGCAGCCGCGGCGGGCAGGTGCACTCGCGGGTGAGCGCCTGGAAGGCCCGCTTCACCATCCGGTCCTCCAGCGAGTGGAAGCTGATGGCCGCGGCGCGCCCGCCCTTCGAGAGGATGCGCGGGAGCGACTCGAGCCAGGCGGCGAGCGCCCCCAGCTCGTCGTTCACGGCGATGCGCAGCGCCTGGAAGGTGCGGGTGGCCGGGTGGATGTTGCGCGGCCAGGCCTTGCGCGGGATGGCGCCGGAGACCACCTCGGCGAGCCGGGCGGTGTCGATGGAGCGGGCCCCGTGCTTCTCCACGGCCTGCCGGATGGCCCGGGCGATGGGGCGGGCGAAGGGCTCCTCGCCGTACTCGCGGAGGATCCGGGTCAGCTCGGCCACGTCGGCGCGCTCGAGCAGCTCGGCGAGGGTCTCGCCCTCGTCGCCATCCGCATGTCGAGGGGGCCCGGGCGGGAGAAGGAGAAGCCGCGCTCGGCCACGTCGAGCTGGGGGGAGGAGACGCCCAGGTCGACGAGCGCGCCGTCCACCCGCTCGATGCCCAGCGAGCGGAGCACGCCCTCGGCGTCGCGGAAGTCGGCGCGAACGGCGCGGAAGGCCTCGCCGAAGCGGGCCAGGCGTGCGCGCGCCGCGGCCAGCGCGCGCGGATCGCGGTCGGTGCCGATCACCTGCGCCCCCTGCTCGAGCAGCGCTTCCGCGTGTCCGCCGCCGCCCAGCGTGCCGTCGAGGAGGATCGCGCCGGCGCGCGGCTGGAGGAGCAGGACGACCTCGCTCTGGAGAACGGTCGCATGCGAGAACCCGGTCACCCGGCCCTCATGGCGTCGGCCACGTCGGGGTGGAACTCGACGCCGTAGCCGCCACCGGCGAGGACGAGGTCGCGGACGTACCGGCTCGCGCCGGCCAGCCGGAGTCCCGGGACCTCGCGCAGCAGGCGCGCCCCGGCGTAGTGGAGGTGGCGCACGCGGGAGAGGTCGATCACCACGAGGCGGCCGACCGCGCGGGCCCGGGCCGAGGCGGCGGCCACGCTCGCCAGCTCGGCGAGCGACAGCTCCCCGTAGCAGCGGAGCACGGTGACGCCTGTTTCCTCGCGAAGGACGTGCATGGCCTATCCGAAGAAGTCCACGACCTGGTCGGCCGGGATGTCCCGCTCCATCTGCTCGTCGTAGATGGCGCGGTCGAAGATCTGGATGGTGCGCCCCATGCCCACCCAGACCACGTCCTTCGACAGCTGCGCGAAGTCGCGGAGCGTGGGCGGGACGAGGACGCGCCCGTGGACGTCGAGATCCACCTCGGCGGCCGAGGAGTAGAACTTGAGGATGTTGCGCTGGGCGCGGGCGTCGAGGGGGCTCGTGGCGAGCACCTTCTTCTCGAGCTCCTTCCACACCGACTGGGGCAGGGCCTGCACGGCGCGCCAGTGCGGATACTGGGTGAGCACCAGCTTCGTCTCGCCGGCGGCCGCGAGCGCATCCCGGAACTTCACCGGGAGGCTGGTGCGCCCCTTCGCGTCGATCGAATGCTGGAAGGTTCCGAAGAACACGGCTTGCCCGATCCTGCCACCGAGATCCACTGCGTGACACTTTTTCCCACCGACGTGCCGATCTATGAAGATCGAGGGGGCGAAGTCAAGAAGCCCCGGAGAAACCCGTGGTTGCACTGCTCAGACGTCTAGCCAGGGAACGAGGGATTGGGGGTGGGAAGGTGCCCACACCCCACGGGTGGGAGGGCCCCTTTCGCGGGTGACGACCTTGCGCCGGGCCCCTTGCGCGAGAATGCTCCGGCCTCCCCCGCTCGACCCGAGGACACCCCAGATGGCCACGCTCCAGGGAAAGACCCTCTTCATCACCGGCGCCACCCGCGGGATCGGCAAGGCCATCGGCCTCGCGGCCGCCCGCGACGGCGCGAACGTCGTCGTGGCCGGCAAGTCGAACGTGCCGAATCCCAAGCTCCCCGGGACCATCCACAGCGCGGCGGCCGAGATCGAGGCCGCGGGGGGAAAGGCGCTCGCGCTCGCGCTCGACGTCCGCGACGAGGCGGCCATCCCGGTGGCGATGGCGCGCGCCGCCGATCGCTTCGGCGGCATCGACGTCCTCGTGAACAACGCCAGCGCCATCTTCCTGGCGGGCACCGCCGGCACGCCGGCCAAGCGCTGGGACCTCATGAGCCAGGTGAACGCCCGCGGGACCTTCCTGTGCTCGCAGGCGGCGCTGCCCTTCCTCGAGAAGGCGGCGAACCCGCACGTCCTCATGCTCTCGCCGCCGCTCGACCTGAAGGCGAAGTGGTTCGCGCCCCACGTGGCCTACACCATCGCCAAGTACGCGATGAGCCTGTGCGTGCTGGGCATGGCCGAGGAGCTCCGCCCGAAGGGGATCGCGGTGAACGCGCTCTGGCCGCGCACCGTCATCGACACCGCGGCGCTCAACCTGCTCGGCGGCGAGGAGCTGGCGCGGCACGCCCGCCGGCCGGAGATCGTCGCCGACGCGGCCCGGGCCATCCTGCTCCGCGACGCCCGGACCGCGACCGGAAACTTCTACCTCGACGACGAGGTGCTGCGCGCCGAGGGGGTCACCGACCTCTCCCGCTACGCCGTCGTTCCCGGCGCGACGCTCGCGCCCGACCTGTTCGTCGAGCCGTCGTAGCCGCGCCGCGGGCGCCCCCGGGCGGGCGGGACCCGTCCCCGTCCGGGCGCGTCCGGAAACTGGCGCGGGGACGCCCCCGGAGCCATCGTCGGGGCGACCGGCCCTTCGTCATGAGCTTCCGCTATCGATCCTTCTCGCTCCTCCCGCTGGCGCTCCTCCTCTGCGCGGCGGCGGGCGCGCTGACGGCGCTCTCCGCGCCCTCGCCCTGGACGCTCGCGGTCCTCCTGCCGCTGCCGGCGGCGGCGGGGGCGGCGCTGCTCTGGGTGGCGCAGCGGGACGAGGCCTCCCGGCTGGGCTCGCTCGAGATCGACGGCGCCGGCCTTCGCCGGGTCCGCGGCGACGGCCGGGTCCTCCACGTGGTGCGGTGGGACGAGATCCGGGCCGTGCTCGTCGACCCCGCCCGGCGCGAGGCGCTGGTGATGGTCCCCGGCGGCGGCGGGTTCCCGGTGCGCGGCGCGCCGCTCCTCGGCGGCGTCGGGCTCGAGCACTTCCAGGCCTTCGTCGAGATGCTGCCCGACTTCACGAGCGCGCCCATCAGCCTGCCGGAGCACCCGGCCCGCCGGGCGCGCGGCGGGCCGGGTGCCGGCTCGATCGCCCGCTGACTACTTCGGCGAACTCGACCTTGGGCAGGTGGGCGAGCGACTCCTTCACCTTCTCGGCCGGGTACTCGAAGTCCTCGAGCTTGCCGGAGAAGTAGGCGTCGTAGGCCGCCATGTCCACGTGGCCGTGGCCGGAGAGGTTGAAGAGGATCACCTTCTCCTTGCCCTCCTGCTTGGCGAGGAGCGCCTCGTCGATGGCCACCCGGATGGCGTGGGCCGACTCGGGCGCCGGGATGATGGCCTCCGTCTGCGCGAAGGTCACCGCCGCCTCGAAGACCGCCAGCTGGCCGACCGCCCGGGCCTCGATGATGCCGGCGTCCACGAGCTGGGAGACCAGCGGCGAGGCGCCGTGGTAGCGCAGGCCGCCGGCGTGGATGCCGGGCGGCATGAAGTCGTGACCCAGCGTGTACATGCGGGAGATGGGCGCCATCTGGGCGGTGTCGCCGTAGTCGAAGGCGTAGACGCCCTTCGTCAGGGTGGGGCAGGAGCTGGGCTCGGCGGCCACCAGCCGCACCTTCGAGCCCGTGGCCTTGTCGGCGACGTAGGGGAAGGCGATCCCGGCGAAGTTGGAGCCGCCGCCGTGGCAGCCGATGACCACGTCGGGCGCGTCGCCGGCCAGCTTCATCTGCTCCTTGGCCTCGAGCCCGATGACGGTCTGGTGCATGCACACGTGGTTCAGCACGCTGCCCAGCGCGTAGCGGGTGTCCTCGCGGGTGGCGGCGTCCTCCACCGCCTCGCTGATGGCGATGCCCAGCGAGCCCAGGTTGTCCGGGTCCCGGGCCAGGATGGCGCGCCCGGCGTTGGTGCGGGGCGAGGGCGAGGCGAGCACCTCGGCCCCCCACAGCTGCATCATGCTCTTGCGGTAGGGCTTCTGCTCGTAGCTCACCCTCACCATGTAGACGGTGCACTCGAGGCCGAACATCTTGCAGGCCAGCGCAATCGAGCTGCCCCACTGGCCGGCGCCGGTCTCGCTGGCGATGCGCTTCGTGCCGGCGATCTTGTTGTAGTAGGCCTGGGGCACCGCGGTGTTGGGCTTGTGCGAGCCCGCCGGGGAGACGCCCTCGTACTTGTAGTAGATGCGGGCCGGCGTCCCGAGCGCCTTCTCCAGGCGGTGGGCGCGGAAGAGCGGGCTGGGGCGCCAGAATCTTGTAGATCTCGCGGACCTCGTCGGGGATCTTCACCCAGCGCTCCGGGCTCATCTCCTGCTCGATGAGCCCCATGGGGAAGAGGGGCAGCAGGTCGGCGGGGGTGACGGGCTGCTTCGTCCCCGGGTGGATCACCGGCGCCATCGGGCCGGGCAGGTCCGGGATGACGTTGTACCAGTGGGTGGGGATCTGGTTCTCGGACAGCAGGAACTTGGTCTGCATCGTGGTGGTGCCCCTTCGGGAAGGAAAGGGGGCGATCGGAACCCGATCGCGCGAGCCGAGTCAAGCGCCGAGCGCCCCGCCGCGGCTTCCGGCGGGCCCTCCCGCCCGCGTGCGGCTCAGGAGGCGGTGGCGATGTGGTCCGAGGCCCAGTGGGCGATGCCCAGGATGGACTCCATAGGGTTCACGCCAAGTGACGTGGGGAAGACCGACCCGTCGACCACCCACACGTTGTCGAGCCAGTGCACCTTGAGCCGGGAGTCGACCACGCTCTTCTCCGGGTCGCGCCCCATGGCGCAGCCGCCCATGACGTGGGCGCTGAAGACCGACACGCGGAGCGGCTCCCAGGGCGCGCGATCGAGCAGCGCCACGTCGGCCTCGGTGCGCATGACCACCGGGTTCTCGTGGAGGGATCGGACCACGTCGGCGCCCGCCGCCAGCTGCAGCCGGGCCAGCGCCTTGTTTCCCTCGCGCAGCGCCTCCCAGATCTCCGGCCGGATCTCGTAGTCGACCCGCACCCGGCCGTCGGAGCGGAGCGAGACCGTGCCCCCCTTCTCGGCGGGGAGGAAGCCGTCGACGGCCAGCGCGATGAGGGCGCTCGACCGGGGAAGCTGCGACATCTGCTCCTCCTCGTCGGCGCCGAAGCCGCCCAGGGACGTCGCCGCCAGCACCGGGTGGCCGGGCGCCGCCTCCAGGAAGAAGGAGACCTTGCCGCCGCCGCGCTCCGAGAAGTGGTGGGAGGCCACCGACTGCGGCGCCCCGTAGAAGGGGAGGATGGGGCGGGAGAAGGTGGCCAGGCTCGCCACCACCGGGTGCAGGAAGGTCCGCTGCCCGACCTTGCCGTTGGGGTCGTAGCCGCTGCGGAGCAGGATCTCCGGGCTGCCCACCGCGCCGGCCGCGAGCACCACCAGCCGGGGCCGGACCACGATCTTGCGGCTGGTGGGCTTGAAGGCCGCGTCGAGCCCGACCGCGTGCACGGCGGTGATGCGGCGCCCCGACTTCTCGAGCCGCTGCACCCGGGCGCGCGCGAACACCTTGGCCCCGCGCGCCACGGCGTCGGGGACGTAGGTCAGGTCGGTGGAGCTCTTGGCGCCCACCGGGCAGCCGGTTCCGCAGTAGCCCAGGGACTGGCAGCCGGTGACGTTGCGGCGCGTGATCTCGCGACTCCAGCCGAGCTTGCCGGCGCCGTCCCAGAGGACGCGGTTGTTCTCGTTCGACGCCTCGAGGGTCCAGGGCTGGATCCCCAGCCGCTTCTCCACGGCCTCGAAGTGCGGCGCGAGGGCCTGCTCGTCCAGGCCGCTGACGCCGAAGGCCTCGGCCCAGTGGCGCAGCACCCGGGGCGGGGTCCGGTAGCTGGTGGTCCAGTTGACGAGGGTGCCTCCCCCGACGGCGCGCCCCTGCAGCAGGGTCACGGCCAGGTCGGCCGTCGCCCGCATGCCCCGCTCCTGGTAGAGGTTCGGGTAGGCCCAGGTCTCGTCCATCTTGAGCTGGTCGGGCGGGAAGTGGCCCCCCTCCTCGAGCAGCGTCACCCGGAGGCCGCGGGCCGCCAGGCGGGCCGCCACCACCGCGCCGCCCGCCCCGGAGCCGACCACGCAGACGTCGGGGCGATCGTCCACGTCCTTGCGCAGCGAGGCGGCGTCGACGATGCGGCCCGGATCGCTCACGGCTTCACCTCGGGTGACTGGGGCGGCGGCCCCAGCGCGGGCAGCACGCCCTCGGTGACCGTCCCCGGGGCGCTGCGCTCGCTGCGATCGACGGGCGGTCCGACGGGGGGCGGTCCGGGGTAGCCGATGGCCGCCCAGGTCTCCCGCGCGCCGTAGTAGCTGGAGTAGACGATCTTCTTCAGGGCCTTGTAGCCGGTGCGCCGGACCCGGTAGCGGCTCTGCTGCCAGGCGCGGATCCGGGCGTCCTGCTGCTCGGGGGTGGACTCGGTGAAGGTCCTCCACTGTCCGTCGAGGACGAGCCCGGCCAGCGCGTTCTCGAAGAGCCGGACGAGCTGCCCGACCTCCTTCTGCGCCTCCTCGGGCATGAGGGCCACGAGCGCGTCGATCCGCCGCGGCAGGTCGACGTCGAGGGGGGAGGGGAAGCCGGGGCGGGGGGGCAGGAGCCGGTCGGCGAGCTCCAGGAACACGGTGGCCTCCTCCGGCGAGAGCGCGGTGAAGGGGCCGGTCAGGCCGGGGGCCGGCAACGTCCGGCGCGTGGCGAGCCACGAGCCCCCGCCGATGGCGAGGAGCGCCGCGCCGGCCACCCCGTACTTGAGGAAGCTGCGCCGGCCCTCGCGCTCGTGCGGAAGGAGGATCCGCTCCCGACGATATCGGTTGCGCCTGAGCATGTGCGCTCGCAGACTACCCAGGCTCCGTCACACCTTCAACTTTGGGCGAAATCGTCCGGGCCTTCCGGGCAGGAGGGAGATTTCTTGCGCACCCGGGGCATAATCGGAAATCGATCGCCGATGGGAGGCGGGGGAAGTCGGCCGGAGGGACATGGGGACGGAGAAACGATCGCATCCGAGGTTTCCGCTGATCCTGGCCGTGGACTATCCAGGGGCGGCATCGACGGTGCGCGACTACACCGAGAACCTCTCGGCCGGGGGGCTCTTCATCCGCACCGAGCGCGAGTTCGAGATCGGGGACCGCCTGGCGCTCCTCCTCTCGTTCCCGGACCTGCTCGAGCCCGCCGAGCTCGAGGTCGAGGTGGTGCGGCTCCGCCGCGGGGGCGGCTCGCAGCCGCCCGGCGTGGCGGTGTGGATCCCGCCCGACCGGATGGACGACCGGCGCCGGCTCGAGCGGCTCTCCGCCGCGGCCGCCGCGCAGGCCGAGGCCAGCCGGCCGAGCTACCGGGTGCTGCTCGTCGAGGACAACTCGCTGGTGGCCGCCATGTACGCGTCGGCGCTTCGCCGGCTGGCGGCGACCGAGGGGCTCGGGGGGCTCGCCGTCGACGTGGCGGTCGACGGGAACGAGGCCTTCGCGCGGCTCCTGGCCCAGCCCCCCATCGATCTCATCATCACCGACGTCTACATGCCGGTCATGACCGGCTTCGCCCTGGTGGAGAAGGTGCGGGGCGAGCCGCGGCTCCGCCACCTGCCCATCATCGTCATCTCGTCGGCCGGGGACGAGGAGCGGGAGCGGGTGAGCCGCCTGGGGGCCAACTTCTTCCTGCAGAAGCCGGTCAAGTACCAGGACATCGTCACCACCGTCCGGACGCTCATCCGGGCCGGACCCCAGCCCGGGGCGCCCATGTCCACCCGTCAAGTCCCCAAGGTCGATGAGCCCCGTCCGACCGAAGATTTCCGCCCCGGACCGGTTGACCCGACGACGCGGAGGGGGCGAGACTGACGCTCAAGAAGGCCGGTCTCCAACCGGCCCACGGACGAGAGGAAACTCCGTCCACGTCTCACCGAGGTCCGCCCCCGTGGCGGACCTCTTCGTTTCCGAGGTAGGTTGCCCGTCATGCCGAAGCTCCCCGCCCCCGCCGCCGGAACCGTCCTCCGCCTGGAGAAGAGCCCGGGCGAGGCCGTCGCCGCGGGCGAGACGATCCTGGTGCTCCTCTCCGAGAGGAAGACGGAGCTGCCGCTCGAGTCCCCCGTCGGCGGCCGGGTCCGGGAGCTCCGGGTGAAGGAAGGGCAGGCCGTCGCCGCGGGCGACGTCCTGGCCGTCGTCGAGTGAGCGCCGCACCGGCGAGGATCCGGGTGGAGGACCGCGGGTTCGTCCGCATCCTGACCATCGACAACCCGGACAAGCGGAACGCCTTCGACTACGGCTCGCTCGCGGAGCTGGAGGGCGCCTGCGCCCGGGCCGCGTCCGACCGGGTCCGCTGCCTCGTCCTGCGCGGCGCCGGCGACCAGGCCTTCTCGTCCGGCTTCGACATCGACGCCATGGAGGGCGGCGGGCCGGGGGGCGATCGCCCCGACCTCGCCACCGAGCGGGCCATGGAGGCGGTGGAGGCGGTCCCGTGCCCCACGGTGGCCTTCGTGAACGGCGCGGCCTTCGGCGCCGGCTGCGAGCTGGCCGCCACCTGCGACCTGCGCATCGCCAGCCAGGGGGCGCGCCTGGGCATGCCGCCGGCCAAGCTCGGCGTGGTCTACGCGGCGGCCGGCCTGCGCCGCTTCCTGGCGCTGGTCGGGCCGGCCCACACCCGCGAGATGTTCTTCACCGGCCGCCCCCTCGACGCCGCCAAGGCGCTCGCCATCGGGCTCGTGGACCAGGTGGCCGCGTCCGCCGAGGCCGAGGCCGCCGCGCTGGCCCTGGCCGACGAGATCGCCCGCAACGCGCCCATCGCGGTGCAGGGGATGAAGCGGATCCTCCGGCTGCTCGTCTCGGCGCACGAGCGCGGCCTGACCGACGAGGAGCGGGCCGAGGTGGCGGCGCTCCGGTCGCGCGCCTTCGAGAGCGCCGACCTGCGCGAGGGCCGGGCCGCCTGGGCCGGCCGCCGGCCGCCCGTGTTTCGCGGAGAGTGAATCGGGGTCCCGCCCCGGCCGCGGGGCCGGGCGGCGCGCTCAGCCGCGCGGACGCTGGCGCGGCAGGAGCTTGCGGACCACGCGAGGGCCGTCCTTCTCGGGCAGCACCACGAACTGGTCGACGTCGTGGCCCGGCAGCGAGAGGTCGATCCGGTGGCGCTCGTCGACGCGGAGGTCGGTGAGGGTCACGGGCGTCCGCCCCGCCGGCCGTCCGTCCACCTGCACCTCGGCGCCGGTGGGCTCGCTCTCCACGGTCAGCGAACCGAGCGCGGAGGGAAGCTCCAGGTGGACCGTCCGGGCCAGCCGGCCCAGCTCGGCGCGCACGGCCAAGGTGGCGGCCCGGCGCCCGGGCGCCACGGCCCGGATCTCGTGGGGGTCGGAGAGCCGGATCCGCTCGACGACCAGCGGGGTGGTGCCCGGGACCGGCTTGCCGTCGACCGTGATCTGGGCGCCCGGCGGCGTGGAGGAGACCACCAGCGCGCCGTCCACGAGCCAGGGGGCCACCGCGAAGCCCGCCGCCGCCACGCCCAGCCCGGCCAGCACGCCCAGGACGATCGCCCGCGCCGCTCCCACCCGGACCGTCCGCACGCGCTCCGGCCCGAGCGGGACCTGGCGCTGCGGTGCGCGGTCCACGTCGATGTCGATGCTCGGGGTCCCCAGGTCGGGGAGCTCGCTGCGCGGGACCGAGCCGGTGGTCTCGGCCCGGGCCACCGAGTCGTAGACCGCCGCCCGCTGCTGCTCGGCGACGTTCCGCAGCACCTTCATCACCAGGGCGTCGTGGGCGCGCGCCGCGCGCTGGCGGGTGATCCGCTCGATGTAGACCTGGTGCATCTGCCGGCCCAGGTGGTCCTGGATGGCGGTATGGGGCGTGGGGAAGAGCACGTCCACCAGCGCGTCGGCGAAGCTGCGCGCGTCGGGATAGCGGTCGTCGGGGTTCGCGGCCAGCGCCTTCAGGACGATGCCGTCGAGCTCCTTGGGCAGCCGCTCGTCGATGGCCGAGGGAGGGACCACCTTGCCCTGCCGGGACTGGATCAGGGACTCCACGTCCACCGCCCGCTGGAACGGCTTCTGCTTGGTGAGCAGCTCGTAGAGGACGATGCCGGCGGCGAAGATGTCGACCCGGTGGTCCCAGGCCCGCTCCAGGGAGGCCTGCTCGGGCGCGACGTACCCGAGCTTCCCCATGAGCATCCCCTCCTTGTAGTTGGAGAGGCCGGTGGCGGCGCGGGCGATGCCGAAGTCGAGCAGCTTCACCTCGCCCTGCCAGGAGACGAGCATGTTGTCGGGCGAGACGTCGCAGTGGACCACGCGCAGCGGGTTGCCCTGGGCGTCGGCGCGCTTGTGCGCGTACTCGAGCCCCTGGAGCAGCTGGAGCACGATGTAGATCGACTGCTCGGGCGTGATGGCGGTCCCGGCGCGCGCGAAGGAGACCATCATGTCCTTCAGCGACACGCCGTTCACCAGCTCCATCGAGATGAAGTAGGTGCCGTCGATCGACCCGCACTCGTAGATCTGGGTGACGTTGTTGTGGGTGAGCTGGACGGTGAGCTTGGCCTCGTTCACCAGCATGGTGATGAAGCCCTGGTCCTGGGAGCGCGCCGGCAGGATGCGCTTCACCACCAGTTCCTTCTCGAACCCCTCGGCGCCGGCCACCTTGGCGCGGAAGATCTCGGCCATCCCCCCCACGGCGAGCCGCTGGAGGAGGAAGAACTTCCCGAAGACGTGCGGCTTGAAGTCCGGCGCCGCTGGGGTCTGTGCCGGAGAGGCCACATGTGGGGCGAGGATAGCCTCCGGGGGCCAGCCCGCCAAGGAAGCGGCCGGGGCGGCGCGTGGGACCCGGTGGGGGGCCCGGGGCTAAGATGCCACCCCATGCCGCCCGCCGGCGCGTCCCCCCATCTCGCGCAACCCCCGCGCACCCGGATCCCGCCGGCGCTCGGCGCGGCGCTGCTCGCCGCGGTCCTCTTCCTCCCCGGCCTGGGGTCGGTGGGGCTGTGGGATCCGTGGGAGCCCCATTACGCGCAGGTCTCCCGCGAGATGATCGCGCGGGCCGACTGGGTCCACCCCCACTGGCGCGAGGCCTGGTTCTTCTCCAAGCCGCCGCTCCTCCTGTGGGCCGGGGCAGCCGGTCTCGCGCTCGCCGGCGAGGGCCCGCTCTCCGAGTGGGGGCTTCGCCTGCCGGTGGCGCTCCTCGCCATCCTGGGCGTGGCGTTCGCGACCGCGGCGGTGGCGCGGCTCGCCTCCCGCCGCGCCGCCTGGCTCGCCGGGACGGCGCTCGCCACGGCGCCGTTCGTGGCGCTCTTCGCCCGGCAGGCCGTGCCCGACCTGCCGCTCACCGTCCTCTCGACGTCGGGCGGCCTGGCCTTCGCCGTCGCGCTCCTCGACGACGACGCGCCGGCGGGCTGGGCGTACGCCGGCTGGGTGCTGCTCGGCCTGGCGACGCTGGCCAAGGGAGCCATCGGCTTCGCGCTGCCGGCCGGGGCGCTCCTCGCCTGGCTGGTGGTGACGGGCGACTGGAGGCGGGCGGGGCGGCTGCGGTTCGTGGAGCCGGCGGGGCGCGCCTGGGCGCCGCTCGGGCCGCTCGTCTTCCTCGGCGTGGCCGCGCCCTGGTACGCCGCGATGGCGGGATTCCCGGGCCAGGACGAGTCGGGGTGGACCTTCCTCCAGCGCTTCTGGCTCCACGACCACCTCCGCCGCTTCGCCGCCGGCGTCCACGCGCCGGTGCCGGGGCGCGGGTGGCTCGCCTACCTGGGGTGGATCGCCGCCGGCACCTTTCCCTGGGTGGCGGCGCTCCCGGGCGCGATTGGCGAGGCGCTCCGGACCCGCGGCCGGAGCGGGAGCCCGGCCCAGGGCCTCCTGCTCCTCTGCGCGCTCTGGGCGCTCCTCGGCTACCTGCTGGTCGCGCTCGCCGCCACCTCGTACCCCCACTACGTGCTGCCCGTCGTGCCGCCCCTGCTCGTCGCCGCCGCCCTCTTCCTCGACCGCCTCCTCCAGGACGGACTCCCGGCCCATCGCCTGGCCGGGGCGCTCGGCGGCGCGGCGTTCGCGGCGACCGGCTGGGCGCTGGCCGGCAAGCCCCGCCTCTTCACCGCCCTCTTCACCTACGACCCGCGGCGCGCCTGGCCCGGCGCGGAGCTGGACGCGCTCCACCCGGTCTTCCAGCTGGGGCCGCTCCCCGTCTCGCTGCGTCCCGGCGCCGTGCTGCTCGCGCTCCTGGGGGCCGGGCTCCTGGGGTTCGCCGTCTCCGTCCTCCGCCGGTCGGCCCGGGTCGCGGTGGCGCCCTGGCGGGCCTGGCGGTCGTGCTCGCGGCCTGGCTCTCCTGGGTCCACGTGCCCGAGCTCGCGCCCCACTGGTCGCAGCGGGAGGTCTTCGCCGCGCTGCGATCGGAGGCGCCGGGGCCCGGCGAGCCGGTGGTGGCGTGGCTCATGAACTGGCGGGGAGAGACCTTCTACGGCAGGGGGCAGGTGCGGGAGGTGATCGACCCGGCCCGGATGCGCGAGGTGGCGGCGCGCCGGGGCCGGCTCTGGGTGGTGACCGAGGCGAGGGAGATCCCGTCGCTCCGGAGCGCGATCGGGCCGGCCAAGGAGCTCCGGGTGGCGGGGCCGGCGACCGGGCGCTATCGACTGCTCGAGCTGACCGACGCATCGCCGGAGGAGCCTGGAGGTCACCATGAGTGAAGGACGCGGGCTGGATCGGGGCTGGCTGTGCCAGGCCATCGTCGAGGGGGCCGGAGACGCCATCCTCTTCGCCGACCGGGACGGGCGGATCCGCTACTGGAACGCCGGGGCCGCCGCCATGTTCGGCTGGAGCGCCGTGGAGGCGATCGGAAACTCGATGGACCTGATCATCCCCGAGCGCCAGCGGGCGCGCCACTGGCACGGCTGGGACCAGGTGATGAAGACCGGCCACACCCGCTACGGGAAGGACATCCTGGCCGTGCCCGGGTCCCGGAAGGACGGCTCCCCGCTCTCCATCGAGTTCACCATCCAGCTGGTCCGGGACGACGCCGGGACCATCCTCGGGGCCTCGGCCATCATCCGGGACGTCACGGAGCGATGGACGAGGGACCGCGAGACGAGGAAGCGGCTCGCCGACCTCGAGCAGAAGCTGCGCGGGGCCTGATCACCACCCCGCGCCGTCGAAGCGGGCCTTCGCGGTCCGGGCGATCGACCCGGGCGAGATGGGGGCCACGCCGGCCGCGCGGGCCAGGTCGTCGACGTGCGCCAACCCTCCCGGCTCCCACATCCGGGCCAGCCAGGCCGGGGCTCCGCTCCAGCGCCACCACGGGCCTGCGCCCTGGTTCGCCAGCGCCGCCTCGATCTGCGCGGCGAGCAGCGCGGCCCGGAGCGAATCGGCCGAGCCGAGGAGCGGGTCACGCTGCAGCGGCCAGTGCGCGGCCTCCTGGGCGTCGACCGGGTGGCACAGGGCGCGCGAGAGGATCTTCGCGTCCCCCGCCGCGCCGGGCGTCCCGCCGCGGGCGCGATCGATCTCGCGCAGCAGCCGGGCCGCCTGCATGCGGACGGCGTGCAGGCGATCCGCCTGCGCCGCCCGGATCTCCCTCGCCAGCTCGTGGCCGACGATCCCGGAGCGGTCGTGGAGCCAGGCGGGGTCGGAGGCGAGGGCCTCGAGCAGGAAGCCCCAGGTGGCGGAGGCCGCCGGCGATCCGAGGCGTCGAGCCTCCACGCCCTCGGCCCGGATGCCCGAGAGGAAGAGCGCCACGCCCAGCTCGTGGAGGAAGGCGCGTGCCTCGGAGGCCCCGCCGGAGGGGAGGGCGGAGAGCCGCACGTCGCCGGGGACCTGCACGGGAACCGTGAGTGGCCGCTGGCTCTTCCTCGGCGCGGGGCGGTCGTCGAGCTTCACCCGGGAAGCCAGGTCGACGCCGGCCGCGGCGGCGGCGGCCTGCCCGTCGGGCACCAGGCGCGCGGCGGGGTGGGCCTTCGGCTCGTGGGAGGCCCGGAGCATGCGGGGCAGGTCGCGCATCCGGGTGGCGGAGAGCGGCACGCCGACCTCGCGGCGCGCCAGCTGATCCGCGGCGGCGCAGTAGGCCGGGCCGGTGGCGTCGAGCGTCGCCGACGCGAGCGCGGCCAGGTCGTCCGCCCGGGCGCCCCGAAGCGCCTGGGCCACCGAGTCGACGTCCGGCATCCCGAGCTTCGCCGCCGCCGCGGTGAGGGCGGTCGCGTCGGCGTCCGCGCTCCGGGCGGCCCGCAGCGCGGCCGGTGCCCGCGCGGCGTCGAGGTTCGCGCGCCGGCCCGCATCCGGCTCGGCGGCGAGCAGGGCCGGAGACCTCCCGCAGCGCGACCGTCCGGCCGTCGAAGGAGAAGGAGAGGTCGACCGGGGCGCCGCCGGCCGCCGGGGCGACGGATGCGGCGAGCACCTCGCCCACCAGGAAGTCCCGGAGCATGCCGCGGCGGGCGCGCTCGGCCGGATCCCCGGCCGGCGCCAGCGCGTCGAGCGCCCGCAGCGCCGAGCCGTCGGAGAGCCACTCCCGGCCGGCGTGGGGCGCCGCCACGTCGAGCGGGGCGCCGGTGGTCCAGGCCGTCCAGGTGGCCTCGCCCTGCGCGGCCAGCAGCCCGTCCACGTCGGCGCGGAGGCGGCGGAGCAGCGCCTCGTCGGGCGGGATCGACCGGCGCGGCGGGGGCACCGGGGGCGGAGGCGCGGGAGCCGGGAGCGGTTCGGGCGCGTGGGCGCAGGCGGTCGCCCACAGGAGCAGCGGGAGGAGTCTCTTCACCGGGACATGCTACCCGGGGGCGGCCGCGCCGGCGACCCGTTAAGCTGTCCCCGTGACGATCTCGCGGATCGAGGCGGCCCGTGCCCGCGCCCGCCTCCAGGGCGCGGTGCGGGCGCACCTGTCCGCGCGCGGCTTCGACGAGGTGGAGACGCCGTGCCTCGTCCCCGCCCCGGGCATGGAGCCGCACATCCGGGCGTTCCAGACCATCGTTCGTCCCCGAGACGGCGGGCGCGCTGCGCACGCTCTGGCTCCACTCGAGCCCCGAGTACGCGATGAAGCGCCTGCTCGCCGAGGGGTTCGAGCGCATCTTCCAGGTCGCCCGCGTCTTTCGCGACGGCGAGGTGTCGTCCACGCACAACCCCGAGTTCACCATGCTGGAGATGTACCGGGCCGGCACCGACCACCGGGGCATCATGGAGGACCTGGAGGCGGCGGTGGAGGCCGGCGCCCGGGCCCTTCACCCGGAGGGCGGGACCCGGTTTCGCTGGCGCGGCCACACGGTGGACTTCGCGGCGCCCTTCGACCGGGTGGAGGTGGCCGCCGCCTTCGCCCGCGCGGGCGTGGATCTGGAAACCTGCGGGACCGACGCCCGGTGCCTGCGCGCCGCCGCCCTGGCCCGCGGCCTCGACGCCGGCCCGGAGGGGGAGGGGTTCGACGACGTCTTCTTCCGGATCTTCCTGCAGGCCATCGAGCCCGCCCTCGGCCATTCACGGCCGGTGTACCTGGTCGACTGGCCGGCTCCCATGGCCGCGCTGGCCCGAATCCGGCGCGACGACCCGCGCTGGGCCGAGCGCTTCGAGCTCTACGCCGCGGGGCTGGAGCTCGCGAACGGCTTCGCCGAGCTGAACGACGCCGCCGAGCAGCGCCGCCGGCTGCTCGCCGAGCAGGGGGAGCGGCGCCGCCTGGGGCGCCCGGCCTATCCCCTCGACGAGCGGTTCCTCGAGGCGGTGGGGCGCATGCCCGACGCCGGCGGGGTGGCGCTCGGGCTCGACCGGCTGCTCATGCTCCTCACCGGGGCCGACCGGATCCGGGACGTGCTGCTCTTCCCGGCCGAGGACTTCCTCTCCCCACCGGACGTCAGGGAACCCGGAGGATCAGGCACTTGAGGTAGCGGCTCTCCGGCATGCCGAGCCGCTCGGGGTGGTCGCGACCCGCGCCCCGGCGCTCCAGCACCTGCACGGCCCGTCCGGCGTCACGCGCGGCGTCGAGCACGACCTCCTCGAAGGCCTCGGCCGAGACGTGGAAGCTGCACGACGCGGTGACGAGCACGCCGCCCGGGCGGAGCGACTGGAAGGCCCGGAGGTTCACCTCCTTGTAGCCGCGCTTGGCGGCGTCCACGGAGGCCTTGCCCTTCGCGAAGGCGGGCGGATCGAGGACGATGGTGTCCCAGGACCGCCCCTTGTCCGCCTCGTCGCGCAGGAAGTCGAAGGCGTTCTGCTCCTCCACCCGCACGTTCCCGGCGCCGTTCAGCGCCGCGTTCTCCCGGAGCATGGCCGCCGCCTGCGGCTGCATCTCCACCGCCACCACCTCGTCGGCCCGGGCCGCGAGCTGGAGCGCGAATCCGCCCGCGTAGGCGAAGCAGTCGAGCGCGCGCCCCTGGGCGTACTCGCCGGCGCGCAGGTGGTTCTCCTGCTGGTCGAGGAAGGACCCGGTCTTCTGGCCGGCGAGCAGGTCGAGCCGGAAGCGGATGCGCCCCTCGGCGACCTCCACGGGACCGGGGTCGGCGCCGAGGAGGACGCCCTTCACCTGGGCGAGCCCCTCCAGCTCCCGGACCCGGACGTCGTTGCGCTCGAGGACCGCGCGCAGCCCGAGCTCCTTCGCGAGCAGCGCGGCGATCAGCTCCTTGCGGCGGTCGGTGCCCGGGACGAGCGTCTGGACGACGCCCACGTCCCCGTAGCGATCGGCCACCAGGCCCGGGAGGAGGTCCGACTCGCCGTGGACGGCGCGCCAGAGGGTCCCGTCGCCGAAGGCCCGGCGGCGCAGCGCCGCGGCGGAAGCGATCCGGCGCGCGAAGAAGTCCTCGTCGATGGGCTCCTCCTCGCGGGTGAGGAGCCGGATGGAGATCTGGGAGCGCTCCGACCAGAAGGCCTTCCCCTGGAAGCGACCCCGGCCGTCGACCAGCGCGACCGCGTCGCCGGAGGCGGCGGGCGGCGGCTTCTCCACGTCCGACTTGTAGACCCAGGGATGGCCCTTCTGCAGCCGGTCCACCCCCTTGCGCGAGAGGACCGCCACCGGCTCGGCGAAGTGGCTCACTCGATCTCCCTTCACTTCGCGCGGAGGTACTGGCGGGGCCATGGGCCGTCGACGCCCAGCTCCCGCGAGGCCCGCAGGGGAAAGCACGGCTCGCGGAGCAGCTCGCGCCCGAGCAGGACGAGGTCGGCCTGGCCGCTCCGGATCACGGTCTCGGCCTGGGCCGGCGAGGTGATGAGGCCCACCGCCGCGGTGGCGATGGCGGCGTCGCGCCGGATGCTCTCGGCGAAGGGCACCTGGTAGCCCGGGCCGACCGGCACCCGCGCCGTGGCGACGTTCCCGCCCGACGAGCAGTCGACGACGTCGACGCCCAGCGGGCCGACCTGCCGGGCCAGCTCGATGGTCTGGGCCAGGTCCCATCCCCCGTCCGTCCAGTCGGTGCAGGAGACGCGCAGGAAGAGCGGCAGCCGATCCGGCCACTCGCGGCGGACCGCCTCGACCACCTCGCGGACGATGCGGGTCCGGTTCTCGAGGGAGCCGCCGTACCGGTCGGTGCGGCGGTTGGTGAGGGGCGAGAGGAACTCGTGGAGCAGGTAGCCGTGCGCGGCGTGGATCTCGACCACCTGGAAGCCGGCCGAGAGCGCGCGACGGGCGGCGGCGGCGAAGGAGCGGACCACGTCCGCGATGGCGCCCTCGGCGAGGGGCTCGGGGGTGGCGTGCCCTTCCGCGAAGGGGATCGCGCTCGGGGCCACCGGGGTCCAGCCGCCGTGCTCCGGGAGGAGCGGCGCGCCGCCCTGGTCCCAGGGGGCGCGCACGCTCGCCTTTCGCCCGGCGTGGGCGAGCTGGATGCCGGCCGCCGCGCCGTTCTCGACGACGAGCCGCACCACCCGGGCGAGCGGCTCGACCTGGCCGTCCTCCCAGATCCCCACGTCGGCCGGCGAGATGCGCCCGCGGGCCTCCACGCCCGAGGCCTCGACGATCACGAGGCCCACGCCCCCGACCGCGCGGGACGCGTAGTGGGCGAGGTGCCAGTCGCCGACCCGGCCTTCGACGGCGGAGTACTGGCACATGGGGGACATGCCGATCCGGTTGCGAAGGGTCACCGAGCGCAGCGGGAGCGGGCTGAAGAGGGTCATGGGGCGCGGATCCTACCGCGGCTGGGCGTCGAGGGCCTTCCTGGCGTCCTCGAGGAGTGCGCGGGTGGAGAGGGGCTGGCCGGTGGCGTTCTGCATCCAGAGGTCCGGCGTCACGGACCCGAAGGTCGACATGCGCTCGAACTCCGGACCCACCTTGCCGGCCTTCGAGAACCGCTCCTCCAGCTGGGCGGCGATGATGTGCCCCAGCGGGTAGTCGGCCAGGTAGAGCGGCTCCTCGACCATGTGGCTGTAGACCGCCAGGATCGGGACGTCGCGCACGCCGAAGACCGGCGCGTACCAGCGGTTCCAGACCTCCTTCGCCATGGACACCACGGCCTCGCGCAGCTGCGCCGCGGTCGCGTCGGGATGGGCGTAGAGCCACTTCCAGGCCTGGATGTCGACGAGCGCCACGCCGGCGATCTCGTAGGCGTTCCAGAGGTCCTCGATGGCCTCCAGCCGGCGCTCGGCCTCGGTGGGCGGCGGCAGCCCGAGCAGCTCGAGGTTCCGCGACTGGAAGACGAAGGCGAGCGCCTCGGTGAAGGCGTTGTTGGGCACCCCGGAGAGCAGGGTGTGGTCGACGCCGTACAGGGAGAAGACCTGCTCGACGTTGTGCCCCATCTCGTGGATGGCGATGTTGTAGCCCTTGTAGTCCATGCCGTCCGGGCCCACCCGCGTGCGCAGGCGGGGCTTGTCGTCGCGCGTGGCCGCCTGCATGGCGTGGCCGGAGCCGCGGGCGGGGTCGACGGCGATGCGGTCGGAGAGCCAGGCCGCCTTCTCCGGGGAGAAGCCGAGACCCTGCAGGAGGCGAGGCATGTCGGCCGCGAAGGCCTGGGGGGTCGGGTATCGCTTGCGGGTGATCGCGTCGAGCTCGGATTCCGGCCGGCCCGGCGGCGTGAACCCGGCGTACCAGATGTCGAAGGGCTCGAGCGGGCGGCCCAGCCGGGCGGCCACCAGCTTCCCGGTCCGGGCCACGAGCGGCGAGGAGAGGATCTCCTCCAGCATCCCGACCAGCCGCGCCTCCGGGATCTCCCGGTCCACCTGGAACTTCCTGGCGATGGCGCTCGGCGCGGTGGGCGTGAAGGGGTCCGCGGCGCGCGCCGCGTGGAAGTTCTCGAGCAGGACGGCGTAGCGGGTGTCCGGCTCCCGGGCGGGATCGGCCTGGGCGGGCGGCGGCAGGCCGCCCTCGATCTCGGCGGCGGGGGAGGGGCGGACCTCGTTCGTGAACGGGTTCCAGTCCACCAGCGGGGAATTGACGGCGGAGAGGGGGATCTCCTGGGTGACGATCCGCTCCATGGCCCGGGCCAGCGCGCGCTGCCGGGCCAGCCCGCCGGGCTGGCCGTAGAGGGACTTCACCTCGTCCCGCAGGTTCCAGTGGGAGAGCAGCCGCTTGCCCTTCGGGAAGAGCCGCTCCCCGGATCCGTCGACGAGGTGATGCGCGAAGAGGTTGTAGTCGGCCACGTAGGCCTGGGCCTCGGTGTAGGCCGCCCAGATCTGCTGCTTCACCGGCGCGGGGACCCGGGCGGCCAGGCCGCCGTCGGAGGCGCCGATGAGCGCACCCCGGCGCCCCATCAGGCGGGCCTCGGCCCAGCGCCGCCGCGACCAGGAGCCGCCCTGGGCGAGCCGCTCGTCGAGGGTGGTGAGCGGGAAGTTGAGCAGCGCCACGAAGGCCAGCTTCGAGTCGTAGAGGTCGTCGTTCAGGTGGGCGCCGGTGTCGAAGGCGGCGAAGAGCGCGTCCACCGGGACCTGCGGGCCGATGTCGAGCACGGCGTGGCGGGCCAGCGTGCGGTTCGCCTGCAGGAAGCGGCCGTCGACCTCCTCCAGGTTCTCCTCGAAGCGCGCGAGCGTCGCGAGCAGGACCGCGTCGTCGGCGACGAACTGCGCGAGCGCGAACGCCTCGAAGGCCGCCGGCGAGCCGTCGGCGCGGCGCCAGTAGCGGGCCGCCTGGTCGACGCCGCGCTCGATCCGGGCCCGCTGCGCCTCCCCGTGCCGGGCGAGCAGCGCTCCCTTGGCGCGGGTCGCGGCGGAGGCCATGGCAGGATCGGCCGCCGGCGCGGGGACGGAGGCGGGAGCGGCCGCCGCGGCGGGGGCCGCGGGAGGGGCGGGCGTCGCGGGAACGGGTGCGGCCGCCGCGTCCGGCGCGGCGAGGACGAGGGCGGCGAGGAGCGCGAGCATGTGGGTCCCTTCTAGCGCGCGGCGGCGAAGCCCCGCTCCAGGTCTTCCAGCAGGTCCTCGGCGTTCTCGATGCCCACCGAGACCCGGATGAACCCGTCGTCGATGCCGAGCGCGGCCCGCGTCGCGGGCGGGACGCTCGCGTGGGTCATGATGGCCGGGTGCTCGATGAGGCTCTCCACGCCGCCCAGCGACTCGGCGAGCGCGAAGACCTGGAGCGAGGAGAGGAAGGCGCGCGCCGCGGGCAGCCCGCCGCGGATCACGAAGGTCAGCATCCCGCCGAACCCGCGCATCTGGCGCCGGGCCAGGTCGTGCTGCGGGTGGGAGGGCAGCCCGGGGTAGGTGACCTTCTCCACCTGGGGGTGCCCCTCGAGGAAGCGGGCGACCCGGAACGCGTTCTCCTGGTGGCGCTCCATCCGGACGTGCAGGGTCTTCAGCCCCCGCATCACCAGGAAGGAGTCCATGGGGGAAGGCACCCCGCCCACCGCGTTCTGGAGGAACTGCATGCGCTGGTACAGCCCGGCGTCGGAGGTGAGGACCGCGCCGCCCACCACGTCGGAGTGGCCGTTCAGGTACTTGGTCGTGGAGTGGCAGACCAGGTCGATCCCCAGCTCGAGCGGCCGCTGGAAGAACGGCGTGGCGAAGGTGTTGTCGACCACGCTGGTCGCGCCCCGGGCCCGGGCGATGGCCGCGATGGCCGCCAGGTCGGCGATCTTGAGCATGGGGTTGGTCGGCGTCTCCAGCCAGACCAGCCGCGTGCGCGGCGTCATGGCCCGCTCGACGTTTCCCGGGTCGCAGGCGTCGACCGGCGTGAAGGAGAGGCCGTGGCGCCGGAAGACCTTGTCGAAGAGGCGGAAGGTCCCGCCGTAGACGTCGTCCGAGTAGACGACGTGGTCGCCGGCGTCGAGCAGGTGGAGGATGGCGTCGGTGGCCGCCAGCCCCGAGGCGAAGGCCAGGCCGTGCCGGGCTCCCTCGAGCGCCGCCAGGCAGTCCTGGAGGGCGTGCCGGGTCAGGTTGTGCGTGCGCGAGTACTCGTAGCCCTTGTGCTCTCCCGGCGCCGACTGGGCGTAGGTCGAGGTCAGGTACACCGGCGTCATGACCGCGCCGGTCACCGGGTCCGGGCGCTGGCCGGCGTGGATGGCGAGCGTCTCGAAGCGTGCGCCCTTCTCGTCGCTCACTGGAGCTTCTCCCCGAGGAACTCGATGAGGTCGATCTTGGTGAGGATGCCGGTCACCTTCTCCCCCTCCTTCACGACGGCCACGTTGTCGTCGTTGAAGATGGCGCGGAGCCGGGCGATGGGGGTGTCGAGGGCGACCACGCCCTGGAGCGGCTGCACCAGCGGCTCCACCACCTCGGTGAGGCGGTGCTTGCCCTCGATGAGGAAGTTGAGCAGGTCGTACTCGTGGATCATGCCGATGGTGCGCCCCTCGTCGTCGATCACCGGCATCTGGGAGATGTCGTTGGCGCGCATCATCTTCACCACCGCCTCCACCTTGTCGGTGCGCCGGGCGTGGATCACCCCGCCGCGCCGGGTGCCCAGCACGTCGGACACCGTGGCGCCGGCCACCGAGTCGCCGCTCTCCACCGGGAAGCCGTTGTCGCGCATCCACTCGTCGGAGAAGAACTTGGAGATGTAGGCCCGGCCGGTGTCGGGCAGAGGCACCACGACGACCTTGTCCGGCCCCATCTCCTTGGCGATCTGGACGGCCACGTGGACGGCCGCGCCGGAGCTTCCCCCGGCGAAGATGCCCTCCTCCCGCGCCAGGCGCCGGGCCATGGAGAAGGCCTGCGCGTCGTTCACCTGCCGGACGTCGTCGAGGACCGACAGGTCCATGGCGCCGCACATCATGTCCTCGCCGATGCCCTCGACCTTGTAGACGCGGGGCTCGGACATCTTCCCGGTCTTCCACATCGAGAAGTAGATGGAGCCCACCGGGTCCACGCCCACGTTGCGGATCCCCGGGCGCTTCTCCTTGAAGAAGCGGCCGCAGCCGGACATCGTGCCGCCCGTGCCGATGCCGGCCACGAAGGCGTCGAACGCGCCGCCGGTCTGCTCCCAGATCTCCGGCGCGGTGACCTGGTAGTGGGCCTCGACGTTGTCGGGGTTGTGGTACTGGTTCACGTAGAAGCTGTTGGGCGTCTCGGCGGCGATCCGCTTGGCCACCGAGTAGTAGCTCTCCGGCGAGTCGGCCGGGACGTTCGTCGGGGTCACCACCACCTGGGCGCCGAAGGCCTTCAGCGTGTCCTGCTTCTCCTTCGACATCTTGTCCGGCATGGTGAAGATGCAGCGGTACCCCTTCACGGCCGCGGCGATGGCGAGGCCGACCCCGGTGTTCCCGCTGGTGTTCTCCACGATGGTCGACCCCTTGCGGAGCAACCCGGCCTTCTCGGCCTTCTCCAGGATGTGCAGCGCCATGCGGTCCTTGATGGAGCCGCCCGGATTCATGTACTCGAGCTTCACCAGCACGGTGGCGGCGCCCGGGGGCACGACCTTGGCCAGCTTCACGAGGGGTGTGTGACCGATGGCGGACAGGACGTCGGCGTGGAAGGCCATGCGGGATCTCCCGGAATGCCAGGATTGGCGGGGGTTCGAGCCTTATAGGACCCGTTCCGACGGGGTGTCAACGCGCCGGTCCGGCGGTCCGGCGGGGAGGAGAACCGGGTGAGCGAGCGGCAGGCGGAGGTGGAGTCGAGGGTGCGCGGGGCGGTCACCCGCGCCATCGGGAAGGACGCGAGCCGGTGGCCGGTGCGCCGGCTGGCCGGGCACGCCTCCCTGCGCAGCTACTGGCGGGTGGGGACCCCCCCGGAGTCCCGGGTGGTGATGGTCATGCCCGAGAACGCCCGGCCCGAGGAGGCGACGAGCGGAGCCCCCCCGGTCGAGGACCCCTTCGTGAACGTGCAGCGGTACCTCCGGGGCGCCGGCGCGCGCGTCCCCGCCATCGACGCCTTCTTCGCGGCCGAGGGGCTCATGGTCCTGGAGGACCTGGGCGACGAGATGCTGGAGACCCGGCTGCTGGCCGGCGAGCCGGCCGAGCCGCTCTACGCCGAGGCGGTGGACCGGCTGGCCCGGCTGCGGGCCCAGGCCGAGCGCGCCCCCGACCCGGGGTGCGTGGCCTTCCAGCGGAGCTTCGACCGGACCCTCTACCGGTGGGAGCTCGACCACTTCCGGGAGTGGCTGCTCGAGGCCTGGAAGGGAGCCGCGCTCTCGCCGGCCGAGCGCCCGGTGGTCGAGCGGCACTTCGACGCCATCGCCGAGGACCTCGCCGCCCAGCCCGCCGGGTTCACCCATCGCGACTACCAGTCGCGCAACCTCATGGTGCTCCCGGGCGGGGAGCAGGTGGTCATCGACTTCCAGGACGCGCTGCTCGGGCCGCGCCAGTACGACCTGGTGGCGCTGCTGCGGGACAGCTACGTCGAGCTCCCCGCGGCGCTGGTCGATCGGATGCTCTCCCGGTACCTGGCTCGCCTCCAGGAGGCGGGTGGGCCGCGCCTCGACCCGGACGCCTTCCGCGGCACCTTCGACCTGCTCACCGTGCAGCGGAAGCTGAAGGACGCGGGACGCTTCGTCTTCATCGACCGGGTGAGGGGCAACCCCGGCTTCCTCCCCTCCATCCCGGCGTCGCTCGCGCTACGTCCGCGACGCGCTGGTCCGCCGCCCCGACCTGGCGGACCTGGCCGCGATCCTCGCCCGGCACGTTCCCGAGCTGGCCTGAAAAGGAAAGGGAGGCGAGGCCCCGGCCCCGCCTCCCTGGCACTGGCGCCCGAAGGCGTTCGCGCTACTCGGCGCCGACGCCCAGGTAGGTGCGCAGCTTCTCGTCCTCGAACTTCTCCTGCGCCTCCTGCTCGGGCGTGAGGAGCGAGACCACGATGCCGACCGAGAAGGCGGCCAGCATCGACCAGATGGCCGGGTTCTTCATGGGGAAGATGGCCTTCTCGAACTTGAAGATCGTCACCCAGACCGTGGGCGAGAGCACGATCATGGCGAGCGAGCTGAAGGCGCCGACCAGGATCGACCAGACCGCGCCCTGGGTGCTGAACCGCTTCCACACGATGGACATGAGCAGCGCCGGGAAGTTGGCGCTGGCGGCGATGGCGAAGGCGAGCCCCACCATGAAGGCCACGTTCTGTCCCTTGAAGGCGATGCCCAGCGCGATGGCGAAGACGCCGAACACGATGGTGGCGATGCGGGCGACCTTGAGCTGGTCCTCCTCGCTGGCCTTGCCGCGCTTGATGACGCTCACGTAGATGTCGTGGGAGAAGGCGGAGGCGCCCGCCAGCGTGAGGCCGGCCACCACCGCGAGGATGGTGGCGAAGGCCACCGCGGAGATGAAGCCCAGGAAGGCCTGTCCACCCAGCAGCTCGGCGAGCAGCGGGGCCGCCATGTTGCCGCCCGGCGCGATCTTGGTGACCACGTCCCGGCCGACCAGGATGGCGGCGCCGAACCCGACGATGGGGATGATCACGTAGAAGTAGCCGATGAGGCCGGTGGCGTAGAGCACCGACTTCCGGGCCGCCTTGGCGTCGGGCACGGTGTAGAAGCGCATGAGGATGTGCGGGAGGCCGAGGAGGCCGAACATGAGCGCCAGGCCCAGCGAGATGGCCTCGAGCGGGCTCGAGACGAACCCGCCCGGCTCCAGCGCGGCCTGCCCGTACTTGGCGCTGACCGCCGTGTAGATGTTGGCCGGGCTCCAGCCGAACTTGGCGAGGACGAGCACGGTGAGGATGGAGACGCCGATGAGGAGCAGGACCGCCTTGATGATCTGCACCCAGGTGGTGGCGAGCATGCCGCCGAAGAGCACGTAGGCGAGCATCACGGTGCCCACGATGATCTCGGCCCACTCGTAGGGGATCCCGAACATCAGCTTGATGAGCTGCCCGGAGCCGACCATCTGGGCGATGGTGTAGAAGAGCACGGTGAGGATGCCGCCGATCGCCGCGGCGATGCGGACCGGGCGCTGCTGCAGCCGGAAGGCCACCACGTCGGCGAAGGTGAACTTGCCCAGGTTCCGCAGCGGCTCGGCCACGAGGAACATGAGCGCCGGCCAGCCGACCAGCCAGCCGATGGCGTAGATCATGCCGTCGTAGCCCTGCAGGGCGACCATGCCGGAGATGCCGAGGAAGGAGGCGGCCGACATGTAGTCGCCGGCCAGCGCGAAGCCGTTCTGCAGCGCCGAGACGCTGCGGCCGGCCGCGTAGAACTCCGACGAGGTCTTGGTGCGCCGCGCCGCCCAGTAGGTGACGACCAGCGTCAGGGCGACGATGATGAAGAAGAAGAGGATCGAGGATGCGGTGGGTGATCCGAGCGAGCTCTGCATGGCGACGTGTCTCCGGTGTCCGGGTTGCGCGGCCGCCTAGTGGCGGAGCTGGCCCTTCAGGCGTTCCACTTCGGGGTCGTAGGAGCGGTTGGCCCAGGCCACGTAGATGGCGGTGAGCAGCCACGCGAAGACGATGACGCCGACCCCCAGCGGGATGGCGAGCGTGGTGTTCTCGCCCACCTTCTGGGACACGAACGTCTTGTCGCCGGACACCAGCAGGATGAAGCCGTAGTAGCAGGTGAAGAGCAGGACGAGCAGCACCATGCTGACCGACCAGCGGCGCTTCACGAGCGCCTTGAACTCGGGCGAGGCGACCACCTCGGCGGCGGTGTATCCGCCGCGAGCCGGACGGCCCTGCGCGGGACTCTTGTTCACGGACTGTGTGGGGGCAGCGGCGACTTTTTCCATGTCTCCTCCGGGGCGGGAGCGACCCCTATAGCAAGCCTGCACGGAGAGCGAAAGCGCTGGATTTGCGTTGCTGGTGGGCAAAAAAATGCGCCCCCCTTTGCACCCGAATGAGGGATGGAACGTACCGAGGGTGCGCACTTCGTGCGCTGCCGTTTGCGCTGGATCACTTCGTCGATGTGGTAGCTTGGGCCCGAGTCCGACGCGCGACCGTCATGAAGATCGCCCTCTTCGCCGACATCCACTCCAACCTCGAGGCCCTCACCGCCTGCCTGGCGCACGCCCGGTCGCAGGACGCCGGGCTCCACGCCTTCCTGGGGGACCTGGTCGGGTACGGCGCCGATCCGCAGGCGGTGCTCGACGTGGTCGAGGAGTACCGGCGCCGTGGTTCACTGGTGGTCCGGGGCAACCACGACGACGCCGCGCTCTCGGAGGCGGCGGACGAGGGCATGAACCTGGCGGCCAAGAAGGCCGCGGCCTGGACGCGCTCCGTGCTGGAGCCGCGCCACCGGGAGTTCCTGGCCTCGCTCCCCTACCAGGTGCGCCACGGCAGCCTCTACCTCGTCCACGGCAGCGCGGCGGCGCCGGAGAAGCACGTCTACGTGACCGACCTGCGCGGCGCGGCGGCCTCGCTGGCCTGCGCGGAGGGCGCCTCGTGGGTGGCCTGCGGGCACGTCCACGAGCAGGCCCTCTACTACACGGTGGGCGGCGCGCGGCCGCTGCCCTTCAAGCCGGTCCCCGGGGTGGCCATCCCGGTGCCGGAGCGCCGCCGCTGGCTGGCCATCGTCGGGTCCGCCGGGCAGCCCCGCGATGGGAACACGGCCGCCTGCTATGCGATGCTGGACACGGAGCGGCCGGCCATCACCTTCCACCGCGTCCCCTACGACTGGGAGACGGCGGCCCGGAAGATCCTCGAGGCCGGGCTTCCCGAGCGGCTGGCGGTGCGGCTGCGGAAGGGGGAGTAGCGGATGGGCAGGCTTCCGGAGGCGGGTGAGTCGCTCGACGGCTACCGGGTCACCGGGAAGCTGCACGCCGGAGGCATGGGCGTGCTCCTCCTCGTCGAGGCGCCCGAGGATCCGGGCTTCCCGCTGGTGATGAAGATCCCGCGCCTCGGCTACGGGGAGCCGGCCGAGGCGGTGGTGAGCTACGAGGTGGAGCAGCTCATCATGTCGGTGCTGCAGGGCTCGCACGTTCCCCGCTACGTGGGCGCCGGCGACCTGGCCGTCCAGCCCTACATCGTGATGGAGAAGGTCGAGGGGGAGTGCCTCAAGGAGCGGGTCGAGAAGCTGCCGCTCCCGCCCGACGAGGTCGCCCACCTGGGCGCCGCGGTGGCCACCGCGCTTCGCTCGCTCCACCAGCAGGAGGTGGTGCACCTCGACGTGAAGCCGTCGAACGTGATCCTCCGCCCCTCCGGCGAGGCGGTCTTCATCGACTTCGGCCTGGCCCACCACGCCCACTACCCCGACCTGCTGGCCGAGGAGAGCCGCAACCCCATGGGCTCGGCGCCGTACATCTCCCCGGAGCAGGTCCTGGGCGTCCGCAGCGACCCGCGCAGCGACCTCTTCGCGCTCGGGGTCATGCTCTACGAGTTCGCCACCGGCAAGTTCCCCTTCGGATCGCCGACCGGCCCCTCCGGCCTCCGCAAGCGGCTCCACGCCGACCCGATCCCGCCCCGGGCCATCCGCCCGGAGATCCCGGAATGGCTGCAGGAGATCATCCTGCACTGCCTGGAGCCGGACGCGAACCACCGGTACGCCACGGCGGCGCAGGTCGCGTTCGACCTCGCCCATCCCGACCAGGTGGTGGTGACGGATCGCGGGCGCCGGCTCAAGCGCGTCGGCCTGGGCACCCGGTTCCGCCGGTGGCTGAAGGCCAAGGGCATGGAGCCCTCCGCCGTGGTGCGGCCGTCGGCCCAGCTGGCCAACGCCCGGATCGTGCTGGCCGCGGTGGCCACCACCCACACGAACGAGCTCCTCTTCCAGGCCCAGCGCGACGCGGTCCGGCGCCTGCTCGCCTCCGACCCGGAGAGCCGGCTCGCCTGCGTCACGGTGGTGAGGCCGTCGTCGGTGGTGGGCGCCGAGACCGAGGACGACGTCGCCACCACGCAGGCCATCAAGAACCTGGTCCACCTCCGCCACTGGGCCGAGCCCCTCCAGCTCCCCACGGCCTCCATCTCGTTCCACGTGCTCGAGGGGAGCGACCCGGCCACCACCGTGCTGTCCTACGCCCGGGCCAACGCGGTCGACCAGATCGTCATCGGGGCCCCGCCGCCCGATCTCCCGCTCCGGGCCCTCATGGGCACGTTCGCCACCAAGATCGCCGCCGAGGCGCCCTGCACGGTGACGCTCGTCCGGCCCCCCGCCCCGGGACGCGAGTAGGGCCGCAGGCCCGGAAAGCACAACGCCGCCCCAGGGCCGGAGCCCGGAGAGCGGCGTCGGGTGCTTCGGGAAGCGAGTCGGCTACTTCTTGCCGCGGTTCATCACCTTGAGGAGCAGCCAGATGACGACGCCCAGGGCGGCGACGCCGCCGAGGAGCGCGAAGAAGGTGCCCGGGCCGGCGTTCATCTCGGTCACGCCGGTGTCGGCCGAATCCGAGGCGAGCGCGACGGTCGAGGTCGCGAGGGCGGTGGTGGCTGCCGCTGCCTGCATCAGGAACTTCTTCATCTGGTGATCTCCGCTCTGGTGAATGCTTCTGGAACGAAACCCCCCTCGCCGTGAGGCGAGGGGGGCGGGAACTTCGAAATCGATCTGCCCGCTACGCGTCGTGGTGGATGGCTGCGTTCGGATCCGTGTCCTTGAGGAACAGGGAGCCGACCACGAGCGACATCACGGCGATGGCGATCGGGTACCACAGGCCGGAGTAGATGTCACCGGTGGCGGTCACGATGGCGAACGCAATCGTGGGGAGGAAGCCGCCGAACCAGCCGTTGCCGATGTGGTACGGCAGCGACATCGAGGTGTAGCGGATGCGGGCCGGGAACATCTCGACCAGGTAGGCGCCGATGGGGGCGTACACCATGGTCACGTAGATGACGAGGATGACGAGGAGGAAGATCAGCATCGGCGTGTTGACCCGCGTGAGGTCAGCCTTGGCCGGGTAGGTCTTCGTGAGCGCCGACGCCTTCGCGCCGAAGGCCGCCGACTGGGCCTTGAAGTCCGCCGGAGCGAGCGCGACGCCGTCGAAGGCCTCGAGCTTCTCGGAGCCGACCGTCATGTAGGCGACGGCGCCGGCCGGGAGGGCCTCGTTGGTGTACGGGATGCCCTTCTTCGACAGGAAGCTCTTCGCCACGTCGCAGGACTTCTTGAAGGTGGCCTTGCCGACGGGGTCGAACTGGAAGGTGCAGTTGTTCGGGTCGGCGAAGACCTTCACCGGGTACTGCTGGGTGGCCTCGAGGAGGGCCGGGTTGGCCGCCTTGGTGATGCCGCGGAAGATGGGGAAGTAGGTCGCGGCGGCGAGCAGCAGGCCGGCCATGATGATCCACTTGCGGCCCAGCTTGTCGGAGAGCGCGCCGAAGATGATGAAGAACGGCGTGCCGATGATGAGGGCGGCGGCGATGACGAGGTTGCCGAACTGGGGGTCGACCTTGAGGATGTTGATGACGAAGAAGAGCTCGTAGAACATGCCCGTGTACCAGACCACGCCCTGGCCGGCGACGGCGCCGAAGAGGGCGAGGAGCACGATCTTGAGGTTGCGCCACTTGAGGAAGGACTCGGTGAGCGGCGCCTTCGAGCCCTTGCCCTCTTCCTTCATGCGCTTGAACACCGGCGACTCGGACAGCTGGAGCCGGATCCACACCGAGATGCCGAGCAGCGCGATGGAGAGGAGGAACGGAACGCGCCAGCCCCACTCCTCGAACTTGGCGGTGCCGATCAGGATGCGGGTGCCGAGGATCACGAGCAGCGAGAGGAACAGGCCGAGGGTGGCCGTCGTCTGGATGAAGCTCGTGAAGTAGCCGCGGCGGCCGTCCGGCGAGTGCTCGGCCACGTAGGTGGCCGCACCGCCGTACTCGCCGCCGAGGGCGAGGCCCTGGAAGAGGCGGAGGGTGATGAGGATGATCGGCGCCGTGATGCCGAGCGTCGCGTACCCGGGCAGGAGGCCGACGATGAAGGTCGCGCCGCCCATCAGGAGGATGGTGATGAGGAAGGTGTACTTGCGGCCGATCAGGTCGCCGAGGCGCCCGAAGACGATGGCCCCGAAGGGGCGCACGAAGAAGCCGGCGGCGAAGGCGAGCAGGGCGAAGATGAACGAGGTGGCCTCGTTCACCGCGACGAAGAAGTGCTTGGCGATGATCGCGGCCAGCGATCCGTAGAGGTAGAAGTCGTACCACTCGAAGACCGTTCCGAGCGATGAGGCGAAGACGACCATCCGTTCTGCCTTGGTCATCCCGGCGCCAGTCGAGCTGAGTTCGGGGGTCTGGGGGGAAACGGCCATTGTTGATCCTCCGCGGGGGGTGTGTGTGTGTCGGTGAGGTCTGCGCGTCGTGCGACTGAAGCCTGGGGGGCCCGGTACAAAGGGAACCGACACCTTATTACAGTTGCGCGCAATTTTGGAACCCCAGCGCACCACTTGCGCGAAAAAGCTACGCCGCACTGCGCAAAATTGACGCGGGTCAATGTGATTTGCGCCAGGCTTTGCGTGGGAATCGCGCTGCGGCCTGCGCGTGCACCGCACCCGCTCCGGATGGGTTGTTACTCTCCGTGAGGGGCGTCCGCGCGATCGCGGGTCCCGTCCGGGCAGGGTCATCCCGGATGGCGCGTGCTATCGTCCCGCCGATGGCCGCCCTCGATCCCGTCGCCTTCGTCCGAGCCACGCCCCCGTTCGACAGCCTTTCCCCGGAGCTCTTCGACTCGGCGTCGAAGAGCCTGGAGGTCATCTACTACCCGACCGGTACGAAGCTCGTGACCGTCGGGGAGAAGCCCCTCGAGCACCTCTACGTGATCCGCAAGGGAGCCATCCGGCTGGAGCGCGGAGGGCAGACCATCCAGGTGCTCGAGGAGGGGGAGACCTTCGGCTACACCTCGCTCATCACCGGGAAGGCCACGCTCGACGGGGTCGTCGAGGAGGACCTGCTCGCCTACCGGATCCCGGGCGAGGAGTTCCGCCGGCTGCTCTCCGACGCCCGCTTCGCCTGCCACTTCGCCGCCGGGATCGCCACGCGCCTCGAGGCCAGCCTGGAGCAGTCGCCGGTGGCCACCTTCCGCGTCGACCTGGCCGCGCCGGTCGAGACGCTGGTCCGGCGCCCGGCCGTCTGGGTGGACGCCGACGCGACGGTCGGCGACGCGGCCCGCCTCATGACCGAGGAGCGCGTCTCGTCGGTGCTGGTCCGCGGGCAGCCGCCCGGCATCGTCACCGACCGGGACTTCCGCGGCCGCGTGCTGGCCCAGGGGCTGGGGCCCGCCACGCCGGTCGAGCGGGTCCTCTCCCGGCCCCTCAAGCACGTCGAGGGCGCCATGCCGGTCCACGAGGCGTGGGCCGTCCTCCTCGAGGCCAACGTCCACCATCTCCCCGTGGTGCAGGACGGCCAGATCGTCGGGGTCCTCACCGACACCGACCTGCTCAAGCACACCTCCCAGGGCCCGGTCGCGGTGCTCCGCCTCGTGGAGAAGCTGCCGGGGCGCGAGAGCCTGCCGGGCTATTCCCGCAAGGTCACCGAGATGGTCGCGTCCCTGCTCGCCGGCGGGCTGCGTCCGGTGGTGATCGCCGGGTTCGTGGCCCAGCTGAACGACGCGCTCATGAAGCGGATCCTCCACTGGGCGGAGCAGGACCTGGGCGAGCCTCCCGCGCCCTACGCCTGGCTCGCCCTCGGCTCGGAGGGGCGCCAGGAGCAGACCCTCCTCACCGACCAGGACAACGCCATCGTCTTCGCCGACGAGGGCGCCGCCTCGCGCGAGTACTACGTGGCGCTCGCCGACCGGGCCAACACCGACCTCGCCGCGGCGGGCTTCCCGAAGTGTCCGGGCGGCTACATGGCCCGGAACTACTCGGGCACGCTCACCGAGTGGCGCGACCGCTTCGCCGGCTGGGTGGGCGACCCCACCGCCCAGAGCGTCCTCGAGGCGGCCATCTTCTTCGACTACCGGCGCGTGGCCGGGTCGCTGTCGCTCGAGCCGCTCCAGGAGGTGCTGGAGGGGATCCCCAAGCGCGAGTCCTTCGTGCGCGGCCTGGTGCGCCAGGCGCTCGACTTCCGGCCCCCGCCGCTCCTGGTGATGCGGCTCCGCGGCGGGGCCACCGAGCTCGACCTCAAGAGGCAGGGGATCGCACCGGTGGTCTTCCTGGCCCGCTGCTACGCGCTGGCGGTGGGGAGCACACGCCCGCAACACGCTCGATCGGCTGCAGGCGGCCACGCGCGCCGGGCTCATGGGCCCCGACGCGAGCGCCACGGTCATGGAGGCCTACCGCTTCCTCCTCGGGCTGCGGCTGCGCCTGCAGCTGAAGATGCTCTCGGAGGGGAAGCCGCCCACCAACGTGGTCTCCCTCTCGCAGCTCTCCGCCATCGAGCGGAGCCGGCTCAAGGACTCGCTCCGGGCCATCGCCTCCTGGCAGGACAAGGCCGCGTACCGGTACCAGGTGGTCTGAGCGGCCGGGGCCCCGCGTGCTGTTCGGCTCGCCACGGTGGGACGTCCCGGTCTACTGGGCGCTCGATCTCGAGACGGGCGGGCTCGACGCGCGGACCGACCCCATCATCTCGGTGGGCATGGTGCCGCTCCGCGGCGGCATCATCCGGCTGGGCGAGGCCTTCTCCACCCTGATCCGCCCCGACCCGGGGCGCCCCATCCGGCCCGAGTCGGTGCGGGCGCACCAGCTGCTGGCCGGCGACCTCCGCAAGGCGCCCCCGCTCGGCGCGGTGCTCCTGGAGGTCGACCGCCGGCTGGCCGACGGCGTGCTCCTCGTCCACAACCGGGGCATCGACATCCCGTTCCTCAAGGGAGGGCACGCCCGGACCGGCCTCAAGTGGCGAAAGCCCCAGGTGGTGGACACCGTCGACCTGATCGTCAAGACCGCCGCGCGCCGCCGGTTCCTGCGCCCGGCCAGCGGGGACGAGATGCCCTCCCTCAACCTCTCCGAGGCGCGCCGCGCCCACGGCCTCCCCGACTACGAGGCCCACGACGCGCTCATCGACGCGGTGTCGACGGCGGAGCTGTTCCTGGTCCTTCGCCAGGCGCTGGGAGCGAAGACGCTCCGCGACCTGCGCTGAGGAGCGAGGCCGGGAGCGCGAGCAGCGCGGCCAGCGCCAGGAGCTCCGCGCCGCCCGCCCAGGCGAAGAGCGGGCCGACGCCGTGGTACCGGTCGTAGCCGACCCCGGAGAGCTGGTACCCGACCGCGTTGCCGAGCCCGAAGACCACGGCGGCGAAGATGGCCTGCCCCGTGGCCCGCAGCCGCGACGGCACGGCCCGGGACATGGCGTCCATGGCCGCTCCCCAGAACAGGCCGAACGTGAAGGCGTGCAGGAGCTGGAGCGCGACCACCGCCGCCGCCCCGGTCGCGCGGGAGAGCAGGAACCAGCGAAGCGCGCTCACCGCGAATGAGACGGCCAGGATGGCCCGCAGCGAGAAGCGCCGGGCGATGCGGGGGAAGGCGAGGAGCGCGACGACCTCCGCCGCCACGCCCACCGTCATCCCCACGCCGGTGACGCTGGCCGGCATCCCCAGGTCGCGCACGAAGAGGCCGAAGAGGAGGTGGAAGGGCGCCGTGGCGCCCCAGTGGACGGAGAAGACGACGAGCAGCGCGAGCAGCGGCCCGTGCGCGAGGAGGCCGGCCATCTCCCGGAACCGGGGAGGGTGGGGAGGCGCCGGCGCCGCCGAGAGGTACCGGGCCACCAGCGCGTAGGCCCCCACGCAGGCGACCACCGCGATCGGCACGAGCGGGTCGCCCGGGCGGTCGCCGCGCCAGGTGAGGAGGAGGCCCAGCGTCGAGGTGAGGACCGCGAAGCCCACCGATCCGAAGAGCCGGATGCGCGCGTAGGTGGTGGCCGGGTGGTGGGCGGCCCACTCCACGGTCACCGAGTCGACGAGGGGGACCACGGCCCGATCGGCGAGCGAGTAGGCGAGCAGCACCGCGCCCACGGCGAGCGGGGTCCGGGCGACCGGCAAGAGGAGCACCGCCAGGAACGCCCAGGCCGTGGCCATGCCCAGCACCCGGGCCGGGGCCCGGAGCCGGTCGGCCGCCGTGGACCAGGCGATGGCGACGGGAACGGCGACGAGCGGCCCGATCATCTGGACGGTGCCAATCTGCTCCCCCGTGAACCCGAGCCCGCGCAGGTACGGGGCGAAGTAGGGGAGGAGGGTCCCGACGCCGCCGTAGTAGGCGAAGTAGAAGAGGCGAAGTCGCGTGGCGGGGGACATCGGCTAGACTCGCTCTACCATGGACGACGTCGTCGGGATGGTGCTGGCTGCTGGATTCGGCACGCGCCTGCGGCCGCTCACCGACGTCCTTCCGAAGCCTGCGGTCCCGGTGGGCGGGCTCCCGCTCCTCCAGTTCGCCCTGGCGCGGCTGCGCGCGGCGGGGGCGGCCCGCGCGGTGGTGAACGCGCACCACCTTCCGGACGAGCTGGCGCGGGTGGCGGGCGAGGCGTCCCGCGGGGCCGGTGTGGCGGTCTCGATCTCCCGCGAGCCGGCCATCGCCGGGACCGGCGGGGCGCTCCGGGAGGCGAGGTCGCTGCTCGGCCGGGCCCGCGCCTTCGTCCTCTGGAACGGCGACGTCCTCTTCGACCTCGACCTGGCGGCGGTGGTCTCCGATCACCGGGCGAGCGGCGCGCTCGCCACGATGGTGCTCGCGCCCATGCCGCCCGGCGCCACCTACGCGACGGTCGACGTCGATCGGTCCATGGCGGTCCGGCGCATCGCGGGGCACGGTCCGGGCGGCGAGGGGCTCACCCCGCTCCACTTCACCGGCGTGCACGTCCTCTCGCCCGCCCTCCTCGACCGCGTCCCGGCGGCGCCCTTCGCCTGCGACGTGAACCGGCACGTCTATCCGCCGCTCCTCGAGCGCGGCGAGGTCCGGGCCGTGGTGGCCGGCGGCTACTGGAACGACCTGGGAACGCCGGCGCGGTACCTCCAGGCGAACCTGGACCTGCTCTCCGGCGCGCCGGTGGCGCTGCCCGGCGCCGATCCCCTCGCCCCGCTTCGCGCCGCGCCTCACCGGGTGTGGATCGCCCCGGATGCCGAGGTGGAGCCGGGAGCGGAGATCCTGGGGCCGGCGCTGGTCGGCCCCGGCGCCCGGATCGAGGCGGGGGGACGGGTGGGTCCCGGCGCGGTGGTGGGGCGCGGGTGCCGGGTGCCCGACGGGGCGGCGGTCGAGCGGGCCGTCCTCTGGCCGGGCACGGTGCTCCGGCCCGGCGAGCGCGTCCTGGGCGCGGTGGCGGCGGGCGACCTCCGGGTCCTTGCGGAGGGTTAGCGGCGGGCGAGCGGCGGTCCAGCGGAGGGCCAACGGTCGCGCTGCGGCGCGACCCGCTCAGAGCTCGGCGACCTGCACCAGGATCGACGTCACGTTGTCGGCGCCTCCCGCATCCAGGGCGGCATCGAGGAGCAGCTGGTTCGCCCGGAGGATCTCGGCGCCCTCCTCCCGGAGGATCGCGGCCATCCGATCGTCGGGGAGCATCCCGAAGAGGCCGTCGCAGCAGAGGAGCAGGACGTCCCCCTGCCGGATCTCCACGCGCGACAGCTCCACCTCCACCTCCGGCCGCATCCCCACGGCCCGGACGATCACGTTCTTGTGGGGGAAGGCGTCGATCTCGGCCTCGCTGGGATGGGCCTGCCGGATGAAGTCCTGGAGGAGGGAGTGGTCCTCGGTGAGCCGGCGGAGCTCGCCGTCCCGGAACAGGTAGGCCCGGCTGTCGCCCACGTGCGCCACGTGGAGCGGGCCGCCCTCGGCGAAGAACCCGGCCACGAGCGTGGTGCCCATTCCCGCGAGCGCGGGCTCGGCGCGGCCGCGGCCGTGGATCGCCCGGTTCGCGTTCTTCACGGCGGCGGCGAGACGCTCCTCGGGAGGGGGCCCCGCGGCCTCCCCCTCGGTGGCGCGGAAGTGGGCGGCCAGCTCGTCGATCGCCATCCGGCTCGCGACCTCCCCCGAGGCGTGGCCGCCGAGCCCGTCGGCGACGCAGAAGAGGCCGCACTCCGGCATCACGAGGAAGGCGTCCTCGTTGTGGCTCCGCTTGAGGCCGACGTCGGTGGCGCCGATGGCGGCGAGGCGCATGGATCGACACTAGAGTGCAGCCCTCCACCGGTCAAAGGATACGCTCGGCCCATGTCCGACCTCTCGCCGCCCGTCCCGCCCCTCCACGTCGTCCTGGTGGCCCCGCAGATCCCGCCCAACACGGGCAACGCGGCCCGGACCTGCGCGGTGACCGGAACCCGGCTCCACCTCGTCCAGCCCATCGGCTTCTCGCTCGCCGAGAAGGACCTGCGCCGGGCCGGGCTCGACTACTGGGACGACGTGGCGCCGGAGATCCACGGCAGCTGGGCCGAGTTCGAGGCCCGGCACGTGCGCGGGGAGCCGGGCCGGCTCCACCTCTTCAGCGCGCGGGCCGGGCAGACCCTCTTCGACGTTCGCTTCGCTCCCGGGGACTTCCTGGTCTTCGGGCAGGAGCAGCTCGGGCTGCCGCCGGCCTTGCTCTCCGCCTGGCCCGAACGGGCGGTATCCATCCCCATGCTGCCCGGAAAGCGCAGCCTCAACCTGGCGGTGTCTGTGGGTGTGGGTGTGTACGGCGCACTTCGATCGCTGTCGGAGTAAGATTCCCAAATGTCCTTCCTCCGCGAGCCGGGAGATCTCTCGCGGACGCCGCTCGCCGCCATCCTGCTCGAGGCCTGGAACCTCCGCCTCGGGGGGGAGCTGACGGTGCGCCAGGCGGGCGGCGACTCGCGCCTCTACTTCCGGGACGGCGTGCCGGTGGGCGCCCAGACCTTCGCCGGCTTCCACCCGCTCGGCCAGATCCTCCTCGCGCAGGGCGCGATCGACATCGAGACCCTGGGGCGCTCGCTCGCCGAGATGGCCCGCACCGGGCGGAAGCAGGGCGAGGTCCTCGTGGAGATGGGCGCGGCCCGCCAGGACGTGATCGACCGCGCCCTCGAATCGCAGCAGGCGGCCTACGTGTCGCTCATCGCCGGGCTGGGCGACGGCGCCTTCCAGTTCGATCCCGAGGCGCCGGTTCCCGACTGGGCGGGGCGCGTGCTGGTCGCGCCGCTCCGGGCGGTGGTCGACGCGCTGGCGTCCCCGCAGGCCGCCTCGCTCGTCCAGTCCGCGCTCGCCGGGGCCCCGGGCGCCGTCGCCCTCGGTTCGGGCTACGCCGACCTCGAGGCGTCCTTCTCCTGGACGGAGCCCGAGGCGGCCGCGGTGCGGAAGCTCGCCGCCGCCGCCACCGCGAAGGACGTCCTCTCCTCGCCCGGCCTCACGCGGGAGCAGGGCCGGGCGCTGCTCTCCGCGCTCCTCCTCCTCGGGCTGGCGGAGCCGGCCGGCGACGTCGTGGAGATCGCCTCGCTGGGCGCCTCGCCCGGCGGGACGACCATCGCCTCGGCGCCGCCCGTTCCGGTCGAGCCCCAGGAGCCGGGGCGCCGCAGCGACCCCGAGGTGGCCCGGGCCCGCAGGCAGCGGCTGCTCGCCCGGGCGATGCAGAACATGGGCGTGGGCCCGTTCTCGGCCGGCCCGAGGGCGGCGGCCCCGGCCGGCGCGGCCCCGGTCGCGGGCTCCCCTCCGCAGCCGGCCGCTCCCACCCCCGCCGAGCGGGAGATCCGCCGCGCCCTCGAGGCGGCCCTGCCGCTCGCCCGCGACCCCGATCTCTTCGCGCGGCTGGGGCTGCCGCGCGGGGCCGGGCATCGACGACGTGAAGGGCGCCTACCTCAAGCTGGTGAAGCAGTTCCATCCCGACCGCTACGGGTCCCCGGCTCTCGCCGACCTCCAGGGCGGGCTGCGCGACGTGCTCTCGTCGCTGAACGAGGCCTACGCCACGCTCTCCGACCGGGTGCGGCGCACCGACTACCTGGCCCGGAGCGCCTCGGGCGGGAGGGCCGCGACCGAGGCGGCCGCCGCCGCGGGGCGAGCCGACTTCCAGAAGGGAGAGGCCGCCCGCCGCACCGGCGACCACGCGCGCGCCCGGCTCTTCTTCGAGGCGGCGGTCCGCAGCGACCGCCGGGCCGACTACCTCGTCTCGCTGGCCAGCGAGACGCTCCTCTCCGGAAGGAAGGAGGACCGGGACCGCGCCCGGCGCCATCTCGAGGAGGCCATGAAGGATCCGACCTGCTCCCGGGCGTTCCAGGTCGCCGGGATCATGGCCCGGGAGGACGGCGACGCCGACGGGGCGGAGAAGCTCCTGCGCGCGGCGCTCAAGGCCGACCCGCGCAACGAGGAGGCGGCCCGCGAGCTGCACCAGATCCAGGGCAGGCGGCTCAGCCGCGCCGAGGCGCGGGCGGACGCGAAGAAGTGACCGCGCTCCGGCAAGACGGGAAGGCGGCGACCGGACCCTTCCTGGTGGAGGGGGCGCGAAAGCTGGACGAGTGGACGCGCCTCGCCGCGCGCCTGCCCGACCTCGAGGCGGTGGTCCGGGTCGACGCCGGGCTCCTCTCCCGGCGGCTCGATTCCCTCCCCGACGAGGCGAACGGGCTCCTTCGGCTCGTCGACGGGCGGCGCACCCTGCGCGCCGTGATCGAGGAGTCGGGGCGGCCGGAGATCGAGGCCGCCGCGCTGCTCGTGCCCCTTCACGAGGACGGCATCCTGGTCGTCGCGCCGGTGCAGCGAGCTCCCGTCTCCCCGGGGAACGCCGGGGCCGGAAGGGGTCGAGTGGTTCGCCGACCCGGCCGAGGCGCGGCGGGCGGCCCTCGCCGTGGGAACCGCCATCCCCGTCCCGGAACGGGTCCGCGGCCCGGAGCCCGTGCGCCACAGCCAGGCGCCGGCCTGGGTCGTCGGCGCGGTCCTCGTGCTCGCCGCGGCGATCCTCCTCGGGCCCGAATGGGCGCGCCGGCAGAGGTCCGCGGTCGCCGATCCGGGCGCGCCGTCCGGCCAGGCCGCCGAGGCCCAGCCGGCGGCCGCTCCGTCGCCGCCGGCGCTCGCGATCACGGAGCCGGCTCCCGCCGGGACCGTCCGTCCGCCCGAGGCCGAGCCCCAGCCGCCTCCGCGGCCCCAGGGCCGGCCGGCCGCTCCGCCCCTGCCTCCCGCCTATTCGGAGGCCATGGCGGCCGGGGAGGCGAGCTACCGCGCCGGAGACTTCCCCGCCGCCGTCGCCTCCTTCGAGCGCGCGGTCCGCTTCCGGGAGACGAGCCAGGCCCAGGCCGCGCTGGGCCGGGCGCTCTCCGACGCCGGGAGGCCACGGGAGGCGCTCCCGGCCCTCCTGCGCGCCACGGCGCTCGACGCGTCGAACGGCGCCGCGTGGCTGGCGCTCGGAGAGGTCCAGCTGACCGGCGGCGACTCCGCCGGCGCACGCGCCTCGTACGAGCGCTACCTGGCCGTCGACCCGGCCGGGCGGCACGCCGAAGAGGTGCGGGCGGTGCTGGCGCGCTTGCGTCCCTGAGCGGGCCGGGTAGAAAGTCCCCCCCGTGAAGGTCCTGGGCATCGAGACGAGCTGTGACGAGACCGCCGCCGCCGTGGTGGAGGACGGCCGGCGTGCGCTCTCCGACGTCGTCTCCACCCAGATCGAGATCCATCGCCGCTGGGGCGGCGTGGTCCCGGAGCTGGCCAGCCGCAACCACGTCGTGCAGGTGATGCCGGTCGTCGACGAGGCGCTGCGCCTCGCCGGCGTCTCGCCCGCCGACCTCGACGGCATCGCGGTCACGAGCGGACCGGGGCTCGTGGGGGCGCTGCTCGTCGGGGTCCAGGTGGCGAAGGCGCTCTCGCTGGCGTGGAACCTGCCGCTCGCGCGGGTGAACCACCTCGAGGGGCACCTGCTCGCCACCTTCCTCTCCGAGGAGGCGCCGGCGTTCCCCTACCTCGGGCTGGTGGTCTCGGGCGGCCACACGTCGCTCTACGTGGCCGAGGGATTCGGGCGCTACCGCCTGCTCGGCCAGACCCGCGACGACGCCGCCGGGGAGGCCTTCGACAAGGGGGCGAAGCTGCTCGGGCTGCCCTATCCGGGCGGCGTGGCCATCGACCGGCTGGCCCGGGACGGCAATCGGCTCGCGGTGAAGTTCCCCAAGGCCATCGTCAAGGGCGGCCCGCTCGAGTTCAGCTTCTCCGGGCTGAAGACGGCGCTGCTCCACCACGTCCGCAAGCACGGCGTCCCCGAAGGCCCGGCGCTCGCCGACCTGTGCGCCAGCTACCAGGAGGCCATCGTGGGCGCGCTCTCGTCGAAGCTCTTCCGGGCGGCGCGCGAGCTCCAGCTCGACCGGGTGGTCCTCTCCGGCGGCGTGGCCGCGAACGGCCGGCTGCGCGCCGTGGTGACGGAGCGCGCGGCGGAGTACGAGGGGATGCGGGTCTTCCTGCCGTCGCCCCGGCACTGCACCGACAACGCGGCGATGATCGCGGTGGCCGGCACGCAGGCGCTCCTGCGGGGCGAGCGGGCCAGCCCCGACCTGAACGCCGACCCGGCCTGGCGCCTCGGCCAGCCGCAGGGGGCCTGACGTGCCCCACCCGTCGCCGCGCGTCCTCCTCGACCGCCACGGCCTGCGGGCCAAGAAGAGCTGGGGCCAGAACTTCCTCGGCGACGAGGCGATCCTCGACGGCATCGCGCGCCTCGCGGTGGAGCGCGCCGGCGAGGTGGTGATCGAGATCGGATCCGGGCTCGGCCACCTCACCGAGCGGCTGCTGGCGCACGGGGCGCGGGTGGTGGCGGTGGAGCGCGACCGGGACATGGCCCGCGTGCTGCGCGGCGAGTTCGGCGACGCCATCCGGCTGGTGGAGGCCGACGCGGCCCGCGCCGACTTCGCGCGGCTGGCCGCGGACGCGCCCGGGGGGGCGCAGCCGGGACGGGTGGCGGTGGCCGGCAACATCCCCTACCACCTGACCAGCCCCATCCTCTTCTCGCTGCTCGACCAGGCCGACGCGGTGTCGCGCGCCGTGCTGCTCGTCCAGCGCGAGGTGGCGGAGCGGCTCGCCGCCCGTCCGGGCACGAAGGACTGGGGACTGCTCTCCGTGCTCCTGCAGCAGCGCGGCGAGGTGGAGATCGATCGCGTCGTCCCGCGCGGCGCCTTCCACCCGCCGCCCCGGGTCGACAGCGCGGTGGTTCGCATCGACCTGCACGGCCGGGAGCCGCGCGCGGCCGACGGGCGGCGCTTTCGACTATTGGTGAAGGCCGGCTTCGGCCAGCGGCGCAAGACCTTGCGGAACGCGCTGGAGGCCTCGCGCGTGGCGCCGCCGGAGGCGCTCCTGGCCGCGCTGGTGTCCGCCGGCGTGGACCCGGGGAGGCGCGGCGAGACCCTGACGGTGGACGAGTGGGAATCGCTCGACCGGGCCCTGGGCGCTCCCTCGCCGGCCGGGAATCCCCAGGAATCCTGAGGGGTGGGGGTCGCTCCGGCCTGGCCTGGCCGGGGAAGGGGCGGCGCCCCTTCCGGGGTCGGGTGTTTTCCGGAGGCGATCCCCGGTGCGCGGCCCCCCGCGATCGCCGGTCGTCCTGCCCCGCCCCGACCGGACTCTTTCGCCGCGGGCTGGGGAGTGCTCCCAATATCGAAGCCGGGGCGGATCGACGACACTCCTTCTCGAGACGAAGCTTCCAACCCGGAGTGAAGGAGAGCGACACCATGACGACCATCAACGGCGGCAGCGCGGTGAAGGGTGGCTACTACCTCTCGAAGTCCAACTGGGAAATTTCCCCATCCAGCACGACGGCGAGCGGCTCCCCGGCAAGGCGGCCGAGCACTACGTGCAGCTGCCCACGGCGGCCGTGTTCCTGCTGATGCCGGTCCTCGGCGGCCTGATGGTGGTCTTCCTCCCGTTCATCGGCCTCTACCTGACCGCGAAGGCCGCGCTCGAGCCCGCTCGTCGGCATGTTCCGCCGCTCGGCCCAGGACCTGGCCGCGACCGTCACCCCCGGCTGGCAGCCCGGCGAGGCGCACTTCACCGGCAAGCGCCAGGAGGAGAAGGCGGAGGGCGAGATCTCGTCGCAGGCCGCCAAGCTCGAGGAGCTGGCTCGCGAGATCGACGCGAAGCGCAAGGAGTAGGCGGCAAGGAGCACGGAGCAAGGAACCAGGAAGAAGGAGGCGGCCATGGCACGGTACACGGGTGGAGATCGGGTCCCCGGCGGCTACTACTGGAACCCCCGGCACTGGAGCATCAGCCTGGTGTCGGACCGCGGAGGAGAGCTCCCCGGGACCTCGTCGGACCGCTACCTGCGCATCTCGTGGATGACGGCGCTCCTGCTCGCGCCGCTCCTCGGCGGCCTCTTCGTGGTCTTCCTCCCCTTCATCGGCCTCGGCCTGTTCTTCCGGCTGGCGTGGAGGAAGCTGACCGGCAGCGCCCGCGAGGGCGCCCGCGACCTCGCCGCGACGGTGACGCCGGGATGGCGGCCGGGCGAGGCCCACATGACGGGCCGGTCGCTCGATCCGAAGGCCGAGCAGCTTCCGGCCGGCGGCGCCGGGGAGTCGGCGCTCGGGCAGGTGGCCGACGAGGTGGCGCGCAAGCGCCGCGAGACCGGGAACGGAAACGGGAACGACTGACGGGGCTGCTCCGGGAAGCCCCCGTCGGACGTCGCAAGGACGCCGGCTCCCTTCGCGGGGGGCCGGCGTTTCTCGTCTCGGTCACTCGGAGGAAAAGCTGGGCGCCCTGTCGAAAGTTCCGCCGCCCGCCACCGCCACGCCCCGCCACCGCCAGGGCGCCCATTCCCTTTGCCGCGCTAGATGCCCGCGGCCCTCGCCGTCGCGAGGAGAAGACTCATGTTCCGGGCGCCGTTCTCGCCCAGGTACCTTCGAAAGGCCCCGGCGTCGAGTCGCATCGCCCGGATCGTCGCCTCGACGACGACGTCGTAGCTCTTCGCGTCCGGCTTGCGCAGCTCGATGGCGATCTTGAGGATCGCCCTCTGGAAGGCCGGATCGACCGCGCCGTCCGCGGTCGATCCCTTCGCCGTCACCCGACCCGCCGCCGGCCCACGCCGCCCTGCCACCATCCTGCCTCCGCGTTGCATGCCGAGACGTTAACGCGCGTGACCATACATGGCGTGACGTGACCAGGTCAAGATTCCGGCCCCCCCACGCCCCACGTGGACACCCCGGGACCCCTGTGGCAAGCTCGCGCACCGTCAGTGGAAAAGTCGAGATACATCGCCGTCGAAGGGCCCATCGGCGTGGGCAAGACCACGCTGGCCCGGGCCCTGGCCGAGCGGCTGGGGGGCGGCTCGTCCTCGAGGCGGCGGAGGAGAACCCCTTCCTGCCCGGCTTCTACCAGGACCGGAAGAAGCACGCGCTCCAGGCCCAGCTCTTCTTCCTCCTGTCCCGGTACCAGCAGCAGCAGGACCTCTTCCAGCAGGACCTCTTCAACCAGGTCACGATCTCCGACTACCTCTTCGCCAAGGACCGGATCTTCGCGAGCCTGACGCTCGATCCCAACGAGCTGGCCCTCTACGAGCGCATCTGGCAGGTGCTCGGCGCGCGGGTGGTGAAGCCCGACCTGGTGGTCTACCTGCAGGCCCGGCCCGAGGTGCTGGCGGGGCGCATCCGCAAGCGGGGCCGCGATTTCGAGCGGCAGGTCGCCCCCGAGTACCTGGACGCGGTCAGCCGGGCCTACGGCGACTTCTTCTTTCACTACGAGGAAACGCCGCTGCTGGTGGTGAACACGAGCGAGCTCGACCTCGGCGACGAGGCCGACCTGGACGCGCTGCTGAAGGAGATCCGGCGCCACCGGCGGGGGAGGCTGCACTTCTCGCTGGCCGGCCACGGCGGTTGACGCGCCCCGCCGTGCCCCGCGCCGCACCCCGTCCGTTATCCGTGGCGCTGATCGGCCCGGCCGGGGTAGATTTCCTCTTCCCAATGGGCGGGACCTCGAGAGAGGCCTACACCGGAGGCGTCGCGCCATGTCCAGCCAGACCGCCCCGCGCAAGCGGGTGACCATCCACGAGCTGCGTCGCATGAAGGGCGCCGGCGAGAAGATCGCCGTCGTCACCGCCTACGACGCCACCAGCGCCCGGCTCGTCGACCGCGGCGGCGTCGACGTGGTGCTCGTCGGCGACTCGCTCGGCATGGTCCTGCAGGGGCACGACTCCACCCTGCCGGTCACGCTCGACCACATGATCTACCACTCGGCCTCGGTCCGCCGCGGCCTCTCCCGCACCGCCAGCCGCGCCCACCTGGTCGGCGACATGCCCTTCGGCAGCTACCAGGCCAGCGCCGACGAGGCGGTGAAGAACGCCATGCGCCTCGTCTCCGAGGGCGGCGTCGAGGCGGTGAAGCTGGAGGGCGGCGCCGAGTACGCCGACGTGATCACCCGGATCGTCCGCGCCGGCATCCCGGTGATGGGGCACATCGGGCTCACCCCCCAGTCGGTCCACAAGATGGGCGGGTACGTGGTGCAGGGCCGGGAGGGCGACAAGGCCCAGAAGCTGATCCAGGACGCCCACGCCCTCGAGGCCGCCGGCTGCTACGCGATGGTGCTGGAGTGCATCCCGGCCGAGCTGGCCCGGCTGGTCTCCACCCAGCTCGGCATCCCCACCATCGGCATCGGCGCCGGAGCCCATACCGACGGTCAAGTGCTGGTCTACCACGACCTCCTCGGCCTCGAGACCGAGTTCAAGCCCAAGTTCGTGAAGCGCTTCGCCGACCTGGGGCCCGCGGCCGCGGCCGGGGTCGAGGCCTACGTCGCCGAGGTGAAGGCCGGCACCTTCCCGGCCGAGGAGCACAGCTTCCACGCGCCGTCGCTCCGGCTTCTCCAGGTGGTCGCGCAGCAGCCCGAGGCCGACGACGACCACGCTGGCGTGGTGGGGGCGCCGGTCTAGTCCCGACCGTCCCGATGTCCACCCCCGAGCTCATCCGCGACCCGGCGGAGTGGCAGCTTCGCCTGACCGATGCGCGCGACGGCGGCGCCCGCATCGCGCTCGTCCCCACCATGGGCTACCTGCACGAGGGGCACCTCTCCCTCATGCGCGAGGCCCGGCACCGCGCCGACTCGGGCGCGCGCCGCGGGCTCTCCGTGGCCACCATCTTCGTGAACCCCACCCAGTTCGGGCCCTCCGAGGACCTGGCGCGCTACCCCCGCGACCTCGAGGGGGATCTCGCCAAGTGCGGCTCGGCCGGCGTCGACATGGTCCTCGCGCCGGAGGATCCGAAGGCGATGTACCTGCCCGGCTTCCAGACCTGGGTGGACGTCGAGGAGGTCTCGAAGGGGCTGTGCGGCGACCGCCGCCCCGGCCACTTCCGCGGCGTCGCGACGGTGGTGGCGAAGCTCCTCGGCCTGTCGCGCCCCCACGTGGCCCTCTTCGGCGACAAGGACTGGCAGCAGCTCCAGGTCATCCGCCGGATGGTCCTCGACCTCGACATGGGCGTCGAGGTGGTGGGCATGCCGATCGTCCGCGAGCCCGACGGGCTCGCGCTCTCGTCGCGCAACGCCTACCTCTCCGCCCGACGAGCGCGCCCGCGCGCCGGCCATCTCGCGGGCGCTCGCGGCCGCCCAGGTCCGGGCCGCCGGAGGGGAGCGGGATCCCCGCGAGCTGGCCGCGGGAATCGCCCGCGCCGTCGAGGCGGCCGGGATGAAGGTCGACTACGTCGAGCTGGTCCACCCCGAGACCCTGCGGCCGGCGGAGCGGGCCGAGCCGGGCACGCGCGCGCTGGTGGCCGCCTTCCTGGGGCGCACCCGGCTCATCGACAACCTGGCCCTGCCGTGAAGAAGGCGAGAGGGCAGGCGGCCGACGACGGCGTGAAGGTGGTCGCCCAGAACCGGCGCGCCCGCTTCGACTACGACATCGAGGAGCGGTTCGAGGCCGGGCTCTCGCTCACCGGGAGCGAGGTGAAGTCGCTGCGCGAGAGCAACGTGGCGATCTCCGACGCCTACGCGGCGCTGCGGGGCGACGAGCTCTGGCTCCTCAACTGCCGCATCGGCGAGTACGCCGCCGCGGCGGCCTTCGGCCACGCGCCCCTGCGGGAGCGCAAGCTCCTGCTCCGCCGGGCCGAGATCGAGAAGCTCCGCGGCAAGGTGGAGCAGCGCGGCTACACGCTCGTGCCCATCTCCATCTACTTCAAGGAAGGCTGGGCCAAGGTGGAGCTCGGGCTCGGCCGCGGCAAGACCCACGAGGACCGCCGCGACCACATCGCCGAGCGGGAGAGCCGCCGCGAGATGGACCGCGCCCTCTCCAGAAAACGCCGCTGATCCGGCGTGTGGTCGGGTGTCCCACCCCCTGTCGCGGGACCCTGCACGGGGGTCAGCATTCCCTCACGGCGGTGTCCTGTTACCGTGGGAGGCACGGCACCATGTTCGACCGGGTGAAGCTGCGGAGGGATCTGACCGACTGCGGGGGCACGGTGCTCGCCCGCGCCGGGACGGTCATCTCCGTCGAGTCGATCGCCGAGGCCGCGGCCAGCTCGCGGCCGGGCCACGGCCTGCCCCTCTCCGACACCTTCCTGACCGACGACCTGGGCGACGTGCTCCAGGACGCCGCGCTCGGCCACTTCTTCCGGACCGACGAGGTCCGCTCGGCGGTCCGCAAGGTGGTGGAGGCGGCGAAGCTCCCGCTCCCCCTCGTCGAGGAGCTGGCGGCGGCCAAGCTCGGCGACGCGACCCGCTACCGGCACGCGCTCGCCTCGGCCGTGGTGACGGCGCGCATGATCCTGGCGGCCGCCGGCACGGCCCGGGCCTCCCCGCAGATCGCGGCGGCGGCGCTGCTCCACGACATCGGCATGCGCCACGTCCCGCCGCGGGTGCTGCGGACCCCGGATTCGCTCCGGGGCGAGGACGCCGCCGAGATCGCCCAGCACCCGATCCTGGGCGCGTACCAGCTGGCCCGGGAGCTCGGGAACCACCCGGCGGTGGAGGCGGCGCTGGCCCATCACTGGCGGGACGGGCAGGGGTATCCCGACCTCCCGAATCCCCCGTCGCCCAGCACCGACGTGGTCGCGGTGGCCAGCGCCTTCGTGGCGCTGACCCACGCCCGGGCCTACCGCTCCGAGCCCTACGAGTCGCGCAGCGCCGTCGACATCCTGGTGGGCGAGGCGTCGGCGGGGCACGCCGACCCGTTCGCGGTGAAGCTGCTCGTCCACGCCCTGCGCGGCGGGGACGGGCCGGTCAACGGGCTGCGCTTCGCCCGGTCCCGGCAGGGCATGTCACCCGTGGTGAATCGGCACACCCGCATCGCGCCGCCGGCGCGCCGCATGGTCTGAGCGGCGCGGCCTCAGAGCCCCGAGGCCTTGCGGAGCAGGTCCCAGGTGAAGAGGCCCGTGTCGTGGCCGTCCGACCAGTGGATCTGGATGGCGTAGCTGCCCACCGGGTCGATCCGCTCGGCGCGGATGTCGAGGGGGATGGTGGAGGGGTCGAGGATCTTCTTCCCCGTCCCCTCCTCGATGCAGGCGGCGCAGGGGCACAGGTCGCGGAGCGTGAAGGCGGGGATGATGGCCACCCGGCCCGGCCAGGCGATCTCGAACTCGCCGCGCTCGTTCAGGTCGATGGCCTCCGGCGGAGCGGCGGGGGGCGGACGGACGGGGATGCGATCGAGGAGTCCCATGCCCGGATAGATGCGGCGCGCGGGCCCCGGCGTCAAGGGGAGCGGGCGAGCGACACGAGCAGGTCGGAGCGATCCTCGAAGGGCGAGGTGCAGGGCGGCCCGTCGGCCGCGAAGAGCTCGGAGTGGCGGAGCGCCGGCGCGAGCCGGATCACCGCCGACGAGCGGGTGCCGTAGACGTCGCCGAGGTGGATGCAGATCCCCGGGGTCGACGGGAACGCGTCGTGCGACGAGAGCAGCTCGCGCAGCCGGCCCGGCGACGGGTCGACCGGCCAGCGGGCGCGCAGCGCCTCGCCGCGGGGATCGCGGCCGCGGGGGTCGCGCTCGGTGGCCACGTGCAGGCCGGGCCCCAGGTCCTCGATCTCCGTGACGTCGCCGTCGTACCACCACAGGAAGGCGGTCGCGCCGTCGGCGACGAGCAGGTGGAACGGGTTGTAGGCGGCCGCCTCGGTGCGGACGGCGTGCTCCCGGGCCGTGGCGGCCGAGGGCTGCCCGAGCATGCGGGTCACGAGCTCGCCGCGGGAACGCCGCGACGGATCGGGGGGATGCCCCGGCGCGGCGTGGAAGTTGGTGATGCCGGCGAAGAGGCCGGAGGCGCCCACGCCAATCCAGGTGCCGCCGGCCAGCGCGTCGCGCGGGGCGGCGTGGCGCGGCGCGCCCGGCGGGGCCCGCAGGGCCCAGTCCTCGGAGGGACGGCCGAGCCGCTCGTCGCGATTGGCTGCGACGACGAGCGGCCAGCGCCGGTCGGCGTGGAAGGCGAGTGCGAGCGTGCACACGCCCGGGTTCTACTTCTTCCCGGCCGCCACCGCCCGCGCGTTCTTCACGGAGGCGAGGAGCAGCTGCCGCTCCAGCTCGAGCTGCACGGGAAGCGTCTTCCCGAGCTTGTCGAACCACGACTTGGCGTCCTCGAGCTCGTACTCCCACTCGCCGAGGTCGATGCGGGTGGCCTGGGCCGAGCGCCTCCTGGGAGACGTCGAGACCGGTCATGTCGAGGTCGCCCTGGACCGGCGTCCAGCCCAGCACCGTCTCCTGCGCGTTGGTGCGGCCGTGGGCGCGGTCGAGGATCCACTTGAGGACCCGCATGTTGTCGCCGTAGCCCGGCCAGACGAACTTGCCGTCCGCGTTCTTGCGGAACCAGTTCACCATGAAGATCTTGGGCGGGTTGGGGATGCGGTCCTGCATGTCGAGCCAGTGCTGCAGGTAGCTCCCGGCGTCGTAGCCCATGAAGGGCAGCATGGCCATCGGGTCGCGGCGGACCACGCCCACCGCGCTGGTGGCGGCGGCGGTGGTCTCCGAGCCCATGGTGGCGCCCAGGTACACGCCGTGGGTCCAGTTGAAGGACTGGAGCACGAGCGGGACCGTGTTGGCGCGGCGCCCGCCGAAGATGATGGCGCTGATGGGCACGCCCCGCGGGTCGCTGGCGAACCGCGAGATGGCCGGGTTGTTGGCCATGGGAGCGGTGAACCGGCTGTTCGGGTGGGCCGCCTTGTCCGGGCTGCCCTTCTTCCAGACGTCGCCCTTCCAGTCGATGCAGGTGTCGGGGGCCGGATCGTCGTGCCCCTCCCACCAGACGTCGCCGCTCTCGGTGCGGGCCACGTTGGTGAAGAACGTGTCCTTGGTGATGCTCGCCATGGCGTTCTTGTTGGTCTTCGTGTTCGTGCCGGGGACCACGCCGAAGTAGCCGGCCTCGGGGTTCACGGCCCAGAGACGGCCGTCCGGACCGACCCGCATCCAGGCGATGTCGTCGCCCACCGTGCGGATCTTCCAGCCCGTCGAACTCCTTGGGCGGGATCAGCATGGCGAAGTTGGTCTTTCCGCAGGCCGACGGGAACGCCGCGGCCACGTAGCTGATCTCGCCCTGCGGGCTCTCGGCCTCGAGGATGAGCATGTGCTCGGCGAGCCAGCCCTCCTTCTTCGCGAGGTAGGAGCCGATGCGGAGCGCCAGGCACTTCTTGCCGAGGAGCGCGTTGCCGCCGTAGCCCGAGCCCACCGACCAGATGGTGTTGTCCTGCGGGAAGTGGGTGATGAAGCGCTTCTCGGGGTCGCACTCGGCGACCGCGTGGAGCCCCTTGTTGAAGTCGTTCTTCTCGCCGAGCCGGTCGAGCGCCACCTTGCCCATGCGGGTCATGGTGCCCATGTTGAGCGCGACGTAGACCGAGTCGGTCAGCTCGAAGCCCACCTTGGCGAAGGGCGAGTCGGCGGGCCCCATCACGTAGGGCACCACGTACATCGTGCGCCCCTTCATGCAGCCGTCGAAGAGGCCGCGCATCTTCGCGTACATCTCGGCGGGGGCGACCCAGGCGTTGGTGGGGCCGGCCTCCTCCTTGGTGGGCGTGCAGATGATGGTGAGGTGCTCGACGCGGGCGACGTCGTTCTTGTTGGAGTGGTGGTAGTAGCAGCCCGGCCACTTCTTCTGGTCGAGCGGGATGAGGACCTTGTCGACGACGGCCTGGGCGATGAGCTCCTGGCGCTCGCGCTCCGAGCCGTCGAGCCAGAGGATCTTGGCTGGCTGGGTGAGCTTGGCCATCTCCTCCACCCAGGAGAGGACGTGGGGGTTCTTCGTGGGCGCGACGGTCGAGGACATGCTCGGACTCCCGTTGGGATTTGGGGAAGAAGGCTCGCGAGAGCCCTCTTTGATAGCACAGCACTCCCCGGGGGTTAAGGCCCCGAAGAACCCTTCAGCTTGTCACGCAGGAGATCGCCCAGGGTGCCGAAACCCTTGCCGCTGGCCCGGGGGGCCTTGGCCATGTACTCCGTGGCCTCGCGCCGCTCGTCGGCAGCCTCCGCCTGGGTCCTGGAGAGCCGGATCCGGCCTCTTTCGTCGATCTCCGTGATGAGCACGGTGAGCTCCGCGCCGGCCGGGAAGGCCTTGCGCAGGTCTTGTCCACGGGGGGTTCCGGTCTCGGCCGCGGGAACCAGCCCGCGCCCGCCGGCGAAGCGGACGAAGACCCCGTAGGGCTCGACCCGGTCGACGGTGCCCTTCACGACGTCGCCGACCCGGGGAGCGGGAGGCGGTGCGTGCACGGGGCGGGGAGGGGCCGCGACCGGCTCGGGGCGGGGAACGAGCGCCTTCACGCTGAGGGAGATGCGGGTGCCCTTCTTGGCGTCCTCCTCGATCTTGAGGACCTGCACCTGGACCTTGTCGCCCTGCCGGAGCAGGTCGCCGGGACGGGAGACCCGGTCCCAGGCCAGCTCGGACACGTGGACGAGCCCCTCGATGCCGCCGATGTCCACGAACGCGCCGTAGTCCTGCACGCTCGTGACCGTGCCCTCGAAGGCCGCGCCCGGCTCGAGCCGCTCGCGGGTCTTGCGGGCCTGCTCGGCGCGCTCCTCCTCGAGGAGGGCGCGGCGGGAGAGGACGATGTCCCGCTCGTCGGCCTTCTGGACGCGGAAGCGGAGGCGCTGGCCCACCAGCGTGGCCGGGTCGCCGACGAAGCGGACGTCGATCTGGGACATGGGGCAGAAGGCGCGCTGCCCCATCACGTCGACCTCGATGCCGCCCTTGTTGGCGCCGCTCACGACGCCCTCGACGGGCAGGCCGGTCTGGGCGGCCTCCATCACGGCGCGCCGGTCGGAGTGGATCCGGGCCTTGCCGCGGCTGACCACGACGCCGCGCTCGCCGCCCTTCACCACCACGCCGTCGATGATGTCGCCGGGCGCGAACTCGAGCTTGCCGTCGTCGTCCTGCAGCTCGATGGTCTCGATCATCCCGTCGGCCAGGCCGGAGCCGAGCTCGAGGAAGGCCACGTCCTGGCCGATCTGGAGGATCTTGCCGGCCACCTTCTCGCCGGGCTGGAAGCGCCGGCGGGGCTTGGCCGCGGCGGCTGCGTCCGCGTACATGTCCGCGAAGGAGCCCTCCTCGACCGCCGGGGCGTCGGGAGCGGGAGGCGGCTCGCCGGGCGGGAGCGCCGGTCCGCTGGGCTCGCGCGGCTGCTCCTTGCGCATCTCGCGCCGCTCGCGCGGGCCGCCGTCGCGGCGAGGCGGTCCGCCGCGGGCGCCGGCACCACCGGGACCTCCGGCACCACTGGCGCCACCGGGACCTCCCGGGCGCGGGCCGCGGGGAGGACGGCCGGGCTGCGCCGGCCTCGCCGGGGACGGAGCCGCGCCGGCCGCAGGAGCGCCGGACGCACCGGTCTTGGAATCGGCCAGCCGCTGCCAGAGCGGCCGGTGGTCCTCGACCGCAGGAGCGGCGGGACCGGTCTCGGCTCCGAGCTGCTCCACGACGGGGGTCTCGATCTTCACGCCCGGGGGCGGGGGCTTCACGTGCCCCTTGCGGACGACGACGGGGCCGGCTTCGCGCTTCTTCTCGTCAGACATGGCGCGCGGGTTATAACACGCCGGTAAACAAGGGGAATCGTGACGAACGATCGAAGGACCCTGGTGTTCCTGTCCCACCCGGACGACGCGGCCCTGCGCATGGCGGGCTCCTGCGCGCTGGCGGCCGCGGCGATGGGGGATCGCGTCGACGTCTTCCTGCTCGGAGCGGCGGTCCGCGCGGTGGTGGAAGGCGCCGGCGAGCCGGACGAGCCGTCGCGGGCGCTCTTCCAGGCGCGCCAGGCCGGAACCTGCCGGATCTTCGCCTGCTCGCAGGGGCTCGTGGAATCCGGGCTCCCTCCAACGGCGGCCCAGGAGGTCCTCGACGCGGTGGTCGGCTGGCCCACCATCCTGGAGTGGTCGCGCGGGGTCAGCGACCGTTTTTTCTTCTGACCGGCCCGTGAGATGATTTCCCGGTGACCTTCGACGCGGCGCGACCCCTGCCCGTCCTCCTGCTCCCCGGGCTCGACGGGAGCGCCCGGCTCTTCCAGCGGTTCCAGGCGGTGGCCTCGGGCGCGCTCGACTTCCGGACCCTCCCGTACCCCTCCGATCGGTTCCTCGACTACGGGGAGCTCGAGACTCTTCGTGCGCGGCCATCTCCCGCGGGGGCGCTTCGCCATCCTGGGCGAGTCGTTCGGCGGCCCGCTCGCGCTGCGCCTCGCCGCGACCGCGCCGCGCGGCCTCGTCGCCGTGGTGCTGGCCGCGACCTTCCACCGGCTCCCGGCGCGCCCCATCCTCGCGCGGGCCTCGCCGCTCGCGCCGGCGTTCTTCCGGCTGCCGCTGCCGCCGCACGTGGTCCGGCTGCTGCTCGCCGGGGGAGACGCGCCCCGCGAGCTGGTGGAGGAGGTCCGCTCCGCGGTGGCCGGGGTCCCGGCCCGCGTCATGGCGTCCCGCGCCCGCGCCGCGCTCTCCGTCGACGCCTCCGAGGCGCTCCGGTCCTGCCCGGTGCCGGTGCTCTTCCTGGGCGGCAAGAAGGACCGGCTGCTCCGGCGGCAGATCCCCGCCGAGATCCGCGCGCTCCGGCCCGCCGCGGAGATCCGCATGCTCGACACGCCGCACCTGGTGCTGCAGCGCCGGCCGGAGGAGTCGATGCGGATCGTCGAGGAGTTCCTGCTGCGGACCGCGGCCGCTTCGGCGCCGGTGGCCGCGTAGCCGAAGGACGGGCGGCCGGAAACGAGGAGGGCCGCCCCTCGCGGAGCGGCCCTCGGGTCACGTCACGATGCGGTGGAAGGCTACTCCTCGGCGCCCTTGCGGCCGCCGTCCTTGGCCCACTGCTCGAGCATGTCGGTGGTGACCGACTTGGGGCGCTCGATCGCGTAGCCGAGGCCGCGGTCCCAGGTGATGTTGGCGAGCACGCCCAGCGCGCGGCCGACGCCGAAGAGGACCGTGTAGAAGTCCCACTCGCGGACGCCGTAGTACCACTGGATGACGCCCGAGTGCGCGTCGACGTTCGGCCAGGGGTTCTTGGTCTTGCCGTGCTTGGTGAGGACGCCCGGCGCCACCTCGTAGATCATGTTCACGAGCTGGAAGATGGGGTCGTTGGGCAGGTGCTTCTTCGAGTACTCGTTCTGGGCGACGTAGCGCGGGTCGGTCTTGCGGAGCACGGCGTGGCCGTAGCCCGGGATGACCTGGCCCGAGTTCAGGGTGTCCCAGAGGAACTTCTCGAGCTCCTCCTTGGTGGGCACCTTGTTGTTGAGCTTCTTCATCACGTTCATGATCCAGCCGAGCACTTCCTGGTTCGCCAGGCCGTGCAGCGGGCCGGCCAGGCCGTTCAGGCCGGCCGAGAACGAGTAGTACGCGTCGGACAGCGCCGAGGCCACGAGGTGCGTGGTGTGCGCCGAGACGTTCCCCGACTCGTGGTCCGAGTGGAGGATGAAGTACATGCGGGCCACCTCGTCGTACGGAGGCGCCACGCCCATCATGTGCGCGAAGTTCCCGCCCCAGTCGAGCTTCGGGTCGGCCTGGATGAAGGTGTCTCCCTTGTACTTCATCCGGTAGATGTACGCGGCGATGGCCGGCAGCTTCGCCAGCAGGTTCATCGAGTCCTCGAACATCGGGTCCCACATGTCGTTCTTCTTGAGCCCGCCCTCGCCGTACTTCTTGGCGAAGATCGAGTCACGCTGCATCGACAGCACGGCCGTCGAGAGCATGGTCATGGGATGGGAGTCGCGCGGCAGCGCGCGCAGCACGTCGATCACGTACTGCGGGACCTGGGAGCGGGCCTTCCAGTCCTCCACGACCTCCTGCGTCTGGGCCATGGTGGGGATCTCGCCGGTCAGCAGGAACCAGAAGAACCCTTCGACGAACGGCTGCTCCTTGCCGGGGACCTTGGGCAGGGCCGCGAAGGTCTCGGGGATCGTCTTGCCGCGGAAGCGGATGCCCTCGATCGGATCGAGGTAGGAGATGTCGGTGACGAGGCTGCGGACGTCGCGCGCACCGCCGATGCACTGGCCGATGTTCACCTTGTCGATGACGACGTTGCCAAACTCCTTGTTGAGCTTCGTGGTCCGGGGGCGGTGCGCCTCGATCTTCTCGAGGAGCTTCGCCTTGAGATTGCTCTGGGCCATGTGGGAACTCCTACCGCTGAAAGGTGGACGGGATGCTGCGATCGGTTCGAAGAGTCGGCGAATGGTACCCGATCCATCCCATCGCACAACGCAGATCGTCATGGACGATCACGGTGGGTGGATGCCTTTGATGGCGGTCAAAGCGACCATGAGAAATGGTGTCGTGGAGTCGTCATCCCCGGACGGGTTGCCTCGAAAAAAAATGGGGCCGCCGCGCGATATCGCGGGCGACCCCGGCTCTCTCGAGCACACGGCAATCCCCGGGTGACCCGGGGAAAAGCTACTTTCGCCAGCCCGCGGCCAGCGCGGCCGCGATCTGCTGGGACATCAACCCGGCGTCGATCGGCCGCTGGGGAGCGACCGGCGCGGCCTCGGCGACCGATTCGGAAGTCGACGCGACGTCGACGTCGGCCACGCTCTCCTCCTGCTCGCGGCGGCGCGGCTTGTCGGCCCCGGCGCCGGACCGGCACCCGCGGCACCAGGGCTGGTTGCGGATGGAGCCATCGGCCATGCGGCGCAGGCCGAACATGGCGAGCGGGCGCATCTGGTGGCACTTGAGGCACATGAGGGTGATGAGGACCTCGTGCCCGTCGGCGTCGTAGACGGCCGACTTGCGGCGCCGGGGCTTCGGCGGCGCCAGGGGATCCCGGAGCTTGCGCGCCGGGGGAGCTTCGAGGCTCGCGGTGATCGCGGGAGCAACCATGACCTTCACTGCCATGTCGACCGACCTCCTGAAGGGAATGCCCGGCGGCGCTCGTGGAGCCGACACCGGCAGCCTGCATCGTGGATCAGGGGTCTGACAGTCGGAGAGGCCCCGGCAGGCGCGGCTGCCCGCACCTTGACGCGGACACCCCGAAGCGCCCAGGCTGTTCCCCCATGGCTTCGAAGAAGCGCACCACCGTCCATCTCGACGCGCGCCTGCACCGCGCGCTCCAGCTGAAGGCGAAGGCGAACGACTGCACCATCTCGGAGATGGTCGCCGACGCCCTGCGCCAGGTCCTCGCCGACGAAGCCCACGACATCGAGAAGGCCCGGCCCCCGGAGCCCGATCGGAAGATGACGCTGGCCGCGGTCGGCGCCCGCCTGAAGCGGCGGCCGAAGGGCTGATCCCCGCTACCCGCGGAGGAGCTGCCGCTCCACCAGCCTCGCGTACGCGCCCCCGCGCGCCATGAGCTCGGCGTGCGTGCCGGTCTCGACCACCTGGCCGCCGTCGATCACCACCACCCGGTCGGCGCCGATGACGGTGGAGAGGCGGTGGGCGATCACCACCGAGGTCCGCCCCCGCATGAGCTTGGTGAGCGCGTCCTGCACGAGCGCCTCCGACTCGGCGTCGAGCGCGCTCGTGGCCTCGTCGAGGAGCAGGATGCGGGGATCCTTGAGGAGCGCGCGCGCGATGGCGATGCGCTGCTTCTGCCCGCCGGAGAGCTGCTGGCCCCGCTCGCCCACCCGCGTGGCCAGCCCGTCGGGGAAGGCCGTCACGAAGCTCTCGGCGTTGGCGGCCCGCAGCGCGTCGCGGACCTCGGCGTCGGTGGCCCCGGGTGCGCCCGTAGCGGACGTTGTCGGCGATGGTGGTGGAGAAGAGCACCGGCTCCTGCGACACCACGCCCACCAGCCGGCGCAGCCAGGCCGGGTCGAGCTCGCGGACGTCCACGCCGTCGAGCGTGAGCCGCCCGGCGGTCGGGTCGTAGAGGCGCGACAGCATGGCGCCCATCGTCGACTTGCCGCCGCCGGAGGGGCCGACGAGCGCCACCACCTGTCCGGGCTCGGCCGCGAGGTCGATCCCCTGCAGCACCTCGACGTCCGGGCGGGTGGGGTAGCGGAAGTGGACCCCCTCGAAGGCCACCCGGCCGGCGACGCGGTCCAGGCGGCGTCCCCCCGACACCGGCATCTCGGGCTGTCGCGCGGTGAGCTCGAAGACCCGCTCGGCGGCGCCGAGCCCCTTCATCGCCTCGGCCCAGATGTCGGCCAGCGTGCCCAGCCCCATGGCGATGAGGAGCGTGTAGACGAGGAAGGCGGTGAGGGCGCCGGCGGTGAGCTCGCCCGCGGCCACCAGCGAGCCGCCGTATCCGAGCACGAGCGCGATGGCGGCGTAGATGCCGGTCGCGGCGGACCCCATGAAGATCGACGCGGCCTTGGCGCGCGTCCGCGCCAGCTGGAAGCTCGACTCGATGGCGCCCGCGTACCGGGCCTGCTCGGCGGGCTCGGCGGCGAACGACCGGACGGTGCGGATGGCCGAGAGCGACTCCTCCGCGGCGTGGCCGGCGTCGGCCAGCGCGTCCTGGTACCGCTTCGAGAGGGCGCGCACCTTCCGGCCGTAGAAGACCGCGCCGATGGCCACCGCCGGGACGACGAGCAGCATGACGCCGGTGAGCTTCGCCGACGTGATGACGAGCAGCACGAGCCCGCCCACGACCTGGACCGCGTTGCGGAGCGCCATCGACAGCTGGGAGGAGAGCAGCCCCTGCAGGGAGGCCGTGTCGGACGCCAGTCGCGAGGTGAGGTCGCCGGTGCGCTGGCCGTCGAAGAAGGCCACCTCCTGCACCACGAGCGAGTCGAAGAGCTGCTCCCGGACCCGCTTCACGCCCCGTTCACCGGCCAGGCCGAAGAGGTAGGCGCGGCCGCCCACGGCGAGCCCCTGCACCACGGCGAGCGTGGCCATGAGGATCGCGGCGAAGCGGATCCGCCCCACGTCGCGGTTGGAGAGCGCGCCATCGACGATGATGCGGATGCCCTGGGGATAGGCGAGCGCCGCCGCCGAGCCGAGCAGGAGGAGCGCGGTGGCGCCGGCGAGCGCCTTCCACTCCCTCCGCAGCAGGGGCAGGAGGTGGCGGACGGCGGAGAGGCGGGAGGGGGAGGGATGTGGAAGTGGACACCGGCCCTGGAAGCTAACCCGTGGCCGGGGGCGTCGCCAGTTCAACCGGTTGAACTGGCCTGCGACCCACCCCGTTCGAGGCGGCGCCTCGATCAGACGATTCTGAATCCCTTGAGGATTCGGATCGCCCCGGCCAGCACCGCAGCGGTGGCCGCGGTCACGCCCGGCTTCGCCTGGGCGCGGGTCCACGCGAAGCCGGCGGCGAGCAGCACCGCGAAGCTGAGCACGATCGGCAGCGGGAAGTTCCCCGACCGCACCTGGACGAGGTGGAAGAGGATTCCCGCCTGGAGCGCGGCAGCGAGCGCGGCCGCGAAGGCCGGCAGGCGCGCGCCGGCGTCGAAGAGCAGGACGAGCGACGCAGCCAGGGCGGCCACCGAGAGGATGTCGAACAGGCTCATGGGGCGAATTCTGCCTCCGCCCCGCCCGGACGCCAGAAACCGGCCGCCGGGCGGGCGACGCGGCCGGACGTCGGAAGGCGGCGGCCGCCTCCCGGCGGGTCAGCCGAGCCGGTCCAGCACGTAGGGCAAGATGCCGCCGGCCTTGAGGTATTCGATCTCCACCGGGGTATCGAGCCGGACGGTCACCGGCTGGCGGACCTCGCCCCCGTCCTTGCGGTGGACGACGAGCGTGGCCCCCATCCGCGGCGCGAGCTTGGCGAGGCCCACCACGTCGAAGGTCTCGGTGCCGTCGAGCCCGAGCGTCTCGGCCGAGACGCCGTCCGGGAACTGGAGCGGCAGGACGCCCATGCCCACCAGGTTCCCGCGGTGGATCCGCTCGAAGGAGCGGGCCACCACCGCCCGCACCCCGAGGAGCGCGGTGCCCTTGGCCGCCCAGTCGCGGGAGCTGCCGGTCCCGTACTCGTGACCGGCGATGACCACCAGGGGAATGGCGCGGGTCTCGTACTCGACCGCCGCGTCGTAGATGGAGACGACGTCGCCGGAGGGCTGCACCGCCGTCACGCCCCCCTCGCGCCCCGGGACCATGAGGTTCTTGATGCGGACGTTGGCGAAGGTGCCGCGGACCATGATCCGGTCGTTGCCCCGCCGCGATCCGTAGCTGTTGAAGTCGGCCGGCTTCACTCCCTGTGACTCGAGGTACCGCCCCGCCGGGGAGTCGGCCTTGATCGAGCCGGCCGGGCTGATGTGGTCGGTGGTGATCGAGTCGCCGAAGATGGCGAGCGCGCGGGCTCCCCGGAGGTCGCCGGCCCGCTGCGGAGGCGTCATGAAGTACGGCGGCTCCTGGACGTAGGTCGACCGCGGGTCCCACTTGAAGAGCGCGCCGCCGGGCGCGGTCATCTCGTTCCACTGGGGGTTCTGGTCGAAGCGGGCGTAGTTCTTCCGGTACTCCTCCGGGTCGGTGGCCTTCTCCATCAGGGCCGCCACCTCCGCCTGCGTGGGCCAGAGGTCGCGGAGGAAGACCTCGCGCCCTTCCCGGTCCTTCCCGATGGGCTGCCGGTCGAGGTCGCGGAGCACGGTCCCCGCCAGCGCGTAGGCCACCACCAGCGGCGGGCTCATGAGGAAGTTGGCCTTCACGTTCACGTGGACCCGGGCCTCGAAGTTGCGGTTGCCGGAGAGCACGCTGGCCGTGACGAGGTCGTTCTCGCCGATGACCGCCTCGAGCCGCGCGTCGAGCGGGCCGGAGTTGCCGATGCAGGTGGTGCAGCCGTAGCCCACCACCTGGAAGCCCAGCGCGTCGAGGTGCGAGAGCAGCCCCGCCTTTTCCAGGTACTCGGTCACCACCCGGCTGCCGGGCGCGAGCGAGGTCTTCACGTGCGGGGGCGGGCGCAGGCCGCGCTCGTGGGCCTTCTTCGCGACCAGGCCGGCGGCGAGCATGACCGCCGGGTTCGACGTGTTGGTGCAGGAGGTGATGGCGGCGATCACCACGTCGCCGTTGCCGAGCTCGACGCCTTCGCCCCGGTGGCGCTCCCCGAGCTCGGCCTCCGGCCTTCCGTACCCGGTGGCGTCGTTGCGCGAGAAGAGCTCGGTGAAGCGCTCCTTCACCTGGGTGAGGGGGATGCGGTCCTGCGGCCGCTTGGGGCCCGCCACCGACGGCACCACCGTGGAGAGGTCGAGGTCGACCACCTCGGTGTAGTCCACCTCTCCCTGGCGCGGGATGCCGAACATCCCCTGGGCCTGGAGGAAGGCGCGCACGTCGTCCACGTGCTCCCGGGTCCGGCCCGTCGACAGGAGGTAGCGGAGCGTCTGCTCGTCGGGCGGGAAGAACCCCATCGTCGCCCCGTACTCGGGGGCCATGTTGGCGATGGTGGCCCGCTCGGTGGCGGGGAGGCTGGCCGCGCCCTCGCCGTGGAACTCGACGAACTTGCCGACCACCTTCTTCTTGCGGAGCAGCTCGGTGACGGCCAGCACCGCGTCGGTGCCGGTGGATCCCTCCGGGAGCCGGCCGTGCACGTGCACGCCCACCACGTCCGGGGTGAGGAAGTAGGTCGGCTGCCCGAGCATGGCCGCCTCGGCCTCGATGCCGCCCACGCCCCAGCCCACCACCCCGATCCCGTTCACCATCGTGGTGTGCGAGTCGGTGCCGATGACCGTGTCGAAGAGCCAGGCGCCGTCCCGCTCGGTGGCGACCGTGGCGAGGAGCTCCAGGTTCACCTGGTGGCAGATCCCGATGCCGGGCGGGACGATGCGAAGGCGCTTGAAGGCCTGCGTTCCCCACTTGAGGAACGAGTAGCGCTCCTTGTTCCGGGAGAACTCGAGCTCGAGGTTCCTCCGGAGCGCGTCCGCGGAGCCCCAGGCGTCGACCTGCACCGAGTGGTCCACGACCAGGTCGACCGGCACGAGCGGCTCGACCTTGGCGGCGGTCTTCCCGGCCCGGGCCATCGCCGCGCGCATGGCGGCGAGGTCGACGATGAGCGGCACGCCGGTGAAGTCCTGGGCCAGGACCCGGGAGACGACGAAGGGGATCTCGTCGGTCCGCTCGGCGCGGGGCTGCCAGCCGGCCAGCGTCCGCACGTCCTTCTCGGTCACCCGCGTGCCGTCCTGGTTGCGGAGGAGCGACTCGAGGACCACCCGGATCGAGACGGGCAGCCGCGAGATGCGGCCGAGCCCCTTCTTCTCCAGCGCAGGCAGCGAGAAGAGGCGCCCGGTGCGGCCGGCGCCGCGCTCGAAGGTGGTGAGTACGCCCAGCGGATCGTTCATGGTGCAGGCCTCCGGGCCGGACATTACCGGCCGGAGCCGCCGCCGCAACGAACCCGGAGGGCCCCGGGCTCAGGAGACCCAGAAGAAGCGGGACCAGAAGAGGAAGAGGACCGCCTGGGCGAATGAGAAACCGATCATCACCGCCCGGTCGACGGCGCCCCGGCGGCCGAGCATCGCCAGCGCGAGGAACATCGGGAAGATCACGGCGGCGAAGCGGGTCGAGGAGAGGAGGGTCCCGGAGAGGAGCACCGGGACGAGCGAGACGAGCCCCCACACCCCGAGCGGCCGGGTCTCCCGGCGTCCGAGCAGCCACGCCGAGAGCGCCGCCGCGAGGGCGAGCGAGGCCGCCTCGACCGGGCCGAGCCAGGCGTGGAAGTCGCGCGGGTGGAGCAGCGTCTGCCAGGGCGTGGCGAGCGAGCGCCCCCAGGCGGCCTGGGCGTGGAAGAGCGCCAGCGGGTCCCCGGTGAGCCGCCAGAGGATCCCGGCGTGGAGGAGGAGCCCGAGCCCGGGCAGCGCGGCGGCGGCGAGCGCGGGAAGGCGCCGGCCTCCCTGCCCGAGCGCGATCCAGGCGAGCGGCACCGCCACGAGGACGCCGCCCGGACGGGTGAGCGCGAGGAGGAGGCCGAGCACGCCCGCGAGACCGGGCCGCCCCTTCATCGCCGCGCCCAGGCTCCCCACCGACAGGAGGAGGAAGAGCGCCTCGGGGTAGGGCGCCGACAGGACGAACCCGGCCGGGAAGAGGAGCGCGTAGAGGACGGCCCGCGACGCCGTCTCGTCGTCGCCCGCCACGGCCCGCGCGAGCCGCCAGAAGAGCCAGAGCCCGGCCAGCGCGGCCGCGTTCGAGACCGCCAGCGCGCAGAGGTAGAGGGACGCCTCGCCCCCGGGCGCCGACGGCGTGGAGGAGCCGGATCGCCCACGGGTAGAGCGGGAAGAAGGCCACGTTCGACTGCACCGAGGCGAGCGGCCCGCGCAGCTCGTAGCCCCGCGCCGCCACGTCCAGGTACCAGTGGGCGTCCCACCGGCCGAAGGCGTCGAGCGCCCCGGGGAGGAAGGCCCAGCCGCGCCGCGCCGCCTCCGGGACCGGATAGGTCCAGCTCACCGACATCTGCGCGGCGAACCAGGCCACCCCGACGAGGAGCAGCCTCGTCCAGACGAAGGGCAGGAGCACGGCGCGGAGGAACATCCGGTCCTTCTACATCGCCCCATCCGGAGTTAGAACCTCCGTGGAGGCTTCATGGGGCCCTCGCAGCGCTACCGGACGTCGCTCGCTCTCCTCACCGACTTCTACGAGCTCACCATGGCCTACGCGGCCTGGAAGGGCGGGGTGGCCGGCAAGGAGGCGGTGTTCCACCTCTCGTTCCGGCGCAATCCGTTCGAGGGCGGCTACGCGGTGGCCGCCGGCCTCGAGGACGCCGTCGACCTCCTGCTCCACTCCCGGTTCACGGCGGACGACCTGGCCTACCTGGCCGGGCAGGCCGGGGCCGACGGCAAGCCGCTCTTCGAGCCGGCCTTCCTCGACTGGCTGGGCGGGATGGCGCTCGACGTGGACGTCGACGCCGTGCCCGAGGGGACCGTGGTCTTCCCGCACGAGCCCCTGCTGCGCGTGCGCGGCCCGATCGTGCCCTGCATGCTCCTCGAGACGCCGCTGCTCGCCATCGTGAACTTCCAGACGCTCATCGCCACCAAGGCGGCGCGCACGGTGCTCGCCGCGAAGGGGCAGCCGGTCATCGAGTTCGGGCTGCGCCGCGCCCAGGGCATCGACGGCGCGCTGTCGGCGTCTCGCGCGGCCTACGTGGGCGGCGTGGCCGGGACCTCGAACGTGCTCGCCGGGAAGATCTACGGCATCCCGGTGAAGGGCACCCACGCCCACAGCTGGGTGATGCTCTTCGACGACGAGAAGGAGGCCTTCCTCACCTACGCGAGGGCCCTGCCGTCGAACACGGTCCTGCTCGTCGACACCTACGACACCCTCGAGGGAGTCCGCCACGCCGTCGAGGTCGGGCTCTGGCTGCGCGAGCGCGGCCACCGGATGGCCGGCATCCGGCTCGACTCGGGCGACCTCGCCTGGCTCTCGCAGCAGGCGCGCCGCCTGCTCGACGAGGCGGGGCTCCGGGACACCGCCATCCTGGCCTCCAACGAGCTCGACGAGTACGTCATCACCGCGCTGCACGACCAGAACGCGGCCATCGGGGTGTGGGGCGTGGGCACCCGCCTCGTCACCGGCTGGGGCGAGCCGGCCCTGGGGGGCGTCTACAAGCTGTCGGCCGTGCGGGACGGCCCGGGTGCACCCTGGGTGTACCGGGTGAAGCTCTCCGAGCAGCTGGCCAAGACCACCGTCCCGGGCATCCTGCAGGTGCGCCGCTACCGCCACGACGAGGGCTACCTGGCCGACGTGATCTTCGACGAGGACCAGGGGCTTCCCGCCGCCCCCGAGATGATCGACCCGCTCGACCACACCCGGCGCCGCGTCGTCCCCGCCGGCACGCCGGGCGAGGACCTGCTCGTGCCGGTGCTGCGCGCCGGGGCCCCGGTGTGGACGCCGCCTCCGCTCTCCGAGGTCCGCGCCCGCGCCCAGGCCGGCCTCGCCGGCTTCCACGCCGGCGTGAAGCGGCTCGGTCAACCCCCACGCCTTCCCGGTGGGGCTTGCAGCGGGCGCTCCACGACCTGAGGACCCGCCTCGTCCTCGAGGCCCGGGACGCGGGCCACCGGAGGGCGCCGTGAGGCTTCCGCGAGCTGCCGCTGCCCCCGTTCCACGACCCGTCCCACGCCGGGAGCTGGTCCTACCAGCCCGACGCCCAGGCGCTCCTCGACCTCGCCCCCTCCTGGCGCGACGAGCACGGCATCGCGCTGGCGGGATCGGACCCGCTCGACCTCCAGCTCGTCCTGGTCGACGAGCAGCGCGACTTCTGCCTGCCCCAGGGGTCGCTCTACGTGGGCGGCCGCAGCGGCAACGGCGCGGTGGAGGACACCGGCAGGCTCGCATCCTTCATCTACCGGAACCTGGGATCCATCACGCGGCTCACCGCCACCCTGGATTCGCACCTCGCCTACCAGATCTTCTTCCCGTCCTTCTGGGTGGACCGGGACGGTCGCCCGCTGCGCCCGCACCGGGTCGTCACCGCCGAGCAGGTCCGCCGGGGCGAGGCCCGGCCCAACCCGGCGGTCGCCGCCTGGGTCGCCGAACGGCGACCACGCCTGGCTGGACGCCGAGTGCCTCTGGTACTGCGAGGAGCTGGAGCGGGAGGGGAAGTACCAGCTCTACCTGTGGCCGCCCCACTGCCTGCTCGGCGGCGACGGCCACGCGCTGGTCGGGCGTGCTGCAGGAGGCCCGCCTCTTCCACTCCTTCGTGCGCGCCGCCGAGTCCTGGACCGAGTCGAAGGGCTCGAACCCGCTCACCGAGCACTACTCCGCCTTCGGCCCCGAGGTGAACCGGCGGCACGACGGAAAGGCGCACGCGTCGAGGAACCCGAGGCTGGTGGAGGCGCTCCTCTCCTCCGACGCGCTGGTGGTGGCCGGACAGGCCTCGAGCCACTGCGTGAAGAGCACGGTGGAGGACCTGCTCCGGGAGATCCGGGCCCGCGACCCTCGCCTGGCCGGCAAGGTCTACCTCCTCGCGGACTGCATGTCGGCGGTGACCGTCCCGGACGGGGCGGGCGGATTCGTGGCCGACTTCACGCCCGAGGCCGACGCGGCGCTGGCCCGCTTCGCCGAGGCCGGCATGCACGTGGTCCGGAGCACCGACCCGCTCGCTTCCTGGCCCGGGTTGGGGGTGAAATAGGGCTGCAGGCCCCGCCGTAAGGGGGGGAGGAGGAGAGACGCGATGAACACCTGCCCGTACTGCCGCACCGAGAACGAGCCTGGCGCGGTCCGCTGCCGTCACTGCACGAGCTGGATGGCGCAGCCGCCCTTCCAGCGGGAGTGGTACCGCGCGCGGGAGGGGAAGATGATCGCCGGCGTGTGCCGCGGCCTCTCCGACCGGTTCGGCATCCCCATCGCCATCACGCGGCTGCTCTTCATCCTGTCCATCTTCGCCGGCGGCTGGGGGATCATCCTCTACGTCGCGCTCTGGATCGCGATGCCGCTGCCGCCGCTCGCCACCTTCGCCGCGCCGCCGGCGCACGCGCCGCTCGTCACCCCGCCGCCCGGCTAGGGCGCCGGAAGGACGATCCCGGTCCCGGAGAGGCGCAGCTCGTCCGTCTCCACGCGGCCGAGCAGGCGCAGCACCCCGTCGAGGAAGGTGATGGGGTGGGGCGGGCAGCCGGGAACCCAGAGGTCGACCGGGATCTCCGGCACGCCGGGCATCCCGTTCGACTGCACCGGGCTGTCGCGGAAGATCCCGCCGGAGCAGGCGCAGGCGCCCACCGCGATGACCAGCCGCGGCGCCGGCGTCGCCTCCCAGGTCTTCAGCAGCGCCTCGCGCATGTTCTCCGACACCGGGCCGGTCACCACCAGGCCGTCGGCGTGGCGCGGCGAGGCGACGAAGGCCACGCCGAAGCGGGACATGTCGAACTGGATGTTCCCGGAGGCGTTCAGCTCGGCTTCGCACCCGTTGCAGCCTGCCGCCGAGACCTGTCGCAGCCGCAGCGAGCGGCCGAAGAGGGCGCGGGCCTTCTCGTCGAGTGCGCGGGCGAGCAGCGGCGCCGCGCCGGTCACCCGGAGGTCGTCCCGCGTGCGGGCCGAGATCCGGTAGTCGCGGGTGAAGCCGACCGCGCCCGGGCTCGCCTCCGCGCAGAGCCCGCAGAAGGTGCAGCGCCCCAGGTCGATGGCGAGGCGCGGGGTTCCGGGATCGAGCACGGCGCCGGTGGGGCAGACGTCGGCGGCGGCGCGCCCGCCGTCGCCCGCGGCCGGGTCGAGCACGGGGAGCCCGCGGAAGCGCTCGGGGAAGCGGGCCGGCCCCTCGGGGTAGGCCACGGTCTGCCGGCCGAAGCCGGCGCGGAACTGGAGGATGCCGGGAAGTCCGTCCATCAGAGGTCGTGCCCGCAGTAGGAGAGGTTGAAGCTCTTGTTGCAGAGCGGGAAGTCGGAGATCTGCTCGCCGCGCAGCGCCATGGCGAGCCCCATCCAGTTGTGGAAGGAGGGGTCCACCAGCTTGTAGCGGGTGAAGCGTCCGTCCCCGCCGGTGGAGATCGTATGGCAGAGCTCGCCGCGCCACCCCTCGGTGAGGGAGACCACGAACCGCCCGGGAGCCGGTGGGGGGCAGGCCGCGCGGACCGCACCGGAGGGAAGCGAGCGGAGCTGGCGCACCACGAACTCGGCGCTGCGCTCCGCCTCCAGCCGCCGCACCCAGGCCCGGGCGAACACGTCGCCGGTCTCGCCGGTGACGGTGGGCACGTGGAGGAAGCGGAAGACCCCGGTGGCGTGGTCGCGCCGCACGTCGCGCGAGACGCCGCAGGCGCGCGCGGCCGGCCCGACGAGGCCGAGGGAGGTGCAGGTCTCCCGGCTGACCACGCCGGTGCCGTCGAGGCGGTTGCGCACCGAGGCCGACTCGAAGAAGAGGCGGGCGGCCTCCTCCACCTGCTCCCAGGCCTTCTCCATCTTGTCGGCGAGCCGCCCGGCGGCGCCGGGGTCGAGGTCGAAGCGCACCCCGCCCGGCACGATCAGGCCGCGGCCGAAGCGGTTGCCGCAGATCTCGGCCAGCGCGTTCAGGAACTCGGCCCGCAGCGCCCCGCAGTACGAGGCGGTGGGGAGGAAGCCCACGTCGCCGGCCAGCATCCCCAGGTCGCCGACGTGGTTGGCGATCCGCTCCAGCTCGAGCGCCACGCCGCGGAGCACCGACGCGCGCGCCGGGATCTGGAAGCCCGCCAGCGCCTCGACGGCGTTGGCGTGCGCGATGGCGTTGCCCACCGAGGTGTCGCCCGCCACCGACTCGAGGAGGCCGACGGTGCGCCGGTCGGGTCCGCCCACGAGCATGGGCTCGACCCCGCGGTGCTGGTAGCCGAGGACGATCTCGAGCGTGAAGACGTGCTCGCCGTGGCACTGGAATCTGAAGTGGCCGGGCTCGATGACGCCCGCGTGGACCGGTCCCACCGCCACCTCGTGCACCTCGTCCCCCTCCACCCGGAAGAACGGGTAGTCGCCGGGGATGGTGCTGGGGTGGGCGATGCGCCCCCAGGGGTCGACGCCGGGGACGAGCGGAGGCTCGAAGCGCAGCGGCTTCAGCCAGGGGTGACCCTCCGGGCGCACGCCGAACTGCTCGAAGATCTCCCGCTCGAAGGCCTGGAGCGACGGGCACTCGGCGGAGAGCGACGGCCAGGCGGCGCCCACCCGCGTGGAGAGGAGCCCCATCCGCCCCACGGCGTCGTCGGTGAGCACGGCGGTGACGAGGGTCCGGTCGCCGTCGGCGCGGCCGAAGTAGCTGGAGACGCGACCGCCTGCGGTCACGACGTCGGAGACGATCTGCTGGAACTCGTCCACCGGGAGGACGGGGATCGCGGCGGCGTCGACCGCCTCGGCGTTCCAGGCCTGGAGCACGCGGTTCGCCATGATCAGGTCCCCGTCACGAGGTGGGCGGCGGCGGCGAAGAGCCCCTGGAGCGCCCGGGGGAGCCAGAGCCCGAGCGCGAGCACCGTGAGCAGGAGCACGAGCGGCGGCCCGGCCATGAGCCAGCTGTCCTTGAACCCGGGGCGCTCCGGCGCCCCCTTGTCGTCGCCCTGCACGACGTGGAGGACGGTGGCGCCCATGCCGATGAAGATGACGGCCAGGAAGAGCAGGAAGAGCCCGCCCACCACCCAGCGCCCGGTGCCGAGCGCGCCGTTCAGGATGATGAACTCGCTCCAGAACGGGCTGAAGGGGGGCGTGCCGGTGACGGCCAGGAAGCCGCCCAGGAAGAGCGGGCCGGAGATGGGCAGGCGGCGGATGGCGCCGCGCACCTCGTCGATGCGCTTCGACCCGTACGCCCGGTGGATGTTGCCGGCGGCCAGGAAGAGCACGCCCTTCGAGAGGCCGTTGTTCACCACGTGGTAGAAGGCGCCGCCCACGGCCGCGCCGCCCAGGCCGAGCGCCACGGCCAGGATGCCCATGTGCTCCACGCTCGAGTAGGCGAGCATGCGCTTGAAGTCCCGCTGCCCGGCCATGAAGACCGCGGCGAGCGCCATGGAGAGGAGCCCGAGGGCGAGCAGCGCGTCGGAGGCGAAGGCCGCCTCGCCGGCCGCGCGCGTCACCTGGAAGACCCGCACCACGGAGAGGAAGGCGAAGTTGGTGATCCCGCCGGCGAGCAGCGCCCCCAGCAGGCCGGGCGCCTCGCCGTAGGCGTCGGGCTTCCAGGAGTGGAGCGGGGCGAGCCCCATCTTCGTGCCGTAGCCCACGAGCAGGAAGACGAAGGCGGCGCGGACCCAGGGCTTGGAGAGCTGGGGCCCGGCGCGGATCAGGTCGTCGAGCAGGAGCGACTTCGGGCCGTCGGGGCCGGCCCCGGAGAGCGCCAGGAAGAAGGTGCCGAGCAGCGCCAGCGCGATGCCCAGCGACGAGACGAGCAGGTACTTCCAGGCCGCCTCGAGCGAGCGCGCGTTGTGGTTGAAGTAGATGAGCGGCGCGGTGGCCAGCGTGGTCAGCTCGATCGCCACCCAGAGCACGCCGAGGTGCTGGGCCACGCCCACCGTGGTCATGGCCGAGAGCAGGATGAGCAGGCCGCCCACGAAGACCCGGTTGTCCCGGTCGTCGCGGCGGCGCAGGTAGCCTTGCGCGTAGACGGCGCTGGCCAGGAAGAGGACGCTCGAGGTGGTGAGCACGACCTTGCCGGCCGCGTCGAGGAAGAGGTAGCCGGAGAGCACCGGGGCCTCGGGCGTGACCCAGAGGCTCACCACGCCGGCCAGGTGGACGACCGCGCCGGCCAGCAGGAGGCGCGGGCGCGACCGGTTGTCCGGCCAGGCGAAGGCGCTCGCGCCGAGGACCAGGGGAAACAGGATGATGAGGACGATCATCCCGGTCAGTCCTTGAGCGACGACAGCGCGTCGGTGTCGAGGGAGGCGAACTCCCGGTTGATCTGGAACATCACGATTCCCATCACGAAGACGGCGGCGAGGAGGTCGAGGAGCACGCCGGCCTCGACCATCACCGGCATGAAGTCGGTGAGGAGCAGGCCGAAGACGAAGACCCCGTTCTCGAGGACCAGGAAGCCCAGCACCTGGGTCACGGCCTTTCGCCGGCTCACCACGAGGAGCAGGCCCGTCCACACCGTGGCCAGCGCGGTGGGGACGAGGAAGGGGTGCATCTCCGGCGTGGGGAGCGGCAGGCCGCGCGAGAAGGCGAAGGCGAGCACCACCCCGGCGCCGCCCAGGATCATGGAGGGCACGTAGCCGACGAGCGGCTCCATCTCGCGGCGGATGGCCATCTCGCGGATGGCGCGGAACATCAGCCACGGGATGAGGATGGCCTTGATGGCGAGCGCGCCGCCGGCCACGAGCAGCACGTGGCCGAGGGTGTGCCCGGACGAGGCGAGCAAGAGCGCGAGCAGGGAGAGCAGCGCGCCCTGCAGCGCCACGGCGCGGATGGCCGCCCCGAGCCGGCTCGAGGCCAGCACGAAGAGGTCGAGGACCACCACCAGGATGAACGCCATGTCGGTCCAGGAGCGCACGTTCACCTCAGGAGGAGGACCAGGGCGAAGACCGAGAGCACCGACGCGCCCACCAGCATCTGCGGGACGCGCGTGAGGCGGAGGCGGGCCATGGCCGACTCGACCACCCCCACCAGCACCGCGAACCCGAGCATCCCGGCCACGAAGGCCGCCTCGGCCGCCCAGAGCCCCTGCACGCGGAGGTCGAGGACGAGCCGGACGAAGAGGGCGCCGAAGAGGAAGAGCTTGATCGACGCGCCGTAGAGGATGAACGCCAGGTCCGGGCCGGAGTGGTCGAGCACCATCACCTCGTGGATCATCGTCAGCTCGAGGTGGGTGTTGGGATCGTCCACCGGGATGCGCGAGTTCTCGGCCAGCGCCACGACGAACAGGGCGATGGCGGAGAGCAGGAGCGCCGGCGCCGCGCCGCCCCAGGCGGGGGCGAGCCCGGGGCCGAGCATGCCGGAGAGGGACAGGGAGCCGGTGGCGCGCGCCAGCACCACCAGGCAGAGGAAGAGCGCCGGCTCGGCCATGCTGGCGAAGGAGACCTCGCGGGCGGCGCCCATGCCCTCGAAGGACGAGCCGGTGTCGAGGGCGGCCATGGCGGTGGCGAAGCGCGCCAGCGCCAGCAGGTAGGCGAAGAGCACGAAGTCGCCGGCGAAGGAGAAGATGGCCGGCTGGCCGGCCACCGGGAGCACGGTGCCGGCGGTGAGGACCGCGGCGAGCCCGATCGACCGGCCCGGCCCGGAAGACCCAGGTGGTGGTGCGGCTGTACACGGCCCTCTTCTGCAGGAGCTTCAGGAGGTCGGAGTAGGCCTGGAGGAGCGGCGGCCCGCGCCGGCCGGCCAGCACCGACTTGACCCGGTTCACCACGCCGAGGAGGAGCGGCGGCAGGAGCAGGAGGAACCCGAGCTGGAAGAGGGCGCGCAGGATCATGTCACCACCAGAGAAGGCGCCAGGCGAGGAGGAACACCAGCGTGGCGAGGACGAGCAGCGCGTAGAAGTGGATCTTGCCGGCGAGCAGCGCGCGCACCCGCGAGGCCGCCAGGCCGTAGCTCCGGACCCAGGGGAGGATGGTGAGGTCGAGCACGGCCTCGCGCGGCTCGGTGGAGAAGCGGGCCGAGGTGGGGAACGGCCCCCGGGGCGGCTGGAACCGCACGCGGGGCAGGAGCACCCAGCGGAATCCGTGGTTCAGGATCTGGGCGAAGGAGCTGCCCGTGTAGGCCATCCGCGCGGTGGGGTAGGCGTAGCCGCAGCCCCACGTGTCGGCCCGGGGCGCCGCCTCGACCCGGAGGCGGCGGCGCACGAGGAGGAGCAGCCCGGCGAGCGCCACCAGCACGAGCGCGACCCCGCTCACGCCCGCGGCCGAGGCGCCGACGGTCGCGGCGGGACCGGCGAGCGCGGAGAGCGGCAGCCCCGACCAGGCCGCCGCGCCTCGCGCCAGCGCCGGGAGGAGCAGGACCGGGAGGGCGCCCACCACGACGCAGGCGACGGCGAGCACGCCCATCGGCACCAGCATGGCGCGGGGCGACTCGTGGGCGCCCATCGCCTCGGCGGTGCGCGGCGGGCCGAGGAACACCGTCCCCTGCACCTTCACGAAGCAGGCGGCCGCCAGCGCGCCCACCAGCCCGAGCGCGGGCGCCGCCACCACCGCGAAGGAGGCCCGGTCCCCGGCCGGCAGCTCGAGGGCGCGCACCGAGCCCACGACCACCAGCCACTCGGAGACGAAGCCGTTGAGCGGCGGGAGCCCGCTGATGGCCGCCGCGCCCACCAGGAAGAGGCCGGCCGTCCAGGGCATGGCGCGGCCGAGCCCGCCCAGCCGCTCGATGTCGCGGGTGCCGGTGGCGTGCTGCACCGAGCCCGCCCCGAGGAAGAGGAGCGACTTGAAGAGCGCGTGGTTCACCACGTGGAGCGCCGCCCCGCCGAAGCCGAGGAGCACGAGCGCCGGCTCGGCCCGGGCCCGGCCGACGAGCGCCACGCCCGCACCCATGGTGATGATGCCGATGTTCTCGACCGAGTGGTAGGCGAGCAGCCGCTTCAGGTCGTGCTGGGCGAGCGCGAAGGCCACGCCGAGCACGCCGGACGCCACGCCCAGCGCGAGGAGCGCCAGGCCCCAGGAGGCGGGCGGGGGGTCGAAGAAGCCGGTGGACCGGAGGATCCCGTAGACGCCGGTCTTGAGGAGCACGCCGGACATGAGCGCCGAGACGTGGCTGGGGGCGGCGGCGTGGGCGCCGGGGAGCCAGAAGTGGAGCGGCACGAGGCCGGCCTTCAGGCCGAACCCCACGAGCGCCAGCACCCAGAGCCAGGCGGCCGCCGGCCCGGTGGAGCGCAGGTGCTGCCAGCCCGCGAAGTCGAAGGTCCCCCGGGCGCTGCCCACGATCGAGAAGAAGGCGAAGATCGCGAAGGTGCCGACGTGGGCGGCCACCAGGTAGACCCAGGCGGCCTTCTGCGCGTCCTTCCGCTCGGGGTCGGCCAGGATGAGGAAGAAGCCGCAGATCGCCATGACCTCCCAGGCGAAGAGGAAGAGCATGGCGTTGTCGGAGAGCAGCACGAGCGCCATCGTGGCGGTGACGAGGCCGTACCAGAGCTGGAGCCGCACCGCGCGCGCCCCGAGGCGCGCCTGCGGCCAGTAGGCGAGCCCGTAGATCGATCCCGAGCGCCGGCACGAGGAGCACCGGCACGAGGAAGAGGGCGGAGAGCGCGTCGAGCCGCAGCGCGAGCGAGGCGTGGGGCTGGTGCCACTCGAACCGGGCCACGAAGGGGGCGCCGCCGGCCAGCACGGACGACGGCGGCGGCGATGCCGAGCGCGGCGGCGAGGCAGAGCGCGCCCGCCGAGAGCCGCTGCCCGAGCACCGGCCGCCGCCAGAGCAGGAGCCCGGGGAGGCCGCTCCCGGCGGCCAGGGCGACGGCCGAGATGGCGAGCGCGCCCGTCACCGGATCCGTCCCTGCAAGGCCACCGCCGCGAGCAGCGCGAGCACCGTGACCACGGTGTAGAGGAGCTGGAGGTGCAGGAGGCCCGCCTGGAACCGGCGCAGCCGGCTCATCCGGTCGGCGAGGACGCGGAAGAGCGGGTCGAAGAGGCGGGTGCGGGCCGGGTCCTGGGGCTCGGTCCGGAAGGAGGCCCGGCCCGGGAAGATGCCCCGCGGGACCTGGACGTGGATCCTCGGGCGCAGGGGCCGCGGCACCAGGCCGGAGAGGATGGACTGCGCGTAGGACGAGGCCGTGTACTCCATCCGCGGCGTCGGAGCGGTGAAGCCGCACCCCCAGGTCTCCGAGGCGGCGGGCTGGGGCCCGCGCAGGCGCTGGCCGAGCCAGGCGAGCGCGCCGGCCAGGACGAGGAACACGAGCCCCAGCGTCCGGGGGGCGGCCGACGAGGCCGCTGCGGGCACGAGCGCCGCGGCGACCTGCGCCCCGCCCAGCTGGGCCGCCGCCGGGGTGAGGAGCCGGAGCGGAAACACCGGGAAGACGCCGAAGACCACGCAGCCGGCGGCGAGCGGCACGAGCGGCAGCCAGCCGGAAGACGGGACCTCGTGCGCGGAGGCGGCCTCCGGGCTCCGGGGCGAGCCGAGCAGGGCCACGCCGGCGATGCGCGTGAAGGAGATGGCGGCGAGCGCCCCCACCAGCGCGAGCACGGCCACGGCCAGGTAGCCCACGAGCGACTCGGCGCCGGTCGCCGCGCCGGAGCCCCAGAGCAGCCCCAGGTAGAGCAGCCACTCGGACGCGAAGCCGGAGAGCGGGGGCAGGGCGGCGAGCGAGGCCGCTCCCACCAGGAAGAGCGAGCCGGTGACGGGCAGCCGGGCGAGCAGGCCGCCCATCTTCTCCAGATCCTGGGAATGGGTGGCGTGGACCAGCGTGCCGGCGCCCAGGAAGGCGAGCCCCTTCATGAGCGCGTGGTTCCAGACGTGGAAGAGGGCGCCGCCGAACCCGAGCGCGGCGACCACGGGCAGCCCCTCCGCCGAGGCCGCCACGCCGACCCCGAGGCCGAGCACCACCAGCCCGACGTTCTCGACGCTGGAGTAGGCGAGCGCCCGCTTGAGATCTTCCTGGCCGAGGGTGAGCGTGATGGCGACGAGCGCGCTGCCGAGCCCGATGGCCCCGAGCAGGATGCCGTAGCCCACCGGCAGGGGCGGGAGGAAGCCGAGCAGCCGGACGAGGCCGTAGACGCCGGTCTTGATCATCACGGCCGAGAGCAGCGCCGAGACGTGGCTCGGGGCGGCCGGGTGGGCCTCGGGGAGCCAGACGTGCAGCGGGATGAGGCCGGCCTTGGTGCCGAAGCCGACCAGCCCGAGCCCGAAGAGGATCGCAGGCGCCACCGTGGCGCTCCCGCGCAGGGCCTCGAACCGGGTGAAGTCGAAGCCGCCCGCCTGCCGGCCCAGGAGCACGAAGAGCGCCATCAGGAAGGCGGTGCCGACGTGGGAGGCGACCAGGAAGACGAAGCCGGCGCGCCGGACGTGGAGCTTCTCGTCGTCGAAGGTGACGAGCGCGAACGACGCGATCGTCATGACCTCCCAGGCGACCAGGAAGAGCACGCCGTCGGCGGCGGCCAGCACGAGCGAGATGGCGACGAGGAGCAGGTCGTAGAAGAAGACGAACGCGCCCAGCGGACGCCGCCCCACGTAGGGCTTCATGTAGCCGGCGCCGAAGGCCGAGGCCGGGATGGCCACGGCGAACAGCGCCACCTGGAAGAAGGCGGCGATCGGGTCGAGGCGCAGGTGGAAGGCCCCCACCGGCTCCGACCAGGGGAGGATCCGCTCGACCGGGGCGGCGCCGAGCAGGAAGGGGAGGACCGCGGCGAGGCCGAGCAGGCTCCCCGCCACGGCGGCGGCGGTGCCGACGCGCAAGGCCAGCGCCGGCCGTCGCCGGAGGAGGAGGCCGGACAGGGCCCCGGCCAGGAGCACGAGGAGCGCCGCGAGGTAGAGGCTCACGCGCCGTCACTCCGGGCGGTGCCCTCTTCCCGGGCCCGCGAGAGCGCGCCCTCCACCCGCTCGATCTCGGCGAGGATCTCCTCGTCGGGGGCCCGCGCGGCGAGCTTGGCCGCCACGCCGGGATCGCGGAGCGCCGTGGCCACCGCGGCGAGCAGGTGCAGGTGGAGCCGGGTCGAGGGGGAGACGAGCAGGCAGAGGGTGTGGATGGGCAGGCCGTCCCCGAGGTGGACCGGGGGATCGGGCAGGTAGATGGCCACCGACGGCTGGTCGACCCGGAGGACGATCGGCTCGCGCGGATGGGGAATGGCGATGCCGTTGCCGAGCGCGGTCGAGCCCAGGTGCTCCCGGGCGCGCACCATCTGGAAGAGGAACTCCCGGTCGAGGCCCGCCGGCGCGGGCAGCTGCTCGACCATCTGCCGGAGCAGCCGGTCCGGGTCCCCGCCGGGGAGGCCGCGGTGGATCCCGCCGGCGCGCACGAGGTGGGAGAGGGACGGGATGGCCCGTGACGGCGAGCCCCGGCTCCTCGAGGATCTCGGCGGAGACCGCCATCTTCCGCTGGGCGGCCCACTCGAGCAGCTCGATGCGGTTGAAGCGGTGCCGGTCGTCCACCAGCTGTGCGGGAAGCTCGCCACGCCTGACCCAGCGTTCCAGCACCTGCTCGGTGACTCCCAGGAGCCGTGCTGCGTCGCGCACCGTGAGCTGCATCCGCGGGAAGACCTCCGGATCCGGTCTACGGCAAACCGGCCGCCCTCGCAAGGACCGAGGCGAGCCAGGTCACTTCGCGCCGAGGGGGCCGGAAACTTGGAGGACGTCGACGGGCGCCGAGCGGCCGCGCAGGACCCGGCGCCCCAGCTCCTGGAAGGCGAAGGCGTGGCCGGCCTGCTCGGCGGTCTCCCGGCCCACGTAGATGGTGCCGGGCGCGGCCATCGACTCCAGCCGCGCCGCGACGTTCACCGCGTCCCCGAGCACCGTGAACTCCTGGCGGTCGGGGGAGCCGAAGTTCCCGGCGATGACCCGCCCGCTGTTCACGCCGATGCGGATGGAGAAGCGGCGGTCCGCCGGAAGGGACCGGTTCGCCTCCTCCACCTTCCGGAGCATGGTCCAGGCGCAGCGGAGCGCCCGCTCGGCCCCGTCGTGGACGGGGAGGGGCGCGCCGAAGACGGCCATGACGCCGTCCCCGATGAACTTGTCGAGCGTGCCCCCCTGCTCGAAGATCGACTCCGTCATCGAGCGGAAGTGGTCGCGCAGCAGCGTCGAGAGCTCGAGCGGGGACAGCCGCTCGGTGAGGCCGGCGAAGCCCTGCACGTCGGCGAAGAGCACGGTGACGTCGTTGCGGACCTGCGCGTCGAGCGGGTCGCCGTCGGCCTGCTCGTGGGAGAGCAGGACCGACGCCACGTCCGGCGGGAAGTGGCGGAGCAGCCGCTTGCGCTGGTCCTCGATCCGGGTGGACCGGGCCAGGAAGCGGGCGCGCTCGATGGCGAGCGCGGCCTGGTAGCCGACCACCGTGGTGAGCTCGAGGTCGTCGGCGGTGAAGGGGTCGACGAAGCTGCGGTCGAGGACCAGCATGCCCAGGATGCGGTTGTCGGCCCAGACCGGCACGCAGAGGCAGGACCGGATGCCGTGGGCGATGATCGACTGGCTGCCGGTGAAGCGCAGGTCCTGCTGGGCGTCGACGGTCAGGAGCCCGGCGCGGCCTCGCGCGGCGGCCGCCAGCACGGTCTCCGACACCCGCGGCGGGGATCCCGACGGCTCGGTGGCCCGCGGGAGCATGCGCCCCGACTCGTCCATGAGCAGGATGGTGGAGCGCTCGGCGCGGACCGCGGTGGCCACGGCGTGCAGGATCTTGGCGAGCGCGCCGTCGAGGTCGGGGGCGTCGACCAGCGCGCGCCCGATGTCGTTCAGGACCGCAATCTGCCGGCGGGAGGCCGGGCCGCGACCGGTGTGGCGACGGGAGCTGGGGTCGGTGTCGCGCTTCGGCTCCGGCTCCTCGGCCTGGCGCGCCTCGGCCTGCATGTCGGCGAGGTAGCGGACGATGGTGCCGTGCTCGGCGAGCAGCGGGACGAGGGGGCGCGGGGTGAGCCCCTCGCGGAGCTCGACCTCGGTCTTGCCGAACCGGAGCCGGTACCCGGGCGCGAGCGGCGCCTCGTTCACCTTGTGCTCGTTCACCCAGGTGCCGTTGCGGGATTCCAGGTCGACCAGCCAGAGCTGGGAGCCCCGCTTCTCGAACATGGCGTGCATGCTGGAGATCCAGGGATCGGCGATCTGGACCTGGCATTCGGCCGAGCGGCCGAGCACCGTCGGAACGTCGGGGAGGAAGAACACCGTCCCTCCGCAGATTCCGTTCACGACGAAAAGCTCCGACACCCTACCTCCCCATTCGCCCGGTGTTTCGGTAGCTTGTGGTAGCTTAGCCGATCTCGGCGGCCGCCGCGTATGCCAGTCTGCCCTACATGCCGGAACCGCAGTGAAGAAGGGGTGGCCGTGTGCCCGGTGGACGGGACACGCCTCGTGCCGGCCCCCGAGATCGAGGGGCGCATCCTCGGCGACCGGTACCGGATCATCTCCCGCCTGGGGCAGGGGGGCATGGGCAGCGTCTACCTGGCCGAGCACGTCACGCTCGGCAAGCGCATGGCCGTGAAGGTGCTCCGCCCCGAGTACTCCCGGGACGAGGAGCTCCTCGACCGGTTCCAGCACGAGGCCCGGGCGGCCAGCCAAATCGGGCAGGAGAACATCGTGGAGGTCTTCGACTTCGGCCACACGCCGGAGGGGGAGGCCTACTTCGTGATGGAGGCGCTCGAGGGGGAGAGCCTGGCGCGCATCCTCCACCGCGACGGCCCCATGACGGTCTCCCGGGCCCTGCCCATCTTCCTGCAAATCTGCCGCGCGCTGGGCGCGGCCCACCAGCGGGGCATCGTCCACCGCGACCTGAAGCCGGAGAACGTCTTCGTCCTGCGGCGCACCGACGGGACCGACTTCGTGAAGGTGCTCGACTTCGGCATCGCCAAGGGGCCGGGAGCGCCCGACGCGAAGCGGCTGACCCGGGCCGGCTCAATCATCGGGACGCCGGAGTACATGTCCCCGGAGCAGGCCTCGGCGACGAGCATCGACCAGCGCTCCGACGTGTACGCCTTCGGCGTGCTCGCCTACGAGACCCTGACCGGCCGGCTGCCCTTCGACGGGGAGACCCCGCTCGCCACCCTCATGAAGCACCAGAGCGACGCGCCGCTGCCTCCCCGGCGGCTCCGTCCCGAGCTGCCGCCCGAGCTGGAGGAGCTCGTGCTGCGGGCGCTCGTGAAGCGCCCCGAGGGGCGCCAGCAGAGCATGCAGGAGGTGGCGAGCGAGCTGGCCCTCATCGCCGCCGAGCCGGAGGTGCTCCGCGCGCCGGTCTTCGGCACCGCGGTGGCGCCGCTGCTCACCAGCCGCAGCACCGACCGCCTGCCGCTCCGCTCGAGCGCCCGCGGCGGGACGATGCCGCTCGGCGACACGCTCCCGCTGCGCGATCTCGCCCCGCCGTCCGGCGCGCCGGAGACGCCGACCCGTCCGTCGACGCGGCTGCGGCGCGACACCCGGGCCGAGGTCGAGGTGGTTCGCAGGCGGCGCTCCCAGACCGCCGTGGCGGCGGTGCTCGGGTTGCTCTTCGTGGCGCTGCTCTCCGGCGTGGTCGCCGCGCTGGCCTCGCGCGGGGGCGACGGGCCCCGCACCGAGGCGCCCTCCGCCCGGGCCTCCGAGCCTCCCGCGGTCCAGGTCACGGCCTCGGCCCCGGCCGGCCTGCCCGTGCCGTCGACGGCGCGCGCCTCCCACGACGGCCTCCGGTTCCGGTCCGCTGCGCCTGCGCCTGCGCCCGGGACGGTGACCGAGGGCCCGTCCGAGCCGGCCGGGGGATCGGTCGAGCCGCCGCCGTCGGTCTCGGCGGCTGCGCCTCCCGCCGCGGCGCAGCGGGGCGCGAAGGGCCGGCCCTCCAGGAATCCGGCCGGGGTTGGCGCAAAGGGCGCGAGCGGCGAGAATACGCCGCCGGGGAACGACCTCCTCGACCCGTACGGCCCGACCGCACGGTGAACGCCGCCGGGCGGGAGCGACCGTGAAGGGCTTGCGCCTCCTCTTCCTCCTCGTCGCCGCCCTCGGACCGTGGGCCGGACGGGCCGCGCCTGCGCCTGCCTCCGCCGCCGCGGCCCCGGCGGCCGCACACCGGCGGCGCACCCCGGCCGCGTCCGCCGCGGACGTGGAGGCCCAGGCCCGGGCGGCCTACAAGCGGGGCGCCGACCACTACCGCGCCGGGCGCTACCGGGAAGCCATCGCCGCCTTCCAGGAGGCCAACCGGCTGAAGCCCAGCCCGGCGCTCCACTTCAACATCGGCCAGGCCTGGGAGAAGCTCGGCGACCTGCCGGCGGCGCTGGCCTCCTACGCGCGCTACCTCCGGCTGGACCCGAAGGCGCCCAACCGGGAGGCGGTGGAGCGCACCGAGCGGAGCCTGGAGACCCGGCTCGCGGCGACCGGGCTCCAGATGCTCCACGTCACCACGCTGCCGCCGGACGCCGACGTCTCGGTGGACGGGGGCGCCGGGGCGCGCGCCCCGCTCGACGCCGCGTTCGCGCCCGGGCGTCACGCGGTGGCGGCCGCGGCTCCCGGCCACCGGGCGGCCAAGGTCGACGTCGAGCTGCCCCTCGACCACTCCGTGGCCGTCCAAATCGCCCTCGAGCCCGGGCAGGAGCCGGCTCCCGGGGCGCTCGCGGCCACGCCTCCCGCGCCGCCCCTCGACGCCACCCGGCCCGCGCCGGCGCCGAAGCCGGTCGAGGAGAAGAGCTGGCTGGGACCGATCATCGCCGGGAGCCTGGGCGTGGTCGCGGCGGGAGCCGGCGTGATCCTGGGCCTCCAGGCCCGCAACGCGCAGAACCAGCTCCTCGCCGGAGGGAACGATCGGCAGCAGGCCGACGCGCTCGTCACCCGCGCCAAGAACGACGCGGCCGCGGCGAACGTCCTCTACGGGGTGGCGGGCGCAGCGGTGCTCACCGGCGGCGTGCTGGCCATCGCCTTCTAGGGCCGGCCGTCACTCGCCCGACTCGCCCAGATCGGCGCCCGCCTTGGTGAGCTCGCCCATGACCACCGTCGCGTAGGAGCCGCGCGGCAGGTCGAAGGAGGCGCGGTAGCCGCCGTCCTCCGGCTCGAAGGTCACGGAGAGCGGGATCCGCCCGGCGCGCCGGGTGCCCTCGGTCTCGCCGCCGCCGCGCGCCAGGTCGGCCACGGTCACGCCGTCCGCGGCGAGCAGCGACAGCTCCCGCTCCCCGGCTGCGCCGCCGGCGGGGCGGAGCTTGTGGCCGAACATGGGACCGGCCGGCGAGATCTCGAAGCGATCGACGCGGGGCTGGTCGGTCTCCGGATCCTCGCAGGTGAACACGCCGCCGTTGTCGAGCTTCTTCATGGCGTCGCCGGCCAGCGCCCGGGCGAAGAGCCCGTCGGCCATCCGCGCGGACAGCCAGCGGTTGAAGAGGAGCGACTGCCAGGCCGACAGGGTCAGCCGGCGCAGGAAGCGATCGCGCGAGGCGCGGCGCGCCTCCGGGTCGGGAGCGCCGAGGAGGATGGCGCGCCCCAGGTCGGCGTTGCGGCCGTCGGCGCCGAAGCGCTGCGCGCCGAAGAAGTTGGGCAGGCCGCGCACCGAGAGCGCCTCGGCCACGGCGCGCGCCGCCGCCAGGTCGCCGCCGCGCACCACGATGGAGAACCGGTTGCCGCGGGAGTGGCCGGTGCGGAGCTTGTTGCCGTGCCGGGTGGCGCGCAGCACGTGGTAGCCCTCGCCGGCGAGCCCCGCCGGGTCCGGATCCCGGGCCACCGGGAAGGAGAGCCACTGCGTGGTCACCGCCTGGCGGTCCTTCAGCCCGGCCACCCCGGCGTCGCGGTCGGGGACGGAGAGCGACCGGCAGAGATCGCGGACCACGTCGCGGGTGGTGCGGCCGCGCTTCTCCACGAGCAGCCAGAGGTGGGCGCCGCTGCCGGAGGGCTCGTAGGCCGGGATCTCGTCGACCCGGAAGTCCTCCGGGGTGGCCTTCACGGCCCCGCCGGAGCCGGGGAGATCGGCGGTGACGCAGGGAAGGGAGGGGACGGGGGTCACGGGGCCGCCACCGCCGCCTCGACCTCCTCGAGGCGGCGCTTCACGGACTGCGAGACGGCCTCGTCGTCGTCCCGGGGCAGCCGCTCGCCGGCCTGGAACAGGTAGAAGAACATCAGATCCCGCATCGCGGCGAGCAGGATCCGGGGGCGATCGCCGCGCGGGTCGAGCCGGGCCGCGTCGCCGGCCCCGAGCCCGGCCACCGCCACGAGCAGGCGGTCCTCGTCGAGCGAGCCGTCGGGCTCGACGTCGAGCCCCCGCCACAGGGGTGCGTAACGCGACGTGGGGTCGGCGAGGAAGGTCGACGCGTCGGCGAGCAGGGGCGCCGTCGAGCCGTGGGCGCCCACCGCGCGGACCACCTCGCGGAAGACCTCGTTCATCCCGGAGAGGACCGCCCGCGACCGGTCGGCGCTGACGCGGCTGGCGGTCTCGGTGGTGGCCTCCAGGTACCCGGCCTCGGCCAGCCGGTAGAGGATCTTGGTGGCGTCGAACTCGGAGAGGTGGGACTCGCGCGCCACGTCGAGCACCCGCCGCCGGCCGTCGACGAGCCCCAGCAGCCGCTCCTCCTCCGGCTCGAGCGCCACCGGGTCGCGCGGCTCGCGGCGCCGCAGGAAGACCTCGCCGCCGGGGATCCGGCCCCGGAAGAGCTCCATCTCGTCGATGCGCCGGACCGCGTCCATGAGGACGGCCTGGGTGTCGAGCGAGAGGGACGGCCCGACCGCCTCGTCCTCGCCCTGCACGAGGAAGAAGACCCCGTCCCGGGCGGTGAGGACGGCGTGGAAGATGGTGGCCACCTGCTCCCGGATCACGCGCCACCGCTCGGTCATGGGCAGGGTGGCGTCGGCGGCGAAGCCGAGCCGGGCCGCCACCTCGACCACGCGCTCGCCCGCCACCTCGGACGTGGAGCCGCGGATCCGTCCCTCGTGGAACGACACCGAACGGGATCCCCCGCCGGCGAGGACGGTGAGCGTCCCGGTCATGCGGGCCTGGTGGATGAACCCCACGAAGTCGGCGAGCGGGAAGGCGGCCAGGTCGCCGGCGAGCGTGGCGCCCGGCGCCGGCGTGGGGCCGCCCGCGGGGGGCCGTCGCACCGCGAGCAGGAGGTCCGGGGCGGAGGGGAGGAGCTCGAAGGTCCCGGCCCGGTCGGCGAGGTCGCGCCGGACCTCGTCGGTCCGGGTGGCCACCCGGCCGTGCGCGTCGATGTGGAGGAACCTCGACACGTCAGTCCTTCCACCGGTTCTTCGCCCACTCCTCCTCGTCCTCGAGGACGAACTCCAGCACCGTGTCCGAGTAGTCGGGGATGACGTGGCGCCGGCCGTTCACGAAGAGCGTGGGCGTGCCGAGGACGCCGGCCCGCCGCCCCTCGTGCTGCGCGACGCCGACCCGGTCGCGGTACTTCCGCGTGCTGAGCGCCTTGCGCAGGTCGGCGGGGTCCTTGCCGAGTCGCTCGGCCAGGTCCGCCAGCGAGTCCACGTCGAGCGACTTCGGGTCGTCGAACATGGCGTCGTGGAACGGCCAGAAGATCCCCTGGTCCCGTGCCCACTCGGCCGCCTCGGCGGCGGTGTCCGCGTGGGGGTGCCCGGCGACGGGGAAGGGCTTGAACTGGAGCTTCACCCGGCCCGGGTGGCTCTTCACGAAGGCCTCGAGCTTGGGGCGGAGCTGCTGGCAGAACGGGCACTCGAAGTCGGCGTACTCGACCATCGTGACCGGGGCCTTGGGGTCGCCGAGCGGGGTGCCCAGGCTGGAGGTGTCGAGGAAGGCCCGCTTCTTCCCGTCGAAGGAGGCGTAGTACTCGGTGAGGATCCGGAGGATCTCGTTCGCCGAGAGCCCCATCCCGGCCAGCCGGGCCGCCATGGCCGCCATCCGCGGGGCGTGCTTGCAGTCCTTGTGCTCGGTCAGGCAGCCGAGCAAGGTGTGCGGGCAGCCGCAGTAGCAGAACTCGTCGGCGAGCACGCGGGCCAGCACGTCCTTCTGCTGCGGCGTGAGCGTGGAGACGCCGACCGTGGCCGGGATCTGGGCCCAGTCGACCGGCGGGGGCGGCGCGGGAGCGGCGGCGACGGCGAGGGCGAGGACGAGGGGGAGAGCGAAGGTCATCGGGATCCGTTCCTGGGAGGGAAGCGGGATTCTAGCATCGGGGTTAAGTAGCGCAGAGATGGAGCGCGAGCAGTCAGAACGTGGAGCGGTGCGAAAGGACCCGGGCGGGCGCCGGGGGATGGCGCTCGTGTACCCGAACGCCTGGCGGCTGGGAATGGCCAACCTGGGGTTCCACGCCGTCTACCGCCTCGCCAACGCCGAGGCCGACGTCCTCTGCGAGCGGGCCTTCCTGCCCGAGGAGCCGGGGGAGGAGCCCCGGACGGTGGAGTCCGGCCGGCCGCTCCGGGACTTCGAGGTGGTGGCCTTCTCGCTCTCGTTCGAGGACGACTACGTGAACGTCCTCGACGTCCTGCGGCGCTCCGGGATCCCGCTCCGGGCCGCGGACCGCGACGAGCGCTACCCGCTGGTGATGGCCGGGGGGATCGCGGTCCAGATCAACCCCGAGCCGCTGGCCCCCTTCTTCGACCTGTTCCTGGTGGGGGAGGGCGAGGAGCTCCTGCCCTCCTTCTTCGCGGCCCTGCGCCGGCTGCCCGCCCGGGAGCCGCGGGCCGGGGCGCTGCGGGCGCTGGCCCGGATCCCCGGCGCCTACGTCCCGTCGCTCTACGACGTCGAGTACGCCGACACCCGCGCCGGCGCGGGGTGGGTGACCCGCTTCGAGCCCCGGGAGGGCGCGTCACCGCGGGTGAAGCGGCTCTACGTCCCCGACCTCGGGAAGGTGCCCACCAGCCGGGTGGTCGAGACCCCGGGCGCCCAGTTCGGCGACCTGTACCTCACCGAGGTGGCGCGGGGCTGCCTGTGGGGCTGCCGCTTCTGCGCGGCCGGCTTCGTGCAGCGCCCCTACCGCGAGGTCGATCTCGAGGTGCTGCGCGGCGAGGTGAGGAAGGGGATCGAGAAGGGGCTGCGCATCGGGCTCGTCGGCCCGGACACGAGCGACTACACCGGCCTCGACCCGCTCACCTGCTTCATCGGCGAGGAGGGGGGCACCTTCAGCCCCTCGTCGCTCCGCGTCGACGCCATCACGCCCGAGCTGGCCGGCCGCATGGCCGCCGGAGGCGAGCGCTCCATCACGCTGGCGCCCGAGGCCGGGACCGACCGGATGCGCAAGGTCGTGAACAAGGACTTCTCCGACGACCGGATCGTCGAGGCGGCCGGGAACGCGCTCTCGCAGGGCATGCGCCACGTGAAGCTCTACTTCATGTGCGGCCTGCCCACCGAGACCGACGAGGACGTGCTGGGCATGGCGCACGTCGCGCTCCGCATCCGCGACGAGGTGATGAAGCCGAAGGCCAAGGCCACCGGGCGCATGGGGCGCATCACGCTCTCGGTGAACCCCTTCGTGCCCAAGCCCTGGACCCCGTTCCAGTGGGCGCCCATGCACGACGCCGGCTGCCTGGCCAAGAAGCGCCGCCTGCTGGAGAAGGCGCTGCGCCCCCACGGCATCGAGGTCGAGTTCTTCAGCCCGCGCGAGGGCTACGTGCAGACGCTGCTCTCCCGCGGCGACCGGCGCGTCGCCGACCTGCTCGAGCTGGCGCTCCTCGAGACCGGCGGCAGCGTGCAGCGCGCGCTCGCCCGCTGGCCGCACGACCCGGAGTTCTTCGTCACCCGCGAGGTGGGCGTCGACGAGTGGCTCCCCTGGGACTTCATCGACCACGGGCTCGAGAAGGCCTTCCTGGCCCGCGAGTACCGGCGCGGCGTCGGGGCCCGCATCACGCCCAAGTGCGCGCTCGCCACCTGCCGGGCCTGCGGCCTCGACTGCGCCGACCACCCCGAGCTCCGCCTCCCGCAGCCCGCGGTCGGGGTGCCCGTCCCGTGAGCCTCCCCTTCGAGGACGCCATGCGCGAGGCCATGCGGCTCGCCGGCGAGGCCGCCGCCGCCGGCGAGGTCCCGGTGGGCGCGGTGGCGGTGCACGACGGCGTCGTGGTCGGCCGCGGCCGCAACCGGCGCGAGGAGGACCGCGATCCCTGCGCCCACGCCGAGCTGCTGGCGCTCCAGGAGGCCTCGCGCACGCTGGGGCGCTGGAGGCTCACCGGGGTGACGCTGGTCGTGACCCTCGAGCCCTGCGCCATGTGCGCCGGCGCCCTCGTGCTGGCCCGGATCGACCGGCTGGTCTACGGGGCGTCTGACCCGAAAGCGGGAGCGGTGGGCTCCCTCATGGACCTCTCCTGCGACCCCCGCCTCAACCACCGCTTCCCGGTCGAGCGGGGCCTTCTCGGCGAGGCCTGCGGGGAGCAGCTGCGGGCCTTCTTCCGGTCCAGACGGGCAACTTCCGGTGCCTCCGGGGAGATTTCCGCATCCACCGTGCTTGGCTCCGGGGGGGAAATCGGTTAAATCCGCCCGCGGAGAGCTGGCCGAGCTGGTCGAAGGCGCCTGACTCGAAATCAGGTGTACGGGCAACCGTACCGTGGGTTCGAATCCCACGCTCTCCGCATCGTTTCGCTGTTATCGATTGGAGAGGTGACCGAGCGGCCGAAGGTGAACGACTGGAAATCGTTTGTCCGCCCAAAAGGTGGACCGTGGGTTCAAATCCCACCCTCTCCGCCAGTCGACAGGAGCCGGTCCAGAATCCTCGGGCGACGTGGGTGCAGTCGAACCCCGCCAGGCCCGGAAGGGAGCAACGGTAGGCTGTCCTCCGTGCGCCCGGGGATTGTGGACCGGCTCCGTTTTTTTTCGAGGTGAACCATGGGCTACCTCGTCCTCGCCCGGAAGTACCGGCCGCAGACCTTCGGCGAGATGTCGGGCCAGGAGCACGTGGTCCGCACGCTGTCGAACGCGCTCGCGCGCGGGCGGCTCGCCCACGCCTTCCTCTTCACCGGTCCCCGCGGCGTGGGGAAGACCACCGCGGCCCGGCTCGTCGCCAAGGCCGTGAACTGCGAGAAGGGGCCGACCGCCACGCCCTGCGGCACCTGCGTGGCCTGCGTCGAGATCACCGAGGGGCGCTCCGTCGACGTCATCGAGATCGACGCGGCCTCCAACAACGGCGTCGACAACGTCCGCGACATCGTCGAGGGGGTGAAGTACCGGCCCGCCCGCGACCCGTACAAGGTCTTCGTGGTGGACGAGGTCCACATGCTCTCCACCGGGGCGTTCAACGCCCTGCTGAAGACGCTCGAGGAGCCGCCCGACCACGTGCTCTTCGTGCTCGCCACCACCGACGTCCACAAGGTGCCGGAGACCATCGTCTCCCGCTGCCAGCGCTTCGACTTCCGGCGCCTCGACCTGCGCCAGATCGTCGACCAGCTCCGCAAGGTGGCCACGGCGGAGGGGATGAAGCTCTCCGACGCCTCGCTCGCGCTGGTGGCCCGCGCCGCCGAGGGCGGCATGCGCGACGCCCTCTCGCTCCTCGACCGGGTGCGCGCCGCCTGCGGCGACGAGCCGGGCGAGGAGGCCGTGGCCGAGGCGCTCGGCGTGGTCGACGCGGCCGCGGTGGCGCGCATCGCCTCCGCCATGGTCCAGCGGGACGGCGCCTCCCTGCTCGCCGAGGTGGCCGCGCTCCACGAGCGGGGGCTGGAGATGCGCCGCGTCGCCGAGGAGCTGGTGCGCTTCCTGCGCGACGTCACGGTGACCCGGCTCGCGCCGGGCGTCCCCCTCGACCTGCCCGAGGCCGAGCGGCGCGACGTCGAGGCGCTGGCGGGCGCGGCCGATCCGGCCCAGCTCGCGCGCCTCTTCGACCTGGTCCAGCGGGCGGTGACCGAGGTGAAGCTCGCCGACCAGCCCCGCTACGCGCTGGAGATCGCGCTCCTGAAGGGCGCGGTGCTCGCCCCCGGGGCCGACGTGTCCGCGCTGCTCGCCCGGGCCGAGGCGCTCGCCGGCGGGCGCCCCCTGCCGGCGCCGGCGCCGCGCGCGTCGCCCCCGTCGCCCGCCCCGTCCCCGCCTGCCGCCCGCCCGGCCGCGGCTCCCCGTCCCGCCGCTCCGGTCCCTGCCGTCGCGTCGCCCGGCGCCCTCGCCGCCCGCCGCGCCAAGGGCCGCCGCCGCACCTCCCCGGCCGCTCCCCCGCCTCCCGCCGCCCCCGCGCCGTCGGCGGCGAGCGACGACTCCCAGCCGCTCGCCGATCGCTGGCGCGCCGCGGTCGCCGCGGTCGAGGCCGGGAGCCCGACGCTCGGGGCGGCGCTCAAGCAGGCCTCGCTCGTCTCCTTCGGGCCGCCCGAGGTCCGCATCCGCTTCGCGGCCGGGACCAAGTATCCGGAGATGGTGGAGCGCAAGCGGGCGGCGGTCGAGAAGGCCTTCTCCGGCCCTGCTCGGGCGCCCCGCGAAGCTCGCCATCGAGGTGGGGCCGGCCGCGCCCGCGTCTCCGGCCGCCGAGGCCAGCGCCCCGGTCGCCCCCATCGCGTCGGTGGAGCGGGCCGAGCGGGAGGCCCGCTCGGCGAGGCTGCGCGAAGAGGCCCGGAGCCACCCCAACATCCAGGAAGCGGCGAAGCTGCTGGGCGCCGAGATCGACGGAACCGACGAGCTGTAGGGCCAAGGGCCCGGGAGCATCCATGGACATCCAGTTCCTCATGCGGCAGGCGAAGAAGATCGAGAAGGCCGTCGAGCAGGCGAAGGAGAAGCTCTCCGAGCTCGAGGTCGACGCCGAGTCCGGCGGCGGCCTCGTCCAGGTGAAGATGAACGGGCGCTTCGAGGTCCGTCGCATCACCATCGACCCGAAGGCCATGGACCCCGCCGACAAGGGCATGCTCGAGGACCTGGTGGCGGCCGCCGTCAACGCCGCCATGGAGAAGGCCCGCGTCCTCTCCGACGAGACCATGGAGAAGGCCACCGGCGGGCTGCGCATCCCCGGCCTGGGGACCTGATCCGCGCATGTCCGTCGCCGATCCCATCGCACGGCTGGTGAAGGAGCTGGCCCGGCTGCCGGGCATCGGCGAGAAGACCGCCCAGCGGCTGGCCTTCCACGTGCTCGACGCCGGCCCGGCCTACGCCGAGGCGCTGGCGTCGGCGCTCGTGGCCGTGGTCCGCGACGTGCGCTGCTGCTCGGTGTGCCAGACCCTCACCGAGCACGACCCCTGCGGCATCTGCTCCGACGTCGCGGCGCGACGCCCGCCTCCTCTGCGTGGTGGAGGGCGTGCCCGACCTCGTGGCCATCGAGCGCACCCACGAGTTCCGCGGCCGCTACCACGTGCTCCACGGCGCGCTCTCGCCGCTCGACGGCGTGGGGCCGTCCGACCTCAAGATCCGCGAGCTGCTGGCGCGCCTCTCGACCGAGCCGGCCGAGGAGGTCCTCATCGCCACCAACCCCGACGTCGAGGGGGAGGCCACCGCCCTCTACCTGGCGCGCCTCCTGAAGCCCACGGGGGTGAAGGTGAGTCGCATCGCACAGGGTGTGCCCATGGGCGGCGATCTCGAGTACGCCGACCAGGTCACCCTGGCGCGCGCCATCTCCGGAAGGCGCGAGCTCTGAGCGGCGATATCGCGGCGCAGGATTGATCGGCCCGGGATTCCCTGGTATCGCCGGAGAGACCGTCACTCGACGCGTCGGAGAGGGCATGAACCCGGGCCTGGTACTTTACGAGGAGGAGTTCCGGAAGATCTCCGGGATCTGCGACCGCCTGACGCGCGACGCCAGCGCGAAGGTGGTGTTCCTCGTCGACAAGAACGGGCAGCTCATCGCCTCGGCCGGGCAGTCCCAGCACCTCGACACCACCTCGCTCGCCTCGCTCACCGCCGGCAACGTGGCCGCCATGGGCGGTCTCGCCAAGCTCATCGGCGAGAAGGAGTTCCCCAGCCAGTTCCACGAGGGCGAGCACGAGTCCCTGCACATGTCCATCGTGGGCGGCCGGGTCGTCCTGGTCGTCGTCTTCGACGCCCGCAGCTCGCTCGGGCTCGTTCGCCTGCGCGTGAAGAAGGCCAGCGAGGAGCTGGCCCGGGTCTTCGAGCAGCTCTCGCGGCGGCAGTCCGCACCCGGCGCGCAGAGCCCGTTCGCCGAGATCACCGACGACGACATCGACAACCTGTTCAGCGCCTAGCCCATGAGCTTCATCAACTACAGCTCGCGGGAGATCAACTGCAAGATCGTCTATTACGGTCCCGGGCTCTGCGGGAAGACCACCAACCTCCAGTACGTCTACGCGCGCACCTCGCCCGAGGCCAAGGGCAAGATGATCAGCCTGGCCACCGAGACCGAGCGCACGCTCTTCTTCGACTTCCTCCCGCTCTCCCTCGGCGAGATCCGCGGATTCAAGACCCGCTTCCACCTCTACACGGTGCCCGGCCAGGTCTTCTACGACGCCTCGCGCAAGCTCATCCTCAAGGGGGTCGACGGCGTGGTCTTCGTCGCCGACAGCCAGATCGAGCGCATGGAGGCCAACCTCGAGTCGGTCGAGAACCTCCGGGTGAACCTGGCCGAGCAGGGCTACGACCTGAACCGCCTCCCCTACGTCGTGCAGTACAACAAGCGCGACCTGCCCAACGTCGCCACCGTCGACGAGCTGCACCGGCTGCTCAACCCGCGCGCCGTGCCCGAGTTCCAGGCGGTGGCCCCGACCGGCGTGGGGGTCTTCGACACCCTCAAGTCGGTGGCGAAGCTGGTCCTCACCGAGCTGAAGCGCGGAGCCTGAGCGGGGACCGCAGCCCCACCCCCTCCAGGGACCCAGGAGGGGCCTGAAGTGCTTGCCCTGCGGCGCGTCTAGAGGTAGGACCGCACCGCCCGCCCAAAGGCGCCCGAGCGCCGTCGACAGGAGAGACTGACCCCATGAACCTTCGCGTCCTCGCACTCGCGGCCCTCACGGCGCTCGCGCCCGCAGCGTCCCTGGCGCAGGATCTGAGCCTCACCCTCGCCCAGGCCGACTACCGGGAGCCGCTCTCGCCGCCGGAGGCTCTCGACAACCCGAGCCGGCCCGACGCGACCGAGCTCGCGCTGCTCAAGGACGCCTACATCCACATCGACCGGGCCGGGCGCGACCGCCAGTCGGGCAACCCCGACGCGGCCGCCGCCGAGGACAAGGTCGCCGCCGAGAACCTGGTGCGGTTCGTGAACAAGTACACGAACCACCGGCTGCACATCGTCTTCCTGCGCATGGCGGCCGTCCGCTTCCTGAACTCGAAGGAGTGGCAGGCCGCCGCCGAGGCCGCCAGCCGCATGGTCCAGGACCCCAAGGCCACCGCGCTCACCAAGGCCGTGGGCGCGCGCTACGCCTCCGGCGCCTGGCAGATGCTCGCCGTGCAGGAGATGAAGGCCGGCAAGATCCCGCAGCTCAAGCTCCAGCCTTCCACCGCCCGCGGCGGCGTGGCGCCCACGCCCCGCTCGCCCGACCTGCCGTGGAAGATGTTCGTCGAGAACGCCGACATCTACGCCGCCAACGCCGACGCCGACCCGGCCAACAAGCTCGACTCCGACGGGAAGAAGGCGGCCGGCGGCGCCGACGCGGGCATGCTCGAGCTCATCGCCGCCCAGGTCGAGTTCGGCTACGACAACATCGAGGACGCCCAGCGCCGCTTCGGCAAGCTCATCGAGAAGTACCCCTCCCGCGCCGACATCCTCGAGACCGCGGTCCCCTACTACCTCGACAGCTTCAAGATCCTGAAGAACACCCAGGGGCTCGAGGCGGCCCTCGCCAAGGTCGAGCCGGGCGTCGCCGCCGCCGCGAAGCAGGCCGCCGAGCAGGCCGCCGCTCCGGGCGCCAGCGAGGAGGCGAAGAAGTCCTCGGCCACGCTGACCCGGCTCGCCACGGAGCTCCGCGACGCCTCCCGGGCGAGCGACTACGCCACCGCCGCGGCCCTCATGCAGAAGGGCGACGCCGCCCCCCGGGACGGCAAGACGGCGCCCCCCGAGTTCGCCCAGGCCGGCGCGCTCTTCGAGAAGTACGCGAACGAGAACAAGGCCAGCCCCGACGCCCCCAACGCCCTCTTCAACGCCGGCATCGCCTACGACAAGGCCAAGGAGCCGAAGAAGGCCGTGGCCGTCCGCGAGGCCCTGCTGGCGAGCTACCCCGACGCCAAGGTGACGCAGCAGACCACCGTGATCCTGGGCGGCACGCTGGCCGCGTCGCGCGAGTACCCGGCCTCGGCCAAGTACAACCAGCAGTACCTGACCCGCTGGCCCGACGGGCCGCAGCGCTGCACCGCCCTCCAGAACCTGGGCGTGGCCCAGCAGGAGCTGAAGAAGCCGGCCGACGCGGCCGACAGCTACCTGCGCTTCGCCGCCGACCCCACCTGCGCCGGCGAGGATCCGAACGCCACGGCCCGCATCCTCTACTCGGCCGCCAAGATGCAGGCCGACGCGAAGAAGCCGGCCGAGGCCAAGAAGGCCCTGCAGCAGCTGGTCGCGCTGAAGGGGGTCACCGACGTGGTGGCCAAGTCGTACCAGACCGACGCCAAGGAGCGGCTCGCCAAGATGAAGTAGCGAGGACCGGGGGCGAGCCGCGCCGGTCCGCGCGTCGTCCCCGCCTCGAGCCGCCCTCCAGTCCGGAAGCACCCCCGGCCGCGGCACGAGCCCTGCTCGTGTTCGCGGCCGATGCTCGTCCGCGTCCGCTCCTCCTCCGTCCTCGGCGTCTCGGCCATTCCCGTCGACGTCGAGGTCGACGTGGCGGGGGGCATGCCCCGCTTCGTGCTGGTGGGGCTGGCCGGCGGCGCCGTCCAGGAGTCGGTGGTCCGGGTGGCGGCGGCGGTGCGCAACCTCGGGTTCAAGCTCCCGTCCAAGCGGGTGACGGTGAACCTGGCGCCGGCCGACCTCCGCAAGGAGGGGACCGCCTTCGACCTGCCCATCGCGGCCGCCCTCCTCGGCGCCTGCGGCCTCGTGCCGGCGGCGTCGCTCGCCGGGCTGCACCTGGCCGGCGAGCTCTCGCTCTCGGGGGAGGTGAAGGCCACCCGCGGCGTGCTCCCCATGGCCATCGCGGCGCGCCGCTCGGGGGCTCGCGCCTTCCTGGTGCCGGTCCCCAACGCGCTGGAGGCCGCCGCGGTCGAGGGGCTCTGCGTCCAGCCGGTCCGCCACCTGGGGCAGCTCGCGGCCTGGGCCCACGGGCAGGAGCCGCTCGACCCGCTTCCCCCCGGGGACCGCCCGCTCGCCCTCACCGGGGGCGCGCTCGACCTGCGCGACGTGGCCGGGCAGGAGGGAGCCAAGCGCGCCCTCGAGATCGCGGCGGCCGGCGACCACAACCTGCTCCTCTTCGGCCCGCCGGGAAGCGGCAAGACCATGCTGGCCCGCAGGCTGGGCGGGCTGCTCCCTCCGCTCGACCTCGACGAGGCGCTCGAGGCCACCTCGGTCCACAGCGTGGCGGGGCTCCTGCGCGACCGGGGGCTGCTCGGGGAGCGGCCGTTCCGGGCGCCCCACCACTCCATCTCCGACGCGGGGCTGGTGGGCGGCTCGGCCAGCCCGCGCCCGGGCGAGGTGTCGCTCGCCCACCGCGGGGTCCTCTTCCTCGACGAGCTGCCCGAGTTCCGGCGCCACGTCCTCGAGTCGCTCCGCCAGCCGCTGGAGGACGGCGACGTCATCCTCTCCCGCGCCGGGCACACCGTCCGCTACCCGGCCGAGTTCCAGCTGGTGGCGGCCATGAACCCGTGCCCCTGCGGCTTCCTGGGCGACGCCCGCCGGGCCTGCCTGTGCGGCGACGAGCAGCTCCTCCGCTACCGGCGGCGGGTCTCCGGCCCGCTCCTCGACCGCATCGACCTCCACGTCGACGTGCCCGCCGTGCCCTGCGACCGGCTGCAGGGAGCGGGCGCGGGAGAGGGCACGGCCGAGGTGTCCTTGCGGGTCCGGGCCGCCCGGGAGCGGCAGCGGGCCCGGGGGGCGCAGAACGCGCGGCTGCGCGGCGGGGCGCTCCGGCGCCACTGCGCGCTCGACGCCGCCGCCCGGGAGGTCCTCTCGCGGGCCGCACAGCGGCTCGGCCTGTCGGCCCGGGCACACGATCGAATTCTCAGGGTGGCGCGAACCATCGCCGACCTCGAGGGCGCGGCGCGCGTGGACGCGCGCCACCTGCTGGAAGCCGTGCAGTACCGCGCCCTCGATCGGCCGGCTTCAACGGAGGCAACGTGAGCAAGCTCGTGGAGAAGATGAAGGCGCTCGCCCAGGCGGTGGGCGCCATCGAGAAGCAGTTCGGCAAGGGCAGCATCATGCGGCTGGGAGAGGAGGGAGAGGCGCCGCCCGTGCCGGTCATCCCGTCGGGGTCCATCGGCCTCGACGTCGCCCTCGGCGTGGGAGGCTACCCGCGCGGCCGGGTGATCGAGATCTTCGGTCCCGAGTCGTCGGGGAAGACCACGCTGGCGCTCCACGCCATCGCCGAGGCCCAGAAGGCCGGCGGGGTGGCCGCCTTCATCGACGCCGAGCACGCACTCGACGTGAACTACGCCCGGAAGCTGGGGGTGAACGTCGGCGAGCTGCTCGTGTCGCAGCCCGACACCGGCGAGCAGGCGCTCGAGATCGCCGAGCAGCTGGTGCGCAGCGGGGCCTGCGACATCCTGGTCGTCGACAGCGTGGCGGCGCTCGTCCCCAGGGCGGAGATCGAGGGGGAGATGGGAGACGCGCACATGGGCGTGCAGGCGCGCCTCATGAGCCAGGCCATGCGAAAGCTCACCTCGGTGGTCTCCCGCAACCTCTCCACGGTGGTCTTCATCAACCAGATCCGGATGAAGATCGGCGTGGTCTTCGGCAACCCCGAGACCACCACCGGCGGCCAGGCCCTCAAGTTCTACGCCTCCATCCGGCTCGACATCCGGCGCATCGGCCAGGTGAAGGACGGGGAGCAGGTGGTGGGGAGCCGCACCCGGGTGAAGGTGGTGAAGAACAAGGTCGCCCCGCCGTTTCGCGAGGCCGAGTTCGACGTCCGCTACGGCGTGGGGGTGGACCGGCTCGCCGAGGCCCTCGACCTGGGCGTGGAGCGCGGCATCGTCGAGAAGTCGGGGGCCTACTTCTCGCTCGACGGGGAGCGGATCGGGCAGGGGAGGGAGCGGGCCGGCGAGTGGCTCCGGGAGCACCCGGCGGCGCTCGACTCGCTCGTGGCCCGCATCGGCGGCGCCCACGCGCCACCGGCGGCCATCGCCGCGGCCTCCTGAGGCCCGGCGGGGACCTCACTCCGCGCCGAGTGGCCAGCTCTTCCCGGCGAGCGGGAGGCGAAAGCCGCCCGGCGCGGACGGGTCCTCGCTGAGCAGCATCCCCAGCGCGATCTGGGCGGCGCGGGAGAACCGGGCCGGGTGGCCGGAGGCCAAGGTCGTCCGCAGGCGCCCGTCCGCGCCCACCCGGAGCGTGCCCGGCACGAGCGGCTCCCGGCCGCCGCCGGCGAGCAGGAGGTCGAGGTTCCCGGGGCGTTCGGCGATCCCGGTGACCACGAACGGGGTCCCGTCCACCGTCACGGGGGCGGTCTCCCGCCCCACGCGGACGACCCATCCTTCGCCCGACGGCTCGAGGCCCCGCCAGAGGACCTCCAGCGTCCGCTCGTGGGTCACCGCCTCGCCGTGCACGAGGAACCGCCCCTCGTCGTCGATGGAGAGCCCGGGGATCACGCAGGAGACATAGCGGGAAAGACCAGCTCCGGCGACGGGAGTGCGCACCTTCCCGACATGGGTGGCCTTGCGAAACCGCCTTCCCGGGTGTCACCTGATCCGGGCAGCGTCGCGTCGTCGGAGGGGGGAGCGCTTGGCACGGGCATCCAGGTTCGGATCGCTTCACGGATCGATGGCGCTCTGCCTGGCCGCCGTGGCGATGGCGGCGTCCTCCTGCGGCGGCAGCCAGGGGGCCGGCGGGGCGGCCAGCGCCCTCCCGGTCGTCGCCTCGTTCGCCGCCCAGCCCGCATCCATCGAAGCCGGTGCGTCGAGCCAGCTCTCCTGGAGCGTGACCGGCGCGACCTCGCTCGCCATCGATCCGGGAGTCGGCGCGGTGACCGGGGCACGGCACGTCGGTTACGACCGTCCGCGACCACGACCTACACGCTCACCGCGACCAACGCCGCCGGCAGCGCCACCTCCCAGGCGACGGTGACCGTGACGGGCGGCGGGACGACGGGCGCCTGCAACGGCCTCCCGACCCAGCTCTTCCCGCCCGGCGCCCCCTGGAACCAGGCCGTCGCCGGCATGGCGCTCGACCCCGAGTCGGACGCCATCGTCGCCTACCTCGCGGCCAACCACACGGCAAGCGCCCGGTTCCAGATCACCTTCGACTTCAACCTGCTCTTCGCCGACGTGAACACCCCGCATCGCGCGTTCACGCCGACGGGCGACTTCTTCAGCCCGGACTGCGATCCAGCGCCCGTGCCGGTGCCGGCGGCCGGCCGGCTGGAAGGGGAGAGCAGCTACGCCTGCGCCTCCGACGGCGACTGCCACCTGACGGTGGTCGACCGCTCCACCTGTCGCCTGCACGAGCTCTGGCGCGCCAATCTCGCCGGGGGGACCTCGACCGGAACGTTCACGAGCGGCTGCCAGGCGATCTGGGATCTCTCCGCGGTGCCGCCGGCCACCGGCCGCGGCGACTTCTGCACCAGCGCCGACGCCGCCGGGCTTCCCATCCTGCCGCTCGTCTTCACCGCCGACGAGGTGGCGGCCGGGCGCATCGACCACGCCATCCGCTTCGTCCTCCCCAACTCGCTCATCCGGGCCGACGTCTACGTGCGTCCAGGAACGCACTCGACCCGGGCGACCACGGGCGGAAGCGCCGCGCCTCCCTACTCGGCCCGGCTGCGGCTCAAGGCCTCGAAGGACCTGTCCGGCCTGGGCGCCGGAGCGAGGGTCATCGCCCAGGCCCTGAAGGAGTACGGCATGTTCCTGGCCGACGGCGGCAACGTGACCTTCACGGCCGCCACCGACGCGCTGACCCCCCACGGGTGGAGCGAGGTCGGCGTCGATTCCGCCAGCCTCAAGGGGCTCTCCTGGAGCGACTTCGAGGTGGTCGAGCTGGGCGCCCGGCTCCACTACGGGGCGGGCAGCTGCAGCCGGACCCCCATCACCCGCTAGCGAAGCGAGGCGAGCCGCTCGCGGGATGGCGGACGGCCCCGCGATGCGATAGGTGGACCGCCGTGAACCCCACAGAGCCCGTCCGCGAGCCGGTCGTCCGGATCCGTTGCCCCTCGCCCGAGGACGAGGTCCGCTGCCGGACCCTCCTCGAGAAGGCCGGGCTCGCGCCCGAGGCCCAGCTCACCTGGCTCGCCGTCCGCGACGCCGACCCCGATCGCGTGAACGAGAATCCTCGTCGACGGGGGAGCGCTGGGGCGGGTGGTGGTCCGGGAGCAGATCGGCAAGCTGGTCGGCTTCGTCATCGACCACGGGCCCGACCTCGCCGCGCGGGCCGGGAGCCTGCGGGCCACCGTGTCGCGCGTCCTCACGAGCGCCGGCCTCTCCGGCCGCTGGTCGCCCCGCCCGGAGGAGGAGATGGCGGCGGCGGGCGCCGCGCTCCACGAGCACCTCATGGCCACGCGGGGCGGCTTCGTCAGCTGGGAGCGGTTCACCGGCCTCTTCTGCCGGCGCGAAGCGGGCGGGAGCTAGGCGGGCGGGAGCTAGGCAGGAGCTAGGCGGAACCCGGCGCGCCCAGGGCGCCGACGCCCATCGCCCGGCGCAGCATGTCGAGCGCCTCGTAGGACGCCGTGCGCCGCACCCGGTCGCGGTCGCCGCGGAAGACCCGGTGCACGGCCTGGGTGCCGGCCGGCCCGGCGAGCGCCAGCCAGACGGTCCCCACGGGCTTCTCCTCGGTCCCGCCGGTGGGGCCGGCGATGCCGGTGATGCCGATGCCCCAGGTGGCCCGGCCGAGGTGGCGGACCCCCTCGGCCATCGCGCGAGCCGCCGCCTCCGACACCGCGCCGTGGGCCGAGAGCACCTCCGGCGCCACGCCCACCACGCCGGTCTTCACGTCGTTCGCGTAGGCCACCACCCCCAGGTCGAAGACGTTCGACGACCCGGAGATCGCGGTGAGCATCTCGGCGACCATCCCGCCGGTGCAGCTCTCGGCCAGCGCCACCCGCTCCCCGCGGCGGGCCAGCGCCTCCACCACCAGCCGGGCCAGCTCGTCCTTCCCCTCGGCGAAGACCGACGCGCCGAAGAGGGCGCGGACCCGCGCCAGGATCCGGTCGGCGCGCGCCTCCGCGTCCGGCCCCGGCACGGCCCACTTCACGTGGATCTCCGGCCAGTGGGCCCGGTAGCCGAAGCGCACGTCCCGGTTCTCCGGGTCGTCCATGACGGGGCGCATGGCCTGGTCGGCGTGCGACTCCGGGACCGCGAAGAGCTTCACCAGCCGGAAGGCGGGCGCCGACCCGACGCGCGACGAGACCCGGGGCAGGACGAACTCCTCCGAGAGGCCGCGGTACTCGACCGGCACGCCCGGGAGCGCCACCAGCTCGCCCCGCCCGAGCCGGACCAGGAACCCCGGCGCCGTGCCGAACCGGTTCGGGACGACCGTGGCGCCGCGGGGGAAGCGGGCCTGCTTGGCGTTGTTGGGCGTCATCTCCCGCCCCAGCTTCCGGAAGCGCTCCCGGATGGCCTCGAGCGACGGCGCGTGGACCTCGAGCGGCACGCCCATGGCCGCCGCCACCACCTCGGCGGTCAGGTCGTCCTCGGTGGGCCCGAGGCCGCCGCTCATGACCACCAGGTCGGAGCGGCCGGTGGTCTCCCGGATGGCGGCGAGCAGGTCGTCGCGGTCGTCGGCGACGAGCGTCTTGCGGCGCGGCATCACCCCCAGGTCCCAGAGCCGGTCCATCAGCCAGGCCGAGTTGGTGTCCACGATCTGGCCGGTGAGGAGCTCGTCGCCGGTGGCGAGCAGCTCGACGTGCAGGGGCGGGGGGGGGGCTCGCGTCGTTCACGGGGTCAGCTCCATGCACCACCAGTGGAGGCCGCCGGTGCAGCCGAGGAGCAGCGTCAGGGCGAGCTGGACGAAGGCGAGCGCCAGCCCCGCGTAGATGCCGGCCGCCACGTCGTCCATCACCACCCCGAAGCCGCTCTTCACCCGGTCGAGGGCGGACGCCGGCCAGGGCTTCGCGATGTCGAAGAGCCGGAAGAGCAGGAAGCCGGCGATGGCCGTCCCCCAGGACCAGGGGAAGAAGGCCATGGCGACGAGGTACCCCACCACCTCGTCGATGACGATGGGGGATGCGTCCACGACCTTCCAGTAGGCGCCGGCGCGCGGGTCGCGGCGAGGACGGCGAGGACGAAGAGCGCGGCGGTGGCGGCGAGGTAGGCCGGCAGGGGCGCCTGCCGGAGCAGCCAGAAGAGCGGGATGGCGCCCAGCGTGCCGACCGTGCCCGGCACCACCGGCGAGAAGCCGCAGGGGCCCCAGGCCGCCAGGATCACCCAGGGTGTCGGGCGGCCGTCGGGCCGACCCTTCTTGAGGACGAGCGAGGCCATGGCGGGGCGGGAGCCCGGCTAGATGTACTCGTCTCCCTCGTCCTTCGCCTCGACGTCGTCGTCGTCCGCCTCGAGCGCCTCGTCCGACTCAATCTCGCGGCGCACCGACGCGGGCAGCATCGCGGTCTCGAGCCGCTTGCGGAAGAAGATCGACTCGACCAGCCCGAGGAGGATGTAGGCCCCCGCGAACACCAGGAGGACGAAGGAGGCCCGCGTGGCGATTCCGATGATCACGCCGGCCGCGAGGACGAAGACGAAGGTGGCGAGGCTGCGCGCGTTGAGGTGGGTGTCCTTGAAGGTCCGGTAGCGGACCGTGGAGACCATGAGGAAGGAGAGCAGCGCCACCCCGATGGCGATGGGGACGTGGGTGGAGGGCTCGGTGGGCGCGCCGAACTGCCGGTAGTGGGCGATCACCACCGAGACGAGCGCGCCGGCCGCGAGCGGGATGGGCAGCCCGGTGAAGAACCGGTGCGAGGCCTTGTCCCCGCGGGCCGCCAGCACGTTGAAGCGGGCCAGCCGCAGCGCGCCGCAGGCGGCGAAGGAGAAGGAGAGGAAGAGCCCCAGGAACCCCATCGGCGCGAGCGCCCACTTGTAGACGAGCAGGGCGGGCGCGGCGCCGAAGGAGATCACGTCGGCCAGGCTGTCGAGCTGGACGCCGAAGTCGGACTGGGTCCGCGTCATGCGCGCCACCCGGCCGTCGAACATGTCGAAGAAGATGGCGAAGAAGATGGCCAGGGCCGCCCGGTAGAGCTGCTCCGGGGAGGCGTCCCCGGAGGCCAGCGTCATCGAGTAGAAGCCGAGGAAGATCGAGCTGACCGTGAACAGGTTCGGCAGCACGAACATGGCCTTGCGCAGGTTGATCTGCATCGCTGGCGGGGTCCTCCCGAAGGCCCTCTGCTCCCCGGAGGCTGGCACGCGAGCCGGGGGTTGTCGAGGCAACGTCCGTCACCCGGGGATGTAAGCGCCCCATCCGGGGGCCGCCACGATCCCGGCGGGGGCGAGACTGTCGCGTGAATACGTCCTGATTACAGATACTTGTGCTGCCGCCGGGCCGCGCCGGCCGATCAGGCGACGCCGAGGGCCCCGGCCATCCTCCGGGCCGCCTCCGCCATGTCCGCCCGGGAGACGTCGAGGTGGGTGACGAACCGGACCAGGTCCGGCGTCGATCCCTCCGGGTTCGCGAGCACGCCGGAGGCCCGGAAGCGCGCCACCAGGCCGGCCGCGCCACGCCCCCCGAACGACGCGAAGACCATGTTGGTCTCGACCGGGTGGGAGACCTGGACGCCAGGCAGGGCGCCGAGCGCCGCGGCGAGCGCGCGGGCGTTCTCGTGGTCCTCGGCGAGCCGGGCCACGTTGTGCTCGAGGGCGTGGAGGCCGGCCGCGGCCAGGACGCCGGCCTGCCGCATGGCGCCCCCCAGCCGCTTGCGGAGCCGCTTCGCCTCCCGGATCCGGTCCCGGTCGCCGGCCAGCAAGGACCCCACCGGCGCGCCCAGCCCCTTCGAGAGGCAGATGGACACGAGCGTCGCCCCCTGGGCGAAGTCGCGGGCCGGCACCCCCGAGGCCACCACCGCGTTCATCAGCCGGGCGCCGTCGAGGTAGAGGTCGAGGCCGCGCCGCCGCGCCACCTCGGCCAGCGCCTGGACCCGGGCAAGCGGGTAGACCGACCCCCCGCCGCGGTTGTGCGTGTTCTCGATCTCCAGCACCCGGCTGCGGGGGAAGTGCTCCGACTCCGGGCGGATGGCGGCCTCGACGTCCGTCCGGGTCGAGCAGCCCCCGCTCGCCGCGGAGCGTCCGGGGCTGGATGCCCCACAGGGCCGGCATGGCGCCGCCCTCGAAGTTCACCGGGTGCGCGCCCTGGTCGCAGAATCACCTCGTCGCCGGGGCGGGTGAGGACCCCGAGCGCGATCTGGTTGGCCATGGTGCCGCTCGCCACGAAGAGGGCGGCCTCCTTGCCCAGCAGGTCGGCCACCACCTCCTGGAGGCGGTTCACGGTGGGGTCCTCGCCGTAGACGTCGTCGCCGAGCTCGGCGCGGGCCATGGCCTCGCGCATGGCGGGGGAGGGAAGGGTGACGGTGTCCGAGCGCAGGTCGATGTGCTTCATGAATCCTCCGGGGGCGCGGATGCTACCATCGCCGCGTGAGGGAGCGCGAACGTGCCGGGAAGGTCTTCGACGCGCTCGAGGCGGCCATGCCCGGGGCTCGCATCGAGCTCGACTTCCGCTCCGACCTGCAGCTGCTCGTGGCGGTGATCCTCTCGGCCCAGTGCACCGACGCCCGCGTGAACGAGGCCACCCCCGGGCTCTTCGCGGCCTACCCGGACGCCGCCGCGCTCGCCGCCGCCCGGCCCGAGGACCTCTGGCCGCACGTCCGTCGCCTGGGCCTCTTCCGCAACAAGGCGAAGGCCATCGTGGCCGCCGCCCGGGTCATCCAGGAGGCGCACGGCGGGAAGGTCCCCCGGACCCGGGAGGCGCTCGAGGCGCTGCCCGGGGTGGGGCGGAAGACGGCGGGCGTGGTGCTCGTCCACCTGGGCGCCGGGCACGCCTTCCCGGTGGACACGCACGTCGGCCGGGTCTCGCGCCGCCTGGGGTTCACGCGCCAGGAGAACCCGGATCGGGTGGAGGAGGAGCTGTCGGCCCTGCTCCCGCCCGAGCGCTGGGGGCTCGCGCACCAGCTGCTCGTGTGGCACGGGCGGAGGACCTGCCACGCCCGCAAGCCCGCCTGCGCTGGCTGCGCGGTGGCGGGACTGTGCCGGAAGGTGGGGGTGGCCCCGCAGGGCGGGGCGGCCCGGCGCGCTAGAGCGCCGAGCGGTGCTGCGCGGCCTTCCTCACCTCTTCGGGCGTCTCCGAGGCGCGGTCGGCCTTGAGCTTCTTCATGCGCCGGCGGATCAGCTCGCGCTTGAGGCTGGAGAGGTGGTCGACGAAGACCGTGCCCTCGAGGTGGTCGTGCTCGTGCTGCACGGCGATGGACGAGCAACTCCTCGGCCTCCATCTCGAAGGGCTTCCCGCGGTAGTCGAGCGCGCGCACCCAGACCTTCGCGAAGCGGTCGACGTCCTCGGCCTCGCCGGGGATGGAGAGGCAGCCCTCGGTGTAGGTGGTCTCGCCCTCGGCCCGGACGATGACCGGGTTCACGAGGTGGATGAGCTTCTGCCCGTCCTGCCGGGGGGAGGTGTCGATGACCAGGCAGCGCTTGAGCACGCCAATCTGCGGGGCGGCCAGGCCGACGCCGTCGGCCGCGTACATGGTCTCGGACATGTCGTCGAGCAGGCGGCGGATGCCGTCGTCGACCTTGTCGACGGGCAGGGAGGGCTGCTTCAGCAGGGGTTCGGGCCAGATGAGGATGTCGCGGACCATCGTTCGAGCTCCAGGTTCGCCAGGCATGATAATCGGCGCGGGCTCGTCGTGCACCTCCGGACTCGGCTCAGAGCATGGCGTGCGGGTCGACGTCGAAACGGACGCTGGCCCCCCCGGGCGGCCGGGCGGCGGCCGGCTTGAGGGCCCGGTGGACGCGCCGGAGGGCCGCGGCGTCGGAGGCGCGGAAGAGCAGGTGCCAGCGGCTGCGCCCCCGGATCCGCTCGATGGCGGCCGGGGCCGGACCGAGCAGGGTGACCCCCTCCCCGAGCGCCGGGCGGGCCGCCTCTCCGAGCGCCTCGGCGGTGCGCCGGGCGCCGTCCTCCGACCCCTCGACCCGCACCGCCAGCATCCGGCCGAAGGGCGGGTAGCCGAGGGTCCGCCGCCGGTCGAGCTCCAGCTCGGCGAAGCCGGCGTAGTCGTGACCCACCGCGAAGGCGACCGCCGGGGAGTGGGGGTGGAAGGTCTGGACGATGACCTGCCCGGGATCGGCGCCGCGCCCGGCCCGGCCGGCCACCTGGGTGAGCAGCTGGAAGGTCCGCTCGGCGGCCCGGAAGTCGGGCAGCGCGAGCGCGGTGTCGGCGAGCACCACCCCCACCAGCGTGACCCCCGGGAAGTCGTGCCCCTTCGTCACCATCTGCGTGCCCACCAGCACGTCGATCTCGCGGCGGGCGAAGCGGGCCAGCAGCTCGGCCACGTCGGCCGCGCCGGCCAGCGCGTCGCGGTCCATCCGCGCCACCCGCGCGCCGGGCACGATCTCCTTCACCGCCGCCTCCACCTGCTCGGTGCCCACCCCCACGCCGGCCCGCTCCCCGCCGCAGGCCGGGCAGGTGCGGCTCATGCGCTCGGTGGCGCCGCAGTAGTGGCAGAGGAGCACCCCGCGCCGGGCGTGCAGGGTGAGCGAGACCGAGCAGTTCTCGCAGCGCTCCTCGCGGCCGCAGTCCCGGCACAGGACGAGCGTCTGGAAGCCGCGGCGGTTGAGGAAGAGGATGGCCTGCCGCCCGGCCCGCACCGTGTCGGCGAGCGCATCGCGGAGGACCGGCGAGAGGAGCCCGGGCAGGGGGAGCCCCTTGCGGATGCGGGACAGGTCGACGATCCGCACCTCGGGCAGCGGGCGGTCGTCGATGCGCCGCGGGAGCTCGATGCGCTCGTACTTCCCGGTGCGGGCGTTCTCGAGGGTCTCGAGCGAGGGCGTGGCCGAGCCGAGCACGCAGACCGCCCCCTCCTCGCGGGCCCGGACCACCGCCAGGTCGCGCGCGTGGTAGCCGGGGCCGTCGTCCTGCTTGAAGGACGGGTCGTGCTCCTCGTCGACCACCACGATGCCCAGGTCCTGCACCGGCGCGAAGACGGCGCTGCGGACCCCCACGCAGATGCGGGCCTCGCCCCGGCGCAGCCGCAGCCACTCCGAGTGACGCTCCCGGTCGGAGAGCCCGCTGTGGAGCAGCGCCACCTCGGCGCCGAAGCGGGCGCGGAAGCGGCCGGCCAGCTGCGGGGTGAGCGCAATCTCCGGCACGAGCACGAGCGCCCCGCGGCCGGCGGCGCGGGCCACGCGCGATGGCGTGCAGGTAGACCTCGGTCTTCCCGGAGCCGGTCACGCCGTGGAGCAGGAAGGTGCGGAAGGTCCCGGCCGCCGCGGTGATCCGGGCCAGCGCCGCCGACTGATCGGCGGTCAGCGCGGGGGGCGTCTCGGCGCCGGGGAGGAGCGCGTCGCCGCCCGCCACCCCGGCCACGGTCTCCACGGTGGCGAGGCCGTCCTTCACGAGCGCGGAGAGGATGGGGCGCCCGCGCGGGAAGGCGGCCCGGAGCTCCTCGACCGGGATGCGCCCGCGGGCGAGCAGGTACTCGAGGACGGCGCGCCGGGCGTGGGCCCGGGGCGCGATCCCCGCGCAGGGCCTCGGCGGCGCCGGGTGCCGGAGCGGCGTAGTCGACCCCGCGCCGGGTGGGCGCGGCGCCCCCGCGCCTGGCGTTCAGGCCGGGGGGAAGCGCGGCGCGGAGCAGCTCGCCCGGCGGGGCCAGGTAGTAGTCCTCGGCCCAGCGCAGGAGCCGGAGCAAGGGCTCGGTGAAGGGAGGGAACTCGTCGAGCACGCCGGTCACGTCGCGCAGCTCGACCCCCGGCGGCGGGGAGAGCGGCAGCCCGATCACGTAGCCGGTGGCCCGCTGGCTCTTGCCGAACGGCACGGCGACGCGGCTCCCCAGCGACACCTCGCCGGCGAGCCGGCTGGGGACGCGGTAGGTGAAGGTGCCGCGGACGGCGGCAGCGACGGCGACCTCGACGAGCACGGGGGCCGGAGTCTATCAGCCCGGTCTGCGACCTACCGGACGAGCTGCCGGAGGTACTCGAGCAGGTGCTCGCGGAGCTCCGGGCGCTGGAGGGCGAAGGCGATGTTGGCCTTCAGGAAGCCGAAGCGGTCGCCGGCGTCGTGGCGCTCGCCCTCGAACCGGTAGCCGAGCAGTCCCTCCTCGCGGGCCAGCACGGCGAGCGCGTCGGTGAGCTGGATCTCGCCGCCCACGCCGGGCTTCACCTGCTCCAGGATGCGAGAAGATCCGGGGCGGCAGGACGTAGCGGCCAATCACCGCCAGCCGGGAGGGGGCGTCCTGCTTCGGCTTCTCCACCAGCTTCTCGATGCGGATGGTGCGCTCGTCGAGGGCCGGTCCGGCGGCGATGCCGTACATGTGGGTCTCGGCGGGCGGCACCTCCATGAGGGCGATGGTGCCGAGGCCGTTCCGCTCGTAGCAGGCGGCGAGCTGCTTCGCGGCCGGGACGGCGGCGTCGATGATGTCGTCGCCCAGCATGACCACGAAGGGCTCGTCGCCGACCAGCGCCTTCGCGCAGAGCACCGCGTGCCCCAGCCCGAGCGGCTCCTGCTGGCGGACCGTGACCACGTTCGCCATCTTGGCGATGGCCCGCATCTGCTCGCGGAGCGCCTCCTTGCCGGTGCGCGACAGGTGGGCCTCGAGCTCCGGGGCGATGTCGAAGTGGTCGACGATCGAGTCCTTGCCGCGCGCGCAGACCAGGATCACCTCTTCCACGCCGGCGGCCACCGCCTCCTCGACGATGTACTGGATCGTCGGGCGATCGACGATGGGGAGGAGCTCCTTGGGGACGGCCTTGGTGGCCGGCAGGAAGCGGGTACCGAGTCCTGCGGCGGGGATGACGGCCTTGCGGATCGTCGACATGGGCCGAGAATGTAGCCGCCGATCCGCCCGCCGGAAAGTACCGAGCTCGGGGCGCGAGATGATCCGCGTCCTTGCCGGGTGATCGGCGGGTGATATCGTGCCCCGGTGCGCAGACTCCTCGCCCTGATCGCTCCTCGCCGTCGTCCTGCCCGCCCAGGCCCAGGAGGGGCCGCTTCCCCCCACGCCCACCAACTACATCTACGCGCGGTCCATGGCGATGTCGGCCTACCGCGGGCTCATCGGCGAGAACGACGCCATCTTCTACAATCCCGGCGCGCTGGCGGCGAAGAAGCGCTTCGACGTCGAGCTGGCAGGTCTCATGTACCGCGTGGGGGCGGACACCGACGGGACGATGTTCGGCGGCTCGGTGGTCGACTCGATCTCCAGCCCGCTCGCGGCCGGCTTCTCCTACAACTACGTCACCACGCTCGGCTACAAGACCCGGGGCGCGTTCGGCGGCATGACCAACATGGCGGTGGGCTTCGCCGGTCGGGGACAACCTGTTCCTCGGGCGCCACCGGCACCTACCTGAACCTCTACTCCTCGCTTCGCCTCGGTGAGCGCCGCCACGGTCACCGTGGGTGCGCTGGTCTCGTTCGGCAAGTTCGTCTCGGCGGGCTTCGCCGGCTACAACCTCATCAACACCTACCACCCCGACATCCTGCCGCTCGCCATGGGCGGCGGGGTCGCGCTCGGTCCGGAGAACACCTTCCACGTCACCGGCGACTGGTACCGGGAGTTCGGCGCCAACGGCGTCCACGCCGACAAGTGGGCCGCCGGGGCCGAGGTCCTCCTCTTCGACGTGGCGGCGCTGCGCGGCGGGTGGCTCTACGACGCCGGCTCGAACCGGCAGTGGTGGTCGACGGGCGCCGGCTTCAACGTGCAGGGATTCGGCGCCGACTTCGCCTACCGGCAGAGCTTCGGCGGGCAGACGTTCCGGACGCTCGCCCTGATGATCAAGGTCGACGTCCCGGGGATGTGATCGGCAGCACCACCGGCGCCCCGGTGGCGCCGTTCTCCCCGCGCCAGACCGGCACGCCCCACACCTCGCCCACCCGCTCGGCGGTCAGCACCTCGCGCGGCGGACCGTCCGCGACCACGCGCCCGTCGGAGAGGGCCACGATCCGGTCGGCCGACCCGCCGGCCAGGTTGAGGTCGTGGAGCACCGCCACCACGCAGAGCCCGGCCCTCGCCGCCACCCGGGCCATCTCCATGGCGGCCACCTGGTGGGCCAGGTCGAGGAAGGCGGTGGGCTCGTCGAGCAGGAGGACGCGCGGCTCCTGGGCGAGCGCCCGGGCGAAGAAGACCCGCCGCCGCTCGCCGCCGGAGAGCGCGTCGAGCCGGCGGTCGGCCAGCGAGAGCAGGTCGCAGGCGCGCAGCGCGCCGTCCACCGCGCCGTGGTCGAAGGGGCCGGGCACGGCGAGCAGCCCCTGGTGCGGCGCCCGCCCCATCATGACCGCCTCACGGACCGTGAAGGGCCAGGGCGCCCGGGGCTCCTGGGGCACGAGCGCGCAGACCCGCGCGAAGGCCCGGCGGGGCGCGCCGTGGGCGTCGAGCCCGCCCACGCGGACGCTCCCCTCCGACGGCGCGAGCAGGCCGGCGGCGAGCCGGAGCAGCGTGCTCTTCCCGGCGCCGTTCGGCCCCAGCAGCGCCACCAGCTCGCCCGCACGCGCGGTGAACGAGACCCGGCGCAGCGCCGGGCGCCCTCCGTAGTCGAAGGAGACCTCCTCGGCGATGACGAGCGGCGTGCCCGGGGGCGCCAGCGCGGGGGGCGGGCCGGGCCTCACTTCGCCTCCAGGTCGCCGAACCCGAGCAGCTTCCGGGCGTTGCCCTGGAAGATCTGGCCGAGCGCGTCGCGGGGCAGCCCGAGCCCCTGGATCAGGGGATCTCCCGCCACCGGCGTGGGGGTGGGGATGGCCGGATCGCGGGTCTCGAGGAAGCGCCAGGTGGAGTCGAAGAAGCGCCGGAGCTGGTCGAGCGAGCGGATGGGCGGGCCGGAGCCGATCACCAGCGCGCGCTGCTCCGGCTTCGGCCCCTGCAGCCAGAGCAGGTCGGTGCCGAAGAGCACGCGGTCGGCGTGGGTCACGAGAAGCTCGCGGGCGCGCTCCGGGTGGGCCGAGCAGCGCGACGAGCGCCCCCGCCGTGTCGACGTGGAGGTTGGGCAGCCGGCCGAGGAGCGGCCGACAGAGCGTCCAGGTCCCCGCCCAGGCCGGCGAGGTGGAGCGCGACGAAGGGGATCCCCGGGCGCCGCTCGAGGAGCCGGGTGAGCTGGGCGGTTCCCTCCGGCGTCTCGCCCCGGTGGAGGGCGACCGGGATCCCGAGTCCCCCGGTGGTCTCCCAGATCGGGTCGAGGGCGGGCGAGTCGAGCGCCACCGGGAAGCCGCCCGGGCCCGCCAGGTCGGCCGGCACGTGCAGCCCGCGGGCGCCCAGCGCGCGCCCGGTCACCAGCCGGGCCACCTCCCGGTCGGCCCAGCCGGCGCTGCAGCAGCCCGCGCCATCCAGGCTCATGAAGACGAGCACCCGGCCGGGGAAGCGGTTCGCGGCCTCGACCTGCCGCTCCAGCCCGGCGCCGGCCTGGCCGCCGCCCAGGTTCACGATGCCCAGGATGCCCTGGCTCGAGGCGACGTTCACCGCCACGCCCAGCACGTCGGGGTCGATCTGCTCGTGGAAGTCGACCTTCCAGATCCCAGGCCGTGGTACCCGGCGAAGCCCCGCGTGTGCGACTCGAGCGCGGTGGCGGTGACGAGCGCCACGGCGAGCAGCGAGAGGGCGAGCGCCGTGATGGCGATCCAGGCGCGGCGCGGGGTCATGCGGGCATCCTATCGGGCGGCGGGCGGCGGCACCTCATGCGCTTCGATCCGTCCGGCGCAGCAGCCAGAGGAAGAGCGGGCCGCCGAGCAGCGCGGTGAGCGCGCCCACCGGGGGCTCGGAGCCGAGCGGCAGGAAGGCCAGCCGGGCGGCCGCGTCGGCCAGCACCAGGAAGGCGGCGCCGAAGAGGGCCGAGGCCGGGAGCAGGATCCGGTGGTCCGGGCCGAAGAGGCGCCGGAGCAGGTGGGGCACGATGAGCCCGACGAAGCCGACCAGGCCGGCCAGCGCCACCGCCGCGCCGGTGGCCAGGCTCGCGGCCAGGAAGACCAGCCCGCGGGAGCGTCCCACCTCGACGCCGAGGGAGGCGGCCTCGTCGTCGCCGAGCGAGAGCAGGTTGAGCTGCGCCGAGAGCGCCACCAGCACCGCCACCGCGACGCCGAGCAGGACCGCGCCGGCGACCAGCGTCCCGGGGTCGGCGTAGCCCACCGCCCCCATGAGCCAGTAGAGCAGCCGGGCCGCGTCCTCCGGCGGGACCATCACCTTCACGACCGTGATGACGCCGGCGGCGAAGGCGTTGAAGACCACGCCCACGAGCAGCGCCGCCTCCGGCACCAGCTTCCCCCCGATGCGCCCCAGCGCGAAGACGAGCGCGGTGGAGGCGGCCGCGCCCACCGAGGCGCCCAGCGCCACCGACGTGCCCGAGCTGGCGAGCGATCCCAGCAGCGTGGCCGGCCCGATCACCGCGGACGCGGCCAGCGCCGCGGTTCCGCCCAGCGCGGCGCCGCCGGAGACGCCCAGCACGAAGGGCTCGGCGAGCGGGTTGCGCAGCAGCGCCTGCAGGGCCACGCCGGCGGTGGCGAGCCCGGCCCCCACCATCGCCCCGAGCAGCACCCGGGGCACGCGGAGGCCGAAGAGGATGGCGGCGTCGGGCTCCACGCCGGACAGGGCGGCGGAGAGCGAGACGGGCTGCGGGCCGAGCAGGAGCGCTGCGGCGCAGGAGCCGGCCAGGACCACGAGCCCGGCGCCGAGCGCCACGGGGAGCCGGCGGAGGATCACCGGACGCCGCCCTCCGCCGGGCCGCCCGGGGGGGCCGGGTGGAGCGCCGACTGCAGCTGCAGGAGCGCCGCGGGGAGCTGGGGCCCGGGGCGCAGCACCCGGTCGTCGGGGAGCCGGACCACGCGTCCGGCCTTCACGGCGGGGATGGCGGCGAGGCGCCGGATGGCGTCGGCCGGCTCGTTCACGGCGGCGTCGATGACGAGGTCGGGGTCGTCGGCCACGGCCCGCTCGAGCGAGTAGATGGGCCAGGGCCGCTCGCCCTTCACCACGTTCTCCCCGCCGGCGATGCGCAGGAGCGCGTCGGGGTAGCTGCCCGGGCCGGCCACCACGAGCGGGTCCCGCCCCACCACGAGGAGCGTCCGGCGGCGGGGCAGCGCGCCCGCCCGGGCCTCTGCGGTGCGGACCGCCGACTCGAGCTGGGCGGCCAGCCGGTCGCCCGCCGCGGCGTTGCCGAGCGCCGCCCCGATCTCGCGGGCCGCCCGGAGCACGTCCGGGACGCCGACGACCGGGAGCGCCAGCACCGGCACGCCCAGGTCGGCGATCCGCCGCACCGCCGGCAGCGCGCCGCCGTCGGCCAGCCAGAGCACGAGGTCCGGGCGCAGCCCCAGCACCGCCTCCGGGCTGGGGTCGAGGAAGCCGCCCACGCGCGGCAGCGACTTCACCTCGGGTGCGGTGTCGTAGCGGGTCACCCCGACGAGCCGTCCGGCCTCGCCCAGCGCGATGACGGTGTCGGTGAGGCTCGGCGCGAGCGAGATCACCCGGACCGGGCGGGGCGGGGCCTTCGGGCCGAGCCAGGCCGGCTCGCCGCGCGAGAGGGGGAGCTCGCCGCCGGCCCGGCCCGCGACGGGCAGGAAGGCCAGGAAGGCAGGAGGATCGCCAGGAGGGCGGCGGCCGCGGTCCGGCCGAGGTGGGCGGTCTTCCCGATCATCTGCCGCAGGCGACGTCGGCCACGAAGCTGGAGCCGTTCAGGGAGGGGGCGCACACGAGCCCCTGGTCCGTGACGACCTTCGTGGCCGGGTCGAACCGGAACACATTGCCCGAGAACCGGTCGCCGACATAGGCCGTTCCGTTGCAGAAGGCGATCGCGCCGGGCGCGAAGGGCTTGGCCTGCGGGGTGGACAGGTCGAGCGCCGGGACGGAGGCGCCCACCACCGGCACGGCCCCGGAGACGTTCACCGGGACGAAGGCGGCGCCGGTGATGTCGGAGGCGCTCGTGGCGGAGAACGGGAAGAAGCCGCACGTCACCCAGAGGGTCCCGTCCAGGATCGCGAGCCCGGCCGGGTCCAGGCAGGAGGCGCCCAGGTCCACCGGGTTCACTCCCGGGACGAGCGCGTCGGTGGCCGTGTCGATGACCGCCAGCCGGCCGTGTCCCGCCGGCGAGAAGCTCGAGTCCAGGTTCCAGAGGGTGACGTAGATCCGCGAGTCGACGGCCACGAGCCGCGAGGGCAGCGCGCTGGCGCCCGCGGCGGGGCCGGCCAGGGCCGAGAGGTCGATGGTCTTCGTGAGCCGCCGGGAGGCCAGGTCGACGACCGCGACCCCGCTCGACCCGTTGAGGGCCACGTAGGCCTTGCTGCCCGAGAAGGCGATCCCCTGGGGGAAGGCGAAGGAGCCGAGCTGCACCTCGTCGACGATGGGCAGCGCCGCCGCCGGGTCCACGATCACGAGCGAGCTCACGGCGGCGTTCGAGGCGTACAGGAGGCCGTTCCACTCGGCGAGGAACTCCAGGTCGGAGAAGTTCCCGCTCACCGGGATGCTCACGGTGGGGAGCGGCCCGTCGGCGGTGAGGCCGGCCGGGGAGACGCCCAGCCGGTCGAGCGTGTTGCTGATGGAGTTCGCGACCCAGAGGGACGATCCGCGCCAGGCGAGCGAGATCGGGCCCGACTCCACCGCCACCGGGGCGCCCACCGGGACCACCGCCGCGGTGGCTCCCTGGATCTCGCTCCCGTTGAAGCAGGCGGCGTAGACCGCGGGCGGACACTGGCTGCCCTGGCAGCAGAGCCCCGCCGAGCAGCTCTCGCCCGATCCGCAGGCCCGGCCGCAGGCGCCGCAGTTGGCGGGGTCGGCGGCGAGCGTGACGCACTGGCCGCCGCAGGTCACCTGGGCGGTGGTGCAGACCACCTCGGTCTTGCAGGCGCTGGCGGCGAGGGCGACGAGGAGGACGGCGGCGAGGCGGCGGCCGGGCGGGCAGCGGCGAGGCGGGCAGCGGCGAGGCGGGGGATCATGGCGTCAGTTCTCCGGGGAGGACCCGACCCTCAGCGTGACGAGGAGGGTGCGGGAGGGAAGGGGATAACCGAAGCCGTCCTGCAAGGTCCGGTCGTCGAGGAGGTTCTTCACCTCCACGCCGATGCGGATCTCCGGGCTCCGGAGGATGCGGGCGAAGGCCCCGGCGTTCACCACCAGGCTGGCTGGGACCGAGTGGAGGTTGCGGGCGTCGAGGTACTGGAGGCCGACGTACTGGGCCTCGAGGTGGCCGCCGGCCGGGCCCGGGTCGACCGACACGCGGGCGAAGGCCCGGTTGCGGGGGCGCTGGGGGAGCTCCATGCCCACCACGCCCGGCACGCCGCGCAGCTCCTTCGTGGCCAGGAACGTGTACGAGACCTGCCCCTGGAGGTTCCAGAGGTCCTTGGCCGCGGCCGAGACGAGCTCCACCTCGGCGCCGGCCGCCGACGCCCGCGAGGCGTTCTGCGGCTTGAAGCTCCCGGGCACCCGGCCGGTCACGTACACGATGAGGTCGTCGTAGAGGGTGCCGAAGCCGCCCAGGCTGGCCCGGCCCAGCGGCCCGTCGTAGACGACCGCGCCGTCCACGCTCCAGGCCACCTCGGGGCGGAGGTCGGGGTTGGGCTCGAAGGGGCCCTGCACGAGGTAGAGCTCGGAGAAGCTGGGCGGGCGGAAGGATCGTCCGCCGCTCAGGCGCACCGACCAGGGGCCGTCGATGCGGGCGCTGGCGCCGAGCTTGCCCGACCACCCCACGAAGGAGCCCACCCCGTCGACGCGCAGCGCCGGCGAGATGCGGGCCTGGTCCTTCCCGATGGTGAAGTCGTCGGCGGCCCAGGCGGCCAGCGTGGGGCGCTGGTGGTCGCCGCTGGCCGTCGAGTCGAGCCGCTCGTAGGAGGCGAGCACGCCGGCGGTGAGCTGGCTCGGGCCGGCCTCCCAGGTGACCCGCGCGTCGCCCCCGCCCGACAGGTCCACCTGGTCGGTCGCTCCCGCGCCGCCCGGGGGGGCGATCCACACGTCGAGGCTCTCGCGCCCGTCCGGCCGCGCCGACCTGGAAGGTGAGGCCGGAGCCGGCCAGGTGCGACCAGCGCACCGCGCCCGGACGCCCGGCCGCCCCGCTGCCAGTCGAGCGGCGTGGGGCTCGCGGGGACGCCCGGCAGCTGCCGCCAGCCCCAGGAGAGCTGGAGGACCCCGTCCAGGCGGTCGGGACCGGGCGTGTACCGGCCCTTCAGGAGGAGCCCGCCCTGCGCGGCGGCGTCGTTCTGCCGGATCTGCTGCACGAGCGGGCTGCCCGGGACCGACGGGTCGACCGGGGTGAGGAAGGGGAAGTCGCCGGCGGTCGAGCTGGCGGTGAGCGCGCCGACGAGCGCCCAGTGGTCGCCGCCGACGCCCACGTCGGCGACGGCGGACGCGGTCCCGAAGGAGCCGCCGGTGATCTCCGCGCCCCACTTCCCGTCCACCGCCGGCAGCGTGACCACGTTCACCGCGCCGCCCAGCGCGCCGGCGCCGTAGTAGGCCCCCTCGGCGCCCCGCACCACCTCCACCCGGTCCACCCAGTGCAGCGGGATGGACGAGAGGTCCACGCCGCCGCCGGCGGCCGTGTCGAGAGGGATGCCGTCGAGGAGGATGAGCACGCCGCCCGAGGTCGAGCCCCGGATGGAGAGGGTGGAGAGCTGCCCCAGGCCGCCGTAGCCGCGGATGGCGACGCCGGGCGCGGTGGCGGCCAGCTCGGCGACGCCCTTCAGCTCGCCGGCGAACCGGGCGGCCTCGACCACCGTGGCGGACGCGGTGGGGTCCTGCGGGGCGGGGGCCCGCGGCAAGGGGACCACCACCTCCTCGAGGAGGACGGGAGGGGGAGCGTCGGCGCCCAGGGCCATCCGGCCCCATGTCACGGCGAGTGCAATGAGCACCCGGCGCGCGTCGATCTGTCGCATCGTCCTGCGCGTCTCCTTCGGACGCGGGAACGTCGGCCGCGAGAGATTCGCGGCCAGGCCCGAGGGGAGGTCTCCTGGCTTCCAAGGGACGGCTCGAGGCCGTCAGCGCCTGCCACCTTCCCGCCGCGCGTGCGCGACAGTGGTGACGAACCGCAGGCACCTGCTCCCTGGCTACAGTGGCGGGACCGCGCCGGACTTCGACCGGCTTCCCTGATCCCCCGGGCGGGGATGTCCCGCGGTGGTAGCCCCTGGACACGGGGGTGTCAAGGACGGCCCGGAGTGGCCGGGGAACCCGCGCGCGCCACCGGTCCGGCGCCTTCCGGGCGTCGCTCAGGCGCCTTCCGGCCCGGTTCGGGCGTCCATCGGCCGTCCGTGGCCTTCGCCCCGGCCGGGTGGGTCCGGGAGGTTCCCGGCGGGGGGCCCCGGCCTTTCACTTGCTTCGGGGCTCGCATCTACCTAGGTCTCCCGCCACGCTTCGATAGGCAAGGCGGAGCGAAGGTTCGCGATGTCGTAGGCAGGAAAACGTGGCAGGTAGCTCGCATTTTATTCGACGCAACGGCGTCGCGCGCTGCCGCCCTTGAATTCACTGGAGGTTTCATGCGCAGGATCGCTCTTCTCACGGCCGTCGCCGTCCTCGCCGCCTGCGGCGGCAGCAGCACCACCACGGGCACCGGCTACCTTCGGGTGGCGAACCTCTCGCCCGACCTGGGCGCCCTCGACTTCTGCGTGTTCCCCAGCGGCGGAGCCGTCGGGAGCCCGGTGATGGCATCGGTCAGCAATAACCTCGGGGCCGCCGGCCTGGTCGCCGCCAGCGACGCCACCGACCTGTCCGAGGGCGGGTTCGCCGTCTCCCGGTACTTCGCGTACACGGAGGGGACGTACGACGTGGTCGTCTACCAGAAGGGCCTGCTCGGCGCGAGCTGCGCGAATCCGCTCCTCACCGTGAGCAACGTCTCGCTCGGCGCCAACGCCTACAAGCTCATCGCGGCCGTCGGCATGACGGGCGCCACCGGGGCCGCCCACGCGCTCGTGACCTTCACCGACGAGAAGACGGTCAGCGCCTCCAACGTCCTCATCCGCTTCGTCAACGCCGGCATCCTCGCGCTGCCCGGCGCGGCGCCCGTCCCGCTGCCGGCGATCGACGTCGGCGTCACCACCGCCTCGGCCGGCTACCAGGTCCTCTTCACGCAACATCGCCTATCCCGGCAAGGCCGCCGCGGTCACTCCCGTCGACGCGAACGGCTACGCCGACGTCGCGGCCGCCAGCTTCTCCGGCGCCGTCAGTCTGACCGTGTGCCCGGCCGGCCTGACCCCGGCGTCGCTGCAGTGCCAGAACACGGCCATCGCCTCCGGCGTGATCACCGGCGGCGTCGTCGCCAGCGCCTACGTCATCGGCCTGGCCGGCGTCCCGCCCAATGCGCTGCTCTGCGGCGACAACACGACCATCCCGCCCATCGGCGGCGTGACCTGGCCGTACTCGGCCTGCACCGTCAATCCGTAGGACGCTTCGCGAACCCAGGCCCGGCGAGCGCTCGCTCGCCGGGCCTTTCCTTGTCCGCTAGCCGCCCTTGGCCGTCCGGGCCGGCTCGGCGGGCCGCGCCGGCGCCGGCGCCTCCCCGACGGTCAGCACCCCCTTCATCTTCGAGAACCAGGCGGGGCTCATCCCCTTCACGCGCAGGATCTCGTCCGCCTTCTTGAAGGGGCGCTTGTCCCGCGCGGCCACGATGGCCTCGGCGCGCTTCTTCCCGACGCCGGGCAGGCGCATCAGCTCGGCGGCGGTGGCGGAGTTGAGGTCCACCCGCTCACCCGGGGAGAGGGGCTTCTTCTGGGCCTCGGCGGGCAGGGCCACGAGGAGGGCCAGCAGGGCGAGCAGCCCGAGCAGCGGCGAATGGCCGCGAGCCGGGCTCACGTGCGCGCCTCCTCCGCGGACGGGGCGTGGCCGCCCTTGCCGTTGCCGGCCTGGGCGTCCTCCGGGAAGCGCTGCTCGCGGATCTGCAGCCGGTTGGTGCTCGCCGGGAAGGCGTCGAGCACCACCGTGAGGCTGCCGTCCCGGTTGGTGAATGCGGCCCCCACCTTCATCCAGTAGGGCTTTCCTCCGTCCTTGCGGTCGAGGACCGCGAAGACGGAGAGGGGCTTGCGGCCGGTGGGGCCGCCGTTCGAGTCGGTCATGGTCGGTTCTCCCTTGCTGCGGGTTCACCGAGCCGGGAGAGCAACGCGCGTGCCCGCGCCGAGGCCGCGATCGCGGCCGGGCGATCCCCGTCGCAGGTCCGGGAGGCGGACCGCGGTTCGGAGGACGGCCGGCCGGGCCGCCTGACCGCCGGGCTAGTTCGCGCCGGGGAGGCGCGCGAAATGGGGCGACGGCGTGGCGTCCACCGTTCCGAAGATCGACTCGTAGCGGGTCAGGTTCTCCTGCATCGCGATGAGCAGCCGCTTCATGTGGCGGGGCGTCAGGATGGCCCGGGCGCGGACGGTGGCCTTGGGCGCCTCGGGGTGCAGGTAGAGCAGGTCGAGCGTGAACTCGCTGTCGGTGTGGTTCACCATGGCGAAGTTGACGAAGACGCCGTTGGCGGTGGCGGGGTCGATCTCGATCTGGACCTGGACCTGCTGGGAGCGCGGGCGGCGTGGCGGGCTTGTCGGACATGGCGGGAGCGTACCTCGGAAAGGCCGGTGCGGGGCGTCCGGCCCCCGTGCTAAGGGACCCGGGTGGCTGCACGCGACCAGGCCCGGGGCGACGGCGCCCCGTTCGACCTCCCCGGACGGCCGGGCGGGACGGACGCGGCCCTGCTCCTGCACGGGCTCACCGGCACGCCCTTCGAGCTCCGGCCGGTGGCCGAGCGGCTCGCCCACGCCGGCGTGCGCTGCCTGGCCCCGGTGCTGCCCGGCCACGAGAGCCCCGACGCGCTGGCCCGGACCTCCTGGCTCGACTGGGTGGCCGGCGGCCGCGAGGCGCTCGCCGCCCTCGGGGAGACCCGGCGCACGATGATCGTCGGGTCGTCGATGGGGGCGCTCGTCGCCTGCGCGCTGGCGGCGGAGAGCCCGGGCCGGGTGGACGGCCTCGCGCTCCTCGCCCCGGCGCTCGAGCTCATGCCGCTGGGGAACCTGGCCGGCTGGCTGGCCGGCCACACGCCGCTCGCCCGCCTCGTCCCGCACATCCCCAAGCGCGGCGGCTCCGACGTCTCCGACCCCGCCATGCGCGCCGCCAACCCCTGCATGGACGCGGTCCCCTTCCGCGCCGTGGCCGAGCTCCAGGCCTTCCAGCGCCACGTCGACGCGCTGCTCCCGCGGGTCCGCTGCCCGGCGCTCGTGGTGGCCGGCGCGCTCGACGGCACGGTGACGGTGGCCGGGGCGCGGCGCATGGCCGGCCGCCTGGGCGGGGGGGCGCGCTTCGTGGTGCTCCAGCGCAGCCGCCACCTGGTGGGCATCGACGTCGAGCGGGACCGCTGCGCCGCCGACGTGTCCTCCTTCTTCGACTCCATTCCGGCGCGCGGCGGCAGCCGCGTCGCCCCGACGGCGAGGTGACGCATGGCGAAGTACGTCGTGGCCATCGATCAGGGCACCACCGGCACCACCGTGCTCGTGCTCGACAAGAAGCTCGGCGTGAAGAGCAAGGTCACCCAGGAGTTCCCGCAGCACTTCCCGAAGCCGGGATGGGTGGAGCACGACCTCGAGGAGATTCTGGGACTCGACCACCTCCACGCTGCGCCGCGCCCTCTCCCGCGCCGGCGTGTCCGGGCGCGACGTGGCGGCGGTCGGGCTCACCAACCAGCGCGAGACCGTGGCGCTGTGGAGCCGCCGCAGCGACGCCCCGCTCGCCCGGGCCATCGTCTGGCAGGACCGGCGCACCGCCATCGACTGCCAGCGGCTCCGCGAGGCCGGGCGGGAGCCCTGGATCCGGGAGCGCACCGGGCTCGTGCTCGACCCGTACTTCTCGGCCACCAAGCTGGCCTGGCTCCTCGACCACGTGAAGGGGGCGCGCAGCCGGGCCCGCAAGGGCGAGCTGGCCTTCGGGACCATCGACACCTTCCTGGCCTGGCGGCTCACCGGGGGGAAGGCCCACGTCACCGACCCGTCGAACGCCAGCCGCACCATGCTGATGAACCTGCGCACGCTGGCCTGGGACCCGGAGCTGCTCGAGCTGTTCGGGATCCCGTCCGAGGTGCTGCCCGAGATCCGGATGAGCTCGGAGGTCTACGGCACGACGAAGGGGCTGCGGGTGCTCCCCGACGGCGTGCCGGTGGCGGGCATCGCCGGCGACCAGCAGGCGGCGCTCTTCGGCCAGGCCTGCTTCACCCCGGGTGACGCCAAGATCACCTACGGCACCGGCGCCTTCGTGCTCGCCAACACCGGCCCCGAGCCGGTGACCTCCCGGTTCGGGCTGCTCACCACGGTGGCCTGGTCCATCCCGGGCGAGGTGGCCTACGCGCTCGAGGGCTCGGCCTTCATCGCCGGCGCCGCCGTGCAGTGGCTCCGCGACGGGCTGGGGATCATCCGCAGCGCCTCCGAGGTGGAGGCGCTGGCGCGCACCGTGCCCGACACCGGCGGGGTGGTCTTCGTGCCGGCCCTCACCGGCCTGGGCGCCCCCCACTGGCGCGCCGACGCCCGCGGCCTCATCTCCGGCATCGACCGGGGCACCCGCGCCGGGCACCTGGCCCGGGCGGCGCTCGAGGGCATCGCACTGGAGGTGTACGACCTGGTCACCGCCATGCGCCAGGAGATCCCCCACCGGCCCACGGCGGCGAAGGTCGACGGCGGCGCGTGCAAGAACGACCTGCTCATGCAGCTGCAGGCCGACCTGCTCGACGTCCCGGTGGTCCGGCCGAAGATGGTGGAGACCACCTCGCTCGGCGCCGCCTTCCTGGCGGGGCTGGCGGTGGGCTACTGGAAGTCGCGCGACGAGATTGGCCGGGCCTGGAAGATGGACCGGCGCTTCAAGCCGAGGATGAGCGGGGAGGCCCGCGACCGCATGCACGAGCGCTGGAAGCGGGCGCTCGAGCGGGCCTGACCTCACGGGAGGGGGGAGGCGGCGAGGGCCGCCGCGGCGGATCACGGCGCCGGGACGGCCCGGATCGCGTGGAGCGTCCCCGCGTAGTCCACCACGTACAGCTCGCCGTCGTTCCCCTCGGCGAACGACGAGATGGCGTGGGAGGTCGTGGCGAGGGGGATCGGCGTCCGGCTGCCGGAGGGGTCGGCCATCCAGATCCGGCCGCTGCCGAAGTCGCCGAAGACGTAGCGCCCCACCAGCCCGGGCATGGCGCTGCCCCGGTAGACGTAGCCGCCGGTGACGGCCGAGCCCTGCGAGTGGTCGTACTCGGAGACGGGGTCGACGAGCCCCGCGGTGGGGCAGCCGGTGGCCGGGTCGTAGCAGTGCGCGCCCTCGCGGAAGCGCCAGCCGTAGTCGGCGCCCCGGACGACGACGTCGATCTCCTCCCACGCGCCCTGGCCGACGTCGCCCACCCAGAGCTGCCCGGTCTGGCGGTCGAAGCTCCAGCGCCAGGGATTGCGGAAGCCCCAGGCGAAGATCTCCGGGCAGCTGGACGCGCCGCTCCCGGTGGCGCCGCAGGTCGCGTTGCCGGCGAACGGGTTCCCGGCCGCGCCGCCCGGGATCGCGTAGGGAGCGCCCCCGTCCACGTCGATGCGCAGCATCTTCCCGAGCAGCGTGGTCAGGGTCTGGCCGTTGTCGAGCGGATCGCCGCCCGAGCCGCCGTCCCCGTACCCGGCGTAGAGGAAGCCGTCCGGGCCGAAGGCCACCTGCCCGCCCTTGTGGTTGGCGAAGGGCTGGTTCACCCGCAGCAACACCCGCTCGCTCCCCGGGTCGAGCGTGGCGCCGCCGTCCGGCGTGGTGAGCTCGGAGATGCGCGACTGGAGCGCGCCCGCCACGGTGGCGGTGTACGAGAGGTAGACGCGCGGGTTCGCCGGGAAGCGGGGGTGGAAGGCCATGCCCAGCAGGCCGGCCTCGCCTCCCGAGGTGACGCCGGGCAGCGCGACGAAGACGCTCGACGTCGCGACCCCCGGCTGGTTCGCGAAGACCCGGACCGTCCCCGCCTGCTCGACGACGAACCACCGCGACGCGTCGCGGGGCGCCTGCAGGAGCGCCACCGGGCTCGAGAAGGTGAGCCCCGGGAAGACCCGCTGGGTGGTCACCGCGGTGACGGGGACGACCGGCGGAGACGGGGGTGCCTGGGACGATCCCCCGCAGGCGGAGAGGGCGACGAGCGTCGGACCGAGAGGGCGAGCGGCCGAGAGTCCGGGGCACGGTACCGGAGCCAATACCTGCGCCCCGGGCGCCTCCGGTCGCACCACATGGGGGTACCGGAACGCTTACTCCAGCCGGTCGAGCGCCTCGGAGACCGTCTCCACGCCGATGACCTCCATGCCGGCGGGGGCCTCGACGTGCCGGGCGTTCCCGGCCGGGACCACGGCGCGCCGGAAGCCCAGCCGCGCCGCCTCCGAGAGCCGGGCCTCGCCCTGCGCGACGGCGCGCACCTCGCCCGCCAGCCCCACCTCGCCCAGCACCAGCGTCCGGGCGTCGATGACCTTGTCGCGGAAGGAGGAGGCGAGCGCCGCCACCGTGGCCAGGTCGGCGGCGGGGTCCTCGAGCGTCATGCCGCCGGCCACGTTCACGAAGAGGTCGCAGCCCAGGATGTCGAGGCCGACCTTCTTCTCGAGCACCGCGGCGAGCAGGGCCACGCGCGCCGGGTCGAGCCCGAGCGCGGTGCGGCGGGGGGTGCCGAAGCCGGTGGGCGCCACCAGCGCCTGCACCTCGACGAGCAGGGTGCGCGTCCCGGAGAGCGCCGCGGTGACCGCGCTCCCGGCCGCGTCCTGGGGGCGCTCGGCCAGGAAGAGCGCCGACGGGTTCGCCACCTCGGAGAGGCCGCGCGACTTCATCTCGAAGACGCCGATCTCGCTGGCCGAGCCGAAGCGGTTCTTGTGGGCGCGCAGCACGCGGTACGGGTGGGCGCCGCCCCCCTCGAAGTAGAGCACCGTGTCGACGATGTGCTCGAGCACGCGCGGCCCGGCGATGGAGCCGTCCTTCGTGACGTGCCCCACCAGGAAGACCGGCGTCTCGGAGGTCTTGGCGTAGCCCATCAGGCGCGCCGCCACCTCGCGGATCTGGGTCACCGTCCCGGGCGCCGACGAGAGCTCGGGCAGGTACTGGGTCTGGATCGAGTCGACCGCCAGGATGGCCGGCTCGAGCTGGGAGGCGACGTGGAGCACGCGGGAGGCGTCGGTCTCGGCCAGCAGGTGGAGGTTCTCCGCGTCGACCCCCAGCCGGTCGGCCCGCAGCTTCACCTGCCGCGCCGACTCCTCGCCGGTCACGTAGAGCACCGGGCGGCCGGAGAGCTGCTTCGCCAGCCGGTCGAGCGCGGTGAGGAGCAGCGTGCTCTTGCCGATGCCCGGGTCGCCGCCCAGGAGCACGAGCATCCCGGGCACCACGCCGCCGCCCAGCACCCGGTCGAGCTCGCCGATGCCGGTCCGGATGCGCTCGTCCTCGCTCGCCACCACCTCGCGCAGCGGGATGGGCTTCGCCGCCGAGGCGGCCGAGGGGACGCGGGACGCACTGTGGACGTCCGGCGCGACCTCCTCGTGGAGGGTGTTCCAGCGGTGGCAGGAGGGGCACTGGCCGAGCCATTTCGGGGAGGAATGCCCACACTCCGCGCAGGCATAGACGCTTTTCTGGCGGGGGGCGGGGCGGGCCATGCGCGGACCTTGCCATGCAACCCTGACGCCGGCCTGGCGCGGCCCGGACGCCGGAGCCGGCGGCCGAGTCGTCAACCCTCGCGTCGCGGCGGGTTGACGACGGTCATGGGGCGGGTATCCTCCGGCCCCATGTGCGAGACCCGCGCCGCGCTGCCCCCCGGAATCGAGCCCATCTCCGCCGACGAGGCCCGCCGCCTCATCCGGCTCACCTCCGGCCCCGAGTTCGAGGCGCTGCTCGACCGCGCCGGCCGGATCCGGCACGCCGTCCACGGCGACGAGGTGAGCCTGTGCGGGATCACCAACGCCAAGTCGGGCCTCTGCCCGGAGGACTGCGGCTTCTGCTCCCAGTCGGCCCACTACAAGGACGCCGACGCGCCGGTCTACTCGCTCCTCACCGCCCGCGAGATGCTCGAGCAGGCCAAGGCCGCCGAGGCCGCCGGCGCCCGCGAGTTCTCCATCGTGTGCAGCGGCACGCGGGTCTCCAAGGAGGAGGAGCTCTCGGTCATCGAGGAGGCCATCCGGCTCATCAAGGCCGAGACCACCGTCGAGCCCTGCGCCTCGCTCGGCCTCATGAAGGAGGCGGACATCGCGCGCCTCAAGGCCGCCGGCCTCATGCACCTGCACCACAACCTCGAGACCGCCCCCAGCCACTTCGACCAGGTCTGCACCACCCACACCTTCCAGGAGCAGATCGACACGGTCCGCTCGGCGAAGGGGCTCGGCCTCAAGCTCTGCACCGGCGGCATCCTCGGCATGGGCGAGTCCCCGGACCAGCGGGTCGAGCTCGCCGAGGTGCTGCGCGACCTCGACGTGGACTGCGTCCCGGTGAACTTCCTGAACCCGCGCCCCGGCACGCCCATGGGCCACCTCAAGGCCATCAGCGCCGAGGAGTGCCTGGCCGCCGTCGCCGTCTTCCGGCTCATGATGCCCACCGCGCACATCTTCGTGATGGGTGGACGGGAAGTGAACCTGGGCGGCCGGCAGGACGACATCTTCCGCGCCGGGGCGAACGGCACCATGGTGGGCAACTACCTGACCAGCGCCGGCAAGACCCCGGAGCAGGTGGTCGAGATGATCACCGGCCAGGGAATGACGGTGCGCCCCACGCCCGACGCCGAGCACTGGGCCTTCCACGGGGACGCGCCGGCCGAGACCAACTGGAACCGCAGGGCCACCGAGCCGGGGCGCCGCTCGCTGCGGGTGGTCCGGTAAGGGTGGCGGCCGACCGGCTCGACTGGATCCCCGGCGAGCTCGAGTCCCTGGAGCGCCAGGGGCTCCGCCGCCGGCTGGAGCCGATCTCCGGCCCGCAGGGCGACACCGTCGAGGTCGACGGGCGCTCGCTCGTCAACCTCTGCTCGAACGACTACCTGGGGCTCGCCACCGATCCGCGCCTCCGCCACGCCGCCATCGAGGCGGTGAAGCGGGAAGGGGCGGGGGCCGGGGCGGCGCGGCTCGTGGTGGGGGACCTCGCCATCCACCACCGGCTGGAGGAGCGGCTCGCCCGGATGAAGGGGACGGAGGCGGCGCTCCTCTTCTCCTCCGGCTACCACGTGAACGCCGGCGTGGTGGGCGCGCTGGTGGGCAGCGGCGACGCCGTCTTCTCCGACGCGTGGAACCACGCCTCCATCATCGACGGCTGCCGGCTCTCCCGGGCCGAGGTGCAGGTCTACCCGCACCGGGACGTCGACGCGCTGGCGAGCCGGCTCGCGGCCTCGAAGGCCCGCCGCAAGCTGGTGGCCACCGACGCCGTCTTCGGCATGGACGGGGACGCCGCGCCGCTCCGCGAGATCGTCGACCTCTGCGAGCGGCACGGGGCCATGCTCTACCTCGACGAGGCCCACTCCACCGGCGTCCTGGGCGAGACCGGCGCCGGGCTGGCCGAGGCGCTCGGCGTCACCGATCGCGTCGACGTGCTCATGGGGACGCTGGGCAAGGCGCTCGGCAGCTTCGGCGCCTTCGTGGCCGGGTCGCGCCCGCTCTGCGACTGGCTGGTCTGCCGGGCCCGCACCTTCATCTTCACCACCGCGCTGCCGCCGTCCGCCTGCGGGGCGGCCCTGGCCGCCCTCGACGTGCTCGAGGGGGAGCCGGAGCGGCGCCGCCGCCTGGACGCGCTCTCCACGCGCATGAAGGCCGGGCTCGAGGCGATGGGCTTCCCCATGAAGGACGTGGTGGCCCCCATCTTCCCGGTGATCCTGGGCGAGGAGACCCGCGCGCTCGAGGCCTCGCGGCGGCTGCGGGAGCGGGGCTACCTCGTGAAGGCCATCCGGCCGCCCACCGTGCCGCGCGGCACGAGCCGGCTGCGGGTCTCGATCGGGGCGAGCCACGCCCCCGAGCAGGTCGACGGCTTCCTGGCCGCGCTGAAGGACGTGCTCTCTGCGCTAGGGTAGGGGGCATGACCCCTCCCAGCGTCCACGTCGTGTTCGGTGCCGGGCAGGTCGGCCTGCCGCTCGCCCGGTTGCTCGCCTCCCGGGGCCACGAGGTCCGGCTGGTGAGCCGATCCGGGAAGCCCTTGCAGGGCGGCAACGGCGGGAATCCAGGTGGTCGGGGCCGACGCCATGGACCTCGCCGCCTGCCGGTCGGCCGTGGCCCGCGCGGCCGCGGTCTACCACTGCATGAATCCGAAGTACGAGGCGGCAGCCTGGGAGCGGGAGCTGCCCCGCATCCAGGAGAACCTGATCGCCGCCACCGGGGAGGCCGGCGCCCGCCTGGTCGTCCTCGACAACCTGTACGCGGTCGGGCGCACCGGCGGCCGGCCCATGGACGGGGACGCGCCCGACGCGCCGTGCAGCCGGAAGGGAGCGGCCCGGGCCCGCCTCGCCGCCTCCCTGCGCGAGGCCGTGCGGCGGGGCGACGTGCGCGCCGTCACCGGCCGGGCCTCCGACTTCTTCGGCCCCGGGGGCCTGCAGACCCACTTCGGGGAACGCTTCTGGACGCGGCTCCTGGCCGGCAAGGGAGCCGAGGTGCTGGGCGATCCGGACCAGCCCCACACCTATCACTTCCTCCCCGACGTGGCGGCCGGCCTGGCGGCGCTGGGCGAGGCCACCGACGCGGCCTGCGGGGCCGCGACCGGGGCCGCCTGGATCCTCCCCTGCGCTCCGGCCGGGACCACGCGCGACCTCGTCGCCGGGTTCGCCGCCGCGCTCGGGCGTCCCGTCGAGGTGCGCCGGATGCCGCGACTCCTGGTGAAGGTGCTGGGGCTCTTCGTCGCGCCGCTCCGCGAGGTCGGACGAGATGCTCTACCAGTGGGACGAGCCCTTCGTGGCCGACGACCGGGCCATCCGGACCCGCCTCGGCGCGCTGCCCACCCCGCCGGAGGAGGCGGCGCGGCGGACCGTGGCCTGGGCCGTGGCGAACTACGGCAGGCCGGCCTAGGCGCTACACCCGCTCGACCTGGTACTCGCGCTCGCGCAGCGCGCCGAGGATCTCCTCGACGTGCTCGGGGCCGCGGGCCTCCAGCGTGAGGAGCAGCGTGGTGTCGCCGAACCGCTCGCTGAAGGCGCGCGAGTGGTGCACCTCGATGACGTTGGCGCGCAGGCCGGAGATGATGCCGGAGACGATGGTCAGCTGGCCGGGCTTGTCGAGCAGCCGGATGTTGATGCGGACCAGCCGTCCGTCCTTCACCAGGCCGCGCTCGATGACCCGGGCCACCACGTTCACGTCGATGTTGCCGCCGGAGATGACCGAGCAGACCCGCTTCCCCTCCAGCTTCGGGAGCCGGTGGTGCATGAGGGCGGCCACGCCCACCGCCCCGGCCCCCTCCACCACGGTCTTCTCCTTCTCGAGCAGGTAGAGGATCGACGAGGCGATCTCCTCCTCGGTGACCGTGACGATCTCGTCGACCAGGGCCTGCACGTGCTCGAAGGTGATCTCGCCGGCCCGCTTCACCGCGATGCCGTCCGCCAGCGTCGAGGCCGCCGGGAGCGTCACCAGCTCGCCCGCCTCCACCGCCGCCTGCATGCAGGGCAGCACGTCGGCCTCCACGCCGATCACCTTCACCGACGGGCACAGGGCCTTCACCGCCACCGCGACCCCGGAGACGAGCCCTCCGCCGCCCACCGGCACGAGGATGGCGTCGAGCCCGGGCACCTGCTCGACCACCTCCAGCCCCAGCGTGCCCTGGCCGGCGATGATCGCCTCGTCGTCGAAGGGGTGGACGAAGGTCAGCCCCTCCTCCCGCTCCAGGCGGCGGGCCTCCGAGTAGGCCTCGTCGTAGTTGGAGCCGGAGAGCACCACCCGCGCGCCGTGGCCGCGGGTGTTCGCCACCTTCATGATCGGGGTGGTCTCCGGCATGACGATGGTGGCCAGCACCCCGAGGCGCCCGGCGTGGTAGGCCACGGCCTGGGCGTGGTTGCCGGCCGAGGCGGCGATGAGGCCGCGGGCCCGCTCCGATTCACTCAGGGTGAGCAGCTTGTTGAGGGCGCCCCGCTCCTTGTAGGCGCCCGTCATCTGCAGGTTGTCGAGCTTGAGGAACGCCTGCGTGCGCGTGAGGCGCGAGAGCGTCTCGGAGCGCGCGCAGGGGGACAGGTAGAGGGCGTCGCGGACGCGTTCCCGCGCCGCCTGCACGTCTTTCAGTGTGACCACGAACGGAGGCTACCGGCTGGAGAGCCGGCGCGCCAGTTCGACCCGGTTTCGGACCCCGAGCTTGTCGAAGATGGTCTTCAGGTGGCTCTTCACCGTCTGCGGGGCGATGGCCAGGCGCTCGGCGACCTCGCGGCTGCGAAGTCCGTCGGCGACCAGCAGCGCCACCTCGCGCTCGCGCTGGGTGAGGCCGTCGGAGGTGGCCTCCTCGACCGCGGCCGGGCTCTCCACCACGCCGGGCAGGACCTCGCGCCAGAGGTGGAACTGTGTCCGGCCCTTGCCCACCGCGGTGGCCTCGACGCGGAGCCGCTCGCCGGCCTGCTCCATGATGAGCGTGCGACGCACGCCCGGAGGACCGACCTGGGCGCCGTCCGCCAGTCCGCGGAGCTCCGCGGGCATGGAGACCGAGTCTGCTGCGCTGGGCCAAAACGCCCTAAGCATCTCTTCACCTGCCCGGTCGCAGCGCAGCAACCCATCACCCTCGGATGTGGCCGAGGCGCCGCGAGGCAACACCCGTGCATTTGCCCGCATCATCATGGCTTCGTCCCCTCCCCCTGCTGCAATCTCTCGCAGTAGAGTCAGTCTAGCACCTACACACACTCACGGGGGGGGTCGCTACCCTGAACGAGGTACACTCCCTGATGGGTGCAGGTTCAACTTATTATCTACCCCCAATGTCCATTTCAGCGCCGCCAGAGCCTTCAACCCCCGGAGATCCGGGGCAGGGGCAAATCGCCCCCGGGCTGGTGCTGCTGCTCGCTTTCACGGCCGCGGCCACGGTCGCGAACCTCTACTACGCCCAGCCGCTCCTCCCGGAGATGGCCCGCTCCCTCGGGGTGAACGCGCGGACCGTCGGTTGGGTTCCCGTCCTGACGCAGGTGGGCTACGCAGTTGGGCTATTCCTCTTCATCCCGCTCGGAGATGCGGTCGAGCGGCGCCGGCTCATCCTGACCCTGGTGCTGGCCTCCGCGGCCGCGCTGGCCGGGGCCGCCGCCGCTCCGGGCATGGCCTGGCTCGCGGTCGCCAGCCTGGCGGTGGGGGGCTTCACGGTGGTGCCCCACGTGGCGGTGCCGCTCGCCGCCCACCTGGCCGCTCCCAGCCAGCGGGGCCGGGTCATCGGATTCATCATGAGCGGGGTGCTGGCGGGGATCCTGCTCGCCCGGACCTTCTCCGGCCTGGTGGGGGGCGCGCTGGGCTGGCGGACCGTCTACGCCATCGCCGCGGCCGGGATGGTGGCGCTCGCCATCGCGCTCGCCCGCCTGCTCCCGCACGCGCCGCCCGAGCGCGCCGTGCGCTACCCGGAGCTGCTCGCGTCGCTCTGGACGCTCGTCCGTCGCGAGAGGGAGCTGCGCCAGGCCTCGCTCGTCGGCGCCGCCGTCTTCGGGGCCTTCAGCGTCTTCTGGACCACGCTCGCCTTCTTCCTCGAGACGCCGCCCTACCACTGGGGCGCCGAGGGAGCCGGCCTCTTCGGCCTGGTGGGGCTGGCCGGCGCGCTCACCGCGCCCATGGTGGGCCGGGTGGCCGACCGGCGCGGGGCGCGCTTCGCCACCGGCCTGGCGCTCGCCGTGGCGCTCTCCTCCTTCGCGCTCTTCGCGCTCGGGGGAAGGAACCTGGCCGGCCTCGTCCTGGGCGTCGTGCTGCTCGACGTGGGGATCCAGTCGGCCCACGTCTGCAACCTGGCCCGCGTCCACGCCCTCGACCCGGGCGCGCGCAGCCGGCGCAACACCGTCTACATGGTGTCGTACTTCGCCGGAGGGGCGCTCGGGACCTGGCTCGGCGTGCGGGCCTGGGTGCGGTTCGGCTGGATGGGCGTGTGCGCGGCCGGCGCGGCCTTCCTGCTCGCCGCGCTGCTCGCCTGGTGGCCGAAGGGGCGCTACCGCAGCTCCACCTCGAAGCCCAGCCGCCTGACCGCCTCGATGAACTCGTCGGACGGGACCACCCGCTCCTTCACCTTGAGCTTCGTCTCGGTGCGCTCGGGGATGACCGCGCGAACGCTCACCGGGCAGGCGCCGGGGTGGCGGCCGAGCAGCGTCCGCAGCTGGGCCACCGTGTCGGGGCGCAGCCGGTCGGCGTCGATGCGCAGGGCCAGCTCGGAGGTCTTCTGGTTGCGGACGTGGGAGAGCAGCTCGATGTCGGTGGCCACGATCTCCGCCGACGGGTGCTCCTCGTCCCGCTGGTTGATGCGCACCTCGCCGTGGACGAGCAGGGGCTCGTCGGCCTTCACGAGCATCTCCCAGTCGCTCCAGCCCTTCTGCGCCGGCCGGTTGCCCTGGGCGGCCCGGCCGCCCCAGCAGATGACCTCGACCGAACCGGCCTGGTCCTCCAGCGCGAAGAAGCCGAAGCGCGTGCCCTTGTCCTTGTTCTGCCGCTCGCGGAGGTCGCGGACCACGCCCACCACCGAGACCTTGTCGCCCTGCCGCTTGCCCGCGACCTGGGCGCAGGTGCTGGAGGCGTAGCGGCGGGCCTCCTTCTCGTAGCCGGCCAGCGGGTGCCCGGTGATGTAGAAGCCCAGCGCCTCCTTCTCGGCGGCGAGCCGCACCCGCTCCGGCCACTCCTCGACCTCGACGTCGCCGACCCGGTCGCCCGGCTCGGGGTAGCGGGGCCGGGCCTCCACGGCCGGGCCGCCGCCGAAGAGGCTGGCCTGCCCGCTCTGCCGGTCGGCGTGGGCCGACGACCCGGCCGACAGCGCGGCGTCGATGCCGGCGGCGAGCTTCCAGCGCGCCACGCCCTCGAAGTCGAAGGCGCCGCTCTTCACGAGCGCCTCGATGACCTTCTTGTTCATGCGGCGGGGGTCGACCCGGCTGCAGAAGTCGAAGAGGCTCTTGAACGGGCCGCCCTCCTCGCGCGCCGAGAGGACCGCCTCGACCGCCGAGTCGCCCACGCCCTTCACCGCGCCGAGCCCGAAGCGGATGCGCCCCTTCGACGCGCCCTCCCGCGGCGGGTGGGCCGTGAAGGAGGACGCCGACTCATTCACGCAGGGTGAAAGAACCTCGAGCCCGTCCTGGCGGGCCTCGAAGATGTGCCCCACCACCTTGTCGGTGTTGGAGGCCTCGCTGGTGAGCAGCGCCGCCATGAACTCGACCCGGTAGTGGGCCTTCAGCCAGGCGGTCTGGACCGTCAGCATCCCGTACGCCGCCGAGTGGCTCTTGTTGAAGCCGTAGGCGGCGAACTTCTCCATCATGTCGAAGATGGGGCCGGAGACCCCCTCGGGGACGCCGTTGGCCAGGCAGCCGGCCATGAAGCCGACCCGCTCCTTGGCCATCTCCTCGGCCTTCTTCTTCCCCATGGCGCGGCGGAGCAGGTCGGCGCGTCCCAGGCTGTAGCCGGCCAGCACCTGGGAGATCTGCATCACCTGCTCCTGGTAGACGATGACGCCGTAGGTCTCCCGGAGGATGGGCTCGAGCTTCTCGTGGGGGTAGCGGACCTTCTCCTTGCCCAGCTTCCGGTCGATGTAGACGTCGACCATGGTGCGGCCGTCCTCGAGCTTCTGGTCGAGGGGGCCGGGGCGGAAGAGGGCGCCGGCGGCGATGACGTCGTCGAAGCACGAGGGCTTCATCTTCGTCACCATGGCGGTGAAGCCTTCCGACTCCATCTGGAAGACGCCGCCGGTGTCGCCGCGGGCGATGAGCTCGTAGACCGTGGGGTCGTCGAGGGGGATCTCCTCGGCGGCGAGCGAGGCGCGCTCGGGGTGGTTCTTGCGCACCCGCTTGATGCGCCTCGTCGACCACGGTGAGCGTCTTCAGGCCGAGGAAGTCGAACTTCACCAGCCCGGCCTTCTCGGCGTCGTCCTTGGAGAACTGCGAGACCAGCAGGTCGGACTTGTCGTCCTTGTAGACCGGGACGTACTCCCAGAGCGGCTTGTCGGCGATGACCACGCCGGCGGCGTGCAGGCCGGCCTGCCGGTTCAGCCCCTCGAGCGACATGGCGATGTCGAGGATGTCCTTGGTGGTCACCTTGCGCTGGGTGCCGTCGGGGTCGGTCCACTCGCGGACCACGGTGGGCTTGTCGTACAGCTCGGCGAGGCGCGGCTCGATCTCGATGCACTCGCGCAGCGGCTTCACCTTGCCCTGGATGGGCTCGGGGACGAGCTTGGCGATGCGGTCTCCCTCGGCGAAGGGGAGCCCCATGACCCGGACCACGTCGCGGATCACCGAGCGGGCCTTGAGCGAGCCGAAGGTGATGATCTGGCCGACGTTCTGCTTGCCGTACTTGTCGGCGACGTAGTGGATGACCTCGTCGCGCCGGTCCTGGCAGAAGTCGACGTCGAAGTCGGGCATCGACACGCGCTCGGGGTTGAGGAAGCGCTCGAAGAGGAGGTTCCACCGGATGGGGTCGAGGTCGGTGATGCGCAGCGACCAGGCCACGATGGAGCCCGCGCCCGAGCCGCGCCCCGGACCCACCGGGACCCGGCGCTCCTTCGCCCAGTTGATGAAGTCCTGGACGATGAGGAAGTAGCCGGAGAAGCCCATCTTCCGGATGATCCCCACCTCGGTCTCGAGCCGCTGCCGGTAGAGGTCGCGGTCGTGGGGGTACTTGCCCTCGATCTCCCGGAAGCGGCGATCGAGGCCGTCCTTGGCCAGCTTGCCGAGCCAGTCGTCCTCGGTGACGCCGGCGGGAAGCTGGAAGCGGGGGAGGAAGCTCTTGCCGAGGTCGAGCTCGACGTTGCACATCTCGGCGATGCGCACCGTGTTGGCGATGGCCTCGCGGTACTGCGGCAGCGAGCCGGCCATGTCGGCCGGCGACGCGATGAAGAGCCCGTCGGTCTCGTGGCGCAGCCGCTTGGGGTCGGCGAGCGTCTTGTTGGACGCGATGCACATGAGGACCTCGTGCGCCTTCGCGTCGGACCGGTTCACGTAGTGGGCGTCGGCGGTGGCGACGAGCGGGATGCCCTCGCCCTCGGAGAGCTCGGCCAGCCGCGCGTTCACCTCGACCTGCTCGCGCATGCCGTTCGACTGGACCTCGAGGAAGAAGCTGCCCGGCTCGAAGATGTCGCGGTACTCGCGGGCCGCGGCGCGGGCGCCGTCCATGTCGCCCTTGTGGGCCAGGCGCGGGATCTCGCCGCCCAGGCAGGCGGTCATGCCGACGAGCCCCTTCGAGTGGTCGCGGAGCAGCCCCTTGTCGATGCGAGGGTCGTAGTAGAAGCCCTCGGTGTAGGCCATGGACGAGAGGTAGCGGAGGTTGGCCCAGCCCTCGGCGTTCTTGGCGAGCAGGATGAGGTGGCGGCTGACCCGCTCGCTGCGGTCCTGGCGCCCCTTCGGCCCGGCCACGTAGGCCTCCATGCCGAGGATGGGCTTCACCCCGGCCGCCTTCGCCGACTTGTAGAAGTCGACGGCGCCGAAGAGGTTCCCGTGGTCGGTGACGGCCACGGCGTTCATGCCGCGTTCCTTCACCGTCTTCGAGAGGTCGCCGATGCGGATGGCGCCGTCGAGGAGCGAGTAGAGGGTGTGGAGATGGAGATGGACGAAGTCGGACAAGGTGCGGCACCCCCTGGGGGCTGCTTAGATAGCACCCGGGTCTGACCGCTTCCACCCGTGCTCCCCCCTTCCTGGAAGGTGCCGCGATGCTGAAGAAAATCCTGATCGCCGTGGTCGCCATCGTCGCCGTCTTCGCCGTCTACGTGTCCACCCGGCCGGCCACCTACCGCGTCGAGCGGACCCTGGTGGTGAAGGCGCCGGCCGAGGCCCTCTACGGCCAGGTCGTCGACTTCCGGAAGTGGCCCGCCTGGAGCCCCTGGGCGAACCTCGACCCCGCCATGAAGACCGACTTCACCGGCCCCGACGCCGCGCCGGGCTCCGTCTACCACTGGAAGGGCAACGACAAGGTGGGCGAGGGGCGCATGACCATCACCGGCGTGAAGCCCGACCAGGTCGTCGACATCAAGCTCGAGTTCATCAAGCCCTGGGAGCAGGTCAGCCAGACCGAGTTCACCTTCGTGCCCGACGGCGCAGGGACCCGGGTGACCTGGTCGATGTCCGGGGACCAGGACTTCGTGGGCAAGCTCTTCAGCGTCTTCATGAACATGGACAAGATGGTCGGGCCCGACTTCGAGAAGGGGCTGGCCTCGCTCCAGCGCATCGCCGAGGGGAAGCCGGCGCCCTGACCGGTCCGTGACCCAGGCCGCGGCTCAGGCCGCGACTCAGGCCGCGACGACGCCGTCGCCGTAGGCCGCGAGCGTCTTCCGCGCCATCGACTCCAGCGAGAACCCCGCGCGAACCCGCGCCTGCCCGGCCGCGCCGAGCCGGGCGGCGAGCGCCGGGTCGGAGAGCAGCGCGACGACGGCCGCGGCGAACGCGCCGGGATCGCCCGACTCGAAGAGCAGCCCCGACTCGCCGTGGACGACCAGCTCCGGGATGCCGCCCACGCGCGCGGCCACCACCGGGACGCCGGCGGCCATGGCCTCGGCGAGGGCGAGGCCGAGCGCCTCCTGCCGGGAGGGGAGGGTGGCGACGGTGAGGTCGGGGACGAGCCGGGCGGGGTCGTCGCGGTGGCCGAGGAAGTGGACCGAGCCGGCGATGCCCAGCGAGCGGGCCTGCGCCTCGAGGGCCGCCGTGGTCTTGCCGGCGTCGGCGTCGCCGCCGAGGAACACGAAGCGCGTCGACGGGTGGCTCGCCAGGATCGCCGGCGCGGCGCGGAGCAGGAGCTCCTGCCCCTTCGCGCCGCTGAGCCGCCCCGACAGGCCGACGAGCGGCACGCCGGCGTCGACGCCCAGCTCGCTCCGCAGGACGCCGCGCGGCGCCGAGGCGAACCGCTCCACGTCGATGCCGTTGTGCACCACGGCGACGAGCTCCGGAGGGACCTTGCCGGCGAGCTCGGCGGCGACGGCTCCGGAGACCGCGATGATCCGGTGCAGCCCGCGCGCCACCCAGCGCTTCCAGGGATTCGACCCGCGAGCCTTGGCGAGGTGGCGGGTGACCACGACCCGGACGCCCGGGAGGCCCGAGGCGGCGAGGCGGCCCGTCGACCAGTCCTGGACCTGGTGGCCGTGGAGGACGTCGACGTGCTCGGCCAGGCAGAAGGCGCGCAGCTTCCAGGCGGCGCGCGGCTGGATCGTCCCGCTGGAGAGGACCGGGAGCACGTCGAACCCCTCCGCGGCGGCCGCGCGCGCGAGCGGCGAGTCGGGGCGGCAGGCGATGGTGATGCGGCAGCCGCTCTGGACGAGCGCGTGGGACAGGCCGAGGACGTGCACCTCTCCGCCGCCCCAGCCCTTGGCCGAGCTCACCTGGAGGACGTGCAGGGCGCGGGGCACGAGGCGCCGGTCAGTGCTTCAGGGACGCCGGGTGCGCCTCCTCCTCGAAGCCGTGGGCCACGAGGAAGTGGTAGACCGCCGAGGGGTCGCTGGCGCCGCCCACCACCTCGAAGAGGAAGTGGCGCTCCCCTTCCTCCTCCGCCTCGAGGGTGGACTGCACGTAGATCGCCTCGCGGACGTCGAGGACGATCTCGGCGATGATCTGCTTGCCCCGGACCAGCTGCACCGACGGGTTGCGGTCCGGGTCCTCCTCCAGGTGCCAGTGGAGGTCGTCCTGATCGTACAGCCAGACGTCGGGGGTGCCCGCCCGCAGGATGCAGTTGGGGTGGTGCTTCAACCACTTCCAGAAGCGTTCGAACGGGAGCGTGGCGCCCGACTGGACGGTGAGGGACATGTGCGCGGGACTATAACCCCGCGGTGGCGTCAGGCGCTGGCCTGGGGCGGGTAGGCGACGGCGACCTGGCCGTTCGCCTCCCAGACGAACGGGCGCGGAGATCCAGCCGCAGCGGGCGCAGTAGCCGCGCATCGTGCCGGGCGTCGCCCGCACGCTCATGGGCCCCTCGCACACGGCGCAGCCGCCGGAGACGGTGAATTCCCGGGACTCGGGGGCGGGGGTGGTGTCGCGGTCGGGATGCATGTCGTCGAAGGTAACCACGCCCCGGGAGGTGGCAAGCGGTCCGTCGCGCCGGCAGCCGCCGCGGCGCTCAGCCGCGCGCCAGCCGGGGGAGCAGGTACCCGAGAGACCGGTCGTATCGGTAGTTCACGTCCCGGTGCCCGTCGTCGAACTCCTCGTGGACGGCCTCGACGCCGCCTTCGCGGAGCGACGCGGCGACCATGCGGGCGCCCCAGCGGAGGTTGAACTCGTCCCGCGTGCCGCAGTCGAGGAACACGCTCGAGAGCCGGCGGAAGGCGTCGAGCGACGCGGGGACGAAGCGGACCGGGTCGTGGGCGAGCCAGCGCTCCCAGACCTCGGGGCGGAGGCGCGCGGTCTCCGGGTCGAAGGGAAGCTCCAGGCCGGCCGGGGCGCCGGCCTTCGGGGAGTAGGCGGCGGCCATGGCCAGGATGTTGAGCGGTGCGTGGTCGTCGCCGCGCATCTTCGTCTCGAGGGCCCGGCGCCGGAGGTCCTCGAGCCAGGTACCGGGGTCCGTGCCGAGCAGCGCGCCCGCGGTGCGCGGGAAGTCGGGCAGGTAGCAGTACTCGAACGCGGCGTCCCCGGCGTGGGAGCCGACGTGGCCGAAGACGTCCGGGTGGTGGCGACCCATCACGAGCGCGCCGTAGCCGCCGGACGACTTGCCCACCACCGCCCGGGCCGAGGGGTGGGGGAGGGTGCCCAGCTTCGCGTCGACGAAGGACACGACGTCCCGGGCCACGTAGTCGCGGTAGTCGCCGATGGCCGGGCTGTTCACCCACTGGCTGCCGCCGAACGCCGTCCAGCCGTCGATGAAGACCCCCACCGTGGGCGGGACCTTGCCGGACGCGACGAGCCGGTCGAGCCGCTCCGGCACGGTGAGGCCGAAGCCCGGGAAGCCGGTCCAGGAGTGGGCACTGCCCGTGAACCCGTGGAGGAAGTAGACGGCCGGCAGGCCGGGGCGGAAGCCGGGCGGGCGGTACAGGTAGACGGGTCGGCGCGACGGGTCGCCGAGCGGGTTGCCGCGCAGCGCGGGTGCGTCGATCTCGTCCAGGTCCAGACGACCTTCCATGGGTCTCTCCCTCCGGTGGGTTACCGGATAGGATAGCCCGCTCATGCCCTCCGGACTCGTCGAGAGCTTCGGCCACGCCCTGCGCGGACTCGTCGAGGTCACGGCGCGCGAGCGGAACATGAAGATCCACGTGCTGGCCGGCACCGGGGTCGGTCTCCTGGCCGCCGAGGTGGCGCTTCCGCTCCCGGCGCGCCTCGCGCTCGTGCTGGCCGTGATGCTGGTGGTGGCCGCCGAGATGGGCAACAGCGCGCTCGAGGCGCTCGTCGACCTGCACACGAAGGAGTTTCGCGAGGAGGCCCGCCGCGTGAAGGATGCCGCGGCCGGCGGCGTCCTCGTCCTCGCGATCGGTGCGGTGCTGCTCGCCCTCGCCGTCGCGGTGGGGAACTCGGACGCCGTCCGGGTGGCGTTCGAGCGGCGCGGCGTGCACCTCGTCCTCGCCGCCGGCGTGCTCCTGCTCGAGGGCTTCCTCCTCTTCGGCCGGGGCCGCTCCGCGCTCCTCGACGGCATCGCCATCGCGGTCGGGGCCGTGCTCGCGAGCTTCCTCGGATACGGCAGCCAGAGCGGCGCGCTGTCCCTCACCGCCATCTTCCTCTTCGCGCTCGCGGGATCGTCGGCGCTCTTCGCACGGTCCACGGAGAAGGCATGAGACTGCCGCGGTTCCTCGCCCTCCTCCTCGCCATCCATTCACCTTGCGTCGCGTTGCTGACGGTATCGCTGGCCGTCGCCAGGCCCTCCATCGCCGCCGCCGCGGAGGCGCTTCCGAAGTACGGCGTCTCCCCGCTCCTCCCGCCCGAGCACTGGGCGGTCCGCGCCGCGGCGCGCCTCGACGGCGTGGGGCTCGTCACCGGCTACCTGCCCGCCAACCAGGCCGCGCCCATGTACATGGTCTGGGCGGCGCTCGAGGAGGGGGCCCGCCGCGCGGAGAAGGAGCGGCCGGCCATGGCCGCGCTCGCCAGGGGCTGGAAGGAGAAGTTCCAGGCCGAGTGGCGCGGCATCGACGAGAAGGGGCTCCTCCGCTTCCTGGGCGGACAGGCGTCCATCGGCTACGAGTGGGACGGCGTCTCGCCGGAGCCCGCTGCGGTGCCGCCGGCCGCGTGGTCCCTCACCCCGCCGCACGACCCGACGCCGGTCCTGGCGGTCGAGGCCGCCGGCGCCCTCGACGACTACCTGGCGCTGCTCGTCGCCCCGGTGGGCACGGCCTGGCAGCTGCGCTGGGCCGGCGAGCTCGTGGCCGGCATCGGCCCGGTGTCGCTGTCGGCCGGCCGCGCGCCCGCGCAGACCGGATTCGCGTCGCCCGGAGGCGGAGTGGTCTTCGGCGGAGAGTCCCTGCGCGACCGGGTGGCCTTCCAGATCTACCGGCCCGTGGACATCTACATCGGGCTCCTCACGCTCGACGTGTCGCTGGCGCGGCTGGGGTCGCCGCACCACGCCCCGAACACGCTTCTCTGGGAGTGGTCGCTCCAGTACCAGCCGGTGCCGCGCCTCACCTTCGGCGTGCAGAGCGGGATCATGATGGGCGGCTCCACCTGGGAGACGCTGACCGGCGCGCCCTTCACCTTCAGCGACTTCATGCACGTCATCACCTACCGGGGGAACGGATCCGAGAACAACCTCTTCTCGATCTCCGGGCGATGGCGGCTGCCCACCGAGGACTGGGTGCCCATCACCATCTACGGCGAGTGGGGCGCCGACGACAACGGCGGGGCCTGGTACCAGGCCCCGGGCCTGGACGCCGGGATTCTCGTCCCCAGCCTGCCCTTCGCCCCCGAGGTCTCGGTCGGCCTCGAGTGGAGCTTCTTCGGCACGGTCTGCCAGCCAGGCGCGCCCGACGGCGGGCTCTGCCGCCCGCCCGACTTCCCGCTCAACTGGTACACGCACGCCTACAGCTGGACGCAGTTCGACCAGCCGCTCGGCCACCGGATGGGCGGCAACGGCCGCGAGCTCTTCCTGTACGCCGCCGCCGACCTGCTCGACGCGCGGCTCCTCGTGCGCGGCGACGTCTTCCTGCGCGACCGCTTCTCCGCCAACCTCTACGCGCCGTACACCGGCCGGAGCGGCGGCTTCGACCTGCAGGCCACCTGGCGCATCGGGATCGGCGAGCTGGGCGTGAACGGCGGGCTGGAGGCCGGCAGCGGCTGGACCTCGGGCGGCGCCGGCGCGCGCGCGACCGTGTTCTTCTAGGCTCCGCGTCCTAGAAGGTCGCGTTCTGGCCTGGCGGCTCGTGGACGTTCGCGTCACGGCCCGTGGCGCCATGTGGGCCGCGCCCCGGACGCGTGTGCCGTCGGTGAACCGGTCCATCCAGTCGTCGCCGAAGGCCTGCCGGGCCGCGAGCTGGTTGTGGAACCGGCAGACGAGCCGGCAGTTCTCGACCGTCGAAGGACCGCCGCGGGCCCGCGGGATCACGTGGTCGATCTCCAGGCAGAGCTTCGAGTCGCAGGTGCCGCCGCCCTCGACCGGCCACTGGCACCGGCCCTTGTCCCTCGCCCAGACGGCGCGCTTCACCGCGGGTGGCACCTGGCGCCGCCGCTTCTCCTGCTGCGCCAGGAGGAGGTCCAGCGCGGCATCCAGGACATGCTCCGCGGTCGCCCCGGGCTGGACGTGTGCCTGGCCTGCGCGCGCCCGCTCGAGCTTCTCGAGCAACTGCTTCGAGACGGTGACGTGGAGGCGGCGGAGGTCGGGGTGAGGCCACGGCCACGGAGCGGGACTACGGAAGGGGCACCGGACCGGAGGCTAAGCGGCGGCGGGAGCGCGGACCCTTTCGCGGTCGGGTCGGGTCCAGTTCAACCGGTTGAACTGGGAGTCGGGGGCGGCTGGCGGCGTCCGCGACGCGTCCGTCACGACCACCCGCCGCGGCACGAGCTCGGCCGGCCGGATCTCGACGGCCGTCGCCTGCGCCTCCCGCCTCGACAGGTGGAAGAAGCGCGGGAGCACGTCGGCCCGGTTCTCCGGGGTGATGACGCGGGCCAGCTCGATCACGCTGGTGATGCACAGCCTGCCGTCGCGGAGGGGCTCGACCACCTCCGGGTAGGCCTGCAGCAGCGTTGCTGCGACCTTGCGGTAGTGGGCGGACCCTCGGGAGAGCTGCAGCTCCCGGTGCAGGTAGTCGAACAGGCTCGCGTGGCCCAGCTCGACCCAGAGCCGTTGCCGGTCGAAGTCTGGCGAGCGCGACGAGGAAGTCGGCCATGGCGTCGTGCTCGCGGCGGAGGAGCTCGGTGAGGCGGAGGGAGGACTCGTGTGCGTGGTTCATGGGCGCGAGGGGCTTGCAGGTTCAGGGCCACGGGCGGATCGAGCCGTGCAAGCGCCCTGGAGGGGCGAAATCGACACCCAGGCCGATGCAGCCTCGTTCTTCCCCGAGGTATCCGGTCGGCTGCTGGTAGACTCCCGGCCACTCATGCGCTGCCGAATTCCTACCTTTCTCGCCCGCCCGACATCCCGGACGAGGGCATCCGTGCGGTCGAGGAGCTCCTCCGCTCCGACTGGCCCACCACCGGAGCCCGCGCCCGCCAGTTCGAGGAGGAGTTCGCGGCCTACGTGGGGTCGACGGCCGCGCTCGCGGTGAGCTCCGGGACGGCGGCGATGCAGGTCTCGCTGGCGGCTTTCGGCGTCCGCGCCGGCGACCGGGTCGCCACCACGCCGCTGACCTTCTGCGCGACCGCCCACGTGATCGAGCACATGGGCGCGAGGCCCGTGTTCGTCGACGTGGACCCGGAGACGCTCGACATCTCCCCGGCCGAGCTCGAGCGGGCGCTCTCCGCGCGAGAAGTTCGCCGCGATCATGCCCGTGCACCTCTACGGGCACCCGTGCGACATGGATCCCATCCTCGCGCTGGCGAGGAGCCACGGCTGCGTGGTCGTCGAGGACGCCGCCCATGCGTTCCCGGCCACCTACCGGGGCGGCCACGTGGGCTCGCTCGCCGAGCGGGCCGGCGTGCCGGGCTCCGCGTGCTTCTCCTTCTACGCCACGAAGAACATCACCACCGTCGAGGGCGGGATGGTCACCGGCGACGCCGACTTCATCGCCGAGGCGCGCCTCTGGAGCCTGCACGGCATCGATCGGGACACCTGGGCGCGGCAGCACGGCGGCAGCTCCTGGGGCTACGAGGTGGTGCGCCCCGGGATTCAAGTGCAACATGCCCGACATCTCGGCCGTCCTCGGGCTCGCGCAGCTCCAGCGCGTGCGTGCCATGCAGCGGCGCCGCCGGGAGATCGTCGCGCGGTACAACCAGGCCTTCGCCCAGGTGCCCGGGCTGCAGCTCCCCGCCAACCGGCCGGAGGTCGGGCACGCCTGGCAACTCTACGCGCTCCGCCTGGATCCGGCGGCCTTCCGCTGGGAAGCCGGGGACTGCCAGACGGGCTTCATCGAGGCCCTCAAGGACCGGAACATCGGGGCCTCGGTGCACTTCGTCCCGCTGCACCTGCAGCCCTACTACCGCGACCGCTACGGTCTCCGGCCCGAAGACTTCCCGGTCGCCGACCGGGAGTCGCGGCGCCTGGTCAGCCTTCCCCTCTTCACGCGGATGACCGACGTGGACGTCCAGGACGTCATCGAGGCCGTCGTCGACGTGGTGACCCGAAACCGCCGATGAACCCCGACGAGCCGCGAGCCCCGAGCGAGTCGAGGACCCGAGGAGGTCGAATGACCGAGACCGGAAAGGCGGCCCGGGAGGCCGAGCGGATCCGGCAGGTGTACGCCGAGTACGACGCCAGCCCGGACGCCCAGAGGCGATGGACCCCGCCCAGCCGGGCAACGCCGCGAACCGCGCCCGACTGAAGGACGGGCTGGCCGCCCTGCTGCCCGGCATCGCGGGGATGGACGTGCTCGAGATCGGTTGCGGCCCCGGCGACGTCCTGGAGCTCATGAAGGAGATCGGCGCCCGGGAGGAGCGGCTCACCGGCGTCGACCTGCGAGAGGGTGCGATCCGCCAGGCAGCAGCGCGACTCCCGCGCGCCACGCTTCGCGTCGAGAACGCGGAGCGGCTCCCCTTCGCCGACGCGTCCTTCGACGCCGTGCTGCTCTTCACCGTGCTGAGCTCCGTCCTGAACGGCGAGTCCCAGGAAGCCATCGCCGCCGAGGCGGCGCGCGTGCTCCGTCCGGGGGGCGTCGTCGTCTGGTACGAGATGCGCCTGCCCAACCCCTGGAACCGGCACGTGCGCCCCGTCTCCCGGCGCGACGTGGCCAGGCTCTTCCCGGGCCTGGAGCCCGACCTGAGCGGCGCGACGCTCGTCCCCCAGCTGGCCCGGATGCTGGGACCGCTGACCGGCGCGATGTTCCCGCTGCTCCACGCGTTCCCCGTGCTCCGCTCCCACTGGCTGGGGCTGCTCCGGAAGCGTGCGTGACGCGCCTGCTCGACATCGTCGGCGCCGCGCTCCTCCTGCTCCTCTTCTCTCCCGTCCTCCTGGTGGCAGGGATCCTCGTCGCATGGGATTCGCCGGGCGGCGTCCTCTTCGGGCAGGAGCGGATCGGGCAGGGGATGAGGCCGTTTCGCATCCACAAGCTGCGAACCATGTCGGTGGCGCCCGGCGTTCCGGACTTCGACCTCACGTCCACGCGGATCACGCGCGTGGGTCGCTGGCTGCGGCGCTGGAAGCTGGACGAGCTGCCGCAGCTCTGGAACGTGCTCGTGGGAGAGATGAGCTTCGTCGGCCCGCGTCCCGAGCTTCGCCGCTACGTGGAGCTCTTCCGGAGCGACTACGAGGTGCTCCTCCGGCGCCGCCCGGGCCTGACCGACCCGGCGTCGATCGCGTACCGCCACGAGGCCGAGATGCTGGCCCGGGACCCGGACCCCGAGGCGGCCTACGTGGGGAGGATCCTTCCCGACAAGCTGCGGCTTTCCCGGGAGTACGCCGGGAGCCGGACGCTGCTCACCGACCTCGGCGTCGTCCTTCGGACCGTCGGCTCCCTGTTCGGCTGAAGCGCCCCCGAGCGCCCGGTACCGCCGGCGCGCGGCCGCCGCGCTCCCAGCTACCCGCCCGACCCGTTCCCGCCCGACGCCGGGCCGCCCGCGCGCTGCTCCCGCCGGGCCAGCTCCATGTCGCCTTCCATCATGATCCGGACCAGCTCCGGGAACGACGTGCGCGGCTTCCATCCCAGCGCCTTCGTCGCCTTCGACGGGTCGCCGAGCAGGTAGTCCACCTCGGTGGGGCGGTAGTAGCGCGGGTCGATCTCCACGAAGTCCTGGTAGTCGAGCCCGACGTGGCCGAAGGCCCGCTCGCACAGCTCCCGCACCGAGTGGGCCTCGCCGGTGGCGATGACGTAGTCGTCGGCCTTCGGCTGCTGCAGCATGAGCCACATGGCCTCGACGTAGTCCTTCGCGTAGCCCCAGTCGCGCTTCGCCTCCAGGTTGCCCAGGAAGAGCTTCTTCTGCAGCCCGAGCTTGATGCGCGAGGCGGCGCGCGTCACCTTGCGCGTCACGAAGGTCTCGCCGCGGCGCTCCGACTCGTGGTTGAAGAGGATGCCGTTCGACACGTGCATGCCGTACGACTCGCGGTAGTTCACGCAGATCCAGTACGAGTAGACCTTGGCGCAGCCGTAGGGGCTGCGCGGGTAGAACGGGGTCTTCTCGTTCTGCGGCGGCGGCGACGCCCCGAACATCTCGGACGACGAGGCCTGGTAGATGCGGGTCGCCTCGAGGCCGGTGTCGCGGATGGCCTCGAGGAGGCGCACGGTGCCCAGGCCGGTGACCTCGGCGGTGTACTCGGGCACGTCGAACGACACCCGCACGTGGCTCTGCGCGCCCAGGTTGTAGATCTCGTCCGGGCGGACGTGGCGCAGGATGGTGTTCATCGACGACGCGTCGTTCAGGTCGCCGAAGTGGAGGAAGAAGCGGGTCCCGGGCAGGTGCGGGTCGCGGTAGATGGGATCGACCCGGCCGGTGTTGAAGGTGGATGCCCGGCGGACGATGCCGTGGACCTCGTAGCCCTTCTCGAGGAGGAGCTCGGCGAGGTAGCTGCCGTCCTGTCCGGTGACGCCGGTGATGAGTGCCTTCTTCACTGTCAGTGTGCTCCAGTCTGGGGAGTCTCAGGGAGTGCGGCCGCGATTCGACTCGTACCACGCCACCGTCTCGGCGAGGCCGTCCTCGAAGGGGATGCGGGCCCGCCAGCCGAACTCGCGCGCGGCGCGCGAGGTGTCGAGCATGCGCCGCGGCTGGCCGTTGGGCTTCGTCGTGTCCCACACGATCTCGCCCCGGAACCGGCACAGGCGCGCCACCAGCGGCACCAGGTCGCGGATGCGGATCTCGAAGCCGGCGCCCAGGTTCACCGGGTCGCTCTTCTCGTAGCGGACCGAGGCGGCCACGATCGCCTCGGCGGCGTCGCGGGCGTGCAGGAACTCGCGCGAGGCGGAGCCGTCGCCCCAGACCACGACCGACCTGTCGCCCCGCTCCCGGGCCTCGATGCACTTGCGCACCAGCGCCGGGATGACGTGGCTCGTGTGCAGGTCGAAGTTGTCCTTCGGGCCGTAGAGGTTCACCGGGAAGAGGACGCAGGAGTCGAAGCCGTACTGCTCCCGGTAGGCCTGCGACTGGACGAGCAGCATCTTCTTCGCCAGCCCATACGGGGCGTTCGTCTCCTCCGGGTAGCCGTTCCAGATGTCCTCTTCCCGGAACGGGACCGGGCAGAACTTGGGGTAGGCGCAGATGGTCCCGAGCGCGACCAGCTTCTTCACGCCCGCGTGGCGCGCCGCCTCGATGAGCTGAACGCCCATCATGAGGTTGTCGTAGAAGAACTTGCCCGGATTGTCCCGGTTGGCGCCGATCCCGCCCACCCGCGCCGCCAGGTGGAGCACCACGGTGGGGCGGGCGTCCCGGTACAGGCGCTTGACCGCCTCCATCTCGACCAGGTCGTAGTCGTGGGACCGGGGGACGAAGATCTCGGTGGCGCCGCGCTTGCGGAGCTCCTCGACCACGTAGCCGCCCAGGAACCCGGCGCCTCCGGTGACCACCACGCGCTCGGAAGGCCAGTGAATGACGGGCATCGGGCGACACTATGGGCGGCCCGGAACGGTGTCAACGAGCGACCGCGAGCCCCGCCCCCGCGGGAATGGACTCCGGGCGGCGATCCGCGCTAGTCACTCCCTCCATGCCATCCGCACGGAAGGGGATCATCCTGGCCGGGGGGTCGGGAACGCGGCTCTACCCGGCCACGCTGTCGGTCTCGAAGCAGCTGCTCCCCATCTACGACAAGCCGATGATCTACTACCCGATGTCGGCCCTCATGCTGGCCGGCATCCGGGAGATCCTGGTCATCTCCACGCCCCAGGACACCCCGCGCTTCGCGCAGCTCCTCGGCGACGGCAGCGCCTGGGGCATGCGCATCGCGTACACGGTCCAGCCCAGCCCGGACGGGCTCGCCCAGGCCTTCATCCTGGGGGCCGACTTCGTCCGCGGCGGGCCGTCGGCGCTCGTGCTCGGCGACAACATCTTCTACGGCCACGACTTCCACCAGCTGCTCCAGGGCGCCGACGCGCGGAAGGAAGGGGCGACCGTCTTCGCCTACGCCGTCACCGACCCGGAGCGCTACGGCGTGGTCGAGTTCGACGCCAGGAAGCGGGCCATCTCCATCGAGGAGAAGCCCCAGAAGCCCAAGTCGCGCTACGCCGTCACCGGCCTCTACTTCTACGACGAGCAGGTGGTCGACTACGCACGCAGCGTGAAGCCGTCGGCCCGCGGCGAGCTGGAGATCACCGACCTCAACCGCATCTACCTCGAGGCCGGCACGCTCGACGTGGAGATCATGGGGCGCGGCTACGCCTGGCTCGACACCGGCACGCACGAGTCGCTGCTCGAGGCCGGCCAGTTCATCTCCACCATCGAGAAGCGGCAGGGGCTCAAGGTGGCCTGCCCGGAGGAGGTGGCCTGGCGCCAGGGCTGGATCGACGACGCCCAGCTCGCCGCCTGCGCGAAGGCGCTCGGCAAGTCGAGCTACGGCCAGTACCTGCGCGGCCTGCTCGAGCAGAAGGTCTTCACGTGAAGATCACCCCCACCTCGATCCCGGACGTCGTGGTGATCGAGCCGCAGGTCTTCGGCGACGCGCGCGGCTTCTTCTTCGAGAGCTTCAACCAGAAGAAGCTGGAGGCGGCGCTGGGGCGCCCCATGGGCTTCGTGCAGGACAACCACAGCCGCTCGGCCCGCGGCGTGCTGCGCGGGCTGCACTACCAGCTGCCCTTCCCGCAGGGGAAGCTGGTGCGGGTGATCCAGGGCGAGATCCTGGACGTGGCCGTGGACATCCGGCGCGGGTCCCCCACCTTCGGGAAGTGGGAGAGCGACGTCCTCACCGCCGAGAACAAGCGGCAGCTCTGGGTGCCGGAAGGCTTCGCCCACGGCTTCCTGGTGCTCTCGGAGGTGGCCGAGGTGCTCTACAAGACCACCGGCTACTACCACCCGGAGCACGAGCAGTGCATCCGCTGGGACGACCCCGCCATCGGGATCGCCTGGCCGCTCTCCGGCGCGCACGCCGAGGCTCTCGGCGAAGGACGCGGCGGGGAAGCCGCTCTCGGAAGCCCGCGTCTTCGAACAGGGGGATCTCTCGCGATGAACGTGCTCCTCACCGGCGGTAGCGGCTTCATCGGCTCCAACCTGGTCCGGCTGCTGCTGGCCGAGCGCCCCGACTGGCGCATCGTCAACCTCGACAAGCTCACCTACGCCGGCAACGCCGAGAACCTGGCCGACCTGGCCGGCAACCCGCGCTACCGGTTCGTGCGCGGCGACATCTGCAACGGCGAGCTCATCGCCGACGTCTTCCGCACCGAGAAGATCGAGGCGGTGATGCACCTGGCCGCCGAGAGCCACGTCGACCGCTCGATCCTGGCGCCGTCCATCTTCATCGAGACCAACGTGCGCGGCACCCAGGTGCTCCTCGAGGCCGCCCGCGAGTTCGGCGTGAAGCGCTTCCTGCACGTCTCCACCGACGAGGTCTACGGCTCGCTCGGCCCCACCGGCCTCTTCACCGAGAAGACCCCGCTCGACCCGTCGTCGCCGTACTCGGCGTCGAAGGCCTCCTCCGACCTGCTGGCGCTGGCCTACGCGCACACCTTCCACCTCCCGGTGGTGGTGACCCGCTGCTCCAACAACTACGGCCCGTTCCAGTTCCCGGAGAAGCTCATCCCGCTCATGATCGCGAACGCCATCCGCGACCTGCCGCTGCCGGTGTACGGCGACGGGATGAACGTGCGCGACTGGATCCACGTCGAGGACCACGGCCGCGGGCTGCTCGCCGCGCTGGAGAAGGGGAAGGACGGCGAGGTCTACAACTTCGGCGCCTCCTCGGAGCGGCACAACATCGACATCGTGAAGCAGGTGCTGCGGCTGGTGGGCAAGCCCGAGTCGCTCATCCAGTACGTGAAGGACCGGCTCGGCCACGATCGCCGCTACGCCATCGACTCGACGAAGGCCCAGGAGAAGCTCTCCTGGGCGCCGCGCCACAAGTTCGAGGACGCGCTCGCCGCCACGGTGCGCTGGTACGTGGAGCACCGCCCCTGGTGGGAGCGGATCATCTCGGGCGAGTACCTCAAGTACTACGAGAAGCAGTACGGAGGCCGGTAGTGAAGGTCGCGGTCACGGGCGCGAACGGGATGCTGGGCGGCGAGGCGGTGGCCCAGCTGGCCGGCCGCCACGAGGTGCTGGCGCTGGGGCTCGGCCCCGGACGCCCGCCCGAGGGGACCTACCACTGGGTGGAGGCCGACCTCGGGGACGGACGCTCGGTGGAGGCGGCGCTCCTCGAGTTCGGCGCGCAGGCGGTGCTCCACGCCGGCGCGGTGACCGACGTGGACGGCTGCGAGAAGGAGCCGGACGCGGCCTGGCGGGTCAACACCGGCGGCACGCAGCAAGTGGCTCGCGCCTGCCGCGCGCTCGGCGCCCGGCTGGTGGCGGTCTCCACCGACTACGTCTTCGACGGCGCGTGCGGCCCGTACGGCGAGGACGACCTCCCGAACCCCCGCGGCGTCTACGCCCAGAGCAAGCTGGCCGGGGAGTGGGCCGCGCTCTCCATCGCCCCCGACAGCGCGGTGGCCCGGGTGGCGGTGGTCTACAGCGGGCGGTCCACGGCGCGTCCGACCTTCGCCACCCAGGTGGTCGACAAGCTCCGCCGCGGCGAGGTCGTGAAGGCCTTCGACGACCAGTTCACCTCCACGACGCTGGCGGCGAGCGGCGCGGCCATGTGCCTGGAGCTGCTCCTCGAGCACGCCTACCGGGGCGTGCTCCACGTGAGCGACGAGACGGTGCTCGACCGGGTGGAGTTCGCCCGGAAGGTGGCGGCCCGCTTCGGCCTCCAGGGCGAGATCGTCCCGGTGAAGACCGCCGACGTGAAGCTGCTCGCCCCCCGGCCGTTGCGGGGTGGACTGCGGGTGGACCGGGCCGCCGCGATGCTCCGGAACAAGCCCCTGGCGGTCGACGCCGCCCTGGACCGGTTCCACGAGGAGTGGACGCGACGCAACCCCCCGTGACGTGGTAGGAAAAGCGGATGCTGCGCTCGCCACGACTCCCGTTCACGCGGGCCCTCGCCCTCTTCCTCTGCGCCCAGCCCGTCCTCTGGATGAGCAACGTGGCGCTCGCGCAGACGCTCGATCAGCAGGCAGGCGGCGCAGCAGGCCGAGCAGCAGCGTGCGGCAGGGGCAGCAGGTCCAGCCGCTGCCGGGCGAGCCGCAGCAGCCACGGGCCCGCTGGCGCCGGGCAGCCGGGGCTCCGGGCTGCCAGGAGGCGGGCGCATTCCCCGCAGGGCCGCCGGGCACCCCGGCGCCCTTCTCGGCCACGCCGGGCGAGGCGGAGGGCGCCCGCGCCGACCGCCAGGCCGCCCCGTCCTGCACGGGCGACGCCGGTGGACGAGCCGCTCGACCCCGACCGCTACGTGCTCGGGTCCGGGCGACGTGCTGGAGCTCCACTTCTGGGGCGTCGAGAACTTCCGGTTCCGCGTGACGGTCGACCTGGAGGGGCGCGCCTTCGTGCCCAAGGTCGGCTACCTCGTCGCTGCGCGGGAAGACGCTCACCGAGGCGCAGGGCATGCTGGAGAAGGCCGTGGCCCGCTTCTATCCCGAAGCTGGGCTTCGGGGTGAACCTGGCCGAGCCGCGCACCTTCCTCGTGCAGGTGGTCGACGACGTGGTCCGCCCGGGCCGCAGCAGGCCAAGGCCCTCGACCGCGTGGCCACGGTGATCCGCCGGGCCGGCGGGCTGGGGCCCAACGCCTCGCAGCGGCGCATCGAGGTGAAGCGGCGCGACGGGACGGTGCTCACCGCCGACCTGCTCCTCTACGCCCTCACCGGCGACGTGAAGCACAACCCGTACGTCCTCGACGGCGACGTGTCCGCGTGCCGTTCCAGACGGTCGTCGCGACCATCTGCCGGCGCCGTGAACCGGCCGGGCAGCTACGAGCTGGTCGGCACCGCCGACCTCGCGGAGCTGGTGAGCCTGGCCGGCGGGCTCTCCCCGGGCGCCACCCGCGACCTGCCCGTCACGGTCGTCCGGCGGGTCCGGGAGGGCAAGCTCTCGCGGTCCACGTACGACTTCGCCGCCGACGGGCAGCTCCCGCCGGTCGCCGCTCTCGAGCGAGGACAGCGTCTGGGTGCCGTCCTTCTCCGAGCTGCAGCAGTCGGTCACCATCACCGGCGCGCTCGCCGGCGTCGGCCGCCAGCGGCACCGCGGGACGACACGACGGCACCGGGACCGCGGCCGCCGGACGCGGGACGGTGGCCCGCGACGAGGCCGCGGCGACGCGCCGGCTCGCCTTCGCGCAGGGCGACACGGTCCGCTCGATCCTGGAGCGGGCCGGGGGCCCCGGGCCGCTCGCCGACCTCAAGGGCTCCTACATCCTCCGCGACATGCGTGGCCGTGCCCGTCGACCTCTACGCGGTGGTGATGCTCCGCGACCTCAGCGCCGACCGCCCGGTCGAGCTCGGCGACACCATCGTCGTGCCCTTCCGCCGGCAGAGCGTGCTGGTCGAGGGCGCCGTCTTCAGGCCCGGCCCCTATCCCTACAACCCGACTACGGCGTGGAGCAGTACGTGGCGCTGGCCGGCGGCCTGAACCGCTTCGCGCAGGCGATGGACGACGTCTACGTGGTCACGCCGAACGGCGAGATGAAGGAGTTCGCCCCGGATCTGAAGATCGATCCCGGCGCGTCGCTGGTCGTGCCCGAGCGCAACTTCTCCCGCAGCGAGGTCGTGTCCCTCATCCTGGCCGGGCGCCGGGCTGCTCCTCAGCGCGGCCACCATCTTCATCTCCCTGCGCAAATGACCAGGACCTTCCGTACACCTCGATCTCCCCTTCCTGCGGCGACGCGAGGTGCAGGTGCGCGTCGCCGTCACGTCGTCTTCGCGCTGGCGGGCTTCGTCTACGGCGCGTTCGCGCCAAGAGTACCGGCCGACGCTGACCGTCGTGCCGGTCGGCGCCCAGAAGCTGGGCATCGCCAGCCTGCTCGGGGCGGAGATCGGCGGGATCGCCGCCGGATGGCGGCCTCGGCGGCGGGCGCCGACGCCGCGCGCATCGTGGCCGTCCTCCAGAGCACCTCGGTGACCGACGCGGCCATCGAGAAGTACGACCTCAAGAAGCGCTCCGGCCAGGAGGTCCGGGAGCGGCGCGCGAAGGGTTCTGGCGCCGCTGCAGCGTGAAGATCCTCCCCAAGCCCAACCTGGTCCAGGTGTCCTGCGAGGACGGGGATCCGGCGTTCGCCCAGCGATGCTGGTCACGCCTGGCCGAGCACGGGAACCAGTCTTCCGCCGCGTGAGCCGGCGCCTCCGAGGAGAGGTGCGCTTCCTCGAGCGGCGCGGCCGAGCTCCGCCAGCAGGCCGACGAGGGGCGGCCCGAAGATGAGGGAGTTCCAGGAGACCCACCGGATCGTCGACCTGGACGCCCAGGCCCGGGCGGTCGTTCGCAGGTGGCCGCCCTCACGGCCAGCGCATCGCAAGCAGATGGAGCTCGACTACGCGCGGACCTACGCGTCCCCGGACGAGCCCACCACGAGGCAGCTCGAGTCGCAGCTGTCGGTGATGGACGAGAAGCTCCGCGACCTGGAGGAGCCCGCCGCGCAAAGGCCGGGCTCCCGGGCCGCGGCGGGGCGGGCCCGGGGCGACCGGCGCGGGATGTTCCCGGCCGCCCTCGCGGTGCCCAGGCTCCGCGCCGAGTACGAGAAGCTCTACCGGGACCGGAAGGTGGCCGAGGCCACGCTGGTCTACGCCCTCGAGCGGCTCGAGGGCGCCCGGGCCACCGAGGCGCGGGACGTCTCCACCTTCCAGGTGCTCGACCCCCCCACGCTGCCGGAGCGCCATTCGTCGCCGCAGCGCGGGCTGCTCGTCATTCAGCTGGCGATGCTGGGTTTCGTCGGCGGAATCGCTTTCGAGTGGTTCCGGCGTCGCAAGTGACGGAAAGCGGTCCCGGAAGGCGCGCCGGACGAGCGACGGGACCGGCGCCCGATGGCGGCTCGCGGCGTCGAAGTCATGAGCACGTTCGGACGGGGAGATCACCAATGCTCGCAAGGCTGAGGAACCGTCTTCGGCAGCGCCTGAATAATCAATCGGCCCGTGACGTTTTCGTTCACGAGCAGATCTCCCGGCTCCCGGCCGGAACCAAGCTGCTGGATGCCGGGTGCGGGAGCCAGCGCTACCGCGCCAGGTGCGCCCATCTCGACTACCGCGCCCAGGATTTTGGCGGGTACGTGCGGGACGACAAGCCGATGATCGGAGCAGCCGCCGAGGGTGATTATCCGTACGGCCCGCTCGACTACGTCGGGAACATCTGGGCCGTCGACGAGCGCGACGCGACGTTCGATGCCGTGCTGTGCACCGAGGTCTTCGAGCACATCCCGTATCCGGCGGAGACGTTGAGAGAATTCCGTCGTCTGCTCAAGCCCGGCGGGGTGCTGATTCTCACGGCGCCGAGCAACTGCCTGCGGCACTTCGACCCCTTCTTCTTCTTCAGTGGCTTCAGCGATCGGTGGTTCGAGCGGTTCCTTCCTGAAGCCGGCTTCACGGTCGAGAGCCTCGAGCCAGTCGGTGACTATTACAGCTGGATGGCGGTGGAACTGGCGCGGACCGCCGCCACACACTCCCTCGCGGCAAAACTGGCGGTGCTCCCCGGATTCCTCTACTACGCCGCGAAGGGAAGGACCGACGTGTCCGTCAACTCGCTCTGCATGGGTTACCACGTCGTCGCACGTGGCACGGGCGGTGCGTGACAGCGAGCACTCGAGCCGGTCACCCAGGCGGACCCGCCAGGCGTCGCGCCCCGCGCGACCTGGTGCACGGGCATGCGGTCGACGGTCGGGCGCCGCAATGCTGTCGCTCATGGAGAGCGAAGCGGCACGAGGCCAGGTCGCCTGGAAAGCGCGGCCATCCAGGCCAGGTACACCGCGGCGGCGATTCCAGCCGCGGCGACGAGGCCCGTCGTCCCTAGCCAGTAGGCCCCGCCGACGTTCAGCAGGACTCCCAGGAGTGCCGTGATGACCTTCGGCGCGATCAAGGCCCTGGTCTTCATCTGGCTCATCAGGCTGAGCGACATCGCCTGGCCCGCAGCGAATGCCCCTCCGGCGAGCATCATCCAGGGCAAGAGGTGGGACACGGATCGGTATCTCGGCGCGACGAGCAGGCGGAACACCTGCGCATGAAAGAGGAGCGCAAGGCATACGGCCACGGCGGTGGTGCCCAGGGCGAGCCCACTCATCTGCCAGCTCAGCCTGTGGACGTTGGTCGTACGGTCGACGTCCGTGCCATCTCCCGCCCTCTGGAAGAAGATGGGGGCCAGGAACTGGGTCGCCATCCCGGTGGCGAGAGAGATGGGGTAGTACCCCAGCTGGTAGAGCACAGCGAAGCGTCCCACCTCTTCCGCGTTCGAGAAGGCCTCCAGCGCCCAGCGATCGGAGGCCAACTGCAGCCACGTGAAGAGCCCCCACGCGGCAAACGGCCAAGAATACCGGAAGATTCCCATTGCCATCGTTCCTCGTCGCTCCGCGAGGACCGGGGCCGAGGGACGATTCGCCTGAAGAAGACGAACTGGGACGCAAGCACGGGGACGACTCCCAGTGCGTAACCCACCATCGCCGTGGTGCTGGCGCCCCCGACGAACGTGACCAGTGCCGCCGCGAGCAGGAACCGGGCCCAGGGCTCGACCGCCTGATGCAGGGCCACGATGGAACGCTGGCGGGCAGCCATCTGGACGCTGCTGAGGACCGAGTTGCTGCCGCTGACGAGCGCGAAGAGAAAGGCCGCGGCGGCGAGTCCCGTCCACCCGGATCGCCCGGCGGCATGCAGGCATACGACGGTGCCAAGGATTGCCAGGGCGATGAGGCCGGTCTCCCACATCATCAGGCGCCGGACCCCACCGAGATAGCTACCGAGTTGCCCCTTCTCCACTGCGGGCGCGTAGAAGCGCGCGACCCCGTTGCTCAGCGGTCCGACCAGTGTCTGGCCCACGAGCGCGGGAATCGTCAAGGCCAGAGCAAGTTCACCGTAAGCGGATGGCTCGAGGAGCGTCGTCATGAGGCGGACACCGACGAACGAGCCCACCACGACCGCGACCTGGCTGGAAACAATCCACAGGGCCTCCCTAGAGAGGCGACGGAAGCGTTCCGATCTCATGACAGGGGGTGAGGGCTCATGGGGAAGGCCGTGGCGACACTACCATTCCAGGTGGTAGGGTGCGTGCGTCGAGACCCAGTTCATGAACGACGACGCCCTGTTGACCATCGCCATCCCGACGCGAAACCGCTGCGAGGCCCTGGGCAGGGTACTCGCCGAGACGTGCGAGCGGATTGGCGAGGAGGCCGTCCAGGGGAAGGTCCGGGTGCTGGTCTTCGACGACTGCTCGACGGATGAAACGGAAGCGCGCATCGGGCCCCTGGCGCGCCAGCATGGGATGGTGGAATACGTCCGCAGCGACGCGCGGGTCGGCTACGACGTGGGATTGCTGCGCTGCCTGCAGCTGGCTTCCACCAAGTACGTCTGGACGATGAATGATCACAGTTCCATCCTCCCCGGCGTCCTGCCCGCGATCTTGCGGGAGCTGAGCGACGATCTCCTGTACGTCTACGCGCCGCAGAAGGGAGAGCTGGGGATGTCCCAGGGGGTGCATTCCGTCTCGAGGGAAGCCCTTGGGTTCGTCAACATGTCCATCAACACGAACATCTACAACAGGGCACGGCTCATCCCCTACTATCAAAAGCACCTGCCGGCCTACGACGGGTCCTGGCTGGTCTTCCACGTGGCGAACCTGGACCTCCTGTACGAGACCCCGCAGCCGGAGGTTCGCCTCCTGCCCTTCGAATGCAGCGAGTACGGAAGGCACATGGGCAAGGAGCGGGCGAGGAACAGCTGGAGCACCAACCGCGAGCAGTACGTGCGGACCGGCTACCTCGGGGCGAAAATCCTGGCGGAGATGAAGACGAGGCATTCCATCAGCGACGAGGTGTACGAGCGCGTCTTCGATCGCCGGGACTGGGGGCTCGACGCCTGCATCGCGCACTATCGTCTCAGGACACGAGACACGTCCGGCAGGCGATTCGATTCCGGCGTGATCGAGGCGGTGGCGACGCACCCCACGTACAATCCGGTGGAGCGATCGCTGATTCGAGGCTGCCTCGGCGGGCCGAGCTGGCAGATCCCTTGCTACGCCGTGGCACTGGCGGCCTACACGCTACTCGCCGACCCCCGGCGGGTGGTAGGCGCCCTGCGGCGCCTCGCCGCCCCACGGCCGGCTGCGAAGGCATGACGGAGGCGGGTCGCCGCGTTTCGCCTCCCGGAGACGATCGAGCGCTTCCCCGATGATCGAATACCTCTTCACCTCCTGTGCACTGATCCTGCTGAGCACCGCCATGCTGGGTGTGGCCTACCTCGCCTGGCAGGACGCGAGGTCCACGTTCCCGGTGCCGGTCGTGGCGGATCTCGTCTTCTACTTCGTCTTCACGAAGATCGCGCTCTACTACCTGCTCCCGGGGGCGATGCGGATTGGAAGCAACTTCCAGTTCGAGCGCGAGGACGGCGTCGCCCTCCTCGATGTCGCGAGGGTGTACCTCATCGAGCTGCGTGTCCTGGGCCGTCTGGGCGATCGTGTTGACCCGGATGTTCGCCATCCTCGGCAAGCAAAGGCCGAAGCTGCCCCTGGAGGAGTTCTTGCGCTTCCGGAAGGGAGAAACGAAGGCGCTCGCCCTCGTGATCGCGTGCGGATTCATCTTGAACCAGTTCTACCTGGTCACGCTTACGGAACCCGGAATGCTGTTCGCAGCCTTTCAGCCGCTCTTCTTCTACGCGGGCCTGGCGACGGGCCCGTTCCTGATGGTCCTGTCGCTCCGGTACTACGGCAAGGCCTACTTCGCGGCTGGCCTGTTCGCCTCCATGTTCAGCCTGGTCTCGCTGTCGACCCGCGGGGCAATCGTCTACCTGCTCCTGCTGTGCCTCTTTCTGGTCTGGGTCGTCCTGCGGGACCGGAGGTCGAAGGTCATCGTGGTCGGGGCAGCAGGTGGCCTTGCGCTGGGATACTTCGCACTCGGCGGTCTGGTCTCCGGATTGGTGGTCGTCGACGATTCGGGCAGCATGGCCATCGACGCCGGCGTGGGGGTGGACAAGAGCGGTACCCGCACCGCGCTCGAGGAGATCGAGTGGCGGTTCGGTGCCTCCACCCGAATCGGCACCGCCTTCCTCGGACTTCACGACCGGGGAGAGGCGGCGGGCATCAATCCAATCAAGCACTCGCTCATGGGATTCCTGCCCCGATCGATCGCTCCGGACAAGCCCATTCCCAGCACGCTGGATCCGGATGACATCTACTCGATGGGAATGTACGTCATCTCCCGGGAGATCTACGGATACGACACCTTCTCGATGGTCGAGTTCCCCACGGGCGCACACTTCTACTGGGAATTCGGGGTGCTGGGCGTGATCCTGCTGAGTGCCGTGTCCGGGCTGTACGTCGCCGTCTGCGCGCAGGCGTTCTCGAAGCTCGGGATGATTGCCCTTCCGCTCCTGGTGGCGATCTTCAAGCCGTGGGGATATGTGGATCCCAAGATCTGGGTCTCCGACATTGCGCTGCAGCTCTACCAGGTCATCTTGCCGCTCATTCTCCTGCTGCTCATCACGGGGGCCGTGCGATACGTGGCGAAGAACGTGAGAGTGACGTTCAACGGCGACGCGGGTGCGCTGAAGTGAGTCGGCAAGAGGTCGTCGTGCGAATCGCTGGAGGGCTGGGGAACCAGCTCTTCCAGTACGCGATGGGGCGCGCCCTCTCGATTCGAACTGGGATCCCGCTGGTCCTGGACCACCTGTCGGGATTTCCGCGCGACATCTTCAGGCGAACGTTCCTCCTCGACAGGTTCCAGGTGCAGTGCGATTACGTGCCGGCCTCCGCGAGCTTCGCGACGCTATCGGGAAGGCTGCGACGCCGCGCGCGCCTGCTGGCGAACCGGGCACTCCCGCTGGACCGGAGGACCTACCTGCTGGAGCCGGACAGCCTGCGGATGTATCCGGAGATTGCAGCCTTGCGGCCAGGGCGAACCGTGTACCTCGAGGGGTACTGGCAGTTCGAGGACTACTTCCGGGATGTCGCGCCGCAGATCAGGAAGGACGTCAGGCTGCGCGTCGAGCACGACCCCTTGAACGTCGAGTGGGCCAGCCGGATCAGGGACGTGAACGCCGTTTGCCTGCACGTTCGACGACTGCGTGGCGTCCCGAGGGTCCAGGCGCATCCCCTGGCGGAGAGCAGCCCCGAGTTGCGCGTGGACGATTCCTATTACCAGAGGGCGCTCCAAAGGATTGCGGAACGAGTCGAGAAGCCGCACTTCTTCGTGTTCGCGGACCATCCGGACTGGGCCCGAGACAACATCCGTTCCCCATTTCCCCTGGAGTTCGTCACGCACAACGGAGCGGCCAAGGACTACGAGGACCTCTGGCTGATGAGCCAGTGCAGGCACTTCATCATCGCAAACAGCTCCTTCAGCTGGTGGGGAGCCTGGCTCGGGGAGCACCCCGGCAAGGTGGTCGTGGCGCCGAGGAACGTGGTGGGGCTGACGAGCGTGCCGAGTGAGTGGGAATCGATCTCAGGAGCGCGGACCGGACGCCAGGTCACGCGAGCGTGTCGCCCGGGAGGCGACGGGGCTGCTCACCGGAGGGGAGGATGAAATCTTGGCAATTCTAGTCACCGGGGCCGCCGGCTTCATCGGGTCCAATCTCTCGAGAATCGTTCCTGGGTCAGGGCAAGAGGGTCGTGGGACTCGACGACCTTTCCCTCGGTCGCCTCTCGAATCTCGGCGACGTGCTTGGCCACGCCGGATTCGACTTCGCGCAGGTGGACCTCTCCAATCCCGGAGCCTTCAGGGAAGCGCTGACGGCGGCCACCAGAGTGGAACCCCATCACCGAGGTCTGGCACATGGCGGCGAACTCGGACATCCAGGCCGGGGTCGTCGACCCGCAGGTCGACCTGCGCAACACCTTCCTGACGACCTTTCACACGCTCCAGATGATGAAGGAGCTGGGCATCGGCGTGCTCGCCTTTGCGTCCTCGTCCGCCATATATGGAAACCACGGAACCGCCACGCTGTCCGAGGACACCGGGCCGCTATTCCCCATATCGAGCTACGGCGCCATGAAGCTCGCGTCGGAGGCGACGATAAGCGCTGCGGTCGAGAGCTTCCTCGACCGCGCCTACATCTTCCGCTTTCCGAACGTGATCGGCGTGCCGGCGACGCATGGCGTGATGCTGGACTTCGTCCGGAAGCTGAAGGCCACCCCTGGGAGGCTCGAGGTCCTGGGCGACGGCACCCAGCGCAAGAGCTACCTTCACGTCGAGGAGCTCATCGACGCGATGTTCTTCGTGCGCGAGAAGGCCTGCGACGAGATCAACTGCTTCAACATCGGCGCCGACGACGACGGCGTGACGGTACGCGAAATCGCCGAGAGGGTCGTGCGTGAAGTCGTCGCCTTCCGCCTCGATCGCCTACGGCCAGGGCAACAAAGGCTGGGTGGGGGACGTGCCGACGTTCAAGTATTCCCTGGAGAAGCTGAGAAGGCTGGGGTGGCAGCCCAGGCTCGGCTCGGCAGAGGCCATCGGCCGGGCCGTGAAGCAGATCGCGGCACAGGAGTCGGAGAAGTGAAGCAGGCCGTGATCCTCGCCGGCGGGAAGGGAACCCGCCTGCGGGAGAGGCTGGGCGACCTTCCGAAGCCCCTGGTCGACATCGGTGGGAAGCCCTTGCTCCAGCGACAGCTCGAGCTCCTGAGGAAGCACGGCTACACCCACGCGGTGCTGCTCGTGAGCCACTCCTACGAGAAGATCGTCGACTTCTGCGCCGCGCGTCGAGATGCCTGGGGCCTCTCCGTCGATTGTCTGAGGGACGATCAGCCGCTCGGTACCGCCGGAGCGGTCCTGGCCCAGCTGGAGCGTCTGGACGACGAGTTCCTCGTGATCTACGGGGACACCATGATGGACGTCGACCTGGGGCGATTCGAGGCGTTCCACCAATCCGAGGGCGGACGTCGCGGCAACCCTGTTCCTCCACCCGAACGATCACCCCGACGACTCCGACCTCGTGGAGATGGACGACCAAGGGAGGATCTCCGCCTTCCACCCCCATCCCCGCGACCCCGTGCGGTACTACGCCAACCTCGTCAACGCGGCGCTGTACGCGGTCAACCGCAGGGAGCTGGAGCCGTGGCGCCACCCGAAGGGCCCCGTCGACTTCGGCAAGGACCTCTTTCCGGCCATGCTCGACCGTGGGCGGATCCTGCTCGGCTATCCCAGCCCGGAGTACATCAAGGACTGCGGGACGCCTGGGCGGCTCGACAAGGTCCGTGCGCGACTTCACGTCCGGCCGCGGTGGCGCGCGCCAGCCTCGACGCTCCGCAGCAGAAGGCCGTCTTCCTCGATCGCGACGGCACGCTCAACCGTGAGGTGGGGCACCTCTCCCGGCACGACCAGTTCGAGCTGCTGCCAGGCGCGGACGAAGCCATCAAGCGGCTGAACGGATCGGACTACAGCGACGATCGTCGTCACCAACCAGCCGGTCCTGGCACGAGGGGAGTGCACTCCCGGCGATGTGCAGGCAGGTCCACGCAAAGATGGACACGTTGCTCGGACGCGCGAGGTGCGTACGTCGACCGCCTCTATTACTGCCCTCACCATCCCGATCGAGGCTTCGTGGGCGAGGTGCCGGAACTCAAGATGCGACTGCGACTGCCGCAAGCCCCGTACCGGCATGGTGGACAGGGCCGCCAGGGATTTCAACCTCAACATTCGCGACTCCTGGCTCATCGGCGATTCGTCCGTGGACGTGCTGACGGCGAGCCGCGCGGGCCTGCGCTCCGTTCTCGTCCAGACCGGAAGCGCGGGCCTCGACGGCCGTCACCGGGTCGCACCCGACTTCGTCGCACCCGGACTTCTCGCCGCGGTGCAGTTCATCCTCGACGACCATCCCCGGTTGCTTGCCGAGTGCGCGCGGCTGGGCGCCGGAATCGGCGAGGGCGAGTTCGTGTTCGTGGGAGGGCTCTCGCGCAGCGGCAAGAGCACCTTCGCCCACTGCCTGCGCGACGCGCTCCGCGGCAGGGACCGGCCAGCCGTGATACTGTCCCTCGATCGCTGGATCCTGAGCGCGACCGAGCGAACGGAGACCGTCCTGGGCCGGTATGCCCAGAGCGAGATCCGGGCAATCCTGGCCAGGCTGGCCGCGAGAATCGAGCCCCGTGACCCTTGACCTGCCCTTCTACGATCAGAAGAATCGCATCCGCATGGAGAGCACGGAAAAGCCTGATCGTCCACCAGGACGACGTGGTCATCGTCGACGGAACCATCGCCCTGTCCTTGCTCGACGCCGGTGCCGTCCCACCTCGCTCGAGGCTGGTTCGTCGACATCGACGAGGACGAGCGCCACGCACGGGTGGTGGAGGAGTACAGGTTGCGGGGCTACAGCGCGTGACCAGGCGGAAGCCGTCTACCTGGAGAGGCAGCGGGACGAGATCGCCGATCATCCAATCCTCGTCCAGGCTCGCGTCGGAGCGAATCCGCCTCGAGATGGGGCATGCCCGGCCGCCAGGATCACACCCGACGGCCGGGAGCGCCTCGTGATCATCAGCCGTACGCCGCTCCGCATGAGCTTCGCCGGGGGCGGCAGCGACCTGCCCGTGCTTCTACCGCGAGCACGGCGGCGCCGTGGTCAGCACCGCCGATCGACAAGTACGTGTACGTCAACGTCAACCGGAAGTTCGACGACGGCATCCGGGTGGCCTACTCGCAAGAACGAGGAGGTCGCCAGCGTCCGCGAGATCGAGCACCGGCTGGTCCGCGCGGCGACTGGAGTACCTGCGGCATCGACGGCGGGATCGAGATCACGACGATCGCGGACATCCCGTCCAAGGGCACCGGGCTCGGATCCTCCAGCTCGTTCACGGTCGGCCTCCTGAACGCGCTTGATGCGCTTACATGGGGCGCTACGTGTCCGCAGGAGCAGCTCGGGCAGGGACAGCTGCCGGATCGAGATGGAGATCTGCGGCGAGCCGATCGGCAAGCAGGACCAGTACGCAGCCGCGTTCGGCGGCTTCAACCTCATCCAGTTCCAGCCCGACGACTCGGTCGTCGTCTCGCCCGATCATCTGCCGTCGAGAGCACGCTCCGGCAGGTCGAGCGCCAGACCCTGATGCTCTACACCGGCATCACCCGCAGCGCGTCTGGCCTGCTGAAGGCAGCAGTCGGACGAGGTCGGCGCACAGGGCGGGAAGCAGCGACATCCTGAAGCGGATGGTGGAGCTGACGTACACCCTTGCGCGACGAGCTTCGCCGGGACAACGCCGACGCGATGGGACGAAATCCTCCACGAGAACTGGGAGCTCAAGAAGAGCATCACCAGCGGGATCAGCACCCCGGAGATCGACGAGTGGTACGCGAAGGCCCGGCGCGCCGGCGCCACGGGCGGCAAGATCCTCGGGGCCGGGGCCGGCGGGTTCCTCATGCTCTATGCGCCCGAGCAGTCGCACGAGGGCATCAAGAAGGCGCTTCCCGGCTTGCGCCCAATCCCCATCAGCTTCGAGCCGCTCGGCAGCCGCATCATCTTCGTCACCGAGACCGGAAGGAATTGACCATGGAGTCCTTCTCCGGAAGTTCGTCCGCCTATTTCGCCCGACTGGGGGCCACGATCCAGGCGCTCGATTACCAGAGCCTCGACAGGGCGGTCGCGCTCGTCGCGAAGGCATGGCGCGACGGCCGGCAGGTGATCACGCTGGGGAACGGGGGCAGCTCCTTGACAGCCCTGCATTTCGTCAACGACTGGAACAAGAGCGTGGCTGCGCGGGGAGGGCGCCCATTTCGAGGGCGGAGCCTGGTCGACAACGTCGGCCTGATCATGGCGTATGCGAACGACGTCAGCTTCCAGGACGTGTTCATCGAGCAACTCAAGAACATCCTGACACCCGGGGACCTCGTCATCGCAATCTCCGGGGAGCGGCAACTCGGAGAACGTGATCCGGGCGGTGGAGTACGCGAACTCCGCGGGCGCGGTCACGCTGGGATTGTGCGGCTACGACGGCGGCAGGCTGAAGGAGCGCGCGCATCACCAGGTGTGGGTGAACGTCCACGACATGCAACTCGCCGAGGACGTGCACGCCATGTTCGGCCACGTCGTCATGCAGGCCCTGTGCGGGGCGGTACCCTAGCGTCTCGGTGGGCCTAGGTCGCGGCAGGACGACGGAGCGCCCTCAGCTTCAGCCTGAGGCCGTAGCTCAGCGCGATGGCACGACGCGCCATGGCTTGCAGGACGTCGCCGAGGAACCGGCGTGGGCCGACCCTCCGATACAGGCGCCCGGCGTTCGAGAACCTCAGCCCGAGCGCCAGGTCCAGGAAGACGAAATTGGCGGCAGCCATCGCGTCGGCGTCGGACAGGACGTCCTGGCCCATCACCTCGTCGAAGCACTGCTGGAGGAACACGCGGTTGTCGCGAAAGACGGAGTCGATCAGGAGCCGATTCTGGCTCCGGATCAGCAGTTGCTTCTGGCGGGAGATGGAAGATCCGTGGACGCGATACTTGAGCAGTACCTCGTCGACGTTGACGGCCCTCGACCCGGAAAAGATCATCCGGGCCCACAAATCGAGGTCCTCGATCGCCTGGTACAGACCGTCCCCGTAGCGAAGCGAGCGGGTCCTCAGCGAGGCCGCCCTCATCGTGGTGCCCGAATGCGGGAACGGGGACCCCACGCAGAAGAAGAGGGCAATGGCGTGGTGAGTCCTGGGGACGGCCGAGAATCGAATCACGCGCTCCTGGGGGTCGACCTGCGCGAAGTGGGAGCCGCAGATGTCGGCGCGCTCGGCCTCCATCAGCGCCACCTGCCGGGCGAGCCGTTCCGGCAAGGAGACGTCGTCCGCGTCCATCCGCGCGAGAAAGGTCCCCTTCGCCGCCTCGACCCCCTCGTTCAGTGCACCGATCAGCGTGCCGCGTCGTCCCTTCAGGACCCGGATCCGGGGATCGCGCGCCTGGTAGCGCTCGATGATGGCAAGGGAGTCATCGGTGGAGTCGTCGTAGACGATGAGGAACTCGAAATCCTGGACCGTCTGCCCCAATACGCTCTCGATGGCTTCGCCCAGGAAGGCCGCGCCGTTGTAGACGGGCATGATGACCGATACCAGTGGCGCCTGAGCCCGCAAGGTGGCTACTTTCGTAGTGGATCGCGGGGGGCGAGTCCAGAGCGGACTGGCCGAGTCTCGCCGTGCGCCAGCCGGACGAAGATGCTATCTACGGCAGATTCGCATGCGAATCCTCGTGGTGGGCGGCGACGGGATGCTCGGCCACCAGCTCGTGGAGAGCTGGGGCGGCCGGCACGAGGTCTGGGTCACGCTCCGCAAGGACGCAGTCGGCCTACGCGCGGGAGCCGCTCCGCGCCCCTCCTCGGGGTCGACGTCCGGCGGCTGGGCGGCGTCGTCGACGCGGTCGCCGCGGTTCGCCCGGAGGCCGTGGTGAACGCGGTGGGGATCGTCAAGCAGCGCCCCACGGCGAAGGAGTACGTCCCCAGCATCGAGGTGAACGCGCTCTTCCCGCACCAGCTCGCCCGCATCACCGCGGCGGCCGGCGCCCGGATGGTCCACCTCGAGCACCGACTGCGTCTTCTCCGGCGAGAAGGGCGCGCTACGTGGAGTGCGACCGGCCCGACCCGGTGGACCTCTACGGCCGACCAAGCTCCTCGGCGAGGTGTCCGAGGCGCCGAACTGCCTGACGCTCCGGACTTCCATCATCGGGCTGGAGCTCGGGACCGGGGCGGGCTCGTCGAGTGGTTCCTCGCCCAGCGCGGCCCGTCCAGGGCTTCCGCCGGGCCATCTACAGCGGCCTCACCACCGCCGAGATGGCCCGGGCCATCGAGCACTTCCTCGTCCACGACCCGGACCTGGCCGGCGTCTGGCACCTGGCCTCCGCGCCCATCGACAAGTTCACGCTGCTCGTGGGCTCCTGGCCCGGCTGCCCCGCGAGGCGTGGAGATCGCTCCCGACGACACCTTCACCTGCGACCGCAGCCTCGATCGGCGCGGCCTGCGGGCGCGGACCACCTACCGGGTGGCTCCTGGGACGCCATGCTGGACGAGCTGGCGAGTCCGTCCGTCGAAGGGAGAGAGAGACGTGATCCTCCAAGGCAAGCGGGTCCTGGTCACCGGCGGAACGGGGTCCATGGGCAAGAAGCTGGTCCGGAGGCTCCTCTCCGGGGAGATCGGCACGCCGGCCAAGGTCATCATCCTCTCGCGCGACGAGGCGAAGCAGCACGTCATGCGGCTCGCCTACATGAACCGCAGGCCACGACCGACGAGGTCATCTACGACAACTTCCAGCGCACCATCTCGTTCCGCATCGGCGACGTGCGCAGCTACGCCGACGTCTGCGGGGCCATGCGCGAGGCCGACATGGTGATCAACGCCGCCGCCATGAAGCAGGTGCCCACCTGCGAGTACTTCCCCGAGCAGGCCATCGCCACGAACTGCATCGGGCCCGGCCAACATCGTCCAGGCGCTGCGCGATCACGACTACCCGGTCGAGACCGTGGTGGGCGTCAGCACCGACAAGGCCTGCAAGCCGGTCAACGCCATGGGCATGAGCAAGGCGATCCAGGAGCGCATCTTCATCGCGGCGAACATCGCCGTCCCGAAGACCCGCTTCATCTGCGTCCGCTACGGAAACGTGCTGGCCTCGCGCGGGTCGGTCATCCCGCTCTTCCTCGACCAGATCGCCCGCGGCGGCCCGGTGACGGTGACCGTGCCGGAGATGACCCGCTTCCTGCTCAGCCTCGACGTGGCGGTGGACACGGTCTTCGCCGCGCTGCGCACGGCCCGGGCCGGCGAGACGATCGTCCCGCGCGCCCCGGCGGCCACGGTGATGAACGTGGCCCGGGCCATGGTGGGCGACCGCGCCGTTCCCATCGAGGTCACAGGGATGCGCCCCGGCGAGAAGATGGACGAGATCATGGTCTCCGACGAGGAGGCGCGACGGACCATCGCGCGCGGGGACTACTTCGCCATCCTGCCCATGCTCCCGGAGCTGATCCTGCACGAGGACCAGCGGGGCCTCGGTGCTCTCGAAGGAGTTCAGCTCCGGGGACGAGGTGCTCGATCTGGAGGGCACCCGGGCGCTCCTCCGCAAGCACGGCCTCATGCCCGACCAGGCGGCCGCGCTGGACGCCGGGGAGATCCTGGCGTGACGGGGCCGCCGGCGGCGGGAACGCCTCAAGGTGATGACCATCGTGGGCACCCGCCCGGAGGTCATCAAGCTCAGCCGGGTCATCGCCGCGCTCGATCGCCACACCGACCACGTCCTCGTCCACTCCGGCCAGAACTTCGACCCGAGCTGAACGAGGTCTTCTTCAGCGAGCTGGAGATCCCCCGGCCGCGCCACTACCTCGGCGTGGCGGCGGAGCGTCGCCGAGATGATCGCGCAGGTGATCGTGAAGAGCGACGAGGTCCTGGCCGCCGAGAGGCCCGACGCGCTGCTCCTCTACGGCGACACCAACACCTGCCTCGGCGTGCTCGCGGCCAAGCGGCGGAAGATCCCGGTGTTCCACATGGAGGCGGGCAACCGCTGCTTCGACCAGCGGGTGCCCGAGGAGATGAACCGCAAGATCGTGGACCACCTGAGCGACATCAACATGCCGCTCACCGAGCACGCCCGCCGCTACCTGCTCGCTGAGGGGCTGCGGCCGGAGACGGTCATCAAGACCGGCTCGACGATGCGCGAGGTGCTCGACCACTACGCGCCCGGGATCGCCGCGTCGCGGTCCTCGAGGAGCTGGGGCTCGCGCCGGGGGATACCTCCTCGTGAGCGTACACCGCGAGGAGAACGTGGACGACCCGGCCCGCTGGCCGGGATCCTGGAGACGCTGCAGCCGTCGCCCGGCGGTACGCCGGCGGGTGGTGGTCTCGACCCACCCCGCACCCGTATGCGGCTGGAGCGGCTGGCCGAGCGCACGAGGACCTCGAGGCCGAGGGGTGACGTTCCTGAAGCCGTTCGGGTTCTTCGACTACGCCAGCTCCAGCAGCGCGCCTTCTGCGTGATCTCCGACAGCGGCACCATCACCGAGGAGTCCGCCCTGCTCGGATTCCCCGCCGTCACCCTGCGCGAGGCGCACGAGCGCCCCGAGGGCATGGACGCGGGAACGCTGGTGATGAGCGGACTCGCGACCGAGAGGGTGTTGCAGGCCATCGACCTCGTGACGTCGCGGGCCGGGCGACGCGCCGGGATCCCGCCCGACTACCTGGAGCGCAACGTCTCCCGGAAGGTCGTCCAGATCATCCAGAGCTATACGGACTACGTGAACCGGACCGTATGGCGGAAGACCGCGTCGGAAGCCTAGGCCGGGCCCGCCGGCGCCCTCAGGCGCGGCGCAGGCATCGCTCGAACATCTCCACGTTCCGGCGCTCCGGCGCCAATCGCTCCACGAAGGCCAGCGCCGTGGCCCGGGCGCGATCGGCCATGGCCGCATGCGCATCCGGGCCCATGTCCACGCACGCCTGGAGGGCCGCCGTCCACCGGGCAGGATCCTCGAGGGGGAGGGTGAATCCAGCCCCCTCGAGCCCCAGGTCCGGCCAGGCGGTGCGGTCGCTCAGCACGACGGGGCAGCGGGCCACGAGCGACTCGAAGATCACGTGACCGAAGTTCTCCCCGAGCGTGGGCAGGACGAAGAAGTCGTGGGCCGCGAACGCCTCCATGACCCGGTCCGGAGGAAGCTCGCCTCGGTACTGCATGGCGACGTGGGACGGCAGCCGGGCCGCCTCGGCCTGGCACTCGTGCCAGTACGACGCGTCGTCGGTGGTTCCGAAGACGTCCAGGGTCACGTCCCCCCGGAGACCGGAGAGCGCACGCAGGGCGAAGTGGAGGTTCTTCATGCGGGCGACGCGGGAGATGAAGACGAACCGGGCGCGGCCGGGGATCTTGGGCGCTCTCGTCACTTCGACCCGGGGGGCCTCGCCAATCAGGTCCGGGCCGATCACGACGTCCGAGGCGGCCACCCAGGGAAGCGCGCGAAGGATGTCGTCGCGCTCCCGCCCGGTGGAGGCCTGCCAGAGCGCGCCCCGGTGGAGGCCCACCGTCCGTCCGAGCCGAAGGAAGGCGCGCTTCCGGAACCTCCGGATCCCGAGCGCTCCGGGCGAGCACTCCCCGCGGGGAGCGATGAGGAGGGGAAGGGACGGGGCGATGCCCAGGCGCCTGGCGAGCAGGAAGCGGATGGTCATCCGCGAGAAGAGGCTGTTCGCGTAGACGAGAATCGGCACCCACCTCCCGGACGATGGCCCCGAGCCGGCGGACCGTTTCCTCGCCCGGCGGAAGGTAGAGCACGCGCGCCCGCCCCACATCCGTCCAGCGGAGCACCGGGACGTCGGGGTAGGGCGTGCTGGACGCGTGGTCCCGGTTCCGCGTGACGATCCAGAAGTCGATGCCAGGAGGGAGGCTTGCCACCAGGTTCTGAACGGCCCGAAGTTGCCCGCCACCCCGGGTGCCGGGGAGGAAGTGGTCGACGAGCGTCAGGATCCTCACGCCGACCCCCAGGTGCTCATGCGTGGCCTCGACCGGCCAGGCGGCGGAGGTCTGCCTCGATGCCGTCGATGCACACGTCCCGGGCAAAGTGGGCGCGGCAGTACGCGCGTCCTCGCTCCCCGAGCCGTGCCCGCTCGTCGGGCGGCATGCGGATCATCTTGCGCACGTTCGCCGCCAGGCCGGCGGCGTCTCCCGCACGAGAGGCCAGGCCCGCCCCCGATTCGGCGATGACGCGCGAGGCCTCCCCGTCGATGGAGCCCAGCACCGGGCGGCCGGCGGCGAGGTAGGTCTGCAGCTTCGACGGGATGGTGAGCGAGAGCACCTCGTCCGGCACCAGGCTGACGAGCATCGCGCCGGCCTTCGCGAAGAGTCCGGGCATGTCGGAGAGCGGACGCCGGCCGACGAGGTGCACGCGGTCCGAAAGCCCCCGCCGACGGGACTCCTCGGCGAGCCACGGCTCGAGGGAGCCGTCGCCCACGAGTACCCACCGCACGTCGGGCTCGTCGCGGAGGAGGTCGGCGGCGGCGAGGACCGTCTCCAATCCCTGGACGCGACCCAGGTTGCCCGCGAACATGATCGGGAACCCACCCTCCCAGGCCTCCCGGACGTCTGGAAGCGCGACGGGCCGATCGAAGATGTCCTCGGCCCAGTTGGGAAGGTAGCCCGTCCGCTCCGGTCGCGCGCCGAGCGCCTGCAATCTCGGCAGGAACCCCTGGCTGGAGCCGAGCAGCAGGTCGGCACGCAGGTAGAGCCAGCGGGAGAGTGCACGAATGGGGGCGACGAGCGCGGGCGATCGCACCAGCCCCGAGGCGGTCACGCTCTCGGGCCAGAGGTCCTGGACCCAGACGACGAAGGGGACGCGGGCGAGGCCTTTCAGGACCACGGCCGGCACGATCGAGGTGATCGGGCTACCCCCGAAGACGAATGCCACGTCCCACCGGCCGCGGCGCAGGCCCACGACCCGGAGCGACGCGAGGAAGGCGTAGGACGCGTAGTTGAGGACCAGATTCCAGGCCCGCTTCCGGCCGCGCGGGACGAGGGGAACCCTGTGCACGGGAATCCCATGGTAGTCCTCTCGAAGTGGCGAGGTGGGGCGATATCCGTCGAAGTACCGGCCGGAAGGGTAGTTGGGCATCCCGGTGAGCACCTCAACGGAATGTCCACGCGCCTGCAATCCGAGCGCGAGGTCGTTCACCTTGAAGGACTCCGGCCAGAAGTATTGCGAGATGATGAGGATTCGCACGTGGAGCTCCGGAAAGGGAGTGACGTAACCATGTTTCCGAGGCGCAGTCATCCCAGAGAATCGCGCCTCGGGGAGGTTCCGCGAGGTCGATGAACCTTCCCGGCATCGCGCTCGTGGGTGGCGGCAGCCTCCTCGCTTCCCTCCTGCTGGTCCGCGCCGTTCGCGATTTTGCGAGCCGGCGCGCGCTGCTCGACCGGCCCAACGAGCGAAGTTCCCACGAGGTCCCGAAGCCTGCGCCTCGGCGGGATTGGCGTCGTCCTGCCGCTCCTCTGCACCGGGGCCGTGCTGGTGGGGGCCGGCCTCGCCCCTGGCGCGCTCCTCGTTCCCCTGGCGGCCACGGCGCTCATCGCGCTGCTCGGACTCGCGGACGACGTCCGCCCGCTGCCGGCCCGGGTCCGCTTCGGCGTGCAGGTGGGGCTCGCCTCGCTGGTGGTCGCGTCGTCGTACGGCCGGTTGCCGGTCGCGGCAGGTCTCCTCGGCGCGTGGATCCCCTCTCCGGCGCTGGCCGTGCTGGCCGTGCTGTGGATCGTCTGGCTCACGAACCTCTACAACTTCATGGACGGCATCGACGGGCTCGCCGGCGTCCAGGCCCTCACCGCCTCGGCAGGGCTGGCGGTGGTCGCGCTGGCGGTGGGGGCGGGCGCGTCGGCGTGGCTGCTCCTCGCGCTCGGCGGGGCGAGCCTGGGCTTCCTCGTCTTCAACTTCCCGCCGTCCTCGATCTTCATGGGGGATGTCGGCTCCACCGCGGTGGGCTTCTTCTTCGGCTGCCTTCCGCTGTTTCCCGAGGCGCATCCCGTACCGGTTGCCCCCGTGGCCCTGGCGCTCTCGCTCTTCGTTCTGGACGCCACGGTGACCCTGCTGCGGCGGGTCGCGAGAGGGGAACGGTGGTACGCGCCCCACCGCACCCACCTCTACCAGCGACCGGTGGTCCTGGGCGTCGGCCACCGGGCCGTCCTCGTCGCCGCCGGCGCCGGAATGGCCGCGGTCGCCGCCTGCGCCGTGGCATGGCCACTCACGGGTACCTCCGGAAGGGTCATGGCCGCCATGATGCCGTTCTTCCTGTTTTTTCTGGCGACGATCGTCGTCCGGCGACTCGAAAGCGGCAGGAAATCGAGCCCATGAACAGGTATTGGTTTCCCCCGAGTGTACTTTTCCTGTCATTCTCAAGGGTTCGTACAGTCTTTGTAGAATCACGGGGTTAGCCGGGAGGGGAGATAGATGGCGTACGTCCAGGGGCGGGAGACGGGCCGCTTCGCGGCGTTGCTGGCGTTCGACGCCATGGCCACGACGGCGGCGCTCTTCCTCGCGGCGGCGCTCCGCTTCGACGGCAACACGCCTCCCGAATGGGCGCACGTCCTGTTCGACGCCCTGCCGGTCCTCATCGGGGCGCGGCTCGCGACCTTGTGGCTCGCCCGGATGCACCGCTGGTCGTTCTACCTGTCGGGACTCGAGGAAGGGCTTCGCCTGGGCGCGGCCACCCTGGGCGGAACGCTGGTCTTCTCCGTAGTCTGGTACGCGGGCCTCCGGAGCTGGCTGCCGGTCTCCATCGTCATCCTCGAGCTCTTCATCACCTCGTTCTTCCTTGCCGCGGTCCGGTACGTCCCGCGGATCGCCACCACCACCATCCGCGAGCGCTTCGACGAGGGGTACCAGCGGACGCTCATCGTGGGAGCGGGCAGCGCTGGCGACCTGCTTCTCCGCGACCTGCGCCGCTCCCCGGAGCAAGAAGATCCGCGTGATCGGCTTCGTCGACGACAATCCGCGCAAGCACAGGATGACGCTGGGAGGGAAGCCGATCCTGGGAAACATCGAGCAGCTGCCCGGAGCTCATCCAGGAGCTACCGCAGGTCTCCCTCGTCATGCTCGCCATCATGGAGCTGCCCGCCGAGCGGGTCCGGCACATCCTCGACACCTGCGCGGCCTCACAAGGCGAAGTTCAAGATCATCCCGGCCTCCTTCACGCAGATGCGACCAGCGGCTCCGGCCGCCATCCTCCAGGAGCTGCAGCCCCAGTACCCGCTCCCCGCGGCGCGGTCAGTCGAGGCCGGCGAGGCGCCTCGCCCTCGAGGGGCCGCCGCATCCGGTGACGCGCCGCCGGCTCCATCGGCCGCGAGATCGCCTGCAGCGCCTCAGCCGGCGCGGACCAGCTGGTGCTGGGTGGACATGAACGAGAACGGCTGAACCTCCTCGCGCGACCGTTACGCGGCATTTACCGGAGCCTCGCTCCGGACCGAGGTCCCCGACGTCCGCGAGCGGGAGCCGCATCCCGCGCCTTCGTGTCGCCGTACCGGCCCCAGATCGTCTTCCACGCCGCCGCCCACAAGCACGTGCCGCTCATGGAGACGCCCCGTCGAGGCGGTGAAGAACAACGTCTTCGGCACGAAAACGTGGCGCTGGCCGACGCACGCGTGGAGCGCTTCGTCCTGATCTCCACGGACAAGGCGGTCAGCCGACACGGTGATGGGCGCGTCCAAGCGGGTCGCCGAGATGCTCGTCCGCGACCTGGGCCGGGCAGCGCCGCAACGGCATCCTGCGCCGTGCGCTTCGGCAACGTGCTGGGCTCAGCCGGCACCGTCGTCCCGCTGTTCCGCAGCAGATCGGCAGGCGGCCCGTGACCGTCACGCACCCCGATATGCACCGGTACTTCATGACCATCCCCGAGGCGGTTGGCCTCGTCCTCTCACGGCCGCCGGCGACTAGGGCGAGCTGTGCGTGCTGGACATGGGCGAGCGGGTCCGCATCGGGACCTGGCCGACCAATGATCACCATGGCCGGCTACGTCCCGGGCGTGGACATCGAGATCGCCTTCACGGCCTGCGCGCCGGCGAGAAGCTCTTCGAGGAGCTCCTGACCGAGCACGAGGAGCGCACCCGCCAGGGTGCGCGAACCGCATCCTCTCGGCAGAGAGCCCACCCCCTCCGCCCGACCTGCGCGAGCGCCTGGCGGAGCTGCGTCGCCTCGCCGAAGCGGGGGACGTCGATGGTCTCCTTCGCGCCATGCGAGTGCTCGTCCCCTCCTTCGAGCCCCAGGGGCTCCACGGACGCGGCCAGGAGGCCGAGCGGCGCGAGGTCTCCGAGATCTTCCCGGTGCCGCCAGCCCGGGCCTAGGCGCTCCCATCCCAGGCAGTCCTTTACTCCGGCCGGTGGACGGGATTACTTGTTGGCGATGAAGGCCGTCATCCTCTGCGGTGGCCAGGGCACCCGCATCCGCGACGCCAGCGAGGCGATCCCCAAGCCGATGCTCCCGATCGGCGGCAAGCCGATCGTCTGGCACATCATGAAGTCCTACGCGCGCACGGCGTGAAGGAGTTCGTGCTCTGCCTGGGCTACAAGAGCTGGCTCATCAAGGAGTTCTTCCTCCACTACCGCCCCATGACGACCGACGTGACGGTCACGCTCGGCCGCCACGACCGGTCGAGTTCCACGGCCGGCACGGCGAGGAGGACTGGCGGGTGACACTCGCCGAGACCGGGGAGGACACCATGACCGGCGGCCGGGTCGCGGCGGTCCGCCGGTACGTCGAGGGCGACGAGCCCTTCCTGCTCACCTACGGTGACGGCGTCTCCGACGTGGACATCGCGCAACTCGTCGCTGTTCCACCGCGCCCACGGCAAGGTCGCCACGGTGACCGCGGTGCGCCCGCCGGGGCGCTTCGGCGAGATGCGCATCGACGGCGGGCGCGTCACGGAGTTCAACGAGAAGCCGCAGGCCAGCGAGGGATTCATCAACGGGGGCTTCTTCGTCCTCGACGGCCGACGGATCTGGGACTACATGGGCACGAGCCCCGGACGGTGCTCGAGCGGGAGCCCATGCGGCGGCTCGCGGCGGACGGGCAGCTCGTCGCCTTCCGGCACACCGGCTTCTGGCAGCCCATGGACACCTGCGCGAGTACACGCTCCTGAACGACCTGTGGGCGAGCGGGAAGGCGCCCTGGAAGACCTGGTGATGGCGGCGCCCACCCGCCAGGACCTCGCCCGCGCCTACGCGGGCAAGCGGGTGTTCCTGACCGGGCACACCGGGTTCAAGGGAGGCTGGCTCGCGCTCTGGCTCCGCGACCTGGGGGCCGAGGTCCACGGGTACGCGCTGGCGCCCGACCCCGACCCGGTCCTCTTCCGGGCCGCCGGCGTCGAGGAGGCGGTCCACCACCGGGTCGGCGACGTGCGGGACCCCGCCGCGCTCCGGGCCGCGCTCGAGGAGGCCCGCCCCGACTTCGTCTTCCACCTCGCCGCCCAGCCACTCGTCCGGGAGAGCTACGCCGCGCCGGTGGCGACCGTCGAGACGAACGTCCTCGGGACGGTGCACCTGCTCGAGGCCATCCGGCTGGCGCGGCGCCCCTGCGCGGTGGTGGTCGTGACGAGCGACAAGGCCTACGAGAACCGGGAGCGGCACGAGGGGTACCGGCGAGGACGAGGCCATGGGCGGCCACGACCTCTACTCGGCGTCGAAGGGGGCCGCCGAGATCCTCACCTCGGCCTACCGGCGCAGCTTCTTCCTCCCGCGCGCCTCGCCGACCACGGCGTGGCGCTCGCCACCGCCCGGGCCGGAAACGTGGTGGGCGGAGGCGACTGGGCGAAGGATCGGATCGTCCCGGACGCGGTCGCGCGCTCGCGGCGGGCCGGCCGATCCCGGTCCGAAACCCGCGCCGTGCGCCCCTGGCAGCACGTGCTCGAGCCGCTCGGCGGCTACCTGCTGCTGGGCGCCCGCCTGGCCGGGCGGGCGGCGCCGCCTTCGCGGAGGGCTGGAACTTCGGCCCGCGCGACGAGGACGCCGTGCCGGTTCGCGACCTGGTCGAGAACCTCATCGCGGCCTGGGGCAGCGGAACCTGGGAGGACCGGAGCGATCCCGCGCGCCCCACGAGGCGACCTTCCTGCGGCTGCGCATCGAGAAGGCCCGGGACCGGCTCGGCTGGGCGCCGCGCTGGGGCGTCGGCGAGGCGATGCGGCGCACCGCCGAGTGGTACCGGGCCTTCCACGCCGGCGCGGGCCCGCCGAGATGCGGGCGCTCACGCTGGCCCAGATCCACGACTACGAGGGAGCCGCCGCGTGACCGACCGGAAGGCAGAGGAGCGCCGGCTCACCGGCGAGATCGTCGAGCGGATGAGGGAGCTGGCGCGCCTGCGGGCCGAGGAGGAGCAGGAGCCCTTCGTCCCCGGCAAGACCCCCGTTCGCTACGCCGGGCGGGTCTACGGCGAGGAGGAGATGGCGAACCTGGCCGAGGCGTCGGCCGAGTTCTGGCTCACCGCCGGGCGCTGGCACCGGCGGCTGGAGACGGACCTCGCCGATGGTACGGCGTGAAGCACGCACGACTCGTGAACTCCGGGCTCGTCCGCGAACCTGCTCGCGGTGGCGGCGCTCACGAGCCACCTGCTCGGCGACCGGCGGCTGCGGCCGGGCGACGAGGTGATCACCGTCGCGGCGGGGTTCCCGACCACGGTGGCGCCGATCATCCAGCACGGGCTGGTCCCGGTGTTCGTCGACGTGACGTCCCCACCTGCAACGCCGACGTCTCGCGGCTGGAGGCGGCCCGCTCCCCGCGCACGCGCGCGGTGATGATGGCGCACACGCTGGGGAACCCGTTCGACCTCGGCGCGGTGAAGGCCTTCTGCGATCGGCACGACCTGTGGCTCGTCGAGGACAACTGCGACGCCGCGGGCTCGACTACCAGGGGAAGAAGACCGGGACCTTCGGCCACCTGGCCACGCTCTCCTTCTACCCGCCGCACCACATGACGACCGGGGAGGGCGGGGCGGTGCTCACGAGCGACGGCCAGCTCCTGCGCGCGCGTGGAGAGCCTCCGCGACTGGGGGCGCGACTGCTGGTGCCAGTCGGGCGTGGACAACACCTGCGGCAAGCGCTTCGAGTGGCAGCTGGGCGAGCTCCCGAGCGGCTACGACCACAAGTACGTGTACAGCCACCTCGGCTACAACCTGAAGATGACCGACCTGCAGGCGGCGGTCGGCGTGGCCCAGCTGGCGCGGCTCGACGGATTCGGGGCCGCGCGGCGGAGGAACTGGGCCTTCTACCGCGAGGCGCTCGACGACCTGCAGGACGTGCTCGTGCTCCCCGAGGCGACGCCCGGCTCCGACCCGAGCTGGTTCGGCTTCCTGGTGACGGTGCGCCCGGGAGCCCCTTCACCCGCGACGACCTGGTTCGCAAGCTGGAGGCAGCGGAAGATCCAGACCCGGATGCTCTTCGCCGGCAACCTCGTCCGGCAGCCCGCGATGACGGTGCTCGCCGCGCAGGCAGCGCGGGCCGGCGACCGCGCCGTACCGCGGCGTCTGGCAGAGCTCGAGAACACCGACGTCGTCATGAACCGGTCGCTGTGGGTGGGGGTCTATCCGGGGCTCACCGAGGCGATGCGCGACTGGGTCGCCCGATCGTTCCGGGAAATATGCAGGACTGGAAAGAGGGGAGCGGCCGCAAGATGAGGGGACGAACTGCACTTGTCACAGGGGGCGCACGCGGAATTGGGCAGGCAATCGTCGAGCTGCTTCGAAGGGAGGAGGGGGGGTTCGTCCTGGCCCCGACCCGGCAGGAAATGGACCTGACCTCGGTCGGAGTCGATCGAGCGGTGCTGCGGGACCTGCAACTGCCCGTCGACATCCTGGTGAACAACGCGGGGATCAACCCCCTGGGGTCGGCGGGCAGACTTCACCGATTTCACGACCTTGCCGCCACCATCCAGGTCAACCTGGTCGCCCCCATGCTGCTCGCGCGGGCGCTGGCCCCCGCCATGGCGCAGCGCGGCTTCGGGAGTACGTCAACGTCAGCTCCATCTGGAGTGCCGTGTCGCAATCCAGGCGTTTCGTGTACTCGACCACCAAGGCGGGGTTGAACGGCATGACACGGGCGCTCGCGGTCGAGGTCTACGGAATCGGCGTGTTCGTGAACTCCGTCGCACCGGGATACGTGAACACCGAGATGACGAAGAAGAACAATGCGCCCGACGAGTTGCGGCGCATCGCCGGGACCATCCCAGCCGGCCGCCTCGCCGAGCCCCCGGAGATCGCGGCGGTCGTGGGCTTTCTCTGCTCGGCGCGGAACAGCTGCTCGTGACCGGGCAGACCCTCTTCGTCGACGGCGGCTTCACCATCGTATGAGGCTCGACAGGCTCCCGCAGAGGATTGCCGGAAGGATTCGCCGGGAGGTCTCGTCCACGGCCCAGATTTGGCGCAAGAGCCGCGAGCTCGCGGGCGACCCGGACTACGATCTGGGCCGGGTGGACGAGGGATTCGCCGACCGCAGGGAGCCGCCCGCGGACGACTCGGAGATCCTGACCCGCATCTGCGTGGCCTACGGCAAGGCCAAGGCGATCCAGAAGGACGCCTCGCCCGTCTACCGGCCGAGCAACGAGTGGCTGCCCGTCTACGAGGCGCCGCTCAAGCCCGTCATGGCGGCGCTGTCCAGCCACGACCTCCCCTCGCTCCGGAGGATGTACGGCAACTTCTGGAGGGACCCCTGCAGCACGGGGCTCCTGGGCTGGCCGCTCGACATGCAGACGGCCTTCTTCGGGAGGCGCATCAGCCGGCGCCACCGGATGCTGATGCTGAACGACGTGATTCACCGGCACCGGCTGTGGCGGAGCCTGCTCGGCAACACGCACGGCGTGAAGGACCTGGAAGCGCCCGCCATCGGCAATCCCTTCGGGTTCTTCGTCGACGGCACGTTCCTGAACTGCGGATGCGACTACCAGCACTACTACGCCACGCTCATCGGCCGGCTGCTCCGGACGGAGTCGACTCCCTGCGTGGTGGAGCTGGGCGGCGGGTTCGGGGGAATGGCGTACTACCTGATCCGCGACAACCCGGGCGCCGCCTACGTCGACCTGGACCTCCCGGAGAACGCCGCGCTCACCGCCTACCACCTCCTGAAGGCATTTCCCGGGAGGCGGATCCGCCTGTTCGGCGAGGCCGGATCGATTGAGGCGTCCATCCGGGACCGGGAGATCCAGATCCTGCCCAGCTTCGAGGCCGGGAACCTCCCGGACCAGTGCGCCGGCGTCGCCTTCAACTCCTACAGCCTGGCGGAGATGTCCCGGGAGACCATCACGTCCTTCATCCAGGACATCAGCCGGGTGGTTCACCCGAAGGGATATTTCCTCCACGTGAACCACAACAAGAACAGCCTGGTCACCGCCGACGAGTTCGGCGTGGATCCCGCGCGCTTCGACCTGCTCTACAAGGTCCCGGCCATGTGGAACCTGGGGATCAATCCCCGGATGGACGAGTTCGAGTACCTGTACAAGAAGAGGGCCTCGGCGGCCTGAGGGCCGGGCCCGCCGCGGGGCGGCCTACAGCCCGCGCAGCTCGATCCGCGCGGAGCTCCTCGTCGTAGGCGTACGGGCTGTCGACACGTCGATCATGATCGGCTTGTCCGCCTCCACCGGCTCAGCAGCACCTCGCCGCGCATCAGCTCGCGGCAGGAGATCTGCCCCTTCTGCAGCGGGATGGCGAGATAGACGTCCCTCGTGCCTCGCGTGAGCACGTGGCCGGCCGGCAGGTCGCGCTCGCGCGTAGACGCCGCGGACAGGGCGTCGAGGTACGTCGATCTCCTTGTCGCATCGGCCGCTTCTGCTCGATGCCGGGCGCGCCGCACATCTCCTGCGCCTTCTTGAAGGCCTTGAACCAGTTGTCGATCTGCTGGGGCAGCGAGCAGTACGGGGAGACGCCACGCCGTCGGCGTCGATGTCGATGTGGCGCTCGAAGGTGCGCGCGCCCTTGGCGTAGGCGATCAGCGATCGACGCGGTCCAGTCGTGGTACTCGTGCGTCGAGAAGCCGATGACGTGGTCCGGGTAGCGGTTCGCGCAGGAAGTCGATCTGGTTGAGCTCGAGCTCGTGGTCCTCGGTCGGGTAGAGCGAGACGCAGTGGTTGATGGCCAGCGGGATGTTGCGGTTCTCGAAGAAGGTGACGAGGTCGTCCATGTCCTTCAGCGACGAGCCGCCGGTGGACACGATGACCGGCTTGCCGTGGTCCGCGATCTTCTCGATCAGGATCCAGTCGTTGATGTCGGAGCTGGCGATCTTGATGATCGGCAGGCCGAGCTCCACGCACAGGTCGACGGACTCCTCGTCGAACGGCGTGGCCATCGGGATGCAGCCGCTCTCGCGGATCGCCTCCACCAGCGTGGCGTAGTCGTCGTTCGGCAGCTGGGTGTCGAGACGTCTCTTGATGTAGCGGATGTCGGTGCGGTCGCCGGAAGTCCTTGTGGATGAAGCTCTCGACGTCGCGGAACTGGAGCTTGATCGCGGCCCGGACGTTGTTGAAGCGGACGATGCGCGAGAACTCTAGATGATCTTCAGGCCGCGCTCGAGCTTGCCCGGTGGTTGTTGGCCATCTCCAGGACGAAGAGGTCCTCGAAGATGTCGCGGTTCATGATCATGCGGTTCCTTTCTCAAGTGCTGGCGCGCCGTTGGAGCGCTCCGCCATGGACTGCACGATCTCGCGCAGCTCCCCGGCGAACCGCTCGTTGTTCTCCACGCCGAGGAAGGCGAGCCGCCCCACCTCGGTCATCACCACCAGGTTCAACGTCGAGCCGGTGTTCTTCTTGTCCCGGGACAGGGCCTCGCGCAGCTGCCCCAGGTCGAGCGCGCCCAGCGCCGCCCGGCAGCGGTCGTCGACGATCAGGTCGATCACGCCAGCACCCGGCGTGTGGGGACGGCCGGCCTCGATCATGCCGCGGTTGGCCGCCACCCGGTTGACGATGGCCATGCCCAGCCCGATGGCCTGCCCGTGCGGGATGGCGAACCCCGAGAGGTTCTCGATGGCGTGGCCGATGGTGTGGCCGTAGTTGAGGGCCCGCCGCTGGTCCAGCTCGAACTCGTCCCGCTCGATCACCGCGCGCTTCACCACCAGCGAGTCCCAGGTGAGGGCGCGCAGCGCCTGCAACGACGGCAGCCCGCCGCCGGCGGCGTCGAACGCGGCGGCGAAGCGGTCGGCGAAGAGGGCCCGCCGGTGAGGTGGAGCTTGAGGATTCCGCCCAGGCCGGAGCGCAAGATCCAGCGGGGCGCCAGCGTGGCCAGGAAGCCGGGGTCGATCACCACCTGGCGCGGCGCCGCGAAGAGCGCCAGCTGGTTCTTGTACTTGCCGTGGTTCACGCCGGCCTTGGCGCCGATGCAGCTGTCGCACTGCGACAGCAGCGTGGTGGAAGAAGGTCGAGGGGAGGCCCCGCTTGAAGAGGTGGGCCGCGAAGCCGCCCACGTCCTGGACGATGCCCCCACCCACCACCACCAGGGTATTGGTCTGCGTCAGCCCCGCCTCGGCCAGCCAGTCGAGCACCGGGATGACGCCGCCGGCGGGCGACTTGACCGCCTCGCTGGCGGTGAGCTCGAGCACGCGGCCCCCCGGGTCCACGGCCACGCCGGCCAGGTGGAGGGCCCGGACCTTGCCGTCCACCAGCAGGCGCGCCCGCGGGTGCTTGGCCAGCAAGGTTCCGCCAGCCACTCGGCGGCGGCCGCGCCGGGGGCCTGCCGCACGGTGTAGGTCCTGGGGACCGACCGGATTTCCAGCTCCCGGGGCGGCCAGATTGGCCGCGTCGACGCGGTAGGTCTCGTCCTGGATCCTGAAGGCGAGCTGGTTCATCCGGCCTGGAATCCCCCGGCGGTGTAGCCGCCGTCGGCCACCACGTTCTGCCCCGTCAGGTAGCGGTTGGCCTCGCTGCAGAGGAACCAGGCCAGCTCGGCGATGTCGGCGGGCTGCCCGAGCCGGCGCAGCGGGACCGCCGCCTCCAGGGACCGGATGGTGGCCTCGTCGTTGTTGCGCCGGGTCATGGCGGTGTCGATGAAGCCGGGCGAGAGGGCGTTGACCAGCACGCCGTCCCGCCCCAGCTCCAGGGCCAGCGAGCGGACCGCGCCGATGAGGGCGTGCTTGGAGGTGGCGTAGGCCAGCCGCTTCTCGCGGGCGATGACGCCGTAGATTGAGGAGATGGCCAGCACCCGGCCGCTGCCGCGGGCGCGGAAGCCGGGCGCCAGCAGCTGGCATAGCCGCACGAAGGACACGGTGTTGACGCGCAGGGAGCGCTCCAGCTCCTCGAGGGGGATCTGCTCGAAGGGCTTGGGCGTGTTGAACCCGGCGCAGTGGACGAAGGCGTCGAAGGGGGTCTGGGCGGCCACGAAGGGGGCCAGCCCGGGCGTCGGCCGAGAGATTCAGCTCCCGGCTGCGCGGCGCCACCACCTCGAACCCGGCCCGGGCGAAGCGGTCGCCGATGGCGGCGCCGATCTCGCCGTGGCCGCCTGTGAGCAGGAGCCGCACCGGTCAGCCGTCCCGGCGGGACGAGCAGGTTCTCGGCTAGTTCGTCCCGGTCGAGGAAGGGCGCGAGGTCCTCGAGCGGCGAGGAGACCATCGCCCGTCTCGAGCCGGCGGAGGCGAGCTTCGGCGCGAACGGCTGGCGAGGTCGAGCATCACCTCGCAGAGCACCGGCGCCCGGCGGCGCGAGGACGTCGCCCAGGTCCCCGGCAGGTCCGCGTGGGCCGCGACTGCGGTAGGGGAGGCCGTAGGCCGCGGCCAGCCTGCCGAAGTCGGGGAAGCTGAGCCCGGTCTCGAGGCTGCAGCACCACGTTGCCGGGAAGAAGGCCTCCTGGGTCTGGCGGATCGAGTGGTAGCCGGCGTTGTCCAGGACGAAGAGCTTGAGCGGCAGCCGGTGGTGCGGACCGTCTGCAGCTCCTGCAGGTTCATCTGGAGGCTGCCGTCGCCGGCGAGGCAGACGACCGCTTGCCGCCGGTCGCGAAGCGGCGCCGATGGCGGCCGGGAGGTCGTACCCCATCGCGGCGCAGCCGGAGTTGGTGAAGAGGCGCTGGCCCGTCCTAGATGGGCCGCCTGGAAGGTGCGACGCAGGCGGTGCCGTCGCCCGCCACCACGTGGCGTCCCTCCGGGAGGCGCTCGCAGAGCGCCTGGACGAAGCAGTACGGGTTCACGTCGCCGCTCTCCAGTACTCCGGCAGCACGACCGGGTAGCGCTCGCGCCGCGCGCGGCACCAGTCGCGCCAGCCCGGTCCGCCGGGTGCGGCGCGCCGGCGGCGGGATCCGCGAGCAGCGGCGTCGAGGAAGCGCCGAGCGTCGGCGTGCACGGGCAGGTCGAGCGTGACCGTGGGCTTCTCCAGCTCGGCGGCGTCGATGTCGACCACGGTCTTGAAGGCGGCGCGGGCGAAGGCCTGCCAGAAGTAGCTGACCTGCCGGATGTTGAGCCGGCTGCCGAGCACGAGCAGGAAGTCGGCGTTCTGCACGGCGAAGTTCCCGGCGCGGTCGCCGATGGTCCCGGGGCGGCCGACGTAGAGCGGGTGGTCGCCGCGAGCAGGTCGTGGGCGTTGCAGGCGGTCACCACCGGGATCCCCAGCCCCTCGGCGAAGCGCCGGAGCGCTCGCGGCGCGCCGCGCGAGTGCGGATGCCCGGGCCGGCGAGGACGACCGGCCGCTCGGCGCGCGCGAGCCGCCGAGCAGCCTCGCGCAGCGCCGGCGAGCGCGCGCCCGTCGAGCGAGCGGCGCGCTCCGCCGCCGGCGGATCGTAGCCGGCGAGCGCCGCCTCGTCGACCTGCGCCCCCTGCACGTTCATCGGGACGTCGATCCAGACCGGGCCCGGGCGGCCCGACCGTCGCGAGGTGGAGCGCCTTCTCGAGGTGGTAGCGGATCGGCGCGGGTCGGTGACCATCACGGCGTACTTGGTGATCGGCGCGACCAGCGGACGATGTCGATCTCCTGGTCGCCGAGCTGGCGCAGCGGCGACCGGGCGTGCGCCGAGCAGGTCTCCTGCTTCACCTGCCCGGAGACGAAGAAGCAGGGCCGGAGTCGACGTAGGCCCCGAAGACGCCGGTGATGGCGTTGGTCCCGCCGGGGCCGGTGGTCACGTTGACCGCCGCGAGGCGGCCGGTGACGCGGGAGTAGCTCTCCGCGGCCATGGCGCAGGCCTGCTCGTGGTGGCAGGAGACGTACTCGAGCCCCTTGCGCGGCCGAAGGCGTCGTTGAGGTGCATCGCGCCGCCGCCGGTCACCAGGAAGACGTGGCGGAACCCCGGGCGGCGAGGGTCTGGGCGATGTAGTCGGCGACGCGGATCGACATTCGGACTCCACCGGAAATTCGGACTCAGGGAGGCGAAATAGTATCGTAGGGCCCCGGCATGACCAAAGGGTTCTCCACCGATTTCGCGCGCTTCGAGCGGGATGCCCCGCGGCTCTGGGAGCCCTACCGAGGGGCGCGCCTGCTCGTCACCGGGGGTACGGGTTTCGTGGGCAAGTGGCTCCTGGAGGGGCTGCTCCACGGCGTCGACGCGCTCGGCCTGGACACCCGGGTGACGGTGCTGACCCGCGACCCGGACGCCTTCCGGAGGCTGCACCCCCGGCTGGCGCGCCACCCGCGGATCACCCTCCTGCCGGGCGACGTCCTCACGCTGCGATTGCTCGCCGGGGAGTTCACCCACGTCGTCCACGGCGCCGCCTCGGCGAACGCGAAGGACTACGCGGCCGCGCCGAGGGTGATGTTCGACACCATCGTCGAGGGGACCCGGCGCCTGCTCGAGCTCTCCCGGCTCGCCGGGGCCCGTCGGTTCCTCTTCCTCAGCTCCGGGGCGGTCTACGGCCGCCAGCCCCCCGAGCTCTCCCACGTTCCCGAGTCGTTCGAGGAGCACCGACGCCGCGGCCCCGGGCACGGAGTACGGGCAGGCCAAGCGCGCCGCGGAGCAGCTCTGCACGGCCGCGGCCGGCACGGAGATGGACGCGGTGCTCGCGCGGTGCTTCGCGTTCTCTGGCCCGTACTTGCCGCTCGACGCCCACTTCGCGATCGGCAACTTCGTGCGGGACGCGATCCAAGGAGGGCCGATCGGATCAGGGCGACGGAACCCCGATGCGCTCCTACCTCTACGGCGCGGACCTGGCCGCGTGGCTCCTCACCCTGCTGGCGCGTGGGCGGGCCGGACGGGCCTACAACGTCGGTTCGGAGGCGGCCATCTCGATCGAGGACCTGGCGAAGACGGTGACGCGGGTGCTCGCGGTCGGTCCCGGGGTGGAGATCGCCGGCCAGCGCGTGCCGGGGCGGTTGCCCGAGCGGTACGTACCCTCCACGAGGCGAGCCCGGGAGGAGCTCGGGCTCGTGGAAACCGTGAGCCTGGAGCGGGCCATCCTCCGGATGGCGGAGGAGGCACAATGGCGAAGAAGCTCATCAGCATCCTGACCCCCTGCTACAACGAAGAGGACAACGTCGAGGAACTGACCGGCGCGTCCGCGCCGTCATGGCAGCCGCCGGCGCTACCGGTACGAGCACATCTTCGTTGACAACGCTCCACCGACCCACCGTCGAGAAGGTGAAGCGGCTCGCCGCCCAGGACAAGCGCATCAAGATCATCGTCAACGTCCGGAACTTCGGCCACATCCGCTCCCCCTACCACGGCCTGCTGCAGGCCCGGGGCGACGCAGTGATCGCCATGGCGTCGGACCTGCAGGACCCGCCGGAGATGATCCCGCAGTTCGTCCGCAAGTGGGAGGAGGGCACAGTCGTCTCGGCGGTCAAGAGCGCGAGCCGAGGAGTCCTGGATCGTCTACGGTGCGAGGGGCCTACTACCGACGTAGGCGCCTCTGCGAACTCGAGCTGGTCGAGAACTTGACCGGCTTCGGCCTGTACGACCGGAGGGTGATGGAGGACATCCGTCGCTGCGCGAGCCCTATCCCTACTTCCGGGGCCTGATCTGCGACCTGGGCTTCGACTGTGCCAAGTCCCGTTCACCCAGCCACCCGCAAGGGGGAATCACCAAGACAACTTTCCGGTGCTCCTCGACATGGCGCTGCTCGGGCTCACGAGCCACACCAAGATCCCGCTCCGGCTCGCCACCGTTCTGGGGTTCGCGGCGGCGGTCTTCTTCCTCTTCGCCGGCGTGGCCTACCTGGTGGCGAAGCTCTTCTTCTGGAACACCTTCACCGCCGGCACCGTGCCGGCCATAATCGGGGTCTTCTTCCTGGGTCGATCAGACTGATGTTCCTGGGCCTCATCGGCGAGTACGTGGGGACCATCTTCACCTACGTCCAGGCGACGGCCGCTCGTCATCGAGAAGGAGCGGGTGAACTTCGACGACGAGGCCGGAACCCCGAAATGAGCGGGACGCTCGCCCGGCTCCAGGCCCATCGGCTCTGGCAGCCGCTCAGCTACCTCGCGGTGGGCGGATGGAACACCGTGTTCGGGCTCGGGCTGTTCTGGCTCGCGTAGGCTCCTGGCGCCACCGTGAACTACCTGGTGCTGCTCGCGGCGTGCAACGTCCTCGCCATCACGAACGCATTCGTCTGCTACAAGCTGCTCGTCTTCCGCACGCGCGGGAACTGGGTGCGGGAGTACGCGCGGTTCTGGGCCGTGTACGGGAGGCGGCGCTGGTGGGCCTCGGCCTCGTGGCGCTGCTGGTCCAGATCCTCGGGCATGTCGCCGGTGACGGCGAACGTCCTCGCCACGGGCGTCATCGTCGTCGCAGGATTCCTGGGGCACAAGCGGGTGTCGTTCGCGGCGGACGTAGGGCGGCGCGGCCCCTACGCCTTCACCACCCGCGGCCCGCCGCCGCTCGGGAAGAGCGGCGCCACGAGGTTGCGCGTGTCCACCACCAGCGGCACGCTCCGCGAAGAGCGCCGGGTCCTTGAAGAGGTCGTGGGCGGTGGAGACCACCACCGCGTCGTAGCCCTTCCAGGTCGCCGCGTCCTTCGCCACGGACTTCATCCCCAGCTCCCGCTTGCGCGTCTTCGGCGTCGCGGGGAAGAACGGGTCGCAGTAGTCGACAATCGCGCCGCTCCTGGAGGAGCTCGATGATCTCGTAGGAGGGCGACTCGCGGTCGTCGTCGAGTTGGCCTTGTAGGCGAGGCCGAGGACGAGGATGCGAGCCCTTCACCGGCTTCGCGTCCTCGTTCAGCGCCTCGGCGACCTTCGCCACCACCCAGCGCGGCATGCCGGTGTTGATCTCGCCGGCCAGTTCCACGAAGCGGGCCCACTGCCCGTGCTCGGCCGCCTTCCAGGAGAGGTAGAAGGGGTCGAGCGGGATGCAGTGACCGCCCAGGCCCGGGCCCGGGTAGAAGGGCATGAAGCCGAAGGGCTTGGTCTTCGCGGCCTCGATGACCTCCCAGACGTCGATGCCCATCCGGTCGAAGACGATCTTCAGCTCGTTCACCAGCGCGATGTTCACCGAACGGAAGACGTTCTCGAGGAGCTTGGCCGACTCGGCCACGCGCGCGCAGGAGACCGGCACCACCTTGGCGACGCCGGTCCGGTAGAGCGCCACGGCCAGCTCGGTGGAGTCGGCGTCCACCCCGCCCACGACCTTGGCGGTGGTCTTGGTGTCGAAGTCCTTGCGGCCCGGGTCCTCGCGCTCTGGCGAGAAGGCGAGGAAGAAGTCGCGGCCGCACATGAGGCCGCTCGTCTCGAGGATGGGGAGGAGCTCCTCGTCGGTCGTTCCCGGGTAGGTGGTCGACTCGAGCAGACCAGCTGACCCTTGCGGAGCCGCTTCGCGATCTCCCGCCCGGTGGCGTGGATGTAGGAGTTGTCCGGCTCGCGGTGCGTCGCCGAGCGGCGTGGGCACGCAGATGGCGATGGCGTCGCAGTCGCGCAGCCCGTCGAAGTCGGTGGTGGCCTGGTACCTCCCGCTCCTCACCGCGGCGGCGACCCGCTCGGCCCCGATGTGCTTGATGAAGGACTCGCCCCTTCCGGAGCGCCTCCACCTTGCGGGGGTCGAGGTCGAAGCCGGTGACCTGGAAGCCCGCCTCGTGGAAGAGGAGGGCGAGGGGGAGGCCGACGTAGCCCTGGCCGATGATGCCGATGCGGGCGCTGCGGTCGTGGATGCGGGCGAGAAGTCCGTTTTTCATGTGGGCGGATTGTAGGGCGAAACGGGGCTAGAGGTTCAGCGAACCCTTCAGGCCCGACCTGGAACCAGCCGTGAAAGGAACGGGACGAGAGGTCGACCGCGCCGCCATACCCCTTCGCTGCCCCGCCGGCGAATATGTTCGAGTACATCCCGCCGAAGTAACCGACGTAGGGGCCGAGGGCGAAGGCCCTCCCCAGGGCGAAGTCGAGCCCGGTCTGGACGTTCACGACCTCCCAGCCGCTCCAGGTCACGCCGCTCGACTGGGTGGCGGTGTCGACCGAGTAGTGCGTCCACTCCCGACCCCGTCCCGAAGCTGACCGAGGGTCGGAGCGTGCCGTCCGGGAGCGACGGCCGTAGACGCAGCTCGAGCCCGGTCCGCAAGTCGTACCCCGTGCAGCTTGCGCCCGCGGTGCAGGTGGCGCGACGCTACGAAGCCAGGGCGTACTGGAAGTCATGTTCGAGAGGGTCCTCGTCGTCTGCGTGGGCAACATCTGCCGGAGCCCCATGGCGGAGGCGCTTCTCCGGGCGCGCCTCGGCCATCGGCCCCGGTTCGACGTGTCGTCCGCGGGCGTCTCGGCGCTGGTGGGGCACCCGGCCGACGAGTCGGCGGTGGCGCTCATGAGGGAGCGCGGCATCGACATCTCCGGCCACCGGGCCCGGCAGCTCACCCCGCAGGTCGCCGCCGAGGCCGACCTCGTCCTGGTCATGGAATCGGGTCACGAGCGGGCGGTCTACTCCATCGCCCCCCAGGCCCGGGGCAAGGTCCACCGCATCGGCCGGTTCGGGAACTTCGACGTGCCCGACCCGTACCGGCTTCCCCGAGCCGCCTTCCTGGAGGCGCTGCAGCTCGTGGAGCGCGGCATCGACGACTACGAGCGAGCCTTCTGGCCGCCCCCGTTGAGAAAGGTGCACGGATGACCCGGAGGCTCACCCTCGCCATCCTCCTCGCTGCAGGCACCGGCTGCGGCCTCGCGCCTGGCATCCAGATGTCCGACTCGGAGGTGACCGAGCGGGCGCACGAGCAGGGGGACACCGACTTCCAGATCACCCAGGTCTCGCCCTACGTCATCGCGCGCCTGGCGAAGGAGCAGGCGGCCGCCATGGCCGCGCGCCAGCCCGACCCCAACGTGAAGGAGTTCGCGACCTACCAGTACAAGATCGCGCCGCTCGACGTGCTCTCGGTGGTGGTCTGGGACCACCCGGAGCTCACGTCGCCCACCGGGCAATTCCGGGGCCCGGAGGACAACGGCCTCCCGGTCTACGCCGACGGGACGATGTTCTACCCGTTCGTGGGCTACCTGAACGTGGCCGGGAAGACGGTCATCGAGGTGCAGCAGGAGCTCACCCGGCGGCTGCGCCACGCCATCAAGGACCCCCAGGTGGCGGTGCGCGTGGCGGCCTTCCGGGGCAAGCGGGTCGAGGTCACCGGCGAGGTGAAGGCGCCGCAGACGGTGAACATCTCCGACATCCCGCTCCGGGTCTCCGACGCCGTGGTGAAGGCGGGCGGGTTCATCCCGGAATCGAACCCGGGCAGCGGTGACCCTGAACCGCGGCGGCAAGGTCGTCAACCTCGACCTCATGAGCTACTACGAGGACGGGGACGTGAAGCAGAACTGGCTGCTCCTCGACGGCGACGTGGTCCACGTGGGGCACGTCTCGCGCAGCCAGGTCTACGTGTTCGGCGAGGTGAAGAAGCCGGGAACGAAGCCCATGTACCGCGGGCGGCTCAACCTGGCCCAGGCGCTCGGCGACAGCGACGGCTTCGACTACACGACCATGAAGCCGGCGGTGTACGTGTTCCGGGAGAAGGCGCCGGGTCGGCCGGAGATCTACCGGCTCGACGTGTCCAGCGCCGATTCGCTGCTGCTCGCCGCCCAGTTCGCGCTCAAGCCCAAGGACGTGGTCTTCGTGGCCACGAACGACCTGGCCCGCTTCAACCGGGTGGTCGGCCAGATTGCGCCCTTCGTGAACATCATCTGGCAGACCTGGAACATCGTGACGACGTCCAAGGTGCTGCTCGGCATCTAGGGAACCGGGGGCTGGAGGATGCACCATGGCCGGTGAGACTCGCGAGTTCGCGGTGGTGAACGGGGGGGCGACGACGCCTTCCGCGCCGCCGCCGGCCCCACCTCCGCACGCCCCCGCCCGGGACGACGAGGTCTCGCTCGCCTATTACCTGAACGTCCTCTGGGAGGGGCGCTGGCTCATCGTCGGGGCGCTCGTCGTGGCGGCGCTGGGGCTCGTCGCCTACCTGGCGATGGCCACGCCCGTCTACGAGTCGGACGTGCTGCTCCAGATCGAGCAGCGCAGGCAGGGCGGCGCACAGGCCTTCGCCGACCTTCCCACCGCGCTCGCCGGGCCGCAGAGCCAGGCCGACACCGAGATCGAGGTGCTCCAGTCCCGGAAGCTGCTGGGCAGCGTGGTCGACGCGCTGAACCTCGACGTCTCGGCCACGCCCGTCTACTTCCCGGTCATCGGCCGGGCCTGGGCGCGCCGGCACGGGGGCGCCACGCCCGCGGCCGCGCCCTGGGGACTCTCCCGCTACGCCTGGGGAGGGGAGAGCATCCACGTCTCCCGGTTCGACGTGCCGCCCGAGCTGGAGGACAGCACGGTCGTCCTACGTGGTCGTCGCCGGGGCCGGATGGAAGGTTCGAGGTCCGCAACCTGGCCGGCAAGGTGGTGGCCGCCGGCGACGTGGGCCAGGCCGTGACGTGGGACATGCCCACCGCGACCGGCGCGGGAACGGCCTCGCTCTTCGTGCAGGAGCTCCGCGCCCGGCCGGGCACCGAGTTCTCGCTCACGGAAGGTCTCGCAGGGCCCGGGCCGTCCGCTCCTTCCGCTCGACGCTCAAGCTCTCGGAGAAGGGGCGCAGGACGAACGTCATCCAGATCACCATGCAGGGGCCGAAGCCCGCGCTTCTGGTGGCCGCCCTCGACTCGCTCGCCCAGGCCTACCTGCGCCACAACGTGGAGATGCGCTCCGACGAGGCCCAGCGAACCCTCCAGTTCCTCGACACGCAGATCCCGATGCTCCGCGACGAGCCTCCAGGGCGCCGAGACGGCGCTTCGAGCAGTACAAGTCGCGGGCCGGAGGCGTGGGCGTGGACCTCACCGCCGCCACCAAGGCCACGCTCGACCGCACCGTCGAGATGGAGAAGCGGCTCTCCGAGATGGAGCTGCAGCGAAAGGAGCTGCTCTACCGGTTCACGCCGTCGCACCCGGCCATCCGGGCCGTGGACGAGAAGGTGGCCCAGCTCAAGGCCGAGCGGGAGAGCCTGAACGAGCAGATCCGGCAGCTGCCCGAGGCCGAGTCGGCGTCGCTTCGGCTCATGCGCGACGTGAAGGTGGCGAACGAGCTCTACGTCACGCTCCTCAACAAGGCCCAGGAGCTGAAGGTGATGAAGAGCGGGCTGGTGGGGAACGCCCACGTGCTCGACCTGGCCGTCCGCCCCGAGACCCCGGTCTCGCCCAACAAGACCCGGTCCGCGGCCATCGCCATCGCCGCGGGGCTGCTGCTGGGCGTGGTGCTCGCCTTCGCCCGGAAGGCGCTCCGGCAGGGGCTCGTCGACCCCGCCGACGCCGAGCGGGCCACCGGCCTCCCGGTTCGGGCGAGCGTGCCGCACAGCGACCGGCAGGCGGCGCTGCAGCGGGAGGCGAAGGGAGGCGGGAACCTGCCCGTCCTCGCCGCGGTCGACCCCACCGACATGGCGGCGGAGAGCCTGCGGGCGCTCCGGACGTCGCTCCAGTTCGCCCTCATGGAGTCGTCCAACCACATCATCGCCATCGGAGGCCCCCGCCCGGGCGTGGGCAAGTCCTTCGTCACGATGAACCTGGCGCGGGTCTTCGCGGACACCGGCAAGCGCGTGCTGCTCCTCGACGCCGACCTGCGCAAGGGCTCCTGCACAACTACGTGGGCATCCACCGGACGCCCGGCCTCGCCGAGGCCATCGCCGGCGACGTGTCCATCGCCGACGTGCTCCACAAGACCGAGATGCCCGGCATCGACTTCGTGCCCCGCGGGTCGTCGCCGACGAACCCGTCGGAGCTCCTGGGCAGCGAGCGCTTCCGCCACATGGTGGAGGACCTGGCCCGGAGCTACGACATCGTGCTCGTGGACCTGCCGCCCATCCTGGCGGTGACCGACGCGGCGCTGGTGGGGCGCGTGGCCGGGGTGAACCTCCTCGTCCTCCGGTCGTCCTGGCACCCGGTCCGCGAGCTCCAGCAGGCGGTGAAGGCCTACGCGGAGAACGGCGTCCGCCTCTCCGGGCTCGTCTTCAACGACGTTCCGCACGGGCAAGGGCGGTCCCGGCAACTACGCCTACCAGTACCAGTACCACTACCAGTACAGCTACAAGCCCCGGGACGAGAAGTGACATGAAGAAGACCTTCCTCCTCGCGGTGCTGGCGATCGTGGTGCTGGGCGGCGGCGCCGTCCTGGCGATCCTCTACTTCACCGGTTCGCCGGCCCACGTGCCGGGCATGGAGGAGGCCGCCGCGCCGACGCCCGCCTACAATCCCGCGGTCCCGGGCGCGACCGGCCCCACCGGGGCGGTGGAGAGGCAGCTTCCCGCGAAGATGAACGCGCCTCCCGGCGTCCCCATGGTCCCGCAGGCCGATCCGCGCGCCGAGAAGATGGAGGCGCAGCGGATGGAGAAGATCGAGAGCGCCATGGACGCGCAGAACCGGCGCGCCCAGGAGCGGATCGAGAAGGCCAGGAAGCTGCGCGAGCAGGGCGGCACGGCCGCTCCGCCGCCCCCGCGCGCTGATCGCGGATTGCAGGAGACCTGATACCCTGGGAGGGTGACCGGGCTCTTCTATCACGACGTGCTGGCCGCCCTGTCGGAGGCGGGCATTGCCCACGTGGTCGTGGGAGGCATGGCGGTGAATCTTCAGGGCGTTCCCGGTTCACCTCCGACCTCGACGTGGCGATGGCCGTCGACGGGGGGGCCCTTCCGATGGCTGCCGCGGTCCTGCGCCGGCTGGGCCTCCGGAGTCGGCTTCCGGTGTCCGACGAGGATCTGGCTCGCCCAGACGTCGTGAAGTCCTGGATCGAGGAGCGGAACCTCGTGGCACTGAGCTTCGTGGACCCTGCCGAGCCCTTGCGGGAAGTGGACCTCGTGATCGCGTCGCCGGTGCCGTTCGACGAGATCGAGCGGAATGCCGAGCGGCTGAAGACGGGTGACCTCGGGTTCAAGGTGGCGAGCGTCGACGTGCTCATCCGGATGAAGCGTGGCTTCGTCCACCATCACTCCGACGAGGAACTGCGCGCCTACGCCAAGCTCACGGTCGAGCAGAAGATGCGGTGGCTCCATGAGGCCTGGCGCTTCACGGCCGACGCCCTCCCGCCTGATCGGCGAGAGGCCTGGATGCGCATGAGGCGCGGCGAGACCTGAGATTCGACCGCAATTGCCGCCGCGATTGCGTCCCAATTGCGTGCCATATTCCCGTTGTGACCCTTCACAGAAAGTGACGATCGCCCGGGGGCCTCGCTTCGTGGCAAGGCGCTCATCCGAAGGCGTTCCCTCGTTCGGCTGCCTGGAAGAGTCCAGATTCCAGTTTATTTCGTGGTTCCGGGCATGTAGGGCGGTGTAGGCCCTTCGGGCAGGAGTCGAAAGGACGTCACTCGATCCAGGGACTCCAAAAATGACAGCGATCAAGAAAAAGCCCTTAAGCGTGTTTTTATGCGTAACGGGTATTGGGGACACTCAAAAGGC
>CAVYBH010000002.1:0-286731 GCA_963766715.1 uncultured delta proteobacterium
CGGGTTCGACTCCGACCGCTCGCACGGCGCCCTCCTGCGCTTCTACGCGGGGTTCGCCTCGCCGGTGGTGGTCGACCGGACCGAGAGCCTCGACCGCGTCGCAGAGGCGGCGGCCGAGGGGCCCGACCGGCGGGTCCTCGTCGACCTCGCCGCCCAGACGCAGGAGCCGCTGGTGCGCTGGCTGGAGGAGTCGGCCTTCCTCGATCTCGCGTCGGAGCTCGGCATCGAGGTCCGCTACTGGCACGTCATGGATTCCGGGCGGGACTCGGTCGACCTCCTCCGCACGCTGCTCAATCGATTCGGCGACCGGATCGGCTACGTCCTCGTCCTGAACCAGCTCCGGGGCGACGACTTCTCGATCCTCGAGCGGTCCGGGGAGCGCGAGCGCGCGCTGGGGCTGGGCGCCCGGATCATCACGCTGCGGCGGCTGCAGGACGCCGCCATGCGGAAGATCGACGCCGGCAGCTCCAGCTTCTGGGCGGCGGCCAACGGCGCGAACCGGGAGCCGGGTGGCCTGGGCCTCATGGAGCGCCAGCGGGTGCGCGCCTGGCTGAAGCACGCCTACTCCGAGCTGGACGCGGCCGGGCTCGGCGACGGCCAGCCGGGGCTTCCGGGGGTCGATCGGTAGCGTCCCGTCTCAGGGCGGCATGCAGTCGCCCACGGTGAACTCCCGCAGGGCCACCTTGGTGCACTCGCCGCGCCGGAGCAGGTCGCGTCCGTTCGCGAAGGCGTCGCACCTCTCCGGGGCGCCGGTCCGTGCGAGCTCGACGCCCGGACAGTCCTTCGGGCGCGGGCTCAGGCGGCAGACGTAGCAGGCCGACTGCGCGTCGCCCTCCCGGAACACGGCCCACTGGTTCGCGCCGCGCGGAGGCGGGAGCAGCGCCTGGGCGGCCGCGACGAGCGGGGCCAGGACCGCGAGCGCGACGACGAGGGTCCGGTGGAGCGGCAGTCGACGCATGGCAGGGTGCCCTCGAGACCGCGGGTTTCCTTCAGGTAAGCAGAATGATCGGGGCGCGACAAGCGCGGCGGCCCGCTTCACGGAGAGAGGAATCGCCCCGTCGACCCTGGCGATTGCAGCTACAATCGCCTATATTCGGCCCTTGCGCGTTTTCCTGGTGTACGTGAGGGACGAGGCGTATTTCCACCTCCTCCCCGCGCCGGCCGGGGACGGGGGCGCCGCCCCGCGCGTCCGCGTGATGGCCTTCCCGCCGCTGGGAATCCAGATGCTGGCCCCGGTGCTGCGCCAGGGTGGCCACACGGTGCGGATGTTCGACACCTGCCACCCGCAGATGCGCGCCGACCACATCGCCGAGGCGGCGACGCAGGATCACCCCGACGTGATCGCGCTCTCCTTCCTGTCGGTGACGGCCTATCCGGCGCTGAAGGCGCTGGCCCGGAAGGTGAAGATCGCCAACCCCGGGATCCCCGTCATCGTGGGCGGCGCCTTCGCGTCGATCAACCCGGCCCAGATCCTCGCCGACTGCCCCTTCATCGATCACGTCGGCGTGGGGGAGGGCGAGGAGCTCATCCTCGACTACCTCGACCACCTCCGGACCGGATCGCTGGGGGAGGTGGCCGGTCTCGTCTGGCGGAACGGCGCCGAGGTGGTGAGGAACCTCCCGCGCCCGCTGCTCCGCGACCTCGACCGCTTCCCGTACGCCGACCGCACGACGCTCCCCATCGACTACATCGAGTCCCTGCCGCTCGACGTGCCGGCGGTGCTCTCGCTCGACAAGTTCTGCACGATGCAGACCTCGCGCGGCTGCCCCTACACCTGCATCTACTGCGACATCCCCTCGCTGGCGGAGGGCAAGTGGCGAAGCCGGTCGGCCGAGCACGTCCTCGGCGAGATGCAGCAGCTCTCCGACCAGGGCTACCGGTCCATCTACCTCACCGACGACCACTTCCTCCTCAAGAAGAAGCGGATCGGCGACATCTGCAACGGCATCATCGATCGCAAGCTCCAGTTCCACTGGGGCTGCGAGGGGCGGGTCGACTCGGTGGGCGTCGAGCAGCTGCCGCTCATGGGGAAGGCCCGCTGCGACATGCTCGCCTACGGCGTCGAGTCGGGGACCCAGAAGATGCTCGACCGCCTCGGCAAGCGGCAGAAGATCGAGCAGATCGAGCACGCGGTCGCCGAGGCCAAGCGGCACGGCATCGCGCGGGTCCACGGCTTCTTCGTCATCGGCTGCCCGGGCGAGACCGCCCAGGACATCCGGGCGACCTTCGACTTCGCCGCGCGGCTCCAGCTCGACACCTTCGGGTTCAACCGGCTGGCCGTCTACCGGGGCACGCCGCTGTGGAACGAGTACGCCAGCCGCGGGATCGTCGACGACGTCCGGGACTGGGACAAGACCTTCAAGTGCTGTGACATCGATCCGGACACGGTCCCCAACGACCAGGTGAACGAGCTGCGCATGAAGGGCTACGCGTCCCTCATCCTGCGCCGCATCGTCCAGCGCCCGGTGAAGACCTGGGGCCTCCTGCGCAGCTTCAGCCGGCACATGCCGGCCCGCGACCTGTTCCGGCTCATCAGCGGGCCGTTCCGCAAGAAGGTCGCGCCGCTTCCCGATCTCCCCGCACCGATGGTGGACGCCGGCCTCAAGGTTCCGGCCCGCGTCCCGGCCTGAGCTCACTTCCCCCGGTAGACGACCTCGCCGCCCACGATGGTCTGGAGCACGCGGATCGAGTCGATCCGCGCCGGTGCGATGGTGAGGAGGTCGTCGGAGAGCACGGCCATGTCGGCGAGCTTCCCCGGCTCGATGCTGCCGCGCTCCTCTTCCACGCCGAGCGAGCGGGCGCCCCAGATCGTCCACATCCGCAGCGCATCCTCCACCGAGAGCGCCTCCTCGGGCTGGATCGGGCCCACGTCGCTCATCCGCGTCACCGCCGTCTTCATGGCCAGGAACGGATCGATGGCCTGCAGGTAGACGCCCGTGGTGTCCGACGAGGCGGCGGGCATGAGCCCCTCCTTCACCATCGTCCCGTAGCGGAAGCCGGTCGACGCCCGGGGCTCCCCCAGCAGGTGGTAGGTGGCCTTGCCGAGGAAGAGGAGCCAGGAGGGCTGCGTGACCACGCGGAGCCCCAGGTCCCGCACGATCTTCTTCTGATCCGGGGAGAGGCCCATGAACTGCCCGTAGTGCTCCATCCGCTGCAGCGTGCGGGGACGCCCCTTCGCGGCGGCCTTCCGGAAGGCCGAGAGCGCGACGTCGTAGGCGGCGTCGCAGGTGGAGTGGATGCCGGCGCCGAGCCCCGCGGCGCTGGCGCGATCGGCGAAGTCGTCGACCTGGGCCTGGGTGGAGACCTGGAGCCCGCGGCCGCCGTTCGGGACGCCGGTGGGATCGGCGTAGGGGGCGGCGCAGAGCCCGGAGCCCGCGTCCACCTCGCCGTCGACCCAGAGCTTCACGCCGCCGGTGCGGAAGAAGACGGCGGGGGCTCCGGCTGGGCATCCGGAGCTCGCCCAGGTCGCGGGGCAGCCCCACTCCGTTCGGCTCTGCGTAGACGAAGGCGACGTAGCGAACCGTCGGGCGGAACCCCGAGGCGGCGACCTTCCGGAGCACCTCGGCCTCGTCCGTCCGGAACATCCCCTCGAGCGTGGTCACGCCGTGCGAGTTCCAGAGCGCCGGGATGTCCTTCCGGAGCCACCCGTCGATGAGCTTCGGCGTGTCGACGGCCGGGGCGTTGCCCTCGGCCTCGAACATCTCGCCGGTCGGCTCCCCGGAGGCGTCCAGGATCACGTGGCCGCCGTGCGGAAGGGAGGGATGGGCCTTCGTGACCCCCAGCGCAGCGAGCGCCCGGGAGTTGAGGACCTCGCCGTGGGTGCCGTTCCAGAACCAGACCGGGTTGTCCGGCGCGGCCCGATCGAGCTCCGCCCGGGTGGGCAGCCGCCGCTCCTCGAACTTGGTCTGCGACGCCGAGGCGCCGACGAGGAAGATCCATTCCCCCGGAGGGGTGGTGCGGGCCCGCTCGGCCAGGTTCGAGGCGGCCTTCGCCACCGAGGGGACGCCCGGGGCCCGCGCGTCCACCGACGTCGTGAACACCATGGTCGGCACCGGGTGGCTGTGGGAGTCGACGAGGCCGGGAACGACGGTCTTCCCCAGGAGGTTCACCATCCGCGTCGACGGACCGGCCAGCTTCCGCACCGCCTCGGTCGACCCCACCGCCACGAAGCGTCCATCCTTCACGGCCACGGCCGATGCGATCGACCCCCGGGGGTCGAGGGTGACGAACTTCCCGTCCAGGTAGATGACGTCCGGCGCCGGAACGGGCGCCTTCGGCGGGGCGCTCCACGCGGAGCCGGCGGCGAGGAGGACGCTCGACGGCAGCGGCGACGAGCCGGAACGGGAACGGGGACGACGCGGCGCAGGTCATGAGCACGACAGTGCACCCTGGACGGCCGGGAGCGACACGCTCCAGAGGGGTCGCGCGGCCACCCCGTCCGGCCGCCGGCCCTGGGCCGGTCAGGGCCCCGGGCGCCTCGACAGCAACGCCGTTCCGTGAAATCTTCCCGTTCCAACGGATCGCGGCCGGCCCCGCGGAAGCACCATCCCGAAAGGAACCCCTCCATGAAGCACTTCCTCCTCGCGGTCTTCCTGGTCTCGGTCGCCGGCGTCGCCTCCGCCGATCCCGCCGCGACCTTCAAGTCGAAGTGCGCCATGTGTCACGGCCCCGACGGCGCCGGCGGCGCGATGCACAAGGCCTCCATCAAGGGCACGAAGGAGGCCGCCGTCCTCGCGGCCATCAACGACGGCAAGGGCAAGATGAAGCCGGTCAAGATCGACGACGCCGCTGCGGTGGCGAAGTGGGTCTCGGGCCTCAAGTAGCGCCGGAGGCGACTGAACCCCCCGGGAGTCCCGGGGGAGGGGCGGGGGGCGGACGTGGCGTCGACGATCGAGAGCTTGCGCGACGAAGGGCGGGAAGTGGAAGCCGGGACGAGGTGCGACGCCAGGCCCAGGGCTCGCGAGGCGGGAGCCCTGGAGCTGGCTCCACCTCCCGAGCCCGAGTGCGATTGCCGGGCGGCGCTTCGGCGCATCCTGGGCGCGCGGGACCGCTACCTCGCCGCGCTGGGCGACGGAGCGGCGCCGTTCCAGCTTCCGGAGGAGGACGAGTACCTCGCCTCCCTGGCGGCCGCCCGCGACCTGTTCGCGAGGGGCTGAGCGCCCCTCAGTTCACCTTCACGGGCAGGAACGTGAAGGGCGCGGCCGGCTCGAAACGGCCCGACACGTTGCCCGAGTAGACGCGGCCACCCGCCACGGTGAGCTTCTTCACCGGCGCGCCGGCCTTCAGGTCGAGGTCGGCCATCGACACCCAGAAGGCGCTCGGGCTCGTGGCCGAGTCGAAGGCGTAGAGGAGCCGCTTCTGATCGGCCACCACGCGCCAGAGGGTGGAGGAGATGTTGGGCTGGCCGGGGGTGGTGATGCCCAGCGGGACGCTCACGCTCCGGACGACCCCGAGGACGCTGGCGAGCGCCTGGAACTCGAAGCTCTGGTCCGGGACCGCCCCGATGTAGTTCTTGTCCGCCGCCCGGGGAATCGCACCCAGGAGGAAGGAGGCGCGCGCGAAGCGGTCGGCGGCGCGGTTGGTGCCGGGGAGGAAGACGAGGCCGCCGATGCCCTGCCAGTAGGCGTTCAGCGCGAGTTGCTGGTCGTAGCTCGGGGAGTTGGTCATCACCACGTACTGCTTGCCGTGGTGGATGACGAGCTTGCCGCCGATGTACTCGAAGATGGCCGAGTCGCCGGTGGCGTCGGAGATCGAGAGGTGGAGCTGGGCCTTCATGCCGTTCGGCAGGCTGTCCGTCACCACCTGGAAGGGCTCCTTCCGGAGCGCCGCGACCGCCTCCGCGACCGTGGCGAAGTTGTCGAGGGCGTACTGCGCCCACAGGCTGATCGAGAGCGCGGGCTTCCCGCCCGGCGTGCCGTAGTCCGACTCGGCCAGGTAGAGGAGGTTCGCGGCGAGCCCCTTCTCGTTCATGCCGTCCGCGGTGCCCACGTCGTAGCCGCTGGCGATGACGCTTCCGTACCTCGAGGTCCACCGCGGCGCCCCCGGGCCGGTGGCGCCGTCGCGCTGCATGCCGGCGCGGGAAGACCCAGAGGTTGGTGTGCATGTCCTCCGCCCAGTCCATGGACCGGCCCGTGATCACGGTTCCGTCCGGGGCGGCGTAGAGCACGCGGGTGCAGGCCTCTCCGCGGCCGGCGGGAGACAGGACGAGCGCGGCGGCGACGGCGGCGAGCGCGAGACGGCACGGTGCGAGCTTCATCGGTTTTCCTCCAGGGAAGTCCCAGGTGATTACGGGTCCGCGGCGCCCGGTGCTGCGGCATGGCGGGGCGTGCGGGCTCCCACCCTTCCCCACAAACCCAATGGATACGGGCCAGAAAGAGGAAGGGCTGGCCATGGGGTGATATCGCTCGTCATCGGCGCCAGGAACGGCGCGGTTCGGGGGGAGAAGGAATGACCATGGGCGGCGTGAACATCCTCATCGTGGACGACGATCGGTTCATCCAGGCGACCGCGTCGGCGGCCCTCGAGGGCATGGGCTACCGCCTCTTCCTGGCCGACGACGTCCAGGGCGCGGTGGCGGTCCTCCGGGAGGAGCCGGTGGACGTCGTCGTGACCGACCACGTCCTCCCCGGAGCGACCGGCCTCTCGCTGCTCTCGACGATGCGCGAGCACCTTCCCGAGCCGAGGCGGATCCTGATGACCGGTCAGGCCGACGTCGGGCTGGCGCTCGCGGCGGTGAACCAGGCCCAGGTGTTTCGCATCCTGCTGAAGCCGCTCGATCCCAGCACGCTCCGGCTGGCCGTGCTCGCCGCGGTCGACGACCTGGAGCGCGACCGGGAGACGAGGGCGATCGCGGAGCTCGTGAAGGCGAGCCAGAGCGTCGCGACGCGGGACTCCGCGCCGAGGTCTCGCGGAGTGCACGCGGCCTAGGAGCGGGTTCTCAGCGGTCGTCGATGCCGGCGACGCGAGCGTCCGGCCTCGGCGCCTCGACCAGCGCGAACCGGCCGCACGCCGGGCACGGCGTCAGGATCTCCCCGGTGCGGGCATCGGCGCGGACGGGGCGCTCGAACGGGTGCGCCCCGGCCGGGTCGCAGTCGAGGCAGTGCGTGCGCCAGCGCCGCCGCTGGTGGAGGTAGATCACGTTCTCGTGCACGAGGAAGTCCATGGCGGCGATATCGATATCTGACACCGCGCGAAGCGCGACCTGACTCGATTTGACGCGTAGCCCCCAAGAAGGTCGCGGCGGGAGCCACGTCCCCGGGGGACCGGACCATCGGGGTCCCCCCTGCTCGTGGTTCACGCGCCCACGTGACAGCCGCGCAGGTGGGCGAATGGTATCCGGTGCGGACCATCGGGGTCCCCCCTGCTCGTGGCTCACGCGCCCACGTGACAGCCGCGCAGGTGGGCGAAGGTATCCGGTGTGGGGTGGGGAGAGCTCGCGCATCCATCTCGTGCGGCCTGTTCGCGGCGATGCTCGCCGTGGCCGGCTGCGGAGGCTCGTCCGGCGGCGCCGAGCCGTGCCAGGGGGTCGTGGCCCGGGGCATCTGCTGGGAGGGCACGGACGGCATCTCGGTCAGCCAGGCGCGGGCCGAGCGGGTGTTCGACGCCGCGAACGCGCTGTGGGGCGCACCTGGCCGGAGCCTGGCGGGCTGGCGCATCGAGTTCCGCCACGCCCAGCCGGTGGTCGACGGGGAGCGGTACGACGGCTACACCTTCGGCGACGCCCACGTCATCGTCGTCGCGCCGTTCGCGCCCGACTGCTTCGAGCGGTCGGCCGTCTTCCACGAGCTGGGACACGCGTGGGGATTCGGCCACGACGATGCGCGGATGTCCGGCGAGTGGCGATTCATCCACGAGGCCATGGTCGAGTCGGGCTGGCCCGGGTGCGAGCTGGAGTCCCAGGACGACTAGAAGGCCACGACGAGGCCGATGGTCACCGCCTTCGTCCCCCGGCTGACCACGGGAAGCCACTGGGTGTCGGGCAGGAAATACCGGGCGATGTCCAGCGCGGCGGCGCCCAGGACGGCCGCGGCGAAGACGCCGTGGGGGACCGGCGAGACGGCGTCGAGGGCGCGGAGGTCCCCCTCCGGCGGCTCGATGCCGGCCAGGTTGGCGATGCCGTAGGCCACCGAGGCGGCGGTGTTGAAGAGCAGCATTCCCTTGAGGAACGCCGCCTTTTCCTTCCGGAGGTCCGGCCGGGCGGACAGGATGATCTCGTCGGTGATCTCCTGGCAGAGGATCCCGGAGGAGACGATCACCGCATAGCCGCGAGGCCCGGGGTAGAACGGGGTCCCGTCTCGGCGAACGCAGGTCCCGTTCCGGCAGGTCACCCCCGGCGAGACGGCGAAGAACGGGAAGAATCCCAGGAAACGCACGGGCTCGAGGGTGGGGACGTTTCCCATGGCCAGGTTGGCGAGGCCGTGACAGGCCTCGTGGACCACGAAGGCGGTCAGGAAGCCGGCCGCGGTGACCGCCACCGACCCCACCGTGACGTCGGTGAACTCCGGGATGGCGCCGGGCGGCTCCGGCCGCAGGTCCACGGCGGGAGGGGCCGGGTCGGCGGCGGGAGGGGCCGCGTCGTCGGGCCGGGCGCCCCCGCCCGGAGCCAGGAGGGCGCATGCCGCGAGCGCGGCGAGCCAGGCCGCAGGGGGCCCTCGACGGGGATGAGCGACCACACTCGCGTCTACCACGAAAAGTTGCATTAGACTGCTGGGCCATGACCGACATCGAGAAGCGGAACGTCGTCGCGCAGTGGGCATTCGACACGCGCCCCGTGCTGCTCCGGTTCCACATGTGGCTCGAGGACGTGCAGGTGGAACGCTCCCAGGCCGAGCCGGTCTCCTCCCACACCTTCACGCCGCGTGGCATCGCCCGGAACCTGGCCGTGACCGCCGCGGCCACCGCGCTCGGGACCAAGCTCTACGGCGGATTCGGCGAGGGCGCCGGCAAGGACAAGTTCGCCTACAACCAGGCCAAGAAGGCGGCCGACGCCATCAGCGCCTACGTCATGAGCGAGGGGCTCTGGCACCTCACCCGGACGCTGCCCGAGAACCACGCCATCATGGTCAGCCTGGGCGAGGGGCTCATGCCCAAGGCCGGCGAGACCCCGGAGATGGGGGCGAACCCGCTCCTCGGCTTCGGGCGCGTGTACGCCCGCCCCGAGGTCGCCATGACCGTCGACCGCCGGGTGCGCCGCCTCCTCAACGAGCCCGGCCACACGTTCGAGCAGTTCCACGGCTGGCTGAAGGGCCGGGGCATCACCATCTGGGGCGCCGCGGTCGACACGCTCGAGAACACCTCGCGCTTCGCCGAGGGCAAGCCCACCGGCCCCATGGTGGTCTTCCACCTGTTCGATTCCCCGCTGACGGTGTCCCGCCCGTACGAATCGTACATGGGCTGCATCACCGTGCCCCGGCAGGTCGCCCGCGTGGCCGCCGAATCGGCGGTCCTGCTCAACTACCGGACGCCGCGCGGCAAGGTGATGGAGGTCATCCAGAAGGCCTACCCGGGAATCCGTCCGGCCAACGTCCACGTCTGGACGCTGCGCGGAAAGAGCCGGCTGAAGCGGCTCGGAAAGCTCTGGGAGGAGTGGACGGCGGCCGGGGCCCACCTGGTCGAGGACGGCTGGAAGGCCCCCTCGGGCCTCGAGGTCTTCACCGACTCGGGGACCTACGCGCCCACCTTCCTGGTGGGGAGCTGGAAGGACGCCTCCGGCGCGCCGCACGTCTTCCTCTGCGACGGGTACGCGGCCAGCGCCGAGGCCATGCAGGCCTCCAGCCTCGACGAGGTGCTCGAGGTGGAGTCGAGCATGGCGGTCTTCTCGCCCACCTTCGACCTCCCGTGCGACCAGGAGGCCAACCTCATGCAGCTCGACCCGGCGGCGCCCGACTTCGGCGACCGCATCCGGGCCATCGTGGGGTCCCGGGGCGCGACGCCCGAGGAGATCGAGGGCTACGCCGAGGCCATCCGCGACGCGCGCGCCTGCAACGTCCCGGTGGGAAAGCCGGTCCTCCGCGCCGACGAGTTCCTGCCCGAGAAGAACTGGGGCGTGCTGGCCGCCATCGGCTACATCTGCGACGACCCGTACACGGGCACGCACGGGGTGACCCAGGTGTCCGAGGGCGTCTACAAGGTGACGACCCGGCTGGCCACGCGCAACGCCTCCTCGTACATCACGTTCACCTTCCGGCTCATGGAGCCCTTCGAGCAGCAGCGCCACGTCTTCAGCCCGCTCCTGGTCCGCTTCCTGTCCGGGGTCGACCACACCAAGCGGGCGGTGAAGATCTCCGACTCCGGCCGGATCCGGAACGAGCTCCAGACCATGTTCTCGCAGGCCCTGGAGCACGACGGCGACCGCATCAAGATCCACTTCGACCGGGTGGACGAGAAGGTGCTGCCTCGCGACAAGCAGGCCGCCATCCGGCGCGTCCTCGAGTGGTACAAGGCCAACCACCCCGTGTGGTTCACCTGGCTCGACATCGCCTGAGGAAGTCCGCCAGCCCGAGGTCGAAGGCGAGGACGTGGGCGTGAAAGCGGGAGGCCACGTCCCGGATCGCAGCGCGCCGCGCGGCCGGCGTGGCGTCCGTCCGCGCCGCCTGGTTCAGGAGCCGCCGCACCTCGGTGAGCAGGAGGTCATGGGCCGCCTCGTGCCCGTCGAGGAGTGGGTAGCCGGCCTGACGCATGGCCAGCTCCTCCCCGCCAAGTGCGCCGTCAACCGTTGCTCGAGATGGAGGATCGCCTTCCGGAGGTCCAGTGAATCCTCTTCGGGCCCTTGGTCGACGGAGCGGAGGACGGCCGAGATGGCCACGTCGATGTCCTTCGGGGCGAGAACCGAATCGGACGTCGTGGCAGGCATGCGAAGAAAACACCGGGGATCTCTCCACCGGGCCAGAATTCGTGGGCGAGACGGAGTCAAGGAGGTCGGCGAACGCTTACCGCCGACCACGTAGCCCGGGTCGGGCGAATCCCGCCGAACGCGCCCCGGCCCAGCTGGCCGCGGGCGTTCAAGCCCCAGCACTGGATCCCGCCCTCGGAGGTGAGGACGCAGGTGTGGTCGCCTCCGGCGGTGACGGCAGGCGGCCGACCGCGGAGCCAGGAGCGTGACCTGGGTCAAGCTCCCGGCGCCACCCAGCTGGCCGTGCGAATTGTCCCCGAAGCACCGCAGGTCGGCCGGGAGGCTCGCGCCGTCGAGCGCGCAGGTGTACGCGCGGCCACCCGCCACGGCGCTGGGGGAGAAGAGGGGGAGGGACGGCGCGTGCGGCGAGACGAAGGCCCCGGCCGCCGCGTTCCCGGCGTCGACCTGCCCGCTCGTGTCGAGGCCCCAGCAGAGGAGCACGCCGGCCACCACGGCGCAGGCGTGGTTCTCGCCCGAGGCGAGGACGGTGGCGCCGGACGGGACGCTGGCGACGGCCGGCACCGACTGGGCGTTGGTGCTCCCGATTCCCAGCTGTCCCGAGTCGTTGGCCCCGAAGCACTGGACCGCTCCGCCGGTGAGCGTGCAGGTGTGACGCCCGCCGCAGGAGACGCGGTCGGGGCGCACGCCGGAGCCGAGGGCGCTCACGAGGACCGGGCGGAGCCCGGGGGCGGTGCCGCCGGTCCCGAGCTGACCGGACCCGTTCGAGCCCCAGCAGTAGAACGGCTCCGTTCGTGCCGATGGCGCAGGTGTGGGCCGCCGTGACGGTCGTGAGCCCCGCCCCGCCGGCGCCGAGCGAGGCGATCTCCGGCAGCCCGCCGACGAGCACGGGGAGCGTCCGGAAGGTGGTCGTCCCGTCGCCGACCTCACCGAAGGTGTTGTCGCCCCAGCAGTAGACCTGTCCCGCGGCCAGCGCGCAGGTGTGCGAGTAGCCCGCGGCCACCTGCGACGCGGGCGCCGGGAGGGGCACGGGCACGGGCGCCGCCCGGTCGGTCGAGGAGCCGTCGCCGAGCTGGCCGACGTCGTTCGCGCCCCAGCACTCGACCGTCCCGGTGGCGGTGAGCGCGCAGGCGTGATCGTAGCCGGCGCTGACCGAGACGGCCCTCACGCACTGGCCCCCGTCGCGCAGGAAGCCCGCATTGCACTGAAAGTCACAGGTGTGGGTGGACGAGCACGCCGGTGCGGCGTTGGCCGGGGCCAGCGCGGTGCAGTCGGCGCAGGACGGGCCGCAGCTCGTCCCGGTCTCCGCGGTGCAGGCGTCGGGACTGCAGCGGTTGAATCCCGCGTCGCAGGTGAACCCGCACCCGCCGGCCTGGCAGGCGGCCGTGGCGTTCGAGGGGGGCGAGCAGGTGAGGCACTGACCGTCACAGGCCAACTTGTCGGGAGCGCAGACCGGCGCGACGAGCGCAGGGGAGGCGTTGTGGTCGACGAGGGTGCTGCCGCAGCCGGTGGCGAGCACCATCGCGACGGAGAGCCATGCGGCCCTCCGGGGTCGGCGGCTGGAGCTGGATGCCTCGACCATGCGCATTCGTCCCCCTCCTAACCGGGGCCGGGCGTTCGCGCGACCCCATGCCGATTCTTGGCCCGTCCCGGGGGGCGCCGGTGTTGAAGAAGCAAGGTGGAGCCGACGACGTTGCCAGGGGCCCGGGGCGCCAGTATTCGTCCCCCCGGGTTTCGCGACGACGGAGAAGGGGGATCGGCAGGGTGGACCACCGCGAGGCAGCCTCCCGGCTCTACCGGGAATACGGGCCCGCCGTCTACAGGCGGTGCCTGAGGCTCCTGCGCGACCGCGAGGCCGCGCACGACGCCACGCAAGAGGTCTTCGTGAAGCTGATCGGGAACATGGCGCGGCTGGAGGGGCGGGGGGAAGTCCTGCCCTGGATCTACCGGGTCGCGACCAACCATTGCCTGAACGTCCGGCGAAACGCCGGAAGACACGCCGAATCCGAGCTGACCCCGGATCTGCCGTCCGGGGGCGCCGCCTCGGTCGACGCCTTCCCCGACCGCCGGCTCGCCCAGGAGCTCCTGTCCCGGTTCGACGAGGGGACCCAGGCGGTCGCGGTGGGGATCCTGGTCGACGGGATGGAGCGGGACGAGGTGGCCGGCGCGCTGGGGATCTCCCGGCGAACCGTCTCCCGGCGCCTGGCCCGCTTCCTGGCGAGCACTCGAGCGTTCCTCGGTGGGGGGCCTGCATGACCCGCGGTTGTCCGTCCGACCTTCGGCTGGAGGCGCACCTCCTCGACCCGAGCGCCTCGGGGATGTCCCCTCACCTCGACGGGTGTCCGGACTGCCAGGCACGCGTGCGGCGCATGGAGGCCGAGGGGGAGGACTTCCGGCGCTACGTCTACCCGGCCACGGTCGACGCGGTGCTCGAGGCGGCCGTCCCTCGCGCGAGGCGGAACTGGTTCGCGTTCCTCGTCCCGGCCTCCGCGGCGGCCGTCGCCGGCCTCCTCGTCCTCGTGGCGCCGTCTCCGCCCGACGGCTACGTCGGGCTGAAGGGTGACGCGCTCGGCCTCACGGTCTTCGTCGGCGCGCCGGACGGCGCCCGCGCCGTGGCCGACGGCGCGAGCATCCCGGCCTCGTCGGCCCTGCGGTTCCAGATCCGATCCGCCGGCCCGTGCAAGCTCTGGATCGTCTCGGTGGACGCGGGCGGCCAGATTTCCCGCCTCTATCCGCCCTCGGGCGACGAGGGAGCCGACGTCGCCGCAGGCGGCCCGCTGCCGGGCGGCGCCGTGCTCGACGGCAAGCCCGGGACCGGAGCGGGTCTTCGCGGTCTGCTCTCCCCGGCCGATCCGGCTCGACGCGCTCGAGACGGCCGGACGCGCCATCGCCAGCCCAGGGAAGCGAGGGAGTCCGCCGGACGCGGGAGCTCGCCGGCCTTCCGCCCGGCGTGGTCCAGGCCAGCCTGCTCCTCGAGAAGGGCGATTGAAGCTCGCGCTGCTCATCGTCGCACTCGCCGTGCCGGTCGTCGCGCAGGGCGCGGCCCGGTTCGCGGTGGTCGTGGGAAACGACGCCGGCGCCACCGGGCGTCCCCGGCTCTGGTTCGCCGAGAAGGACGCCGAGCGCTTCCGCGGCACGCTCCGGGAGCTCGGTGACTTTCCGGACGACCGGGTGGTCCTCCTCCGCGGGTCGAGCCCCCGGCAGGTCCGGGAGGCGCTGGCCGCCACCGAGGCCCGGATCCAGGCGGCGCGGTCGGCCGGCGAGCGCACGCTCCTCGTCTTCTACTACTCCGGCCACGCGGGCTCGGCCGGCCTCGAGCTCGGCACCGACGTCCTGAGCTACGCGGATCTCCGCGCACTGGTCGGAGGGTCGAAGGCCGACGCCAAGGTGGCCATCGTCGATGCCTGCGAGTCGGGGCTGCTCACCCAGGTGAAGGGCGCCACCGCGGCGCCTGCGCTCGACTTCGCCGTGCCGCTCGACGACACGGTGCGGGGGACGGCCTTCATCGCGTCGACCGCGGTCGGCGAGTCGGCCCAGGAGTCGGCGGCCATCGGGGGCAGCTTCTTCACCCACCACCTGGAGATCGGGCTGCGCGGCGCCGCAGACGCCGACGGCGACGGCCTCGTCACGCTGGGGGAGGCCTTCCGCTACACCTCGTCGCAGACCGTCTCCGGCACGGCCGGCACGATGGCGGGGCCGCAGCACCCCACCTACGAATTCAAGATGTCCGGGCGCGGGGACGTGGTCCTCGCCGACCTGCGCAAGGCCGAGGCGAAGCTGGTGCTGCCCCCCGACCCCGGGGCCACCTACATCCTCCGCGGGCCGAACGGGCTGCTCGCCGAGGTCACGCAGGGGAAGGCGGCGACCACGCTCGCCCTGCCGGCCGGGCCGATACGCGGTCGACCGGCGGGGCCCGGACGGGCGCGCCACCGCCGACCTGGTCCTCGAATCGGGGGCGACGAAGACCCTGCCGCCGCTCACGCCCACCCGCTACGAGGTGGCGCGTTCGAAGGGAGGGCCGCTCCCCGGACTCCTCTACGCCGGCGGAGGGAATCGACTGGATCGGCCTGCCGAACTTCGGGGTGGCCCCGGTGGTCCGGCTCGGGCTCCGCAAGGAGCTCGGCCCGGTCGGGCTCCGCGTTCGCTTCGATTACTCGTGGACGTCGGTGAACGACCAGGGAATCCGGTACGACTGGAGCTACCTGGCCGGCGGGGTCGCCGCGCTCTTCCCGCTCAATACCGGAGCGATCCTCATCGAGGCCGGGCCGGAGCTGGGCTACGGCTACGCCCGGCAGACGCTGGGGGACCAGCGGAACTTCTCGTCCGGCATGCTGTGGGCGGGCGTCGTCGCGATGGTCACGGCTCCCGTCGGACCCGTGCGGGTCGGGCTCGACGCCTCGTTCGGCGCACAGGCCTTCCGGCTGAACGAGAGCAACACCGTGAAGCCCGGCGCGTCGGCCTTGCTCCTCGTCCTCTGGGGTTTCTAGGCCCGTCCCGGGTAGAGTGGGCGGCCATGCTCGCTCCCGCCCAGGATGCCGCCCTCCAGGCCCTCGACCGCGGAACGGCGGAGGGGCACCGGATGCTCCAGCAGGCCCCGGAGCTGGTGCAGCGCATCGAGGAGGCCCTGCCGCTCCAGACCATCGTCCCCTTCGCCGACCTGGTGCTCGGGGGCGGAATGCTGCTGCTCGTGGTCGTCCTCCACGGCTTCCTGATGCGCTGGGTGCAGAGCCATGTGGCCACCCGCTCCAAGGTGCTGGAGCGGCAGCCGGTCGAGTGGAGGGCCGACCTCGTCATGGCGATCGCGGTCTTCGCGCTGCTCGCCGCGGTGCTCTTCGAGATGGTCCTCTGGACCGCGGCCATCAAGTACGCCGGCCTCTTCCAGACCTGGAGGGGCGCCGCCTACTACGCAGCCAACACCTACACCACCCTCGGCTACGGCACGAAGATGCTCCCGGAGGCCTGGCAGATGGTGGGGCCCATCATGGCCATCTCCGGACTCTTCACCTTCGGCTGGACCGGGAGCGTCCTCGTCGACGTGGTGGGGCGCCTGGGCCGGGTGAAGGACCTCGCGCGCCAGGCCCGGCTCGCCAGGGCCGAAGCGCGGGTGGCGAGCCAGGAGGGCATGCCGCCCCCTTCCGGCGGGCCGGGCAAGGCGGCCTGACTTTCGACGCCGGCGCGCCCCAACAGGGGTGTCAGATTCGCCCGTGCGTCGGTGGGACATGGACTGTCGCGCCACCCCACTTCCAGGGGACCATCCGCGGCTCGAATGGCCACCCGCACCCAGCCCAGGCGCCGCCGCGCCGCAACCGCCGCGCCTGGAGCGCTCGCGGCGAGCAGCCCGACCTGGACCTGGGACGGAAGCGCCCGCGCGGAGGTGGCGGCCATCCGGGCGGCGCTCGACGCGCTCCCGGTGGGGCTCGTCTTCGCCGAGTGCGTGGCGGGCAACCCCGCGACGGTGGTCGGGCACAACGCGGCCTATGGCCGCATCGTGGGCACGAGAGCCCGAGGACCGCACGCCCTACGCGGACCTTCCGTACAACGTCTACCGGCCCGACCGCATGACCCGCGTCCCGCCGGAGGAGTGGCCCGCACCGCGCGCGGCCCGGACCGGCGACAAGGTGGCGGAGCTCGAGCTCCACCTGCGGCGCGCGGACGGAGCGTGGCGCGTGCTGGCCGTGAGCGCGGCGCCACTTCCGCGCAGCGAGGACGAGCAGGCGAGCCGGGCGGTGGGCATCGTGCTCGACGTCACCGACCGGCGTCGCGCCGAGGACGACCTGAGCCAGCGCGGCCAGATCCTCCGGCACGTCATCGACGCGTCGACCGACCCGGTCTTCGCCAAGGATCGGGAGGGGCGCGTCCTCTTCGCGAACCCCGCCATGCTCCGCGCCGTCGGGAAGATCGCCGCGGAGGTCATGGGGCGGACCAACCGGGAGTACTTCCCGGATTCCTCCATGGGCCAGGCGATCTACGCCGAGGACCGGCGGGTCATGGAGTCCGGGGTCGAGGAGGTGGTCGAGGAGGTCGTCCCGGGACCCGAGGGGCAGCGGATCTTCCTGTCCACCAAGACGCCGTGGCGCGACTCCGCCGGTCGCGTCATCGGGCTGGTCGCGAATCGCCCGCGACATCACCGAGCGAAAGCAGGCGGAGGACGCGCTGCGCCGCAGCGAGCGCCGGTTCCGCACCCTCATCGAGACCTCGTGCGACATGCTGCTCCTCGTCGACGCGGAGGGGCGCTACCGCCACTGGAGCCCGGCGGCGGCCGAGGCGCTGGGGTGGACCGAGGAGGAGGTGGTCGGGACCAAGGCCATCGACCTCGTCCACCCCGACGATCGGGAGGAAGTGGCCCGGGCGTTCGCCGCGGTGTCGACGCGGAGCGGCACGCCGGTGCGCCACCGCGCGCGCATGCGGCGCAAGGACGGGACGTGGCGGCTGGTCGAGGGCGTGGGGCGCGACCTGCTCTCCGACGAGGACATCCGCTCGGTGGTGCTCAACGTCCGCGACGTCACCGAGCAGCAGCGGACCGAGGAGCAGCTGCTGCAGTCGCAGAAGCTGGAGTCCATCGGGCGCCTGGCCGGCGGGATCGCCCACGACTTCAACAACCTCCTCACCGTCATCCTCTGCAGCGCCGAGTCGGAAGGGGAGGCGCTCGACGCGGGCCGCTCGGTGGAGCGCGAGGACGTCGACCAGATCCGGGAGGCCGGCGCCCGGGCGCGGGACCTCACCCGGGACCTGCTCGCCTTCGCGCGCCGGCAGGGAGCCGCTCCGACGACGCTGGATCTCAACGCCCTGCTCGGCGGCAGCGACAAGCTCCTGCGCCGGGTGATCCGCGAGGACATCCACCTCGAGACCGCGCTCCAGCCGGGCATCTGGCCCGTCCGGTGCGATCCGGCCCAGCTCGAGCAGGTGATCCTGAACCTCGCCGTGAACGCGCGGGATGCCATGAATTCCGGCGGGCGGCTCCGGCTCGCGACCGCGAACGTGCGGATCGAGCCGGAGCACCCGGACATCCCCCCGGGCGACTGGGTCCGCCTCCGGATCCAGGACGACGGGGCCGGCATGTCGCGGGAAGTGAAGGAGCATCTCTTCGAGCCGTTCTTCACCACCAAGCCGGCGGGCCAGGGCACCGGGCTCGGGCTCTCGACCGTCTACGGCATCGTCCGCCAGGCCGGCGGCCACGTCCGCGTCGAGAGCGAGCCCGGGACGGGCAGCACCTTCGACGTCTACCTGCCCCGCAGCGGAGGCACGGCGGCCGGCGGAGCCCGAGGCCGTCCAGCCTCGCGCCGCCTCCGGGACCGAGACCGTGCTGCTCGTCGAGGACGACCCCGGCGTCCGGGAGGCCACGCAGCGCGCGCTCCGGGCCGCCGGCTACCGGGTGCTCGCGGCTCCCGGCGCGGAGGGGGCCCTGGAGGTCGTGAGGACCGGCGGGACGCCCCGGCCCTGCTGGTGACCGACGTCATCATGCCGGCGGTGAGCGGTCCCGACCTGGCGGCCCGGTTGCGCGCCGAGCTCCCTGCGATGCGCGTCCTCTACCTCTCGGGCTACGCCCACGGCGTCATCGGGCCGCACGGGGTGCTCGACCCCGGGGTCGCCTTCCTGCCCAAGCCCTTCACGCCCCGCTCGCTGCTCGCCCGGGTTCGCGAGGTCCTCGACGCGCCCTGAGAGGCGCCGCGTCCTCGGCGCCTCCTGCCAGCCACCCGGGCAGCGCCTGCCCGACGACAGGGCATCGCGGGGCGCCTCGCGCCGCGGGATCGCGCAACCGGCTGCCTGGAATCCCGGCGCGGGCCTTGCAGCCTCTCCCGCGCGGAGGAGGTCCGCACATGACCAAGATCGAGGCCATCATCCAGCCTTCGCGGCTCGAGACGTTGAAGAACGCGCTCGCGGCCTGGGGAGTCGATGGCCTGACGGTGACCGAGGTCAAGGGATACGGCCGGCAGAAGGGGCACGGCGAGGTCTATCGCGGCGCCGAGTACGCCCTCGATTTCCGGCCCAAGCTGAAGGTGGAGATGGTGGTCCCCACGACGCTCGTGCCCCGCCTGCTCGACGTGGTGCGCGGCGCGCTGGGCACCGGGCGCATCGGGGACGGAAAGATGTTCGTCGGCCCGGTCGACGAGGCGATCCGGGTGCGAACCGGGGAGCGAGGGGACGAGGTACTCTAGGGCGGATGCCCGCTCCCTCCCTCCTCCTCTCCGCCTTCGGACCCGAGCTCGCCGGCCTCGACCGGGATCCGCCCCCGGGCTGGCTCGTGGCGACCACCGGGATCGGCGCGATCGCCGCCGCGGTGGAGACCTCCCGCCTGCTTCGGGAGCTCGGTCCCGGCCGCGTGCTCTTCCTCGGGACCTGCGGCGCCTACGACGACCGGCTGGCGGTGGGAGACCTCCTCTCCGCGGCGAGCGCGCTCGCCACCTCCGTGGAGGAGGCAAGCGGCCGCGCCTACCGGCCAGACGCCGAGCCCAGGCGCTGGTCCGCCACCTGGCGGCTGCCCCTCCCGGCTCACGACGTCGCCGTGCCTCCCGCCATCACGATCTCGTCCGAGGGAGCCCGGGCGCTGGCCCGGCTGGCCCCGGTCGAGCACCTGGAGCTGACGGGAGTCTTCGCCGCCTGCGCCGCCGCGTCGGTTCCCGTGGCGGCGGGGCTCGGCGTCGCCAACCGGGTCGGGCCCGACGCCCACGCGGAGTGGAAGCGGGAGCACGCCCGGGTCAGCGCGGCGCTGGTCGAGGCGATTCGCCGGACCGTCCTCTCCCCCGGGGGCTGACCGCGGCGCCAGGCGGCTCACCCGTCCGGTGGATGGCGCCGCGAACGCCGAGCATGACAGGACGGAGGCGTGGAATCCAGGACGCCTGCGCGTCGTCACGGAGCGGTCGATCCCCTTCGGGCATACACTGGGGCACCATGGAAGAAGACGTCCAGGTCCGCGTACGCCCCGGCAGCACGACCCCGGTCGAGGCGGTGCGCGTCGTCGCCGGCGCACCGACGCCCCACCCGGACGTGGTGGCCGTCGAGGAGCCGCTCGAGATCCGGGTCGACGGCGAGACCGTGGCCGTCACCATGCGGACTCCCGGCGCAGACGCCGACCTGGCGCTCGGATTCCTCTTCGCCGAGGGGATGATCGCCGCCGCCGCCGACGTGGGCTCGGTGGCCCACTGCGGGCGGCCGGGCGAGGAGGGCTACGGGAACGTGATCGACGTGCACTCCGCCGGCGGGCACCGCATCGACCCGGAGCGGGTGCTGGAGGGGCGGCGGTGGAGCACCACCACCTCCGCCTGCGGCGTCTGCGGGCGCCGCAGCATCGAGGGGCTCCTCGATCGCTGCGCCCCGGTGGCGGGCGGGCCGGCCATCCCGCCCGACGAGATCCTCCGGGCCATGGCGCGGCTCGGGGAGCTGCAGCCGGTCTTCGCCCGGACCGGCGGTCTCCACGCCGCGGCCGCCTTCGCGCGCGGGGGCGCCCTCCTGGCCGCGGCCGAGGACGTGGGACGGCACAACGCCGTCGACAAGGTGGTGGGGGCGCTGCTCCGCGCCGCCGCCGGGGGGCGCGCTGCCCGGGGGCGACGCGGCGCTCCTCGCGGTCAGCGGGCGGACCAGCTTCGAGATCGTGCAGAAGGCCGCCGCGGCCCGCGTCGCGGTGGTGTCGGGCGTCTCGGCCCCGAGCTCGCTCGCGGTCGAGCTGGCCCGGGCGGCCGGGATCGCGCTCTGCGGGTTCGCGCGGGGCGATCGACTGAACGTGTACACCCACGCCGAGCGGGTGGTGGGCGCCGCGACCCCGGCGCGGTGACGGGCTCAGTACCCCAGCTGGAACCCCAGCGAAGGGGTGATCGACCAGAGCCCCGGCAGGCCCCAGGCCGGCGGATACCACTGCCCGAGGACCTGGACGCGCAGCACGCCGGTGACGGTGGCGGCGGCGCCCAGCTCGACCGCCGGGCGCGAGCACGCACCCAGGGTGACCCGATCCTGCCCCTGGCACGGCGACCCGCCGAAGTCGTCGTTCGGGCTGAGGACGTAGCCGCCCCGGAGCAGGAAGGAAGGCTGGAGCACCGGGGATCCGATGGACCGCGGGCACGGCGCTCAGCCCGGCGACCGGCGTGAAGGCGACCGGCTGCGAGTCCGACCCCAGCGAGCTGAGCAGGTTCAGGATCTCCAGGCCCGCGGTGGCCCGGAGCCAGGAGAGCTCGTCGAAGGCCCAGTCGCCGCCGATCTCGAGCGGCCGGCCCAGGGTCACCCAGGCCGATCGGGGAGGCGGCACGTAGTAGAAGAGGTCGACCGCCAGCTTCCCGGCTCCGCCCAGCGCCACCCGCTGGCCGAAGGTGGGCTGCGACCTCCGCCAGGTGGTCCACCACCGCCGCGAGCTGGCCCGCGAAGCGCGGCGAGGACCACGGGTGGGGGGGCGCCGCGGGGGACGTCCAGCTCCGTCCAGTCGTACCCGTAGGCGGCGAGCAGGCGCGTCATCTGGACCGCCTCCGACTCGTCGGTCGCCTGGTGCCAGTCGGGCGTGCCCTCCACGCCGGGTACGCGGGGAGGAGGCGCTCCCGCCTGGGCGCCCTTGCAGGAGCCGAAGCCCTGCGGCGCCGGCTCCCACCGGGAGCCCGGACGGCAGCGGTTCCAGAGCCGGTCGAGGGACACCTGGGCGAGGATCCGCTCGCTGCGCAGCCCCTCTCCGGCGCACCGGCGGGCCGCCTCGGCGTTCCCGTCGAAGACCGCCTGGAGGCACGAGAAGGAGGCCCAGGACGCACCCGCCGCGCGCGCCGGCGGCTGATCCTCGGGCCACTTGAACCGCGCCTGCGACCTCGGTCCGGAAGCGAGGGAGGACCGTTCCCGCGATGAATCGGCGCGCCTCGTACATGCCGAGGTCGAAGTCGTAGGATCGGAACCCCCGGTCGAAGAAGCCGAAGAAGGCGTACATGGGAGAGCTGGCGGCCGGGAAGTGCCGGCGAGGGTAGACGAGGTTCGCCGCGGTGTCCGGGTACTCCTGGAGGAGCAGGTAGAGCGCGTGGGACCGGGCGCTGCTCACGAAGCCGCCCATCTCCTTGACGAGCAGCGGGAGGAGCGCGGGATCGGAGGCGTCGCTGGAGGAGGCCAGCTGGTCCGGAAAGGCCGCCGCGTCCGCCGAGATGAACGCGAAGGAGATGTCGGGGGGAGGAGACCCCGGGTCGTGCAGGCGGGGCGCGTCCTTCCAGAGCACCGACGCCGTCCCGGGCGCGGGTCATGCCCGCCCGCGGCGAGCGTGGCCGCGAGCCGGAGCGGTGAGTTGTCGAAGACGCCGCCGTCGACGAAGAGGGCCGAGGTCGCCGCGCTCTCCGGGCAGTACGGCGGCGCCCTTGCCCTGCGTCGCGACGACGCAGTGCTTCACGGCGCGTGGAGGGAAGGCGCCCGGGAAGGAGGTGGAGGCGATGACCGCGTCGAGGAGGTTCGCGAAGGGGATGCTGCCGTCCGCGCCCTCGGGGAGCATGGCCTGCTCGCTCTCGTCCTCCGGGTCCACGTAGTTGGTGAGGAGCGGCATCCGTCCGGGGCCGCGCCCGCGGATCCGCACCGCGAAGCGCTCCTCGGTCACCGGGACCTCCAGCAGGCCGTTCGCGGCGGAGAGCAGGCGGGGGAGAGGCGGGAGGCGGCCACGCCGAGCACGACGTCGCAGCCCTCCGGAAGGCCGCGCGCGAGCTCCTGCTCCACCAGCGCCGCCGACGCGGGCGAAGCTGTCCTGGGAGAAGGCCGCCAGCGGGTCCTTGCTCTCCGGCTGGTAGAGCTGCTTCAGCCCCATCGGGATCCAGACCCGGTAGAAGAGGCTCTGGCGCGGGTCGGGCGAGGCGGCCCCGCAGGACGCCTGCAGGCCCGAGCAGCGCGTTCACGCTGCCGGCCGAGGCGCCCGTGGCCACCCGGAGGCGCGGCAGCTCGGGGTTCGCCGCCTGGGCGGCCGTCGTGTAGTAGAGGTAGCCCGCCTCGTAGGCGCCCAGGGAGACCCCTCCACTCACGGTGAGGGCGACGGCGGCCGGCGGGGGCGCCGGGGCGGCCGCGAGCAGCGCGGCGAGGAGGAAGGCGGACATCAGACTCTCCTCTTCCGGGGCGCGGGGACGCCCTCCGCGCCGGCCATCTCCTCGGCGCGGGCCATGACCGGGGCCGCGCGGGCCGCCAGCAGGTCGATGAAGGCGCGGGTGCGGGGGAAGAGGCTGCTGCGACCCGGGAAGACCGCCCGGACCTCCATGACCGGACCGGTCCACTCGGGGAGGACGGGCACGAGCGCGCCCGAGCGGACGGCATCCTCCGTCAGGAACCTCGTGCTCCCGACGATTCCCACCCCGGCCAGGGCGGCCGCGTGCAGCGGCGCGTAGTCGTTGCTGACGAGCGCAGGGGAGAGCGAGATCGTGTCGGTGCGACGGCCGTTGGAGAGCGGCCAGGACAGCCGCGCCGGGCCGCCTCCCCCGGCGTAGACCAGGGTGGGATGGTCGGAGAGGTCGTACGGGGTCTTCGGGCGTCCCCGGCGCTCCAGGTAGGCGGGACTGGCGTAGAGGCGGGGCACCATCGTGCCGATGAGCCGCGTGGCGTGGCGCGTGGGGGGAAGCGGCCACGGGGTGATCGCCACCTCGGCGCCCCGGCCGACCAGGTCCTCCGGCTCGTTCTTCAAGGTCAGGGCGAGACGCACCTCCGGGTACTGGCGGAGGAAGTCCGGGATGAAGGGGAGCAGGAGCGTGCGCGCGAGCGTGAACGGGGCGCTCACCCGCAGCGTCCCGCGCGGCCCCGAGCCCAGGCGGCGGACCGCCGCCTCGGCGTCGGAGATCTCCTCCTCGATGCGCAGGCAGCGCTCCAGGAAGGCGCGGCCGGCATCGGTCAGGCTCACCTTGCGCGTGGAGCGCTGGAGGAGCCGGACCCCGAGGCGATGCTCCAGGGCCCGGATCTTCCGGCTCACCGTGGCCTTGGGGAGCCCGAGGTCGGTGCCGCCCGCGGTGAAGCTCTTGCGGGTGCCCACCGCGGCGAAGATGCGCATGTCGTTCAGGTCGGGGGTGGTGTCACGCATGGCGCGCATGATGCCAGGGGAGGGGTGGCTGCGGTAGGTTCGTATCCATGCGCGTCTCCGCCCTCCTCGCGGCCGCTGCCGCGGCCCTTGCCCGTGCGCCGGCCCGGGCGGCCGTCGAGTCGCCCGCCGCGTGCCACTGCTTCACCAACCGGACGTTCGACCCCTCCCGGCCCGCCGCCGCGGATCCCTACGTCCTCGCCACCACCCGAAGCTCCCTGCTCTCCGCGGCCTACGCGGTCGGGAAGGGCGCGCTCGTGCAGGAGGTGATGGCCGGCACGGACCCCGACGACCTCTGGGTGGCCTACTGGGCGGGCGCGCGGACCGGGCTCGGGCCCGAGACCCTGCTGGAGTCGAAGCGGCGCCTGGGGCGATGGAAGCCGGTCTTCGACGAGCTGGGCACGGCGAAGGTGGCCGGCCCGTTCCAGAAGGCGGTCGCCCGGGACGCCCCGGTGGCCGAGCTGGCCGCGGTGGCCGTCGACGACGTGCTCGTGAACCGCCTCGGGGCCGCTCCCGCGGAGGTCGCCGCGCTCCGGAAGGCCGGGGCGACGAACGCCGAGGCCGTCCTCGCCACGCTCCTCGCTCCGCGGCTGAAGGTCCCGTCGACGAGCGTCCTGGCCCGGTTCCAGGGCGGCCAGGTGTCCTGGGGCATGCTCCTCGACCAGGCCGGGGTGAAGCCGAAGGAGATCGACGCGCTGGTGCGCCAGAGCATCCGGTAGGAGGCCGCCAGGCCGCCCGCCGCCTGTCGTCAGAGCCGTGCCAGCCGCTCGCAGGCGCGCGACAGCGTCTCGTCCGACTTGGCGAAGCAGAAGCGCAGCACGCGGTCCTGCCGCCCGTCGCCGTGGAAGGCCGACACCGGGATGGACGCCACGCCAATCTCCCGGGTGAGCCGTTCGGCGAGCACCGTGTCCGGCTCCTCGCTGACCCGCGCGTAGCTCGCCAGCTGGAAGTAGGTGCCCGCGCAAGGGAGCGGGTCGAGCCGGGAGGCCGCCAGGCCGGCGCGGAAGAGATCGCGCTTGCGCTGGTAGAACGCGGGGAGGGTGAGCCAGCGGGACGGAGTCGGCCATGTAGTCGGCGAGCGCCAGCTGCACCGGCGTGTTCACCGTGAAGACCACGAACTGGTGCACCTTGCGGAACTCGGCCATCAGCTCCCGGGGCGCGAGCGCCCATCCCACCTTCCAGCCGGTGACGTGGAAGGTCTTCCCGAAGGAGCCGATCACGAAGGAGCGGGAGGCGAGCTCCGGGTGGCCCGACACGCTCTCGTGGCGGGCGCCGTCGAAGACGATGTGCTCGTACACCTCGTCGGAGAGCACGACGATGCCGGTCCCGCGCACCAGGCCGGCCAGGGCGTCGAGGTCGGTTCGCCCGAGGATCGAGCCGGTGGGATTGTGCGGGCTGTTGAGGAGGATCATCCGGGTGCGGGGCGAGAGGCGCGCGCCGATCGACCTTCCAGTCCGGCCGGTAATGGGGCGGGGAGAGCGGGATCCGGACGGCCGTGCCGCCGGCCAGCTCGATCGCCGGGACGTAGGAGTCGTAGACCGGCTCGAGGACCACCACCTCGTCGCCGGGGCGCACGAGCGCGGTCACCGCGGTGAAGATGGCCTGCGTCCCGCCGGCGGTGACGGTGACCTCCTGCTCCGGGTCGTAGCGCGTCCCGTACAGCGCCTCCGACTTGGCCACGATGGCCTCCCGGAGGGAGGGAACGCCCGCCATGGGCGCGTACTGGTTCGAGCCCGCCCGCATGTGGCGGGAGACGAGATCGAAGAGCTCCGGGGAGGCGGAGAAGTCGGGGAAGCCCTGGGACAGGTTGATGGCGCCGCACTCGGCGGCGAGCCGCGACATCACGGTGAAGATCGTGGTGCCGACACCGGGGAGCCGGGACGTCACCGGGAAGGGCAGGCGAGGCATCCTTCCCAGTCTAGTCGAGTGCTAGCTCCCGATCCTCTCCAGGCGGCGCAGGCGGGGCGCCCTCCAGGCGACGAGGGCCACGGTGACGAGCGTCATCGTGCCGCCGAAGACCACCGACGGGACGGTGCCGAGGAGCTTGGCGGCCAGGCCGCTCTCGAACGCGCCCAGCTCGTTGGAGGACCCGATGAAGAGGCTGTTCACCGCGGAGACGCGCCCCATCATCTCCTGCGGGGTGAAGGTCTGGACGAGCGTGCTCCGCAGCACCACCGAGACCGCGTCGAGCGCCCCGCCCGCCACCAGGAGGCCGATGGAGAGCGCGTAGCTCCGGGAGAGCGCGAAGGCGATCCAGGTCACGCCGAAGAGGGCGACGCAGGCGAGCATCGCGCGCCCGGCGCGCCGGAACTGGCCCAGGCGGGTGAGCAGGAGCGAGGTGGCCACCGAGCCGACCGCGGGCGCGGCCCGCAGCAGGCCGAACCCGACCTCGCCCACGTGGAGCACGTCGCGGGCGAAGACCGGCAGGAGGGCCGTGGCGCCGCCGAAGAGCACGGCGAAGAGGTCGAGGCTGAGCGGGGCCAGCAGGAGCGGCTCGCGGAAGACGAAGCGGACGCCGTCGGCGATCTCGGCGACGGGGTGGCGGCGGACCGACGGCGGGCGCGGGCGCGGGGCGACGGCGAGGAGCGCGGCGAGCCCCACGCCGAGGAGCCCCATCTCCACGGCGTAGGCGAGGCGTGGACCGCCGAGCGCGATGAGCGCGCCGCCCGCGGCGGGTCCGAGGATCATCGCGCTGTGGAAGATCGACGACCGCCAGGTCGCGGCGTTCTGGTACTGGTCGCGCGGCACGAGCTCGGTGCCGAGCGACGCCGAGGCCGGCCGGAAGAAGGCCCGCCCCAGCCCGGCCAGCGCCTGCGCGCCGTAGAGGGGAAGCGGCGACCGCACCGATCCGAGGCTCACGGTGAGGAGCCAGGCGCCGCTGCCGGCGATGGCGAGCAGGCTCAGGAGCGCGAGCCAGCGGCGGTCCACCCGGTCGGCCGCCCAGCCGCCCACCAGCGTGAGGGAGAGGAAGGGCACCGCCTCCGACAGGCCGACCAGGCCGAGCGACAGCGGATCCCCCGTGAGGTCGTAGACCTGCCAGCCCAGGACGGCGGTCTGGATCTGCGTGGCGCCGAACACCGCGGCCATGGCCCCCAGGAAGGCCCGGTACTCGGGGAAGCGGAGCGAGGAGTAGGGGTCGGAGGCCAAGGGGCGACGGCCTACATACACGGGCTCAGTCCCCGTGGCTCGCGCGCCGGGCCGTGGTTATGCAGCCGCACCTCGGGGGGCCGATCCCGGACCACTCCCCCGAAGGAAAGAGGATGAACACGTGCACGCACTCCGTTTCGCCGTCGCCGCGGCGCTGGGGCTCCTCGTGACCAGCGCCCGCGCCGAGATCGTGACCAGGACCGTGGAGTACAAGCAGGGCGACACCGTCCTCGAGGGGTTCCTCGCCTACGACACCGCCGGACCCGCGAGGAAGCCGGGCGTGCTCGTCGTCCACGACTGGCTGGGCGTGTCCGCGGACACGAAGCGGCGCGCCGAGATGCTCGCCAAGCTGGGCTACGTCGCCTTCGCCGCCGACATCTACGGCAAGGGCGTTCGGCCGGCCAACGGCAAGGAGGCCGGCGCGCTCGCGGGCCAGTACAAGAGCGGCGACCGGGCGCTCCTGCGCGCCCGGGTCACGGCGGGATTCAAGGAGCTCGCCAGCCTCCCCAACGTCGATCCGAACCGCATCGCCGCCATCGGCTACTGCTTCGGAGGGACGACCGCCCTCGAGCTCGCGCGGACCGGGGCGAACGTGGTCGGGGTGGTCGCCTTCCACGGCGGTCTCGACTTCCCCGCTCCGGGGGACGCGAAGAACATCAAGGGCAAGACCCTCATCCTCCACGGCGCGGACGATCCCTTCGTGCCGGAGGCCCAGGTGAAGGCCTTCGAGGACCAGATGCGCGCCGCCGGCGTCGACTGGACGCTCGTGAAGTACTCGGGCGCCGTCCACGCCTTCACCATCGTCGGCGCGGGCAACGACAACTCGAAGGGTGCGGCCTACAACGCCACCGCCGACCGGCGCAGCTGGAAGGCGATGGAAGACTTCTTCGCGGAGATCTTCGCGAACTAGGCCGGAGGACGCCGCGGGGCCTCCCGCCGGCGCGTCCGGAGGAAGAGGGCTCCGGCGACGACCGCCGCTGCGAGGGCGCCCGCCCACGGGAGGGCGCCCTTCCAGGCGGGAGTCCGGTTCTCCCTGGCCCGCCGGGCCAGCCACTCGGACAGCGCCCTGCGCTCGGCGTCGTCGCCGGGGAAGGGCTGGTCCATCCGGCGGTTGATGCGCCAGAGCTGGCCGACGTTCTGGTACGCCTGCTCGGCGTCCCCCCACACCTCGGGGCGGAGGCGCGGGCCAAGGGGGTCTGGCACCTGGCCTCCGGGGGAGCCGTGGCAGGAGAGGCAGAACCGGCGCATCACCCGCTCGCCGCGCTCGTACACCTCGGGCGCGGCGGACGCCTCGGAGGCCCGCGCCGGGGCGGGAGCGGCGCCCGGGGCAGGCAGCGAGCGCAGCGCCCAGGGCAGCCGGAAGCCAGCGGCGGAAAGGGGAGCGCACGGGCGAACATCCTAGCCGGCCGTGGCCCGGCGCCCGTTCGCGGCCGGTGGGACCCCGTTCGCGGCCCTGGAGGCACGCGCGGTCCGGCGGCTGGGACGCCTACACCTCCTGGAGCCGGTCCGGCAGCCACGACACGCTCCTCACGCGGAACGGGAACGCGCGGTACGTGAGCTTCTCGACGGCGCCGGTCGGCTACCAGGTCGCCATCGACTGTGGGTCGAGCGGCCGGGTGGACGGCGTGGAGCTGCCGCCGCCCAGCACCGCCACCTGTCTCGGCCTTCGCTGACCCGGCCCGATTCCCGCAGGCGAATCTCCCGGACGTCGGTTAGGATACGGCCCGCCGGAGCCCCGGCCCGATCCTCCGAGAGACGTGAGACGAATCGCCCTCATCCCGGCGCGCCTGGGCGCCACCCGCTTCCCGCGCAAGCTGCTGGCGGAGCTGTCGCGGCAAGACCGTCATCCGCCGCACCTTCGAGGCGGTGCGGGACACCGGCCTCTTCGACGCCGTCCTGGTGGTCACCGACTCCGACGAGATCCGCGCCGAGGTGGACGCGCGGGCGGGGAGGCCCGCATGTCGGTCCGGCCGCACGAGAGCGGGACCGATCGCATCGCCGAGGTCGTGGAGGGTCTCCTGGCCGACCTGGTGCTCAACGTCCAGGGCGACGAGCCATTCACGCGCCGTGAACCCCTGGAGAAGCTGCTGCAGGCCTTCGACGGCCCCGGCGGCGCCGAGGTGGGCGTGGCCTCCCTGATGCAGGAGCTGCACGACCCGGCGCTGGTGCGCGACCCGAACTACGTGAAGGTGGCCGTCGACGCCGCCTGGAACGCGCTCTTCTTCTCGCGGTCCCCCATCCCGTTCGTGCGGGATCCCGCCGCGGCGCCCACGTTCTGGGAGCACATCGGCGTCTACGCCTTCCGGCGGGACGCGCTGCTGCGCTTCGCGCGCCTTCCGGCCGGGCCGCTGGAGAGGGCCGAGAAGGTGGAATGCCTGCGCTTCCTGGAGCACGGCATCCGGATGCGGATGGTGCCCACCGACGTACATGGGCGTGGAGATCGACACCCCCGACGACCTGCGGCGGGCGGAACGGCTGCTGGCAGGGAAGGGGAACTGATGGAGCGAATCGTGCACAAGAACCTGAAGCAGGTCGGAGCGATGACCTTCGGCCGGGGCGCGCTCGGCCAGCTCGACGCCATCCTGGCCGACAACCGGCAGGGCGCCGCGCCCATGGTCTTCCTCGTCGACCACGTCTTCCACGACCGCCCGGACTTCGTGGCCCGGATCCCGGTCCGCGGGCGCGACCGGATCTACTTCGTCGACGTGACGAACGAGCCGAAGACCGGCGACGTCGACTCCCTGCGCGACCGGATCCGCGCCGAGCTCGGCAAGGTGTCGGGGCTCGTCGGGATCGGCGGCGGGTCCACCATGGACCTCGCCAAGGCCGTGGCCCTCATGCTGACCAACCCGGGTTCGTCCCAGGACTACCAGGGCTGGGACCTGGTCCAGGTGCCCGGCGTCTACAAGGCCGGGGTGCCCACGCTCTCCGGCACCGGCGCGGAGGTGTCGCGCACCGCCGTGCTCATCGGCCCCACGAAGAAGCTCGGGCTCAACTCCGACTACACGCCCTTCGACCAGGTGGTGCTCGACCCCGACCTCATCGCGGGCGTCCCGGAGCGGCAGCGCTTCTTCACCGGCATGGACTGCTACATCCACAACGTCGAGTCGCTGCAGGGTCGGGCCATGAACACCTTCGCCCGCGTGCACGCCGAGAAGTCGCTCGACCTCTGCCGCGAGGTCTTCCTCGCAGAAGGATCGCTGGGACGGCGACTCGGACGAGAAGCTCATGATGGCCTCCTGGCTGGGCGGGATGTCGATCGCCTACTCGCAGGTGGGCGCTGCCCACGCGATGAGCTACGGGCTCGGCTACGTCCTCGGGACCCACCACGGCGAGGGCAACGCCATCGCGATGCAGGTGCTCGAGGAGTTCTATCCGGACGGCGTCCGGGACTTCCGGCGCATGGTCGACAAGGCCGGGGTGGAGATCCCGCAGGGCGTGGTCGCCGGCCTCCCGGCCGCCAAGATCGACAAGATGATCGAGGTCTCCCTGGGGCATGGCCCCGCTCTGGCAGAACGTCCTCGGCGACGACTGGAAGCGGCAGATGACCCCGGAGCGGTTGCGGGCCCTCTACCAGCGGCTCTAGGAGGCGACATGCCCGGCTACGAGATGTGGGGCGCCGAGGAGCGGCGCGAGGTGGAGGAGGTCCTCGAGACCGGCATCCTCATGCGCTACGGGTTCGACGGCGCGCGAAAGGGGCGATGGAAGGCCCGGGAGCTGGAGGCGGCGCTCTGCCAGCGGACGGGCGCCTCGCACGCCCAGGTCGTCTCGAGCGGCACGGCCGCCCTGACCACCGCGCTCGCCGCGCTGGGCGTGGGCGCCGGGGACGAGGTGGTCATGCCCACCTTCACCTTCGTCGCCAGCTTCGAGGCCGTCCTCTCGGTCGGAGCCACGCCGGTCCTGGCCGACGTGGACGACACGCTCACCCTGTCGCCGGCGGCGGCCCGCGCCGCGATCACGCCGCGGACCCGGGTGGTGATGCCCGTCCACATGTGCGGCGCCATGGCCGACCTGGGCGCGCTCGACGCGCTCTGCCGCGAGGAGGGGCTCGCGCTGCTGGAGGACGCCTGCCAGGCCACCGGCGGCACCTGGCAGGGAAGGGCGCTGGGCTCGGTCGGCAAGGCCGGCTGCTACTCGTTCGACTTCGTGAAGACCATCACCTGTGGCGAGGGGGGCGCCGTCGTCACCTCCGATCCCGACGTGGCCCGCCGCTGCGACCAGTACGCGGATCACGGGCACGACCACCTCGGGGTCGATCGGGGCGCCGACCTGCACCCCTTCCTGGGATACAACTTCCGGATCTCCGAGTTGCACGCCGCGGTGGGGCTGGCCCAGATTCGCAAGCTCGACCGCTTCCTGGAGATCCAGCGCCGCAACAAGGCGGCCCTCCGGGGCGCGCTCGCCGCCGTGCCCGGCGTCACCTTCCGGCGCATCCCCGATCCGGCCGGCGACAGCGCATCCTTCCTGTCCTTCTTCCTGCCCGACGAGGCCCGGGCCCGCGCCGCCGCGAAGGCCATCCAGGGCGCCGGGATCCCGGCCATGTACTGGTACGACAACAACTGGCACTACGTGCGTCGCTGGGACCACCTCAAGTCGGCCGCCTCGCCCAGCCCGCTCCCGGCCCCCGTGCGCACCGCGCTCGCCGCGCTCGCCGCGCGGCCGTTCCCGGCCTCCGACGCCGTGATGGCCAGGGCCATCTCGACGCCCATCGCGCTGTCCTGGAGCGAGGCGCAGGTCGCCGAGCGCGCCGCCAAGCTCGCGGCCGCGGTGGCCTCCGCCGCCTAGCCCTCCCTCCTTCGAGCGTCGTCCCCCCCCGGCGGGCTGGCAGCGGAACGTTCCGCGCGCGCCTGGCGCGGTGGCGTGGCACGCCTCGCGACCCCTCGGTGTATTGCAGGGGAGGTCACCTCGTCCCGTGCCCGGGAGCATCCCGGACGGGGAAGGCGCCCTCGCGCCCAGCGGGACGAAGTGACGCCATGCGCAGGCGCATCGGCTCCGAATCGAGAGAGGTCGAACATGCGACGTGCATCGAGCTGGTTGGCTGGCCTGGCCGTGGTGGGACTCGCAGCGTGCGGAGGGAGTGACGGAGGTGGAACCACGGGGGGCAGTTGCACGCCCTCGCTCGCGTCGAACGTCTCGATCACCGCGGCCGGCGTGTCGCCCAAGGCCGTGTGCATCCTCCCGACCGGAACGGTCACGTTCACGAACAACGACACCGTCCGCACGACATCGAGGCGGACGTCGGTTGCACGCCCCTGAACCTGGGCGCGATCGCGCCGGGCGCGAACAAGGTGGCGACGTTCCCGTGGGCCGCGACCTGCGCCTACCACGACGCGCTGAACGCGACGAACGCGCTCTTCCAGGGAACGGTGGCGGTGAGCCCCGCTCCGGTGACCGGTCCCGGCTACTGAGCCGACGATGAACGCGGCCCGGCGACTTCCCTGGCTCGCCGTCCTCGCGGCCACGTGGCTGGCTCCGGCGGAAGCGGCCCACGCCAGCCCGAGCCGGTGGTCGGCGGCCCCTGGCCGGAGCCGGATCACGGTCCACGTCTACAAGAAGGGCTTCCTCTCCGGCATGGCCCACGACCATCACTTCGCCGCCGGGAGCTTCCGCGTCACGGCCACCTCGACGGAGCGGCGCCCGCCCAGGCGAGGTTCGAGGTGACCATCGCCGCCGGCTCGCTCCGGGACCAGCAGCCGGACCTCTCCGACGAGGACCGCGCCAAGGTGGACGCACAGGCGGCCGGCGCCGACGTGCTCGACGCCGCCCGCTTCCCGGAGATCCGGTTCGCGCCGGAAGGTCCGGCCGAGTCGGTCGCTCCGGCTCGAGCCGGACGGCAGCATCGACGGCGAGCTGGCCGGGACGCTGTCCCTGCGCGGCAAGCAGCATCCGGTCGCCGTCCGGGTGCACGCGACGAAGGAAGGGGAGGCCTGGCACGCGCGAGGCTCTGCCCGGTTCAAGCAGAGCGACTTCGGCATCGAGCCGTACAGCGGCTTCCTGGGCGCGGTCGCCGTCCACGACGAGATCCTGGTGGAGTACGACCTGGTGCTGGACCAGGCCGGGTGAGAGGCGGTCGGGCGTCCGCCCGCCACAGCAGGGCCTGGGGGCCCGGAGGAGGACGGGAGATGAGCCGGAAGATCCTTGGAAGGGTCGCGATCCTGACGGGAGCGGTCGCGATGGCGCTCGCCGGATGCTCGGCCAGCACGGCCGACCTTCAGCCGCTCGCGTGGCAGAAGGTGCAGGGCCCCGGGCCTGGCGGCGCCCTGCTCGGCCTCGACGGGGCGGGAACCTTCGACGAGCGCGCGAATTTCACGGTAAGTGCGTTCAAGGACGCCGGCGTCTACTACCTCTACTACGGGGGCAGCGATGCCACCGGGGCCTGCGCCGGCATCAACGGGTCGCACTGGCGCGTCGGGCTCGCGCAGTCCACCGACGGCGTGAACTGGACCCGCGTCCCGGGTGTCGAGACCGGCGGCGCAATCCTGGACAACGGGAGCCCGGGCCAGTTCGACGAGTTCCTCACCTACCGCCCGTTCGTGCTCAAGGACGGGGCCGTGTTTCGCATGTGGTACAACGGCAGCACCGAGCCCTTCAACTGTCCCATCGGCACGCTCGCGCTCAACCGGCGAATCGGCTACGCGGATTCGTCCGACGGGATCCACTGGACCAAGCACTACGACGGTCCGGGCCCGGGAGGCAGCGTCCTGCCGCTCGGCGCAACCGACGCCATCGACGGTCAGCAGGTCGGGTACGTCTGGGTCCTGAAGGACGGCGCGCAGTACAAGATGTACTACTCCGCCAACGACTCCGGGAACTTCTGGCGCGTCGGCCTCGCGGTCTCCACCGACGCCCGCACCTGGACCAAGGTGCCCGGCAAGCTGGCCAACGGCTCCATCCTGGACCTGGGTCCGGCGGGCAGCTTCGACGCGGCCTGTGCCTACCAGCCGTCGGTCGTGAAGGAGCGGGAGAACCTCTACCGCATGTGGTACCGCGCCTGCGCGGCGCCCGGGAGGTTCGGCGGCCCGAGCGGCGGCGTCATCGGCTATGCCGAGTCGAACGACGGGATCACCTGGGTCAAGATCCCGCAGCCGGGCCCGAGCGGCGAGGCCCTCGGGCCGGGCGCGGCCGGCCAGTTCGACTCCGGCGGCCTGACCACGCCCTCCGTGTTCATCGACGGGAATGGCTGGGCCATGTACTACGCCGGCTTCGACACGGCGGGGCAGTTCCTCAGCGGTCTGGCCAGGGCGCCCTAGATGCCGGGGCTCCGTCGCGCCCTGTGGATCCTGCTCGCGGTGGCCGCCGCGGGCCCGGCGAGCGCGCAGACGATGCTCGACCAGGAGCAGCGGCTCATCCAGATCCACTCCCTGCTCCTGGACCTGCCGCCGGTCCAGGCGCCGGGCGCGCTCTCCCCCGGCCAGCTCAGCCTGGGGCTGGAGCTCATCGGCATCCCGTACATCGACGGCACCACGGGCGGGAAGGTCCAGATCACCGCCTCCGATCGGACCCGGATCTTCCCGCGCCCGCGCATCGCGCTGGGGCTGCCGGCGCCGGAAGGCTTCCGGACCTTCGTCGGCCTCTCGTACATCCCGCCGATCCCCATCAACGGCGTGAGCACCAACTACTTCGGGCTCGAGGCGGGCATCGCGTACGCTCCGGGCGACCTGGCGATCGGGCTGCGCGGGCACGGCGTGTACGCGTTCTCGAAGTCTCCCGTCACCGATCCGGCGACCAAGGACACGCTCGAGACCTGGGAGTTCGGGGCCGATCTCTCGGCGGGCTACCGCTTCGACCTGGGTCCGGTCAGCCTGACGCCCTACGCGGGCGCGGGCGTGGTCTACCTCGACGGGCACTTCACGGTGACGAGCGACGGCGTGCTCCTCCAGAGCCAGTACACCGGCCTCTCGCTGGAGGCGGGGCTCCGCCTGGTCATCGTGAAGCACTGGGAGGTGGTCGGCGAGGTGGACGCCTACCCCGGGCGCCTCGTCCACGTCGGCGTGCTCCTCGGCTACGCCTTCAACCTCTGGGGCCCGTAGAGCCGGGGCTCCGCCGGGCCACAGCATCGCCGCAGCGTCGTCGGCCACGGTGGACGCGGCCAGTTCCGTCATGCAGCGGTGGTGCCCCTTGGGGCAGCGGGCTCCGCCGTGGTTGGAGCACGGGGCGCAGTCGATGGGGTGGGTCACGGCCTTCCCGGGCGGGGGCGGTCCCCAGCGCTCGGGGGAGGTCGGGCCGAACACCGCCAGCACCGGCGTCCCGACCGCGGTGGCCAGGTGCACCGGACCGGAGTCGCAGGCCACGAGCAGGTCGACCGCTGCGAGGCCAGCCGCGAGCCCCTCGACCGGGAGACGGGTGAGATCGCCGCTCGATCGGGGCGCGGCAGGCGGCGCGGAATCCGGCCAGGGCCGCCTCGTCGGCGGGACCCCCGGCGAGCACGATGCTCGCCCCCCGCGCGGCGAGCGCGTCCGCCACCGCGGCGAAGCGCTCGGGCGCCCAGAGCTTGGTGGCCTGGCTCGCCCCGGGCGCCACCGCGACGCGCGGCCGTCTCGCCCCGGCGAGCGCCGCCGCCGCCGCGTCCCGGGCGTCGCCCGGGAGCGCCACCTGGATGCGGCCAGGCCGGTCGACGCCGAGCGGGCGGAGCACGTCGGCGTAGAGCTGGGTGGCGCCCGGGCCGCGCACCGGCGGGTCCACGCCCAGGAGCGCCAGCGCCGATTGCCCGGGCGTGCGGCGCCGGAACACGAGCTGCCTGCGCCCGGCGGCCCGGGCCACGATGGCGCTCTTCACCTTGTTCTGGAGGTCGATGGCCAGGTCGAAGCGGCCGCGCAGCTTCACGGCCAGCTCGACCGCCTCGCGCAGCCCGCCCCGGCCGAGGCGGTGCACGCGGGCGAGCCCGGGAAGACCCTCCAGGAGCGGCGCATAGGCCGGGGAGGTGACCCATTCGATCCGGGCGTCCGGAAAGCGCGCCCGCAGCGGCTCGAGCACCGAGGTGGCGAGCACCACGTCGCCGAGCGCGCTGTAGCGGATGACGAGGACGGAGCGCAACGAGGTCTTGTACCGGCGGAGGCGCGCGGCGCGCAAGGCGCCCCGGTGATAGGTTCAGCCTATCATGCGCTCGAGTCCTCACCCCTTCACCCTCCGGCAGCTCCAGTACGCCGCCGCCGTGGCCGACCTGCGCTCCTTCCGCCGCGCCGCGGAGCGCTGCCACGTCTCCCAGCCGTCCCTCTCGGCCCAGGTGATCCAGCTGGAGGAGGCGCTCGGCGTCCGGCTCTTCGAGCGGGGCTCCCGCAAGGTGCTCATCACGGCGGCGGGCGAGGCGGTGCTGGCCCGGCTGCGCAGGCTCCTGCTCGAGGCCGACGACCTCTCCGACAGCGTCCGGCAGCTCGGCGACCCCCTCGCCGGCACGTTGCGGCTCGGCGTCATCCCGACCGTCTCGCCGTACCTGCTCCCGGAGGTGGTTCCGGAGCTGCGGGCGCGCCATCCGGGACTGACGGTGGTGTGGGTCGAGGACAAGACCGAGAACCTGGTGGAGGCGCTCCGGGACGGGCGGATCGACGGCGCGCTCCTGGCGCTCGAGGCGCCGCTCGGCGAGGTGGAGAAGGAGGTGGTCTGCGAGGACCCGTTCGTCCTGGTGGCCGCGCCCGGCCACCCGCTCGTGCAGTCCGACGCGCCGGCCACGCCACAGGACCTGCGCGGCACCGGGTTCCTGCTCCTCGACGACGGGCACTGCTTCCGCGACCAGGCGCTCGCGTACTGCGCCTCGGCTCGCGGCCGCGAGCTCGACTTCCGGGCCACGAGCCTCGGCACCCTGGCCCAGATGGTCGCGGGCGGCGCGGGCGTCACGCTGCTCCCCCGGCTCACGCTGCCGGTCGAGAACCGCCGCTCCGAGCTCGCGGTCCGCCGCCTCGCCAGCCCCGAGCCGCACCGCACGCTCGCGCTCGATCTGGCGCCCCCGCTCCCCGATCGGGCCGGCGCTGCGCCGGCTCGCCCAGACCATCCACGAGGCGTGCGTCCGCTCGGAGGAGCGGCTCGAGGCGCTGGTCGGAGGGCGGGGCGCTCCCGCCGCGAAGCCCCGGCGCGGCGCGGTGCGGACGCGCGTCTGAGCGGTCGCCAGCCCGGTTGCGAGCGATCCCCCCACCAGGGATGGGCGCCCCCCCTCCGGCACCGTAGGATCCCCGTCACGTTCGGTTTCACCACGCCGCACCGTCCGCAGGAAGGGGCACATGCACTGGCACTGGGCCTGGATCCTCCCCATCGCCAACTGGTCGATCCGGCTCTGGGCCATCTGGGCGGTCCCTCGCCGGCGGTCCCCGAACGCGGCCCGCGCCTGGCTGCTGCTCATCGTCCTGCTGCCGATCCCCGGGTTCGCCCTCTACTCGATCTTCGGGCGCGCCTACCTGCCGAGCAAGCGGCGGGAGCGGCAGAGGCAGGCCACCCGGCTCATCCGCGATTCCCCGGCGCTCGTCGGGGTTCCGGGCTCGGTGCAGGTGGGGGACGCGCAGCAGGCCACCGCGCACCTGGCGCCGGAAGCTGGGCGCCTTCCCGGTGGTGGCCGGCAACCGGGTCGAGCTGATCGACCACTACGAGACCTCGATCGACCGGCTCGTCGCCGACATCGACGCGGCGCAGGAGAGCGTGCACCTGCTCTTCTACATCTTCGAGCCCGATCGCCACCGGTCGCCGGGTGGCCGACGCCGTGATCCGCGCGGCCGGCCGCGGGGCCACCTGCCGCGTGATGATGGACGGCATGGCGTCGCGCCCCGGGCTGAAAGCAGCTGGCTCCCGGGCTGCGCGCCCACGGCGTGGAGGTGCTGTCGATGCTCACCCCGGGCACGCGCCAGGCCCGGCGCGACCTGCGCAACCACCGGAAGATCGCCGTCCTGGACGGACGGGTCGGCTACACGGGATCCCAGAACCTCGTCGACGCCTTCGACTACAAGGGGCGGGGACTCACCAACGAGGAGCTGATGGTCCGGGTCGAGGGGCCGGTGGTCCGGCAGCTCCAGGCCATCTTCCTCACCGACCGCTTCCTGGAGGACGGAACGCGGGTCGACGTGGAGCCGGCTCTATCCTCCGGAGGCCACGGCCGGGACGGTCCGGGCGCAGGCGCTGCCGAGCGGTCCCACCTACGAGGCCGAGAACAACGAGCGCACCTTCGTCCAGATGCTCTACGGCGCCCGCAAGCGCATCGTGGTCACGTCGCCGTACTTCGTCCCCGATCGACCGTTCGTGGAGGCCATGCAGGCGGGGGCCGCCCGCGGCCTGGAGGTCCACCTGATCACGCCCCGGCAGGCCGACCAGTGGCTGGTGCGGCTCGCCCAGGAGTCGTTCTACGAGGAGCTGCTGGCGGCCGGGGTCCAAATCCACCTCTACCGGCCGAGGTTCCTCCACGCGAAGCACCTGTCGGTCGACGACGACATCGCCGCCATCGGCTCCTCCAACATCGACATGCGATCCTTCACGCTGAACGAGGAGGCGGTGTTGATGTTCTACGACCAGGGCGTGGTGGCCGACCTGGCGCGCATCCAGGACCGCTACATCCGGGATTCCGACCTGCTCACGAAGGAGGAGTGGCAGCGCCGCAAGCCGCTCCGCCAGACGGCGCAGCAGCTGGCGCGGCTGGTCGACTCGCTGCTGTAGCCGAGCGCATCCCCACCACGTCGCCGGGACCTCGCGACGGGCCAGAAGCTCGACAGGGGCAGGGATCGGGTGGACGATCCCGGGACGACTGGCCGGCGTCGGTGCAGCGGGACGGGGGCGGAGGCGGCGGTGGAGACTCGGGAAGATCTCGGACGCGACGGACGTGGAGCAGGCCCTCGACCTGCTCTTCGGCGCCAACCGCCCCACGGCCACCCACGGGGATACCTTCCGCCGGGAGGTCCGGGAGGCGTTCCGCCGGCGGCGCCCTCGACACGCACCCGGATCGCGCCCAGGCGCTCGGCCGGAGCGAGGCCAGCCTCGCCGAGGACTTCCGGCACATCCTGGAGGCCTACCAGATCCTGTCGCGGGAGGAGGCCGTCCCGGCGCCGCGCCCGGTCGCGCAGCCACCCCGGGAGCGCGCCTCCCGCCCGCCCCGGGATCACGTTCACCGGGCGCCCTTGCCTCACCGGCCGCTGCTCTTCGCCGAGTTCCTCTACTACTCGGGCCGCGCCTCCTGGCGGAACCTGGTGGAGGCCGTGGCGTGGCAGCGGCGCCAGCGCCCCGCCATCGGGCGCATCGCGGTCGAATGGGGCCACCTCTCCGACGAGGAGGTCCGGGAGCTCCTCGACCAGCGCCGCCGGGAGGGGTCGTCCGCGGAGCCCTTCGGCGAGTACGCCCGGAAGAGGGGCTTCCTCTCGGCGGCCCAGCTCCTGGCCCTCCTCGGCCGGCAGCGGCGCCTGCAGCGCAGGATCGGCCAGTTCTTCGTCGAGTGCGGGATCCTGGCCGAGACCGAGATTCCCTCCCTCGACCAGGACCTGTCCCGCCACAACGCGCGGTGGCGCCGGAGCGCCTGAGGCCGCGCCCCGTACGGGTGCAGTCCCCGGTGGAGCCCCTCCCGGCGGTACAATCCTCCTCTCTCCCACATCGCGGAGGCCAACCCGATGGCGACCAGGGCCGAGTGGTTTCGCTACAACACCGAGCGCGCGGGGCCGAAGAAGGCGAAGCAGGTGAAGAAGCCCAAGCCAGGCCCGAAGCCGCACAACCTGGCCACGACCGACCGCAAGGCGCTCTACGCGTTCGAGGACTTCGCCCCCGGGGCCAGGCCGTCGCGGAAGTCGACGCGCAAGGGCTCGAACCGCCAGAAGACGGACGCCAAGTTCCGGCTCACGCGGGCCAAGTCCGAGGTGGTGCCGAGGAAGCCCGCCAAGCCGCGGGCCGGCGCCAAGAAGGGCTGATCCCGCCCCGCCCGGGACGACGGGCCCCGCCGGGCCGTCTCCACGGAACGTGGAAGCGGTCTAGACTGTGGGGCAACGTCGGGGTGAACCCAGGGAGGCGGTCGATGGCGGCTTCGTTTGCGAGGTGGATGGCGCGGTGGTCCTGGGTCGCCGCGCTGGTCGTGGCCTGCGCCGGGGCCGGTTGCACGTCGTCCGGCAAGACCTGCCCGACCGGCCAGCTCGCCTGCTCGGGCGCCTGCATCGACCCGGCCACCGATCCCCTGCACTGCGGGTCCTGCAACACCGCCTGCTACTCCGGCTCGAGCTGCGTCGCCGGGGCGCTGCGAGTGCCCCGCCGCGACGCCCGACACGTGCGGCATCCGGTGCGTGAACCTCCAGACCGACGCCGCGAACTGCGGAACCTGCGGCCACGGGTGTGGCCTGGGCCAGTGCGTGGGCGCCAGCTGCGTCTGCGACGTGAGCCCGGTCCTCCCCAACACAATCACGCTCTGTCCGCCCGGCGCTCCGACGACGGGCTCGTGCGTCGACACCGCCACGAACGGCGCCAACTGCGGCGCCTGCGGAAACGTCTGCGTGCCGAACAACGTCTGCAGCTCGAGCACCTGCCAGTGCCTCTCGCCCAACACCGCCTGTCCGGGCGCGGTGCGCGGGATCGTCGATCTGCACCGACACCAGCACCGACCCCACCAACTGCGGCCTCTGCGGAAACGTCTGCTCGGCGGACCAGATCTGCAGCGGTGGCGCCTGCTCCCTGGCCTGCGCGAGCGGGCTCACGCTCTGCAACGGCAACTGCGTGAACCTCCAGAACGACGTCGCGAACTGCGGGGTGTGCGGGCGCACCTGCTCGTCCGGGCAGACCTGCTCGGCCGGCACCTGCCAGGCCGCCTGCGCCACCCGCACCTGCGGCACGACGTGCTGCGCCGACAACACGGCCTGCTGCGGGTCGTCGTGCCCGAACCGGCACCAGAACTTCATCGGGACGACCAGCGTGCAGACCTACTTCGACTGCACGCCGACCGGGACCTACACCGCGACGACGGCGGAGACGGCCGCCCGGAAGTGGGCGCCGAACGGGCTCCAGCTCGAGCAACCTGTCCTGCCCGATGGTGGGCGGCGGCACGACCTGCTTCCAGCTGCAGAAGCCGACCGCTCGGGATCGACACGGGCTGCGGCGTGTGGTGCTACCAGGGCCCCTTCGCCGGGACGCTCTCCGTCAGCCCAGACTTCATCTGCTCTTGCCCCACGACGCCGCTGGGGACGAAGGACTGGGACTAGCGGTCACTGCCCGAGGATGACCCGGTCGTAGTACTGGGCCGCGGGCACGCCGCTCGCCTTCGCCCGCGCGAGCGCGGCGTCGATGGCGCTGCGGAAGGCGGCCGCCGGCTGCGCGCCGACCACCAGCGTGCCGTTCACGACGAAGCTGGGGGTGCCGCCGATGCCCACCTGGCGGCCCAGCGCGGCGTCCGCCTCGATCCGCGCCTCCATGGCCGCCGGGCTGGCGCGGCAGGCCTGCCACGCCGCCACGTCGAGACCGGCCTGGGCGGCGAACGCCTCCAGGTCCGCGTCGAACCCGCCGTCGAAGAGGGTTCCGGCCCTCGCGGCCGCGAAGACGAGGTCGTGGAACTCCCAGAAGCCTCCCTGGGCGCGGGCGCACTCGGCGGCCACCGCGGCCGGGATCGCCCGGGCGTGCTGGGAGAGCGGGAAGTGCTTGAACACGTGCCGGACGTCCGGTCCGTACTCCGGAAGGACCTGCGCGAGCGTCGGCTGCACCATCACGCAGTACGGGCACTGGAAGTCGGAGAACTCGACGATGGTGACCCAGGCGTCGGCCGGTCCGTCCACCGGCGAGTCGGCCACCGGGACCCGCAGCACGCCCGCGGTGGCCTCGGTGGTCGTGCTCGAGCCGCACGCGGCGAGGAGGAGGGCCAGGGCGGTGACGAGCGCGGTGGCGAGGACGGATCGCGTCCTCATCGCTTCCTCCCGGGGCGCTCTCCGCGCTGCCTTCGCGGGCGCCCGGCGCGCCGCCTTCCGCGCCGCGGGGGCGGCCGGCCTGGCGGCCAGCTCCTCGTACAGGTAGGCCGCGGCGAGGATGCCCCGCTGGTAGTTCTCGAGGTCGAGCCGCTCGTTGGGGGCGTGGCTGTTCTCGTCGGGCAGGCCGAAGCCCATCAGGATCACCGGCACGCCCAGCGCCTCCTGGATGGTGGCCGTGAAGGGGATCGAGCCGCCCTCCCGGATGAGGACGGGCTTGCGGCCGAAGGCGCGCAGGAGCGCCCGCTCGGTGGCCTGGAACTCGGGCGCGTCGGTGGGGCAGAGGAAGGGCGACCCGCCGTGGAGGGCGGTGACCTTCACCTTCACCGTCTTCGGCGCGACCTTCTTCACGAAGGCCGTGAACTTCCGCTCCGCCTCCTCCGGCGTCTGGTCGGGGACGAGCCGCATGGAGATCTTGGCGCCGGCCCGGGCCGGGAGCACGGTCTTCGCGCCCTCGCCCTGGTAGCCGCCCCAGATCCCGTTCACCTCCAGGGTGGGCCGGGCCCAGATGCGCTCGAGCACGTGGAACCGGGGCTCGCCCCAGGCGCGGGGCGGGTTGCCGGCCCCCTCCAGGAACGACTTCATCGTGAAGGGGAGGCGGCGGACCTCGCGCCGCTCCCGCTCGGTGAGCTTGCGCACGTTGTCGTAGAAGCCGGGGATCCGGACCTTCCCGTCCTGGTCCTTCAGCTGCGCGACGATGTGGCAGAGCGCGTTGGCCGGGTTGTCGACCGCGCCGCCGAAGCTGCCCGAGTGCAGGTCGCCCGAGGCGCCCTCCACGTCGACCTGCATGTACATCAGGCCGCGCAGCCCGTAGCAGATGGAGGGGATGTCGTGCCCGAACATGGGCGAGTCGGAGACCACCACCGCGTCGGCGGTCAGCCTCGACCGCTCCCGCTGGAGGAAGGGTCCGAGGTTCTCGCTGCCCACCTCCTCCTCCCCCTCGAAGAGCATCTTCACGTTCACCGGCGGTCCACCGGCCAGGCGCCAGGCCTCGAAGGCCTTCAGGTGGAGCCAGACCTGTCCCTTGTCGTCCACGGCGCCGCGCGCGTAGAGGTTGCCGTCGCGGACCTCCGGCTCGAAGGGAGGGGAGGTCCACAGCTCGAGCGGCTCGACCGGCTGGACGTCGTAGTGGCCGTAGACGAGGACGGTGGGCGCTGCCCGGACCGGCCTCGAGCCATTCCCCGAGGACGATGGGGTGGCCCGCGGTCGGGAAGATCGCGACCTTCATCCCGAGCCGCTCCATCTCGATCCGGAGGTGCTCGGCCGCGAGGAACATGTCGGGCTTGTGCTCGGCCTGGGAGGAGATGGACGGGATGCGCAGGAACTTCACGAGCTCGTCCACGTAGCGCTGGCGGTTCTCGCCGATGTACCGGGTGATGTCCATGGGGCGAAAAGCTACTCCGCGGGCCGCCCGCCGGTGGGAAAAAAAGGAGGGGCGGACCGGCCGTCAGGGCGCCAGCAGGCCCAGGCGCAGCAGGTCCTCGGGCGTGTTCACGTTCTCGAAGGAGCGGCCGTCCGGGTCGACCTCGCGCCATTCGCCGGCCGTCACCACCCGGGCGCCGGCCTCCCGGGCGATGGCCCGGATCGACGGATCGCCCTCGCGGAGCATCCGATCCACCATGGGCAGGAGCGCCCGCGACCAGAAGGCGTGGAGCCCCTCGAGCCCGCGATCCCATTCCACGATCGCGGCAGGCGCTGCCCCCCGGCGCGTCGCCAGGAACCGGATGCACCCCTCGGACAGGAACGGCATGTCGCAGCCGGCCGCGAAGATCCAGCCGGTGCGCGCGGCTCCGAGGGCGGCGTGCAGGCCGCCCGGGGCTCCCTTCCCGGGAATCGCGTCGGGGACCACCCGCACGCCCAGGGAGGTCCACGGTGCGGGGTCGTTCGCCACCACCAGCACCTCCCCGAAGAGCTCGCGGAGGAGCGCCACCGATCGGGCCGCGAGCGTCTCGCCGCCGAGCCGGGACAGGGCCTTCGGGGACCCGCCCATGCGCCGGGCCTGGCCGCCGGCCACCAGGACGCCGGTGCAGTCGGGGATCCGCTCCACGCCGGGAGCTTACCTCGCCGTACCCCGGCCGCGGTGGCGAAGGGCCGGTCCCTCTGCTACAAGACCGCGCGTGACTCCCGAGCAGCGCCTCGAGGCCTTCCGGAAATTCGTCGAACGAAGCCCGGACGACCCATTCGCGCGCTACTCGCTGGCCATGGGCCACCGCGGCGCCGGACAGCTCGAGGAGGCCGTCCTGGTCTTCGAGGAGCTGGCGCGGCGGGTCCCGGGCTACGTCGCCACCTATCTCATGTGGGGCCAGACCCTCGAGGCGCTCGACCGCGTCTCCGGGGCGGCGAAGGTCTACGAGCAGGGTATCGCCCGGGCGACCGAGGCGAGGAACGAGCACGCAGCATCGGAGCTCGAGCAGGCCCGTGCGGCGCTGGCGGCGCGGGAAGCGTGAGCCGGGCAGCCGGCGGGAAGGGATGACATGAGCGGATTGATGCAGGGGAAGCGGGCCTTCGTCACCGGTGTCGCGAACGACCGCAGCATCGCCTGGGCGATCGCGGAGCGCTTCCACGCGCAGGGGGCCGAGCTCGCCTTCTCGTACCCGGGCGAGGCCATGGGCAAGCGCACCATCCCGCTCGTGAAGACCCTGAACCCGGCCGCCATCCTCGACCTCGACGTCTCGAACGACGCCCAGATCGACGCGGCCGTCCAGGAGGTCGGGAAGGTCTGGGACTCGGTGGACGTCCTCGTCCACTCGATCGGCTACGCGCCGCGCGAGGCCCTCGACGGGCGCTTCACCGACGTGACCACCCGCGAGGCCTGGCGCATCACCATGGACGTGTCGGCCTACTCGCTCATCGCGCTGGCCCGCGCCTTCCGGCCGCTCCTGAAGCCCGGGGCGAGCATCCTGACCCTCAGCTACTACGGCGCCGAGAAGGTGGTCACGAACTACAACGTGATGGGCGTCGCCAAGGCCGCGCTGGAGGCGTCGGTGCGGTACCTGGCCGAGGACCTCGGCCGCGAGGGCATCCGCGTGAACGCCATCAGCGCCGGTCCGCTCAAGACGCTCGCCGCGGCGGGCATCAAGGGGATGCGCAGCATGCTCGGCGAGAACGCCTCCCGGACCCCGCTCCGGCGCAACATCGAGCACGACGAGGTGGGGCAGGCCGCGCTGTTCCTCTGCTCGTCGATGGGCTCCGGCATCACCGGGGAGACGCTCCACGTCGACGCCGGCCAGAACATCATGGGCGTGGTGTCGATGGGGTAGGGGCGGGCGCCCCGGGCCTCACATGAAGCGGCCGTGCGGGGCGTCGTCGCCCGCGTACGGATTGGCCTTCCGCTCGGCCCCGAGGGTGCCGCCGGGCCCGTGGCCCGGGAAGAAGCGCACGTCGTCGCCCAGCGGGAAGAGCCGCTCGCGGATGGAGCGCAGGAGCTCGGGCGCGTTCCCCCCGGGAGGTCGGTCCGTCCCACCGAGCCGGCGAACAGCGTGTCGCCGGTGAAGAGGATCTCGTCGTCCGGGAAGTGGAAGCTCACCCCGCCCGGGCTGTGACCGGGAGTGTGGATGACCCGTCCCTCGTGGCGCCCGACGCGAACCGCGTCGCCGTCGGCGAGGAAGCTCTCCACCTCCGGAGAGGCGGTCTTGCCGAAGCCGAGCCCCGCGGCCTGGCCGGGGAGGGCCCGGACGAAGGGCTCGTCGCCTCGGTGGATCTGGAAGGGTGCGCCGGTCGATTCCCGCAGCGCCTCGACCCCGAAGATGTGGTCGACGTGGCCGTGGGTGGCGAGGATGCGCCCGACCCGGAAGTCCGGGAGCGCGAGCCCGAGCACGCGGCCGGTCTCGCCGCCCGGGTCGATCACGAGGGCGTCCCCGGTCTCCGAGTCGGCGACGAGCCAGGTGTTCTCGGCGAAGGGGCCGACGACCGCCTGGCGAACGACCAGCAACGCTAGGCCGAGAAGGACGAGCCGCAGCCGCAGGTGTTCTTGGCGTTGGGGTTGATGAACTTGAACCCGGCGCCCTGGAGCCCCTGCACGTAGTCGACCGTGACGCCCTGGAGGTACATGGCGCTCATCGGGTCGACGAACAGCCTGAGGCCGTCCTGGTCGAGGACGATGTCGCCGTCCTTGGCGTCGTTCTCGAAATCCATCGTGTACTGGAAGCCGGAGCAGCCGCCGCCGGCGACGCCGATCCGGATGCCGTGGCCGGCGAGCCCTTCCTGCTCGATGGCGGCGCGGACCATGTCCACGGCCTTCTGGGTGAAGCTCACCGGGTTGGGCGCCTCGCCGGACGGGCTGGAGGTGGCGGGGGCGGCGGTCGTGGCGGTGTCCATGCTTACTCCTGAAGGGATTTCGGGGCCTCGCGCCCCGCTCGGGTCGGATCCATTCTTAATGGACCGGACAGGTCCAGGCAACGGCGGAATGACCGGCCCTGGGATCAAGGGGATACGCCAAGGTGCCGGCCGCCGTCCACCGGAACCGTGGCCCCGGTCACGAAGGGCGAATCGGCGAGGAACCGGACCGCGCGGGCCACGTCCTCCGGCTCTCCCACGCGCCGGAGCGGGATCCGCCGGGACAGGCGGCGACGTGCGCCCGCGGTCAGGCTCTCTGGCCAGAGCACCGTGCCGGGGGCGACGCCGTTCACCCGGACCTCCGGGGCCAGCTCCAGCGCCAGCGATTCGGTCACGGCCCGCAGCGCCGCCTTGGAGGCGCCATAGGCCGAGTAGGCGGCCCAGGGGACGAGCGCCCCGCCCACGTCGACGACGTTCACGACCGACCCTCGCGCGCGCCGCAGGAGCGTCAGGAGCGCGCGGGTGAGGAGCAGGGGCGCTCTCGCGTTGAGCGCCATCTGCTCGTCGAACAGGTCGGCGTCGGTGTCCTCGAGGTAGCGGCGCTCGAAGAGGGCGGCGTTGTTCACGAGCAGGTCGAGGCGGGCGAAGCGCTTGCGGAAGGCGCGGGCCAGCGACGCCGGGCCGTCCGGCGAGGCGAGGTCGCCCCGGATGCCGAGCAGGGAGCGGGGCGGGCGGTGGCTGTGGAAGTGGGCGACCACCTCCCAGCCGTGGCGCGAGAGGTCGAGCGCGATGGCCCGGCCGACGCGGGTGCCGGCCCCGGTGACGAGCGCCACCCTGCGCCGGGGGGCCACGTCACGTCCCCCTGCGCGGCTGCCAGGGCGTCTCGGCGACCCCTGCGCGAAGGTTCGCGACCCGGGCGGCCTCGAAGAGGAAGTCGGAGAGGCGGTTCAGGTAGACCACCACGCCCGGGTCGATGGCGGCGAGGTGGGACAGGGCCACCGCGCGCCGCTCGGCGCGGCGGCAGGTGGCCCGCGCGACGTGGATCGAGGCGGCGAGGCGGCACCCCCCGGGGAGGATGAAGGAGGTGAGGGCGGGAAGCTCCGCGTCCCATTCGTCCATCCGCCGCTCCAGCGCCACGGCCCAGCCCGCGTCCACCGCCGGGATCGAGTCGTGCGCCTTGCTCTCGTGCGGGGTCGCGAGCTCCGCCCCCACCGAGAAGAGCTCCGACTGGATGCGGGCCAGGTCGCCCTCGATCTGCGGGTCGGCGGCGAGGGAGCGGGCCACGCCGACGGCCGCGTTCAGCTCGTCGACCGCGCCGTAGGCCTCGACCCGGGCGTCGTCCTTCGGGACCCGTCCGCCCCCGAAGAGGCTCGTCTCACCCCCGTCGCCGGTCTTCGTGTAGATCTTCATTCACAGCCTTGGTATCAGCGCTCGACATGCCCCGCAACGCTCCCTTCAGCCCCGACGAGCTGGCCCGCATCGGGACCGAGGCCGCGCGCCTCGCATGGGCGGACGGGATGACCGTCCGGCGCCCCGACGGGGAGGTGGTCCCGATCCCCCTCGTGGCCGAGCCGGAGGTCGTGGACCGGGAGCGGCTCGCCTGGCTCGCGGCCGAGTCGAGGGCCATCCTGTCCGGCTCGGTCAAGCTGGCGCGCGCGCTGCTCGACGGCGGCGATCCCCGGGACGTGGACGCGCTCCTGGGCCCGTTCGAAGGGCTCGAGGCCGAGGCCATGTCCCGCCTGTTCTCCGAGGCGCCATGCCCGGCGGTGGTCTCGCGGGTCGACTTCCTCCCGCCCGGGGACGGCGGCCTGCCCCGGGCGCTCGAGCTCAACGCCACCATCCCGGCCATGCCGGCCTACGCCGACCTGGCCGCGCACGCCTGGCTCCGCGCCGCGGCCCGGGCCCGGGGCTTCTCGCCGAGGCAGGAGCGCGACCTGCTCGCCCGGACCGGCAGCCACATGGAGTCGCTGCGGGAGACCCTGGTCTCCTTCTACCGCTGGCGCGGCGGCTCGCGGGAGCGCCCGTCCATCGCCATCGTGGCCCGTCCCGGAGACGCGCAGATCGGGGAGCTGGGGCGCCTGGCCGCCCACTTCCGGCAGATGGGGCACGAGGTGGACGTGCTCGTTCCGGACGATGCCGACCCCGATCGCCACGACCTGCTCTACCGGCACGTCTGGGCGCACCGGACGCCGCCCGCATCCCCCTTCGCGCGGGCGCTCCGCGAGCCGTCGCGCTGGCCGCTCGCGAACCCCGTGAACGGGATGCTCGAGGCGAAGGCCCTCTTCGCGCGCCTCTCGCAGGCCGCCGAGGACCGCTCCCTCTCGGATGCGGCGGCGCTCGACGAGGCCGAGCTCGCCGCCGCGCGGCGCCTGCCCTGGACCCGCATGCACTCGGAGTCCCTGGTGCCCCGGCTGCTCGCCGAGCGGGAGCGATTCGTGCTGAAGCGCAGCTGGGACTACGGCGGGAAGAGCGTCCACCTGGGCGCGGAGACCGAGCCGGCCGCCTGGGAGCGGGTGGTGCGGGAGGCCGCCGCCGACCGCCGCGGCGGGGGCTTCGTGGCGCAGGAGCGGGTCTTCGCGGCGCGCCGTCCGGCCACCCGGATCACCCCGTCCGGGCCGGAGCCGGGCTCGCTGTACCGCGACGTCTCCACGTACGGCGGCCTCCTTCCCGTGCATCCCTCGGGAAGCGTGGTGCGCGCGGCGGCGTCGCCCATCGTCAACATCCTGGGCGGAGGCGGGCTCGCGCCGGTGGTCCCGTCCGACGTGTGGGAGTCCCTCGCGTGACCGAGCTCGAGCAGGTCCTGCGCAAGGAGTTCTCCCGCGCCGCCCGCTACCGCGAGCCGCTCGCGGTCCTGCTGCTCGACCTCCAGCCGACCGGCGAGCTCCTCGGCGCCATCCGGGACGGCGTCCGGCTCTGCGACTGCGTGGTCCCGGACGGGCCGGGCCGGCTCGCCGTCATCCTGCCGGAGACCCCGCTCGCGGGGGCGATCCAGGTCGCTACCCGTCTCGGGGGGGTCCTCGCGCCTCCCGGTGGCCCCGACCCCAGCGCGGGGATGGCCATCGGAGTCGGGGTCTTCCCCTCCGCGCTCGCAACCGACGCCGCAGCGCTGCTTCGCTGCGCGGAGGCCGCGCTCGCGCAGGCCAGGTCGCGCGGCGGCGGCGTGGCCGTTCGGTAGCCCGACACGCCCCACGAGGGACGCTCCTGAGTCGGCGCCCCCGGCGCGACTCGGACCCGGGTATAAGTATGACCCAGGGGTATCTGGGTTCAATACCCTGGAATCTCGCTACCCACGGGTGCCTGCGACCTGGACCGGGTCGTGCAGACACCGACAGGCGCGGCCATGGAAAACGTCACGGACATCCGGCATCCGACCGTCGCCCTCTCCCGGGAGGCGGCCGTCCTGGTCGTGGACGACGACGAGCACGTGCGCCGTTCGCTGCGCCGCGTGCTGCGCCGGACCGCCTGCCGGGTGCTGGAGGCGCCCGAGGCCGCCACGGCGCTCCGAGATCCTGGCGCGCGAGCCGGTGCACGTCGTGGTCTCCGACTACCGCATGCCCGGCATGGACGGGGTGGAGTTCCTCCGCATCGTGAAGGAGCGCTACCCGGCCACCCAGCGGGTGCTCCTCACCGGCCAGGCCGACACCTCCGCCATCGAGGAGGCGGTCAACCGCTCCGAGATCTTCCGCTTCATCTGGAAGCCGTGGGACGAGAGCCACCTCCTCCTCACGGTCCAGGACGCCATCGATCAGTTCTGGATGACCGAGGAGAACCAGCGGCTCCAGAACCTCGTCGCCGCACGGCAGGCCGAGCTGGAGCGGCTCAACCGGGAGCTCGACGCCAAGCTCGAGGCGCGCACGGAGGCGCTCCGGCAGGCCGCCCAGGAGTGGCGCACCTGCTTCGACGCCATCGGCGACCCGCTCGCCATCATCCGCGACGGCTGCGAGGTGGTGCGCGCCAACGCGTCGTTCGCCCGCCGCGCCGGGGTCGGACTGGGCGCGCTTCCCGGCCTGCGCTGCAGGGATCACGCGTTCGGCGACCTGCCCTGCCCGCGCCAGCACCTGGCCGAGTCGCCGGAGCGCGTCATCACGTTCCGCAACCGGGCCTGGCTGATGCGGGCCTTCCCGTTCGGGGGCGACGCGCTCGTCGTCGTCTACAAGGACGTCACCCAGGAGCGCGAGGTCACCCGCCGCCTCTTCCAGGCCGAGAAGATGTCCGCGCTCGGCCAGCTGGCCGGGGGCGTGGCCCACGAGATCAACAACCCGCTCGGCGGCATCCTGGCCTTCGCGCAGATCATGAGCCAGGACGAGCGCTCCGCCGACGACAAGGAGAGCCTGCGCCTCATCAGCGACGCGGCCATGCGCGCCAAGCGCATCGTCGAGTCGCTCCTGCGCTTCTCCCGCATCCCCAAGGAGCACGAGCGGGGGAGCGTGGACCTGGCCCGGGTGGCCGAGGACGCGCTGCTCATCCTCCAGGCCAACCTGCGCGACGGGAAGCTCACCGTGGTCCGGGAGCTCGAGCCGGTGCGCACCGTCGGCAACGCGAACCAGCTCCAGCAGGTGGTGGTCAACCTGGTCGTGAACGCCTCGCAGGCCGTGGGCGCCAAGGGGCGGATCGTGGTGCACACCGGGCCGGGCGCGCCGGGTCGCGCCCTCGTCACGGTCACCGACGACGGTCCGGGCGTCCCGCCCGACCTGGTGGAGCGGATCTTCGAGCCCTTCTTCACCACCAAGCCGGAGGGGCAGGGCACCGGCCTCGGCCTCTCCATCTGTTACCGGATCGCCGAGGAGCACGGCGGCTCGGTCCGCCTCGAGAACCTCAAGGAGGGCGGCGCGCGGTTCGTCGTCGACCTTCCCTCGGAGTCCGCGTCATGACGCAAGGAGAAGCCATGGAAGAGTCCGTCCGCCCCGTCCGAGTCCTCATCGTCGACGACGAGCCCAGCGTCCTCAAGGCGCTGGAGGTCATCCTCCGGAAGAAGGGCTACGAGGTGGTCGCGCTCGACTCGCCCATCGCCGCCACGCAGCGGCTCGCCACCGAGGACTTCGACGTGGCCATGCTCGACATCCGCATGCCGGAGCTCTCCGGCATCGAGCTCCTCAACGCGGTGAAGCACCGCCGGCCGGAGATCGAGGTCATCATGATGACCGGCCACGCCACCGTGGACACGGCGCTCGCCGCCATGAAGGCCGGGGCGCACGACTACCTCATCAAGCCCTTCATCGAGAAGCCGGACGACGTCGAGCACGTGGCCTACGTGGTGGCCCGCGCCGCCGAGCGCAAGCGGCTCCAGGATCGCAACCGGGAGCTGGAGACCCGGCTCGAGGCCCTCGAGACGAGCCAGGGGCTCGTCGGCACGAGCGGCCCGATGCGCGACGTGGGGCGCATGATCGACGCGGTGGCCTACAGCGCGGCGACCGTCCTCGTCCACGGCGAGAGCGGCACCGGCAAGGAGCTCGTGGCCCGGGCCCTGCACGCCCGCAGCCCCCGCCGCGCCCAGCCCTTCGTGGCGCTCAACTGCGGCGCGCTCACCGAGACGCTGCTCGAGAGCGAGCTCTTCGGCCACGTGAAGGGAGCCTTCACCGGCGCCAACCGCGACCACAAGGGGCTCTTCGAGGCCGCCAACGGCGGCACCATCTTCCTCGACGAGATCGGCGACATCCCGCTCTCCACCCAGGTGCGCCTGCTGCGCGTCCTGCAGGAGGGCGAGCTGAAGCGGGTCGGCTCCACCGACTCGATCAAGGTGGACGTCCGCGTCATCGCGGCCACCCACCGCGACCTGCCGAAGCTGGTGCGCGCCGGGAAGTTCCGCGAGGACCTCTTCTACCGCCTGAACGTGATCGCCATCCCGCTGCCGCCGCTCCGCGACCGGCTCGACGACGTTCCGCTGCTCGCCCACCACTTCGTGGGGCGCTACGCCGACCGGCTGGGGAAGAAGGTCCGCACGCTGGCCCCGCAGGCCATCGAGCTGCTCTGCGCCTACCGGTGGCCGGGCAACGTGCGCGAGCTGGAGAACGCCATCGAGCGCGCCGTGGTGCTCTGCCGCGGCGAGTCGATCCAGGCTGGCGACCTCCCGCCGTCGGTGACCGGGCGGACCGCCCCGGTCCTGCGCGAGCTGTCCCCGGCCGGCGACGACGCCGAGCTGCTGGCGCAGAGCTACGCCACCGCCAAGGACAACGCGCTCCGCAACTTCGAGAAGCGCTACGTCGAGGCGCTCATGCGGGCCTGCGACAGCAACATCTCCGCGGCGGCCCGCAAGGCCGGCATGGACCGCTCCAACTTCAAGCGGGTCCTGCGCAAGTACCGCTCGGACGTCGAGGACGACGTGGAAGGCGACTCCGTCTCGAACGAGGCCGCCCTCTAGCCGCTAGGCGCGCCGCGCCCAGGGCAGCAGGAAGTCCCGCGTGAGCGCGACGATGCGCTCGAGCGAGCCGGTCAGCTCGTGGCCGTCGTCGACCACCTCGAGCCGGGCCCCCGGCGTGCGCGCCACCCAGGCCTCCACGTCCTCCAGCGGGACGGTGTCGTCGCGCCGGCCGGCGATGCAGAGCGCGGGGATGCCCACCTCCGGGAAGGGGGGCCAGCGCGCCGCATCCTCGAAGAACGGCCAGCCAATCCGGCGGGGTCGGTTCGAGGCGTGGTGGTGGACCTCCACGCTGCCCTCCCGGCGCCATCGTTCCAGGTCGGCGGGGCCGAGCCGCGATCTCCACCTCTCGTGAAGGCGGAACGCCGGGGCGAGCAGGACCAGCCGCTCGACCGACGGGATGGCGCGAGGCCGCCAGCGCGGCGAGCCAGCCGCCCAGCGAGCTGCCGACGATGGCGTGCGGCCCGGGGCCCGCGGCGAGGAGGGCCTCGGCCTCGGCCAGCATCGAGGAGGGCGTGCTGCGCTCGAACCCGTCCGGGCCCGGCGTCAGGTCGGCCCGGACCACGTCGAGGCCGTCCGAGGCGAGCCCCTCGGCGACCGCGCGCGCCTTGGTCGATCCGGGTCCCGAGGCGAAACCGTGCAGGTACAGGATCACGAGGTCTCCTTCGCGTTGCCGCAGGGCGTCATACCCATAAGGGGAGGGTGGGAGAGGAGTGCGCTCGCGGCGACGGCGGGATATGGCGCCCATTCACCGGAGGTGGCAATGGACCTGAAGGCCAACACGCAGACTCCCCTCTCCCAGGTGCTCGCCAGCAAGGGCCGGGGCTCGTCGACGCTCAGCACCTCCCCCGACGTCACCGTGGCCGCGGCCGCCGACCTGCTGGTCCGCAACAAGGTGGGCTCGGTGCTGGTGATGGACCAGGGCCGGCTGGTGGGGATATTCACCGAGCGTGATGTGCTGCGGCTGGTGGCGGAGCGCCGGGACCCCGCGTCCACGAAGATCGCCGACGTGATGACCCGGGACCTGGTGGTGATGCGCCCGTCCGCGTCGGTGGTCGACGCCATGCGGGTCATCTCGGAGAAGCGCATCCGGCACATCCCGATCGTGGAGGGGGGCGCGGTGCTGGGGGTGGTCTCGCAGGGCGACCTGAACCACTGGCTGGTTCGCAACCGCGAGGGGCAGATCCAGGACCTCGTGGACTTCGTGACCGGGAAGTACCCCGCATAGCTACTTCTTGGTCCCGGCCCGGAGGCGGGCCAGCCGCTCTCCCAGCTCCTTCTCCAGCCCGGAGGTCGAGAGCTCGACGACGCGGCTTCCGCGCAGCACGTCGGGCAGGTACTCCTCGGCGACGTAGTGCCCGTCGAAGTTGTGCGGGTAGCGGTAGCCGCCGCCGTACCCCATCGTCTCCATCAGCTTCGTGGGCGCGTTGCGCAGCTTGAGGGGCACGGGCAGGGGACCCTTCTCGAGCACCAGCTTCCGCGCCGCCGCGTACGCGGCGATGACCGTGTTCGACTTGGGCGCGAGCGCCAGGTAGGTGACCGCCTGGGTGAGGGGAAGGACGCCCTCGGGCATGCCCACGAGCTCGAGCGCCTGCAGGGCGGAGGTGGCGACCAGGAGGGCCCGTGGATCGGCGTTCCCCACGTCCTCGCTCGCGAAGATGACCATGCGCCGGGCCACGAAGCGCGGCTCCTCGCCGCCCTCGAGCATCCGGACCATGTAGTAGACGGCGGCGTCGGGGTCCGAGCCCCGCATCGACTTGATGAAGGCGCTCGAGAGAGTCGTAGTGCTGCTCGCCGGCCTTGTCGTAGGGCAGCGGCTTGTGCTGCATCGCCTCCTCGGCATCGGCGAGCACGATCTCCTCCCGGCCGGCCAGGCGCACCGCGGCCGCGGCCGACTCGAGGGCGACCAGCGCCCGGCGCGCGTCCCCGTAGGCCGAGCGCGCCATCGCCTCGCGGGCCTCCGGCGACAGCCGGACGGCTCCGGCCAGGCCCAGCGGCGAGGCGACCGCCCTCTCGAGGAGCGTGCCCACCTCCTCGTCGGTGAGGGCGCGCAGCGTCACCACCCGGCAGCGGGACAGGAGCGCGCCGTTGATCTCGAAGGAGGGATTCTCGGTGGTGGCCCCGACGAGCGTGATGGTTCCCGCCTCGACGTGGGGCAGGAAGGCGTCCTGCTGGGAGCGGGTGAAGCGGTGGATCTCGTCGACGAAGAGGATGGTCCGCTGCCGGTGGAGCCGCTTGCGCTCCCGGGCGGCGGCCACGATCTCCCGGATCTCCTTCACGCCGCCCAGGACGGCGGAGAAGGGGACGAAGGTGGCCCCGGTGCGCTCGGCCACGATGTGCGCGAGCGTGGTCTTCCCCGTCCCGGGAGGGCCCCAGAGGATGAGGGAGGGGACCTGGTCGGCCTCGATGGCGCGCCGCAGCGCGCTCTGCGGCCCGAGCACGTGCTCCTGGCCGACGAAGTCCTCCAGGCGGCGGGGCCGGAGCCGCTCCGGGAGCGGCTTCGACGCGTCGTCCCGATCGAGTGCGTGGTCGAACAGGTCCATGGGGCCGGGACAATATATATTGCCGCGGATGGAAACCCTGCCCTGCTCCGTGCCCCGTCGGGTCGGCATCGTCCCGAAGAAGTCCTCGGCGGAGGCCAGCGAGACGGCCGTCTACGTCGAGCGCTTCCTGCGGCAGAAGGGTGTGGAGGTCCTCCTCGACGAGGAGGCCATCGGGCGCGACGCCGATCTGGTCGTGGTCCTGGGGGGCGACGGGACCCTCATCCACGCGGCCCACCTGCTCAAGGGACGCGACGCCCCCATCCTGGGCGTGAACATGGGCAGCCTGGGCTTCATGACCGAGGTCCCGCAGAGCGAGATGTACCCGGCCCTCGACCTCGTGCTCGCCGGCAAGGGCACGGTCTCGCCCCGCATGAAGCTGCGCGTGCACCTCCACCGCGGCGGGCAGGCCGGCGCCCCCGAGCTCGACGCCGAGGTCCTGAACGACGCCGTCATCTCCAAGGGGGCGTTCTCCCCCATGGCGGAGCTCGACACGTCGTACGGCGACGCCTTCCTCACCACCTTCAAGGCGGACGGGGTCATCGTCGCCACGCCCACCGGCTCCACCGCCTATTCCCTGGCGGCGAACGGCCCCATCGTCTACCCCACCATGCGCGGCGTGATCCTCACGCCCATCTGCCCGCACACCCTGACCCAGCGGCCGCTGGTCGTGCCCGACGGCCAGCGCATCAGCATCGTCCTGCTGAACGACGCGGCGGTGTACCTGTCGCTCGACGGGCAGACCGGCGTGCCCCTCCACCGGGGCGACAAGGTCCAGGTGAAGTCGTCCCCGAACCGGGTGCTGCTCGTCCAGAACCCCAACTTCCACTTCTTCGGGATCCTCCGGGCCAAGCTGCGCTGGGGCGAGCGCTGAGCCCCGGGCCGAACGTCAGGGGAAGCGCAGCCCGAAGGTCGCGACCGCCATCACGCCGTCGAGCTTCACGGTGCCGAAGGAGTAGCTCGGGGCCAGCCACAGGTACCCCGCCTCCGCACCCAGGGTGAACATGTCCCCGAAGATCAGGTCCAGGCCTCCCGCCCGCCTGGGCGGTGAACGCGACGGCGTCGAACTGGACCAGGTCGAGGTTGGCGCCGAGCCGGGGCGAACCCCACCCCGCCGTAGAGGTAGGGCACCACCATGCCGAGCGGGAGGCGGAGCCGGGCCCGCGCCATCATCGGGAAGCAGTTCTCCTGGAGGAGGACGCCGGCCTGGGTGCTGACGATGCCCGCCCAGGCCGAGGCGGTGAAGTACTCCCAGTCGTACCCGGCCGCCACCGTCGCGGTGGCCCGGGTCTGGAGGGAGCCGAAGGCTGGACGTGCCGGTGGGGACGTAGGCGCCTCCGCCGATGGCCGCCCAGAACTCCGCCCGGGCCGGGGACGGCGCCAGCGCGAGGAGGACGAGCAGGGGAGCGAGTCGGGCGGCGCGGGGGAGGGTCACGCAGTGAGCCTAACGCCCTGGGAGCCGCGCCTCGCATCCGGAAGCGGGAGCTGAACGGGTCCACCCCTGAAAGCTTGCGCAGTGTCAGGGGTCGGTGGCACACTCCGCCCATGCTGACGACCCTGCGGATCACGGGCTTCGCGGTGGTGGACCAGGTCGAGGTGCACTTCGGCCCGGGCCTGAACGTGCTCACCGGAGAGACCGGGGCCGGCAAGTCCCTGCTGGTCGGTGCGCTCCACCTGGTCCTCGGCGGTCGCATGAGCGCCGACCTCCTCCGCGAGGGGGCGGACGAGGCCTCGGTCGAGGCGATCTTCGAGCTGCCGGGCGACCACCCGGCGCTGGCCCGGGTCGAGAGCGCGGGCCTGCCGGCGGGGGAGACCTCGGAGGACGGATCGGTCGAGCTCCTCGTCCGGCGCGTGGTGACGCGGGCCGGTCGGGGCCGGGTCTTCGTGAACGGGGCCCTCTGCACCCTGGCCGTGCTCGAGTCGACGCTCCGGGGCGCCGTCGACGTCACCGGCCAGCACGAGCACGTCTCGCTGCTCGACGCCACCACCCACCTCGACCTCCTCGACGCCTTCGCCGGCGCCGCCGCTCCGGGGGGCCTCCGGGCGCGCTACCGGGAGCGGTTCACGACGCTGGCCGGGCTGGTGCGGGAGGAGCGGGTCCTCGCCGAGGCCGAGGGCGAGCGGGCGCTCCGTGCCGGCTACCTCTCCTTCCAGCTCGACGAGCTCGAGGCGGTCAATCCCCTTCCCGGGGGAGGACGCCACCCTGGAGCAGGAACGGAAGCTCCTCGCCGGAGCGGCCAGGCTCGGCGAGGCCGCGCGGGGCGCCGAGGCGATCGCCTACGGAGAGGAGGGGAGCGCCGCCGAGCGGATCGGCCAGGCCATCCGATCCCTGCAGGATGCCGCGCTCCTCGATCCCCGGCTCGACGAGCCGCTCGGGCTTCTTCGCTCCGCGGCGGCGGAGGTCGAGGAGGCCGGCCGTGGGCTCGCCCGGTACGCCGGAAGCCTGGAGGGCGATCCCGAGCGCCTGGCCGCGGTCGACGACCGGGTCGCGGCGCTGCGCGCGCTGGCCCGCAAGCACGGGGGAAGCCTCGAGGCGGCCCTCGCCCGCCGCGAGGCCATGCGGGTCGAGCTGGCCAGCCTCACCGGCGCGGAGGGGAGGCGGGAGGAGGTCGCACGGGAGGCCGCGGTCCTCGCCAAGGAGGCAGCGGCCCTGGCCGCCGACCTGGGTCGCGAGCGCCAGCGGGCGGCGCGGGCCTTCTGCCGGGCAGTGGCCGAGGAGCTCGAGGCGCTCGCCATGGCCAGGTGCCGGGTCGAGGTGACCTTCTCGCCACCGGGCGGGTCCATCGAGGTCGCCGGGCACCGGCTCGGGCCCGCCGGCGCGGAGACGGCCGAGATCCTCATCGCGCCCAACCCCGGTGAGCCGGCGAGGCCGCTCGCCCGGGTGGCGTCCGGCGGCGAGCTTTCGCGGGTGCTCCTGGCGGTCAAGCGGGCGCTGTCCCGGGCCGACCCGGTCCGTTCCTACGTCTTCGACGAGGTGGATGCCGGCATCGGCGGGGCGGTGGCCGAGGCGGTGGGCAGGGCGCTCGCCGAGGTGGCCAGGGACCGGCAGGTGATCTGCGTCACGCACCTGCCGCAGGTGGCCGCCTTCGCCGACCGGCACGCCCGGGTCGAGAAGCGGGTGGCCGCCGGCCGGACCACCACGGCGGTGGTCCCGCTCGACGCCGAAGGCGAGCGGCGCGCCGAGGTGGCGCGGATGCTGGCCGGCCATACCGTCACGGCCTCCGCGCTCGACCACGCGGCCGCCCTCATCGCCGGCGCCCGGGCCCGGGACGGCCGGAAGGGGGCTGTCCCCGCCCGTGCAGGTGCGGCCCGCGGGGCCCGGGGGCCCGCTCGCGGGAGGGCGGCGGCGGTGGCCCGCGCGTGAGGCGGTGCGCAGTCGTTGACCCGCGCTGGAGGGCGGGGATACCATCCGCGCCGCTCGTGGCCCCCTCTCGACCATTGTCCATCGCCGCGAGAGGCGTGACCGACGTCGGGCGGCGCCGCGAGCACAACGAGGACGCCCTGCTCGTCGACCACGAGCTGGGGCTCTTCGTGGTCGCCGACGGGATGGGCGGGCACGCGGGCGGCGGGACGGCATCGTCCATCGCCGTCTCCACCATCCAGAAGAGCGTGCGCGCGGCGCGCTCCTCGGCGCCGGCTCCCGAGGCGAGTCCTTTCCCCACCGTGCTTCGCCTGGCCGTCGAGGACGCCTGCCGGGCCATCTACCGGGCCGCCCAGGAGGATCCGAGCCTGGCCGGGATGGGCACCACCGTCACCGCCGCCCTGCTCGTCGGGCACAACATCTACCTGGCCCACGTCGGCGACAGCCGCTGCTACCTGGTCCGGGGTGGGCGCATCTTCCAGCTCTCCGAGGATCACTCCCTCGTGAACGAGCAGCTCAAGGCGGGCGCCATCACCGAGGCGGAGGCCCGCTCGAGCCGCTTCCGAAACATCATCACCCGGTCGGTGGGCTTCGAGGAGGAAGTGCTCGTCGACGTGGTCGAGCTCGACGTCGAGCGGGGGGACGTGATCGTCCTTTGCTGCGACGGCCTCTCCAACCTCGTCGCCGACCCGGAGATCCTGGAGATCGCCTCGGGGGCGCCGCTGGACGATGCGCCAGAGCGACTCGTGGCGCTCGCCAACGAGCGTGGCGGGGACGACAACATCACGGTGATCGTGGTGCGGGTGGACGGGGAGAAGAAGGCGTAACGTTCCGGCATCTCCCTTTCGCCGCAGGGGAGAGCCGGCAGACGCTGACGTTGCGCCCGCTCGCCCCCCGTCAGCCCGGGTCGCGCCCCGTACGATCCATTCGCGCCCGGCGCCGCCATCCGGCAGGAGGAACGCCAAAGTGACGCTTGAAGGCGCGGCCAAACGCGGCCTCGGATTCGTAGCCGGTTCCCTGCGCGATTCCCTTCAGCGGCTGGCTTGTCGTTCGCAGGAGGTTTGCCGCGACCTGGAGACGCCATCGTGCGAGGTAGTGCACGGGGGGCATACCAAGCCGGCGCGTGAAGCGCTCGGCGAGCACCGTGCGGGACACCCCCACGCGGCGGGCAAGCGAATCGACGGTCCACGGATCGGCAGGTGCGCGGTGGATCAGCGCGAGCGCGCTCGCGACGACGGGATCGCCAGACGCGGCCAGCCATCCGACCCGGGCGTCGCCGGCCGAGCGCATGTGGTCGCGAAGGACCTCGACGAACATCAGCTCGACCAGGCGCGAAATTACCGATCGGGAACCAGGGCCGGGGCGAGCGGCCTCGTGGGCGGTGTATCGGATCGCGGTCGCCAGCCAGCGGGCGCGCGGATCCGAACCGGGGCGGGCGTGAAGCAGGAGAGGAAGGTTGCGAAGGAAGGGATCGAGGAGAAGATCCTCGCAGCTGACGAAGCCGCAGACGATCCTCGCCAGGGCTCCCTTCCCGCCGTGGCGCACCAGGGGCGCCTCATCCCACGGCGGGTGCGGGAGGACGGCTCCGACGGGCTCCGTTGCGGCCTCCTTCTCGCCGCCAAGACGGTGGCCGGAGCCCTGGGGGAGGAGGACGGCCTCGCCCGCGGAGACCCGGACGCGGGTCCCGTCGCCTGCATGGACCCAGAAGGAGCCCTCATCCGCGACGTGGAAGGGGACCACGTTCTCCACGCAACCGGGGAGCATGCGCGCCATGTCGCGAGCGTCCGGGATGGCGATCCCCCAGGGCTCCCTGAACTCGGCGCGGAAGAGGACGGCGCCCGAGATGTGCACGGTCGCGAGCAGATCGGAAAGCACGTCCACCTGGGGCGTGCGCGTCGGGGACGAATCCTCCGACGTCCCAGCATGGATTCCCGGAGACCCGGTCATGGCCTCGCTCCAAAGCACGGCTAGTAGACCTTCGCCTGTCGGGAATGACCCCGACCGAATTGCGAAGGAGCCTATCCATGGCCGAAGAAGCGCGCAATCTGGTGGTGATGATCACGCATGGAATCGACCACGAGCTATCGTCGGTCGGCTTCACGCTCGCATGCGGGGGGATGACGGCTGGGATGAAGGTTTCGGTCTTCTTGACGAGTTCAGGCGTGGACATCGTCAGGAAGAGTGCGGCGGACACCACTCACGTGAAGCCCCTCGACCCGCTCCTGGATCTGATCCACGACTTTCTACGTCGAGGTGGGAAGGTCTGGGCGTGCACGCCCTGCGCGAAGGCACGGGGTTACGGGCCGGAGGATCTCATCGAGGGCGTGGAAATCGCGGGCGCAGCGGGGATGCACGCCTTGCTCAAGGCCGGCGCCGCGTCGCTCTGCTTCTGAGCCTTCCGGTGCCACTCGTTCCAGAGCTTCAACCCGACGGGGCCCCGGCTCATAGTGGGCTCGGGGCTCTGGTCGTTGACGGGCGCAACGGCGCCGGAGGAGCCGATCGATGATGAGCGATGGCGGTTTCCCGTTCCCACTCCGTTCCCACTGCGAGGCCTCCCAGGAGCCCCTGGGAGCGATTTTCGGACCCGCCCCGGTACGCAGCTACTGGGAGGCGTACCCCGGACCATCACCCTCACGGTGATCGTGGTGCGGGTCGACGGGGCGGGCCGACCCTGACGGCCTGGATCGGCCTCACGGCCCAGACGCGCAGTTCCCCAGGTAGGGATTGAAGGCCGCCCTGCGGACCTCACGACGAGGGGTAGGCGTCGGCAACGCTCAGCACGCGCCCCAGTAGCGCCGGGTCGGGGCTGAGCGCTCCTCGCGAGATGGCTCGCACCGTCTCCACGATTGCCGCGTTCAACGGTACCGGAACGCCGCTCTGGCGCCCGCAGTCGACGACGTAGCCGTTGATGAAGTCGATCTCCGTCGGGCGTCCCTGCTCGAAATCCTGGAGCATCGAGGGCTTCACGTCGCCGTAGCCCCGGAGGACCTCCGCGAGCCACGCCTCGTAGGCGGGGCCGGGCCTGGGCGGAGGCACCGCCTCGACCAGCATGGGCTCCGGCCGCACGCCGGTTGCCAGGGCCACCGCCAGCGCCTCTTCGTAGGTCGCCTCGAAGAGGGCTCGGCCCGCGGGTGCAGAGAGGTACTCGCGCAGGGTCAGGCCCGCGACTGCGCCGATCGTGGTGACCGAGCAGTTGAGCAGCAGCTTCGACCAGACCGCGCCCTGGATGTTGGGCGTCACGCGGACTTCGACGGCGCGCCCCAGCCAATCCCGGACCTGCTTCGCCCGCGGGCTGACCCCGCCGTCCAGTTCCCCGATGAGCAGGTGGCCGGTGTTGCGCTGCGCGTACACCCCCGGCGCCACCATCGTCGCCCCGAGGTTCGAGAGACCGCCAAGAACGCGCCGATCCCGGAGCCGATCGGCGATGGCTCGGGCGACGCCACCGTTCTGGATGGGCAGGAGCGTGCCGGCAGGCGCCAGGAGACGGGCCAGCCGCGGCGCCACCTCGACCGCCTCACGAGCCTTCGTGGCCAGCACGATCAGCTCGAACGCGTCGGCCGGGTGGTATTCGTCCGCCGCCGCGACCTCGGGGGTGTCCACCTGCACGGCGCCGCCCAGACCCGTCACCCGGAGACCACTGGCCCTGAGCCTTTCCGCCGACTCCCGGGTCCGGGTGGCCAGCCGGACGGGCGAGCCGGCCGCTTGCAGGCGAGCCGCTATCAGGCCTCCGAGCGCACCGATCCCGACCACCAGGGTCTTCATGGCGGCGCAGTGTACCTCGCGGGTCTTGCGGGTGATGCACCCTGGACCCGGGGTTCCCGCGTCGCCGGCCGGGACGTCCTCGCTGCGAGAGGCGACGGCCGGTTGGGCTCCCAGGTCCCTGGCCCCCGCGATGCATCAATCAGGCGCGCCTGGACAGGAGCCTGGGTCCGCGGGCTCCCCCAGCGGAGACACCGTGGGAATCAAGCATTCGACGAGGCTTCTCGCCGCAGTCATCGCGTTCGTCGGCGTGGCGGGGTCGACCGTCGGTTGCTCCAGCGGCGGCGGCGCCAGCAAGACTCCGACCTACCCGATCGACTCCACCGTCGCGAAGACGACCGCCCGGGTGCTCCGGTTCCCCGTGCCCGTGCAGCCAACCGGCCCCGGCTCGACCACCGGCCTCTACAAGACCGAGCTCGACCAGGTCGGGAACTACGGCCGCTTCGACCCGCCGTACGGCGCCTGGACCTACAGCTCCGAGGGCCTTCCGGTGGTCCAGCGGACCGACCTGATGCCGGCCCACTTCATCCCGGGCTCGCTCCCCCGGATCCAGCACTTCGCGAGCTTCTTCGCCATCACGGACATCCACGTCACCGACAAGGAGGCGCCGAACCAGTTCATCTACCTCCAGCAGGAGAACGCGACGTTCTCCGGCAGCAACACCTCCATCTACTCGCCAGTCATGCCCTACACGACGCACGTCCTCGACGCGGCCATCCAGACGGTGAACGCGCTCCACGCCCAGGCGCCCTTCGACTTCGGACTGTCGCTCGGCGACGCGGCCAACAGCACGTCGCTGAACGAGCTCCGCTGGTACATCGACGTCATCGACGGCCAGTGGATCACCCCGAGCTCGGGCGCCCACCTCGGGGCCAGCACGGTCGACTTCCAGAAGCCGTACCAGGCGGCGGGGCTCGACAAGGCGATCCCCTTCTACCAGGCGCTCGGCAACCACGATCACTTCCAGATCGGCTCGTTTCCCGTCTACGCGGACCCGTCGCTCGGGCTCGCCGAGGCGTACGTGGCCGGCGCCGTCTGGGCGACTCCGGACATCCTCGTCCCCTGGCCTCCGAACTTCCCGAGGATCGCCAACATGGACAACCTCCGGAACCCGGCGCCTCCGGTGCCCTCCGCCCGGTACTACCAGGGCGTGATCGACGGCGGCTCGGCGACCGGCGCGATCACCGGCGCGGGACCTGTCGGATGGCTCGACGCCCCACCGCCGGTCGCGGCCGATCCCGCTCGCCGCTCCCTCCTCAAGACGGAGTGGATCCAGGAGTTCTTCGACACGACGTCCAACCCGGTCGGCCACGGCTTCGCGCTCGTCGACCCCGATCAGCCGGAGGGCTTCGCCTGCTACAGCTTCCTGCCGGTTCCGGGCGTGCCGCTCAAGGTGATCGTCCTCGACGTCACGCAGTCGGAGACCGACGGCTCGAAGGACATCCACGGACACGGGTACCTCGACGCGAACCGCTGGGCCTGGCTCCAGCGGGAGCTCGACGCCGGACAGGCCGCGAACCAGCTCATGGTCATCGCCGCCCACATCCCGATCGGCGTGTCGGGCGTGGCGAGCGGCATGGAATGGTGGGACTCCGCCGCGGACCCGGACGTGAGGCCCGAGGCGCAGAACGCGGTGTCCCTGACGGAGCTGGTCGCGAAGCTCCAGGCCACGCCGAACTTCCTGGTGTGGCTCGCCGGGCACCGCCATTTCAACGTCGTGAAGGCCTTCCCCCCGGTGGACCCCGGCGAGCGCGAGAGCGCGCCCTGGAAGGGGTTCTGGCAGGTGGAGACCTCCTCGCTGCGCGACTTCCCCCAGCAGTTCCGCACCTTCGAGGTCTTCCTGAACGGCGACTACTCCGTGTCGATCGTCACCACCAACGTCGACCCGGCGGTCCGGGCAGGGACGCCGGCCGCGACCTCGCGGGCCTATTCGGTCGCGGCCCAGCAGATCGTCCAGAACGACCTCGTCGCGAACAACGTCAACCAGTCGATGATCGACAAGGCGCCCTTCGACGCTCCACCGACCTACTACCCGCCGGCCTACGCTCCCATCCCGACGATGGATCCGACCCGGCCGCAGATGCCCGCGGGCTGCTACGTTCCCGTCCCGCCGGCCAGCCTGAACTGCATCCAGTCCCTCTACCAGGACCCGAGCATCCAGGTTGGGGCGGTCCCGGGCGTTCCCTACGTCGCCTCGTACAACGCCGAGCTCTTCAAGCAGCTCAGCCCGGCCATGGAGAGCTATCTCCGGACGAGGTATCCGCCCCCGCGCTGATGGGGTCGATGGGGCGACCCGGAGGCGTACCCCGGGCTCGCACCCTCCCGGTGGTCGCGGGGCAGGTCGGCGGGAGAAGAAAGCCTGACGCTCCGCGTCGAGCCCGGGTGTTCCCCTATCGGTCCCCGACACGCCCGACATCCTTCCGGGACGTTCGGCGTGCGGGGGGAGGGATATCGAGCTATACCCCCGCCACTACTGGGAACCTACGCGTCGCGAAGGCGCCCACATGCCAGAGTTCGTTGACACTCCCCGAGGGGCTCTGGTACCCGTTGGCCGTCCGGGTGGCAGGGGACAAGGTTTTCCGACCCGTTTCTCCGAGCGAAGCCAGACCCTCCAAGAATGCCCACGACCCCCGACAACCGCCAGTACACCCTGATCGTGGTCAGCGACCACTCGCAGGCGGTGCGGAAGTTCCGCCTGCCGCGTCGCTGGCTGAAGAAGGGCGCCATCGGGGCGGCGGTGGTCCTGGTCTTCGGGCTCGTCACGGTGACCCACTACTTCACGCTCCTGTCGGCCGCCTCCGAGAACCGGGTGCTGACCGAGGAGAACGCCCAGCTCCGGTCGCAGGTGCTGCTCGTCCAGGAGAAGGTGGCCCACGTCCAGGCGACGCTCGACCGGGTCGAGCGCTTCGACGCCAAGCTCCGCAGCGCCGTCACGCACCTCCAGGACCCGGAGCGCAACCTGGCCATCGGCCCCCTGGGCGCTCCCGAGGCGGCCCCGCCGGCCCCCGCGACCGCCGCGCGCGAGAATCCGGCCGCGCTTCCCGGGCGCATCGCGTCCCTCGAGAACGAGGCCCATCGGCAGGAAGCCAGCCTCCGCGAGCTCTCCGAGTACTTCGAGGACCAGAAGTCCATGCTGGCGTCCACCCCGTCCATCTGGCCCACGCAGGGCTGGGTGACGAGCGACTTCGGCGTCCGCCTCGACCCCTACAACGCCGACCGCTCCATGCACCAGGGGCTCGACATCTCCACGCCGCACGGACAGTCGGTCATGACCCCGTCCGACGGCACGGTCGTCTTCAACGGCACCGAGGGCGGCTACGGCAAGGTCCTCGTGATCGACCACGGCTACGGCGTGAAGACCCGCTACGGCCACCTCTCCGAGACCTTCGTCCGGCTCGGGGAGCGCGTGGCGCGCGGCCAGAAGGTGGCCGCCGTGGGCAATACCGGCCGCTCCACCGGGCCCCACCTCCACTACGAGGTGCGCGTGAACGGAATCCCCGAGAACCCCAGGAAGTTCATCCTGGAGTGATGGGCCCGAGGCGGGGCGTCCGTCCCGCCCATTTGCTTTTGGCTGGCGCGGTGTTAGCTCGGAGAGTAGCCTCCGCGCGCCGTCGCCGAGTGCTTCGCGCCGCGCCTGCGGACCCCCCGTCCGCCGCTCCGCCAACGAGGAAACGATGCTGAACTGGATGCTTCGGAAGATCGTGGGGACGAAGAACGAGCGCGAGCTCAAGCGCATGGCCCCCATGGTGGTTCGGGTGAACGAGCTCGAGCCCCGGATGAAGGCGCTGCGGACCGAGGAGATGCCCCGGCTCACCGCCGAGTGGAAGGAGCAGATCCAGAAGGGGCGTTCCCTCGACGACGTCCTCCCGGAGGCGTTCGCGCTCGTGCGCGAGGCCAGCATCCGGTCGCTGGGCATGCGTCACTTCGACGTCCAGCTCATCGGCGGCATGGTCCTCCACGAGGGCAAGATCGCCGAGATGAAGACCGGCGAGGGCAAGACGCTCGTCGCCACGCTGCCCTGCTACCTGAACGCGCTCTCCGGCCGCGGCGTGCACGTGGTCACGGTGAACGACTACCTGGCCCGGCGCGACGCCGAGTGGATGGGGCGGCTCTACCGGACCCTGGGGATGCGCACCGGGATCGTGGTCCACGGCCTCGACGACGCCCAGCGCCAGGACTCCTACGCCGCCGACATCACCTACGGGCAGAACAACGAGTTCGGCTTCGACTACCTGCGCGACAACATGAAGTTCCGGCTCCAGGACTACGTGCAGCGGGAGCTCAACTTCGCCATCGTCGACGAGGTCGACTCGATCCTCATCGACGAGGCCCGCACGCCGCTCATCATCTCGGGCCCCTCCGACGAGTCGAGCGACAAGTACTACAACGTCAACCGGCTCATCCCCTCGATGATCCGCGACGTCGACTTCACGGTGGACGAGAAGACCCGCACCGTGGTGATGAGCGACGCCGGCGTCGAGAAGATGGAGCAGAAGCTCGGCATCCGGAACCTCTACGACCCCGAGCAGATCGAGTGGCTGCACCACGTGGAGCAGGCCCTGCGCGCCCACCACCTCTACCGCAACGAGGTGGACTACGTGGTGAAGGAGGGCGAGGTCATCATCGTCGACGAGTTCACCGGCCGTCTCATGCCGGGCCGGCGGTGGTCCGACGGGCTCCACCAGGCCGTGGAGGCCAAGGAGGGGGTCAAGATCGAGGCCGAGAACCAGACCCTGGCCACGATCTCCTTCCAGAACTACTTCCGCATGTACTCGAAGCTGGCCGGCATGACCGGCACGGCCGAGACCGAGGCGGAGGAGTTCGCCAAGATCTACGACCTCGACGTGGTCTCGGTGCCCACCAACAAGAAGAACATCCGCTCCGACTCCGAGGACGTGGTCTACAAGACCGAGCGCGAGAAGTTCAACGCCATCTGCACGGAGATCGAGAAGCGGAACGCCAAGGGGCAGCCCATCCTGGTGGGCACGGTCTCGGTGGCGAAGAGCGAGGTGGTGGCGTCGCTGCTCAAGAAGCGCGGCATCCCCCACAACGTGCTGAACGCCAAGCACCACCAGCGCGAGGCCGAGATCGTGGCCCAGGCCGGCCGCAAGGGCGCGGTCACCATCTCCACCAACATGGCCGGCCGCGGCACCGACATCCTCCTGGGCGGCAACCCGGAGATGATGGCCAAGCACGAGGTCGGCCCCGAGCCCGACGCGCCCATGGAGGGCGAGGCCGACGAGGCCTTCCAGGCCCGCCGGGCGGAGTGGGCGACGCGGCTCGCCACCCGCACCGAGGAGCTCAAGGTGCAGACCGCCCGGGAGCACGACGAGGTGGTGGCCGCCGGCGGCCTCCACATCGTGGGCACCGAGCGGCACGAGTCGCGCCGCATCGACAACCAGCTGCGCGGCCGCGCCGGCCGCCAGGGCGACCCCGGGTCCTCCATCTTCTTCCTCTCCCTGGAAGACGACCTGATGCGGATCTTCGCCTCCGAGCGCATCGCCAAGCTCATGGAGACGCTGGGGATGAAGGAGGGCGAGGAGATCGAGCACCGGCTCCTCACCCGCTCCATCGAGGGCGCGCAGAAGAAGGTCGAGGCGCACAACTTCGACATCCGCAAGAACCTGCTCGACTACGACGACGTGATGAACCAGCAGCGCAAGTCGGTCTACCGGCTGCGCCGCATGGTGCTGGGCTTCGGGGCCGGCGTGCCGGTGGTGGAGTACGACGAGGAGCCCAAGTCCAAGAAGAAGACCCGCCGGGAGCAGGTCTACGGCTGGGAGGACGCCCGCGAGCACATGCTCGACCTGATGGACGACCTGGTCCGCGAGATGGTGGGCGACTGCTGCCCCAGCTCCCGCAAGGAATGGGACCTCGAGGCCCTGTCACGCCGGGTGAAGGACCAGTTCGGCGTCGACATGACCTTCGCCGATCCGAGCATCTCCAAGGTCGCCGACGCGCGGGCCGCGCTGGAGGATCAGAATCTACCAGGTGGTGCTGCGGGTCCAGAAGGACAAGGAGGACCTCTTCGGCGGCGACGCCGACGGGGTGCCGCTCCTGCGGCGCTACGAGCAGTACCTCTACCTCCAGTCGATCGACGCGCTCTGGAAGGACCACCTGCTGCAGATGGACCACCTGCGGCAGGGCATCGGCCTGCGCGGCTACGGCCAGCGGGATCCCAAGCAGGAGTACAAGAAGGAAGGCTACGACATGTTCACCCGCATGACCTGGAACGTCCGTTCCAGCGTCGTCGGGAACGTGCTCCGCCTCGTGCCGGCCCGGCAGGAGACCGCCCAGGAGATCGAGCAGAAGCGGGTGGCGCTCGGGAAGAAGCAGAAGGTCATCGAGAGCCACCCCGGCGCCGACGGCGAGGCCAGCGCGCCGAAGCAGGAGACCGTCACGCGCGGCCAGCCCAAGGTCGGGCGCAACGATCCCTGCCCCTGCGGCTCGGGCAAGAAGTACAAGAAGTGCCACGGCGCCAGCGAGGCCGCGGCCTAGCGGCCCCGGGGGCGCGGGGATCAGGCCCCCTCGCGCTCCGGGTGGAAGGCGAGCTCGGGCTGCGGCGGGAGGTTCAGGATCTCCTCCGGGCAGAGCTCGACCAGGAAGTCGATCAGGTCCCGGGTGGTGATCATCCCCACCGGGACGGCCTGGTCGTCGACCACCGGCACGTGGCGGAAGCGCCCCACCGACATCTTCTGGAGCGCGTAGGCCACGCTGTCCTTGGGACGGAGCCGCTCCGGGTCCCGGCTCATCACCTTCTTCAGCGGGAGGCGCGAGAGCCCGCGGGTGGTCCCCGAGCGCAGCAGGAAGTCGCGCTCCGTGAAGATCCCGACCAGGCGCCGAGGCTTGCGGGCCTCGACCACCATCACCGCCGAGACCTTCTTCTTCGCCATCGTCTCCACGGCGCGGCCGACCGTGACCTCCGTCGACAGGCTCACCGGCGCCGTGCGGCGCATGACCTCCGCCACCCGCGTGAGCAGCAGCATGCGCCCCACGTCGGTGTGCCGGCCGACCTCCGGCTCCTCCTCGTCGCCTTCGAGAACCTCCACATCCTCGTACTCGGTGCTGGCCATCGTGTTCCTCCCCTGCCGCTCCAGGCGGTGGATCGATTGCCTCACCGCGGCGGGCACGAGGCCAGATCCCATGCGGGGAGACCCCAGGGCGGTCGCCACCTCCGGGGCGCCCCGGAGAGGGCGGCGGCGGCCGGCGGAGGTGCTATGACACGGGACATGCGGGTGCCCGCGCCGTTCGACCTCGAGCGAGTGGTTCGCAGTCACGGCTGGTACGACCTCGCCCCCTGGGGCTGGGACCCGGTCCGCCGGGTCCTCTCCCGGCCGCTCCTGCTCCCGGGCGGCCGCGTGGTCCAGGCGGAGGTGGCGGAGGCCGGACCGGCCGAGCTGGCGCTTCGGGTGACCGCACGGGGCAGGGTCGGCGTCGCGGTCGCGGCCGAGGCTCGCCGCGCCATGCGGAGCGCGCTCGCCCTGGACGAGGATCTGGAGCCGTTTCGCGTCCGCGCGAGGCAGGTCGAGGGGGAGGCCGGTGCCCGCCCGGTGCAGGCCGCGCTCGACCGGGGGCTGGGGCGGCTCCTGCGCTCCCCCACCGTCTTCGAGGACGCGGTGAAGACCCTCTGCACCACCAACTGCTCCTGGGCGCTCACCCGGAGCATGGTGTCCCGCCTGGTGGAGGAACTGGGGGAGGAGGGCCCGGCGGGTCGCGCCTTTCCGTCCGCCGCGGCCATGGCGTCGCGGAGCGAGCGCTACTACCGGGAGCGGATCCGGGCCGGCTACCGCGCGCCGTACCTCCGCGCGCTGGCCCGGGCGGCGGCGTCGGGCCGGCTCGACGTCGAGGGCTGGCGGGATCCGGCCATCCCGCCGGAGGAGCTCGAGAAGCGCATCCGCGCGCTGCCGGGATTCGGGCCGTACGCCACCGAGCACCTCATGCGGCTCCTCGGGCGGCACGCGGGGCTCGCCCTCGATTCCTGGACGCGCCGGAAGATCGCGGAGGGGAGGGGGCGCCGCCGCGTCCCCGCCGACGCGACGTTCGGCAGGTGGTTCGCCCCCTGGGGCGAATGGGCGGGGCTCGCGATGTGGCTGGAGGCGACCGCCGACTGGCACGGCGACGCACCCGCCTGGCCGTGATAGGGAGATCGCATGCGATTCGCGTTCGTGCTGCTGCGCGTGGAACCGGGCCGACTCGAGCAGGTGGCCAACGCCGTCATGGAGATCGACGGCGTCTCCGAGGTCCACTCGGTGACCGGTCCGTTCGACCTGCTGGTGAAGCTGTACGCCCCGAGCTACGACGATTTCGGCGACCTGATCCCGGACCGGCTGCAGAAGGTGCCGGGGATCCGCGACACCGAGACCCTGCTCGCCTTCCGGGCCTTCAAGGCTTCGGCCTGACGCGCCCGCGGAACCAGGCGATCGCCGACGCCACCGTGGCGATGGCCAGGACGGGCCAGACGACCAGGAGATCGACCCGGATGGGCGCGGTCACGGACCGCTCCCAGGCCCGCATCCGCAGCTCGTAGGCGGCGTAGGCCAGCCACAGGACCGCCGTTCCCGCCGGCCAGAGGAAGGCCGGTGCGTGGCGGGGGCGCGCGCGGACCGCGAAGGCCATCGCTGCGAGCGCCGCGGCCGGGAGGAGCGCGAGCCCGGGCCGGTCGTGGAGGACGCGGGCGGGCAGGAAGAGGACCTGGAGGAACTCCACGTCACCACTCGTGCCAGGCGTGCACCGTCGCGACCAGGAAGGCGAGGGTGAGCGGACCCGCCACCAGCCCCACCGGGCCGAACGCGGCGAGCCCTCCGAGCAGCGCGAAGAACACCAGCCCCAGCGGGAAGGAGACGCCGCGCCGGATCAGCATCGGCTTCACGAGGTTGTCGGCCATCCCGATCACCAGCACGCCCCAGGCGAGGAGGAAGGTCCCCGAGACGTTGTGGCCGCCCCCGAACCGGAGGATGGCCAGCGGGAGCCACACGAGCATCGTGCCCACGGCCGGGACGAAGGACGTGAAGAAGGTGAGGAGCGCGAAGAAGAGGGCGGATGGGACGCCCGCGAGGAGGTAGCCCACGAGCGCGAACACCGCCTGCACGCCCGAGGTGGCGAGGGTCGACACCACCACCGAGGTGGTGACGGTGCGGAGGTAGCCGAAGAGCACGGCCGTCTTGCCCTCCGGCAGCGGCAGCATCTCCTTCAGCCAGTCCACCAGCTTGGGACCGTCGGCGAGCAGGAAGAAGAGGGCCACGAAGAAGAGCAGGAGCTGCGAGAGGGCCGAGCCGGTGGCCTGGAGGACGCCGCCCACCGTGGCGAAGGTCCCGCTCCCCAGCGCCGTCTCGACCACGGACTGGATCTCCTGGGCGCCGTTCGGGATCCGCTCGGCGAGGCGCTGGGCCAGGGGCTGGATCGAATCGGGAAGGCGGGCGACGAGCCCCAGGAGCCCCTCGTGGCGGACGGCGCGGGTGAGCCACCCGACGGCCTCGGCCGCCTGTCCGACCACCATGGTGGCCATGGCCGCCATCGGTCCGACGAGCGCCAGCAGGAGCCCCAGCGTGAGGATCGCCGCGGCGGATCCCCGCCGGTCGCCCAGGCGGTGGGCGAGCCGGACGGTCAGGGGAGAGATCACGGTGGCCACCACCGCGGCCATGAAGATCACGCTGGCGAACGGGCGCACCACGAGCCACGCCAGCCAGACGGCCAGCGCGGTGAGCAGGAGCAGGAAGTGCTGGGGATCGAAGCGGAAGCGCACGGGACCCTCCCGGGCCGGCTCTAGAAGTTCAGGTGGACCCGCTCCGGCGGGAACGCCGGCTTCCTTCAGCGTGCTCTTCACGTCGTTCACCATGGCGGTCATGCCGCACACGTAGGCCTCGCTCCCGGCCGGGTCGGAGCCGCCCAGCCCGAGCGCGCGGGCGACCTCCTGCACGCGACCCCGGACGCCGGGCCAGGCCTCGTCGGCGCTGGACGGGCAGAGCACGACGCGCACGCCGTGCCGCTCCCAGTCGAGGTGCTCGGCGCGGTAGGCGAAGTCGGCGCCGCGCCGCTGGCCGTAGAAGAGGGTCACGCGGCGGAAGAGATCCCGGTGCGCGATCACGTGCTGGACGAGCGCCCGGATGGGCGCGACGCCCGGAGCCGGCCGCGAAGAGCAGGAGGTCGCGCCCCTCGGCGCCCGCGAGCGGGAAGCCCTTGCCGAACGGGGCGCTCACCTCGACGGTCGAGCCGGGCTGCGCAGCCGCGATCACCTCGTCGGCGATCTTCCCGCCGCGCTTCACGAGCAGGTCGGCCGATCCGTCCGGCGCCGGCGCGCTCGCCAGCGCGAAGTAGGCCTCGCCCGACGGGGCGCGGATCTTCACCACCTGTCCGGGAACGCCGTGGCTCGCCCGAGAGGGGGCCGAGGGCGACCCGGATGGAGCGAAAGGACGGGGTCTCATCCCCGGCGCCGAGCACCGGCACCGCCTGGTACGTCGTGGTCGAGTGGGGCATTCGCTCCAATCTAGCAAGAAGGGGGTTCCCATCCCACGGCCGCCTCGGGGGGCCAGTCCCGCTCCCGGACGCAGCCTCGGCGAAGCTCGTCGAGCGGGTAGCGGGTTCCCCGCCACACGATGCCTCCGCGGGCGGTGGTGACGAGCGCGCTCGTGAGCACCACGGCGGCGAGCGCCGGGCCGGTGAAGGGCACGAGGACTCCCTCCAGGCCGCTGCCGCCCCCGAAGCGCCGGGCCACCGTCCCGACCACGCCGGCGGCGAGCGCCCAGCCGGCCAGCCCCACCAGCCGGGCCGAGGCCTCCGGAGCGAGGAGCGCGGCGAGCGGGGGGCCGAGGGAGGTGGCGAGGAGCGCCCCGGCCGCGGCGAGCGCCACGCTCCAGCGGTACTCGGCGCCGGCGAAGGCGTTCTTCACGAGCCCGAGCCAGGAGGCGGCGAAGCCGAAGTTCCACCGGACCGACACGAGCCCCCCGGAGTCGACCGCGCCCTGGCGCACGCCGCTGCGCCGCAGGACGATGCCCAGCTTCACGTCGTCCACCGCCTCGAGCCGGAGCCTCGCATGGCCGCCGGTCCGGAGGTACTCGGCGCGGCGGACCAGGTTGAAGGCGCCGATCCCGATGTAGGCGCGACGTCCCCGCGAGGCGAAGCTCCCAGGTGCGGAAGACCGGATTCGTGAGCGCCGCGAAGGTGGAGACGAAGGCGCGCTCCACGAAACCGGGGGCCAGGAGCCGAGGGAGCGCCACCAGGTGGCCGAGCCTTCTCGCCTCCGCGTAGGCCACCGCCCGGCGCAGCGCGCCGGGGGCGAAGACCACGTCCCCGTCGGTGAACAGGATCCACCCGTCGGGCGCGGCGCCGGCCCCGGCGGCGCAGGCGTGGTTCTTCCCGAGCCATCCCGCGGGGAGCTCGCGGAGGTGGAGCACCGAGAGGCGCGGGTCGGCGGTCGAGAGCCGGTCGAGGATCTCGCCGGTGCCGTCGACCGAGCGATCGTCGACGGCGACCACGCGCAGCCCGGCGTAGTCCTGGGCGAGGAGCGACCGGACCGCCGCCTCGATCCCCAGGACCTCGTCGCGGGCGGGGACCACCACCGTGAGCGCAGGCCAGCCGCCGGCCGGGGGGTCCGGCGCGCACGTCCGTCAGGCGATCGAGGCGCCGATCGGTCCGGATCCCGACCCAGGCCACGCGGAGCCAGGCCAGTGCGCCCGCCGCGGCGAGGACCAGCCAGGCCACCGCTAGAACGTGACCAGCGTGTCGACCTTCTGGGTGCCGAGGCGCCGGGCGCCGTGGAGGAAGGAGAGCTCGACGACGAAGGAGTACCCGACCAGCTCGGCGCCCTGCCGGAGGACGAGCTTGCCGACCGCCTCGGCGGTGCCGCCGGTGGCGAGCAGGTCGTCGACGATGAGCACCCGTTCGCCGGGCCCGACCGCGTCGATGTGGAGCTCGAGGCCGTCCTGGCCGTACTCCAGCATGTACGTCTCGCGGATGGTCTCCCAGGGCAGCTTGCCCGGCTTGCGGGCGATGGAGAGCCCGGCGCCGAGCGCGTAGGCCAGCGGCGCCGCGAAGATGAAGCCGCGCGACTCGATGCCCACCACCTGGTCGATTCCCTTCGGCTTCCACCGGGTCACCAGCTCGTCGATCACCCGCCGGTAGACCGCGCCGTCCCCGAGGACGGGCGTGATGTCCTTGAAGACGATGCCCTTCTTCGGGAAGTCGGGCACGTCGCGGATGGTGCGGCGGAGGAGGTCGGCGATCGATTCCATGGCGGCGGACTCTACCTCAGGGGAGGAAGGGAATGGGGTCGCGCGGCTTCGTTCCCTCGCGGACCTCGAAGTGCAGGTGGGGACCGGTGGTGCGGCCCGACTGGCCGACCTTGGCGATGGGCGTGCCGGTGTCGACCCGGTCCCCGTCCTTCACCAGGACCGCGCTGTTGTGGGCGTAGAGGGTGATGAGCGAGTCGGCGTGGCGCAGGATCACGATCACGCCGTAGCCGGACTGGGTGCCGGTGTAGATCACCTCGCCCGGCGCGGCGGCGCGCACCAGCGTCCCTTCCGGCGCGGAGAGGTCGATGCCGTCGTGCCGCTGCCCCTGCTTCACGCCGTAGCCGCGGTAGAGGACGCCCTGGAGCGGCCAGGCCATCTTCGCGCCGGGGTTGCGGCGCGGCAAGCGGAGGCTCGGGCTCCCGGGAGGCCGCCGAGCCGGCCGGCACGGAGGCCACGTCGACCGCGCGCGGCGCGCCGGGGACGAACAGCTCCTGCCCGGGGGCCAGCGTCTTCGGGTCGGAGATGCCGTTCGCGTCCATCAGCTCGCGAGGGTCGACGCCGTACGCCTTGGCGATGCGGTAGAGGGTCTCGCCCTTCTGCACCACGTGGGTCGTCCCGACGAGGTCCGGCTCCACGTGCGGATCGGCGCTCGAGAGCGGGAAGGGGGGCTGGCGCTGGCCCGAGACCTCGGCCGGCGTGCGCTGCCGCGCGGCACATCCGGCAAGCGTCGCCAGGGCGAGCGCCCCGGCGACGAGGCGCCGCCTCATGGGGCGGGCTCCTTGCGAAAGCCCGGCACGCTCCAGTCGCGCATCTCCTCCAGGAGCGTCTCGTGGGTGAGGTCGAGCTGGAGGGGGGTGATGGCCACGAGCCCCTCGTCGAAGACGGTGTTGCAGTCGGACCGGGGAACGTCGCGGTGGCTGGCGTCCCCGCCGATCCAGAAGTAGCGCTTCCCACGGGGGTCGACCTTCTCGATCACGTCGGCGCCGTAGGTCCGGTCCCCGAGCCGGGTGAAGCGATAGCCGAGCACCGGGCCGGCCGGCACGTTCACGTTGAAGAGCGTCGGGACGGGGGGCGGATCGGCGACGACGCGGCGCGCGAGCCCGGCCGCGAAGGCGGCCGCGTCCGTGAAGTCCTGCGGCGGGCGCGCAGCCAGCGAGACCGCGATCGAGTTCACCCCGAGCAGCGCCCCCTCCATGGCCGCGGCCACGGTGCCCGAGTAGAGGACGTCGTTGCCCAGGTTGGGCCCGTGGTTGACGCCGGAGAGGACGATGTCCGGGCGGCGTCCCCGCAGCACGTGGTTGATCCCCATGTACACCGCGTCGGTGGGCGTGCCGTCGACGGAGTAGCGTCGGGGCCCGACCTCCACGAGCCGGAGCGGCCGGTGCAGCGAGATGGCGTGGCTGGAGGCCGACTGCTCCCGGTCGGGCGCGACGATCCAGACCTCGTCGTCCGGAAAGGCGGCGGCCAGCGTGGCCAGGCCGCGCGCGTCGACGCCGTCGTCGTTGGAGAGGAGGATCCGCACCGGGGTCAATCTAGCAGCGCGCCGGGCCGGCGGCCAAAAACGGCGCGCCGTTCGTCAGCGGAGCAGGACGACGAGGAGGGCGAGGGTGGCGGCGCTCCCGGCGACCGCCAGCCAGCCGACCTGCTTGAGCCGCCGGGCCGGGATGCGGAGCCCGATCACTGCGAGTGACGTGAGCGCCATGGGCGCGACCGCGGCCGGCACCGCGGCGGGGACGAGGCGGGCGAGCGCGAGGGCCACGGCGACGGCCTGGAGCCCCACCACCTGCGCCGCCGCCCTGGGGCCAGGATCCCGGTCCGGCGCGCGGGCGCGGGCCAGCACCGTCTCGACCGCGAGGGTCGCAGCGGCGAACCCGAGGCTCCAGGCGAGCCACGCCGCGCCGGCCGCGCCCGGTCGCGCTCCGGCCGCCACCGCGACCGGCAGGCCCGCCGAGGACAGGGCGACCGCCACGGCGACCTCGCCGGCGACCGTCCGCTCCACCCCCAGCCGGACGAGGAGCGCGATGCCCGCCGCGAGGAGGGGCGGCACGGCGGACGCCCAGCGCGCGGGCGGGGACGCCAGCGCAAACCCAGCGCCCGCCAGCAGGACGGCGAGCCCCAGGATCCCGGCGGCCAGGCGTCCGGCACGCCCGCCGTGCTCCTGCTGGGCGCGCCGGCCCCTCCGCCCCACGGCGACGAGCACCGCCTCGTAGGAGAGGAAGCCAGCGAACGCGCCGGCCGCGAGCAGCCAGGCGGCCGCCCCGGGCCGCCCGAGCGAGAGGGCGCACACGAGCGGCATGGCGATCTGGCCATACGCGCCGTGCTCGTGCGGGAGGAGCGACCGTTTCTCCGTGGGGGTCCCCATGCCGAGCCAGGATGTAGCTATGATCGCTCCATGCCGCTCGCCATCCGATCCGCTGCGTTCCCCGATCGCGGAGAGATCCCGCGCATCCACACCTGCCAGGGGCAGGATCTCTCCCCCCAGCTCGAGTTCTCCGGCGTCCCCGCGACCGCCCGCACCCTGGCCCTCGTCGTCGACGACCCCGACGCTCCCGACCCGGCGGCGCCAAAGCGGACCTACGTGCACTGGGTTCTCTACGATCTTCCGGCCGACACCTCCGGACTTCCGGCGGGCGTGTCGGTCGCGGGCCTACCTCGCGGCACACGGCAGGGCTTGAACGACTGGAAGCGGGTCGGCTACGGCGGCCCGTGCCCGCCCATCGGACGGCACCGGTATTTCTTCAAGCTCTATGCGCTCGACGCCCTCCTCGGCGACCTGGGAGCGGTCGACAAGGCGGGGCTGCTCGCGGCCATGGAAGGGCACGTGGTCGCCCGGGCCGAGCTCGTCGGAACCTACAAAAAGGACGATTGAGGGAACCCGAGCGGGCCACGAAATCGTCACGCCGTCACGTTGTGCGCTCCCGGAATCGGCCGTACTATCAGCAGAACGGTGATCGCGGGGACGCCGTTTCCAGCAAATCGGAGTCGCATCATGCAGCCAGCACAGTCGGGGTGTCTCGTCATCCGGATGGACGGGGCGTTCGACATCGATTCGGTCCAGATCATCCAGAAGCGCATCGCGGACCTGCCCGGAGGGGCGGAGGTCTACGTCGACCTGTCGCGCGTCCGCGAGTTCCACGATCGTGCGGTGGCCATGCTGGCCGACGTGCTGGCGGCGACGCGGGCCCACATCTCGGTGCGCGGGCTCCGGCAGCACCAGTACCGGATGCTCAGGTACCTGGGCGTCACGCCCAGCGCGCTCGACCCGGGGCTCTCGCGTCCGGCCGTGTCGCTGGACCGGTAGGTCGCGCAGGGCGACTCACCTTCGCCGGATCGCCGGGAGGTCCGCGAACGGTTCGCTGTGCGCCATCGCCTGGAAGGCCTCGGCGAGGTCGCGCGGCGGAGGGACGATCCGGCGCTGCTCCAGGTCGATCCAGGCGCCCGTCACGGTCACCGCCGCCATCTCGGTCCCGTCCGCCTTCCAGAGCCGGTGCCGGATCGACCACCGCGACGCGTCGGGGGCGCACCCGGCGAGCGTCGCGTCCACGAGGACCTCGTCGCCCATGGCCGCCTCGCGCCGGTACTCGACCTCCTCGCGGAAGAGGACCGGCCCGAGGTGGAGCGACTGGAACTTGCTCCACCCGTAGCCGAAGGAGGCGAGCAGCCCGATGCGCGTGTCGTTCGCGTACTCGGAGAAGGCGGTGTTGCGGAGGTGGCCGTTGCCGTCCACGTCCGACCAGCGCACCACGAACCGCCGGGTGAACGGGCCGGTCATCGCGGCGCCACCAGGTCGTCGCGGGATCCGAAGAAGTAGCGCCCGTCGAACTGGCCGCGGAGGAAGACGTTCCACGACGGGGACAAGCGACGCGTTGCCGTAGCCGGTGGGGAAGACGATCGGCGTGGTGAGCGGGATCTCCACCCCGAAGCCGAGCTGCACCATCGCCGCGAAGACGAGCTGGGTCGCGAAGGTGCGGAAGGGCGTCCACTCGAGCACCGGGAAGGACAGCGCGATCGACCGGAGCTTGGCCGCGCCGAAGTCGGAGGTCGGGTCGGGCGGCGGGCCGATGGGGGTGAGGATCACCACGTCGGAGAGGAATCCGTAGAGCACGGCGTCGACCTCGCGGCCGAGGACGACCTGGAGCCAGCCCACGCCGATCCCGAAGCTGCGCTCGTAGGGGATGAGGCCACCGCTCGCCGCGGCGACGCCCACCGAGCTGAGGGCGGCCGGCGACGCCAGCGCGAGGATCGGCCCGAGGATGAGGACGTCGCCGGGGATCAGCCAGAAGGGCAACCGCAGGTCGAGGCGCAGGCCGGTGCGGGCGGGGATGCGGGGGAAGAAGGCGCTCGTGCCGGCGATGGAGCAGATGTCGCCTCCGCTGCACGAGTCGGTCTGGGCCGACTGCATGGTGATGCCGGCGTCGATGAAGGCGAGGCCGGTGCCGACCGACCCGGTGAGGCTCTCCGCCCCGAAGCCGAGGCGCACGCCTGCCGAGAGCGATCCGAAGAACTGCGCGGTCTCGGTGCCGACGCCGCCCCAGCCCAGGTTCCCGGTGATCGAGGCGAACGCGCCGATGAAGGGCCCGAGCTCCTCGCGGAAGCGGGGGAGGTGGACGTCGCCCTCGCCGCGGCCCGGGACGGGCAGCGCGCGGAGCGTCGGCGTGAAGTACTTCGCGATCCCGTCCGCCCGCGCCACGCTGGGCTGCTTCTCCTCGAGGCAGGAGTCGAACGCGAAGATCTTCACCGCCGGCAGGCCGAAGTCCATGGCGAGGCGGCCGAGCTCGTCGCCGGGCCGCAGCGCGGCGTCGAGCTGCTCCAGGCTGCGCTTCACCGCGTCCGACGCCCGCGACAGGTCCGCGTCGCGCATGAAGGAGTCGCCGAAGAGGATGGAGGGCTCGCCGCCCCAGGTCACGCCGTCGAAGCCGAACTCGTTGTAGTAGTCGTGCGTGCCCTTGCGCCAGGCGTCGCTCCCCCAGGTGCCCACCACGTGCCCGGCGGCGTAGGAATCCTCGAGCCAGTGGAGCGCGTAGCCCTCGGTCACCAGGATGCGCAGCGCCGCGGCGGGCCGCTCGGCCGGGGGCGGCGGGCTCACGGCGTAGCGCTGCGCCAGCTCGAGCGCGGCCATGTGGTACTGGAGGTACAGGCCGACGGCGTTGAGCGGCGCCCCCTCCTTCACGGCGTTGACGGCGTAGACGTTCGGGTCGTTTCCGGTCCGCGGCAGGAGGAAGTGGGCGTTGTTGGCGCCGGCCCGGCTCACGTACTGGGGGTCGGCGGCCTGGAGCTCGAGGTTGGAGGTGGCGATCGCGTTCAGCGACTGGTCCCGGTTCTTCGCCTTGTCGAGGTTGACCTGCGTCTTCGCCGCGACGCTCGCCACGTCGAGGATCCAGTTGCCCGGGAGCACCTTCTCGAAGACCTCCCGCGGGCTGCAGGCGTGGTCGCCGGACATGGCGGGAAAGGCGGCGAAGTCGATGCACTTCGGTTCGGTTCCCTGGTCCCCTTCGGCGGGCTTCGGGCAGAGGCGGCTCTCCCGGCCGATCCGCGCCTCCTCCCAGAGCGCGGTGAGTCGCGCCTGCTCGTCGGGCGGGAGCTTGCGGAAGGCGGCGTCGGCGATGTTGCGGTGCTCGGGGTAGATCCACGCCTGCCCCGCACGGGGAACCGCCGTGAGAGCCAACGCCAGGCAGAACAGCCGGAAAACGCGCATTCATGCCGAGTAGCAGGCCCCGGAGGCGGCGTAAAGGTTCCCTCTTGGTGCGCTCCATCTGGCACTCCGTTGCGGGGCGGGGCCGGAAGGGTATGACCACTCCCCTTGCCCGCCCTCGAGACCCATGTCCGCGCATCCCTGTCCGACGTCCCGGCTGCGGAATGGGATCGCCTGTGGGCCCATGAGCCCGCCAGGGCCACCCCCTTCCTGTGTCACGCCTGGCTCGACGCGCTCGAGCAGTCCGGGGCGGCGTCGCCGTCGAGGGGATGGTCCGGTCGCCACCTTCTCCTCCGGAGGGCCGGGCGGCTGGTCGCGGCCATGCCGGGCTGGGTGAAGAGAGACTCGGATGGGGACTTCGGCCGGGACTGGCAATGGGCCGCCGCCGCCGATCGGGCCGGGATTCCCTACTTTCCGAAGCTCGTCGTGGGGGTGCCCTTCACCCCGGCAACGGGCCGGAGGCTGCTCGTGGCGCCCGGGGAGGACCGGCTCGAGGTGGCCCGGGCGGCGGTCCGGGCCCTGCGGGACCTCTGCGGGGCCGAGGGGATCCGATCCATCCACGTGCTCCACCTCCCCGCGGAGGACGCCCTCGAGCTGGAGGCTGCCGGCCTCGCGCTCCGGGTCGACTTCCAGTACCACTGGCGGAACGCCGGCTACGCCTCGTTCGACGACTTCCTCGCCCGGTTCAGCGCCAAGCGCAGGAACGCCATCCGGCGGGAGCGGGCCGCTCCCGCGCGGCAGGGGATCGCCATCCGGACGGTCCGCGGCGACGAGCTGGGGGAGGCCCCGACCCGATGGGCGCTCGAGGTGGCCCGGCTCCACGGCCGCTCGGTGTCCCGGATGGAATGGGGCATGAGGTTCCTCGACCGCTCCTTCTACGAGCGGGTGCTCCGCTCGATGCCCGGCTCTCTCGAGGTGGTCGAGGCGAGGAAGGACGGCCGGCTGGTGGGCATGGCCTTCAACGTCGCGTCGACCGAGCGGCTCTACGGCCGCTACTGGGGCGCGGCCGAGGAGCACCCCTTCCTCCACTTCAACGTCGCGCTCTACCACTCCATCGAGGAGTGCATCCGCCTCGGCCGGCAGGTCTTCGAGGGCGGGGCCGGCGGGGAGCACAAGCTCGCGCGGGGCTTCGAGCCCGCCGAGGTATGGAGCGCCCACGCCTTCCTCGACCGCCGCCTCGACGAGCCGATCCGCGCGCACCTGGCGCAGGCGCGCGCCGCGGCCCGGGAGGCGCTGGACAGGTGGAGGGAGGAATCGGCGGTGCTCAGGGACGCCGGCCCCAGGTGAGGCGGACTTCCCGGGTCCAGGTGGCGCCGCCGCAGCGCAAGGCCAGGTCTCGGGCCTCGGCGAGGAGCAGGCCGAGCGACTCCGGTCCGAGGGCCGGCCCGACGAGGGAGATCGAGCGAAGCACCGCCTCCAGGCGGTCCGGGTCGAGCACCTCCGCGTGGACGTGGAGCTCCTCCGCGCGATCCCGCGCGCCGGCGGCGTCGAGGAACTGGGCGAGCCGGGCCGGTGGTCGCGGACGGGCGCGCGGGTTGGCGCGTGCGAGCAGCTCCGCCATCCCGTCGGAGAAGGGCGAGCCGCCGAGGCGCGGCTCGACCACCGCGACGGCCCCGCCCGCCGAGAGCAGGCGCGCCGCCTCCCGGCCGGCCGCCTCCGGCTCGACCCACTGGATCGCGTCGGCGACGACCACCAGGGTCGCGCGGGCGCCGGGCAGCCCGGAGCGCTCGGCGGCGGCGTGGACGCAGGTGACCGGGAGGTCGGAGGTCGCCTCGCGGAGGATGGACAGCATGGCCTCGGCCGGCTCCACCGCCGCGACCGGCAGCCCCCGCCGGGCCAGGGGAAGGGCGAGGAGGCCGGTGCCCGCGCCCAGGTCGACGACCTGCCCCGGCTCGCCCGCCAGCGCTGCCAGCCGGTCGACCAGGGAGCCCGGGTAGCCGGGACGCGCGCGGTAGTCGCTGGCGAGCCGGTTGAAGACCCACCGCCCGGACTCCTCCACGCCGATGGCTCTTCGACCCACGCCCCAACCTTACCAGACCGGCTAGACTGCGCCCCGTGCCCGAGCCGGTCGTCCGACTGCGAAACCTCACCAAGCGCTACGGCGACTTCCTGGCGCTCGACCGGGTGGACCTCGACGTGATGCCGGGCGAGATCCTGGCGCTGCTCGGCCCGAACGGCGCCGGCAAGACCACCCTCATCAGCATCGTCTCCGGCCTGGTCCGCGCCACCGCCGGGAAGGCGGAGGTGCTGGGGCGGGACGTGGTGACCGACTACCGGTTCACGCGCCGTGCAATCGGGCTCGTTCCCCAGGAGATCAACTTCGACCCCTTCTTCACGGTCGAGGAGACCCTGCGGATCCAGGCCGGCTACTTCGGGGTCCGGCTTCCGGACGAGCGGCTGGAGGAGATCCTCGCCGCCCTCGAGCTGGGGTCGAAGCGGCACGCCAACACCCGGTCGCTCTCGGGGGGGATGAAGCGCCGGCTCCTCATCGGAAAGGCGCTCGTCCACGAGCCGCGCATCCTCTTCCTCGACGAGCCCACCGCCGGCGTGGACGTGAAGCTGCGCCAGGCGCTCTGGGCGTACGTGCGGCGGCTGCAGGCGCGCGGCACCACCATCGTGCTGACCACCCACTACCTGGAGGAGGCCGAGGAGCTGGCCGACCGGGTGGCCGTCATCGACCGGGGTCGCATCCTGCTCGTCGAGCAGAAGGACCGGCTCCTCGAGCGCCAGGCGGGCAAGACGCTCCACGTGACGCTGACCGCGGCGCTCGCCCGGCTTCCGGAGTCCCTCGCCGCGCTGGGCGCAAGGCTCGAGGCGGAGGGACGCGTCCTCGCCGTGGAGGTCCCGCCGGGCGGCTCGTTCGGGCCGGTGCTCGAGGCCGTCGCCGAGGCGCGGCTTCCGGTCGGGGACGTCGAGACGAGGCGAGCCACACTCGAGGACGTCTTCGTGTCGGTGCTCGGCGCGGGCGAGCGGGGAGGGGACCCGTGAACGGCCTCGGGGTCCGGACCCTCTTCGCGAAGGAGCTGCGGCGCTTCCTGCGGGTGCCGGGACAGACGCTGCTCTCCCCGCTCATCACCACCACCCTCTACTTCCTGGTCTTCGGATGGTCGCTGGGGAGCAGGCTGCAGGAAGTGGACGGCGTTCCCTACGCGCGCTTCATCCTTCCCGGGCTGGTGATGCTGGGCGTGATCACGAACGCCTACCTCAACACGGCCTCCTCCCTGTTCGTGATGAAGCTCCAGGGAACCGTGGTCGACCTGCTCGTGTCCCCGCTGTCGTACGGGGAGATCCTGGGCGCGTTCGTGGCCGCCGCCGTGGCGCGCGGGCTCATCGTGGGCGGCATCATGTGGCTGGTGGGGGCGCTCTTCACCGGCTTCGGGCTCGCCCACCCGCTGCTCGCCGCCCTGCTCCTCGTCGGGGTGGCCTCCGGCTTCGCCGCCCTGGGCTTCCTGACGGCCACCTGGGCGGCCAGCTTCGAGCAGGTGAACTTCCTCCCCACCTTCGTGGTGACGCCGCTCACCTTCCTGGGCGGGGTCTTCTACTCCGCGTCGATGGCGCCCCCGGCCTTGCGCTGGCTCACCCGGGCGAACCCCATCTACTACCTCGTCGAGTCGTTGCGCTGGACGGTCCTGGGACGCTCGGATGCCGCCCCGGAGGCCGGTTTCCTGGTGGCGGGCGTCCTCGCGGCCCTGGCGGCGGCGGTCGCCTACGCGGTGCTGAGGAGCGGCTGGCGCCTGCGCGGGTGATCGTCGGCAATTGGGGATTTACTTTGCCCCCTCGTTGGTTATCCTACGGCCCCCTTCCTGAGGCCCAATTTTCCTGGAGGTTTTCTACATGCGTCTCGTTCTCGTCGTTCTGTTCGCGCTGGCCGTCACGGCTTGCAAGAAGCCGGATGCGCCTGCCGCGGCACCCGCCCCCGGCGCCGCTGCTGCAGCGCCCGCCGCCGCTGGCGCCACGGTCGTTCGCGGCAAGGTCGTCGAGAAGATCGACGCCGCTCCCTACAGCTACCTGAAGCTCTCCGGCCCGGCCGGCGAGATCTGGGCCGCCGTCCCGCAGACCCCGGTCGCGATCGGGACCGAGGTCGTCATCGAGAATCCGATGGCGATGGACGGCTTCGAGTCGAAGACCCTGAACCGCAAGTTCGACAAGATCATCTTCGGCACGCTCGCCGGCCAGGGCGGCGCGGCCGCCGCGGCGCCGGCCGGCATGCCTCCGGCGGGCGGGATGCCCCCCGGCGCGGGAGCCCCTCCCGGCGCGCCTCCCCCGGGCATGGCCGCCCAGCACGCCGCCGCGGCCGCCGGCCCGGTCGACGTGGGTGACGTGAAGGTTCCCAAGGCCACCGGCGCCGAACGCCAAGACCGTCTCCGAGATCTACGGCCAGAAGGCCCAGCTGAAGGAGAAGAAGGTCACGGTCCGCGGCAAGGTCGTGAAGGCCAACAGCGGGATCATGGGCAAGAACTGGCTCCACCTCCGCGACGGCAGCGGCACCCAGGAGAAGGCCGACAACGACATCACCATCACGACCGACGGCACGGCTGCCGTGGGCGACGTGGTGGTCGTCACCGGCGTGGTGCGGCTCGACAAGGACTTCGGGGCCGGGTACGCGTACCCCGTCATCATCGAGGAGGCGAAGGTCGCGAAGTAGTCGCGCCGTCGCCGCAGCTCTCGAGGGGCGGTCCGGGGAACCGGGCCGCCCTTCTCTTTTCCCGGGTCCTACCCGCCGTCAATCATCTGCTGCAGGGTCTTGTGGATCTTCGCGGAGAAGCAGGAGGTGAACTGCGCGTTCCAGGTGGCCGGGACCGCCTGGCCGGCCGGCACGGAGACGGATCCGGATACCTGGAGGCTCAGTCCGCCGTTGGCGAGGAGGTCGGAGAGGTTCGCGCCCGGGTTGTCGGAGTCCAGGGAGATGTGGGTGACGCCGGTCTGCGAGCCCCGGTCGTAGTGCGCCAGCGGCACCGACGTGGAGCCGGCGGGACCCTGCGCCTGGACCTCGAGGTTCGAGAGGAAGTCCATGTTCGTGCCCGGGCCGCCCGAGACCGAGGCGTCGAAGCTGAGGAAGTGCAGGACCCGGTCGCGGGACGGTCCGCCGAGGATGAAGTCGGGGAGCACGTTCGAGATCCCCACGTCGATGGACCCGGCGTACGTGCCGCTGAAGCCGCCGGGAGGCGCCACGCCGCCGCCGCCCGGGATCGTGATGGTCTGCGCGGGCAGGCCGAGGCAGAAGAGCGGCTGCTCGGCCTCGGCGTAGAAGGTGCTGCAGCCCTGGAGGCAGGGCGCGAGGGCCGCGACGGCGAGGAGGTGGATTCGCTTCATGGCGGTCCCGGCTTTCAGAAGAAGTAGAGGAAGGAGATGCGGGCCACCGGCATCAGCGACGAGGCCTTCCAGTCGCTGGTGGTGACCACGACGTTGCCGACCGAGCCCGTGCCCCCCTTGGCGTTCAGCTGGAGGTAGCCGATGCCGCCCTCGAGGCTGGCGGTGAATCCGCGCCGGCTGCCGATGGCGATGCCGATGAGCCCGGAGAACCAGTCGTAGCTGGCGTTCCCGATGAGCGGCCACTGGGCCTCGGGCACGCCCGCCCACTTCTTGATCTGGTCCGCGGTCTGGCCGGAGAAGTAGTAGCCGTACTCTCCGCGGACGATGGGGGAGACGACGAAGTCGATGGGGCGGAACTCGAGGCCGAGCACGAAGCCCGGGGCGAGCGTGTAGGCGAAGCCCACGTCGGCCATCACCCAGTACCAGGGCGAGTAGGTGAAGGAGAGCACCGCGCCGTCCGGTGCACCCACGGTGAGGGCGAGGCCGAACTGCGGGTAGTCCTCCTCGGCGACGACGGCCGGTGCGGGCGCCGGCGCGGGAGCCGGAACCGCCGTCGCGGATGCCGCCGCGGGAGCCGGAGACGCGGCCGGCGGGGGCGTCTCCTGCGGCGTCGCGCGGGCCGCCAGCGGCGCGGCGAGCGAGGCCATCAGGACGAGTGGGGCGAGGCGCATGTGGGGCTCCCGTGAAGCGTGCGTGGGTCCGAAAAGTCTGGCACGCGCCCAGAGGGGAACAAAGGTCGGACCGGAGCGCAATGTGGGTGAAGCGCTTACGACCCAAGGGTGCTACGGTCCCCCCCCTCTTGGCGTTGCCCGCGACACTGCACGACTTCCAAATCGAGCTCGCCCACGTCGACGCCGGGGAGAACCGTCGCGTGTCGCTGCGCGCGGCGCGCCATCCCTCCGAGTCGATGGAGCGGCTCTGGCTCCGCGTCCTCGCCCACTGCTGGCTGTGGCGGGAGGGGATCGAGCAGGGCCCCGGCCTCTCCGATCCGGACCAGCCCGACGTCGTCGCGCGGGACCTGACCGGCGAGGTCCGGCTGTGGGCGCGGGTGGGCCGCCCCGAGCCGGTCCGCATCCAGCAGGAAGCCGACCGGAACCCGCGAGCCGAGCTCGCGGTTCTCTTCGACTCGCCCCGTCGCATGGAGGCCTTCGTCTCGGAGGCGACCGCCGCGGCCCTCGGGCGGCTTTCCCGCGTGTCGCTCGCCGCCGTCGAGCCGGCCTTCCTCTCCGAGCTGGCGGCGAACGAGGAGCGCCGGGCCCGCCTGTCCCTCACCATCGTGGGCGACCACCTCTACGTGGAGCGAGAGGGAAAGACCCTCGACGCGCCGCTGCTCCGGGGCTACGTACCCGGAATCTGAGGTGGAAAGGTTGTCGTGCGCAAACCGGGACGCCGGTTACATTTCCACTATCGGGACCTTTTCGGTCCAGATAGGCTCCAACCCCAGGAACGCGGGGGGATGAGCCCCCAAAAGGGTGGATCGAGCGATGATGCGCATGACCAAGCTCGCCGACTACGGAATCGTGCTCCTCACGCACATGGCGATGGAGGAGCCCGGCTCCATGCACACCGCCCAGGACCTGGCGGGGCGCTCCCGGATCCCGGTCCCCACCGCGTCGAAGCTCCTCAAGTCGCTGGCGCGCGCCGGCCTGGTGATCTCCCACCGGGGCCGGAACGGCGGCTACGGGCTCTCCCGCGGGGCCGACGACATCTCGGTCGCGGAGATCATCTCCGCCATCGAGGGGCCCATCGGGCTCACCGAGTGCGGCACCGGCACGGTGGGCGCCTGCGACATGGAGCCCTTCTGCGCGGCCCGGGGGCGCTGGGCCCCCATCAACCAGGCCATCGAGCGCGCGCTGCGCGACGTGCCGCTGTCGGCCATGCGGCCGCAGTCGACGCCGCTCGTGACCCTGCAGGGAGAGAGTGGAGTCGTCCCGTGACCGACACCAACCGTGAACTGACCGAGCTGACCGAGCAGAAGTACAAGTACGGCTTCGTCACCGACGTCGAGGAGGACCGGATCCGCAAGGGCCTCGACGAGGACGTCGTCCGGCTCATCTCGTCGAAGAAGAACGAGCCGAAGTTCCTGCTCGACTTCCGCCTGAAGGCCTTCCGCCACTGGCTGACGATGGAGGAGCCGACCTGGGCCAAGGTCCGCTACAACCCCATCGACTACCAGTAGATCGTCTACTACTCGGCGCCCAAGCCGAGGAAGAAGCTGGCCTCGATGGACGAGGTCGACCCGGAGCTCCGCGAGGCCTTCGCCAAGCTGGGCATCCCGCTCGAGGAGCAGAAGCGCCTCTCCAACGTGGCGGTCGACGCGGTCTTCGACTCGGTCTCGGTGGCGACCACCTTCAAGAAGAAGCTGGCCGACATGGGCGTCATCTTCGGCTCCTTCTCCGACGCGGTCCGGGAGCACCCGGCGCTCATCGAGCAGTACCTCGGCTCGGTGGTCCCCTACACCGACAACTACTTCGCCACGCTCAACTCGGCGGTCTTCTCCGACGGCTCCTTCGCCTACATCCCCAAGGGCGTGCGCTGCCCGATGGAGCTCTCCACCTACTTCCGCATCAACGCCGCCGACACCGGGCAGTTCGAGCGGACGCTGATCGTGGCCGACGAGGGGGCGTACGTCTCCTACCTGGAGGGCTGCACCGCCCCGCAGCGCGACGAGAACCAGCTGCACGCCGCCGTGGTGGAGCTCGTCGCGCTCGACCGGGCCGAGATCAAGTACTCGACCGTGCAGAACTGGTACCCCGGCGACGCCGAGGGGAAGGGCGGCATCTACAACTTCGTCACCAAGCGCGGGAAGGCGATGACGCGGTCCAAGATCTCCTGGACGCAGGTGGAGACCGGATCGGCCATCACCTGGAAGTACCCGAGCTGCATCCTCCAGGGCGACGAGTCGGTGGGCGAGTTCTACTCGGTCGCGCTCGCCAACCACCGGCAGCAGGCCGACACCGGCACCAAGATGATCCACATCGGGAAGAACACCCGGTCGACCATCGTCTCGAAGGGCATCTCCGCGGGCCAGGGGCAGAACACCTACCGCGGCCTGGTGAAGATCGCCAAGGGCGCGGAGGGGGCCCGCAATCACTCGCAGTGCGACTCGCTGCTCATCGGCGATCGCTGCGGCGCCCACACCTTCCCGTACATCGAGGCCCGCAACCCCACCGCCCAGGTGGAGCACGAGGCCACCACCTCGAAGATCAGCGAGGACCAGCTCTTCTACTGCCGCCAGCGCGGCATCAAGGAGGAGGACGCGGTCTCCATGATCGTCAACGGATTCGCACGGCAGGTCCTGAAGGAGCTGCCCATGGAGTTCGCCGTGGAGGCGCAGAAGCTCCTCGGCATGAGCCTGGAAGGGAGCGTGGGATGATTGAGAGCTCGAAGGGGATCCGCCGCCGTGCTGGAGGTGCGCGACCTGCGCGCCCGCATCGACGAGCGCGAGATCCTGAAGGGGATGAGCCTGGCCGTGAACCCCGGCGAGGTGCACGCCATCATGGGCCCCAACGGGTCGGGCAAGAGCACCTTCGCGGGCATCCTGGCCGGAAAGGACCGCGCCGAGGTCACCGGCGGCACGGCCACGCTGGACGGCAAGGACCTGCTCGGCCATGACCCCGGAGGCGCGGGCGGTGGCCGGCCTGTTCCTGGGCTTCCAGTACCCGGTCGAGATCCCGGGCGTGGGAAACATGTACTTCCTGCGCACCGCGCTGAACGCCCAGCGCAAGGCCCGCGGCGAGGAGGAGCTCGACGCGGTCGACTTCCTCGGGCTCGCGCGCGAGAAGATGAAGCTGGTCGAGATGGACCCGGCCTTCATGAACCGGGGCGTGAACGAGGGCTTCTCCGGCGGCGAGAAGAAGCGCAACGAGGTCCTGCAGATGGCGGTGCTCGAGCCCCGCCTCTCCATCCTCGACGAGATCGACAGCGGCCTGGACATCGACGCGCTGCGGGTCGTGGCGAAGCGGCGTCGAGGCCCTGCGCAGCCCGTCCCGATCCACCATCCTCGTCACCCACTACCAGCGGCTGCTCGAGTACATCGTCCCCGACCGGATCCACGTGATGGCGGCCGGGCGGATCGTCCTCTCCGGCGGGCGCGAGCTCGCGCTCGAGCTCGAGAAGAAGGGCTACGCCTGGGTGGACGAGGAGGCGAAGCGCGGCGCCTTCGGGGCGCCGGCTCCGGTGGCGCCGTGAACCCGGCCGAGAAGAGCCTGCTGGCCGGCACCGACGGCCTGCCGCCCGCGCCCGGGTTCGTGTCCGGCCCCCGGCGCGCCGGGCGGGAGGGCTTCGAGCGTCTCGGGCTGCCCACCACCCGCCAGGAGGACTGGCGCTTCACGTCGCTGGCGCCGCTCGCGGCCCACGCCTTCGGGCACGGCGACCCGGCCGCCCCGGTGACCGCCGCGGAGATCGAGCGGGCCGCCGGCGCGCCCTTCGGGCCGCGGCTGGTGTTCGTGAACGGCCGCTTCCGCGCCGACCTGTCGAGCGCCCACGGCGCCCAGGCCGGGCTCCACGCGGCCAGCCTCCAGCACGCCATCGCGGTGACGCCCGGCCTCGTCGAGCCCAGGCTGGCGCGGACCGCCGGCGTCGACGGGCACCCGTTCGCGGCCCTCAACACCGCCTTCCTGTCCGACGGCGCCTTCGTCCACGTCGCCGCGGGAGCGAAGGCCGGGGCGGTCGAGCTCGTCTTCGCCACCGTGGCCCGCGACGCTCCCACCGGCAGCCATCCGCGCGTCCTCGTGGTGTCCGAGCCCGGGAGCGAGGCGACGCTCGTCGAGACCTACGTGACGCTGGGCGGCCATCCCGCCCTCACGAACGCCGTCACCGAGATCGCGCTGGGCGCGGGCGCCCGCCTCGACCACTACCAGGTGCAGGATCACCCCGCCGGCGCCTACCACTTCGCCACCGTGGCCGCCGACCAGGGCCCGGACGCGCGTCTCAGCACCCACTCGTGCGCGCTCGGCGGGGCCATCTCCCGCAGCGACGTCCTGGCTCGCCTGGCGGGAGAGGGGGCCGAGACCCGCGTCTCCGGACTCTACATGGCCGACGGGAAGCGGCTGGTCGACAACCACTCCGTGATCGAGCACGCGGTCCCGCGCTGCACGAGCCGGGAGCTCTTCAAGGGAATCCTCGACGGGGAGTCGCGCGGGGTGTTCGCGGGACGGATCCGGGTGCTCGAGGGAGCGTCGAAGACCGACGCCCACCAGTCCAACTCGAACCTCCTCCTCTCCCGCGACGCGGTCGTCGACACCATGCCGCAGCTCGAGATCTACACCGACGACGTGAAGGCCGGGCACGGCGGCACCGTCGGAGAGCTGGACCGGGACGCGCTCTTCTACCTCCGCTCCCGGGGGCTGCCGCTCGCCAGCGCCCGCACGCTGCTCATCTACGCCTTCGCCCGGGAGATGGTGGACCGGGTGGCGCTGCCGGCGCTCCGCGACCGGGTGGGGCGGCTGGTGGCCGCCCGGCTCCCGGACGGCGCCCGGATCCTGGAGGCGGCATGAGCCACGTCGCCACGCCCGCGCGCGCCGCCGCCCCGGCCGCCTTCGACGTGGAGGCGATCCGGAGGCAGTTCCCCGTGCTCTCCCAGCGACCCTACGGCAAGCGGCTGGCCTTCCTCGACAGCGGCGCCACGTCGCAGAAGCCGCAGGCGGTCATCGACGCGGTGAGCCGGTTCTACGACCGGGACAACTCCAACGTGCACCGCGGCGTCTACGACCTCGCCGAGCGGGCCACGGCGGCCTTCGAGGGCGCCCGCAAGACGATCGCCCGGTGGATCGGCGCGGAGCCGCGCGAGGTCATCTTCACCCGCGGCACGACCGAGGGAGTGAACCTGGTCGCCCAGACCTACGGTCGCGCCCACGTCGGCGCGGGCGACGAGATCCTGGTCACCGGGATGGAGCACCACTCCAACATCGTCCCCTGGCAGATGCTCGCCGCCGAGAAGGGGGCGAGGCTCGCGGTGGTCCCGGTCGACGATCGGGGCGAGGTGCACCTCGCCGACTTCGAGCGGCTCATCGGGCCGCGCACCCGCATCGTGGCCGTGACCCACGTATCCAACGTGCTGGGAACGGTCAACCCGGTGAAGGAGATCGTGCGCCTCGCCCACGCGCGTGGCGTTCCGGTGCTGGTGGACGGCGCCCAGGCCATGCCCCACCTCAAGGTCGACGTCCGGGATCTCGACGCCGACTTCTACGTCTTCAGCGGGCACAAGATGTTCGGCCCGACCGGCATCGGCGTCCTCTACGGGAAGGCGAGGCTGCTCGAGGCCATGCCGCCGTGGCAGGGCGGCGGCGACATGATCCTCTCGGTCTCCTTCGAGGGGACGAAGTTCAACACCATCCCGTACAAGTTCGAGGCCGGGACCCCCGACGCCGCCGGTGCAATCGGGCTGGCCGCGGCGATCGACTGGCTGGACGGGCTCGACCGGCGCCGGCATCGAGGCCCACGAGCGGGACCTGCTCGAGTACGCCACCCGGAAGCTGCAGGAGATCCCCGGGCTGCGCATCATCGGAACCGCGCCCGGGCAAGGCGCCGGTGATCTCCTTCGTGATGGAGGGCGTCCATCCCCACGACGTCGGGACCATCGTCGACCGGGAGGGGATTGCCGTGCGCGCCGGCCACCACTGCGCGCAGCCGCTCATGGAGCGGTTCGCCGTGCCGGCGACGGTCCGGGCCTCCTTCGCCCTCTACAACACCCGCGAGGACGTCGACCAGCTGGTCCGCGGCCTGCAGCGCGTCCGGGAGATGTTCCCATGAGCGACCTGTCGGACCTCTACCAGGAGGTCATCCTGGACCACGGCCGGAACCCGCGGAACTTCCGCGCCATGGCCGACGCGACCGGGACGGCCGAGGGGCTGAACCCGCTCTGCGGCGACCACTACCGCATCTTCCTCAAGCTGGACGGCGACCGGATCGCCGACGTGTCCTTCCAGGGCAACGGCTGCGCCATCTCCAAGGCGTCGGCCTCGCTCATGAGCGCGGCGCTCAAGGGCAAGACCACGAAGGACGCCGAGGACCTCTTCCAGCGCTTCCACAAGATGGTCGTGGAGGGGGACGGGTCGCAGGCCGACGGGCTGGGCAAGCTCGCCGTCCTGAAGGGCGTCGCCGATTTTCCCACCCGCGTGAAGTGCGCAAGCCTCGCCTGGCACGCCATGCACTCGGCCCTTCTCGGCGAGACGCAGCCGGCGACGACGGAGTGATCGATGGAGCGCCGTGAGCCGGTATCCCTGAGACGCGCCGTGGAGGTCACCCTCGTGCCCTCCGGGGAGAAGCACGTCCTCGCCGAGGGCGCCCTGGTGATGCCGCAGCAGGAGCTGGGTGGGCACTTCACGGTCATGCTCGACCGGGGTGGCCTGGCGCGCCTCGCCAACGAGGACGCCGACGCCCTCGGTCCCACCTTCGCCGAGCGGGCCCGCAAGGTGGCGGAGGCGGAGAAGGAGCGGCTCGCGGCCGCCAGCGGCCAGCCCTTCGACGAGCAAGGGCGTCTGGGACGCGCTGAAGAAGGTCTTCGACCCGGAGATCCCGGCGAGCATCGTCGACCTCGGCCTGGTCTACGAACTCCTCCACGCCGAGCGTCCGGAAGGGGGCCGCAAGGTCACCATCCGGATGACCCTGACCGCGCCCGGCTGCGGAGTCGCGCCGATGATCCTCGACGACGTGCGGGAGCGCGTGGCCAAGGTCCCGGGAGTGGCCGAGGTGGACGTGGACCTCGTCTTCGACCCGCCGTGGACGCCGGAGAAGATGAGCGACGCCGCCCGGCTACAGCTCGGATTCTGGTAGCTCCTGGCTCGGCGGTGACGCCGGCCGGTCCTCGCGATCGTCCCCCGCCGGCGGGAAGCGGACGTGCACGGTCGTGCCGCGCCCCTCCTGGCTCTGCAGGTCGATCTGGCCGCCCAGGCCGGTCACGATGCCGTGGCAGACCGAGAGGCCGAGCCCGCTGCCGCCCCCGGTCGGCCGGGTGGTGAAGAAGGGCTCGAAGACGTGCTGGCGCGCCGCCGCCGGGATGCCGACGCCGGAGTCGCTCACCTCGATCGCCGTCCACCCCCGCGCGTCGGTGCCCGAGACCACGCGGACGAAGTGGTCCGCGGAGGCGACCGGCCGGGATCGACTGGGAGGCGTTCACGAGCAGGTGGAGCATCACCTGGCCGATCTGCCCCTGGCCGGCCAGGACGAGCGGACACGGGTCGAGGCGCAGGTCGAGCCGTGCGCGATGGACGATGTCGGCCTGGGCGAGGTTCAGGGCGGATCGGACCTCCGCGACCGGGTCCACCGCGATCCGCCGGCCGTGCGGAGGCCTGGCCACGAAGCGGAGGTCGCGCACGATGTCGCGCACCCGGCGTGCGCCGACGGCGGCCTCCGCGGTGGCCGTCACGGCCTCCTCGACGTCCGGGTGGAGGCCGCGCATCTGCCCGAGCGCCTCCTCCACGAAGGCCAGGTTCGACGTGATGTAGGTGAGGGGGTTGTTGATCTCGTGGGCCACGCCCGCGGCCAGCGTCCCCACCGCGGCCAGCCGCTGCTCCTCCTCGGCCCTCTTCCGCTCCGACAGGTCCCGGGCCGACCAGGCCAGGAAGTCGGAGCCGTCGAGCGTGAGGAACGCGAGGTTCACCTCGGCCGGGGTCCGCTGCCCCCCGGCGCCATCGAGGGTGGTCTCGTATCGCGCGGTGCCGATCGACCGCAGCTTCGCCCATCCGTCCGGTCCCAGTCGGGCGGCCAGGGAGGGATCGATCTCCGAGATCTCGGCGCCCACCAGGTCGGAGAAGCGGCGGGCCAGCAGCGTCCCGGCGCCCTCGCTGGCGAGGACGATCCGGCCGTCGAGGCTGGCGACGACGATGGCCTCCGCGCCCCGGTCGAGCGCGTAGCGGGCGAGCTTCAGCTTCCGCTCGCTGCGCTCCCGGCCCGCGACCTCGGCGGCGAGGATGAGGGCCGTGACGATGGAGAGGGCGAGGTAGAGCTGGACCACGGCGTCGTCGGGGGCCAGCGCCTGGCTGCCCGAGCGCGCCGTGGCCCACGCCGTGGCCCAGGCCGCGCCCACGGCGAGGATCGCGCTGCACGCCGTGACGCCGCGGGGCCCGAACCGCAACGCCGCCCAGGCGAAGACGGGAAGGACGAGGTGCTCCTGGACGAGGCACGCCCTTCGGCGCGTCCCGGAGCACCACCCAGTTGACGGCGAGCGTGGCGGCGATCAGGGCCGCGAACTCGAGCGGGCGGCGGCGGACCGGGCTCCACCCCGCGCCGTCCGGCGACGCCCAGGCGAGCAGGAGCGGCGTGACCACCACGATGCCCAGGCTGTCGCCGGCCCACCAGTCGATCGAGGCGTGCCAGAGCGGGAACCCGGTGGTGAGGTGGGTCGCCGTGCCGCCGAGGAGCGCAGGCACCAGGGGAGACACGACGGCGCCGAGGGCCATCACCGCCAGCAGGTCGCGCAGGCGCCACATGCGCGGACGGGCGCGCAGGACCACGGCCTGGATCAAGGTCGCCGCGGTCAGGGCCTCGAGCGCGTCCCCCAGGACGAACGCCCCGGCGAGCAGCGGCCTGCGCCCGACGTGCCAGGACACGACGAGGTCGGCGGCCGCCGCCACGACCACGAGGCCGGTCCAGCGCCGGCGCTCGGAGAGGAGCAGGGCCCCCACGTAGAGACCGGTCGCGGGCCAGAACGTCGAGAACTGGCTCGACATGTCGGTCAGCCCGTCGGCGATCTCGGCGAGCGCGAGGTAGGCCAGGCCGAATGCGAGCCAGATGGCCCACGGGCCGCGGCGGGATCCGGCGTGCGTGAGGTCGGCGCGTTCTCCAAGCCTTCGAGCCTAGACCACGCGCACCGGGGGCGATAGTCGCCGCCCCGGGAAGTCGCGGCGCGCGCTTGCGCGGGCGGGGCCATCGAATAGGATCCCGCCCCCCGATGCCCCCCGCGAAGAACCACGGCTCACCCACGCCGGGCGGCCACGTCCCCGCCCTCGACGGCCTTCGAGGCGTGGCGGTCCTGCTCGTCCTCGTCTTCCACTTCGCCCACATCGACGGCGAGGGGGGCGGCAGTCGAGCGGGCCCTGCTGGGCGCCACCCGCGCCGGCTGGGCGGGGGTGGACCTCTTCTTCGTGCTCTCCGGGTTCCTCATCACCGGCATCCTGCTCGACGCCCGGGGAGGCAAGGGCTACTTCCGGGCCTTCTACCTGCGCCGCGTGCTCCGCATCTTCCCCCTCTACTACGCCTACCTGGCGGTGCTCTTCCTGGTCCTTCCGGCGATCCATCCGTCCCTCGACGTGAGGACGGACACGCAGGGCTGGCTCTGGACCTACCTGGGGAACGTCCTGTTCGCGCGGGAGGGAGGCTTCCACGCCAGCCCGCTGACCGGCCACTTCTGGTCGCTCGCCGTGGAGGAGCAGTTCTACCTCCTGTGGCCGCTGCTCGTGTGGTGGCTCCCGCGGCGCCGGCTCGCCGCGCTCTGCGTCGGCCTGGTGGCGGGCGCCTTCGCGCTCCGGTTCGCCATCCACCGGACGACCTTCAACGCGACCGCGGCCTACGTCCTGACTCCGGCGCGGATGGACGCGCTGGCCCTGGGCGCGCTGGTGGCCATCGCGGCGCGCGAGCCGGCCTGGTGGCCTCGCGTGCGGCGGATCGCGCCCTGGGTGCTCGCCGCTCTCCGTCGCGGCGGTGGCCGCGGTCTGGATCGGGCAGGGAGGGTTCTTCGGCGGAGACCCGGCGGTCCAGGTGTGGGCCTTCGGCCCGCTCGCCGCGGGCTTCGCGGCGATCCTGGTGCTCGCCCTCGGAGGCGAGGGCGCGTCGCCCCTCTCCCGGGTGCTCTCCGGGCCCGCGCTCCGCGGGGTGGGGAAGTACAGCTACGGCCTCTACGTCCTCCACTACCCGGCCTTCCTGGCGCTGGAGGCGGTGGGGATCACCTCCGCGGCGCTGGCCCTGCGGCTGGGCGGGCGACTGGCCGGCATCGCGGCCTTCGTGGCCATCGCCGGCGCGGTCACCTTCGCCGGGGCGTTCCTGTCCTGGCACGGGATGGAGAAGCGCTTCCTGCGCTGGAAGGACCTGGTGCCCTACGGTCGCGCGCCCGCCGCGGCCGGCGCGCCGGGGGCGGACGGTCCGGAGTGCGCGCTGGCGCCTCGCCCGGCGTCGCGCTAGGGATTCGATGGCGCCGGAGCGGCGCGGGAACGGAGTCCACCATGGAGCATCGTCAGCTCGGCAAGTCGGGCCTGCGCGTCAGCCTGCTCTCCTTCGGGGCCATGACGCTGGGTGAATCCCAGGGGTTCATGAAGGGCGTGACCTCCACCGAGGCGGAGGCCCGCCGCGTCCTCGACCGGGCGCTCGACGCCGGCATCGACACCGTCGACACCGCCAACGTCTACTCCGAGGGAAACTCGGAGGAGCTGCTCGGGCGCTGGCTGGAGGGCAAGCGGGACCAGGTCGTGCTGGCCACCAAGTGCCGGTTCCCCACCTCCGGGCTCGGGGCCCAGGTGGCTCCGCACGACCAGGGGCTCTCCCGCAAGGCGATCCTCAAGGCCTGCGACGAGTCGCTCCGGCGCCTGCGCACCGATCGGATCGATCTCTACCAGGTGCACATGCAGGATCGTTCGGTGCCCATCGAGGAGACGCTCGAGGCGCTCACCGACCTGGTCCGGGCCGGCAAGGTGCTCTACGTCGGCTGCTCCAACTACGCCGGCTACCGGCTGGTCGAGTCCCTCTGGGCCGCCGACCGGCGCCACCTGGTCCCGTACGCCTCCATCCAGATGCAGTGGTCGCTTGGCGGCCCGGGAAGGGGAGCGGGAGCTGGTGCCGGCGGCCCGCGCCTTCGGCCTGGGCGTGCTGGCGTGGAGCCCGCTCGCCCGCGGCTTCCTCTCCGGCAAGTACCGCCGGGGCGCGCCCCCGCCCCCCGGGACGCGGCTCGCCGCCTGGCAGGACACCTGGAAGCAGTTCGACAACGACCGGTGCTGGCGGGTCCTCGAGGCGGTCGACGGGCTGGCGAGGCGGATCGGGTCGACGCCGGCCGCGGTGTCGCTGGCGTGGCTGCTCGGCCGCCCCGGGCTCTCGAGCGTCATCGTCGGGGCGCGCACCGAGGCGCAGCTGGCCGAGAACCTGGCTGCACTTTCGGTGAAGCTGTCCCCGGAGGACGTCGCCGAGCTGGATCGGGTCTCGGCGCCGGAGTGGGGGTATCCCCAGAGCTTCATCGGGGCCCGCGAGCCCTGGTAGCGCGAGCCGGCTCAGCCCCGGACGAGCCGCCGCCAGACCCAGACCTCCGCCCCCGGGGCGTCACCGCGCCGGACCACGAGCCGGACCCGGGTGTCCTCCGGGCCGCGGATGAGCTCGACCGCCCCGCCCAGGCCCACCTCGGAGATCGGGCGCCCCTCCACCGAGAGGATCTCGTCGCCCGGGGCGAGACCGGCCTCGGCCGCGCCGCTCCCGGGCAGGACCGCGGAGATGCGCAGCGCCGAGCGGCCTCGCCGCTCCAGCGTCGTCCCGATGCCGGCCAGCTCCACGCGCGGGTCCTCTCCCTGCGCCACCGGCGAGAGGCGGACCTCCACCGGTCCCGCCACGCCGCCGTCCCGGACCTCGATGCCGCCCACGATCCGGGCGTGGTGCCCGTCCGCGGACACGAGCAGGGACGCGGTGCGCGGGGGGAGCCCCGCCAGCTGGAACGCTCCGTCCGGGCCGGAGAACGCCGAGGCCCCGGCGTCGAGGACCGATGGCGTTCCGCCGGCGTCTCCCTCGAGCGACGACGCGGGCCCCGGCGATCGGCTCGCCGCTCGCCCGGTCGAGGACCCGTCCCGCGACCCGCCCTCCCTCCGACATCCGGATCTCCACCTCGGCCACGCCCGGATGCTCCGGCACCGCCACCTCGACCTCCTCGGACGGGGTGAGGCCCGGCGAGGAGGCCACCAGCACCACCGGGCCCGGGGGCAGGCCGGCCATCTCGAAGCGCCCCGATGCGTCCAGGACCGTGGCGGACCGGATCGGCATCTTCCATCCGCGCCCCCCGCGCAGCACGACGAGGCGGAAGGACGTCACCGGCCTGCCCGAACCCGGCTGCGCGCACCACGCCGGCGACGCGCCCGCCGTGGGTCAGCTCGATGGCGACCTCCTCGCCGGGCCGGCCCACCACCGCCCTCGGCTGCGCGAAGCCCTCGCGGGAGGCGCCGAGCAGGTAGCGCCCGGGCTGCAGGTCGCGGAGCGTGAATCGCCCGTCCGGATCGGAGGTCGCCTGGGCCGAGACCGCCTCGTCGATCCGGGCGGGGCCTCCGCGCTGCAGGAGGCGCGCGCCCACCAGCGCGCCCTCGACCGGCGCCCCGCCGCTCGTCACGCGGCCGGTGACGGAGGCACGCGCCGGCGCCTCCCCGGCCTTCCCGAGCCGGACCACCACGCGATGGGACGCGCGCGCCGCGCGGTCGATCGTGGCCCGTCCCGGGGCGAACTCCGGGTGACGGGCCTCCAGGACGTCTCCCTCGGCTGCGGACAGGGCGAACGCGCCTCCCGGGCCGCTCGTCGCCCGGTCCGCGGACGGCAGGAGCGCCCGGTCGCCGGTCGCGCTCCCGAGGACCCGCACCTCCGCCCCCTCGACCGGCTTGCCGTCCGGACCCTGGACCTGGCCCTCGAGGCGATCCTGCGGGCGCAGCCACACCGAGATCCCGCTCACGCGCTCCCCGGGGCGGGCGTCGAAGGCCACCTGGCTGAATCCCCACTCGGGCGCGAAGGGGACGTGGCCGGGAGCCGAGGCGGCCGCGAGCTGCCAGCGGCCGGGCTCGGGCGGCTCGAACCGGAACGAGCCGTCGGCGGCGGACCGGACCGAGGCCGCGGCCCCGGCGCGGGAGAAGGTGACCTCCGCGCCGGCGATGGCGCTGCCCGACCCGGTGGAGCGGACCATGCCCTCGAGCGCGCCCCGGGGCGCGGGCAGGGGAGCGAGCGTCGATCCGGATGCGGCCTCGGCAGGGGCGGGGAGGGGAGCGGGAGGGGCGGCGCCCGGCGCGGGGCCGGAGGCTGCCGGAGGCGGCGCAGGCGGGCCGGACGACCGGGACCCGATCCCCACGCCCAGGGCGCAGAGGAGCGCGACGGCGAGCACGGCGGCGAGGGTCCGGCGGCGGTTCATGGTCCGGACCGGAGCCTACACCCGGCCGCCGGAGAGGGACGGACTCGTTGACCCGGCGGGGTTCCCGTGTTAATCCGTCCATCCGGATATACGAATGGAAGCCGCTCCCACGAGACCCGCCGGGCTCTTCGGCTGGATGGAAGGCCTGGCCGACCCCACCCGGCTCCGGCTCCTCCACGTCCTGGAGCGGCACGAGCTCGGCGTGGCCGAGCTGTGCGAGGTGCTCCAGCAGCCCCAGTCGACGGTGAGCCGCCACCTCAAGGTGCTCTCCTCCCAGGGCTGGGTCGAGGTCCGCCGGGAAGGGCAGAGCCGCATCTACCGGATGTCGGACGGGGTCGACCCCGCCGCGCGGAGGCTCTGGAAGCTCGCCCGCGACGAGAGCGAGCGCTGGGCCACGCTCCAGCACGACCAGCTCCGCCTCGACCGGCGGCTGCGGGAGCGCCGGAGCGGGGCCGAGGCGTTCTTCGCCGGGGCCGCCGGCGACTGGGACCGCCTCCGGGCCGAGTGGTACGGAACCGGCTTCGGCGTCTCGGCGCTGCTCGCCCTCCTCCCTCCGGACTGGACGGTGGCCGACCTGGGCTGCGGGACCGGCTCGCTCGCCGCCGCGATCGCCCCCGACGTGGCCCGGGTGGTCGGGGTGGACCAGTCGGCCGACATGCTCCGGGCGGCCCGCCGCCGCACCGCCGGTCTCGGCAACGTGGAGCTCCGGCGCGGCGCGCTCGAGGCGCTCCCGCTCGAGGACGCCTCCTTCGACGCGGCGCTGCTCGTCCTCTCGCTGGGCTGGGTGGCCGACCCGCCCCGGGCCCTCGCCGAGGCGGCGCGGGTGGTCCGGCCCGGTGGCCGCCTCGCGCTCGTCGACGCCGTCCTCCACGACGACGAGGACTTCCGCCGCCGGGCGGGCCAGGTGTGGCCCGGCTTCGAGCCCGCCCGGGTGGCCGAGATGCTCGCCGCCGCGGGCTGGACCGACGTGGCCTGCCGCCCCCTCCCTCCCGAGGCCGCCGCCCGCGGCCCCGCGCTCCTGCTCGCCCGGGCGCGCCGCCCCTGAGACCGTTCCCCCAACCCCCCAACCCCCGCCGAAGAAGGAAGAAAAGACCCATGGCCAAGACCGCCCGCAAGCCCCGCGCCGCCAAGCCGTTCGAGTACCTCGTGAAGGACCTCTCGCTCGCCGACTGGGGGCGCAAGGAGATCGAGCTCGCCGAGAAGGAGATGCCGGGGCTCATGTCGGTGCGCCGCGAGTACGCGAAGCGCAAGCCCCTGCGCGGCCAGCGCATCACCGGCTCGCTCCACATGACCATCCAGACCGCGGTGCTCATCGAGACGCTCGTCGACCTGGGCGCGAACGTGCGCTGGGCCTCGTGCAACATCTTCTCGACGCAGGATCACGCCGCCGCCGCCGTCGTGGCGGGACGGGGCGGCTCCGCCGCGTCGCCCCGGGGCGTCCCGGTCTTCGCCTGGAAGGGCGAGACCCTCGAGGAGTACTGGGAGTGCACCGAGCGCGCGCTCGACTTCGGCGGCGGCAAGGGGCCGACCCAGATCGTGGACGACGGCGGCGACGCCACCCTCCTCATCCACAAGGGGGTCGAGTTCGAGGCGGCCGGCAAGGTGCCCTCGCCCGCCACCGCCGACTCGGAGGAGTTCGCGGTCGTCCTCGCGCTGCTCGGCCGGGAGCTGAAGAAGGACCGGAAGCGCTGGACGAAGGTCGCGAAGCGACATGCGCGGCGTCACCGAGGAGACCACCACCGGCGTCCACCGGCTGTACGAGATGGAGAAGGCCGGCACGCTGCTCTTCTCGGCCATCAACGTGAACGACAGCGTCACCAAGTCGAAGTTCGACAACCTCTACGGGTGCCGCCACTCGCTCATCGACGGGCTCAACCGGGCCACCGACGTGATGCTGGCCGGCAAGATGGCCGTGGTCTGCGGCTACGGCGACGTGGGCAAGGGCTGCGCCCAGGCGCTGAAGGGGCAGGGCGCCCGCGTCGTGGTCACCGAGATCGACCCCATCTGCGCGCTCCAGGCGGCGATGGAGGGGTACCAGGTGCTCCGCACCGAGGACGTCCTCGGCCGCGCCGACCTCTTCGTCACCACCACCGGCAACGTCGACGTCATCACCGTCGACCACATGAAGCGGATGAAGGACGGGGCCATCATCGGGAACATCGGCCACTTCGACAACGAGATCGACATGGCCGGCCTGAAGAAGTTCCCGGGCGTGGTCCGGACCAACATCAAGCCGCAGTTCGACAAGTGGACCTTCCCGGACGGCCACTCGGTGCTGGTGCTCGCCGAGGGCCGGCTCCTCAACCTGGGCTGCGCCACCGGTCACCCCAGCTTCGTGATGTCGAACAGCTTCACGAACCAGACCATCGCCCAGATCGAGCTGGCCGAGCGCGGCGAGCGCTACGAGAAGAAGGTCTACACGCTGCCCAAGCACCTGGACGAGAAGGTGGCGCGCCTCCACCTCGAGCAGATCGGCGTGAAGCTCACCAAGCTCACCCCCAAGCAGGCCGCCTACATCGGGGTATCGGAGAAGGGGCCGTTCAAGCCGGATACCTACCGGTACTAGCGCGCCCCGGGGGCGTCGACTAGGAGGACGGCATGGCCGACGAGAAGATCCCAGGTCCTCCGCCCTCCGAGCTCGCCCCCGGTGCCTTCGAGCTGCTCGCCACCGGGAAGGTCGGCGTCCTCTCCACCCTGTCGGCGCGCAAGCCGGGCTGGCCGCTGGGCACGCTCGTCGCCTACGCGCTCGACGGGGTGGGACGCCCCATCTTCCTCTTCACGGAGCTGGCCCAGCACACGAAGAACCTCCGGGCCGACCCCCGGGCGTCCCTCTTCGTGCAGGAGCCCGGCTCCCGGAACCCCCAGTCCTCGGGCCGGCTCGCGCTCCTCGGCACGCTCACCGAGGTCCCGGGCGGGGAGATGTCCGAGGCCCGCGACCGCTACGTGGCCGTCCATCCGGAGGGCAAGTCGTTCGCCGAGCTGGGCGACTTCCTCTTCTGGCACATGAACGTCGAGGACGTGCACGTGGTGGGCGGGTTCGCCAAGGCCGGGTGGATGTCCTGGCAGGAGTTCCGGGAGAACGCCGCCGGGAAGTGACCGAAGGACGAGGCGCGGAGGGCGTTCCCGGGTTAGAACGTCGCGCCATGTCCTCCCCGACCGACCGAGCCCTCGAGCACTACCGCCAGCACGCGCCGTCCTACCTCGAAGACCTCAAGTCGCTGGTCCGCATCCCCAGCGTCTCCTTCGACGGCTTCCCGCCGGAGCCGGTGCGCAAGAGCGCCGAGGCCACGGCCGAGCTGATGCGCCGGCGCGGCTTCTCGCGCGTCGAGATCCTCGAGGTCCCGGGCGCCCACCCGTACGTCTTCGCCGAGCAGGTCGTCGACCCGAAGGCGCCCACCGTCCTCCTCTACGCCCACCACGACGTCCAGCCGGCCGGCGACGAGGAGCTCTGGATCTCCCCTCCGTTCGAGCCCACCGAGCGGGACGGCCGCCTCTTCGGCCGCGGCGCCGCCGACGACAAGGCCGGCATCCTCGTCCACGCCGCCGCCGCCGATGCCTGGACGCGGGGCGCCGGCGCGCTGCCGCTCAACCTCAAGGTCGTGATCGAGGGCGAGGAGGAGGTCGGCTCCGACCACCTTCCCCAGTTCATCGCCAAGTTCCGCGACCGGCTCTCCGCCGACGCGGTGGTCCTCACCGACACCTCCAACGTCGACGCCGGCGTGCCCTCGGTGACCATCGCGCTGCGCGGCCTGGTGGTGGCGGACGTCGAGGTCCGGGCCCTCGATCAGAGCCTCCACTCCGGCATGTGGGGCGGCCCCATCCCCGACCCGGTGGTGGCGCTGGCCAAGATGATCGCCTCGCTGGTGGAGGCCGACGGCCGCATCGCCATCCCCGGCATCTACGACCGGGTGCGGCCGCTCTCCGACGCCGAGCGCCGCTCGATCGAGCTGCTCCCGGTCTCGCCCGAGGACTTCCGCCGCCAGGCCGGCCTGCGCCCCGGCGTCCACCTGCTCGGCTCGGGGCACCCCCTCGAGGCCAACTGGTGGCAGCCGTCGCTCTCGGTGAACGCCATCCAGGCCTCGAACCGCAAGGACGCCCGCAACATCGTGAACGACATGGCCTGGGCCCGGGTGGGCATCCGGCTCGTCCCCGACATGGACCCGGCCGACGTGGGCCGCCGCCTCGAGGACGCGCTCCGGAAGGCCGCGCCCTGGGGCATGGAGGTGAAGATCCACGTCCAGAGCCACGGACCCGCCTGGAAGACCGACGTCTCCCACCCCGCCTTCGCCGCGGCGTTCCGCGCGCTGGAGCGGGGGTACGGCCGGGAGCCGCTGGCCATCGGCTGCGGGGGCTCGATCGGCTTCGTCGAGCCCTTCGTGGAGGCGCTCGGCGGGGTGCCGGCGCTCCTCATCGGCGTCGAGGATCCCCGGTCGAACGCGCACTCCGAGAACGAGAGCCTCAACCTGGCCGACTTCCAGGCCGCGGTGCGCAGCGCCATCGTCCTCTACGGCGAGCTCGCCCTCGCCCTTCGTCGATAGCCCGGCCGCCGCTCCGGCGAGGTAACATGCGCGACCGCCCGGGCCTCCGCCCGGGAGTCGAGGAGACCGATGGCAGGGAAGAAGGGCTTCGAGGGGCAGGGCGTGGAAGCGAGGGCGCTGGAGCGGGCCCGCGACCTTCCCAGCATCCGGACGGCGTCCGACGTGGACGCGCTGCGCCGCGCCTTCGCGGATCACCTCCAGTTCTCGCTGGGGAAGGACGAGCACTCGGCCACCGCGCTCGACCGCTACCAGGCGGTCGCCGACGCGGTTCGCGACCGGATGATGCGCCACTGGCTCCAGACCCAGCAGACCTACTACCGGAGCGACGCGAAGCGGATCTACTACCTCTCCCTCGAGTTCCTGATGGGCAAGGCGCTCGAGAACAACCTCCTCAACCTGGGCCTGCTCGACAACATGAAGGCGGCCCTCTCCAGCCTGGGGCTCGACCTCACCGACCTGCTCGGGCAGGAGAAGGACGCCGGGCTGGGCAACGGCGGCCTGGGGCGGCTCGCCGCCTGCTTCCTCGACTCCATGGCCACCCTGGCGCTGCCGGCCTACGGGTACGGCATCCGCTACGAGTACGGCATCTTCGACCAGGAGATCCGCGACGGCTGGCAGGTCGAGCGGCCCGAGGAGTGGCTGCGCTACGGGAACCCCTGGGAGATCGCCCGCAGCGAGAACCAGGTGCCGGTGTCCTTCTACGGCCGGACCGAGCGCGGCGCGGGGCCCGACGGCCGGGAGATCGTCCGCTGGGTCGACACCCGCCGGACGCTGGGCATGGCGTACGACACCCCCATCGCCGGCTTCCGCAACCGCACCGTGAACACGCTGCGGCTCTGGCGCGCCCGGTCCCCGGCGGAGTTCGACCTGGCCGACTTCAACGCCGGCGACTACCTGGCGGCGGTCGAGGACAAGAACGTCTCGGAGAACATCTCCAAGGTGCTCTACCCGAACGACGTCACCGTGATGGGCAAGGAGCTGCGGCTGCAGCAGCAGTACTTCTTCGTGGCCTGCTCGCTCCACGACATCGTCAGCCGCCACCTCAAGATCCACCGCAGCTTCGACAACTTCGCCGACAAGGTCGCCATCCAGCTGAACGACACCCACCCGGCCATCGCCATCGCCGAGCTGCTGCGGGTCTTCATCGACGACCACGGCATGGCCTGGTCGAAGGCCTGGGACATCGGGCAGTCGGTCTTCGGCTACACGAACCACACCCTGCTCCCCGAGGCGCTCGAGAAGTGGCCGGTGGAGCTGCTCGGACGCGTGCTGCCGCGCCACCTGGAGATCATCTACGACGTGAACGTGCGCTTCCTCGAGAAGGTCCGGGGCGACGCGCGATTCGACCAGGCCGCCGTCGAGCGCATGTCGCTCGTCGAGGAGGGGACGCCGAAGCAGGTGCGCATGGCCAACCTGGCGGTGGTGGGCTCGCACTCGGTGAACGGGGTGGCCGCGCTGCACACCGAGCTGCTCCAGAACGAGCTCTTCCACGATTTCTACAAGCTCTGGCCGAAGAAGTTCAACAACAAGACCAACGGCGTCACCCCGCGGCGCTGGATCCTGCAGGCCAACCCGGAGCTCGCCTCGGCGCTGAACGAGGTGGTCGGGCCGGGCTGGATCACCGACGCGACCGAGCTCCAGCGGCTCGAGCTGGTCGTCGACGACGCCGCCTTCCGCCGCCGGTTCCGCGAGATCAAGCGGGAGAACAAGGAGCGGCTCGCCGAGATCATCCTCCGCGAGAACGGCGTCGAGGTCGACCCGTCGTCCATCTTCGACGTGCAGGTGAAGCGGATCCACGAGTACAAGCGCCAGCTGCTCGACGTCCTCTACATCGTCCACCAGTACCTGCGCATGAAGGCCGACCCGTCCTTCCGCCCGGTGCCCCGGACCTGGATCTTCGCCGGCAAGGCGGCGCCCGGGTACGTGATGGCCAAGTGGATCATCAAGCTCGTCAACTCGGTGGCGTCGGTGGTGAACGCCGACCCCGACGTGCGCAGCCACATGAAGGTGGTCTTCCTGCGCAACTACCGGGTCTCGCTGGCCGAGCGCATCTTCCCGGCCGCCGACCTCTCCGAGCAGATCTCCACCGCCGGCAAGGAGGCGTCCGGCACCGGCAACATGAAGTTCGCCATGAACGGCGCCCTCACCATCGGCACGCTCGACGGCGCCAACGTGGAGATCCGGGACGCGGTCGGCCCGGAGAACTTCTTCCTCTTCGGGCTCACCGTCCCGGAGGTCCGCGAGCTGAAGCGCACCGGCTACAACCCGTGGGACTGGTACCGGAGCAACCCCGACCTGCGGGCCGTGATCGACGCCATCTCCAACGGCACCTTCTCGCCCGAGGAGCCGCGCCTCTTCCAGCCCGTGGTCGACTCCCTGCTGAACGGGGGCGACACCTACCTGGTCCTGGCCGACTTCGCGGCCTACGTGGCCGCGCAGGAGCGGGTGTCGCTCGCCTGGCTCGACTACGAGCGCTGGACGCGCATGGCCATCCTGAACGTGGCCCGTTCCGGCCCGTTCTCGTCCGACCGGACCATCCGCCAGTACGCCGACGAGATCTGGAAGGTGGGGCCCATCCCCATCGAGTAGCGGCTACCGGCGGGCCGGCCGCCGCCGGGGCCTCCACCCGAAGCGCTCGAGCGAGACGCGCCCCCGGGCGTCGACCTCCACGCCCTCCCGCTCGAGCAGCGCCTGCTGCACCGCCGAGCCCATCGGGTCGAGGATCGAGATGGCGGCCAGGCCGCGCGACCGGGCGCCCAGGACGCGCTGCCACGGGATGCGGTGGCGGGTCCCGCGCAGCGCGGCGAGCGCGTAGCCCACCTGCCGCGCGGCCCGGGGCGCGCCGGCGAGCAGCGCCACCTGGCCGTAGGTCGCCACGCGCCCGCGCGGGATCCGCGCGACCACGCGGTAGTAGACCGCCCAGCCCGGCGGGGGCTCGTCCCGACGTGTCGTCCCTTTCGGGGCGCTCCGGTTTCGCTGTACATCCACGTCCCCGACATTACGCTTCGTCAATGACCCACGCACGCGTCCCGCTCGCCGTACTCGCCGCCGTCGCGCTCGCCGGCTGCGGCGTCCAGTCGATCCCCCAGGCCAACAACGCCGTCGCCGGCGCCTGGGCCGAGGTCGAGAACCAGTACCAGCGCCGCGCCGACCTGGTGCCCAACCTGGTCGAGACGGTGAAGGGCTACGCCACCCACGAGAAGGAGACGCTCGAGGGGGTCATGGCGGCGCGCGCCCAGGCCACGCAGGTGAAGCTCACGGTCGACCAGCTCACGCCCGAGAACATGAAGAAGTTCGAGCAGGCGCAGAGCGGCCTCACCGCCGCGCTGGGCAAGCTGCTCGCGGTCTCCGAGGCCTATCCCAACCTGAAGGCCAACGAGAACTTCCGCGACCTCCAGGTGCAGCTGGAGGGCACCGAGAACCGCATCTCGGTCGCGCGGCGCCGCTACATCCAGTCGGTCCAGGACTTCAACAACCTGGTCACCGTGCCGCCCACCAGCTTCACCAACAGCCTGCTCTACCACCACGCGCCGAAGGCCCAGTTCGCCGCGACCACCGCCGGCGCTGCCGAGGCGCCCAAGGTGAAGTTCTAGGGGGCGCCCGGTGAACCGCGGCCCGGCGGCCGCCATCGCCATCGTCCTGCTCGCGCTCGCGGCCCCCGCCGCAGCCGAGGTCGCCGGTCCCGCGCCTGACCGGGCCGGTGGTGGACGAGGCCGGCGTGCTCGACGCGGGCTGGGAGCGGAGGCTCTCCGACCTGGCCCGGGCCGCGCGCGCGCAGAACGGCGGGAACCGGCCCCCAGCTCCAGTTCCTGCTCGTGAAGTCGCTCGACGGCGATCCCATCGAGGACTACTCGATGCGGGTGGCGGAGGCCTGGAAGCTCGGGACCAAGGGCAAGGACGACGGCGTGCTCGTGGTCGTGGCCGTGAAGGACCGCAAGGTCCGCATCGAGGTGGGTGGCGGCCTCGAGGGCGGCCTCACCGACGCCCAGTCCGGACGGATCATCCGCACCGCCATCGTCCCGGCCTTCCGCGAGGGGCGCTACGGCGAGGGGTTGCACGCCGCCGGCCAGCAGATCCTGGCGGCGCTGGGAGCCCTCCCGGAGGGGATGGCCAAGCCGCCCCGGCGACAGGTCCAGGACGACGTTCCCGCAGGCATCCTGGGGATGCTCTTCGGCTTCCTCTTCTCGCTGGGCGCTCCGGCGCTCGTCCTGCTCGTCATCGCGTTCGTCGTCCTGCGGGCGCTCTTCGGCTCCCGGCGCGGCCCGCGCGGTCCCTGGGGCGGCGGCGGATTCGGGGCGGCTTCTCCGGCGGGGGCGGGTTCTCGGGCGGCGGAGGCGGCGGCTGGAGCGGCGGCGGGGGCGGGTTCAGCGGCGGCGGTGCCTCGGGGAGCTGGTAGGAGCGCGCGATGGCCCAGGGCAGCCACTTTCCGAAGTCCGTGCAGGACCGCATCGAGGCGGCCGTGCGGGACGCCGAGTCCCGGAGCACCGGGCAGATCGTCCCGGTGGTCGTGGACCGCTCCGAGCCCTACGACGAGGCGCGCTGGATCGCCGCCGTGGTCGCCGCGGCCATCGTCACGGGGCTCGTCGAGCTCGTGCGCTGGGAACCCACCGTCGCGGAGCTCTTCACCCTGCAGCTGCTGGGCGGTGCGGTGGGATGGCTGGCCGGGCGCCTGCCCTTCGTGGAGCGCGTCCTCGCCGGGCGGCGCCACCAGGAGCGGGCCGTGCACGCCCGCGCGGAGCAGGCCTTCTTCGAGCACGGGCTGCACGAGACCCGCGACGGCACCGGCGTGCTGGTCTTCGCGTCGCTCCGCGAGCACAGGGCCGTGATCATCGGCGACCGAGGCATCCACCAGCGCGTGGGCAGCGCGGAGTGGAAGCGGGCCGTCGAGGCGCTGGTGGACGGGATGCGGCGCGACGCGCCGGCCGAAGGGTTCGTCGCGGCCATCGGGATGGTCGGGGCCCTGCTTGGAGGAGCATTTCCCCCGGAGGCCGGGCGAGGTCGTGCCGAACGAGCTGCCCGACGGGCTGAAGCGCGGCAGCTGATCCGACGCGCCCCGCGCCCCGGATCAGGCGCCGCCAGGGGCCCGGAAGGCGCAGTCCTGGCAAGGGCCGAGCGCTGGCCAGCCGTCCCCGACCGCACGCCAGGCCGGCGCAGCCCACGCCACCGCGAGCGAGGTCCGGGCGAGCGATCCCAGGTCACCCAGCTGGCCCGCCCGCGCCGCCGGGGAAGGGCAGGGGAGATAGCTCCCGTCGACCTCGACCCAGGCCTCCCGGCCGGCGAACGGGCAGTCGCCCCGGGGAATGGCCCCGGTCTCCGGAAGCTCGACGAAGCCGCGGAGCACCACCTCGCCGCCTCCCCGGCGAGGCGTCGTCGCCGCGACGTCGTGGGCCATCCGGACGGCCTCGTTCCACCGCCGGATCGCCCGGGGCGAATCCCGGAGCGAGGAGGCGACGAGCGACGGGAAGTGGAGCTGGAGGTGGTTCACCTTCACCCGGTCGAGCCCCTCGAGGGCGGCCAGCCCGACCAGTCCGGGAAGCTCGGACACGTTCTCCGTGCGCGCGGCCACCTGCAGGCTGACGCCGCACCGGTTCCCTCCCGCGGCGGCGATCTCGTCCCGGATCCGGACGAAGGTGCGGAGGTCGGAGAGCGCACGGGCGGGGTCGCGGCCGCCGATGAGATCCGAGTCGAGCCAGGGGGTGGCCGCGCCCCAGGAGACCTTCACGTCCGAGGAGGCCGGGCAGAGGATCCGGGCCCACCCCTCGGCGCCCCGGCCCGGGAACGACCCGTTGGTGGTGACGTTGAGCGCGATCCCCCGCGCCCGGCAGGCCTCGGCGAGCCCGGGCAGGCCGTCCCAGAGCAGCGGCTCGCCGCGGGTCGACGGCACCACCTCGCGGGGCGGCGGGGAGAGCGAGTCGAGCGCCCGCACCACTTCCTCGAGCGAGAGGCGCCGCGGCGGCCCAGGAGGGCGGCGCGCCCGGGCCTCGTCCGAGTGGGTGGAGCACATCGGGCACCGCAGGTTGCACTCGTCGGGGTTGGTCACGAACGTGACGCGCCAGGGGACGGGGAGCACCCCCACATCGTAACGAGGACCGGTTGACAAACCCATCCGTTGGAACGGATAAACGATCCATGCCCCCCAGGACGCAAGGAACGACGCGGCGACCCCGTGCGCGCGCGCGCGGGACCCGGGTCCCCGGCCACGAGCGGGCCCACCCCGCCGCCGGCAACGACCTCACCCCGGTGCTGGGGGCGAACCTGCGCCGGCTCCGCAGCCGCAGGAACCTCTCCCTGGAGAAGCTCTCCAAGCTCTCCGGCGTCTCCCGGGCCATGCTGGGGCAGATCGAGCTCGGGCAGAGCGCGCCCACGGTGAACGTCCTGTGGAAGATCGGGACCGCGCTGGAGGTCCCCTTCAGCGCCCTCATCACCAGCCGCCCCACCGCCTCCTTCCACGTGCTGCGGGCCGACCAGGCCAAGCGGCTCGCCTCCTCCGACGGCAGCTTCGTGTCGCGGGCGCTCTTCCCCTTCGACGAGCCCCGGCGGGTCGAGTTCTACGAGCTGCGCCTGGCCCCGGGCGCCATCGAGCGGGCGGACGCGCACCCGCCCGGGACGGTGGAGAACCTCGTGGTGAGCCGCGGCACGGTCGAGATCGAGGCCGGCGCGGGGACCCACGCGCTCTCCCCCGGGGACGCCGTGGTCTTCGAGGCCGACGCGCCCCACTCCTACCGGAACGCCGGCGACGTCGAGGCGATCATGTACCTCGTGATGACCTACGCCGACACGGTGGGGTAGCCGGTGAGCCGCCCGACGCGAGAGCTGCTCGTCGAGCGGGGGATCGTGTCGCCGGAGGCGGTGGTCCGCGCCGAGGCGGTGGCCGCGACGAGCGGCACGCGGCTCTGCAGCGAGCTGCTCGCCGCCGGCGAGGCGACGGAGGGTGCGCTGGTGAGCGTCCTCGCCGAGCGCCACGGCTGGCCCGGCGTCGACCTGTCCCACTCCGAGATCCTCGCGCAGGCGCTCCGGAACGTTCCGCCGGCGGTGGCGCTCGCCGACGGGATCCTCCCGCTCTCCACCGAGGGGGGCAGGCTCCACCTGGCGCTCTCCGCTCCCGACGGCGCCGACAAGGTGGTCGCCGAGGTCCGCTTCGTCACCGGCATGGAGGTCTCGCCGTACGTGGCGGTGGAGGGCGCGCTCCGGAAGGCCATCCGGGAGGCCTACGACGGGCTCGCGCGCGGGGCGCCCGCCTGGCGGGGGGCGGAGGCCGCTCCGGGCGCCGGGATCGCCGTGGCCCGCACGGCCGGAGCGGATCCTCCCCGAAGGGGACGAGGTCGTCGTCGCGGTGGACGGGCGAGGTCGAGGGGACGCCCGCTCCCGACGAGACCCTCTCGGTTCCGGTGTCCGTCGACTCCGGTGGTCGCGGGAGCGGGGGCCATCCCGCTGGGGATCGGCGAGTCGACGCGGCGGATCCTGGTGGTCGACGACGAGCCCGAGATCCGGATGCTGGCGGAGCGGACGCTCGTCGCGCACGGCTTCGAGGTGGAGACCGCGCCCGACGGCGAGGAGGCGCTGGCCCGCGTGGCGGCCCGGCCGCCGGCGCTCGTGCTGCTCGACGCCATGCTGCCGCGCATCCACGGCTTCGAGGTGGCCCGGCGGCTCCGCGCCGATCCCCGCACCCGCACCGTCCCGGTGATCATGATGACCGCGGTCTACCGCGGGTGGCGCTTCGCCCAGGACGCGCGCGAGGCCTACGGCGCCGAGGACTACGTCGAGAAGCCCTTCCGCCTCGACGACCTGGTGCGGCGCATCGAGTCGGTTCTCGAGGCGACTGCCAGCCGGGGACCGGCGAAGCCCTCCGGCGGCGACCTCATGCTGCGGCGGGGCAAGGAGCTCCTGCTCGCCGGCCGGCTCGACGCGGCCGTGGCGGCCCTCGGCGAGGCCATCGCCGCCGACCCGTTCTCCGCCGAGGCGCACCACCAGCTCGCCCGCGCGCTCCGCGCCCAGGGCGAGCACTTCCGCGCCATGACCTCCTTCGAGCGGGCGGTCGAGCTCCGCCCCGAATTCTTCCCGGCGCTGCGCAGCCTGGCCGCGCTGTACTCGGAGAAGGGCTTCCGCCGGAAGGCCGTGGAGACGCTGGAGCGCGCGCTCGCCGCCGCGCCCGACACGGTGGCCCGCGACGCGGTCCGCGCGGACCTCCTCGAGCTGCTCGAGGCCTGAGCAGATCCCTGCCTCCGGGCGCTGCACCCGGAAGACCCGCCCGCCCCCCCGCTGCCCGGGATCCGTGCAGCCGCGCGCCGCGCCTGCGTGACGTCCGGGCAGCCGCCTTTCCCGATCGGCCCTGATCGCGGTCCCGGCGCGGGATCGCGCGCCGCGGCACGCCCGGTGCAAACGGCTCCCCTGTCGGGCGTGCGGGCGCTGGCTCGGTGCGCTGCAGGCAGAGACGTTCAACTCGATCCCAGGGAGATTCAAGATGGCCGTCGAACCCACGATCAGCGAGCTCGCGAAGAACCTCGCCGACACGCAGACCGCCCTCAACATCGTCTGGACGATGGTGGCGGGCTTCCTCGTCATGTTCATGCAGGCCGGCTTCGCGCTGGTGGAGACGGGCCTCACCCGCGCCAAGAACGCCGCGCACACGATGGGGATGAACTTCCTCGTCTACGCCATCGGCATCATCGGCTTCTACTTCGTCGGCTTCGGCCTGCAGATGGGCGGCGTCGGCTCCGCCTTCGGCGAGACCACGCTGACGAAGGAGTTCATCGTCAACATCTTCGGCAAGGACTTCGGCCTCTTCGGCATGAGCGGCTTCGGCCTGCCGCTCGCCATGTTCACGCCGGCCGTGGCGGCCACGTTCCTCTTCCAGATGGTCTTCATGGACACCACCTGCACCATCCCCACCGGCGCGGCGGCCGAGCGCTGGAAGATCTCGAGCTTCGTGCTCTTCAGCTTCGTCATCTCGACGCTCATCTACCCGATCTACGCCAACTGGGCCTGGGGCGGCGGCTGGCTCTCCGCGCATGGGCACGAACTTCGGCCTCGGCCACGGCCACGTCGACTTCGCCGGCAGCTCGGTGGTCCACATGACGGGCGGCGTGATGGCCTTCGTGCTCGCCAAGATGATCGGCCCCCGCATCGGCAAGTACGCGCGCCGACGGCCGCGTCAACCCCATCGCCCCGCAGAGCATCCCGCAGGTCATGATCGGCACCTTCATCCTGGCCTTCGGCTGGTTCGGCTTCAACGCCGGCTCGACCCTCTCCGGCATGGACACCCGCCTCGCGGTCGTGGCCACGAACACCATGCTCGCCAGCGCCACCGGCGCCTTCGCCGCCTACCTCTACGTGAAGATCAAGTACGGCAAGGCCGACCCGTCCTGGCTCGCGAACGGCATGCTGGCGGGCCTCGTCGCCATCACCGCGCCCTGCGCCTTCGTCTCCTCCTGGGCGGCCATGCTCATCGGCGCCATCGCCGGCGTGCTCGTCATCCTCGCGGCCACCTTCATCGACACGAAGTCCTCAAGATCGACGATCCGGTCGGCGCCATCGCCGTCCACGGCGTGAACGGCGCCTTCGGCATCCTCGCCACCGGCATCTTCGCGAACGGCGTCTACGGCCAGGGCCTGAACGGCGTCGCCTACGGCGTCACCGGCCTCTTCTACGGCGACAAGGGCCAGTTCATCGCCTCGCTCATCGGCATCGTCGCCAACATCGCCTGGGTGGCGCCGGTGGCCGCGCTCGCCTTCTTCGTCATCGGCAAGGTCGTGGGCAATCGCGTCGACGGCCGAGGACGAGGTCAACGGCCTCGACATCTCCGAGATGGGCGTCCACGGCTACTCGGCCGATCCCGGCCCGGGCACAGGCATCACGCCGCACGCCTACGGCGCGACGGCAACGGCCGCGACGGTCGCCACCGTTGTGGGGCGGTAGCAACCGTCGAGGACAGAGGGGCGCCGGCGGATCCGAGCCCGCCGGCGCCCCTCGCTTTTCGGGATTAGGAGGAGGACATGGTCGAGCATCTCCTCATCGCGCTGGTGGTCCTGCTGGTCGGAGCCAAGCTGGGCGGGGCACTCGCCGAGCGGTTCGGGCAGCCCGCGGTCCTGGGCGAGCTGCTCGCCGGCGTCCTCATCGGGGCGCTGCCGCTCGTCGGGTTCGGCCAGCTCTCCTTCATCGCCACGAACGACGTCGTGGACGCGCTCGCCGACCTGGGCGTGATCCTGCTGCTCTTCGAGGTCGGGCTCTCCACGCGGCTCGCCGACCTCATGAAGGTCGGCCTCTCCGCCTTCCTGGTGGCGACCGTCGGGGTGGTGGCCCCCATGATCCTCGGCTACTTCGTCGGGGTCTGGCTGCTCCCCGACGCGAGCTCGTACGTCCACGTCTTCCTGGGCGCGACCCTCTCGGCGACGAGCGTCGGCATCACCGCCCGCGTCCTCCAGGACATGGGGAAGGTGAAGACCTCCGAGGGGCAGATCATCCTCGGGTGCCGCGGTCATCGACGACGTGATGGGGCTGCTCGTGCTCGCCGTGATGGTCGGGCTCCTGGGCGGCAGCACCCGCGAGCACCGGCGTCACCGCGGCCATCGTCACGGCCAAGGCCGTGGGGTTCATCGTGGGCGCGCTCGTGCTCGGCCGCTGGCTCGCCCCGCGCCTCTTCCGGCTGACGGCCCGGCTGCGCGGGCGCGGCGTGGTCTTCACGGCGGCGCTCGTCACCGCCTTCGTGCTCGCGCTCGCCGCGCACCTGGCCGGGCTGGCCCCCATCGTCGGGGCCTTCGCGGCCGGGCTCGTGCTCGAGGGCGTCCCCTTCGGCGAGCTGCTGCCCGAGGGAGAGAGCCTGGAGCACCTGCTCATGCCGCTCTCCGCCCTGCTCGTCCCCATCTTCTTCGTTCGCATGGGACTCCGGGTGAACCTTCCGGAGCTGGCCGGCGGATCGGTGGCGCTCGCGGCCGGGCTCACCGTGGCCGCCATCCTCGGCAAGCAGGCCTGCGCGCTCGCCGTCGTGAACCGCGGGGTGGACCGGCTGGCGGTCGGCCTGGGCATGATCCCGCGCGGGGAGGTCGGCCTGATCTTCGCCGGCATGGGGCTCGACATGAAGCTCCAGGGCGTGCCCGTGCTGGGCAGCGGGGAGTTCGCCGCCGTGGTGGCCATGGTGATGCTCACCACCGTCGTGACGCCGCCGCTCGCTGCGCTGGCGCCTCTCCCGGGGCAGGCCGATATCGGCTCCCGCGGGGCAGCCCTCCGGCGGCTGAGCCGACCCGGCCGGGTCGCACGCCCCGGGCGTCCTCGCGGTCCCCGCGGAAGCCCGGTGTAGGATCGACGCCGGAGAACGCGTGGATCCCTACGAACCGCTCCTCTCGCTCGGCCTCGCCGTCGCCGCGGGCCTGCTCATCGGCCTGGAGCGGGAGCAGTCCGCGCCGACCGATCGGTTCACCGAGTCGTTCCTGGGCGGGGCGAGGACCTATCCGCTGGTCGCGCTCGCCGGCGCGCTCGCCGCGCTCCTCGGGCGCCACTTCGGCGCCCCGATGGTGGTCGCCACCTTCGCCGCCGTGGTGGTCTTCCTGGTCGTCTCCTACGTCGACGTGGTCCGGCGCGGGTCGGACCGGGGAATCACCTCCGAGGCCGCCTTCCTCGTCACCTTCCTCCTCGGGGCGATCGCCGTGCTCGCAGGACCTCATCCCGCAGGCGGGGCGACGGGTCTTCACGGTGCTCTCCACCGCCGTGGTCGTGACCGCGCTCCTCTCCTCGAAGCCCATCGTCCAGCCGCTCATGCGCCGCGTCTCCCGCGAGGACGTGGTGAGCGTGCTCAAGTTCCTCATCGTCGCGCTGGTGCTCGTGCCCTGGCTGCCCGACCGGAACTTCGGTCCGCTCGGGGCCCTCAATCTGCGGGTCATCGGCTGGATGATGCTGCTCGTGGCCGGCGTCAGCTTCGTCGGCTACGCGGCCACGCGGCTGCTCGGACCGGAGCGCGGCCTCACCGTCACCGGCTTCGTGGGGGGGCTGGTCTCCTCCACGGCCGTCACCCTCGCCATGTCGGCCCGGTCCAAGGCGGACAAGGCCATGGAGCGGCCGGCGGCGCTGGCCGTGGTGCTCGCCTCGTCGATCGTGTTCGTGCGGGTGCTCGCCGTGGTCGCCTTCGTGAACTTCCAGCTCGCGGCGGCCATGGCCGTGCCCATGCTCGCCATGGCGCTGGTGGGGCTCGTGGCCTGCGCGTTCCTCTACCGCCACTCGACCCAGCACCGGACGGGCGAGCCGCTCCCGCTCAAGAACCCGGTCAGCCTCTCCTCGGCCTTCGAGTTCGCGCTCCTCTTCGCCGCGGTGCTCGCCGGCTCCAAGGCGGCGAGCCACTACCTGGGCTCGGCCGGCGTCTACGGCGCTGCGCTGCTCGCCGGCACCGCGGACATGGACGCCATCGCGCTCTCCATGGCCGACCTGGCCGGAGACCAGGTGGCGCTGCCGGTGGCGGCCACGGCCGTGGTGCTCGCCGGCGTCACCAACACCCTCGTGAAGGGGGGAATGGCGCTCGCCCTCGGGAGCTGGGGCTACGCACGCATCGTCCTCATGTCCTTCGTCGCCATCCTGGCGGCCGGAGGGCTCTCGCTCCTCGCCGTATGGAGGTAGGCTCTGGGGCGTGCCCACCGGCGAGCCCTTCACCACCGCGCTCCTGCTCACCACCGGTGGCCTCCTTCTCGCCGCGAGCGTCCTCTTCTCGGGGGCGACCCGGCGGCTGGGGATGCCGGTGGGGCTGTTCTTCGTGGCCATCGGCATGCTGGCCGGCCGCGAGGGGCTCGGCATCGCCTTCGAGGACTACGCCTTCGCCTGGCGCCTCGGGACCGTGGCCCTGGCGCTCATCCTCTTCGACGGCGGGCTCAACACCCCCGCGGCGTCCTTCCGGGTCGCGCTGGCGCCCGCGGCGGTGCTGGCCACGGCCGGCGTCCTCGCCACCGCCGGGCTGGTGGGCGCATTCGCCCACTTCCTCGGCCTGCCCTGGGAGCAGGCCCTGCTCCTCGGCGCCGTGGTCTCGTCCACCGACGCAGCGGCGGTCTTCTCCATCCTCCGGACGAGCGGCATCCAGCTCAAGCGGAGGGTGGGGGCGACGCTGGAGCTCGAGTCGGGCCTGAACGACCCGATGGCGGTCATCCTCACCGAGGCGCTCACCTCCCAGCTCGTCTCGGGGCGCCCGCTCGGGTGGGCCACGGTCCTCGACGTGGTGCTCAAGCTCGGGGTGGGCGCGATCGCCGGGCTCGCCATCGGCTCCGGCGGCCGCTGGGTCCTCGGGAAGACGCGCCTCCCCGTGGGCGGCCTCTACCCGGTGCTGACCACGGCCATCGCGCTCCTCGCCTTCGGCATCCCGGAGCTGATCCACGGGAGCGGCTTCCTCTCGGTGTACCTGGCAGCGGTCCTCATCGGCAACGGTCCGCTGCCGTTCAAGGGCGGGGTCCTGCGAGCCCACGACGCCGGCGCCTGGTTCCTCCAGGTCTCGATGTTCCTCGTGCTGGGGCTCCTGGGAAGGCCCTCCTCCCTGCTCGCCAGCGGCCTCATGGGGCTCGCGCTCGGCTTCTTCCTGCTCGTGGCCCGGCCGCTGGTCGTCGTGCCCATGCTGGCCGCCTTCGGGTTCCGGTGGCCGGAGCGGCTCTACGTGGGGTGGGTGGGGCTGCGCGGGGCGGTCCCCATCATCCTCGCCATGGTCCCCGTCCTGGCCCGGGCCCCGGGGGCGGAGACCATCTGGAACGCGGTCTTCTTCATCGTGCTCGTGAACATCACGGTCCTCGGGCTCACCGTCCGGCGCGGGGCGAGCCGGCTCGACCTCCAGACGGCCCGGCCCCCGCCGCCGCAGGGGCTCATCGAGATCTCGCCGAGCCGCCCGCTCGACGCCGACATCGAGGTCTTCTACGTCGACCCCGCCTCGGCGGTGGCCGGATCGGCGATCGCCGATCTCCCGCCGTTCCCGGCGGGCTCCTCGGTGCTCATGATCCTGCGCGCCGACGACCTGCTCCCCGCGCGCGGCGCGACCGTCCTCGAGCCGGGGGATCACGTCTACCTGCTCACCCGCCCGGAGGACCGGGGCTTCGTCCACCTCCTCTTCGGCGATTCGGAGGAGGGTTGAGGCGCCGCGCGGCCAATCGGGTACGATGCGCGCTGGAGGTTGGATGAAGCTCTATTACGTGCCGAAGACGCGGGCCACGCGCCCGCGATGGGTTCTCGAGGAGCTGGGCATCCCGTACGACCTCGTCCGGCTCGATCCGGGCAAGGGCATGACGCGGACGCCGGAGCACCTGGGGCGCCACCCGCTCGGGCACGTCCCGGTGCTGGAGGATCGCGGCCACTTCATCTTCGAGTCGGGCGCCATCTGCCTTCACCTGGCGGACCTCTTCCCGGAGAAGCGGCTCCTGCCGCCGGTCGGGTCGGTCGAGCGGGGGCACGCCTACCAGTGGGTGCTCTTCGCGATGGCCGAGCTCGAGCCGCCGCTCGTCGTCCTCTCGGCCGAGGCGAAGAAGCCCGACGCCGAGCGGAACGACGCGGTGGTGACCGCCGCCCGGGTCCGGTTCCACCAGTCCGCCGAGGTCCTCGAGGCGGTCCTCCGCGATCGCAAGTACCTGGTGGGCGACGCCTTCGGCGTGGCCGACGTCATGATCGGCGCCACGCTGGCCTGGGCGCGCGGCATGCGGCTCATCGACGCCATGCCGGCGCTCGAGGGCTACCTCTCCCGCCTGCGGGAGCGCCCGGCCTGGAAGCAGGCGCTGGCGGACTGAGCGGGAGGCCCACGTGTCCCCCGAGGAGATCGCCGTCCTGGACGCCAACTCGGCGTTCTACCGCGCCTTCGTCCGCCGCGACCTGCGCGCCATGGAGCAGCTGTGGGCGATGGGCTCGCCCGTGGCCTGCGTCCACCCCGGCTGGGACATCCTGCGCGGGCGCGACGCCGTCATGGAGAGCTGGAGGTCGCTCATCGAGGGCGAGACGCCCGCCATCTCCTGCGGAGCGGCCTCGGCCCACGTCGCGGGCGACGTGGCCTGGGTCGTCTGCCGGGAGCGCATCCAGGGGGGGCCGGTGCTGGCGGCCACGAACGTCTTCGTCCGGGAGGACGGAGCGTGGCGGCTCTGCCTGCACCAGGCGGGGCTCGTGGCCCAGCAGAGCGACGAGCCACCCCCGGGCGCCCAGGCCTGACGGGGACTACCTCGGCGCCGCCGCCCAGGCCGCGAGCACCTGGCCTTCCCGCTCCCGGCTGAGGCCGGCGCGCAGCTTGGCGGTCCGGTCCGCCGGCAGGGTCTTCCACCAGTCGAGCGTGTCCTTCGCGGTCTCCCGCAGCGGGCGGAACCGAAGGCCTGCCGCCACGGCCCGGGCGATCGAGACCTGGGACATCCCGCTCTCCGCCGTTCCGGCCGGGATCCACACCGGCATGTCCCCCCAGGGCTCGACCTTCTGCGCCTCGAGGAAGGGCCAGGGCACCCAGACCAGGTTCGCCTTCGCGCCGGTTCCCGCCTGGCAGTCGGCGAGCATCCTCCGCATCGAGGTGCGCTCCGCCGGCCCCACGGCGTTGAAGGTGCCGGTGGCCCGCCGGCCGGACATCTCCACCATCCACGTTCCGAGGTCCCGGACGTCGATGACCTGGATCGGATCGTCGCCGGTTCCCGGGGCGAGCACGTCGCCTCCCTGGGAGAGCCGGACCGGCCAGTAGGTGAAGCGGTCGGTCGGGTCCCCGGGCCCGACGATGAGGCCCGGCCGCACCACCAGCGCGCGCCCGGGCATGGCCGCCTCGGCGGCCCGCTCGCAGGCGGCCTTGAGCGCGCCGTAGTTCGCCCGGACGTCCTCGGTGGCCGGGTCGGACAGGACGGCGAGCTTCGCGTTCTCGTCCGAGCCTGGGGGGATGGACTCGTCGTAGACCGAGATGGACGAGACGAAGACGTAGCGGTCGACGGCGGGGGCGAGCAGCTCGGCCGACATCTTCACGAGGCGCGGCACGTACCCGGACGTGTCGATGGCCACGTCCCACTTCCGCCCCTTCAGCGCGTCGAGCTGGCCATTGCGATCGCCGTGGAGCTGCTCGACGTCGGTGAACTTCCCTGGGTTCGTCTTCCCGCGGTTGAAGAGCGTGACCACGTCGCCCCGCGCGCGCGCCGCCTCGACCAGGGCGGGCCCCAGGAAGCCCGTGCCCCCGAGGATGAGGATCTTCGACGGAGCGCCCGACAGCGGGCGAGGAGCCGCCCGGAGCGCCGGTGCGGGGAGCGGCGCACGCGGCGAGCGTGGCCAGGGAGGCCTGGAGGAAGTCGCGACGGGTGAGGGCCATGGGATCTCTCAGTGGCGGAATTCGGCCGCCATCCGCCTGCGCAGCCGTTCGTCGGGCATGGGGCCCGCGCCGGCGGCGAGGTTGTCCTTCTGGTGGTCCGGCTTGCTGGTGGCCGGGATGGCGCACGTGACGGCGGGGTGGGAGACGACGAACTTGAGGAAGAACTGGGCCCAGGAGGTCGCGCCGATCTCGCCGGCCCACGCCGGGAGCGGCTTGCCGCGGACCGCGGCGAAGAGGGCGCCCTCCTCGAAGGGGCGCATGACCAGCACCGCCGTGCCGCTGTCGGCCGCGGCGGGCAGCAGCCGCTTCTCGGCCTCCCGCGAGCCGATCGAGTAGGGGAGCTGGACGAAGTCGAGCTTCTCGGTGGCGAGCATCCGCTCGAGCAAGCGGGAAGGCCGACTGCGCGTAGTGGGTCACGCCGAGGTAGCGGATGCGCCCCTGCTCCTTCCAGGCGCGGAGCACGGGGAGGTGGGTCTCCCAGTCGAGGAGGTTGTGCACCTGCATGAGGTCGATGCGGTCGGTCCGGAGCCGCTTCAGGGACTCCCGCATCTGCGCCTCGCCGGCGGCGCGGCCGGTGGTCCAGACCTTGGTGGCCAGGAACGGGCGCGGCTCCGGACCGGCCGCGGCGAGCAGGTCGCCCGCGACGCCCTCGGCACGCCCGTACATCGGCGAGGAGTCGACGACGCGCCCGCCGCCGGCGAGGAACAGGCGAACGACCTCGGCGAGCGGGGCCCGCTCCCCGGACGACGTGCCCACGTCGAAGGTCTGCCAGGTCCCGAGGCCGATGACGGGGAGCCGCTCGGCGCTTCGCGGAATGGGGCGATCCACCATCGCGGCACCTCCTCCGGCGGCCCGGGCCCGGCCCGCCAGGGACAGCATGCTCCCGGCCGACACCTGAAGGAAATGGCGGCGGGTCATCGGGAAGGTCACCGGCCTCCCGGTCTCCGGTCCGGACCGCGGCCCGTCCCGGGAAGCTCGCGGCGCCGCTCCTCGCGGGCCTGCCACAGGGCGAGCGCCACGCCCGCCAGCCCCACCGGCACCGCCAGGAGCAGGCTGCCCGAGACCCCGGCGCCGGCGGCCGAGAGCCCGCGGGCCAGCCAGGCCGAGCCCGCATCGCCGGCCCGGTAGACCACCGTGTCGATGAAGGCCTTCGACTTGTATCGCTCCTCGCGGGTCACCACGGTGTAGAGGACCTCCCGGGCCGGTCTCTCCACCGAATAGCTGGCGGCGCGGCGCAGCGCCTGAAAGGCGGCCAGGACCCAGAAGGTGGGCCAGCCGGCGACCAGCGCGAACCCGGCCGCCGTGAGCGCCGGGACGAAGGCCAGGGCGGCGCCGAGGCCGGCCCAGCCGACGAGCCGCCCGGTGGCCAGCGAGCCGGTGAGCAGCGCGGCGACGTTCACCGCCAGGTCCACGCGCGCGAAGAGGCGCGTCCGCGACGCGGAGTCGAGCCCGGACGCGGCCACCAGGTGGGCGACCTGGTAGTAGAGCAAGGTCGAGCCCAGGGTGAAGAGGAGCATCTGCCCCGCGATGGCGAGGAGGTAGCGGTCGCGGAACACGAGGGTCAGCCCGCTCCAGGCGCCCCCGCCCAGCGGTCCCCCCTCGTCCCGCGCCGCCCTCCGCGGCTCGCGCCTCGGCCGCGCCGCTCCGGTGCGACCAGGCGATGACCCGTCGCATGGCCTGCGTGGCGCCCTCGAGCAGGAGGGCCGAGAGGAGGACCAGGTTCGGCACGCCGATCAGGCCGACCACGAGGTCGACCGCGGCGGGGCCCGCGATCGCGCCTGCGCTCCCCCCGGCGGCGACGAAGCCGAACAGGCGCTTCCCCTGGTCCGACGTGAACAGGTCGACGAGCAGGGACCAGAAGACCGACACCACGAAGAGGCCGTAGACGCTGACCCAGACGAAGAAGGCGCGGGCCACCGCCGCCGGCGCGACCCCGATGCGCAGGAGGACCCAGAACCCGACCAGGGTGACGAGGAAGAAGCGGTAGACGAGCGGGATGGCCCGGGCCCGCGGCAGGCGGGCGACCAGCCGCGAGTAGAGGGGCAGGGCGACGAGCATCAGGGCGAAGGTCGCCGTGAAGTTCCAGGGAAGGTTCTCCACCCCGCCGCGGATGCCCATCTCCTCGCGGAGCGAGCGCAGCACGTAGTACCCGGCGAGCAGCGAGAAGAAGGAGCCGAAGGCCCACGCCGCAGTCGCTCCCTCGCCCGGCCGGGCGTCGACGAGGCGCGCCAGGGGTCCTGCACGAGGGGAGCGTTCGGATCCGCGCACGGCGCCGGACTCTACTAGAAGACCGGGATGGAAGAGATCCGGCTCCGGGCCGGCGGCATCGACTTCTTCGCCCTCGCGGACGGCCCTCCCGGCGGTCCGCTCGTGCTGCTGCTGCACGGGTTCCCGGAGCTGTCCCGTTCCTGGCGCCACCAGCTCCCCGCGCTGGCCGCGGCGGGGTACCGCGCCGTGGCGCCCGACCTCCGAGGCTACGGCCGGACCGGCAAGGACGGTCCGTACGATCTGGGGACGCTCTCCCGCGACGTGCGGGACCTGGTCCGGGCGCTCGGCCGGGAGCGCGCGGTCGTGGTGGGGCACGACTGGGGCGGCGCGGTCGCCTGGGCGACGGCCGTGCTGGAGCCCGGGTGGTGGAGCGGCTGGTGGTGATGAACTGCCCGCACCCTGGCGTCATGGCCGACGAGCTTCGGGGCAACGTCCGCCAGATGCTGCGCTCCTGGTACATGCTCCTCTTCCAGATCCCCTGGCTTCCGGAGTGGCTCCTCACCCGCCGACGGGGGAGCGGCGGTCGGGCGCTCCCTGCGGGGCGGCTCCCACGTGCGCGAGGCCTGGCCGCGCGAGGAGACGGCCCACTACCAGCGGGCCATGCTCGAGCCGGGCGCGGCCCGCGGCGCCCTCGGCTACTACCGCGCCATCTTCCGGGCACCCGCTCTCGCTGCGCCGGGAGGGGCGGGCCCACCCCATCGCCGCGCCCACCCTGATCGTCTGGGGAGCGAGGGACCGCTTCCTGGGGCAGGAGACCATCGCGCCGGAGCGGATGGCGCCCTACCTCGCCCCGGGGAACCGGGCCGAGGTGGTGCTCCTCGGGGAGGCGGGCCACTTCGTCCAGAGCGAGGCCCCGGAGCGGGTGAACGAGGCGCTCCTGGGCTGGCTCGGCCGGCCGCGCGCCTGAACGCGCCTCCCGTCGCGGGATGCGCTCTACAGCTGCACGACCCTGGCCTGCTGCGCCTGGGCGCGGAAGCGCTCCTGCCAGCCGGGGCCAGAGACGCGCGAAGCCACCTCGACCGCCAGGTGGCGGGCCACCACGCCCAGCGCCGCGTTCCGCCCCAGCCCTTGCACGCAGGACGGGCAGTTGGTGAGCATCAGCGTGCCATTCGGGCGCCCCTCCATGGCCTCCTTCACCGAGGCGGCCTTGCGGTGGAGCATGGAGTCGGTGATGTCGGGGCGCGACAGGGCCAGCGTCCCGGCCTCGGAGCAGCAGTTCGGGACCTCGACCGCGTCGAACCCGGCGCGACGGGCGGTGGCGACGCCGTTGGCGTGCAGCGAGTCGTGGCAGGGGGCGTGGTAGAGCGCCGACTGCATCCCCTCGACCTTCAGGCCGGCGTCGAGCGCGAAGGCCACCACGTCCGTCACCGGGGCGCCGAAGATCTTCTCGATCTCCATCCCCGTGAGGCCGTCCATGCAGGTGCCGCAGCTCACCACCACCCCGTCGAACTCGAGGTGGGAGAACATGTCCCGGATCTGGCTGAAGAGGATGGTGTCGCGGAGCACCGTGCGGCCGTGCTGCTCGGTCAGCGCGTTCGCGTGGGCCGGGAAGCCGCAGCACAGGAAGGGCGGCGGGAGGACCACGCGGGTGCCGGCCTCGAGGAGCAGGTGGATGGAGGCCTGCGAGATCCGGGAGAAGAGCCGCTCCGAGCCGCAGCCCGGGAAGTAGAACACGGTGCGCTTCGCCTCTCCCTCCGGCTCGAGCAGGAGCGCCTGGTCGCCCCGGCACTCGGGGACCAGGTCGCGCAGCGTGCCCTCGTCGGCAGGCGTCACCGGCGAGCGCAGCGTGGCCAGGATGCGGGAGCTCGAGTCGAGCTTCTGGAGCGGCTGCGTCACCTCGTAGCCGGCCCGCTGGACCGCGCCGCCGATGCGGACGAGCGCGGTGCGGAAGAGGGCGTTGCCGACGCGCGAGCGGGTGTCGAGGTAGCGGAGCGTGAGCCGGGTGGGGAGCGGCATCCGCTTGAAGCCGCGCGCCGCCAGGATCTCCCGCTCGATGACCGTGACCTCGCCGGTGTCGATGTCGACCGGGCAGGGCTTCAGGCACTTGTGACAGATGGTGCAGTGGTCGGCGACCTCCTCGAGGTAGCGGAGGAGCTCGAAGGAGCCGGAGCGCTCCCGCTGCGCGTCGTAGAGGAGCGCCTCGATGAGGGCCCCGATGGCCAGGTTCTTGTTGCGCGGATGGAAGAACATCCCGCGCGCCGGGTAGAAGACGCAGCAGTCGGGCTTGCACTTCCCGCAGCGGACGCAGGTGGCGATGCGCTTCGCCAGCTCCTCGAGCTGGCCGTGCTGGAGGATGCGGGCCTCCAGCTTCAGGAGGTTGAAGCTGGGGGTGTAGATCTGGTCGAGGGCCGCCAGGTCGGAGAGCTTCCCCGGGTTCATCAGCCCGTCCGGGTCGACGCCCTTGCGGTAGGCCTCGAGCTCCTTGCGCCGCTCCGGGTCCCAGTACTTGAGCTTGGTGACGCCGATCCCGTGCTCGCCCGAGACGACGCCGCCCAGCTCGTGGACCCGCTCGAAGACCTTCTCGACCACGGCGTCGGCGCGGCGGAGCATCTGCCGGTCGTTCGAGAGCACCGGGATGTTCACGTGCACGTTGCCGTCGCCGGCGTGCATGTGGGTGGCGAGCACGATGAGGCGGGCGCGCACCTCGTCCCAGATGGACTGGAGGGTGGTGGCCACCTTGGGGTAGCTGCCCAGCAGGGCGCCCAGGTCCTGGCGCAGCCGGTTGCTCACCAGCGAGCGACCGGACGTCGGCCTCGCCGGCCGACTCGATGGCCTCGCGGGCGCGCGTGCAGGCGGCGAGCGCCGCCTCCAGCTTGGGCGCCCAGAGCGCGTCCTCCGGCGTGGGCACGCCGCGCAGGTAGGTCTCGGCGCGCCGGACGAAGTTCTCCTGCCCGTGCCGCTCCTCGTGCACGTTCATCGCGTCGATGAAGAGCGAGAACTCGGCGAGCGCGGTGAGCGGGAGGACCACGTCCTCGTTGATCTTGAAGGCGTTCGTCCGCCGGGCGATGGCGCCGAGCTTCTTGCGGTCGGCCCAGAAGCGCTTGCCCTCGGCCGCGTCCCGGGCCTCGGCGAGGAAGGTGTTGGCGTGAGGCGACAGGATGGAGCGGATCCGGGCCACCCCGCGCGCCACCTCCTCGGGGGTGTGGCCCACCACGTCGACGATGATGACCGCCTTGGGCGTCTCGGCGCGCGGGGCCTTCACCTGGTAGCCGATGGCCTTCACGTACTGATCGTCGAAGTGCTCGAGCGCCGACAGGGCCTCCTCGCCCCGGTTCGGCATCTCCCGGGCGATCTCCAGGATCACCTCGCTGGCCTCGTCGAAGTCGGGGCCGAAGAACTCCAGGCACAGGGTGCGGGTCTGCGGATAGGCGGGGTAGAGGATGAACTCGGCCGACGTGATGACGCCGTCGGTGCCCTCCTTCTGCACGCCGGGCAGCCCGCCCAGCGCCTTGTTCGTGATGTCCTTCCAGAGGCCCCGCTTGCGGATCTCGCTGCCCAGCAGCGAGATCTCGCGGACCAGGCCGCCCGCCGCGTCCCGGACCTCGAAGCGGACCACGTCGTCGAAGAGGATCTTGCGGAGCTGGTGGTTCACGCGGCGCACGATCCAGTCGTGGCCGCCGGGCATGGCGATGCGGAACGAGACCAGGTTGTCGATGCAGGTGCCCCACAGCACGCAGTCCTTGCCGCCCGCGTTCTCGGCGATGTTGCCGCCGATGGTGCAGGCCCAGGCGCTGGTGGGATCGGTCGCGAAGACCAGCCCGTGGTGGGTGGCGTGCTCCATCGCGGCCTCGGTGATGACGCCGGCCTCGAGGTCGATCAGGTGGCCCTCCACGGTTCGCCCGTCGTCGAGGACGAACGGGCGGGTGGAGATGCCCCGGATCCGGTTCAGCTTCTCGGTGTTCACCATCACGCAGTCGGGCGTGAGCGGGATGGCGCCGCCGGTCAGGCCGGTCCCGGCGCCGCGCGGGATGGCGTGGAGCCCCAGGCTGCGGATGGTGGCGAGGAGCGGGGCCACCTGCGACTCGTCGGTGGGGGTGACCACGGCGAGGGGGAGGTGGAGCCGCCAGTCGGTGGCGTCGGTGGCGTGGGCCACCAGCGTGAACGGATCGAGCAGCACGTTCTCGCGCCCCACCACGGCGCCGAGCGCGCGGCGCAGGCGGGCGTGCAGGTCGGGCGCGCGACGCACCTCCTCGCGGACGCCGTCGAGCATGCGCCTCGCCTCGGCCAGGACCTCGAGGACCTCGGTGTCCCGGCCCGCGCCCTCCTGGATGAGCCGGAGGTTGGTCTCGGCGTCGCCGAAGAAGCGCTTCCGCCGGCGGGAGGAGATGACGAGCTCGTGGCGCAGGTAGGGATTGCGCCGGTGGACCAGCACCTCGCCGAAGACCCGCATGAGGAGGCGCGCCGAGCGCCCGGTGACGCGGCGCTCGCGAAGGTCCTCGAGCTTCTTCCAGACCCCCTTGCCGAGCAGCGACGACACGGCCTGCCGGTCGTCGGCCGACGTGTAGTTGTAGGGGATCTCGCGGTGGCTGGGATTCGTCATGTTCCTCCCCGCCCTCGGGCGGAACAGGACTCAGTAGCAGGTTCCGTGCCCCCGGCCCAGCATGGTTAATGTAATAAATCTATGTGGTTGAACTGGCAGGCCCCCGGCCGGGTCGCAGAAAAATATGCGCCCCTGGCCGGGACCCGCCACGCCAGCGCCGCCGCGCCGGCTAGCCCTTCTTCATCGTCTCGGTAAACGTCGCGACCGCAGCCTTCTCGGCCTCCCGGACGGCGATGCGGAACCCGCCCGATCGACTCCCGGGCGTCCTCGCCCATCGCGAGCAGCTTCTGGCGGGTCTTCTGCCCCGACTCGGGCGCGAAGAGGAGCGCGACCACGCCTCCGACCGCCGCGCCCGCAAGGAATGCGAAGAGCACCGTTCCTGCGCCGACTCCACCGTTTTGCTGGCTCATCCTGAAGCCTCCTTCCTCTGCTGTGTGGAACTCTCGCGGCGCCGCCGGCTCGGCGGCGCGGCCCGTGAAGGGTCCTCGGACATCTCCCCCTTCCAGGCCCGGACCGCCGCGATCACCGCGGGGACCACCGCCGCCGAGACGTTTCCGGCGATCTGCATGGTGCCGCGCATCTGGTTCACGCAGGTGGGCCGCGTTGGTGAGTCCGTCGACGATCTCGTTGATCTTGCCGTCCTTCTCCAGCGCCGCGCCCAGCCGGTCGAGCCGCTGGGAGGTGTTGTGGATCGCCACCATCGCGGCCTCGATGTCCTTGGCGCTCTTGTCCATCACGGAGCGCAGCGTGCGCAGCGTGCCGTAGAGCTGCGCGAGCAGCGGCAAGAGCGCGCCGACGAAGACCGCCGCCAGCACCAGGAGTGCGACCTGCCAACCTTCCATTCGGCCTCCGAGGATGGCGCGCGAGGACGGCGCCTCGTTCGGATCATGCTCCCGGCGCGAGCGCCCGCGCCCGGTCCCATTTGAGGGGTCAGGCGGACCCGGGCGAGCCCAAGTGCCCGGTATCACGAGATATCGCTGCCGGGACGTCGCGAGGGTGGCGCCGCCGGAAGCGCTTCAGCCGCACCGCGTCCTCCCGGGAGCGCTCGTCGAGGGTCCCCTCCACCCGGGCCGCCTCGCGCGACAGCCGGGGGACGAGCAACTGCTCGAGGGCGTTGATGCGGCGGGAGGTGTCCCGGATCTCCTCCCCGAGCCGGCGCAGGTGCAGCTCGCGCGAGGCGATGGAGAGCAGCACCTCGAGCGCCTCCTCGTGACGCCGGGCGGCGTCGAAGGCGGAGAGGGACACGCCGATGGGCGAGCCGCCGCGGGCGGCAGGGCCCCGGGCGAGGCGGGGCGCCTCGACCCGCGGGACGGGCAGTCCCCAGACGCGGCGCAACGTGACCACCACCGGAACCTCCCGGGCGCCGGCCACCGCGAGGGACTCGAGCGCGGCCCGGCCCTCCCGCGCGCGGGCCACCGTGAGGGCGCGCGCCGCGTCGAGCAGCGCCGCGTCCAGGCGCTCCCGGCCCTCCACCACGTCCCGCATCAGGCGGAAGAACTCGCTCGCCAGGACCTCCCGCTTTCCCCGGAGCAGCCGCGCGCCCTTCCCGGCGAGCGCGAGGCGCGCGCGGGCCTCGAGGAGCCCCATCCTCGTGGTGGGCGTCCGGCTCATCCGGCCTCCTTCGGCCGGTGGCGCTCGACCAGGTCGGGCCGGATGCGGGTGAGCGCCTCGGCGGGGAAGCTGGAAAGCAGCCGCCAGCCGATGGCCAGCGTCTCCTCGAGCGGGCGGAATCCCCCGCCCTGGTTCACGAGCTCCTTCTCGAAGCGATCCGAGAAGTCGAGGAACCGGCGCTCCTCGTCTCCCAGGTTGGCGATGCCGACGATGGCCGCCATGCGCCGCACGTCCACCCCGCGCGCGTGGAAGGAATAGATCTGGTCGGCCAGCGGGCGGTGGTCGGCCCGGGTGCGCCCCTCGCCGGCGCCCAGCCCCATGAGGCGGGAGAGGGACGGCAGGACGTCCACCGGCGGGAAGATCCCGCGGCGATCGAGGTCGCGGGAGAGGACGATTTGACCCTCGGTGATGTAGCCGGTGAGGTCGGGGACGGGGTGGGTGAGGTCGTCGTCCGGCATGGTCACCACCGGGATCTGGGTCACCGATCCGGGCCGGCCGGAGAGCCGTCCGGCGCGCTCGAAGAGGCTCGCCAGGTCGGTGTAGAGGTAGCCGGGGTAGCCGCGCCGCCCCGGAAGCTCGTCGCGGGCCAGCGCCACCTCCCGCAGGGCCTCGCAGTAGGCGGTCATGTCGGTGAGGATCACCAGCACGTGCATCCCGTGGGTGAAGGCGAGGTGCTCGGCGCAGGTGAGCGCGCAGCGCGGGGTGAGGAGCCGCTCGATGGGCGGGTCGTCGGCGCGGTTCAGGAACACCACCGTCCGGTGCAGGGCGTCCGAGTCGGCGAACGAGTCCAGGAACTCCTGGCACTCCCGGAACGGCGCGCCGATGGCCGCGAAGACCACCGCGAACGGATCGCCGCCCCGGACCCGGGCGTTGCGGACGATCTGGGCCGCCAGCCGCGACGCCGGCAGGCCGGCGCACGAGAAGATGGGGAGCTTCTGTCCGCGGACGAGCGTGTTCATCCCGTCGATGGCCGAGATCCCGGTCTCGATGAACTCGGAGGGCTTGGCGCGGCGGGTGACGTTCATGGGCGCGCCGTTCACCGGGAGCAGCGCCTCCGGGATCGGCGCCGGGAGGCCGTCGGCAGGGCGGCCCGTCCCGTCGAAGGTGCGTCCGAGCATGGCGCGGGCCACCGGCAGGCTGGCCACCTCGCCGGAGAGGATCACCTCCGTGCGGTCGGGGGCGATGCCGCGCGTCTCCTCGAGCACCTGGATGGCGGCGAGCTCCTCCGAGACCTCGATCACCTGGCCGCGCCGCTCCTCGTCCCCGGAGCGGATGCGGACGATCTCCCCCAGCCGCGCGCGGCGGGCGCCGCGCACGAAGAGGAGCGGCCCGCGCAGCGCGCTGGCCGTGCGAAGGCGGCGGGTGACGAGGTCGGTCATGCCGGGGGCTCCAGCGAGAGCAGGAGGGCGTCGAGGGCGGCGGTGGCGGCCTCGGCAGCCGCCGGGGCGTCCGCCGGCGTGGCCTCGGCGAGCCGGAGCAGGCGCCCCTCGTTGGCGGCGCCCAGCAGGGAGGCCAGCGGGATGCCGCGCGCCACGGCCTCCGCCGCCCGCCGGTGGAAGTGGAGGAAGGCGCGGAGCATGGCGAGCGTCTTCCCGGGCGGGGACGAGGCGTCGGCGGGGAGCAGCGCGCTCTGCCGGAGGAACCCCTCCCGCAGCAGCCGGGCCGACTCGAGCACCACGCGCTCGGCGTCCTGGAGCGCCTCGATGCCGACCAGCTGCGCGATCTCCTGCAGCTCCCGCTCCCGCTGGAGCAGGCGCATCGCCTCGTCGCGCAGCGGCAGCCACTCCGGGCCGGCCTCGCGCGCGAACCACTCCTCCAGGCGAGGCGCGTCCAGGCTGTAGGAGAGGGACCAGTCGACCGCCGGGAAGTGGCGCCGGTGGGCGAGGTCCGGGGAGAGCGCCCAGAGCGCACCGCTGGCGCGAAGCGAGGCCTGCGTGACCGGCTCGGAGAAGTCGCCGCCCGGCGGCGAGACCGCGCCCACCACCGTGACCGCGCCCTCGCCGTCGCCGGAGAGCGGAACCACCCGGCCGGCGCGCTCGTAGAACTGGGCCGCGCGGGACGCGAGCGAGGTCGGGTACCCCTCCTCGCCGGGCATCTCCTCGAGGCGCGACGAGATCTCCCGGAGCGCCTCGGCCCAGCGGGAGGTCGAGTCGATCATGAGCGCGACCCGGAGCGACTGGTCGCGGAAGTACTCGGCCAGCGTGGCGCCGAAGTAGATCGAGGCCTCGCGCGCCGCCACCGGCATGTTGGAGGTGTTCACCACGAGCACCGTCCGGGAGAGGAGCGGGGCGCCGGTGTGCGGGTCGGTCAGGCGGGGGAACTCGTCGAGGACCTCGGCCATCTCGTTGCCGCGCTCGCCGCAGCCGACGTAGACGATGACGTCGGCGGCCCCGTGCCGGGCCAGGCTCTGCTCCAGCACGGTCTTCCCGGTGCCGAAGCCGCCCGGCACGATGGCGGTGCCGCCGCTCGCCACCGGGAAGAAGCAATCGAGGACCCGCTGGCCGGTCAGGAACGGGACGTCCGGGCGGAGCCGTCGGGCGACCGGGCGGGCGCGCCGCACCGGCCACCGGTGCATCATCGAGAGCGACGCACCGCCGTCGAGGAGGACCACGGGGTCCTCCACGCGGACGTGACCTTCCTGGACGGACGCGACGCGGCCGCCGGAGCCCGGCGGCGCCAGGATCTTCTCCGGCCGCGACGCCGGGGCGTCGAGCGGCACCGCCGTGCCGATCACCATCCCGCCCCGGAGCTCCTCGCCGACGCGCAGGGACGGGCGGAACTCCCAGAGGCGCTTCCGGTCGAGGGCCGGGAGGCTGGCGCCGCGCCGGAGCCAGTCTCCCTCGAGGGCGGCGAGAGGCGAGAGCGGGCGCTGGACCCCGTCGAAGACCATGCCCAGCAGGCCCGGTCCCAGCTCGGCGGCGAGCGGCCCGCCGGTCGCCTCGGCCGGCTCCCCGGGGCGCAGCCCGTCGGTGTCCTCGTAGACCTGGACGGTGGCGACGTCCCCGTCGATCCGGACCACCTCGCCGAGCAGGTGCTCCTCTCCCACCCGGACGATCTCGTTCATCCCCACGCCCGGGAGCCCCCGGATCGAGGCGGTGGGCCCCGCGATGCGGACGAGCCGTCCGGTCATCGACGCTCCTCCAGCTTCACGTGGTAGCCGATGGCCCGGCGGATGAGCGCCGCGACGTAGGCCGTCCCGGCCCCGGCTCCGGCCGCGCGGGGCAGGGTGAACGGGAGGACCACGGGCAGGGCGCGCGCCGACGCCTGGCGCAGGAGCGTCTCGGGCACGGCCTCGACGACCCGGGTCTCGATGGCGAGGACCGCGAGCGACGGATCCGCCACGAGGGCCCGGAAGCGGGACTGCTCCTCGCCCGGGGCGACCTCGTCGACCGGGACGCCGGCGAGCCGGAAGCCCGCGCCGTCGCCGGGGCGGGTCACCACGCGCAGTCCTCGGGTGGCGACGGTCACGTCACGCCTCCAGGAGATCGAGAAGGGTCGTGGGAGGGAAGCCCTCGGAGGTGGCGCGAAGGGCGAGCCGGACCCGCCGCAGCTCCTCGCCCACCTCGACGAGCCAGGCGCAGGGGACCGCCACGGTGAGCGGATCGCGGCGGGCGGCGCGCCGCGAGAAGTCGGCGAGGGCACGTCCCAGGAGGTGGTCGGAGAGGGAGGGGCTCGCGAGCGCGGCCGTGGCCCGGGCCGGATCCCCCAGGAGATCCCCGAGCACGGCGGCCAGCGCGGCCGGGACCTCCGCCGCGGGGAGCCGGGAGATGCGGGCGATCGCGTCGCGGATCCAGCCGGTCCCCGCCCTCCACCGGGAAGGCGTCCCGGGCGGGCTCCGATGCCAGCGCGAGCAGGGAGGACGCGGCCGAGAGGTCGGCGCGTGCGGCGGCCAGCGCGCGCAGGGCGCGGCGGTCCGCTCCCGCTCCCCGGGCGGCCCGCCGGAGCCCCGTCCAGGCGGCCCGGTCGAGCGCGACCTCGACGGCCGCGAGCGCCGCCGGCTTGCGGAGGTCCGACGCCGTCCGGAGCGCCTCGGCGAAGGGGGAGCCCCAGGCGGCGAGCCGCTCGGCGGCGGCGGCGCCGTCCGGACAGGAGGCGATGGCGACGAGCCGCTCCCGCCCCAGCGCGGGCGTCGGGCCGAGCAGGAGGCTCCCGCGCTCCGGGGCGAGCGCGCCGGCCACGCACCGCAGGGCGCCTCGCAGCGCGCGGGCGTCGTCGGGCAGGAGGAAGGCCTCCACCAGCCGTCGCGCGGCGGGATCGAGGTCGGCGAGCACCGCCCGCGCCTCCCCCTGCGCGCGCGCCTCGAGGGCCGCCTCGGCCTCCTCGATCGTGGAGGCCTCCGAGGCCGGGGCCCAGAGCGTGGATCGGAGCGCCGCCAGCCGCTCGCCCGCGGTCGATCGCGTGACGAGATCGCGGAGCCCCGCCGACGAGAGGAGGCCGGAGCGGGCCGCGCCGAGCCGCGCCAGCGCGAAGTCCCGCCCCGATGGGAAGTGAACCCTACGCATCGCCTTCTCCCAGGAGCAGCCGGCCGACCGGGATCTGGAGCGCGGGCCAGGCGCGCGCGAGCCGGGCCGGGAGCGTGTCGTCGACGACGAGCGCGTCGCCGACGGCGAGCACGACGCCTCCGCACGGACCCGGCCGCTCCGTCACCGACGTCCGCGGCGCCGCGTCGGGGCGATGGCGCGCCATCCAGTCCCGGCAGGCCCCGGCGTGCCCCGGATCGCAGGTGAGCGAGAGCGGCCCCCCGTCGTCGTCCGCGAGCACCTCCTCGAGCGTCGCGCAGGTGAGCGCGGGCGTGGACCGGGCCGCGAGCGCCCGCTGCGAGCGCTCCAGGACGTCGTCGAGCAGGCGGTGCGCCTCGACGAGGGCGGCGCGATCCCCCTCCTGCGAGGCCCTTCGCCGCGCCTTCTCGCGCATCGCCTCCGCCTTCGCCGCGGCGCGCGCCAGGGCCTCCTCCCGGGCCGCCGCCGAGAGGCGGCGCCCCTCCTCCGAGATGCGCACGGCCTCGAGGCGCGCCTCCTCCTCCACCGCGCGGCACTGGTCGCGCACCTCGTGCTCGAGCGCACGGAGGAGGTCACCGTAGGCCACGGCTCACTTGCCGCCGGTGAGGATGAGGACCGCCACCACGAATCCGAGGATGACGAGCGTCTCGGGGATGGCGAGCATCACGATGATGGCGCCCCGGAGCTCGGGCTTCTCGGCCAGCGCCCCGGCGCCCGCCGCGCCGATGCGGGACTGGACCCAGGCGGTGGCCACGGCGGCGACGCCGACGGAGAGGGCGGCTGCGAGCGCGAGGTAGACATGTTCCATGATTCCTCCCGGTGAATCAGGTGGGCGGGGCGAAGGGGCGATAGGGCAGTCCGCCCCCCTCGTAGAACTTCTCGAAGAACTCCACGTAGTGGAGGCGGAGCGAGGCGATGAGCGGGCTCATGATGCCGAGCGTGAAGTTGACGGTGTGGAGCAGGAGGGCGAGGACGATGCCGAGGGCGGCCGGGTGGACCGCGGTGGCCAGGTGGTTCGCCACGTCGGCGAGCATGACGGACGCGATCCCGAGCGCCATCAGGCGCGCGTAGCTGAGGACGTTGCCGAGCGAGAGCACGACCTCGAGCAGCGCCATGGGTCCGCCGGCGAGCGAGAGGAGCACGCCGCCTCCCGCCACGCAGAGCCCGGGCAGCAGCGCGCCCCGGGGAAGCACGCCCGCCACCGCCGCGCCGGCCACCGCCGCGCCGGCGAGGAGGAGCAGGCGCCCCACCCGCTCGATGCCCTCCCGCACGTGCCCGTGGCGGAGGGAGTGCAGCGCGCCGATGGCGGTTCCCAGGGCGACGTGCACGAGCCCGACGCCGACGGCGAGCGCCAGGAACGACAGGAGGGCGGAGCGCCGGTGGAGGAGGATCGGGTGCATCCCCAGCCGGGCGCCCAGGTCGCCCAGGGCCTCCCCGAAGAGGATGCCGAAGAGGAAGGCCGATCGCCGAGCAGGCGAGCGCGATGAAGGCCGTGTCGCGACCGGCGGCGCCGCCCCAGCGGAACCGGAGCGCCGCGAGCGAGACGCAGATGCCCAGCACGCCGAAGCCCGCGTCGCCCAGCACGAGCCCGAAGAAGAGCGGGAAGAAGACGGCCAGCCACGGCGTCGGATCGATGGATCCGTAGCGCGGCGGCGGAACGAGGGCGAGCAGCCGCTCGAAGGGGCGGAGGAACGGCGGATTCCGGAGCACCACCGGCACGTCGTCGCCGTCCTCCGGGCCTGGCGGGTGCGCCAGCGAGACCACCCGCCCGGAGAAGCGGTCGGCGAGCGCCGAATCGATGGCCAGGACGCCCTCGCGGGGCATCCAGCCCGTCACCACGAAGGCGTGCCGGGTCTCCCCGCAGCGCGCCAGGGCCCCCAGCCGGGCGAGCCGGGTGCGCCCCTCGGCGGCGGCGCGGCGCAGGGCCGGGGCGACGCGGGCGGCGAAGGCCGCGAGCGCCTCCTCGGCCGAGCGGATCTGCGCGGGGATCTCCCGCTCCCGCTGCAGGAGCAGCTGGAGGGCGCGGACGAGCGGCTGCCCGGCGTAGCGGGAGGGCAGCCGGATCTCCTCCACCCCCCGCTCGAAGAGGAGCGCCGACACGGCCCGGGCGTGCTCCCGCGGGATCGAGACCAGGACCGCCAGCTGATCCGCCCCGGCCGGCCGGGACTGGACCGAGCAGTTCCCGTCCGTCAGCCGCCGGAGCTCCTCGCCGAGGAGGGCGAGGGCGTGCGGATCGTGGCGCATCACGAGGCCGACCGGGTGCGGCTCCCCGGGGCCGGGGAGGGCCGGGCGCAGCGGCGCCAGCTCGACGAGCAGGCGCCCGTACCGCTCCGAGATCTGCCGCTCCTCGCGGAGCGCCGCGGCGCGCGCCTCGAGGTCGACCCGCTCCGCGTCGAGCGCCTTCACCCGGGGCAGGAACTCCGCGGCTCTCGACGTCGGGCAGCGGCTCGGGCTCGGCGCGGCCGGTCGCCGGCAGCGCGGCGAGCAGCCGGAGGCAGGCGTCGAGCGCCGTGGTCAGCGCGTCCTCCGACGCGTGCTCGCCCTCGCGGAGCGGGACGAGCCGGAGCCCGGGGCGGGGCGAGCCGGCCTCGAGGTGCGCGGGCGTGCGCAGGTCGAGGACCCCGCGCGCCTGCAGGAACTCGAGCACGCCCGGCAGGAGGCGGCGCGGCCCCAGGACCTGCAGCTTGGCCATGGGGAGGATCAAGGAGCCTCCCCGAGGACGGCGCGGAGGACGAGCTCGACGGCGCGGTCGAGCCGCGGCAGGGCCCGGCCGCGGACCTCGCTCGCTCGCGCCTCGGCGCGCGTCCTCGCCTCGGCGTCGATCCGGGAGACCTCTTGCGCGGCGGCCTCGAGCAGGCCGGCGACCTCGGCCTCGAGCGCGAGCCGGGCGGCGGCCGCCTCGGCCTCGGCGGCGGCGCGCGCCTTCGCGACGGTGCGCCCTGCGGCGCTCCGCGCCTCCTCGAGGGTCTTCTCGAGCGCGACGTCGTCGGCTTCCAGCCGGTCGAGCGCCTCGCTCTCGCCACTCGTACGCTTCGCCACCGAGAATCCCTCCCGGCGAACGGGGATGCCCACGGCCGCGTGGCCATCCCAGGTGTCCTACCTCTTGATTCTCCCTCCGATCGCCGCACCGCGTCGCGCGGCGAAAGGGGGCGCGCCGGCGGCCCGCGCGGGTTCACCCCCCTGCGCGTTGACATGGAGCGAACCGGGCGACAAAGAAGGCGCCGGAGGTGTGCATGGTGAAGGCGATCCGGATTCACGAGATTGGCGGTCCCGAGGTCCTGCGCTTCGAGGACGTGAAGCTCCCCGAGCCCGGCCCCGGGCAGGCGCGGGTGCGCCACACCGCCATCGGGGTGAACTTCATCGACACCTACCACCGGACCGGCCTCTACAAGCTGCCCCTCCCGAGCGGGATCGGAGTGGAGGCCGCCGGCGTCGTCGAGGCGGTTGGACCGGGCGTGACGCACGCGAAGCCCGGCGACCGGGTCGCCTACGTGTCCCGACCCCCGGGAGCCTACGCCGAGGCCGCCATCGTGCCGGCCGACCGCCTGGTCCTCGTCCCGGACGGCGTGTCGGACGAGGTCGCTGCCGCCGCCATGCTGAAGGGCATGACGGTCTGGATGCTGGTCCGGCGGATCCACGCCGTGAAGCCCGGGGAGACCGTGCTCTTCCACGCGGCCGCCGGCGGGGTGGGGCTCATCGCCATGCAGTGGCTGCGCGCCCTCGGGGCCCGAACGATCGCCACGGTGGGCAGCGACCCGAAGGGGAAGCTGGCGCTGGCTCGGCGGGGGCGAGCGAGGTCATCGTCTACACCCGGGAGGATTTCGCGAAGCGGGTCCGGGAGCTGACCGGGGGCGCCGGCGTCCCGGTCGTCTACGACTCGGTGGGAAGGAGCACCTTCGAGGGATCCCTCGAGTGCCTGTCGCCGCTGGGGCTCATGGTGAGCTACGGCAACGCCTCCGGCGCGGTTCCGCCGTTCGACATCTCCCAGCTGGCGGCCAAGGGATCGCTCTTCCTGACCCGCCCCACGCTCTTCAGCTACACGGCCCGGCGGGAAGACCTGGAGGAAGGAGCCCGGGAGCTGTTCACCGTGATCCGATCCGGCCAGGTCCGCATCGAGGTGCAGCACCGCTGGCCGCTCGCCCAGGCCGCCGACGCCCACCGGGCGCTCGAGGGGCGCGAGACCACCGGGTCAATCGTCCTCGTCCCGTAGGCAAGGAGCACCATGAACCTGACCGCGTCCGTCCTCGTCGCCGTCCTCGCCGGCCAGATGCCCCCGGCCCCGCAGCCGCCCCGCGCCCCGCGCCGGCCCGTCGTCGAGACCCACCACGGCGTGGAGGTCCAGGATCCGTACCGGTGGCTGGAGGACTCCCAGTCACCCGAGGTGAAGGCCTGGAGCGAGGCCCAGGCGGCCGCCGCCCGGACCTGGCTCGACGCGCTGCCGGCGCCGGGGAGATCCGGGCGCAGGTGAAGGACCTCGTGCTGGCGCGATCGCCGACGTGGTTCGACGTGACCGAGCGGCCCGGCGGCCTCTTCGCGAGGAAGAGCGACCCCGCCAAGCAGCAGCCGGTCCTGGTCTGGATGCGCTCGCTCGTCGACCCGGCCGCCGAGCGGGTCCTGCTCGATCCGACGGTCGTCGATCCCACCGGATCGACCGCGATCGACTGGTACGTCCCGTCGCTCGACGGACGGAAGATCGCGATCTCCCTGTCGAAGGGAGGAACCGAGATCGGGGACGCGCAGATCTTCGACGTCGCGTCGATGAAGCCCATCGATCCGCCCATCCGGCACGTCCACGGCGGAACGGCCGGCGGCTCGATCGCCTGGAACGGGGAAGGCACGGGCTTCTGGTACACGCGCTATCCGAGGGAGGGAGAGCGCCCCGCGGCCGACCTGCCCTTCTACCAGCAGGTCTGGTTCCACGAGCTGGGCAAGCCCGAGTCGGCCGACCGCAAGGAGCTCGCCGACGAGCTGCCCCGGATCGCCGAGGTGGAGCTCCACACCAAGCGGGACGGCAAGTGGGTGCTGGCGCGCGTGAAGAACGGGGACGGCGGCGAGGTGGAGCTGTGGCTGCGCCCCACCGGCAAGGGGGCGTGGAAGCGCCTGTCCCGTTTCGCCGACCTGGCCGTGAGGGGCGAGTTCGGCGACGGCCCCGAGCTCTTCGTGCTGTCGCGCAAGGGGGCCCCCCACGGCCGGATCCTGCGCCTCGCCCTGCCGCCCCAGGGCGCCGAGCCGATCGCGGCCGCGCGCGAGGTGGTCCCGCAGGGAACCGACACCATCGAGGCGATCGTGGCGACGCGCGACCGGCTCTACCTCCAGGACATGGCTGGCGGGCCATCGCGCCTGCGCATGGTCTCCACGAGCGGGAAGCCGCTCGGCGAGGTGCGGATCCTTCCCGTCTCCTCGGTCGGGCAGGTGGTGGCCGTCCCGGGCCGCGGCGTCCTCTACCAGAACGAGAGCTGGGTGGACCCGGTGGCCTGGTACGCCTTCGACCCCGCCACCGGCCAGGTGACGAAGACGCGCCTCGCGGCCCGATCGCCCGTCGATCTCGCCGGGGCGGAGGCCGTGCGCGGCATGGCCACGTCCAGGGACGGGACGCGGGTGCCGGTGGACGTGGTCCGGATGAAGGGGACGAAGCTCGACGGCGATCGCCCCACGATCCTCTACGGCTACGGAGGGTACGGAATCAACGAGCGCCCCTTCTTCAGCTCCCTGCGCGCGCTGTGGATCCTGAACGGCGGGGTGTACGCCAACGCGGTCCTCCGCGGGGGCGGGGAGTTCGGCGAGGAGTGGCACCTGGCCGGCAACCTCACCCGCAAGCAGAACGTCTTCGACGACTTCATCGCGGCGGCCCAGTGGCTGGTGAAGGAGGGCTACACCCGGCCGGAGCGGCTGGCGATCCTGGGCGGCTCCAACGGTGGACTGCTCGTGAACGCCGTGGTGACCCAGCGCCCGGACCTCTGCCGCGCCGCGGCCAGCCTGGTCGGCATCTCCGACATGATCCGGGTCGAGACCACGCCCAACGGCGCCTTCAACGTCACCGAGTTCGGCACCGTGAAGGACCCCGATCAGTTCCGGGCGCTGTACGCCTACTCGCCCTACCACCACGTGGTCGACGGGACGAAGTACCCGGCCGTCCTCCTCACCGCGGGAGAAGGGGACCCCCGCGTCGACTCGTGGCACGCGAAGAAGCTGGCGGCCCGGCTCCAGGAGGCCACCGCCTCCGGCCTGCCCGTCGTCCTGCGCCTCTCCGGCTGGGGGCACGGCATCGGGACCTCGCGCGACCAGGCCATCGCCGAGGCGGCCAATCTCTGGACGTTCTTCTTCGCCGAGCTGGGCGTCCCCTTCCGGCCGATCGCGATCACCGCGACGGCGGGGTGACGCCCGCAGGGTCCCCCGGAAGCCCCCCGGGCGCTTCCTCGACCGGGTCCGGGCCGGGGGGTATCGTCCGGCCGTGAATGCACCCGGCGCCACCGCGTGGGTCCCGCTGCGGAGCCGCGCGACCGGGGCGCTGTGCGCGGGCACCATCGCGGCCTACGCCGCCATGTACGTCACGCAACCGCTCCTGCCGCTGCTCTCGGCGGAGTTCCGCGTCGCGCCGGCCACCGCGGGCCTCACGGTCTCGGCGGTCGTCCTCGCCATCGCGGCCGGCTCCTTCCTGGCCGGCCCGCTCTCCGACGCGCTGGGGCGGAAGACGGTGATGGTCGCCTCCCTGTTCCTGCTCGTCCTTCCCACGCTGGGATGCGCCGCGGCCCAGACCTTTCCGCAGCTCGTCCTCCTCCGGGGGCTGCAGGGGCTCCTCATCCCGGGCGTGACCGCGGTGGCCGTGGCGTGGGCGAGCGACCACTACGCCCCGGGCCAGCTCCGCACGTCGGTGGGCGCCGTCATCGCCGCGAGCGTCGCGGGCGGCCTGCTGGGACGGGTGGCGAGCGGCATGGCCGCCGGGCGGGGAGGGTGGCGCTCCGCCTTCCTGGTCTCGGCGGCGATCACCGCCGCGGGCGCGATCGGGATGTGGCGGGAGCTGCCGGGGGCGTCATCCCCGCGCGCGCCCTGGCGGGGCGCCTTCTCCGGGATGCTCGGTCACCTGGCCGAGCGGCGCCTGGTGGGCGGGTTCGCGCTGGCCTTCTGCCTCTTCTTCGGGTTCATCGCCGTGTTCACCTACCTGCCCTACCGGCTGGCGGCTCCGCCGTTCCGGCTCTCCACCGAGGCCATCTCGTCGGCGTACCTGGTCTACGTGGTGGGCATCGTGGTGTCGCCGCTCTCCGGGCGGCTCGCGACCCGGGTGGCGCCGGAGCGGCTCCTGCTCCTCGGGCTCGGCATCTCCGCGACTCGGCGTGGCGGTGACGCTGGCCGACTCGCTCCCGGTCGTGGTGGCGGGGCTGCTCGTGCTGGTGATCGGGATGTTCACGGCCCAGGCCATCGGGCCGTCCTTCGTCAACGAGGCGGCCACGCGGGCCAAGGGCGGGGCGAACGGCCTCTACCTCGTCTTCTACTACGCGGGCGGAACGCTCGGGTCCTGGCTGCCCGGCCTGGCCTGGGAGCGGTGGGGCTGGCCGGGGGTGGTGGCCTCGAGCGTCGCGGCGCTCGCGGCGGGCGCGATGGCGGTCTGGACGCTCTGCTGGCCGGTGGTCCCCGCGCGTCAGCCCGGGTAGCGCTCCCACCAGATGTCGGCGTCCCGCGGCGTCTCGAGCTTGCGGGCCTCGATGCCCAGCCGGCGCAGCTCGCCCAGGATCCCGTCGATGATCTTCGGCACGGACGAGCGCACCGTGTCGGTGAGGGAGGTCCCGAGCTCGGTGCTCTCCGGGATGGTCCCCCAGAGCGTCACGTCGGCGGGCGCGCCCCCCGAGAACTCCATGGCGAGCAGCGCGTCGCGCAGGCCGGGCTCGTGCGGGCTCATGACCGTCTTCGTCCCGCCCTTCATGATCTCGGCGCGCTCGTAGCGCTTCACGTCGCCCGGAGCGCCCCGGTCGCGGACCGCGTCGATGAAGATCGCGGCCTCGGTGCCGTGGAGGAGCGAGATCAGGTCGAGCCCGGGCGTGCCGGCGTCGAGCACCTCGGCGTCGCCGACGAGGTCCCATCCGCCGGTGAAGGTGCGGGCGACGAAGGGCCCCAGCCCGTCGTCGCTGTTCAGGACGTTTCCGATGCCCACCACGACCACGCGCGCCATGCTCACCTCGAACAAAAAGAGAGGGGCGGGGGTGGTTGGCCCCCGCCCCGGATTCCGTCCCGGTTCCGGGACGGAGAGACTACAGCACCTTGACCTTGGCGATCTCGGTTCCCTCGGCGTCGTGCGTGTGGATGGCGCAGGCGAGGCACGGATCGAAGGAGTGGATGGTGCGGAGCGCCTCGAGCGGCTTGTCGGGCTGGGCGATGGGGTTGCCCACCAGGGAGGCCTCGTAGGGGCCCATCTGGTCCTTGCCGTCGCGAGGCCCGGCGTTCCAGGTGGAGGGCACCACGGCCTGGTAGTTCTTCAGCTTGCCGTTCTCGATGACCACCCAGTGCGAGAGGACGCCGCGGGGCGCCTCGTGCACGCCGTAGCCCTTGATCGTCCCGCTCGGGAACTTGGGCTCGACGTAGGTGGCCGTGTCACCCTTGCCGACGTTCTCGGCGAGCAGGCCCCAGTGCTTGTTGGCGAGGTCGGAGAGCACCGCCGCGCGGATGGCGCGCGCCGCGATCCGGCCCAGCGTCGACTCGAGCACGGCCGGGGTCAGCTTGGTCTTGGCCACGCTGCCGGCCACGTCGAGGCACCGGTTCGCCCACTTCTGGGTGAGCGCGTCCCCCTGCGCGTAGGCGATGAGCACCTCGGCGAGCGGGCCGACCTGCATCGGGCGACCCTCGAACCGCGGCGCCTTGACCCACGAGTACTTCTTGGCCGGATCCCAGGCGTTGTACTTGGGGTCGGTCGTCTCGTCGTAGGGGTGCTTGTCCCAGTTGCCGTCGTAGTAGGCGCGGGTGATGTCCTCGGTGACGTTCTTGCCGAAGTAGGGGTCCTTCCAGTCCTTGATCGGCTTCACGCCGGCGATGTCGCCGTTCAGGATCACGCCGCCCGGGGCGTCGAACTTGGTCGCCTTGGCGTCGGTGGGGAACTCGGGAACGCTCATGTAGTTCCGCACGCCCGCCCCGTACTTGAACCAGTCGGCGTACATGCCGCCGATGGCGCAGACGTCGGGGAAGTAGACCTGCTGGACGAACGCCGTCGCCTCGTCGAGCTTGGACTTCACCTCGAAGAGCTTGTTCATGTTGATGGTGGACGCCGAGTCCATGTTGATGGCGTTCGACACGCCACCCACGGCCAGGTTCTGGATGTTCGGCGTCTTGGAGCCGAGCACCGCCACCGCCTGCAGGGCCTTGCGCTGGTAGTCGAGGGCCTGGAGGTAGTGGGCCACGGCGAGCAGGTTCACCTCGGGCGGCAACCGCATGGCCGGGTGGCCCCAGTAGCCGTTGGTGAAGATGCCGAGCTGGCCCTTGCCCACGAAGTCCTTCAGCTTGGCCTGGACGGCCTTCATCTCCTGGACGGAGTTGCCCGGCCAGTCGGAGAGGGACTGCGCGATGCTGGCGGCCTTGGCCGGATCGGCCTTCAGCGCCGAGACCACGTCCACCCAGTCGAGCGCGGACAGCTGGTAGAAGTGCACGATGTGGTCGTGCAGCGCGTGGCCGATCATGATCAGGTTGCGGATCAGCTGCGCGTTGAGCGGGATCTCGAGGTCGAGTGCGTTCTCCACCGCGCGGACCGACGCGATGCCGTGGACGGTGGTGCAGACGCCGCAGATGCGCTGGGCGAAGACCCAGGCCTCGCGCGGGTCGCGGCCCTGCAGGATGTTCTCGATGCCCCGCCACATGGTGCCGCTGGACCAGGCCTTGGACACCTTGCCGCCCTCGACCTCACAGTCGATGCGGAGGTGCCCCTCGATGCGGGTCACGGGGTCGATGGTGATGCGCTGGCTCATGAGCGAATTCCTCTTTCGATGAAGTCGGGTACAGGCCGACGGCTAGTGGTGTCCCGACTCCTCGCCGACGGCGAGGATGGGCAGTGTCTTGATGAGGAGGATGAAGCCTGCGGCGCCGAGCGCCGCCAGCCCCACCGTGACCAGGGTCTCCCCGATGCTGGGGAAGTACTTGGCGCCCGGGCCACCATCGTAGGCGATGAGGTAGGTGTCGAGGCGGTACGCCGCGCCTGCCAGCAGCGCCAGGATGCCCGCGGTGAAGAGCTTGCCGCGGCTCTGCCGGACGCTCTTCGACAGGAACATCAGGCCGGAGACGGTGAAGAGCGCCATCTCCATCCAGAAGAAGGGCACCTGCCACGTCCAGTGGAAGGCCGCCTGGATCCGCCCCGACCAGATCAGGTCGGCGAAGCGGAAGGCCACGTAGAAGAGGCTCACGCCGCCGGCGACCTTGCCGATGTCGCCGAGCAGCTTCATGTGCGAGTTGTACCGGCCCGGGAACATGGTTCCCAGGCCGATCTCGACGGCGGTGACCGACCCGTAGCCCATGGTGAGGCAGGACACGAGGAAGGTGAACCCCAGCCAGCCCGAGAACCAGAGCGCGTGCACCTTGGTGGGCGCCATCATGTAGAGCGCGCCCAGGGACGACTGGTGCATCGTCGGGAGCAGCATGGCGAGCGCGATGATGAAGGGGAGCGCCGTCTGCCATGATCGGCTGGTACTTGGCCGCGAACTGCTTCAGCTTGGGCGAGCTTCGCCGAGGCCCACCTGGTCGAGCAGGGCCGGCGTCACCTCCACCCAGAGCACGCCCACGTACGTGAGCACGCAGAGCGCGACCTCGAGGAGGATGGAGTTGAAGTTGTACCAGGGCGGGTAGAAGAGGAAGACCGAGCCCCACCAGCGTCCCAGGTCGATCATGACCGAGGTGCCGCCGAGGCTGTAGCCGATGGCGCCCACCACCACGGCCGGGCGGACCAGCGGGTGGTACTTGCCCTTGTTCAGGATGTAGGTCAGCAGGCCGACGCCGTAGGCGCCGGCGCCGATGCCGGTGAACGTGACCACGTTGATCGGCTTCCAGATGCCCCAGCTGTACTGGTCGGTCAGGGCGGTGATGGAGCCCACGCCGGCGAAGAGCCGGTAGACGACCAGCACGCCGGCCACCGCGGCCAGCGCCAGCAGTCCGAGGACCACCGGGGTGAAGAGCTTGCCTCCCATGGGGCGGGCGTCGGCGCTCACAGCTCCTCCTTCTTCTTGCCGTGTTCTGCCTTCCGCTCGGCGCTCATGTTCCGGAAGATGGTGACCGCAGCCGCCACGTAGAGCACGGCCGGGGCGATGAAGCCCTTGTAGGTGGTGTGCTGCACCGTCATGGCGAGGCGCGAGGGCGGGACATCGGTGAGCTTCGGCAGGCCCAGGTCGGCGAAGTCGATGCCGGCGGCGGCCATGTACATGGACTGGTTCCCGCCTCCGTCATGCTCTCCGTAGATCTTGGGGTTGTACTTCTTGGGATTCGCCGCCATGCGCTTCTTGGCGGTGGCGAGGAGCTCCTCGCGCGTCCCGTAGATGACGGCCTCGCGCGGGCAGACCTCGGCGCACGCCGAGCCCTGCTTCCCGTCCTTCCGCTCCAGGCAGAGGTCGCACTTGATGATGCGGGGCAGTGCGCTCATCCACTGGAACTTGGGGACGTTGTACGGGCAGGAGATCTGGCAGTACCGGCAGCCCGTGCAGCGGATCGGGTCCCAGGTCACCACGCCGTACTTCTTCTTCTGGAGCGAGCCGAGCATGCAGGCCTTCGTGCAGGAAGGCTCGAGGCACTGCATGCACTGCATCTTCATGAACGCCCAGCGGTCGCCCTTCTCGTGGAGCTTGATGACCGTGCGACAGTCGGCGTTGATGTCGGTGGGGAAGTCGTACGGCGCCCCGTTGATCTGCTTGACGCTCTTCTCGACCGGCATCTGGTTCGCCCGCTGGCAGGCGACCGTGCAGGTCTGGCATCCGATGCAGAGCGTGGAGTCGTAGAGCAGGCCACGGGCATCGGGGGGAACCGGAGGGGCTCCCTCGGTGCTGGCGGCCGCCGGGCGGGCCACGGTCGCGACGGCGCCGGCGGCGCCGCCCACGGCCAGGGTCTTGAGGAGCGTGCGTCGGGTGACGCTCATGGCTTCTTCTCCTCGCGGGCCTCCCCATCGTCATCGACCTTGGAGAGCTTGGCTCCGTAGGCGATGCCGGCGCCGACCAGCGCGCCGCCCACGAGCCCGGCGACGCCGGTGGCGGCAGGGCTGATGGTCCCGGACTGGGGATCGATGGGGGTGTACATCGCCGGGGGCGTCGGCCCCTGGACGTCGATGGTGGAGAACAGCGGCATGGTGAAGCCGATGCCCTTCTCGGAGCAGCCGAAGCACTGCGCGCCGATGCCGATGGGCCAGGCGCCCACCGTGTCCACGTAGGACAGGAGCGAGCAGTTGTTCGGCGTCTTCGGGCCCTTGCAGCCGATCTTGTAGAGGCACCAGCCCTGGCGGGCGCCCTCGTCGCCGTAGCGCTGCACGAAGCGGCCGGCGTCGAAGTGCGGCCGGCGCGGGCAGTCGTCGTGGATGTTGCGGGCGTAGGCGAACTTGGGCCGGCCCTTGTCGTCGAGGGCCGGCAGCGTCCCGAAGGTCGCGAACTGGAGGACCGTCCCGAGCAGGTTGTACGGGTTGGCCGGGCAGCCCGGGATGTTCACGATGGGCTTGTTGCGGAGGACGTCCGAGACGCCCGACGCCCCGGTGGGGTTGGGCGAGGCGGAGGGGACGCCGCCCCAGGAGGCGCACGACCCGATGGCGATGACCGCCGCGGCGTGGCCGGCGATCTCCTTCGTCATCTCCAGCGCGGTCTTGTCGGCGATGCGGCAGAAGTTGCCGTCGTCCTTGACCGGGATGGCGCCCTCGATCACGCAGATGTACTTGCCGTCATTCTCCTTGACCGCTGCATGGAGCGCCGCCTCGGCCTGGTGGCCGGCGGCTGCCATGAGCGTCTCCGTGTAGTCGAGGGAGATGAGGTCGAGGATGACCTGGGCCACGTCCGGGTGACCGGTGCGGAGCAACGACTCCGTGCACCCGGTGCACTCCTGGAACTGGAGCCAGATCACCGACGGCTTCTTCTTCTGGACCGTGGCGGCCATCTTCTCGGCCGCAGAGGCCGGGAGGCCGACTGCGGCCGCGGCGAGGCTGCACACCTTGAGGAAGTCTCGCCGGGAGACCGAGCTGAATTGAGTAGGGGACCGGTTGAGCATCTAGCTGCCTCCGTCACGAAATCATTGCGTTGCGTCCAAAGCCGCTGATTTCGTTATCAAGATGCGTGCCGGAAACCGATTTGCGTCACCTGCCTGGGGGAAAGAGTCCCGAGAGACCCGCGCCTTAACGCAAACCAGGGGCTAATGACGCACCTGGGCGCAGCCGGTGCGTGATTTCCCCCCGTGCCCCTCCGGCGGGTGTGCCGTGGCGCGCAGGCGATGCGCCCTCGTTCACTCGATGTACCATCCGGGTCTCGACACTTCGAGGGAACCCATGGCAACAAGGCGCCCATGCGCAGGGTGATCGTGGACATCGACGAGACAAGGTGTGACGGCTGCGGGGAGTGCGTCCCTTCGTGCGCCGAGGGCGCGATACGGATCGTGAACGGCAAGGCGAAGCTGGTCGGCGACGAGCTCTGCGACGGCCTCGGGGCCTGCCTGGGCGAGTGCCCGCAGGGCGCCATCCGCACGCTCGAGCGCGACGCGTCCCCCTTCGACGAGGCCGCGGTCGCGCGGCACCTCGGCGCCGCCGCGCACGCCGCCCGTCCTGCGCCGCCGCCCGCCGCCGCGCCCCGCCGTTCACTTTCGGTCGTGCAGGCCGCCGCCGAAGCTCCGTCCGGGGGTTGTCCAGGGGCTCGCAGCGTCGACCTGGGGCCGAAGGCGCCGCCCCGCCCCGGTTCCGACGCGGCCGGCGCGAGCCAGCTCAGCCACTGGCCGGTGCAGCTCGGCCTCGTCTCCCCGCGCGCTCCCTGGCTCGCCGGCGCGGACATCCTCCTCGCGGCCGACTGCGTGCCCTTCGCCTACGCCGACTTCCACCGGGACCTGCTCGCAGGCAGGCGCGTGCTCGTCGGGTGCCCGAAGCTGGACGACGTCCAGGCGTACGTGGTGAAGCTCACCGAGCTCTTCCAGGCGGCCAGGCCGCGCAGCGTGACGGTCGCGAAGATGGAGGTCCCGTGCTGCGGCGGGATCGCCTGGGCCGCGCGGGAGGCGATGCGCCTCTCCGGGGTGGCGGCGCCCGTCGCCGACGTCACCATCGGCGTGGCGGGCACGCGGCTGGCCTGAGCATCCGTGCGCGCCCGTGCGCGCATGGACTAGAATCGTTCCCATGGGCTGCCGGGTGGCGGCTCGCCGGGAGGTTCACATGAAGTGGCCGCGTCCAGTCGCCGTCGTCCTCGCAGCCGGTGCCATCGGGCTCGCCGGGCCCGCGTCCGGGGCCGACGACCCGGGTGTCGTTCCCTTCGATCTCGAGGTGGGCGAGGCGAGGAGGATCAGCTCCGGGCCGGTTCGCGAGCTCATCTGCGACCAGGGCGGGCTCGTCGAGCCCGGCTTCACCGACTCGGGGGTCGTGCTGAAGGGGCTCCGGGCCGGGACCACGCTCTGCTCGTTCCGCGACGCGGCCTCGATCCGGACGGTCCTCCGGGTCACGGTGCTCGCGGCGGCCCCTCGTCCCTCCCCGCCGCAGGGATCCCCCGCGCCCGGAGACAGGTAGCGCGACCGGGCGACCGCATGGGGGACTGGAAGCGGATCGGCTGTGCCGTCGACTTCTCCGACGGGTCGCGCGGCGCGCTGGCCGAGGCGGAGTCCCTGGCGCGCCGGTACGGCGCCGATCTCGTCCTGATCCACGTCGCCGAGCCGCCCTCCGGGAGCGACCTCCCGCCGCCGGACAGCGCGATCGAGGCCATGCGGAGGGAGCAGGCTGCCACGCTCGAGGCCTGGAGGGCCGCGTCGGAGCGAGGGATGGGGCGCCCGGTGGAGGCGGTGCTCCTCGACGGGCCCGCCGCGCCGGCGATCGCGCGCGCCGCCGGCGACCGCCGGGTCGACCTCCTCGTGGCCGCGACCCACGGCCGGCGCGGGTTCCGCCACCTGGTGCTCGGCTCGGTGGCCGAGCGGCTGGTCCACCTGGCGCCGTGCTCCGTCCTGGTGTTCCGGACGTGACCTCCTCGGCCGCGCTCGTCGCGCTCCTCGCCTGGGCCGCCGCGCCGATCCCCGCTCCAGACCGAGGTCGACTGGCTCCGTCCGGCGCGGACGCCTCCCGCATCGTCGCCGAGGCGCTCGAGGGGAGGTCGTACGACGTCCTGGCCCAGCTCACCGACGGCGTCGGGGCGCGGCTGGCGGGATCGGCAGGGCTGGAGGCCGCGATCCGATGGAGCGCCGGGTGGTTCCGGGCCCAGGGCATTCCGGTGCGCCTCGAGCCGGTGCTGGTCCAGCACTGGATTCGCGGGGTCGAGCGGGCCGAGGTGGTCCCGAGGGGAGGGGGCCGCCCGCAGCCGCTGGCCGTCACCGCGCTGGGAATGAGCGCGCCCACCCGGCCCAAGGGGCTCGAGGCGGAGGTGATCGAGGTCCGGAGCCTGGAGGAGCTCGCCGCCCTCGGCCCCCGGGTGAAGGGCCGGATCGTCCTCTTCCAGCACGACATGCGCGACGCGGCCGGCTACGGCAAGTACGCCGGCCTTCGATTGCGGGGGCCCGCGGCCGCCGCGCGCCAGGGCGCCGCCGCCGCGCTGGTCCGGTCGCTCTCCACCGCCACCTTCCGCCTCCCGCACACGGGGACCACGCTCTTCCCGCCCGGCGAGGCCGGCCATCCCGGCGGCCGCGATCGCCGTCGAGGACGCCGAGCTCCTCCACCGGCTGCTCGGCCGGGGCCCGGTGCGCGTCCGGCTGGTCCTCGGCGGGCGCCTCGCGGACCCGCCGCTCGCCCCGTCCTCCAACGTGGTGGCGGAGATCCGGGGCACCGACCGGCCCGAGGAGGTGGTGGTGATCGGCGCCCACCTCGATGCGTGGGACCTGGGAACCGGCGCGATCGACGACGGCGCCGGGGTCGCCATGGTCCTCGACACCATGCGCATCGTCGCCTCGATGCCCCGGCCCCCCCGGCGCACGCTGCGCGCCGTGCTCTTCGCGAACGAGGAGAACGGCGCCGAGGGAGGGGTCGCCTACCACGAGTCGAGCCTGGCGGCGGGGACGCGGCACGTGGCGGCGATGGAGGCCGACTCGGGGGCGGGCCGGCCCACCGGCGTGCAAGTGACCGCGGGGCCCGGCGGGGTCGACGCCGTTCGCACGATGGCGGCCGCGCTCGCGGCCCTGGGCGCCGCCGAGGTGAAGGAGGGTGGGGGAGGCGTCGACATCTCCCCGCTCGCCTGGGCCGGCGTCCCGCTCCTCTCCATCGCCCAGGACACCTCCCGCTACTTCGATTTCCACCACAGCGCGGCGGACACCCTCGACAAGGTCGACCCGCGAGCGCTCGCCGAGGCCACGGCGGCCTTCGCCTGGATGGCCTGGGCGCTGGCCGACGGCCCGACCCCCCTGCCGCGCCCGCCCCTCCCGGAACAGCCTCCCTGGTGGAAGCGCGCCACGCGCTGATTATGATCCTCGCCGGTCATGCGAGGCTCCGGTCCCAACGATCCCTGCTGGTGCGGCAGCGGAAAGAAGTACAAGAAGTGCCACCGCGACGCGGACGCGGAGGCGCCCCCCGCGGGCGCCACCGTCCGTCCGGGCAAGGTCACGCCCATGCGCACGGTGCCCGAGTCCATCCCGCATCCCTCCTACGCGAAGACCGGGCGCCCGCGCGCCACCGTCCGCATCGCCGATCCCGGAGGAGCGCGATCGCCCGGATGCGGCGCGCCGGGCGCGCGGCGGCCGAGGTGCTCGCCGAGCTGTCCCGTGCGGCCAGGCCTGGCGTCACCACCGAGGACCTCGACGTCATCGCCCACGAGGCGTGCATCGCCCGGGGCGCCTACCCCAGCCCGCTCAACTACCACGGCTTCCCGAAGGCCATCTGCACCTCGGTGAACGACGTGATCCTGCACGGCATCCCCGACAGCAGGCCCCTCCAGGAAGGGGACATCGTCAGCCTCGACGTGACGCTGTTCCTCGACGGCGTGCACGGCGACTGCTGCGCCACCGTGCCGGTGGGGCGCATCGACGAGGAGTCGCGGCGCCTGCTGCGCGTGGCCGAGGAGTGCATGATGAAGGGGATCGGGGCGGTCCTCCCGGGCCGGCCGGTCTCGGACATCGGAAGGGCCGTCGAGCAGCACGCCACGGCGCACGGCTACGGCGTGGTCCGCTCCTTCTGCGGGCACGGCATCGGCGAGGACTTCCACGCCGAGCCCCAGGTCCTCCACTACTTCGATCCCCGGGCGCGCGACGTCATCCGCGAGGGCATGACCTTCACGGTCGAGCCCATGATCACCATGGGGAACGAGCGGCACGTGCTGTGGCCCGACGGCTGGACCGCGGCCACGGCCGACGGCAAGCGGGCCGCCCAGTTCGAGCACACCCTCCTCGTCACCCCCGCGGGCGCCGAGATCCTCACCGCGCTGCCGACCTGAGCCCGGTCAGGCGGGCGCGGCGCCGCCGCGGCGGAGCCACTGCTCCGCCTGGGCCACCACGAACGGAACGGCGACGTCGACCCGGAGCGGCCGGGGGCCGAGCGAGACGGGGGCGAAGCCGCGGGAGGCGAGCGTCTCCGCCTCGTAGGTGGTGAACCCGCCCTCGGGCCCGATGGCGGCGACGGCCTCTGCGCCCCCGGGGGAGACGAGGTCGATCGGACCGGGCGCTCCGGGGTGGGCGAGCAGCCGGCGGAGGAGCGACGGGGGGAAGATGGCGTCCAGCTCGTCCTCCACGAACGGCTTGAAGAACCGGTGGAGCGTCACCCGGGGCGGGCGGGTGTCCTTTCCCTGCTCCAGGCCGCTCCGGAGCTCGGCCTGCATCGCCTCCGGCTCGAGGAGCGGCGACCCGAAGTAGCTCTTCTCGACCCGGTAGGTGCCGACGAGCGCGACCCGCTTCACGCCCATGGAGGCCACTGCCTGGAGGACCTTCCGGAGGATCTTCGGCCGGGGGAGGGCGAGCAGGAGCGCCACCGGCGAGGGAGGAGGGGGATCGGCGGAGAGGTGGAAGGCGAGGAGCACCTCGTCGACCGACGCCGCGAGGATCTCCCCCTCGCCGATCAGGCCGCCCAGGAGCCCCACGGCGATGCGGTCCCCCGGTCCGGCGCGCAGCACCTCCACCACGTGGCGCGCCCGGCGGCCGCGGACCCGGGCGCGATCGGCCGTTTCCAGGTCGACTTCGTCGAGGAGCAGGAGGTTCAAGGTGTACGATGTCCCGATGGCAGCGAAGCCTCCCTACTGGTACCTCATCTCGGTGCTCGCGAGCACGGTTCCGCTCGAGCCGGCGCTCGCCATGAGCCTGTACGAGGTGGCCTGCTCCCTTCACCGCAGCGGCGAGGGGCACGGGGAGGTGGTGCAGGACCGCATGGAGGGGCGCGTGCGCAACCTGCACCGCTCCTTCGCGCTCGGCTCCATCGCCGGCCCCGGCTTCGAGGCGGACCTGGAGTTCCCGGAGGGCAAGGGCAAGGTCCGTTTCATGCTCACCCGCCAGGGGCTCGACCTGGGAGCCCGCAAGGCCCGGCTCGACTCCGCGCTCCGAAATTGAGTATCCAGGGGGCCATGACCCTCCGCGCCTCCATCGCCGCCGCCGCCTCCAGCCTCCTCCTCGTCGCAGGGTGCGCCACCGGGAGTGGCGTGCCCATCGGCGGTGCGAGCTACCAGTCCGGCGCCGACTTCTCGAGCTACCAGACCTTCGACTTCTTCCCGGTCCCGCCCGGCGGCGCGCGGATCGTCGCCACGCTCACCTACTTCGGCGTGGACGGCGTGATCGATCGCGACCTGGGGCGGATCGGGCTCGCCCGTTCCATCGGGGGCTCGCCGGACCTGCTCGTCGCCTACTTCCAGGGCGGCACGCAGGTGGACCCGTCGGCGTGGGGGTACTCGACCGCGGGGAACCCGGTCATCGACGTCGTCGACGTCCCGTCCTCCTGCCTGGTGGTGGACCTGGTGGACGCGAGGACGAAGGTGCTGGTGTGGCGAGGCATCGCGACCGACGCGCTCCTCTCGGCCGACTCGGTCGACCCGGCGGTCCGGCAGATGCTCCAGGGCTGGCCGGGACGGCAGGCTCGCCAAGGGCAGTGAGCCGGGCCGTGCGCCTCGCGCCTAGGCGAAGTGCTCGGCCACGATCTGCCGCGCCAGCTCCATCGAGCTCGTGAAGGCCGGCGAGATGGGGTTCAGCACGTGCAGCGTGTTGCCCGATCGCTCGACGATGAAGTCCATGAGCAGCTGCTTGGTGCGCCAGTCGACGAGCTGGGGCCGGATGCCCACCTTCTCCGCCGGCTCCACCTCGGACGGGTCGAAGCCGTGGACCAGCCGGGCCGCGTCCCGGTGCAGGAAGGCGGGCACGTACTTCCGCGGCTCGGAGAGGGCCACCGAGCGGAAGCCCGGGTTCCGGAAGAAGAGGATCGCGTCCTCGAGCGCGATGCGCGGCGCGTCGCGATCGACGCCGGCGAGGAGGCCGTAGTTCTCCCGGCCGAAGGCGGGGATGGCGGTGGGGCCCAGGTAGACGTCGCCGTGCACGCTGCGGGTGAAGTGCACGCCCAGGAAGGGGTTGCGCGGGTCGGGGACCGGGTAGATGTTCCCGTTCACCACCAGCCGGGCGCCCTTCCGGAGCTTCCGGTAGAGCCCCTTGAACGGGATGAGCCGGTAGTGCTCCCCCACGCCGAAGAGGCGCGCCACCCGGTCGCAGTGCGCCCCGGCGGCGTTCACCAGGCGTCCGAAGCCCACCGGGCCCGAGGTGGTCTCGACCGCCGACGGTCCGGCCGCGGCGACCACCTCGACGCCGGTCCGGATGCGGACCCGGCCGCTCCCTTCCAGGTCGGCGCGGAGCGATTGCAGGACCTCCTTCGGATCCACCACGGCGGTCATCCGGGACCAGAGCGCCCGCCCCACCGTGCGGGCCGACGGCTCGATCCCGGCCAGCCCCTTCTCGTCGAGCATCTCGACCCGGGCGCCGTTGGCGGTGGCCCGCCGGGCCAGCTCGTCGAGGATCGGCAGCTCGCCCTCGTCCCGGGCGACGATGACCTTTCCGCACTCCAGGAGGTGCAGCCCCTTCTCCTGGCAGTAGCTCCGCATGAGCAGGTTGCCCGCCAGGCAGGTCCGGGCCTTCCGGCTGTCCGGGGCGTAGTAGATGCCGGCGTGCAGGACGCCGGAGTTCCGGCCCGAGGCGTGCCGTCCGAGCGAGTCCTCCTTCTCCAGGACGAGCACGTCGCCGGCGCCGCGCGCGACGAGCTCCCGCGCCACCGAGAGCCCGACGATTCCACCCCCCACGATGACGACGTCCGCGCGATCGGCCATGGCGGGTGCGATGCTAGCCGAGCCGGTCCGGACCCGTTACAACGATTCCTCTTCCCCCACCCGGAGGTGCCACGTGTTCCGAGCCATCCTCGTCGAGAAGACCGACGGCGGCCAGTCCGCGCGCCTGGCCGATCTGGAGGACTCCTCGCTCCCCGCGGGTGACGTCCTCGTGGCCGTCCACCGCTCGACGCTCAACTACAAGGACGCGCTCGCGCTCACCGGGAAGGCGCCCGTGATCCGCAAGTTCCCCATGGTCCCGGGCATCGACGGCGCGGGCGAGGTCCTCGAGTCCGGCCACGCGTCGTTCCGCCCCGGCGACCGGGTCCTCGTGAACGGGTTCGGCGTGGGAGAGAGCCACTGGGGATGCCTGGCCGGGAAGGCGCGCCTCGACGGGAACTGGCTCCTGCCCGTCCCCTCCGCGTTCACCGCGGCCCAGGCCATGGCCATCGGGACGGCGGGCTACACGGCCATGCTGTGCGTGATGGCGCTCGAGCGGCACGGGGTGACGCCGGCGCAGGGAGAGGTCCTCGTCACCGGGGCCGCGGGCGGCGTGGGCAGCGTGGCCATCGCGCTCCTGTCGCGGCTGGGCTACCGCGTGGTGGCGTCCACCGGGCGGGCCGCGGAGGCGCCCTACCTCACGGCGCTCGGCGCCTCGGAGGTCGTCGATCGGGCCACCCTCTCCGCACCGGGAAAGCCGCTCCAGAAGGAGCGCTGGGCCGGCGTGGTCGACTCGGTCGGGAGCCAGACGCTCGCGAACGCGCTCGCCACGACCCGGTACGGCGGGACGGTGGCGGCCTGCGGCCTCGCCGGAGGCATGGACCTCCCCGCCTCGGTGGCCCCGTTCATCCTGCGCGGCGTGACCCTCGCCGGCGTGGACAGCGTGATGGCGCCCATGGCGCTCCGGCGCGAGGCGTGGCAGCGGCTGGCCCGGGATCTCGATCCGGCGCGCCTCGCCTCCATGACCCGGGAGATCGGGCTGGCCGAGGCGATCCCGGTCGCCGCCGACCTGCTGGCCGGCAAGGTTCGCGGCCGCGTGGTCGTCGACCCCGCGCGGTAGGGCCGATGTCCCGCCGGTTCGCGCCCCGGGTTCCTGGTTCTCGCGGCGCTCGCCGTCCCGGCGACGGCGACCGCCTACGAGGAGCGCGTCCACCAGCTCATCGGGGACCGCGGGCTCCCGTCCACGCTTCCGCGCGACCTGGCGCGCCCCACGATGGCCGACGTCGACGCGCTCCGCGTCGCGACCTGGCAGGCCGGCGCCACCCATCCCGACGCCGGGGTGCGTGCACGCTTCCTCGCCCGCTACCCGTCCCAGCAGCAGTTCGACGCCTGGGCCTGGAAGGAGCTGCTCGGCCTCACCCCGGAGGCCCGCGTCGTGGGCATCGACGCGCTGCCCGAGGTCGCGCAGGACGCGAGGGCCGTGGCCGCCTTCTCGTCCCGCCTGCCCGACGACGACAAGCGGAACGTCGAGCGGTTCGCCCACGGTCCGGACCGGCAGGTGCGCCGCGACGCGGCTGGCCGGCCCATCCCGGCCGACCCGGCCCAGCTCGACATGGGCGCGCTCACCGGCCTCTCCAGCCAGGCCTACGCGCACTACGGGCTCCCGGCGCTGCAGTTCTCCGACTCGCCCGACGTGCTGAAGACCGACCCGCGCCGCTGGGCCTTTCCGCCCACGGTGAAGACCTTCGCGCCCGACTTCGCGCAGGTGCACACGGACCTCGCCATCGCCGCGGCCGCCTCCGGGACGCCCGGAGGGCGCGGCCTCGCCTGGATCTGGCTGGGCGCCGCCCACCACTACGTCGAGGACGTCGGCAACCAGATCCACACCCTCCAGGCCGTCTACCCGTTCTTCGTGGACGCCAAGCTGCAGAGCTGGAAGGAGAACGTGCTGTCGCTCTGGGGGCTCCTTCGCCCGCGCCCCGGCTTCGTCGAGATCGGCCTCGGGATCATCAAGAACCACCACCTGTTCCTGGAGGACCTCTGGGGCGCGCGGGTGTTCGACGCCGCCGAGGGAAGGGCGGCGCCGGCCGGTGCGGTGGCGGGGCTCGCGGCGCTCGCCACGGGCGATCCGGAGGAGGACGCCAGCCTCGACGCCCTCCGGCTCGATCCCGACGGCCCGTTCGCGCGCGCCATCACCGAGCAGCTGATCGAGGCGTCGAGCCGGGAGGGAGCGGACGTGTACCTGGCGGCCCGGGACGTCGCCAACCCGCGGCTGTCCCGGTCCCGCTACGTCTACCGCGAGGGAACGCCCGACTCCGAGCTGCGCTCGAATCCCGACCCGGCCCGGCTGGCCCGCTTCTACGAGCTGGAGACCCGGGGCTTCGCGCGCGCGTCGAGCGCGGTCCGCCGCCACGTGGCGCTCTTCCAGGCCGAGGTGGCCCGGGCCGACGCCTCGGAGGCCGCGCGGGTCGCGGTGAGGGACGCCGCGCTCCGGCGGCTGGTGGCCTCGTCGCTCGACGCCCTGGATGCGCGCGAGGCCAGGCTCTCCGCCTGGCTGGCCGCGCAGCCCGTCACGGGGCGGTGAACTCCCCGCGCAGCCGGGAGGCGACCTCCTCCGGCCACGCCATCGAGAAGCGCTCCCCGAGGAGCAGGTTCAGGTAGTTCGCGTCGGGGACGTGCAGGACGGGGTCGAGGTAGAGCCGCGGGAGCAGGCGGGCCGACAGGGAGTGGCGCCCCGACCGCTCGCCGGTCCGGTCCGGGAAGAAGGTCAGGTTGAAGCTCCAGAGCCCGGACGCGGCGAAGCCGCGGAGCGCGCGACGCAGCCCGTTCGAGAACGCCGCGACGTCCGCGTCGGTGAGGTCGAGCACGGACGCCTTGCCCGGGAGGACGGCGCGACAGTCGCCGAGGACGCCGGTCGGGGCGAAGGGCACGAACCAGGTCCAGTCTCCGCTTCGTCCGACGACGCGCCCGGCCGCCTCCTCGGCCTCGAGCAGGGCGCTCCCGAACGGTCGCCCGTGGGCGTCCAGGAAGGCGCTCTCCGCGGCCAGCTCCCGCCGGATCGCGCTGCCCGGCTCCGTGGTGGCGACGACCTGCATGTGCGGGTGGAGCTGGGTGCCGCCGGCGGGGGGCATGTGGTTCCAGGTGACGAGGCCGTACAGGCCGTCCTTGCCCAGCCGGGGAATGGTCGAGGCGAGGAAGTCCCGCGCCGCGGAGAGGCCGGCGGTGACGAGCGCCTCGGGAAGGTCCCCGGCCGAGACCAGGTGCTCCGGGCCCGGGACCAGCACCGCCGACAGGTCGTCGTACGGGAAGAGGTTCGGGAAGATGACGGCATCCCCGACGGCGGAAGCGTCCGCCCGGGACCAGGTCCTCGGGGAAGCGCGGGGTCACCTTCATCACCCGGTCGGGGCAGAACGGACAGCTCGGGCGGCGAGCCTCGGCGATCGCCGCGATGTCCGGCGGGGGCGCGGCCGTGAGCGAGAAGTGGCAGATCCGGGACGAGTCGCCGGTGAGCGGGTCGTACCGGATCTCGCTCTGGACGTCGGTCAGGGCGAATTCGCGCCGCGGGTCGTGGAGTCGCGAAGCGCGGGGCTCCCGACGGAAGACGACCGCACCCGCATCGCTCGACGCCATCCCGACCTCCCGGACCCAAAAGGGTGCAAACGAAGCGTTAGCCTAATCGACGCACTTCAGCATTAGCTGAGAGGCATCCCTCACGCCAACCGCGCTCCCGGAGTGAACATGGCCCAGACGATCGACTTCACGAAGCTGACCCTCAAGGACGCGCTCGACCTCGCCATCTTGATCGAGGACGAGGCCAAGGCCCGATACGAGGAGTTCACCCGCCTGGTGGGCGGGCGCTACAAGGGAGACGCAGACGACGTCTTCCGGAACATGGCGCTCTACGAGGCCAAGCACGCCTCCGAGCTCCAGGCCCGCCGCGCCAAGCTCTTCGGGAACGCGCCGGTCACCGTCAGCCGCGACGCCATCGACGACGTGGAGGCGCCCGACCGCGGCACGCCGAGGGTCTTCATGTCCCCGCGGCAGGCCATGGAGGTCGCGCTCGAAGGGGAGAAGAAGGCCTGGGACTACTTCGACGAGGCGCTGCGCCACGTGAAGGATCCCGACGTGCGGAAGCTCTTCGAGGAGCTGCGCGCCGAGGAGCTCCAGCACCAGGAGTACGTGAAGAAGGCCATGGCCACCCTCCCGCCCGGACCGGACGTCGAGGAGGACGAGGCCGACGCGCCGGGCTCCGACGCGGGCTAGCCACGCCGCGCGCGGCACAGAGCGGGGGCGCGGCGCCGGTCGCGCTCCCGGTGAGGTTCGTGCTGGTCCGGCCGCGGGTCGCCGAGAACGTCGGCGCGGCGGCCCGGGTCCTGCGCAACTTCGGGCACGCCGACTGGGTGCTCGTCGATCCGGAGCGGCTCGACCTGGACGTGGCGCGCCGCCTGGCAATCGGGGCCGAGGACCTGCTCGACGGCGTGACGGGCCGTACCCGCGCTCGACGACGCCGTGGCCGACTGCGCCTGGGTGGTGGGCACCGACTCCCGGAAGGTCCGGGGGCGGCCGCCGCTCGAGCCGGACCAGCTCGCCGAGGCGGTGGCCGAGGCGGCGCCGCGCGGCCCCACGGCGCTCGTCTTCGGCGGGGAGCGGGACGGGTTCCGCGCCGGGGAGCTGGCCCGCTGCGACGCGCTGTCGCGGATCCCCTCGCGCGGGCCGCAGCCCTCGCTCAACCTGGCCCAGGCCGTCGCCGTCTACGCATTCGCCCTGCGGGGCGGGCGGCCGACTCGTCCGCGCCGGGGACCGGGACCCGCCGCCGCCGACGACGCGGAGCTGCTCGGGGTCGAGGAGGCGCTCCGGGCCGCGCTCTCGGCGGGCGGATTCCTGCGAGGCCCCGAGCGCCACGCCGTCCGCGACCTGTCCCACACCCTGCGGCGCGGACGGCTGACCCGCAAGGAGGCGCGCCTCTGGATCGCGGCGCTCCGCCGCGTCGCGCGAAGGGAGGAGCCGTGATGACCGTCCGACCCCGTCGGAGCGCCCTCTACGTGCCGGGCTCGAACGCCCGCGCGCTCGCCAAGGCCTCGTCGCTCGCCGCCGACGTCGTCATCGTCGACCTGGAGGACGCGGTGGCGCCGGCCGCCAAGGAGGAGGCCCGGCGCGCGGCGGTCGCGGCCATCGGCCAGGGGCTGGGCCGGGCCGAGGTGGTGCTCCGCGTGAACGGCGCGGACGGGCCGTGGGGCGCCGGCGACCTCGAGGCGGCGGCCCGATCCGGCGCCGACGCGGTGCTGCTGCCCAAGGTGGAAAGGGCCTCGACCGTGGTCGAGGCCGCCCGGCGGCTCGACGCCGCGGGTGCGCCCGCGTCGCTCGCCCTGTGGGCCATGCTGGAGACGCCCCGGGGCATCCTGCGCGCCGAGGAGGTGGCGTCCTCCTCCCCGCGCCTGGCCTGCCTGGTGGCCGGGACCTCCGACCTCGTGAAGGACCTCCGGGCGCGCCACACCCCGGGACGGTCCGAGGTGCTCGCCAGCCTGTCCTGGATCGTGCTCGCCGCCCGGGCCTCCGGCCTCTCGGCGCTCGACGGCGTGCACCTGGATCTCGACGATCCGGCCGGGTTCGAGGCGGCCTGCCGCCAGGGGCGGGACCTGGGCTTCGACGGCAAGACCCTCATCCACCCGAGGACCATCGAGGCCGCCAACCTGGCTTTCACCCCCGGTGACGAGGAGCTGGCCCTCGCCCGCCGCGTCATCGAGGCCCATGCCGAGGCCGAGGCGGCCGGACGGGGCGTGGTGGTGGTGGACGGCCGGCTGGTGGAGGCGCTCCACGTGGCGGAGGCGCGCCGGGTGGTGGCCCTGGCCGCGGCGATCCAGGGCCGGGCCGGATAGGATCCCGGGGTGGCCGCGCTCACCCTCGACGAGATCCGCCGCGCGCTCGCCCTGCGCCCCCCCGCGCGGCTCCCGGAGCGCCTGCCGCGCCAGGCGGCGGTCTCCATCGTCCTGCGCGAGCCCGGGGCCGGCCTCGAGGTCCTCTTCATCCGGCGATCCGAGCGGGAAGGGGACCTCTGGTCGGGCCACGTGGCCTTCCCGGGAGGGCGGGTCGAGCCCGGCGAGGGGCTCGAGGAGGCGGCGGTGCGCGAGACCGACGAGGAGGTGGGCCTCGACCTCCGCGCGGGCGCCGAGCGGCTGGGTGCGCTCGACGAGATCCCGGCCATCGGCCGGGGGCGCGCCGTCGGGCTCTCGATCCAGCCCTGGGTCTTCGCGCTGCGCGCGCCGCCGGCCCCGCTGCGGTTCTCCGGGGAGGTGGCGAGCGCGCACTGGATCCGCCTCGCCGACCTGCTCGATCCGGCGCGGCAGGTCCCGTTCCCCTACGTGCACGAGGGGCGGAGCCTGCTCCTGCCCAGCCTGGACGTCGGCGGGATCGTGATCTGGGGGCTCACCTTCCGGATGGTGGAGATGCTCGGCGAGCTGATCCGGCAGGCGGCTCCGGGGTTCACTCCGGAAGGACCTCGAGGACCCAGGTCTTCATGAGGATCCGGTCCTCGATGGCCGTGGTGGTGGGGACGTCGTGGACGCCGCGGTCCACGACCCCTTCCCGCGGCGAGTAGAGCCGGCCCGGGTCGCCGGCCAGCACGCGGATGCCGCGGGAGGCGAGCCCTCGTCCCCAGGTCAGGAACTGGCCCGCCATGCTGCGCTCGTAGAAGACGTCCCCGGCGAGCACCAGGTCCACGTCGGGGACGGTGCCGAGCGGGGACCCGGGGGCGAACTCGATCGTCACGCCGTTGCGGGCCGAGTTCAGCCGGACGGCTGCCTCGCAGTACGGGTCCAGGTCCCAGGCCACCACGTGGGAGGCGCCGGCCATCGCGGCGGCGATGGCGACGAGCCCGCTGCCCGGTCCCGAAGTCGAGGACGCGTCGACCGGCGACCTCGTCGGGGCGTGGTCGAGCACGTGGCGGGCCAGCGCCTGTCCGCCCGCCCAGGGAAAGGCCCAGAACGGCGAGTCGTCCCACCCGGCCAGGTCGGCCGTGGTGGCGCGCCAGAGCTCGGTCATCTCGGTGGCCTGGTGGAGCTCGATCTCGGGAACGAGCGGCACCCGCTCGACGGCGGTGCGGCTCCGGACGAAGTCCATCCATTCCTCGAGCGAACGGGGCGAGGGATCGGGCACTAGAGACCCGGATCCCAGCCGCTCGCCGGACCGCGCGCGAGCCAGCTGCGGAGCATGGTCCACGCCAGGCCGAGGAGCGTCGGGCCGACGAAGACGCCGATGAAGCCCCAGGCGATGAGGCCGCCCATGGCGCCGAGGAAGATCACCGACATGGGGAGGCCGGTCCCCCGGCTGATGACGTACGGGCGGGCCACCGAGTCGAGGACGTTGTTGACCACGAACCCCCACACGACGGTGAAGATGGCCGCGCCCGGGCGGTTCATGTGCAGGAGCCAGGCCCCGGCGCCGAGGTAGACGAGCGCGATGCCGACCTGCATGACGTCGAGCACGAAGCTCGCGACCATGAGCACCGCGAGCAGCGGAACGCCGGCCAGCCAGAGCCCAATCCCCTCGACGAGGGCCAGCGCCGCTGCGGCGCCGATGACGCCGACCGAGACGTACCGGATGGTCCGGGCGGCGAGCTCCAGGAGGTAGACGCCGTGCTGCCCGCCCACGCGGGAGGCGATGCTCACCGCCATGTCCGTTCCGCGGGCGCCGCCCGCCAGCATCGGCCAGGCGAGCACGGTGGCGAGGACCACCTGGACGATGGTCCAGCTCGTGCCGAGGACGCGCATCACCGCCCACTCCGCCATTCGCGCGGGGTCGGTGCGGCTTCCGGCCGACTGCGCCAGGATCCCGTCGACGGACTCCTTCCAGGTTCCCTGCAGGAGGCGGCCGACGACCGGCACCCGCCGCATCCACTCCGGCGGCGCGGGGAGGTTCCAGGAGTCGGGGTGGGAGAGGAACTCGACGACCGAGCGGACGCTGGGGATGAGCGCGAAGGCGGTGAGCACGATGGGCGCCACCACCAGCACGAGCAGCACGGTCACCGACAGCGTCGCCGCCAGGTGCGGCCGTCCCCCGGTCCGGGACACGAAGTAGACGTGGAGCGGCCAGATCGTGACCGACATGAAGAGCGACCACAGGAGGATGGTCCCGAAGGGGGCGAGGATGGTGAAGGCGGTGGCGAGCAGCGCGACGACGAGCGAGAGCGCGAGCCCGCGCTCGAAGAGTCCGCGGCCTGCATGGGGCGCCTCGTGTCGATCCACCGATACCCCATACCCTCCCGCGCACCGCCGCGGCAACGGCCTGCTATGGTTTCTCCATGGCCAGCCCTCGAGACAAGTCCGCGTACATCGTCCGGGCCCCCACCGCGGTACTCACCCGGGGCTTCGATCCGCACCTCTCGGTCGGGTCGGCCCGCCCCGCCGTCTTCCGGTCGTCGACCTACGTGTTCTCCAGCCCGGAGAAGGCCGAGCGGGCCTTCGCCATCGCGCTCGGCAAGGCGCGGCCCGCCGCGGGGGAGAGCGTCGACCTGATCTACTCGCGCCTGTCCCACCCCAACGCGGAGATCCTCGAGGACCAGATCGTCCCGCTCGAGAAGGGGGCCGAGGCCGCGGCGGTCTTCAACTCCGGGATGGCGGCCATCTCCACGCTCTTCCTCACCGCCTGCCAGCCGGGCACGAGCTTCGTCTACACGGTGCCGCTCTACGGGGGTACCCAGCACCTCATCCACCAGCTCCTCGAGCCGCTGGGCATGAAGGGCATCCCGGTCCTGGCCGGCGACACGCCAGGCGATCACCCGGGCCATCGCCGGCGCGTCGAACCTCAAGCTGGTGCTGGTGGAGTCGCCCGCCAATCCCACCCTGACCATGACGGACATCGCGGCCGCCTCCGCCGCGGCGCGGGCGCACCCGGATCGCCCGCTCGTGGCGGTGGACAACACCTTCATGGGGCCGACCTTCCAGCACCCGCTGCTCCTGGGCGCCGACCTGGCCGTCTACTCCGCCACCAAGTACCTGGGTGGCTTCAGCGACATGCTGGGCGGCGTGGTGCTGGGGAGCGACCCCGAGCTCGTGGCGCGGATGCGCGGCACCCGCGCCATCCTGGGGAACATCCTGCAGCCGGACGAGTGCTGGCTGCTCGACGGAAGGCTCCCCACGGTCGGGCTGCGGATGAACCGGCAGTCGAAGAACGCCCAGCGCATCGCCGAGGCCCTGGTCGGGCACCCCAAGCTGAAGCGGGTCATCTACCCGTCGCTCCTGACCGATCCCGAGCAGGTGCGGATCCGGGACGCCCAGTGCGACTACCCCGGCGGCATCGTCACCATCGAGATGCAGGGCGGGAAGCGGGCGGCCTTCGAGTTCCTGCGCCACCTCCGCATCGCCAAGAACGCGGTCAGCCTGGGCGGCGTCGAGACCCTGGTCTGCCATCCGGCCACCACCACGCACTCCGAGATGTCGGAGGACGAGCTCGCGCGCTACGGCGTCGGGGACGACCTGGTCCGGATCTCGGTGGGCATCGAGCACTGGCGCGACCTGCTCGCCGAGTTCCAGGCCGCCCTCGACGCGGTCTGAGGCCGGCCGTCACCCCGCGACGGCGCGGGCCAGCTCGATCACGGAGAGCGGAGACGAGCCCTCCGCCTTGTTGTTGACGATCACCAGCCCCTCCTTGCCGGCGCGGACCGCGCGGGCGATCAGGGCGGCGATCGAGGCGCGGCTCTCCGGGTCGGGCGCCGCGAGCCAATCGAAGGGGGCGTAGAGCTCCCGCGCCTCCTCGTAGCCGCGCCCGTGCCCGAGCATCCACCGCACGAGCAGCGAGGGCTGGCCCTCCACCGGGAGGAGCGCCGCCTGGGCCTCGAGCGTCGGCATGGAGGGGTGCACCGTGAAGCCGTGCGAGGCGCCGGCGTCCGCGAGGGCGGCGGCATAGGCAGGGTGCAGGAGCTCCCGGTTCCGGATCTCGACGGCGTACGGCGCCTCCCGGGGGAGGGCGGCCAGGAAGCCGGCCAGCCGCGCGGCGAAGCGCGCGGGGTCGCGGGTCTCGCCGCGGGGGAGCGGCGGGAACTGGAAGAGGAGGACGCCCAGCCGGCTCCCGAGCCCTTCCACCGCGGGTCCCACGACCTCGTCGCGCGCGAAGCCCGCATCCAGGAAGCGGGGGTTCGCCGCCGCGGGGCCGCGCGCTCCGCCTTCCCGGATCTCCGGGAAGGTGCAGAGCTGCGAGGCCTTCACCAGGAAGCGGAATCCGGCCGGGACCTGCGAGGCGTGGCGCGCGAAGCCGGCCGCGTCGAGGGGCGCGTAGAAGGTCCGGTCGAGCCCCACGGCGCGCAGGAGCGGGTGGCGGGCGTAGGCGCCGAGCCCCTCGCGCGAGAGCCGGTCGGCGCCGGCGCGGCCCGCGTAGACGAGCCCGGTCCAGCCCGGAAAGGACCACGAGGAGGTTCCGAGACGGACCGAGGCCGGGAGCCGCCCGGACAGCTCCGTGACCATGGGTGAAGGCGGAGCGGCGCCCACGGCGGGCTCGGCGGCGGCCCCGAAGAGCCCCAGTTGCTCCATTCCAGCGTCCGTGTCCCTGCGTGGGCGGCGACCCGACATGCAAGAAATCTAAGAGAACCATGCCAGCCGCGCCCCGATGGGGGCTGAAAAACGTTCCTCACGTCCCGTGAAAGGAAGGACGGGGTAGATCGAATCAAGGGACTTTCGGATCCGCCGCACCGGGGGTTAAAGAAGGGCCGCCGCCGGCGTGCGGCCAGGAGAGAGGACGAGTGACGGACGGGACTCACGAGACGGACAGTGAAGACCTCGGCGGTGGCCCTCGGGGCCGCCCTCGCGTTCTTCCCGTCGTCCGTGGGGCAGCCCGGTCTCGGTTCCGCGGGTGGCGCCGCCGCCGCCCGCGGCGCAGCGCCCGATCGATCCGCTCGCGGCGCACGTCCTCGAGCGCATGCCCTCGATGGACGTCGAGGCCGCCTCCGATCTCGCGTCGCCGTGCGCGCCGAGGCCGTCGCCGCGGAGCTCGATCCCGTGCTGGTGATGGCGGTGATCGGGGTCGAGTCCGCCTGGGAGCCGGCCGCCATCTCCGAGCGAGGGGCGAGGGGGCTCATGCAACTGCGCAAGGTCGCGCAGGCCGGCGAGGAGCGGGAGGCCGGACTCGCTCCCGGGGACGTCCACGACCCCGTCCACAACGTCCGGATGGGCATCCGCTACCTGGCCCGCATGGTCGACGCCTTCGGGGACGAGGACCTGGGACTCATCGCCTACAACGCGGGGCCGACCCGGCTCTCGTCCTACCTGCAGGCGGTCGGGGAGGTCCCCGACTCGATGTGGTCGTACGTCCGGAGGGTCCGGCGGGAGGAGCGGCGAGATCCGGCGCGAGATGCTGCGCGCCGAGGTCCTCGTGGCCAACGCGGCGAGGTAGACTGCGCCGCCATGCCCCGAAGAAGGAAAGCCCCGTCCCGGCCCGAGGCCTGGACCCGGGGCGAGCTCGCCACGCTGCGCCGCCTCGACTCTCCCGGCCGGATCCAGGAATTCCTGGATGGTCTCGCCTACCGGTCGGAGGACGCTCCCGCATCGCCCCGCCGCGTCCTGGCCGAGCGCCGGGCCCACTGCTACGACGGCGCCCTCTTCGCCGCCGCCGCGCTCCGCCGCATCGGGCACCCGCCGCTGCTCGTGGACCTGCAGGCGGTGCGCGACGACGACCACGTGCTGGCCGTGTTCCGCTCGCGCGGCCACTTCGGCGCGGTGGCCAAGTCGAACTTCGTCGGGCTGCGCTTCCGCGAGCCGATCTTCCGGACGGTCCGGGAGCTCGCGCTCAGCTACTTCGAGAGCTACTTCAACCTGGAGGGGGAGAAGACCCTGCGGGCGGTCTCGGCCCCCTTCGACCTCGCGCGCTTCGACCGGCTCCAGTGGACCTTTCGCGACGAGCACCTCCCCCGGCTGGCCGAGCGGCTCGACGGCTCCCGCCACTTCCGGATCCTGACCCCGGCGATGGAGCGCGTGCTCCGCCCGGTGGACGCGCGATCGATGAAGGGCGGCATGGTGGGCACGGATCCCCTCCGGCCTCCACGCCGCCTGATTGCGGAGCCCCTTGCGCACGTCCAGCACACGGCTCTTCGCCGTCGCCGTCGCCATCTGGGGCACCACCTGGATCGCCATCACCTTCCAGCTGGGCCGTGCGCCGCCCGAGGTCAGCGTGGCGCTGCGGTTCGCCATCGCGTCGGCCATCCTCTTCGGGTGGTGCCGGCTCCGGGGGCTGCGGCTGCGCTTCCCGCCCGCCGTGCACGCGCAGCTCGCGCTGCTCGGTCTCTTCATGTTCTGCCTCTCCTACCTGGCGGTCTATCGCGCCGAGACCTACCTGGTCTCGGGGCTGGTGGCGGTCGGGTACTCCGCGAGCCCGCTCGTCAACCTGGCCATCTCGCGAGTGGCCTTCGGGACGCCCGCCACCCGGCACGTGGTGGTGGGCGGGCTGCTCGGCGTGGCGGGCATCGCGCTCGTCTACTCGCCCGAGCTCTCGCGCGCGCAGGGGCCGGGCGTCGTCACCGGTGCCCTGCTCACCGCCTGCGCGGTCCTGGCGTCCGGGATCGGCAACGTCTTCGCCACCCGGCTCGACCGCCTGGGGGTGACCGTCGCGCAGAAGATGGCGTGGGGAATGGCCTACGGCTCGACCGTCAGCGCGCTGGTCGCGCTGGGGAGCGGGGAGGGGTTCTCGATCTCCGTGACCCCGTCCTACGTCCTGTCGCTCCTCTACCTGGCCGTGTTCGGCTCCATCCTGGCCTTCGCGGCCTTCCTGACCCTCCTCGAGCGGGTGGGCGCCGCCCGGGCTGGCTACGTCGGCGTGATGACCCCGGTGGTGGCGCTCGCCATCTCCGGGGCGCTGGAGGGATTCGGGTGGGGCCCGGCGACCGTTCTCGGCATCGCCGTCGTGGTGGCGGGAAACCTCGTGGTGCTGCGCGGGCGAACGGGAGTCAATTTCCGATTGACCGGCGGCACGCCCGCCCGCATGAGAGGAGTGGAACCGCCCGGAGGTGACCATGGACCCGGCAAGATTCTCCGATGCGCTGCGGATGTTCCCGCTGGGCGTGAACGTCGTGACGGTGGGCAGGGGAGGGGCGGAGAACGGGCTCACCGTCTCCTGGGCGATGCCGGCCTCGTTCGACCCGCCCATGTTCCTGGTCGCGCTGGACCGCCTCCACTACAGCGTCGACTTCGTGAAGAGCACGAAGAACTTCGCGGTCAACGTGCTCGCCGAGGGCCAGGAACGCCTGGCGGGACAGTTCGCGCGGCAGGCCATGCTGGGCGAGGACAAGCTCGCCGGGGTCGGGTGGCGGGCCGGGGAGACGGGGGCGCCCATCCTGGTGGACGCGGTCGCCTACTTTGACTGTGAGTTGAAGGAGATCCTCGAGGCCGGGGATCACCACCTGCTCCTCGGCACGGTGGTGGAGGCCGGGTCCCTGCGCGACGCGAGGCCGCTCGTGGGCGGGGCGTCGCTCCGGTACCAGAAGTCACATCCCTGACGACTCTTCTGGGTCAGTACGATCGGGCCAGCTGTGTCCCTCGAACGAGGGGCGAAGCGCAGGCCTAGTCGCAGATTTGTCCTAAGTAATTCAATATTTACACGTGAATCCACGCCGGTGCGTCTCGCATACGGGGGCTTCCGTTGGCAGACGCAACAAGTGCGCGAACGGCCTCGCGATGCGCTCGAACACGCGTCAGGGAGCCGTTTCGCGTATGTCGTACCTTTCGTGCGCGCACATTTGGCGACACGCCAGGCACCGGTGAGGGAGAGCACATGAATCGACGCTCGATTGGGGAGAAGCCTGACCATCCTCGGATGGGCGATGGTCGCTCCGTCGCTGCCCCGGCCGTCGCGCACGCGCAGATCGCGGGCGAGAGCGTCAACATGGTCTCCGGCATCCAGTGGCCGGGCGGCGACCCCTTCCTCCAGCGGCAGAACGAGCCGTCGATCGCGGTCTCGTCCGCGAACCCGATGCACCTGCTCGCGGGCGCCAACGACTACCGCTCGGTCGACATCGCGAGCCTTCGTTCAAGGCCGGCGAGCAGCAAAGATGGCGGCGACGCCTGGCAGGGCGTCTTCAAGTCGTACGACGGCGGCCAGACCTGGAAGAGCTACCTCATGCCCGGCTACCCGCAGGACCAGTCCGCCGAGGGCGCCAGCTCGGCGGTGCGCGGTCCGGCCGGCGAGGTGCTCTACAACGCCGCCGCCGACTCGGTGGTCCGGGCGGGCACCGACGGCATGTTCTACTTCGCCGGGATCGTCTTCAAGCGAGGCACGGGCGACGGGCGCGTCGTCCTGAACCGGTTCATCGACCTCAACAACAAGGAGGACGGCAGCCCGGTCGGCGGCACCGACTCGATCCGCTGGATCGACGCGAAGGTCATCGACCAGGGCGGCACCGGGACGTACTTCGCCGACAAGCCCTGGATCGCCGTCGACGTCCCGCGGCCCGGCACGACCACCTGCAACATCCAGAAGTTCGGGCGCACCGTCGCGGGCGGCGCGATCTACGTGGTGTGGGCCCGGATCTACAGCGACACCCAGTCCGACATCATGTTCTCCCGGTCCCTCGACTGCGGCGACACCTGGAGCGCCCCGCTCAAGCTGAACGACCAGAAGGCGCTGGCGAGCCAGGGCGCGTCGATCTCGGTCGACCCGCGCACCGGCTACGTCTACGTGGCCTGGCGCAGGTTCGGGCTGGTGGGCGCGAGCCCGAAGCAGGACGAGGACGCCATCTTCGCGGTCCGCTCCTTCAGCATGGGCCAGAAGTTCACGCATCCCGCGCCTGGTCACCACCTTCATCCCCTTCGAGCAGGGACAGGGCGCCTACCGGTTCCGCACCGAGGTGTTCCCCACCATCGTGTCCGCCATGGACGCGAAGGGCACGCGCAGCTGGACGCACGTCGCATGGTCGCAGCGGGCCGCGGCCGGCGCCGATGGGCAGATTGTCATGACCCACGTGGTCGTGTCCGCGCCGCCCAAGAGCTTCGACGAGTGGAACGACCCGCTCGACGGCTGGACCATCCCGCCCGATCCCGTCGACGCGACGCCGGTCCTGGACCGCCCGAACGGCAACGCCTTCACCCGGGGTCACCAGTTCATGCCCGCGCTGACCTTCTCGCAGGGCAAGCTCGTGGTGGTCTACTACGACAGCCGGCTCGACCACACCCGCAACTACTACACGCCGCACCAGAACCAGGATCCCTGCGCGCCGGTCGGGACCTGCTGGGTCCCCAACGATCAGGGGCGCTGGTACGACGAGGAGCGTGGGCCTCTCGGCGACCGGACCGGCCTCGACTGGACGACCGAGACCCTCGACGACCTCTACATGACCCAGACGCGTCACACCATCGACGTCCGCATGGCCACGGCCGACGCGATCGGCGAAGCCGGTCTTCACGAGCGCCACGCTCTCTCGCATGCCCTTCGGCGAGCGGGGCGACGAGCTCGATCTCTACGGCGCGACCGGCCAGGCGCCGGGATTCGTCGGATCCGATCCGATGGTCGACGGCCCGCCGGACGCGTCGGGGAACCCGACCCTTCTGCGGCTGCAGGACCTCCAGGTGAACCCGCCGAACCTGCCCATGTTCAAGAACGGGACCACGCCGTTCATCGGCGACTACATCGACGTGCAGGGCCCGATGTTCGTCCGCACCGCCACCGGGTGGGCGTTCAACACGGCGCCCAACGCCGGCCCCCGTCTTCCACGCGGTCTGGACCTCCAACCAGGACGTCGTCCCGCCGCGCCGTCGCGAATGGTTTCCGCGACTGGAAGCGGTACACGCCACCGGCATCGCCGGCCGCCCCTCGGTGACCACGAGCACTACGATCCGGGCCAGAGCCTCGCGACCGGCTGCGATCCCGGATTCACCGGCACCCGCAACCAGAACGTCTACACGGCGCGGATCTCCGACGGGCTCGTGGTCACGTCGCCCCAGAACGCCAAGAAGCTCGGCGCGACCGGCGCGAGGACCTTCGTGGTCTCGGCGTTCAACGCCACGAACGACGACAGGCTGTTCCGGTTCTCCTTCGGCTCCCAGACGGCCGGTGTCGGCGCCTCGTTCCGTCCCTTCGAGGCCAAGGCGACCGTCGACGTGAAGGTCCCGCCCATTCCGCGGCCGTCCAGACGGTCTTCCTGCGCGTCCTCGCCGGCGTCGACCCGGCCACCGTGAATCCCGCGACGACCGTCGTGAACGTGGACGAGGTGACTGCCGGCGTCACGTCGCCGCTCCACGGCTTCGTGACCCTGAACCCGCCGGGCCCCGTGTTCGACATGGCGCCGCTCGACAACGGGAGCTCCTCCGATGCCCTGGAGGACGCTCGACGTGCAAGCTGAGCGCGGCCAGCCTCTACTACGCGAACCTGTCGAACGCGCACCTGTCGAACGCGAATCTCTCCAACGCGAACCTGTCGAACGCGAACCTCTCCAACGCGAACCTGTCGAACGCGAACCTGTCGAACGCCAACCTCTCCAACAACGACCCGGCGTCCTTCACGCTGGAGGCGGCGCACCTCTCCAACGCGAACCTCTCGAACTCGGACCTCTCGAGCGCGAACCTGTCGAACGCGAACCTGTCGAACGCGAATCTCTCCAACGCGAACCTGTCGAACGCCAACCTCTCCAACGCCAACCTCTCCAACGCGGCCCTCGCGGACGTCGACTACACGGTGACCAACACGGGCAACACGACCCAGGGCTTCGACGTCGGGCTCTTCAGCACCGTGGGTAGCGGGCTCGCCCCGGTGCAGATCATCGTCTCCCGGCCGTACGGGAAGCCGATCGCGAACGGGTGCGAGATCCAGGAGCAGCCGGACAACCAGCTCGTGGTGAACGCGGGGGTCTTCAAGCCGGCCGAGGTCCAGGGCTCGCCGAATGCGCTCGCGACGTTCGCCATCGCCCCCGGCGAGTCCGTCCGGGTGACGCTCCGCACCTACCTCACGCCCGTCGAGGCCCGGAACCTCGCCACGCTGCTGGCGCCCAGGGTCGTGCCGCAGGGCAATCCGACGGCGCGACGACCGGACTCATCGTCACCAGCCCCGGGAGCGACGAGACGGCCAAGGTCGGCAAGCCTAAGACCCTCGGCGCTGGTGGCCAGCGGTGGCACGGGAACCCGCACCTGGACCGTCGCCCCGGGCTCGAGCCTGCCGCCAGGCTTCGACGCGGCCGAGGTTGCAGGACCGCCACGCCCACGCTCGATGGAGTCCCGACGCAGGTCGTACCTTCAAGTTCACGCTGAAGGTGGTCGACACCGCGAATCCCCTCCCGAACCAGATGTTCAAGGACGTCTCGATGGTGGTCGAGAAGGGCTCCACCACCGCGACGGTCGTGCCGCCTGGACCCACCGCGACCAGCCCCGTCTTCGGGCAGGCCGTGACCCTGACGGCCACCATCTCGCCGTCGCCCGGCGACCGGGGAGACGGTCACGTTCCTGGATGGCGCGACGAGCCTGGGAACGTCCACCCTCGCCGGCGGGACGGCGACGCTCGTCCTCCCGACGACCCTCTCGATCGGCGCGCACTCGTTCTCGGTCAGCTTCGCCGGGAACACGAGCTACACGGGAAGCATCTCCGCGGTCGTCCGTGGTCAGCGTGACTCCCGCCGACACGGAGGTGACGCTCACCTCGGGCGGCGCCACGACCTACGGCGGCGAGGCGACGTTCACCGCGGTGGTCAAGGCGAAGGCTCCCGGCAGCGGGACGCCTACCGGCCAGGTCGAGTTCCGCGAGGGCACGAAGGTCCTCCAGACCGTGACCCTGAACGCCGCCGGGGTGGCGGTCTTCAAGACCACGGCCCTCTCCGGCGGCTTGCACACCGTCACGGCCGGCTACCTGGGCGACGGCAACTTCAAGTCCTCGGCGAGCACCGGCGTCGACCAGTCGGTCAGCAAGGTGTCGACGTCGCTCTCCGTGACCCTCGATCCCGCCTCGCTCGTCTACGGCGTCCCCGTGCCCATCAAGGTGACGGCCGGGACGGTCTCCGGGGCGGCCACGCCGCCCACCGGTTCCGTCGACTTCTTGGACGGGACGTCGTTCCTCGGATCGGATCCGTTCTCCGGTGGCTCTGCGATTCACGTGGCCACCGGCCTCGCGGCGGGCCTCCATGACCTGGGCGCATCGTACGTGGGCGACGCCAACTACTCCGCGCTCGCGCGGGTGAGCGCCCCGGTGAACATCGCCAAGGCCGGCGTGACCGTGAACGTCACGAGCCGGAAGAGCCCGTCGACCTTCGGCGAGACGCGTGACCTACCAGGCGCAGGTGACCTCCGGGACGCTCCTGCCCGTCGGCACGGTGACCTTCTATCGCGACGTCAGCACCTCCCTCGGCACCGCGACGATCGACGGGACCGGCTTCGCGACCCTCTCCAGCGCCGATGTTCCCGGGGGGACCCACCCGATCAGCGCCTACTTCGAGGGGTCGGCCAACTTCGCGGCCGCTCCCAGCCAGATCAGCTGGAACCAGGTGGTCAACACGATCCCGAGCGGAGCGGTCCTGGGCACGAGCCCGAATCCGTCCGGCCCGGGCGAGCCCGTCGTGCTGTCCTGCACGGTGACCTCGGCAGCCGGATCGCCCACCGGTACGGTCAGCTTCAAGGACGGCGCCACCGTCATCGGTCAGGCCACGACGCCGGCCTCCTCCGGCCCGGGGGTCGCGGTCTGGAGCCTGGCGGCGACCACGCTCGCGGGTGGCGTCCACTCGCTCACCTGCGAGTACTCGGGCAACGGCAGCATCGACCCCAGCAAGTCGGCGGCCGTGACCCAGCTGGTCGGGCCGATCGCCACGCAGACTACGCTCACCGCCTCCGCCACGTCGACCACGGTCGGACAGTCGGTGACGCTGAGGGCCGTGGTGGTCTCCGTGCCCTCCACCGGCGGGACGCCCACGGGCACCGTGACCTTCCTCGACGCGACGGCGACCGGAACGGCGATCCTCGGAAGCGCTCCCCTCTCTGCCGGAGCGGCCACGCTGCCGATCTCCTCGCTCCCGGCGGGAACCCACTCCATCACGGCGCGCTACGACGGGACCACGCTCTACGCCCCCAGCACGTCGAGCCCGGCGATCAGCCTGACGGTCGCCTTCAAGTTCACCGGCTACCTGTCGCCTCTCAAGACGGCGGGGACGCTCGACGCCCCGACCTACTCGGGGGCCCAGAACTTCGGCAGCGCCGTCCCGGTCAAGTGGACGCTGCAGGACGCCAGCGGAGCGTACCTCGGCGACCTGGCCACGACCACGTCCCTGGTGGCCTATCCCTACACCAGCAAGCTCTGTGGACCGGCGGCGGTGGTCAGCGGTCCGGTCGTCCTCTACAAGCCCACCCAGGGCGCGACCGGCGGGAGCACCTTCCGGTTCGGGAGCAACACCTTCATCTTCAACTGGGACACGTCCAAGGGCGCGGCGAAGGGTTGCTTCAACGTCGTCTTGACGCTGAGTGACGGCACCGTGAAGGTCGCGACCATCTAAGCTGCAGTAGCGGGCCGAAGCCGAAGCAAATAATCGCCTGCAAGGCGTGAACGGCGCGGCCCCCGCCGTTAGGTGACTCCCCGGCTCGTATCGGGGGGAACCGGGGGGCGATGGCCAGGGACGATCAGGCTCGCGCGGAGCGCGAGGAGGCACCGAAGGAGACGGTCCAACTCGTCCGCGAGGGCGAGGGCTCGTCCGCGCCGCCTCCTGCGCCGGCTGCCCCTGCGAAGCGGCTGTCGCTCGTCCACGAGATCCGGCGCCGGCACCTGTTCCGGACCTCGACCGCCTACGTCGTCGGGTCTTTCGCCGCGCTGCAGGGCATCGACATCTTCCGGCAGGCCTTCGAGCTTCCGCACGTCATCCTCACCACCGCGGCCGTCGTGGCGGGCGTCGGCTTCCCCTTCAACGTCTTCCTGGCCTGGCAGGCCTACGACAACGACGGCGACGTCTGGTCCACCTTCGCCCGGAAGCTGCCCCGGCCCACCTGGATCCTGGTGGGCGTCCTCATCCTCGTCGCCGGCGGGGTGGTCTCCTGGAAGGTCTGGGGGATGAAGCATCCCCCGCCCAGGGCGCAGACGGTGCTGGTCGCGGACCTCGAGAACACGACGGGGGAGGGGGTCTTCGACGGCACGCTCGAGCCGGCCCTGGGACTCGCCATGGAGGGCGCGAGCTTCATCACCACCTACCGGCGAGAGGCGGCCCGGAAGATCGCGAACGACCTGAAGCTGGAGGGAACGAACCTCGACGAGAAGCGGGCCCGCCTGGTCGCGCAGCGGGAGGGCGTGGGGGTCGTCACCGCCGGCTCGATCCAGAAGAGCGACGGGGGCTACCGGGTCTCGATCCGGGCGCTCGACGCCTTCACCGGGAAGGAACTGGTCGCCGCCACCGAGGAGGTGAAGAGCAAGGACGCCGCGCTCTCCGCGGCCACCAAGCTCGCCGCCAAGGTCCGCGCCGCCCTGGGCGACGCCACGCCCGAGGCCGACCAGATGAAGGAGGCCGAGACCTTCAGCTCCACCTCGCTGGACGCCGCGCACGAGTACGCCGAGGGGATGCGCGTCGTCGAGGAGGGCAAGAACGACGACGCCCTGCGCCACTTCCAGGAGGCCGTGAGGCTGGATCCGGGAATGGGGCGGGCCTGGTCGGGTCTCGCGGTGGTCGAGCAGAACCGCGGCCGCCGCGCCGAGGCCGATCGCTACTTCCAGAAGGCCATGGCCCACCTCGACCGGATGAGCGAGCGCGAGAAGCTTCGCAGCCGGAGCGTCTACTACCTGTTCCAGTCCGACGTGGACAAGGCCATCGAGGTCCTGACCCCGCTCGTCCAGAAGTTCCCGGCCGACAACGCCGGCCACGCCAACCTCGGCGTCGCCTACCAGCTGAAGCGCGACTTCCCGAAGGCGCTCGCCTCGGGACGAAAGGCCATCGAGATCTACCCGAGGAAGGTCGCGCAGCGGAACAACGTCGGGCTCTTCGCGATGTACGCCGGCGACTTCGACGTCGCCATCCAGGAGCAGAAGAAGGTCCTCGAGATCAACCCCCGCTTCCAGAAGGGGTACGTCGGGCTGGCGCTCGCACAGTACGCCTCGGGCAAGCGGGACGACGCCGTCGCCACCTGGGATCGCCTGGCCGCCCTCGACGCCGACGGGGCGTCCGATGCGGTCGAGGGGCTCGCCGACGTGGCCATCTACGAGTCGCGCACGGCCGACGCGCGCGCGCTCCTCGAGAAGGGCATCGAGGTCGACGCCCGGGAGAAGCGGGACGAGGAGCTGGCCCGCAAGCTGCTCATGCTCGGTTCCCTGCTCAACTCCTCGGGTCAGGGCGCGAAGGCCGTGGCGCTCGCCGACCGGGCGCGCAAGCTGACCGACACCGACCACGTGCAGTTCCAGGCCGGCATGGTCTACCTGGGCGCCGGGGACGAGAAGAAGGCCAAGGCCGTCGCCGAAGATCTGGAGAGGCGCATGGGCGCCGACCCGCGCATGTACGCGCTCCTGCTGCAGGGAGGGCTCGCCACCCGGAAGAAGAGCCACGCCGAGGCGGTCGCGAAGTTCAAGGCCGCCACCCAGCTGGTGGACGCCTGGCCGGCGCGCTACGGGCTGGGCCGAGCCTACTTCGAGGCCGGATCCTACTCGCATGCGCTGGAGGAATTCGAGAAGGTGGTGGCGCGGAAGGGGGAGGCCACCGACATCTTCCTCGACTTCGTGCCCACCTACCGCGTCCACGCGCTCGCGCAGTACCACCTGGCGCGGACCCAGGAGGCCCTGAAGAGCCCGGTGGCCGTGGAGAGCTTCAAGGCCTTCCTGGCGCCCAAGCGCGGGAGCGACGACCCGCTCGTCGCCGACGCGAAGAAGCGCGCCGGCGTGCCCTAGCCGGGGCGGCTGCTGGCCGACCGCCTACTGCGGGGCGGACGCCGACTGCCCTGCGGCGTCATGGGCATCGAGCGCGGCATCCATGTCGTCGACGATGGCCTGCACGCTCTTCAGCTGGCCCACCGAGGTCTCCGGCAGGCGAACCAGGCTCTGGCCGGTGTAGTAGAGGCCGAGCACCTCGTCGCCCATGGCCACCGCGCGGAGCAGCGCGTCGGTGATGCAGAAGCTCTCCTGGAAGTTGCTCGCCCGGCACTTGCACAGCCCCTCGGCCAGGCACTCGATGCAGGCCTTCTTGCGCCCCATGAAGCCGGACGGGCCGAAGTACCAGGCCTTGGAGCGGGGCGGGAAGGACTTCCCGGCAGCCAGCCCCTCGGTGAACTCGTTGCGCACCGCGCGCGCCTTCATGCCCTTCACGCAGCTGGTGATGATGGCGACGTCCTCCTCCTTCTTGCCGAGGTGGACCTGCTTGAAGGTCTGGTGGGCGTCGCCGTCGCTCGAGGCGATGAACCGGGTGGCCAGCTGCACGCCGGCCGCGCCCTGCGCGAAGTAGCGCCCCACGTCGGAGGCGTCCACGCCGCCGGCGGCGACCACCGGGAGGGAGGTGGCCGCGCAGACCTCCTCGACCAGCGAGGGAAGGGGATGGCCGATGTCGCCGATGTGGCCGCCCGCCTCGGCGCCCTCGGCGACGACCCACTCCGCGCCCCACTTCTCGTACATGGCGGCCAGCCGGCCGGAGGAGACGATCCCGGCGAACGGCGTGCCGGCCTCGCGGCACCAGCGCACGATGTCGCGCGAGATGCCGGCGCCCTGGACGATGAAGGAGACCCCCTCGTCGAGCGCGGTCCGGGCCGAGAGCTCGAAGTCGGACTTGTTGATGGCCGCCATCAGGTTGATGCCGACGAAGCCACCCGGCGCGACCGCCTTGGCGCGCTGGATCTCGGCGCGCAGGTGCTCGGGCGTCTTGATCACCGCCGAGAATCGTGCCCACGCCCACGAAGCGGCGCGACCGGACGGCCGCGACCTTTCCCGCCAGCCCGTCGGAGGCGTGGATGCCCATTCCGCCTTGCACCAGCAGCCGCTTGCCCGTGCCCAGGATCGCCCGGATGGTGGTGCGATCGAGCTTGGGCGCAGCCACCTTGGCGGTGGCGGGCTGGCTGACTTCGAGGTGCTCGGCAAGGGTCGGCATGTACGCTCCAGGCGTGAGGCGCGGCGGAAGGGCTGAACCCTACCCGGGGCGTGTCATGTGAATGTCACGGAGAGCGACTCGGTTTCGCGCGGATGGCGCGGTGCGGCATGAACCGAGTGTTTACAGGGAGTAGCGGTCGATGAAGCGGTGCGTCACGGGCAGGAGAGCGTCGCCGGGGTGCAGACGTCGTGACGCTCCCGTGATGCCGGACCCACCGTAGTCGACGGTCAGGCCGGCGGGCTGCTGGGACCAGTGGTTCGCGTCGATCAGGACGGCCGCCCCGTTGGAGTAGATCCCCACGGCCCCGGGGTCGTAACAGCCGAACGAGTTGTTGGACGGCGACCTCGCACCCACTCCCGCCTCGGAGGTCGAGACTGCCCGCACTCGCGGCGACCAGGACCTGATCCCCCTTGTTGGAGAAGATGGAGTTGCCTTCGAGGGTGACCAGGGTCGGCATCGGAAAGGTGAAGACGAGCCCGCCGCCCCGACGGGTCGTTGAACCCAGGGTGTAGAGCTGGGTCGCGTCGTTCCCGGCGATCTCGTTCCCCCTGATCGTCACGGATGAGCTGGACGCGACCCCCGTCGCGAGGAGCCTGAAGGCCGAGTCGGTCGCGCCCCTCATCCGGGCCAGGCCGCGGCTGTTCTGGACCACGATCTCCAGGATCGCCCCGCCGACCGGTTGCGCGTGCACGTGCGTCCCGTTGTCCGCGTAGGGACAGGCGTCGCTGACCAGCGTTCCCCGCGCCACGTACACGGCGTCCCCGGCGTTCGAGGCGAAGGTGGTCCCGGTCGCGGAGAAGCTGGGCGCCGCCGCGCCCTGCGGCGCCGATGGAGACGCCCGTGCCGTTCCCCGTCACCGACCCGCCGGAGAGCGTGGTGGCCGCATCGGCCTCGGCCAGGATGCCCGTGGTCGCGCCCGAGACGGTCCCGCCGCTCATCGACACCGGGCAGTGGCCCGCGGCGTGGAGCCCGCTCGCGAAGCGCACCACCGGAGGTCCGGCCGCGCTCGCCGGAGATGACGATGCCGGAGAGCGACACCGGAGCCGTATCCGCCGGATTCGGGCAGCTCGTCTCGACCCCGGGGCCCGGTGGAGGCCGTGTTCCGGATCTCGAATCCGGTGACCGCCGACCCGGGAGCGAGGGTCACGAAGGCGCCGGTGAGCGCGGCGCCGGTCGTCACGGCGTAGTGGCCCGGATTCGGGGTCGCGTCGTCGGTGGTGAGCGTCACGCCCGGGCCGATGGTGATCGCTCCCGCCTCCGAGAAGACCACGACGCCTCCCGGGACCGCGGACGACCAGCCCGCGGCCCGGACGGTCGACCCGGGCCCGCGCGCGCCCGCGGCCGCCAGCGCGGGGCCGAGCAATCGGTAGCGGCAGGCGACGGGGGAGTCGAGCCCGGTGGGGCCAGGGGCGGTTCCGGCAGGCGACCCGCCCAGTGCGTCGGCGACGAAGGTCGGGCCGGGATTGGCAGGACAGGCGCAGGCGCCGCCGCTGCAGACGAGGCCGCCGGCGGCGCAGTCGGTACCGGGTTGCCAGGTGAGGCAGGACGACCCGGTCGCGACCGGCCTGCAGACCTCGACCTGGCCTCCACTGCGTGGCGCACCGGGCGGCGTCCAGGGTCGCGCAGGCATTCGCCACCGGGCAGGCACACGCCGTGCCTCCCGCCGCCTCCACGCACGAGGTCCCCGGGTCGCCGCACGGGGCCGAGCCGGCCTCGTACCAGCAGGCCTTGCCCGAGACCTCCTGGGCGCAGGTGACGACCTGGCCCGTCCCGCTGCAGAAGCTGGAGGTGGCCGCGCCGCAGCGGGTGGTGGCGCACTCGCAGGAGGCGGAGGCTCCGGCGGTCTGACACGCCTGGTGAGCGGGGCAGTCCTCGGCGACGGGCCCGGTCGAGCAGACGCCGCTCCCCGCCGTGCAGGTGACGAGCCGGCCCGCCGAGCACGAGGTGCCGGGGCGTGCATTCGCCCTCGGTCGTGTGTCCCGGGCAGGCGAGCGCTGCGGCCCCGCAGATCCCGTTGCTGCCGCAACCCTGGTCCGACGGGCACTCCAGGTCGGAGGCGCAGGGGGCCCCGGTGGTGGTCACGGTGCAGGCCGCGAGCAGGGCGAGGAGAGCGGTCGAGGCCAGACGGCGCATCGGGGCCGCAGCGTACCAGAATCGGAGGGACGGACGCGCCGGCCTGCCGCCGTTTCCGGGCCGCGCGACGCGTCGACAGCGGGGCCGGGACGTGGTTTCCTCCCGCGCCATGCACACGCTCCCCCGCCTCCTGGCACTGGCCGCCCTGACGCTCGCCGCGCGCGCTTCCGCGGCCCCGGCCCCCGGGCCGCGACCCTTCTCCGTGCAGGACCTGGTGACGCTGCAGCGCGTCTCCGAGCCGCGCCCCTCGCCGGACGGCAAGTGGATCGCCTACGTGCTCCGCACGACCGACCTGGAGGCCAATCGCGGCCGCACCGACGTCTGGGTGGTAGGGGTCGACGGCGCGGGCGGGAGGCGGCTCACCACGAGCCCCGAGAACGAGTCGAGCCCTCGCTGGTCGCCCGACGGGAGGTCAATCTACTTCCTCTCGGCCCGGGGCGGCCCGCAGCAGGTCTGGCGGCTCCGCCTGGACGGCGGGGAGGCCGAGAAGGTGACCACGCAGCCGCTCGACGTGACGAGCTTCCGCGTCTCTCCCGACGGCCGCAGCCTGGCCATCTCGCAGAGCGTCTTCCCGGACTGCACCGGCGCCGCCGAGGGCGTGGCGGCCTGCACCGCGAAGCGGATCGAGGAGCGCGCCCGCTCCCGGTCGTCGGGCCGGCTCTACACCCAGTTGCCGGTCCGGCACTGGGACGAGTGGCTGGACGGCCGCCGCAACCACCTCTTCGTGCTGCCGGTCGAGGGAGGGACGCCCACCGACCTCATGAAGGGGATGGAGGCCGACTGCCCCGCGCGCCCGTTCGGCGGCGCGGACGACTACGCCTTCACGCCCGACGGGAAGGGGATCGTCTTCTCCGCCAAGGACGCCGGCCGGGCCGAGGCCTGGTCGACCAACTACGACCTGTACGTCGTTCCGGCGGACGGCTCCGCGGCGCCGCGCAACCTCACGCCGGACAACAAGGCCTGGGACGGGCAGCCGGTCTTCTCTCCCGACGGGCGCCGGCTCGCCTGGCTGGCCATGGAGGTCCCCGGGTACGAGGCCGACCGGCACCGCATCATGGTCCGCGACTGGCCCGACGGCGCGCCGAGGGAGGTGGCCCCGGCCTGGGACCGCTCGCCGGGAGAGCTGGCCTGGTCGGCCGACGGCCGCACCCTCTACTCCACCGCCGACCACCTGGGTTCGCACCCGATCTTCGCGGTGGACGTGGCCACCGGCAAGGAACGACTGGTGGTGAAGAACGGCAGCAACCACTCCCCGACGGTGGCCGGAGGCCTGCTCCTCTACACCCACGACGACCTCGGTTCGCCCGCCGACGTCTGGCGCGTCCGGCCCGACGGGAGCGGCGCGACGCCGGTCACCCGGGTCAACGCCGCCGCGCTCGGCGGCATCGCCTTCGGCGCGCGGGAGCAGTTCTCCTTCCCCGGCTGGAACGGCGAGACCGTGTACGGCTGGATCGTGAAGCCGGTCGGGCTCGACCCGGCGAGCAAGTACCCGGTGGCCTTCCTGATCCACGGGGGGCCCCAGGGGTCCTTCGGCGACAGCTTCCACTACCGGTGGAATCCGCAGATCTACGCCGCGGCCGGCTACGCCGCGGTGATGATCGACTTCCACGGGTCCACCGGCTACGGCCGGAAGTTCACCGACTCCATCGGGAACGACTGGGGCGGGAAGCCGCTCGAGGATCTCCAGAAGGGGCTCGCCGCCGCGCTGGCGCGCAGCCCCTGGATGGACGGCACGCGCGTGGCGGCCCTGGGCGCCTCCTACGGCGGCTACATGATCGACTGGATCGCCGGGGCCTGGCCGGATCGCTTCCGCTGCCTGGTCAACCACGACGGCAACCTCGACGAGCTCCACGCCTACTACGACACCGAGGAGCTCTGGTTCCCGGAGCGGGAGCACGGCGGGACGCCCTGGCAGGTCCCGGAGGCCTACCAGAAGCACAACCCGGTCAACCTGGTGAAGAACTGGAAGACGCCCATCCTCGTCATCCACGGAGGGCGGGACTTCCGCGTGGTCGAGACGCAGGGGCTCTCCTCGTTCACCGCCGCCCAGCGCATGGGCGTGGAGAGCGAGTTCCTCTACTTCCCCGACGAGAACCACTGGGTGCTCAAGCCGGCCAACAGCATCCAGTGGCACGAGAACGTGCTGCGCTGGATCGGCCGGTGGACCCGGCCGTGAGCTGACGTCCTCCCGGAAATGACGAGGCCCCGCCTCTCGGCGGGGCCTGGCTGCCTGCGGACGCCGGGAAGGAGGCTTAGGCCTTCACGATGCAGTCGGTCGGGCAGACGGCCATGCAGGCCGGCTCGCCGCCGTTGCTGGCGCACTCGTCGCACTTGGCGGCGTCGATCATGTAGGCGTCGTCGCCGGAGGAGATGGCGCCGCTGGGGCACTCGGCCTCGCAGGCGCCACAGCTGGTGCAGTCATCGGTCACGATCGTATTGGCCATCGAAATTCTCCTGACTTGGGGTAGGGAAGGGACGAGAAGCGTTGCCCGCGCAGCTTGCACGTCTCGCGCCACGCCCTGCGAAAAAGGAATTGTCCTGTTCCCGCGAAGTTGGCGATCGGAGGGGGTTCCCGGGCTTGCGGGATCGAGCAGGAAATCCGCAAAGAATGCGTGGAAAAACAGGAGGTTTCCGGTCCTGATTCGATGCGTCGAGGGCCGCGCCGTCCGAACGGCTCGCGAGTCCTGTCCCTCCAAGGCGAAGGGGGCTCTCGCCCCGGGGAGACGAAATGTTCGGACGGACCAACGTCGAGAAGGTCGAAGCCGCCCTCCTGCTGGGCCCTGCCGGAAACGACAGGCTCGCGGGCGAGGGGGACGCCTCCTGCGACCCGTTCTACCGGGCATGGCTCCGGGCGCAGCGCCGCGATCTCGCCCGCTCCATCCTCTCGTCCGGAGCCCGTGCGATCCTCCGGCATGGGCGCCGCGCGCGGCTGGATCGCGTCGGGGGAGTGGGGGGAGACGGTCTGCGCCGACCTCGACCTGCTCGCCTTCGACCACCAGATGTTCGAGATGCTGTCCCGGCGGGCGGCCGAGGCCGTGGCGGAATCCCGGGCCTTCTCCGAGGCCGCGGCCGCGCTGCGGCTCCTCGACGACTGCTGCCGGGTCCACCACGGCTTCGAGGAGATGCTGATGGAACTGCACGGCCACGCCGACCTCGCCTCGCACCGGGAGGCGCACCGGTCGATCCAGGCCCAGCTCAATCAGCTCCGCGCCGTCCACGCCCGGGGAGACCTGGCGTCCGCCCGCCAGGTCATCGCGGCCCTTCGCCACTGGACCGACGAGCACGCGGCCGGACCGGACCGGACGTTCGAGACGCTCCTGCTCGAGGCCCGCTCCTGGAAGTGACGCTGGCGCCCCGGGTCGCCTCCCGGCTAGGTCTCCCCCGCGAGCGGGAGGGACAGGGGGAGCCAGGTGACTCCGACGGAGCGGGCCACGCAGTCGCTGCCGGAGTACCTGCGGCGCTACGTGGTCGACCAGGACTGGGAGTCCTACACCGTCCGCGACCACGCGGTGTGGCGCCACGTCCTGCGCCGGCTCGTGGCCCACCTCCGCGACCGCGCCCACCCCAGCTACCTCGACGGGCTCGCCGCGACCGGCATCGGCACGGAGCGCATCCCCCGGCTCGACGAGATGAACGAGCGGCTGTCCGGCGCCGGCTGGTCGGCCGTGGCCGTCCGGGGATTCATCCCGCCGGCGGTGTTCACCGGGCTGCAGGCCCGGAGGGTCCTGGCCATCGCGGCCGACATCCGATCCCACGAGCACGTCGAGTACACGCCGGCGCCGGACATCATCCACGAGAGCGCCGGGCACGCGCCGATCCTGGCCGACGCGCGATACGCGGAGTACCTGCGCCGATGCGGGGAGGTGGGGACGAGGGCCATCGCCAGCACCGCCGACGAGGCCGTCTTCCAGGCGGTGCGGCAGCTCTCCGTGGTGAAGGAGGACCCGTCGGCGACGCCCGCGGGAGATCCGGCTCGCGGAGGAGCGCCTGGCCGCGGCCTCGGCCTGGCGCCGCCGCGACTCCGAGAGCATCCGCGCCAGCCGTCTCTACTGGTGGACCGCCGAGTACGGCCTGGTCGGGACGCTCGAGCGCCCCAGGCTCTACGGGGCCGGGCTGCTCTCCTCCATCGGCGAGTCCGCGCACTGCCTCACTCCCGCGGTCCGCAAGGAGTGGCTCACCGCCGCCTGCGCCGACGTCGGGTACGACATCACCGAGATGCAACCCCGCCTCTTCGTGGTCCCCGAGTTCGACGCCCTCTTCGACGTGCTGGAGGCCTTCTCCTCCGGGCTGTCGTTCCGGGTGGGAGGAGACCACGGGCTCGACGAGGCGCAGCGGGCCGGGACCGTGAACCACCTCGTCCTCTCGAGCGGCCTCGAGGTCACCGGTCGCGTCACCCGCCTGCTCGAGGGGGAGCGCCCGGCAGGCCCCGGTCTCCGGACGGCGTTGGTCCGGGTGGAAGGGCCGGTGCTCCTCTCCCGGGGAGGCTCGCCGAGGGCAGGCCGGTGGAGGGACCGGCGCTCGTCGCCCTGGGGAGCGACGCGCCCGTCCCGCCCGGCCGGTTCCGCCTGGACCTCCCCACCGGGCTGGTGCTGGAGGGGTTCTCCGTCGACGGCCGGGAGGTGCTCGACCTTCGGGCCTGGCTGGCGGGGCAAGAGGTCGAGGCGCCTCCCTGGTGCCGGCTGCTCGTGGCCCGCGAGGTCCCCTCGGTCTCGGGTGGCCCAGCCGACCCGGCGGCCTGGGATCGGTGGTTCGGCGAGCTGGGATCCTTCACGGCGGGCGGGGAAGAGGCCCGCGCCCGGGCGCGCAAGGCGGCGGCGCTGCCCTCGGACCTGGCCGACCTCTACGCGCGCGCGCGGACGCTCCGGGAGGCAGGGCCCGCTGGGCGGGAGGAACTCCTCTCGCTCCGGCGCGCCGCCGAGCGGTTCCCGTCGGAGTGGCTCCTCCACGCCGAGGTGGCGGAGATCGCTTCCGCCTAGGGCGTCGCGTCGATCAGCCGCGCCGCCAGCGCCCGGGTTCCCATCGCCAGGCGCCTCGATCCGGCTTCCAGTGCCCCTCGATCCAGCGCATCCCGGGGCGAGGCGCGGACCACGTCCCCGCGACCCAGGCGAAGCGCTGGCCGGTCCATGCCCAGAAGCCGGGGATCCAGACCGCGTCGCGAGAAGGCGGCGTGCCCGGGGACTCGACGAGGAGGGGAGGCGGCGGCGCTCTCGCCACCAGGTGCGCCACCGGCGGGGGCTCGTGGACCGTGGAAGGGGAGCCGGCCGACGGGGACCAGCAGGGCTCGTGGAACGTCCACCCGCGGTCGTCGCTGGTCCAGCGGGCGGCGATCCACGTGTACGGCGGGTGGCCCGGAGGATCGGCCCACTGCCCCGGTACCCAGGCGAACGCCCCGTCCGACCACTGCCAGTACCCGTCGATCCAGACGGCTGCGGGGCCAGGCGGCGGACCGCGCGGATCCGACAGCGGAGCAGGCGGTGCGCCGTTCGTGGCCATCCGGACCCCAGGAATCGAGGGCGGGGTGTCGCCGCGGGCCGGGGCGGCGAGGAGGAGGGTGACCGCGAGGGCACAGGCGAGGCGCATGGCGGGGAACAGCCTACCGGAGGATGCGAACCGGGGACACGGTGTTACGATCCGATCATGACCGACGCCGAACGGAGCGCCATCCTCGCCATCGCCATCCACGCCGCCTTCGTCGACGGGGCCACGGATCGGGAACGCGACCAGATCCGCCGCGTGGCCGAATCGATGGCCGGAGATCCCGCCGCGGGCCTCTCCTCCGCCTACCAGTCGGTCCTGGTGGAGAACCGCACGGTGGACCAGGCCGCCGCGGTGCTGACCACCCCCGAGACCCGCCGCTTCGCCTACGAGATGGCGGTGGCCGTGGCCGAGTCGGACGGGGCGCGGAGCCCCGCCGAGCGGGCCTTCCTCGACCGGCTCCGCGTCGCGCTGGCCGTCGAGGCCGGACCGGCCGCCGAGATGGAGAAGCAGACGCAGGTGCTCATGACCACGCCGCTCTCCGGCGCCGCGGCGCCCGCCCAGCCGGATCCCGCCGCGCTGGACGCGAAGATCCTCAACTACGCCATCCTGAACGGCGCGCTCGAGCTCCTGCCCGAGTCGCTCGCCACCATGGCCATCATCCCGCTCCAGATGAAGCTCGTGTACGAGGTGGGCCTGGCCCACGGGCACGAGCTGGACCGGGGACACGTCACCGAGCTCCTCGCCACGGTGGGGATCGGCGTCACCGGCCAGGCCATCGAGCAGGTGGGTCGCAAGATCCTGGGCGGCATCCTCGGGTCGATCGGGGGCCGCATGCTGGGCGGGCTGGGGCGCCAGGCCGCGAGCTCCGGAGTCGCCTTCGCCACGACCTACGCCATCGGCCAGGTCGCCAAGGAGTACTACGCGAGCGGACGCACCATCGACGCGGCCCGGCTGAAGCAGGTGTTCCAGCGGATGCTGGAGGAGGCCCGCGGGCTGGCCGGGAACTACTCCGGCCAGATCGCCGAGAAGGCCCGCACCCTCGACATGTCGAAGATCCTGTCGATCGTGAAGGGCGGGCCCTAGCCCTCGCCCCTACCGGGGATTCGGGCCGTAGGGGTTGGCGCGCAGCGCGCCCGCGATGTCCTGGATCGCCTTCTGGGCGCGGACGCTGTTGCCGGCCGCGTCGAGCGGAGGCGAGAAGACCGCGATCCCGAAGCGTCCCGGGGCCACGGCGATGATGCCGCCGCCCACGCCGCTCTTGGCGGGGAGTCCCACCCGGTAGAGCCAGATCCCCGAATCGTCGTAGAGCCCCGCCGTGGCCATCACCGCGAGGACGCGGAGCGTGTGGTCCGGGGAGATCACCTGCTTGCCCGTGATCGGGTTCTTGCCGCCGTTGGCGAGCGTCGCCGCCATGACCGCCAGGTCGGACGCGGTCACCGAGATGGAGCACTGGCGGGTGTAGAGGTCGGTGGAGACGAGCGGGTCGTAGTAGAGCCGGCCGTAGGCGTGCATCAGCAGGGCGATGGCGCGGTTGCGCTCGTTCGTGTCCGACTCCGACTTGTAGACCTCCTGGTTCACCGTGAGCTTCCGCCCGGCGAAGGCCTCGTGGATCCCGATGATCCGGGCCCACTTCTCCTCGGGCGTCTTCCCCTCGACCAGGCTGGTGGTGGCGATGGCGCCCGGGTTCACGAAGGGGTTCATCTCCTTCCCCCGCATGAGCTCGATGGCCACGATGGAGTTGAAGACCTGGCCGGTCGCGTCCACCCCGATCTTCTCCAGGACCGCCTCGGCCCCGGCGGTCTCGATCACGCTGGCCAGCGTGAACACCTTGGAGATGGACTGGATCGAGAAGGGAGAGGCCACGTCTCCCTTCTGGAAGGTCTTCCCGTCCACGGTGACGACGGCGATGCCGAAGAGCTTGGGGTCGACCTGGGCGAGGGCGGGGATGTAGTCGGCGTTCTTGCCCTCCTCGAGCGTCCGGTACTTCGCGTAGGCGGCGTCGAGGGCGGCGGGGATCGGCGCGGGAGCGGCGTCGGCGCGCGCGCCGAACGAGAACGCCGCGACCGCGAGGACCACGAGGGATCGGAGCGTCGTCATTCTCCCTGGAGAGTGATTCTACGCGCTGGCGCAGGGCCCGATGGGTGTCACTTCCGGTACGTCCAGCCGACCGTGAAGGAGGTGAGGAAGTCGTTCTTCGAGGCGGTCGGGTCGGGCGGCCGGGTGTCGAAGGTGTCGGTGAACTGGAGCCCGGTGTTGAAGTCCTTGAAGATCTCGTACTTGATCTTGAACGTGAAGGTGCCGCGGAGGCGCCCGAAGTCGGAGAGCCCGGGCAGCAGCAGGAGCTCGGTGGTCATGTCGAGCTTGGGCGTGTCGTACCGGAAGGCGGTCCACGGCACCCCGAGCAGCCCGTCGAAGGTGAAGTTCGGGTCGCCCGAGGTGTACTGCTCGCGCGAGCCGGCGAGGCCCGCGGTGAGCCAGACCTCGGTCCAGGTGTTCCGCACCGCGGAGTAGCCCGCGCCCGCGTAGATCGTGGTGCGCAGGATCAGGGCCAGCTCGTCGTTGTGGTAGAGCTGCGCCGCCAGGAAGGCCCGCCAGTGGCTCTCGAAGTAGTAGTCGCCCTGCAGCGAGATCGAGTACTGGCTCACCGCGACGTTGCTTCGCGTCGTTCTGGTAGTAGGCGTCGAAGTTGAGCTTGGAGCCGAAGTCCCGCGAGCGGTAGGCCACGTCGCCCGAGGTCGAGATGGTGGTCGCCGAGTTGGCCTTGGCGAAGGTGAATCCCAGGTCGAAGCTCGCGCGGATGCGGCCGAAGAACGTGTCGTCCATCGGGACGAGCTCCACGACCTGGTCGGTGCGGAACACGTAGGCCGTCGGCAGGTCCCCCACCGCGAGCTCCCGGTCGGCGGGCGACGACAGCACGCCGTAGTAGCGCTCGCCCGACGTGAGCTCCGCCTCGTAGCTGTAGGCGGACGTCACGCGCAGGACCTTGTCCCACTTGATGGAGAGGCGGCCGGCGTCGTCGGTGTTGAAGTCGACCTTGCCGCGGGACATGCCCTTGATCTCGCCGGTCAGGACGTCGCCGTTGCGGAGGACCAGGACGTCGGTCTTGTCGCGCGCCAGGGCGGGCGCGGCGGCGAGGAGCAGGGCGGCGGCGAGCAGGCGTCGGGACACCGGCGCGGATGGTCGCAGAGGGCGCGGCTGCCGTCCACCTCGCGGCGACGGTCAGGGGCGCATCGCGGCCCGGCAGGCCGGCGAGAGGTCCTTCCCCTTGTAGAGCAGGCACAGGAAGAGGTCGCCCTTCCCGGCCTTGGCTGCCGGGCAGATGCGCCGGGCGTCGTCGGCGCAGGCCTTCGCGCTCGCCTTCTCCGCCCGCGTGAAGGCGTCGAAGTCGTCCTGGCAGCGGCGCGTCAGCTTCCCCTGGTTGTCGCTCAGGCAGGTCGCGGTGGGCACGCCGCGACCCACGCCGCGGCAGAGCTGGAAGGCGTCCGGCTCGCAGTCCTGGATCATGGCCTGGACGCTGACGAGCGAGAACTCGAGGTAGTCCCTGCAGTCGCTCGCCAGGTCGGCCCGGTGGGACTGCAGGCAGGAGAGCAGCTCCACCGGAGTCTTCCCGCTGCAGAAGCGGGCGGAATCGGCGGCGCACGGGTCGTCGGCCCAGGCGCGCGGCGCCGCCAGGAGGAGGAACGAGGCGGCGAGCCAGGACGCGCGTGTCGATCGGGTCATGTCCGAATCCTCCCGGGAAACCCCGAGCATAGCGCATCGCCCCGAGGAGTCAGCGGTCGTCGACCCCAGGGAGGGCGTGGGCGCCACTCGGGGTGGCACGGCGCCCAGCGGCCGCTAGGAGCCTGGATCAAAAGGAGGGTTTCCCATGAGGCGGATCCTGATCGCGTGCGCGTTGCTGGTGGGAGTGGCGGCCGTGGCCCGGGCGGAGGACCAGGCGCCGAAGCCCGGACCCGACACCGAGCGGCTCGGCTTCTTCGTCGGCAAGTGGAAGACCACCGGGGAGATGAAGGAGACCGCCTTCGGTCCCGGCGGGAAGTTCACGGCCAAGGAGAGCTGCGAGTGGTTCTCGGGGAAGTTCTCCCTCGTCTGCAAGAGCAAGGGGAAGGGGCCCACCGGCCCCACCGAGGGGCTCGGGATCATGGCCTACAACTCCGAGGAGAAGGTCTACGTCTACTACGGCGTCGACAACGGCCCGATGGCCATGACCACGGTCCCGCGCGGGAGCTTCGCCGACGACGCCTGGTCGTACGAGGACGAGTCGAAGATGGGCGGACAGATGGTGAAGTCCCGCTACGTCATGAAGAAGACCGGCAAGAAGTCCTACGCCTCGTCGTGGTCGATCCAGGGCGCGGACGGACAGTGGAAGACCGTGATGGAAGCCGACTCGACCCGGGACTGACGGGCGGACCAGCCAGGAGACGAGCATGATCGTGGTGATGGGAGCGAGCGGGCACACCGGGAAGGTCGCGGCCGAGGCACTGCTCGCGCGAGGGGAGAAGGTCCGGGTCCTGGGGCGCGACGCGGGAAAGCTCCAGGCGTTCGCGGCGCGCGGCGCCGAGGTGGTGACGGGCGACGCGTCGGATCCCGCCTTCCTGGCCAGGGCCTTCGCCGGGGCCGAGGCGGCCTACACCCTGATCCCGCCCGACGTCCGCGTCCCCGACTTCCGGGCCTACCAGGACCGGATGGGCGAGGCCACCGTGAAGGCGCTGCGGCAGGCCGGCGTGAAGCGGGTGGCCCTGCTCTCCAGCGTGGGAGCCGACCTCCCGGCCGGCACGGGGCCCATCGCCGGGCTCCACGCGCAGGAGGAGCGGCTTCGCGGGCTGGGCGTCGACGTGCTGCTCCTGCGTCCGGGGTACTTCTTCGAGAACCTCTACGCGAGCGTGCCGCTCATCCAGCACCAGGGGATCAACGGGAGCGCCATCGCACCCGACGTGAAGATGTCGATGATCGCCACCCGCGACATCGGCGCGGCGGCCGCCTCGGCGCTGGCCGCCCGGGACTTCTCGGGGGTCCAGGTCCGCAACCTCCTCGGCCCCCGCGACCTGACGATGGTCGAGGTGACGCGCATCCTGGGCGCGCGGATCGGCAAGCCCGACCTGGCCTACGTCCAGTTCCCCTACGACGCGTTCCAGGCGGCTCTCGAGCAGGCCGGGCTCTCGAAGGACCTGGCGCGGCTCTACGGCGAGATGTCGAGGGCCTTCAACGACGGCATCGTGAAGCCCGTGGGCGGTCGCACCCCGGCGAGCACGACGCCCACGACCTTCGAGACCTTCGCGGGCGAGCTGGCGGCCGCGTTCGGTCCGGTGAAGTAGACTGCGGGGATGCCACTCCCGTCCCGCCCCGACCTCCGCTCCTGGCTCGCCCTCGTCCCGGCCCTGGCCGTCGCCTCGATGGCCCTGGCCGGCTGCGCGTCGATGCGGCTCGCCAGCGAGCAGAACGACTACTACCGGACCCGGCTCGACGCCTACGGGTACACGCAGAGCTGCCTGGACGCCTGGCCGGAGGTGCTGAAGCTCCTGGGCTCGAAGGGCTACCCGCTCCAGGGCCGGGACAGGCAGTACGCCGGGCAGGGCAAGGAAGGGGCGCTCGCGTCCTTCGTCGACCAGGGTTCCGAGACGCGCGCCGTGGAGGGAGGCGGCCTCGCCGTGCGGACCGGCTGGCTTCCGGACGCGGAGGGGAGGGGCCGCTACGAGGTGACCGGCGATCCGGGCCAGCCGTCCGGCTGCGTCGTCACCTTCACGCGCATCTACTCCGGGACGATGGACCCGGCCTCGGAGACCCGGACCGTCGACTGGAAGATCCAGCTCGAGCTCCTGAAGCGGCTCGACCCGGCCGCCGCGGGGCGCATCGAGGCCGCCGCGCCGAAGGCCTGACGGGCTCCCTGCGGCGATCTCGCCGCCACGTCCGGAAACGGCGAGACGCGCCGGGCCGGCCCGGGTAGACCCTGGCCATGACGCTCGACGCCGAGACCTGCTGGAAGGCGCTCTCCGCCCGGGACGCCCGCTTCGACGGTCGATTCCTGGTGGGGGTCCGCACCACCGGCGTGTACTGCAGGCCGGTCTGCCCGGCGCGCACGCCGCGGCGCGACCGGTGCGAGTTCTTCTCCCGCGCCGCCGAGGCGGAGCGGGACGGTTACCGGGCCTGCTTCCGCTGCCGCCCGGAGCTGGCGCCGGGCGGAGGGTCCGTCGACGCGGTGCCCCGTCTGGTCGCCGCCGCGGTGTCCCGGATCGACGAGGGCTTCCTCAACGAGGCGTCGGTCGACGACCTGGCCGCCTCGCTCGGGATCACCGCCCGCCACCTGCGGCGCGCCGTGGGCTCGGAGCTGGGCGTCTCGGTGATCGACCTGGCCCAGTCCCGCCGCATGGCGCTCGCCGAAGCAGCTCGATCCAGGACACCTCGCTCCCCATGGCCGAGGTGGCCTTCGCGGCGGGCTTCTCGAGCGTCCGGCGCTTCAACGCCCTGTTCCGCGCCCGGTTCGGCCGCTCCCCGTCCGGGCTTCGCCGCGCCCACGGGGACGAGGCGCCGGCTGCGCTCACGCTCCGGCTCGACTACCGGCCCCCGATCGACTGGGAGGCGATGCTCGAGTTCCTGGCGGGCCGCTGCACGGCCGGCGTCGAGCAGATCGACGGGGCGGCCTACCGGCGGACGGTGCGGATTGGCCGGAGGACCGGCTGGGTCTCGGTGACGCGCGACCCGAGGCGCGACGCGCTGCGGGCCGAGGTCTCCCTCTCGCTCGCCTCGGCGTTGCTCCCGCTCGTGGCCCGGCTGAGGGCGCTCTTCGACCTGGACGCCCACCCGGGGGCGGTGGCCGCGGCCCTGCGCCGCGACCCGCTCCTGGCGCCGTCGGTGCGCCGCGTTCCCGGACTGCGCGTGAACGGCGCCTTCGACGGCTTCGAGTCGGCGGTCCGGGTGGTGCTGGGACAGCAGGTGAGCGTCCGGGCGGCCACCACGGTGGCGGGGCGCGTGGCCGCGGCCCTGGGAGAGCCCGTCCAGACTCCCTTCCCCGGGCTCGACCGGCTTCCCGCCACGGCGGAGGCGGTCCTGGCGGCCGGGGAGGACAGGCTGGCGCGCATCGGGATGCCCGGCGCGCGAGCCCGGACGCTCCTCGCCCTGGCCGGCGCGGTCCTCTCCGGGGAGCTGACGCTCTCGCGAGGCGCCGACCCGGAGCTCGTCCGCGAGCGGATGCTCGCCCTTCCCGGCGTGGGGCCGTGGACGGCCAACCTGGTCGCCATGCGGGCGCTGGGCGCGCCGGACGCATTCCCGGCCGGCGATCTGGGCGTGCTCCGCGCGCTGGGGACGGCGTCCGCGCTGGCGGCCGAGGCGCGGGCGGAGGCCTGGCGGCCCTGGCGGGCCTATGCGGCGATGCACCTGTGGAACCTGCCGTCGAATCGGAGGTGGAGCATGACGCTTCGCGAATCGTGGATGGAGAGTCCGCTGGGGCGGATCCACCTCGTCGCCTGCGAGGACGCGCTCGCGGGCCTCTACCTGGAGGACCACGCGAGGAAGCCGCCCGTCGACGCGGCCGACGGGTCGGGATGGCCCCTCCTTCGCGAGGCCCGGGCGCAGCTCGAGGCCTGGTTCCGGGGCGAGCGGACCCGCTTCGACCTGCCGCTGCGTCCCCGGGGAACGCCCTTCCAGCTGGAAGTCTGGCGGGCGCTCTCCGCGATCCCGCACGGCGAGACCCGGACCTACGCGGAGGTCGCCCGGGCGATCGGCCGGCCGGCGGCTTCACGCGCCGTCGGGGCGGCCAACGCGCGGAACCCCATCTCGATCGTCGTCCCCTGCCACCGGGTGGTGGGCGCCGACGGCTCCCTCACCGGCTACGCAGGCGGCCTCGATCGCAAGCGCTGGCTGCTCGCGCACGAGCGCAGTGCCACCCAGGGCTCTCGCGCCCGAGGCTGACCGTGCGGGTCAGAACGCGAAGTTGGGCACCGGGACGCTGTCGCCGGCGGGGACGGACACGGTGGACCAGGAAGAGAGGACCGTCGTGTCGACGGTGGTCACCGGGTCGGTCGTGGTCCTCTCCGCGGCGACGTCATACGAGGTGGAAGCTCCCGTGACCGGCAGGAAGGCGAGGGTGTAGGGCTCGGATGGTGCCACTCACGGACACCGGCTCGCTTCGCACGATGAGCGTCGCGGACGTGGTGCCGTCTCCCACCGGAACCAGCGTTCTGGCATGAACGACGTCACCCTGGTTCTCCGTCGCCGGAGGGGAGATGGTTCCGGTCGCGGAACCCGTCGCGGCTGGCAAGCGCGAAGGTCGCATTCCAGGTCGAGGTCGGGAGCGGACTGCGTGAGGATCACCCCCGCACTCGCCTTCGCCGCATAGGAGGCGGTACCGGCGGTGTCGGGGACCACCGGCTGGCTCACGACATGGTACGTGATGGCCTGGTCGCTGGCGTCCTTCATCGGCAGCAGGTCGAGGAGGTAGTGCCCGGTCGCGTCGGTGACCGCGGTCCGGGCGATGACCGGCCCCGCCACCCCGACGGTCTGTGCGGTGACGAAGACCCCGGCGGGCAGGGTGCCGCTCGCGTTCGAGAGCGTGCCGGAGATCGAGCCGGTGACGGTCTTGTCGAAGGCACGAACGGTGGGACGCAGGATGTACTGGCCCGAGGCGCCCGCCAGGTGCACGAAGACCGATCGGTGCGCGTCGAAGTCGACGAAGACGTCGGAGGTGGTCCCGGGCCGTACGTCGAAGTTCACGGGCAGCTTCACGCCCGACTGCTGGCCCGACGGAACCTTGAGCGGATGCACCGACCCGTCCGCAAGGAGCTTCACGGTGTTGCTGGGCCCGAGAACGAGCCGCATCTGGCCGTAGTGGCCAGCCGGCAGGGTGGCGCCGTCCACCAGCGTCTCGGCCACTCCTCCCTGGAGGGCGAGGAGGTTGATCACGCGGTTCGGTCGCCCCAGGACGATCCAGCCGTCGCTGCCGTTGATCTCGACGGTCTGGACGTCGATGTTCACCTCGAGGTAGCCCGAGGAGGGGGCGTCGACGAGCCGGACGGACATCTTGGCCGGCGCGCTCGTCGTGCTCGAGCCGCACGCGGCGAGCAGGGTGGCGAGGGCGATGGTGGCGAGTCTGCGTGCGTTCATGGTGGCTCCTGGCCCGGAAGGTGGGGGCCAGGGTTGAAACACGCGCGGCCCGGAAAAGTTCCGGCCAAAAATAAATACCTAGAAATGTCAGGTACTTGCCCGGCAGGAGTCCCGGACGCCCCTTCCGGTTGCCCGGGAACGCGACCACCGCCATCATGTGACTCGTCCGATGAGCTCCTGGAGCTGCCAGTACGAGGCGGGTGGCCTCTGCAGGAAGGTGGACGGCGCCTACTGCCGCCCCGGCATGAAGGGCTGCATCCTGGTGGGCAAGGTGACGTTCCAGGACGGTGTCGTTCCGTCACCCGTCTGGCCCGAGGGCGCGCGCCGGCGCGGCGACGCGCCCGACGAGCCGCCCCGGGACGGATGACCCCCGTCGCCGGCTACTTCTTCAGGCTCGAGGCGTAGCGAGCGACCGCGGCAATCTCGTCGTTCGTCAGCTCGATCTTGTTCATCGGCGGCGGGTGCGAGGTCACGACCCCGACGATGGCGGCGGTCGGCTTGCCGGCGATGGCTGGCGCGGTGCCGCCCTTGGCATCGGCGCCGTGACAGGAAGCGCACGCCTTCTTGTAGATGGCCGGACCGTTGATCGTCGCGGGAGGACCCGCCCACGCGGGAGCGGAGAGACCGACGACGACGAGTGCGGCGAGGATGCGCTTCATGGAGTCACCTTTCGCTGGATGGTCGAGCGGGAAGATTTTCACGGCTCGGCGACCCAGCGTCAACCCGGCGACTCTCCCGGGACTCCCCGTAGCGTCGGCCCAAGAGGGGGGCTCCGCGTTCGGTTACGATGCGCCGTCCGGGCGAGCGGCCCGAGGGAGATGCCATGGTCGAGGACCTGCTGCCGGCGCTGGGGGACCGCAAGGGCGGAGGCAGGGGGCGGGCTCGCCTCGCGGGAATCCTCCTCGTCGGTGCGCTGCTGGGCATCGGCTTCCTCTTCTCCGCCAACAAGGGGATCCAGGTCGCCGGCACGAACGAGTTCTGCGCCCAGGCCTGCCACACCATGAAGCCGGCGGCCGACGCCTACCGGAGGAGCGTCCACTTCGCCAACGCCGTGGGCGTGCCGGCCACCTGCTCCGACTGCCACATCGTCTACGAGAGCACGCGCAACAAGGGCGCCTGGCAGTGGGCCCAGCTGGTCGTCTTCAAGGCGAAGGTGGGCCTCACCGACGTCGTCGACGAGATGCGCGGGACCATCTCGACGCCGGAGAAGTGGGAGGCCGAGCGCGCCCGGCTCGGGAAGCAGGTGCGGACCTTCGTGAAGAAGACCGACTCCCGCACCTGTCGAGGCTGTCACGAGCTGCAGGCCTTCCGTTCCGGCTCCATGTACCAGCTCGTTCACGGAAAGATGATCGAGGCGAAGGACGTCGACTGCGTCTCCTGCCACCCGGGCGTCGGGCACGTCTACGACCGGCCGCCCGCCAATGCCCCCCCGCCGGAGCGGCAGCCGGCGGTGGCCAGCATCGCCGCCGCGCAGGGCAGGCCGGGACCCGTCGGCGACCTGGTGCGCCTCGGCAAGCAGCTCTTCCAGGACACCGCGACGAATCCGGAAAGCCGCCCCTACGTGGGGAAGGACGACAAGGCCACCTGCAACTCCTGTCACCGGAAGGAGGGGACCGACCTCGACGCGCTCCCGCTCTTCGGGGCCGCGGCCGCCTATCCCGCCGACGTGGACGGCAAGGTGATGACGCTCGAGGGGCGGATCGCGCAGTGCTTCGCCACGCACCTCGACGGCTCGGCGCCGCCGTCGGGGAGCCCGGTCCTCGTCGCGCTCTCCACCTACGTCACGTCCCTCTCGGAGGGGCGGCGCATGGCCATGAGCGCCACCGGTGGGGGCCCCCGGGCGCTCGCGCCCATCGCGCGAGACGCGCCGTTCTGGTCGAGGATCCGATGCCGCCGCCGGCAAGACCCTGTACGGCCAGAAGTGCGCCGACTGCCACGGCGCGGACGGTGCGGGTGGCGGTGGACCGGCCGTGTGGGGGCCGGGCGCCTGGAACGCCGGCGCTTCCCTGGCCAGGCCGCCGAAGCTCGCGGCCTACGTCCAGAAGGCGATGGCGGCCTACGCCGGGAGCCTCTCCGACGAGCAGGCGCGCGACCTGGCGGCCTTCATCGACTCGCAGCCTCGCCCCGGGTTCACCCCACCCGGACGGTAGCCGCACCACCCCACGCGGCTGTATCGAATCGGGACGGTGCCCCGTTCCGGAACGCGGCCGCCGGCGCCCCCGTCCCCACCGGGACGGCCGGGTGCGCCGCGCTGCGTGTCGATCCGGAACGGATCCAGGGCGCGGGCCGGGAGGCGCATGGCACGCGGCGTGCTCTTCTCGTCCCTGGCTGGAAAATCGGAGAGCACGCACATGACCCTTCACCGAGCGTTCTGGATCAGCTGTCTCGTCGCGGCGGGCGTGGCCCGGGCCGAGCCCGGACCCGCGGCCCCCTCTCGCCTCGAGCGGGTGAAGGCCGCCGGCGAGCTGCGGATCTGCATCTGGCCCGACTACTACTCCATCACCTTCCGCAACCCGAAGTCGGGAGAGCTCTCCGGCATCGACGCCGCCCTGTCCCTGGCGTTCGCGAAGGACCTGGGGGTCAAGGCGGTCCACGTCGACTCCAGCTTCCCGGCCTTCATCGGCGACCTCCTCGCCGATCGCTGCGACGTGGCCATGTTCGGGGTGGGCATGCTGCCGGAGCGGGCCGCCCGGGTTCGCTTCAGCCGGCCGTACCTCCGCTCGGACATCTGGGCGGTGACCACGCGGACCCACCCGACCGTGAAGACGTGGGACGACATCGACCGCCCGGGCCGCGTCGTCGTGGTCCAGGCCGGCACCTTCATGGAGCCGGTCATGCGGAACTGGCTCAAGCACGCGGAGCTGGTGAGCGTGAAGCCTCCCGCCACCCGCGAGCGCGAGATCCAGTCCGGCCGCGGCGACGTGTTCATGACCGACTACCCGTACAGCCGGCGGGTCATCGACAACGCCGACTGGGCCCGGGTGATGGCCCCGGAGAAGCCGGTGTTCCCGCTCTCCTACGCCTATGCGGTGGCGCCGGGAGACGACGCCTGGCTCGCGCGCGTCGACCGGTTCGTCGCCGACATCCAGGCCGACGGCCGCCTGCGGGAGGCGGCCCACGCCGCGAAGCTCGACCCCATCGTCCTCCTCCAGTGAAGGCCCCGACCGACAGCCCGGAGAGCCTCCGTCCCTGGCGAAGGGTCGAGTCCCTCGTCCGGGTCGCGTCGCTGGCCTTCGCGCTGGTGGTGGTGGCCGCCACCGTCTCGCACCTCCTGCAGCTCCGGCGCGCGCTGGAGGCGGAGGTCCAGGGGCGGACCGCGACGCTGGCCCGCGTCCTGGCGACGGACGTCGACCGGACGCTGTCCGCCCTCCAGCTCCAGTTCGACGCGGTGGCCGAGCCGCTGGAGAGCCTGGTCGCCCGGGGGCGCGTCCCCGAGGCCGACGCGCTCCTGGCGTCGCAGACCGTCCAGAACGACCTCCTCCGCGAGATGGCGATGGTCGACTCCGCCGGCCGGATCGTCGCCTCCTCCGACCCCGGCGCACGTCGGGATGGACCTCTCCGGGAGCGAGCTGCTCTCCGCGCCCCGGGACGGACGCCTCCGGATCGGCGAGCCCACCGAGGGGCGGTCCTTCACGCCGGGTGGCAACGCCAGGAAGGGGGCGGCCTTCGCGAGGACCGGCTTCCTCCCCATCTCGCGCCCGATGGGCCGCGGGGCCGGACGCCCCCATCCTGGTCGCGATCCTCGGTGTCGACAGCGTGGTGAACGAGCTGCATCACCTGGCCGGGGAGGACCTGGAGGGACTCACCGTCTTCCGCTACGACGGGAAGATCCTGGCCGTGAACTCCGACGCGCTGCTGGCGCCTCGCGACGGCCATCCCATCTTCCGGGACTTCCTCCCCGGGAAGGAGCAGGCCGGATTCGACGATCGCACGAGCGACGGGAAGCGGTGGCTCGCCCACTTCGACACCACCGACGGCTTCCCGGTGGTCGTCGAGGTCCGGACGCCGGAGACGGTGGTGACGTCGCGGTGGAAGGGCGAGCTGGCCGGACCGCTGCTGGTGATGGGCGCGATCCTCGTCGCCATCCTCTTCTACACCTGGCTCATCCACCTCTCGCTCCGGCGGCAGGCCGACTCGGTCGGAAAGGTGAAGACCCAGGAGCGCCGCCTGCGGAACATCCTCGACACCGCGGCCGACGCGATCGTCACCATCGACCAGCGCGGCGTGATCCGCGAGTACAACCGGGCGGCGGAGACCGTCTTCCAGATGCCCGCCGCGGAGGCGGTCGGCCGGCCCCTCACCGCGCTGCTTCCCCCGGAGCTGGCCGGGCACCAGGCCTATCTGGAGCGGTATCTCGCGACCGGGAGGGCCACCATCCTGGGGCACGGCCGCACGCTCCAGACCCGCCGCCGCGACGGGAAGCCCATGGTGGTGAACCTGGCGGTCAGCGAGGTGCTCGACCAGGGCGAGCGGTACTTCACCGGCATCGTCCGCGACGTCACCGGCCTGCAGGAGGCCGAGGAGCGGTTCAGGACGCTGTTCCAGCGCTCGGGCGAGCCCCACCTCCTCTTCGACTCCTCGGGGCTCGTGGACTGCAACGACGCGGCCACCGAGCTCCTCGGCGCCGGCGCGCGCGGCGAGATCCTGGGCATGACCCTCGCCGAGCTGGCCAGCCCGGAGCAGGGGCCCGATCGGAAGCCGGGCGCCGAGGTCCTGGCCGCCGCCGAGGCCGACGCCCGGCGGGAGGGCGTCCGGCGGCTCGAGTGGACCGCCCGCACGGTCGGCGGCCAGCCCTTCCCGGTGGAGATGACCCTGACGCCGGTCCGTCTCGCGGACCAGGACGCCATGCTGGTCGCCTGGCACGACATCGCCGAGCAGCAGCGTCACGAGCAGGAGCTTCGCGCGGCCCGCGACGCGGCGGAGGCGGCGGCGCAGGCCAAGGCGAGCTTCCTCGCCATGATGAGCCACGAGCTCCGGACGCCGATGACCGGGATCATCGGCATGATCGAGCTGCTCGGGGAGTCGGCCATGAGCGCGGAGCAGCAGCGCTTCGTCGGCGCGCTGGAACGGTCGGCCCAGTCGCTCCTCCGGGTCCTGAACGACGTCCTCGACTTCTCGAAGATCGAGGCGGGGCGGCTCGAGCTGGAGGCGGTCGAGCTCGACCTGGCGGCGACGGCGGGCGAGGTCCTGGAGCTCCTCGGCGGCGCGGCCTCCGGGCAGGGCGACGAGCTGCGCGCCGACTGGACCGCGGAGCGGGTCCCGCGCCTGCGGGGCGACCCCACGCGCCTCCGGCAGGTTCTCGTGAACCTGGTCGGAAACGCCATCAAGTTCACCCGGAGAGGACGGGTGACCCTGTCGATCCGGTGCGCGCCCGAGACGGTGGACGGCCTCGTGCCGGTCCGGATCGAGGTCAGGGACACGGGGGAGGGGATCGCGCCCGACGTCCTCCCCACGCTCTTCCGACCCTTCCAGCAAGCCGACAGCTCGACCACCAGGAGGTTTGGCGGCACGGGACTGGGGCTCGCCATCTGCCGCCGGCTCGTCGATGCGATGGGCGGAGTCATCGGCGCCGAGAGCGAGCCGGGGCGCGGCTCCCTCTTCTGGCTCGAGGTGAAGCTGCCCCGCGTGGCGGAGCTGTCCGTCCCGCCGCCGCCGGCCGAGAAGGGACCTTCGGCTCGCGGCCTGCGCATCCTGGTGGCCGAGGACAACGGGGTGAACCGGCTGCTGATCGGAACCCGCCTGCGCCGCGGCCAGCACCAGGTGACGCTGGTCGAGAACGGCGTGAAGGCGGTGGAGGCCGTCCGGGAGCAGGATTTCGACCTCGTCCTGATGGACATGCAGATGCCCGAGCTCGACGGCGCGGGCGCCACCCGCGAGATCCGGCGCCTGCCCGGGGCCGCCGGCCGGGTGCCCATCGTGGCGCTCACCGCCGACGCGCTCCCCGGGTTCCGGGAGCAGTACATGCAGGCCGGCCTGGACGACTACCTCACGAAGCCGGTGGACTGGGACGCGCTCGACCGGGTCCTGCTCCGCTTCGCCCCGCCCCTGGCGTCGTAGCGGGAGTCGCCGGCGCCCCTGGCTCCGGGGTCACTTCGGGTTACCATGAGGAACTGGCCCCATGGACCTCCAGGCCCTCCGTCTCAGCCTCACCCTCGCCGCCGCGACCACCGCGAGCCTCCTCGTCATCGGGCTGCCGCTCGCTGCCTGGCTCGCCTCGACCCGCTGGCGGCTCAAGGTGCTCGTCGAGGCGGTCGTGGCGCTGCCGCTCGTGCTGCCGCCCACCGTGCTGGGCTTCTACCTGCTCGTCGCCCTGGGGCCGCGGAGCCCGCTCGGCCAGGCCTGGATCACCACCTTCGGCCGCCCGCTGGCGTTCAGCTTCGAGGGGCTCCTCGTCGCCTCGATCCTCTACGGGCTTCCCTTCGCGGTGCAGCCCTTCGCGGCCTCGCTGTCGTCGGTCGACCGCCGGCTGGTGGAGGCGTCGTACAGCCTGGGAGCGTCCCGGCTGCGCACCTTCCTGCGCGTGAGCCTGCCGCTGGCGGGCCCCGGCGTCCTGGCCGGCTGCATCCTGACCTTCGCCCACGCGCTCGGGGAGTTCGGCGTGGTGCTCATGGTCGGAGGCAACATCGCCGGGGAGACCCGGACCCTCTCGATCTCCATCTTCGACTCGGTGGAGCAGCTCGACTACGCCACCGCCGGCCAGACCGCGCTCTTCCTGCTCGCGGTCTCGTTCGCGGTGCTCGTCGTCACCTACTCGCTGCGGCGGCGTCCGGTCCTCGGATGAGCCCGCGCCTCCTCCTCGACGTCGAGCGGCATCACCGGGGCGGGCCGACCATCCGGGCGGCGCTGGACGTGGAGCTCGATCCCGGCCAGGTGCTCGTCCTCTTCGGCCCGTCCGGATCGGGAAAGACCACGGTCCTGCGATGCCTGGCGGGACTGGACCGCCCGGACGCGGGGTTCATCCGCTTCGACGGGGAGACCTGGTTCGACGGCGCGGCCCGCGTCTTCGTGGCGCCGCAGCGGCGAGGCGTGGGCCTCCTGTTCCAGGACCACGCGCTCTTCCCGCACCTGTCCGTGGAGGCGAACGTCGGCTACGGGCTCCACGGCGCACCGGCCCCGGAGCGGAGGGAGCGGGTGCGGGAGATGGCCCGCCTCCTCGGGATCGAGGACCTGCTCGCGCGGCGTCCGGGGCAGCTGTCCGGGGGGCAGCGTCAGCGGGTGGCGCTGGCCCGGGCGGTGGCCGTGCGCCCCAGGCTGCTCCTGCTCGACGAGCCGCTCTCGGCGCTCGACGAGCCCACCAGGGAGGACCTGCGCGGCGAGCTGCGCACGCTCCTCCAGCGAATGGGCGTGCCCTCCGTGGTCGTGACGCACGACCGCACCGAGGCCCTCGCCCTGGGCGATCGGCTGGCGGTCCTGGCGGAGGGGGGCATCCGCCAGGTGGGGGCGGTCCACGAGGTCTTCAGCCAGCCGGCCGACGTGGAGGTGGCCCGCATCGTCGGCACGGAGAACGTGACGCCCGTCCGGATCGTCGGGCGGGAGGGAGGGCTGGTGCGGTTCCAGGTCGGGGGCGCCCAACTGGTGGCCGTCGACCCCGGACACCTCGACGGAGAGGCCTTCGCGTGCATCCGGGCCGAGGAGGTGATGCTGGAGCGGGGCGCCGACGCGGTGACGAGCGCGCGCAACCAGCTCCCCGGCACGGTCGTGGCCATCACGCGGGAGGGACCGCTCCTGCGCGTGACGCTCGACTGTGGATTTCGGCTGGTGGCGCTCGTGACCCGGCCCGGCGCCGAGCAGGTGGGGCTCGCCGTGGGGCAGCCCGCCGTGGCGCTCGTCAAGGCGCCGGCGATTCGCCTCGTGCCGCGGGGAAGCGGCCCGGGAAGGGGCTAGGAGGCGTTCCGCGGAGCGCCGGGCTCGACGGGGGTCGAGGTCATGGCGTCGACCGCCGGAGCAGCTCGAGCGCCATCTGCCAGTCGGTCCAGGACTCGACCTTCGACGAGTCGTCGCCGGCCACGTCCGCGTCGCGCGTGAAGACGACCACGCAGCCGGCGGGGGGAACCGCGGTGCCGGAGGCCTGGTAGCGGACCGACGCCGAGTTCCAGTCGGTCGCGACCAGCAGGCGGCCGTCGTGCAGGTCCTGGGTCTGGAATCCCAGCGAGAAGAAGTTCGCCATGCCCGACCGCGGCGGCTGGCCCGCGGCCGCGCGGTCGTCGCCCACCAGCTGGAACTCCTTGCTGGCGAGGAGCCGCAGCACCTCCGGCCACAGCGACGGGCAAGGCCTGGGGTAGACGTGGACGCCGGCGTCGTCCGGGGGCGCGCCGTGAGCCGAGGCCTCCCGGGTCGCGGTGCATCCCGCGCCGGCGAGGAGCGCCACGCCCGCCGCGAGGGCCAAGGTCCACCGGTGAATCCCCGTCCGCATCCCAGCCTCCCGATCCCAGCACGACGGTAAGACGCCCGGAGGGCGGGCTGCATCCGTCTCTTGGGGCCGGCCACGCACGGGGCGGGTCCTCTCGACGCCGGCGCTCGTTGCGCTCGAGGTGCGCGCGTGCTTACTTCCGCCGCCATGGCCCCAGGAGAGCGATTCGACGCCGGGTACTACCACCGCCACTACCACGGGCGAGAGCGCGTCCATTCCCCCCGGCAGATTGGCCGACTGGCGTCCGGTGTGGCGGGCATGGCGGACTGGCTGGGCGTGGAGATCCGGACGGTGCTCGACGTCGGGGCCGGCCCGGGATTCTGGCGGTCGTGGTTCCGGCGCCACCGGCCGGACGTGCGCTACCTCTCCACCGACTTCTCGCCGTGGGCCTGCCAGCGCTACGGGCACGAGCGCCGCGACATCTCGGCCTGGCGGCCGCGCGCCCGGTTCGACCTGGTGGTCTGCCAGGGCGTGCTGCAGTACCTCGGCGACGAGGAGGTCCTGCGCGCCGTGGAGAACCTGGGCGCCGCCTGCCGGGGACTCCTGTACCTGGAGGTGGTGACCCGCCACGACCTCGAGGAGGTGGTGGACGCGGATCTCACCGACACCGACATCCACTCGCGGCCGGGGGACTTCTACCGCCGCGCGCTCACGCCGCACTTCCGGCAGGTGGGTGCGGGGCTGTGGAGCGCCCGCTCCGCCGACCTGCGCTTCTACGAGCTCGAGGCGCCCCCGGACGTCAGTCCGCCGTAGGGGCTCCCGTCCATTCCAGGCTGCGCGCCCACAGCTCCGAGGCCAGGGCAGGGTCGTCGGCCGCCCGGCTCGGCCGGCGCACCTTGCAGTCGTCGTAGTAGAGGCCGTTTCCGTCAGCCGCCTCGGGGGAGGCGACGCAGTGCAGGGTGGTCCGCGCGCCCTGCTCGGGCGAGATCATGAAGAGCTTCGCCAGGTGGCGCAGGCCCCAGGGCAGCTCTCTCCAGATGTCGGTGGCGACCACGCCCGGGTGGAGGGCGCAGGCCATCACGCCCGTCCCCTCGAGGCGCCGGGCCAGCTCCTTCGTGAAGAGGACGTTCGCGAGCTTGGAGACCGAGTACTCCTCCAGGCCGCCCGTGGAGGTGCCGGGGCGCCGCACCGCGTCCCAGTCGATCGCCTTCGCCCTGTGGTGGGCCCGGCTCGCCACGTTCACGATGCGGGACGGGGCGCCCTGCTTCATGCGGTCGAGGAGCAGGAGGGTGAAGAGGAACGGCCCGAGGTGGTTCGTGCCGAAGGTGAGCTCGAAGCCGTCCTTCGTCAGGCCCCGCTGGCCGGCCAGCCCCGCGTTGTTGACGAGCCCGTGCAGGGGGAGCCCCCGCGAGAGGAAGGCCCCGCGGCGGCGCGAACCGACGCCAGGTCGGCGAGGTCGAGGGGAAGGAACTCGGCCCGCCCGCTGCCGGAACGTCGCGGATCTCGCTCGAGGACCGGAGCCGTCCTCGCCTCGGAGCGGTTGGCGAGGAAGACGTGGCCTCCGCGCCGGGCGAGTTCCCGGGCGGTCACCCGGCCGATTCCGGTGCTGGAGCCGGTGACGATGAACACCTTTCCGGCGAGGTCGCTGGACATGGGATGGGAGTCCTCAGGGCGCCGGCTTCGCCGCGGCGCCCGGTCGCGTGAGCGGAGGTCCGGCGCGTGCGGTGGCGCCACCGGCCAGATCCTCGACATGATCCAGGAGACGGCGATTCCGACGCAGCACCCGAAGATCACCTCGACCACCTTGTTGAACCCGTGCTCGATGCCGGTGATCTTCGAGCCGTGGGTCACCCCGTCGGCGATGACGATGGCGGCGGTGATGGGCGCCTGGCGCCACATCACGGGGATCCGGACCACGTAGGTGGAGAGGATCACCGTCACGGCGAGCGCGACGGGCAGCTTCCACTCCCGGGGACCGCCGATGGAGAGGAAGACGAGCCCGACCACGGCCCCGATGGAGGCGTTGAGGATGCGTCCGCGGAAGGTCCGCTTGGCCTGGGTCCAGACCGGGTCGGAGGACGCGATCATCGAGGCGATGGCCCAGATGGGATTCGCGTCGGAGACGGCGCGGAGCGAGAACCAGCAGATCGACGTGCCGAGGAAGACGTTCAGCGCGAAGCGAACCCCCAGCAGGTCGTCTTCCCGGAAGCGATCGGGGATCAGTCTTCATGGGCGCCGCGGGCTCCTCACTCGTGGGACTGCGGAGGGTTGCCCCGCGACCGGTACACCATGCCGGTCTTGGTGGCGCCGAGCAGCACCCAGTCCCTGGCCGCGAACTGGAGCGAGACGAAGAACTGCTCCGAGCGCTTCACCGCCTTCGAGTGGAGCTCGTCCCGCTTCTGGAACTTCACCTGGTAGGCGAACTCCCCCACGAGCGGCGTGTGGTCGCCGCGCTCGCGCCAGAGGGCCACGTTGGCCTTGGCCGTGAGCCCCTTCCCGAAGTCGAGCGTGCCGACGTCCTGCAGCACCTCCTCGACGATGGTGTGGTTCACGAGGGCCACCTTCTCGTCCTTCAATCGCTGGAGCCTGGCCAGCGCGGGGAGGCCGCGCGCGATGGTCGCCATCTTGGTCGGGTCGGCCTCGTGCATGTGGCTGAGCGGGAACTCGCAGTTGTGGGAGTAGAGGACGCGCACGCCGCCGACCTGATCCTTCAGCGGAAGCACCTCGGCCTTGAACTTGATCCGGTACGGGCCCTGGATCAGGGGCCGGACGTCCGTGTCGGCGGCGGCCTGGAGATCCGTGCCGCGAATCTTGAAGACGATCTCGGGATCACCCACCGGGAATCCGTCCTGGTAGGGGACGCGGCGGCGGAGGATGAAGCCGTTCCGGTAGAGCCGGAAGTCGGGCGTGTCGAGGAACACGACCTCCCGGATCTGGGGACGGTCCTTCTCGTATCCGTCGGAGGAGAAGCCGACGTCGCACTCCCGGGCCACGCCCTTCACGAGCTTCGCGAAGTCGAAGAAGCTCTGGCGCGACGTGAAGCGATCCGGCTTCAGGATGATCTTGGACTCGACGTACTGGACGTCGTCGAGCGGGTGGCCGTCGCTGTACGTGCCCGGATGGATCTCCGGGACCTTCTGGATCGGCTCGACCTTGTCCTTCATGCGGGCGCCCTTATTCGTTGCGGCGGATGGATGCCCGAGAATAGCCCATGGAAGCCCCGACCGAGCGTGGCCAGGAGGGACGCCGGGTGGGGGGAGGTGAGCGCGCATGCGGGACCGGGTCGTGGTGGTGACGGGGGCGTCGAGCGGAATCGGCGCCGCGACGGCGCGGGCAGCGGCCCGCCGGGGTGCACGGGCCGTGGTGCTCATGGCGCGCTCGGCCGGCCCCCTGGAGGCGGTGGCCCGGGAGGTGCGCGACGCCGGCGCCCGGGCGCTCGTGGTCCCGGTCGACCTGGCCGACGCGGACGCGGTGGCGGAGGCCTGCCAGCGGGTCGAGCGGGAGCTCGGCTCCCCGGACGTCCTCGTCAACAACGCCGGGGCAGGGCGCTGGCTCTTCGCCGACGAGACGCCGCCCGCCGAGGCGGTGCAGATGATGGCCGCGCCCTACTTCGCGGCCTTCTTCACGACCCGGGCCTTCCTTCCCGGGATGCTCGCCCGGCGGAGCGGCCGGCTCGCCTTCGTGACCTCGCCGGCGGCCTATGCGCCGTGGCCGGGCGCGACCGGCTACGCGGCGGCGCGCTGGGCGATCCGGGGCCTCGCCGAGGCGCTCCGCGCCGACCTCCACGGGACGGGGCTGGGCGTGACGCTCTTCACGGCGGGGAAGGTGAGCTCCCCGTACTTCGCCCACAACCCGGGCGCCGAGGAGCGGATGCCCGGCATCGCCCGGCTCTATCGCACGCTCACGCCGGAGGAGGCCGCCGCCGCCCTCGTCCGCGCCATCGAGCGCCGGTCCGGCGAGGTGGTGGTCCCCGGGCTCCTGCGCTGGACGATGCGCTTCCAGCGGGTGTGGCCGGGCGCCGTGGCGTGGATGCTCACCCGGACCGGGGCGAGCCGCCGCGTAGCCCGGCAGGAGCCAGCACCCGCCGGCACGCTCACCGGCGCTTCGGCTTCCAGGAGCCGACCAGCGTCGACTTGCGGGCGGGCTGCGCCCCGCCTTCCCCGGCCGACTCCGGCCTCGACGACGGGGGCGGGGTGTGGGCGCCGCGGTTGTGGCCGTGCGGGTGCCCCACGCCGCGCTTCCGGGACGTCTCGGTGCGCCGGCTCGGGCCGCCGCCACCGGGTCGCCGGTGGGGCGGGATCCCCTGGTTGGCGCGCCCCTCGGCCGCACGGGCCGACTCGGAGATGAAGACCGCGGTGTCGCGAGGCACCTCGGCGCGGGGGATGAGGTTCCGGGTGAGCTTCTCAATCTCGCGGAGGAGGGGGACCTCCTCCGGGGAGCAGAACGCCGACGCGCGCCCGCTGGCCTCGGCGCGGGCCGTGCGGCCGACCCGGTGCACGTAGTCCTCGGCGACGTGGGGCAGGTCGAAGTTCACCACGTGGCCGATGTCGGCCACGTCAATCCCGCGGGCGGCGATGTCGGTGGCGACGAGGACCCGGTAGGTGCCGTCCTTGAAGCCGTCGAGCGCCATGCGCCGCTGTCCCTGGGTCCGGTCGGCGTGGATGCGGGCCGTCTTGTGGCCGGCGCGCGCCACGCCCTTCCACACGCGGTCGGCGCGACGCTTGGTGCGGGTGAAGACCAGCGTCGAGAGGTCGTCCTCCGCCAGCAGCGCGAGCAGGAGCGGCAGCTTCTCCTCCTGCGAGCACAGGAAGACCTGCTGGTCGGCGCGGGCCGCGGTGGTCCCGCTCCGGGCCATCTCGACCCGCACCGGGTCGCGGAGGTGCGAGGCCGCGAACTCGGCCACCTCGCCGCCCATGGTCGCGGAGAAGAGCATCGTCTGCCGGACCTTGGGCAGCCGCTGGAGGATCCGGGTGAGCTGGGGCTTGAACCCCATGTCGAGCATCCGGTCGGCCTCGTCGAGCACCAGGACCTCGATGTCGTCGAGGCGGACCGTGCCCTGCTGGAGGTGGTCGACGAGCCGGCCCGGCGTCGCGATGATCACCTCGCGCCGGTCCCGGAAGGCCTGCGTCTGCTGGCCCATGCCCACGCCGCCGATGACCACGGCGCCGCGCACGCTGCGCCCCTTCCCGAAGCGCTCGAGCTCCTCCCCAATCTGCAGCGCCAGCTCCCGGGTGGGCGCGAGCACGAGCGCGCGCGTGCCGGTCTTGCCGGTGAGCCGCTCGAGGATCGGCAGGAGGAAGGCCGCGGTCTTGCCGGTGCCGGTGGCGGCCGTGCCGATCACGTCCTTGCCCGCCAGGGCGGGCGGGATGGCCTGGGCCTGGATGGGGGTCGGCTGCTCGAAGCCGGCGCGGTCGAGGGCGTGGAGGGACTTCTCGGAGAGCTTCAGGTCGCGAAAGGTGGTCACGGGCTCCTTATCGCACGGTTCCCGCGTTTTTCCTCTTCACCGGGACGAGCCCGCCACGAGGTCCACGTCGTCGGGGGAATCACCACGCACCGGCTAAGATGGCGCCGTGACCCAACGCCTGGGAGGCGCCGGCAAGATCGGCCTCGGAGCCCTGACGGCGGCGACCTTCTTCATCGTCGCCGGCGGTCCCTACGGGACCGAGGAGATCGTTCGTGGCCACGGGTACGGGGGCGCCCTCCTGCTCCTCGTGCTCGTGCCCGTCCTCTGGAGCTTGCCGGTGGGGCTCCTCGTCGCCGAGCTCGGGGCCGCGCTCCCTCACACCGGCGGCTTCACCGTCTGGGTGACGCGGGGCCTCGGGCGGTTCTGGGGCCTCCAGGAAGGATGGCTCTCCGCGGTGGTCGGCCTGGTGGGCCTCGCCATCTATCCGGCGCTCATGGTCGGGTACCTGGCCAGGTTCTGGCCGGCGCTCGGGGAGGTCGGCATCGGGCAGGCGGGGTGGTGGGCCTGCCTGGGGCTCGTGGCGGTCTGCACCGCCTGGAACGCGCTCGGCATCCGACGGGTCGGGCTAGGCTCGGAGGCCCTGGGCATCCTGCTCCTCGCACCGTTCGCGGCGGTCATCGTGCTCGGCGTGCTGGCGCTTCCGGCCGGAGGACTCGAGGCGGCGAGGGCCGCGTTCCGGGCGGCGCCCGTGAAGGACGACTCCGCATGGGTCGCGGGGCTGGTCCTCGCGATGTGGAACTACACCGGTTTCGACAACGCCGGGACGTTCGCCGCCGAGGTGGAGCGCCCCCAGCGCAACTACCCGCGCGCGATGTTCCTCTCCATCGCGATCATCGCCGGGGTCTACGTCGCCAGCCTGCTCGGCGCCTCCGCCAGCGGGATGACGCCAGGTGAATGGGACGAGGGAAGCTGGGTGGAGGCCGGGCGCCGGGTCGGGGGCGCCAGGCTGGCGGTGGCGATCGCGCTCGGCGCGGTGGCGTCCGCAGCGGGGATGTTCCTCGCGGCGCTGCTCTCCTGGTCGAGGCTCGCCGAGGCCATGGCCGTCGACGGCTGGCTGCCGTCGACGCTGGCGCGCCGGGGCGGGCGCTCCGGCACGCCCACCGCGGCGGTCGTGCTGGGCGGGGCGCTCTCTGCCCTCTTCGTCGGTCTGGGCCTGAAGCGACTCGTCGAGATCTACGTGCTGCTCTACGGCGCCGCCCTGATGCTGGAGTTCGCGGCGCTGGTGGCGCTGAGGGTTCGGGAACCCGGGCTCCCGAGGCCCTTTCGTGTGCCCGGGGGCGTGATCGGCTGTGCGCTGCTCGCCGTCCCGCCCGCGGTGCTCCTCGCGGTGGCCGCCTGGACGGGGCGAGGCGAGCCCGGCGCCTTCGGCCTCACTGCCCTGCAGATCGCACTCGCGCTCGGCGCCACCGGGCCGATCTGGTGGCTCATGGCGCCGAGGGCGACGACCGCGTCCCGGGCGTCCCGGATGGCTGCCTCACCGGCTCGCCCAGAGCGCGGCCAGCGCCAGCGCGGCGGGCACGGCCTGAACGTAGAGGATCGTCCGCTGCACCGAGACCGATCCGTAGACCCCCGCGGCGACGACGCAGAGCAGGAAGAACGTCGCGCGTGGGAGCAGCTCCGGGCCGGAGGCGAGCGCCCAGACGAGCCCGGCGGCGAGGAATCCGTTGTAGAGCCCCTGGTTGGCGGCCAGCTGGGCGGTCATCTCGGCCTTCTCCGCGCTCATGCGGAAGAGGCGGCGCGCCCGGGTGCGCCAGAGGAACATCTCCAGGATCAGGAAGTACAGGTGAAGCAGGGCCACCAGCGCGACGAGTCCGAGGGCGAGGGCTCTCATCCCGGCTGATTAACCGCCGATCCCGCGCCCCGCCTGCCGGGCGCCGCGCCCCTCGAGGCGCTCCAGGACGAACCGGGACACGATGCGCAGGCGCTCCGCGTTCCGGAGGGCCCGGTGGAAGACGAGGAAGAGGTCGCGGTGGAGGATGGGCGCGCTCCCGATGCGCCGCAGGCCGGGGTGCTCCCCCAGGTAGTCGGGCAGGATGCCGACGCCGGCCCCGGCGAGCAGCGCCTCCCGCAGCGCCAGGCTGGCGTGAACCCGGACCCGCACCCGTTGCCTCGGAGCGTGCGCCTGCAACCACGACCCCTCCGGGGGAGGCGTCCATCGACTCGTGCAGCGCGACCAGGTCGTCGCCGGGAAGGAGGCTGGCGCCGGCCTCGCGCGGGTGCTCCTTCAGGTAGCGCGGCGAGGCGTACGGGGAGAAGGGCACGGATGCCAGGCGGCGCATCACGAGGTCCCGCTGGCGGGGGCGCACGAAGCGGAGCGCCAGGTCGGCCTCGCGCCGCGAGAGGTTGGCGACGGCCGACTCGGCGGCGAGGACCAGGTCGATCCCGGGATGCTGGCGCGCGAACGCATCGAGGGCGGGAGCGAGCAGGGCGAGCCCGAGCCCCTCCGGGGCGCTGAGGCGCACCGAGCCGCGCGGCCGCTCGTCGAGCCGGTCGAGGTCCCGCCGGGCCGAGAGCACCTCGCGCTCCATCGCCTCGGCGTGGGCCTGCAGGCTGCGCCCCGCCGGCGTGAGCTCGTACCCCCGCGCACCGGCCTGCACGAGCTCCGCTCCGAGGGATCGGGCGAGCGCCGCGAGCCGCCTCGACACGGTGGGCTGGGAGAGCCCCAGCCCCGGGGCGGCGGCGCTGGCGGAGCCGGACCGGGCCACCGAGAGGAAGATCCGGAGGTCGTCCCAGGACACCATGCGAAAATGCATAGCACAGATGCAGGAACGAGTCGTGACGCCGCGGCGGGGCCCGGGCAGATCCCTCCCTTCATGAAGCGCATCCACTACGGCTGGTTCGTCGTCGGCACGACCTTCGTGGTCCTGCTCGTGTCGGCCGGCATCCGCGCCACCCCCGGCGTCCTCATCGTCCCGCTCGAGCACGAGTTCGGCTGGTCCCGGGCCACCATCTCGGCGGCCATCTCGGTGAACCTGCTCCTCTACGGGCTGATGGGGCCGTTCTGCGCCGCCATCGCCGAGCGGTTCGGGATCCGGCGGACCATGGGCTTCGCCATGGCGCTGCTCGCGACGGCGCTCTTCCTCGCGACCTTCGTTCGCCAGCCCTGGCAGCTCTTCGTCACCTGGGGCGTGCTCGTCGGGACCGGCACGGGCATGGCGGCCCTGGTCATCGGGTCGATGGTGGTGACCCGCTGGTTCTCGCGACACCGCGGCCTGGTCCTCGGGGCGCTCACCGCCGCCACGGCCACCGGGCAACTCCTCTTCCTCCCCCTGCTGGCCCGGGTCGCCGAGGGGGACGGCTGGCGGGCGGCCCTGCGCATCGTGTCGATCGCCGCGGTGGGGGCCGCCGTCATCGCGCTCGCCTTCGTGCGGGAATCCCCCGCCGCCCTCGGTCTTCGCCCGGTCGGCGCGCGGGAAGGGGACCCCGTCCCCACCCGGCGCCCCGGGAATCCGGCGGTCATCGCGGTCCAGACGCTGGCGCGCGCCTCGCGGACGAAGGACTTCTGGTTGCTCGCCGGCACCTTCTTCGTGTGCGGGGCGAGCACCAACGGGCTCATCGGCACGCACCTCATCCCCGCCTGCATGGACCACGGCATCCCCGAGGTCCGGGCGGCCGGCATCCTCGCCACCATGGGGATCTTCGACCTCTTCGGCACGACGATGTCCGGGTGGCTCACCGACCGCTGGGACAGCCGCAAGCTGCTCTTCGCCTACTACGGCCTGCGAGGGCTCTCGCTCATCTTCCTGCCCGACGCGCTCGTGACCGACGGGACGGGGTTGAACGTCTTCACCGTCTTCTACGGCCTCGACTGGATCGCCACCGTGCCTCCCACCGTGCGGCTCGCCACCGATCGGTTCGGCGCCATGGACGCCCCCATCGTCTTCGGCTGGGTGTTCGCGGCCCACCAGGTGGGTGCGGGGCTGGCCGCACTCGGCGCCGGGATCATCCGTACCGAGACCGGGGACTACCACCACGCCTTCGTCGCCTCCGGCGCGATGTGCCTCGCTGCGGCGCTCATGGCGCTGTTCGTGAACCGGCAGCGCAGGCCGGGCCTGGCGGGCGTGGGGCTGGCGCCGGTGGACGGGTAGCGCCCGGCTTCGGCGCCGGGCAGACTGTCCTCCATGCGAATCCAAGCCCTGGCCGCCGCCCTGCTGCTCGCCGCCTGTGCATCGGCCCCCGTTCGCGGGGCCGGGCGCCTCGCCCGTCGCCCCGAAGGCCTCCGGACCCTCGCTGGCGCTCCCCGGCGAGCGCCACCTGGCCAACGTCCGGCAGCTCACCTTCGGCGGCGAGAACGCCGAGGCCTACTGGTCGTTCGACGGGAAGCTCCTCATCTTCCAGTCCACGCGCGACGGCGCGCCCTGCGACCAGCAGTACGTGATGGCCGCCGACGGCTCGGACGTGCGCCGCGTCTCGAGCGGCGCCGGGCGCACCACCTGCGGCTACTTCTTCCCGGGCGGCGACCGGATCCTCTACTCCTCGACCCACGAGGCGAGCGCCGCCTGCCCGCCCCAGCCCGACATGAGCATGGGCTACGTCTGGCCGCTCTCCGACTACCAGATCTACACGGCCCGGCCCGACGGCTCGGACGTGAAGGTGCTCGCGCCGGCGCCCGGCATGTACACCGCCGAGGCCACCGTCTCGGCGGACGGCTGGATCGTCTTCACCTCCACGCGCGACGGCGACCTCGACCTGTACAAGATGCGGCTCGACGGGAGCCAGATCACCCGCCTCACGAGCGAGCCCGGGTACGACGGCGGGGCCTTCTTCTCCGCGGACGGCAAGCGGATCGTCTACCGCGCCAGCCATCCCGGGCCAGGCGCCGAGCTCGACGAGTACCGCTCCCTGCTGGCGCGGAAGCTGGTCCGGCCCACCCGGCTCGAGATCATGGTGATGGACGCGGACGGCCAGAACGTCCGGCAGGTGACCCGGCTGCGCGCCGCCTCCTTCGCGCCCTTCTTCTTCCCGGACGGCAAGCGGATCATCTTCTCCTCGAACACCGGGGACCCGAAGGGGCGGAACTTCGACCTCTACGTGATCCGGGACGACGGGTCCGGCCTGGAGCGGGTCACCACCTACGAGGGCTTCGACGGCTTCCCGATGTTCTCGCCGGACGGCAGGAAGCTCGTGTTCGCGTCCAACCGGAACGGGTCGCAGGCCCGGGGAGACGAACCTCTTCGTCGCCGACTGGGTGGAGTGACGCCTGGCGGGGGAGGGGGCGGGGGCCTATCGAGAAAGGTGGAAACGGGGTACAACTGACCCCTGATTTCGCCCCGACCTCCGTTCGCTCCGAGCGGTCGCCTACCGAGAAAAGAGGCGACCATGCATGAGATTGCAACGGGTTCCCTGGTGAAGCACAAGTCCCTTGGCGTGGGAAAGGTCGTCGCCGTCGAGGCGGGCGCCCTCCACGTGTTCTTCCCCGAGAGCGCCTCCCGGTACGCGGCCAAGCTTCGCTGGCCGACCGTGAGCCCCATGCTGACGCGGGAGGGCTTCGAGCCCAACGCCTGGCTGGAGGGGCTCACCTCCTTCGCCATGGACGCCACCGCGGGCCGGTATGCGCTCGCGGCCAATTTCATCAGCCAGGACGAGGCCATCGCCAACTTCCTCGAGACCTACCCCAAGGGGTTCACCGACCCCGCGCTACCTGGGGAGCGGGGGCGTGAGGAAGGAGCGGGCGGCCCGGTGGCGCGCAGCCAACGCCGAGTGGACCGAGCTCTTCGGAGACGGGAAGGGCGACCGGCTCCTCGCGGATGGCGAGTACAAGGACCTGACCCGGAAGCTCCTCCGCGTCGCGGCCCACGTCACCAAGATCACCGGCGTCATCGAGCAGGAGGTCCTCGAGGAGGCCCTCGAGCCGGGCGACGTCGCGAACGACTTCATCGAGGCGCTCTTCGGCTACCTGTCGGTGCCCTCGCCGGCCCGGGCGCGCTTCGAGAAGCTGTGCGCGGCGAGCAACGGGCTGGGCGCGCCGTCCGACGTCTCCTGGCCGCTGGCCACGATGTTCCCGTTCATCGCCGTGCCGACCCGGCAGATGGTGCTCGTGCCCCGATCGACGACCGGGGCGGCGAGCCGGCTCGGGTGCGACCTCCAGTACCAGGCCGCGCCCAGCTGGGCCACCTACGTCCGGCTGCGGGATTTCTCGACGCGCCTCCTCGAGAAGCTGCAGCTCAGCGGCGCCGTCGACTTCATCGACGTCGAGTCGTTCCTGCACGCCACCGCGGCCAGGCGCCCGGCGGCCACAGCGCATCGCACCAAGGCAGCCGCTCCCGCGTCCCCCGCCGCGAAGGCGAAGGGGAAGCGTGCGGCCGCCCCCAAGGCAGCGACACGGAGAAAGTCATGAACGACGATTACCGGGAGTTCAAGGGGCGGCTTCGGAAGCTCGACGCGTTCCTCCTCGAGGGCGGCCTCTCCGACGCCGAGTTCGCCCAGGCCCTGAGCCGCGTCCGCCGCGCCGAGAAGCACGGCGATCGGACGAGGGAGCCGAGCAGCACGATGCGCTCGCTGCTCGAGGCGGCCGAGGGACTGGCGCGCAAGATCGCCTGACCATCGAGTCACCGCCGAGATGCGCGGGCGCCCGGTTCCGGGCGCCTCGCGTCGGCGCTTGACCCTGTCCTGGATCGCCTCGCGCCACCCTTCCGGGGGGTGCAGAAGGGCATCGCCACGCCGAATCGGGCCGGAAGGCACCGATCTGGGACTTGTCATCCCGGAGGGCCGACGGCATCACTCTGGGTCTACACGGCCGTTGCCCACCCGAGTCGCGCGTCTCACCCCCACGACAGTCCGAGAGAGATCCAGATGCCCTCGTTCCAGAAGATTGCACTCGCCGCCGGTCTTGCCGCCCTCGTCGCGCTTCCCACCGCCTCGCGCGCGGAGGCCACCATCAAGGAGGCCGACGCCGCCATCGCGGCCATCAAGAAGGCCGACCCCAGCCTGAAGAAGTTCTTCGGCAAGTCCGCCGGCTACGCCGTGTTCCCCAACGTCGCCAAGGGCGGCCTGGTCATCGGGGGCGCGGGCGGGTCGGGCTTCCTCTACGTGAGCGGAAAGCCGGTGGGCAAGACCACCCTCGCGCAGGCCACCATCGGCGCCCAGATCGGCGGCGAGGCGTTCTACGAGATCATCTTCTTCGAGACCAAGGAGTCGCTCGCCGCCTTCCAGAAGGGCGAGTGGACCATGGCCGCGCAGGTGAGCGCGGTGGCCCTCAAGTCCGGCGCCTCGGCCAACGCCGACTACAAGGACGGCGTCGCGGTGTTCACGCTGACCAAGGGCGGCGCCATGGCCGAGGCCAGCGTCGGCGGCCAGAAGTTCACCTACGAGCCGCTCAACGCGAAGAAGAAGTAGCCGGAGCCTTCGATGACCGGGAACACGACCTCCTCCAGGGCCTGGAAGTGGATCGGGGGAGGCGCCCTCGCCCTGGTGGCGCTGGCGCTGCTCCTCGCGGCGCTCGTCGCCTTCGTCGTTCCCGGCATCGTCCGGACCCAGGCCTCGAAGGGCATGGAGGAGGCGACGGGGCGGAAGCTCGCCATCGGCTCCGTCTCCATCCACCCCTTCACCTGGAAGGTCGAGGTGAAGGACCTCGCGCTCTCCGAGGTCGGCGGCAAGGGGACCTTCGCGTCGTTCCAGCGCCTCCAGGCGTCGGTGAGCCCCACGTCCCTGCTGCGCGGAGCCCTGGTCATCTCCCAGGTGCGCCTGGAGGGGCCCCACTTCAACGTGATCCGGACCGGTCCGAACACCTACAACTTCTCCGACCTCATGAAGTACCTGACCCTGCCGGTCCCGGCGCTGTCCCTCGAGGACGTGGCCATCACCGGCGGGTCCATCGACTTCCTCGACCGAGCCCTCTCCCCCGAGGAGAAGCACACGGTGCGGGACGCCCAGCTGATGGTCCCGTTCCTGACCACCGTGCCGGCCCGGGCCGCCGAGTACGGGAACCCCCGGTTCAGCGCGGTGATCGACGGGGCGCCGCTCTCCATCGAGACCAAGGTCCGCGGCCTGCCGCAGGCCCCCGAGGTCTCGGCCCAGATCGACCTGAAGAACCTGTCGCTTCCCGAGTACCTGTCCTACCTCCCCGCCGAGCTCCCGGTGAAGGTCGACTCCGGGAAGTTGGCCATCCTGGGCACCGCGAGCTACCGCATCACGCCCGAGGCGGGCGCGGAGATTGGCTGGGACGGCGCCGTCACGGTCACCGGCATCCGGGTCTCCGAGCACCAGGGGCCACTTTCGGGTGGACGTCTCCGACGTCGCCTTCCGCTCCAGGGTCACGAGCGGCCAGAAGCGGGGGATGATCGTCGAGGACGGGGTCCTGGAGATCCGGAACCTCGCCGTCCCGTTCGGCGCCCGCGAGGGCATGGTCCTCGGCCTCCTGTCCGTCACCGGCGCCAGGTTCAGCGAGCAGAAGGGCCAGGTCGAGGTGGCCGAGGTCCTCTTCTCCGACGGCAAGATCCGCATCTCCCGGGACCGCAAGGGAGTCTTCTCTCCCGTGCCGCTCCTCGAGCACCTGCAGGCGAAGCTCCCGACTCGGCGTGCGGCCCCGGCCGGGAAACCCATCCAGTACGCGGTGAAGAGCTTCGAGATGAAGGGAATCGACCTGACCTTCGTCGACGGAACCCGCAAGGAACTGCCCAGCTTCGCCTTCTCGGGCGTGAACTTCCAGGCGAAGGACATCACCGGGCCGCTGGCAGGCCCGGTGAAGTTCTCCTTCGGAGGCAGGCTCGGAAAGGACGCGAGCTTCCGGGCCGCCGGCACGGTCGTCCCCACGCCGCTCTCGGCAGACGTCGACCTCGAGCTGAAGGGGTTCTCGCTCGCCGTCGCCGACCCCTACGTGCCCGACGACGCCGAGGTGGCGATCGCCGGCGGCCTGCTCGATCTGAAGGCCCAGCTGGCGCTCGTCACGCGCAAGGACCAGCTCACGGGAACCTACGGCGGAGGGCGCCAGCATCCGGTCGCTGAAGCTCCTCGACCGCCGGCGGGAGAAGCTCGTCGCCTGGGAGGAGCTGTCCTTCGAGGGAGTGAAGGGGAACATCGAGCCGATGGCCGTCTCCGTGGCCAAGGTCGGGCTGACCGGATTGCGGGTCGATCTGGTGATGGACGCCGACGGCAACACCAACCTTCCTCGCTCGAAGAAGCCGCCGCCGGGCGGTGCCCCGGCGAAGGGGAAGGAGAAGGCGGCCAAGCCGGCCCCCCAGCTCCGCATCGACGAGCTGCTGGTCAAGGACGGCGCGGTGAACTTCACCGACAAGGGCGTGCCCGGCGACTTCCACGCCACCGTGAAGGACATCTCCGTCCGGGTGACGGGCATGTCCACCGAGCCCGGGAAGGTCGCCGACGTCCGCGCCAGGGCCACCATGCCCAAGGGTGCGCCGCTGCTCGTCCAGGGGAAGGCGGCTCCGCTGAAGACCCCGGCCACCGCGGACCTCGAGCTCCAGCTGGAAGGTCTCGACCTCACCACCGCCACGCCCTACGCCGGCACCTACCTCGGGCTCGAGGTGGACGAGGGAGCGCTCACGGTGAAGTCGAGGGCCAAGGTCGACCAGGGCAAGCTGGCCGCCGAGAACCGGATCCGGGTGGACCAGCTGACGTTCGGCAAGGCCGTGAAGAGCGACCAGGCCACCTTCCTCCCGGTTCGCATGATCGTCGACATCCTGCGCGACAAGAACGGGGACATCGTCCTCGATCTCCCTGTGGCCGCCAGCACCGACGACGAGAACATCGCCGGGTCCATCACGGGGCAGGTGGTGAAGGAAGTCATCTTCCCCCCCAAGTCCCCGCTGCGGAACGTCGTCTTCGCCGAGTGCTCCATCGATCTCACGCCGGACGCCCAGGACCGGCTTCGCAAGCTCGCCGGTGCGCTGAAGGATCGCCCTGCCATGAAGGTGATCGCGTTCGGATACGTGGACCGGGAGGTCGACGGCAAGGCCTGCCAGGCGGCCATCGTCGCCGTCGAGAAGGGTGCGCCGCCGCCGCTCGAGGGGGAGGCACGGCTCAAGCAACTCGCAGAGGGACGCGCCGGCGCCGTCCGCGACTTCCTCGTCCTGCAAGGGACCCTCGAGCCGGGCCGTGTATCGGCCAGGACCGACGACATCTACGCGTCGCCCAAGCAGAAGGGCGAGCGGCAGCCCCGGGTGGAGTTCGCACGCGGCACCGACTGACGTCCGCCGGACCTCACCCTTAGGGTGAGCCCCCGGATAGCCGCCCACCCCGGCGCAGCGCTCCCGCGCCGGGATTATCTTCGGGATCGAGGAGGCCATCATGGTCTTCCGAGATCGGGAACAGGGAGGTCGGCTGCTGGCCGACCAGCTCGAGTGGTATCGCGCGGCCCATCCGCTGGTGCTGGGGCTGGCGCGCGGGGGCGTGCCGGTGGCGCTGGAGGTCGCGCGAGCGCTCGACACCGACCTCGACCTCATCGTGGTGCGCAAGATTGGCGCGCCCGGGTACCCGGAGTACGCCATCGGCGCCATCGCCGAGGGCGGAGCCGTGTACGTGCGTCGCGAGGCGCTGCGCGAGGTCGGGCTCGGTGAGGACGACATCGCGGCGCTCGCCGAGCGCGAGGCGATCGAGCTCGCGCGGCGGGTTCACCTCTACCGCGGCGACCGCCCGATGCCGGGCCTCACCGGGCGCACGGTGATCGTGGTGGACGACGGCGTCGCGACCGGCGCCACCGCGCGGGCGGCGGCTCGCTCGGTGCGCCTGCGTGGGGCGGTCCGGGTGGTGCTGGCCGCGCCGGTGGTCGCCGCGGCCTCCATCCCGGAGCTGAAGCGGGACTTCGACGACGTGGTGGCGGTCGATCAGCCGAGCCCGTTCTTCGCGGTGGGGCGCTGGTACGAGCAGTTCGACCAGGTCTCCGACGAGCAGGTCATGGAGTGTCTCCGTCGAGGGGCCCGGGCGGAGCAGGCGACGCTCTCGATCCCATTCGAGGGGCCGGGAGCGGGCTCGGGAACGCTCGAGGCCGAGTTGACGATTCCCTCGGGGGCGAGAGGGCTCGTCATGTTCGTCCACGGGAGCGGCTCGACGAGGCGCAGCCCTCGAAACCGACTGGTCGCTGCCGAGATGCAGGTGGCCGGATTCGCCACGCTGCTGTTCGACCTGCTGACGCCGGCCGAGGTCACCGAGGACGAGGCCACGTCGCGCCTGCGCTTCGACATCCCGCTCCTCGCCGCACGCGTGTCCGCGGTGACGCAGTGGATCGCGACCGACCCCCGCACCCGGGATCTGAGGATCGGGTACTTCGGCGCGAGCACCGGCGCGGCGGCGGCGCTCGCCGCGGCGGCCGAGCACCCGGAGCTCGTCGGTGCGGTGGTCTCGCGCGGTGGGCGCCCGGACCTCGTTCCCTCGTCGACCCTGGCCCGGGTCAGCGCCCCGGTACTCCTCCTCGTGGGAAGCCGGGACGAGGAGGTGGTCCGGCTGAACCGGTCCGTCCTGCGTCAGCTGTCGAGCGCCCAGCTCGCCGTCATCCCCCGGGCGACGCACCTCTTCGAGGAGCCCGGCACGCTGGAGGAGGTCTCCCGGCTCGCGGCCGGCTGGTTCGCCGGGCACCTCCAGGCGGATGCGTCGAGCGGGACCTGGTCGGCGGCCTAGAGGCGACCGGGGACCGTCAGCGCGAGGTGCGGGACGCGAAGGCGGCGGCCAGGGCCTCGAACTCCTCGGGCCCGACGTCGGAGACGAGCGCATAGCCGACGCCGGATCCACGCCAGGTGGCCACCCGGAAGCCTCGCAGCGCCGTGGTGGCGAGCGGCGACCCGGCCTCGAGGAGGGGGAGCCCGTCCGGCCGGAAGGCGAGCAGGGTCACCGCGTGCCTCCGCAGCGTGTAGCGCCACGACGGCGGCCTTCCTGTCGAGGAAGTACCCGACGCCGCCTCCGCGAAGCCGCAGCTCCGCGACCTCCGGCAGCGGGACCTCGGGCGCGAAGTCGAGGCGACCCTCGAACCAGGGCTTCACCTGGTGGGACTCGGAGCTCGCGAGCTCGAGTCCGCGCGGCGTCCGCCAGGACGCGCAGGTGATCGCCGACGGCGTCCGCGACCAGGGCCGCCCGCGCCTCGCGGTCGCTCGAGGCGCGCCACGCGAGGACGCCCACGACGCCGACCGCCAGGGCCGCCGCGAGGGCAGGGAACGCCCGACGCGCCCTCCAACGTCGACGGGGGAGGGGAGCGACGGGGTCCTCGCCGCCAGCGGCGCGCCATGCCTTCCAGGCGTTGCCGGAGCGAAGCAGGCGCCTGGCGGCGGGGCAGCTCCCGATCCAGCAGATCGTCGAGGGCGCGCTCCGTGGCCTCCATCTGCCGGCACGGCTCGCACCCCGAGAGATGCGCATGCAGCGCGTCCTGCTCCGGCCGGGCGAGCCGGCCCCGGAGGAGTCCGACGAGATCGGTGCGCGCGTCGATGCAGTCCATGGCTCTTCCTACCTCCGGTAATCCAGGAGACGGGCGCGCAGCGCGGCGCGGGCCCGGGACAGGCGCGACTTGACGGTTCCCGGGAGGCAGCCCATCACCGACGACATCTCCGCCTCGGTCAGCCCCTCCAGGTCGAGCAGGATGACGGTCCGCTGCTCCTCTCCGAGACTCGAGAGCGCGTTCTCGATGTCTCTCGCGACCAGCCCCCGCAGGCGCCCGAGCTCGACGTCGCCGCGGAGGGAGCCGTCCTCGCACGGGAGGCGGCGCGCCCTCTTCCGGGTCCTCCCCGGCGGCCGGCGCGACGGGGCTTCGGCGCTCGTGCCGGCAGCGGTCGAGCCAGGCGTTCCGCAGGATGCGCAGGACCCAGGCCTTGAGATCCGTACCGGGTGTGAACTGGCCCCAGGAGCGGAGCGCCCGGGCGAAGGCCTCCTGGACGAGGTCCTCTGCCTCCACCCGATTGCGGGCGAGGTGCCAGGCGAGGTCGTAGAGCACGTCGGCGAGTCCGAGGAGCGGGTGCCCCGGGTCGTCGCGGCGGGCATGGGGCCGCGAGGGAGTCACGGTCCTGAGCCTAATGGCCTCCTCCGGGTGCGCCCGTTCCACGGATGTGCCTCCAGGGAAGCGAACGTCCGGCGAGCGAGACGGTTCCCTGGGAACGAGACGCGGAACCGGTGGCGCCCTCGATCGTTGGGCTGGACAGGAGGCACCCCATGGATCGCAGGCATTTCCTCCGGATCGCGGCATCTTCGCTCGGTGCAGGCGCCCTGTACCGGGTCGCGCCCGCCTGGGCCACGAGCGGGCCGGCCGTCAGCGTCTCAGGGGAGCAGGCACGGCGAAACGGGGAGGCGGTGACCCCGTTCACCTTCGTGCAGCTCAGCGACACCCACGTCGGATTCGCCGGCCCGCCCAACCCCACCGGCACGCTCGCGTTCGAGCGGGCCGTGGAGAGGGTGAACGCGCTCCCCGAGCGGCCGGAGCTCGTCCTCTTCACCGGCGACCTGACGCACGAGAGCGAGGTCCCGGGCGAGCACGAGAAGCGGATGCGACGGTTCAAGGAGATCGCCGGCCAGCTCCAGGTGGCCCGGACGTTCGCGGTCCCGGGCGAGCACGATGCCGGCCTGGACGGCGGCGCGCTCTTCCGGGCGAGCTTCGGCGAGACGAGCTACGCCTTCGACCACCGGGGCGTCCACTTCGTCGCGATCGACAACGTCTCCCGGGCGCAGGCCGGAGGTGGGGCGCGAGCAGATCGCCTGGCTGAAGCGGGACCTCGCCCGCTTCACCCCCACCACCCCGATCGTCGTGTTCACCCATCGTCCGCTCTTCGACCTCAAGCCCGAGTGGGAGTGGTTCACGCGCGACGGCGACGAGGTCATGGCGGTCCTGGACCCCTTCGAGAACGTGACGGTCCTCTACGGCCACATCCACCGCGAGGACGTGCACCTCACCCCGCGCGCGTCCCACCTGGCGGCCCGGTCGCTCATCTTCGCGTTCCCCGATCCGGCCGCGACCCAGGAGAAGAAGCCGATCCCCTTCGACCGCGAGCACCCGTTCCGGAACCTCGGCCTGCGGGTCGTGAGCGCGGGAAACGCGGCTTCGCCGGGCGGGCGCACGGTCCAGCGCAGACGAGGTCGAGCTTTCCCTGAAGCACCTGTCGGGCACGGAGGGGTTCGCCCAGCTGCTGCGCCCCTCCACCCTGTAGACCGTCGACGAGCCTCCGGAGGCTTCCATGACCGCCTCGCCACATCGGACCCGCATTCTCGCGTTCCTCGTCCGGGCGGCAATTCTCGCGGCCATCCTGGCGCCAGCCGGCGCTTCCGGCGCCGAGCCTCGCGTCGTCGAGATCTCCGCTCGCCGCTTCGAGTTCACCCCGGCCGAGGTCGTGCTGCGCAAGGACGAGGCCGTCACCTTGCGGCTCCGGAGCGCGGACGTCACCCATGGCTTCTTCCAGCGCGCGCTCGGCATCGACGTGGAGATCGAGCCGGGCAAGGTCACCGAGGTCACCCTCACGCCGCGGACTCCGGGGCGGTACTCGACCATCTGCGACCACTTCTGCGGGTCCGGGCACGGGAACATGAGGATGACCTTCGTCGTCGAGTGAGCGACCGCCGGTGCGCGGCCCGGGCGGGGCGAAGTGGACTAGGATGGGGCCGATGAGCTGCTTCCGCCAGGTCGCGCTTCTCCTGGCTGCCACGGCCGGGTTCTCCTGCGCGCCGTCCGGGATGCCTCCGGCCACCGGCCAGGGGCCGGAGCCCGAGTACGTCCTGCACACCTTGCCGGAGTGGTCGCCGATGGGGGGCGTCGCGATCGGGCGGCACGTCTTCCTCCAGCCCTCCCAGCAGAACCCGATCGGCATCGGCCACGAGCTCGTTCACGTCCGGCAGCAGGCGGAGAGTCCGATCCGCTTCTGGGCCACGTACGTGCTGTCCCCGCGATGGCGGCTTCGGTGGGAGGCCGAGGCCTACGCCGTCCAGGCCCGGGCCGGATGCCCCATCCAGGGTGACCAGGGGCTCGCCGCGTACCTCTCCGGTCCGGCCTACCTCTGGACGGCTTCACGGGCCGAGGCGGACCGGCGAATCCGCGAGTTCCTCTAGCGGGGGACGGCGCGACAAATCGAAACGGTGTTCCGGTTCGACCAGGTGGGATGTCCCGGATCGGTGCGCCGCCAGGGATTCTCACGTCCGCGAAGCGCGACCAATCCGGGCCCGGTAAGTGCAAAGGGACCGTTCTCCCAACCACCCTTCAGTCCTGGAGACGCAATGCCTCTTTCGAAGAAGCTCGGAGCGGAGTTCATCGGTACGGCCTGGCTTGTGCTGGGCGGATGCGGCAGCGCCGTCCTGGCCGCCGCCTTCCCGGGCATGGGCATCGGCTTCGTCGGCGTCTCCATCGCCTTCGGCCTGACCGTGCTCACCATGGCCTATGCCATCGGCCACATCTCCGGCTGCCACCTGAATCCCGCGGTCTCCATCGGGCTCTGGGCCGGCAAGCGCTTCCCGCCAAGGAACTCGTCCCCTACATCGTCGCCCAGGTGCTCGGCGCCATCGCCGGTGGCGCTATCCTCCTGGCCATCGCCAGCGGCAAGCCCGGCTGGTTCGACGCCCCGCGCATGCTCGCCGCGAACGGCTACGGCGCCCACTCGCCGGGCGGCTACTCGATGGTCTCGGCGCTGGTCGCCGAGGTCGTGATGACGATGATGTTCCTCCTCATCATCCTGGGCGCGACCGACGGCCGTGCGCCCAAGGGCTTCGCCCCCATCGCCATCGGCCTCGGGCTCACGCTCATCCACCTGATCAGCATCCCGGTGACGAACACCTCGGTGAACCCGGCCCGGAGCACGGCGCCGGCCCTCCTCGCCGGCTCGTGGGCTCTCGAGCAGCTCTGGATGTTCTGGGTCGCCCCAATCATCGGAGCCCTCATCGCCGGCGGCCTCTACTCCTGGCTCGGCGGCCACGGCGCCCAGGTCACCGGCGACAAGTAGGTGAGGCCCTCGCGCTCTAGGCAGGCTGCCGCTCGCCCGGCTGAACGTCCGTCGGGCGGCGGCGGGCGCGGCTTCCCGGGCCCCGTCTCCGCCGAGGCGGCGCGCGAAGTCCGCGTCGATCTCGCCGAAGCGCACGCCCATCGTCCCCATCAGGCTCAGGCGCGGATTGCCGGGGCGCGCCCAGACGACCTGGCCGGAAAAGAACGCCTCGCGGCCGTCGAGGTGGATCGTTCCATCGACCGGGGTGCCGGCCGGAAGGACGCGCATCATGCCGGTGCAGAAGCCCCCGGCGCTGACGTTGACGGTCAGTGAGCTGCCGCGGCTGGTCACGACCCGCAGCCGGACGCGGCGGCGGGGATTGCTTCGGATGACGTTGCCCGTACCGGACATGAGTGACCCTCGAACCTGGGACCTTATCTCATTATCTGTACGATTCCAGGTCTTTGGGAATGCCGCGGTTGGGGAGTAAGCGAAAGTTTCCCCGCTAGCCTTCCGACCACGGCACGTCGACGGTGACCCTCGTCGTCCTTGCCCCCACGGTATGTGGCTCGATCCGCGGGTGCTTCTCCCCGGGCCACTTGCCGCTGCTCAGGTCGAGCGGGGCCGGTCTCAGGTAGACCTGCCGCTTGCAGTGATCGCACACCACGTCGTCGCCGGGCTCCAGGTGCGGAACCGGGCGCCAGGACCCAGCACACTCGAGGGGTTCGGTCGCCATTCCCGCAGATTAGCCCCACGGCCTGCGCGCACGCGAGGCGCGGCGCGTCATGAGCGGGGAACGTCGGGAGGCTCCCCCGCCGAACGGGTCAGGGGAGGCGCCCCGCGCTCCTGTCGGGCCCTACGCTAGCGGGTCGACCACGCCCAGCCGGTGATCCGCCAGCCCGCCGCCGTCTTCTGCAGTGCGACCGTGAACGTCGACCCCTTCTGGGATTCCTTCTTCCCGTTCTTCTTGAAGTCGTAGTTGACCGGGTTGACCACGTAGGCGCGGTCCCCGTCGATGTCGACGTGCCTGGGCTTCTGGAGGGTGACGACCGAATCGGAGATGCCGTTCTTCTTCGCCATGGCGTCGAAGTCGTTCGCCCAGTCGGCGCAGGCCGTCGGCCCCTGCCAGGCGTACGGGGCGAACTCGTCGACGACGGACACGGGAGATGCGCAAGCCGCGAGCGCGCTCTTCACGTCCCCCTTGTTGAAGCCGTCGATGAACTGCCGAACCGTGGCGAGGACGTCTGCCTGGTCTGCCTTCGTCGCGGCGGCGGCAGGGACGGCCAGCAGTCCGATGGCGAGTGCGGCGGCGATCTTGCGCATGTCGTTTCCCTCTCGGTGGGTGCAGCCAGATCCCGGGAGTCCGGGGCGCGCCACTCATACGGTCCGCGAACCCGGCCCGCTACCCCGCCGCGCACACCACGAGTGAAAAACATCCTTTACCGGGAGGCGGGTCCGAGGAACCCACCCCAGAGCGACGACCGTCGCCCGTCGCGGGGCGAGGTAGCATCCCATTCCTCGATCCCGGATGCGCGCGCCTCTCCGCTACGCCATCGCCGCCTTGGTGGCGGCCCTCGCCACGGCCCTGAAGCTCGCGCTCTCGGCGTACATCGTCCCGACCTTCATCCTCGCCTATCCGGCGGTCATGCTGGCGGCCGCGGTCGGAGGGCTCGGGCCGGGCATCCTGGCCACCGTCCTGTCGGCGGCCATGGCCTGGTACTGGGTGATCCCTCCCCAGCGGGACTTTCACCCGCTCTCCGTCCAGGAGGGCTCCAGCCTGGCGCTCTTCGTCCTCATGGGGATTCTCGTCAGCGCCATGGCCGAGCGGCTCCGCCGGAGCCGGAGTCGCGTCGGGGTGCTCGAGGCCGAGCGGGCCCTCCGGGCCGCGGAGGCCAAGTTCCGCACCTACGTCGAGGCGTCGCCCGACGCGCTCTTCGTCGCCGATGGCCGGGGCCGGTTCGTCGACGGAAACCCGGCCGCGCTCGCGATGCTGGGCATCGACCTCCAGGCCCTGCAGGCGAGCAAGATCACCGACTACGTGCGGGAGGCGGACCAGGAGGCGACCCGCCTCAAGTTCGGCGTGCTCACGTCCGAGGGGCACGTCGAGTACGACCGGAGGTTCGTGCGTCCGGACGGTCGCGAGGTCTGGGCCCGCGTGCGTGCGGTGAAGCTGTCGGACGACCGCATGATGGCCTTCTGCCGGGACATCACGGAGCAGGTGGCGGCGGAGGAGGAACTCCGGCGGCGCGAAGCCAGGCTGCGGGCCTACTTCGAGTCCCCTGCCGTCGGCGTCGCCATCTCCGGCGCGGACATGCGCTGGCTGGAGGCCAACGACTTCGTCTGTGAGATGTCCGGCTACACGCGAGCCGAGCTCCTCCGCCTCAGCTGGGTGGAGCTCTCGTACCCGGACGACCTTCCCTCGGATCTCGCGGCGTTCCAGCGGCTGCTGCGGGGCGAGACCGACCGCTACACGGTCGACAAGCGGTTCATCCGCAAGGACGGGTCAATCGTCTGGGCGATGGCGTCCGTGAGCTGCGTGCGGGGGGCGGACGGCGGCGTGGATTGCGTCATCGGGATCTTCAAGGACATCACGGAACGCAAGCGCACGGAGGTCGCGCTCCGCTCCGCGAAGGTCGAGAACGAGAAGCTCATCGGCGAGCTGCGGTCGGCCCTCCAGAGCGTGAAGACGCTCTCCGGCCTCCTCCCCATCTGCATGTACTGCAAGAAGATCCGGAACGACACGGGCTACTGGGATCGCATCGAGCACTTCATCTCCACGCACACCGAGGCGCGTTTCAGCCACGGGATGTGCGGGGACTGCGCCCGGACGCACCACGCCGAGCTCTTCCCGGGCGAGAAGTCCTGAGTGGTGGGAGGCGCGCCCACATCGTGGCCGCGTGTGGGGCGGTGAAGGTAAAAAACCCTGCCTCGTCATGGTCTTACGCGTGAAGTCGCCTCCCCGTAGGTTGGTCCGCGAGCACACGTCGCTCGGGAGGGGACCCCGCCATGGACCGTCGGTCGCTGTCATTGCTCGTCGTCGTCGCCGCTGCCGCCGCAGCCTGCGGAGGCTCGTCGTCGGCCCCGGCCGCCGGGAGCCCTCCGGCAGGCCAGGCGATCGTCGTGGCCACGGCGCCGCTGGAGGCCGACGTCCAGCCCGGTGGATCGGTGAAGTTCACCGCGCGTGTGACCGGGACGGCGGATGGCTCGGTCACGTGGTCCGTCGACGAGGCGAACGGCGGAACCATCGACCCGGCCGGGGTCTACACGGCGCCTGCCGCCGAGGGCACCTTCCACGTGCGCGCCGAGCATGCCTCTACGGCGAGCGCGAGCGGCGCGGCTTCCACGACGAACGTGGGCCCGTCCACCTCGCTGAAGAAGGGCGGGACCACCAGCGTCGTGCGGGTGGGGAAGGGCGGGGCGGCCCAGGCAGTCGCCCTCTCCCTCAGCCCGGCCACCGCGAGCCTCGACGCCTGCAAGGGACAGGTCCTCGTCGCCACCGTCTCCGGCGCCAGCGACACGAGGGTGACGTGGTCGGTGGCCGAGGCGGGCGGGGGAACCGTGACGAACGGCATCTACACCTCCCCCCAGGTCCCGGGGATCTACACGGTGGTGGCCACCAGCGTGGCGGATCCGACGAAGACCGCCCAGGCCACCATCACCGTGGGCCCGGAGAAGGTGCTCTCGATCGCGGTCGATCCGGGGAACGGGACCGCCCTGCCGAGCGGGACGCTTGCGCTGGCCGCGACAGTGACGACGAGCTGCGGCACGTTTCCGGCGAGGTGACGCCCGGTTCACGGGATTCGGGCCACGCTCCCTAGCAGGCGGGTTCGCGGACGGGCATCGACATCAGGCGGCGGAGGTCGCCGCTCATCCGGTTCCAGTGGGCGAGCAAGGAGTCCGACGAGATGCGGGCCACGCGTCCCCGTCTCCCGTCGCCGGAGGTGAGGAACTCCACCCCGTCCGGCGCGGCGCCGCCCAGCCCGACGATCGTGAGGAGGAGCGACCTGCCCTCCACGGCGAGCACCCGGGCCAGCACGGCCCCTTCCGCTCCGCGCAGGCCCCACACGGTTCCGACCCAGGACGAGCCCGACATCGCGGCACCTCTCCATCACGGCAGGGACGACGCCTCCACGATTCCAGCGTAAGACGCCGGGGCCGCCTTTCCATGGACCAAGCCGGGGCGACCTGATCAGGGGCCGGGTTCACCCGGGGAGGGGGCCCCGCCCGGGCGTCCTTCGTCGGGGGGTTGAGCTTTGTACACCTGTGGTGAACCATGTGCTGCAGGGGGAGGCCGCCGATGATCGAGTGCCTGGTGCTGGTGCTGCTCCTCGCCGTGCCTCCGGATCGGTACGACACGGTGGTGCTGAAGAACGGTGGCATCCTCCGCGGCTCGGTGGTGCAGGACGTCCCGGGTGCGGCCGTCGTCCTCGAGCTGCCGGACGGGACGAGCTGGACGATTCCGCGAGCCGAGGTCGCGCAGATCGACTACGCGCGGAACGCCCCGCCGCCACCGCCCGAGGACGTCGTCGTTCCGTCTCCGGAGCCCGGGCCATCCGAGGGCCCCGCCCCGCCACAGGAGCAGGTCTCGATGCTCCAGCTGGGCGTCTCGATCGGCCTCGCGGTGCCGGTCGGCCAGCTGGACGCTTCCGGACTGGGCCTTGGCTCGGCGGTGAGCCCGCAGATCACCTTCACGTTCGAGGGATCCTTCCGTCCCGTCGCGCCGCTCGAGCTGGGGCTCTACCTGCTGCTCGGCGCGGGCAGCACGTACGGGCCGATCAACGGCTACTGCCTGGCTGCCGGGGGATGGTGCGACGCCCTCGACCTGAGCGTGGGGCTCTTCCCGCGCTGGAGCTTCCTTCCGGGGGGGCCCGTCAATCCGTGGGTGATGGTGAGCGGGGGCTTCGAGTGGATGTCGGCGATGAACGACTACCACGACAGCTTCGACTACACCGGCTGGCAGGTGGGAGCCGCGGTGGGACTCGACCTCCGGTTCGGCCCGGGCATCAGCGGCTCGTTCGCGCTGGGGACGCGGTGGGGCCAGTTCACGTCCCTGTCCGTGACCGGGCTCCTGCCGAGCCTTCCCTTCTCCCCCGCGACGCACGGGTGGATCGACCTCGGCTTCCGGACCAGCTACGGGTTCTAGTCACGAGGGTCCAGCAAATGGCGAAGGCCCCATGGACCTCGGGGCCTTCTGGTCGGCGCTCCCCCCGGCGCCGATCGGGTCCTGTCACCGCGACGACGACGCTAGCACCCCGCACCCCGAGCGACGACCCCACGATCGCGGGAACCCGCCTCCAAGGACATCCACCGTCCGCCTCCCCCCATGGGCGGATGACGGTCGATCATGGACTGGGGCCCCGCACGGCCCGCTGGCTAGGCTGGGACGCAGGATCTCGAGAGGTGCGCCATGGCCGAGGGTCCAGGAACGCCCGTATCGCCAGAAGGCTGGGAGACCGACGACCTGTCCCGGATGCGTCGCGTCCACGACGACCTCGAGCGCGAGTACCGGCTGATCCCGGAGGGCCACTACCGGCGCCAGGCCGGGGGGAGCGTGCCCAGCCTGATCGAGCGCGCCCCGGGTCGAACCTCCCGCGGAGAGCCGTGAGCGGACTGATACACTCCCGCGCCATGGAGGCGGCCTGAACCGAGCGACGTGGATCGGGCTGGATGCCGGCGCGCTCGCCCTGGCGGCGCTCCTGTGGGCCGAGGTTCGCGACCGGCCGGTCGCGCGTGGCCTCGCCAAGACGGCCTGCGCGCTGGCCTTCGTGGGCGTGGGCCTGGCCGGCGGCGTTCACGGAAGGTACGCAAGCCTGGTCGTCGCGGCGCTGGTGCTGTCCGCGGCCGGCGACGTCCTCCTCCTCGCCCGGGCCGAGCGGGCCTTCCTGGCGGGCCTGGGGTCGTTCCTGCTGGCTCACCTGGCGTACGCGGCGGCGTTCGCACCGATATCCAGCCGCCCGGCGATGCTCCTGCCCGTGGTCGTCGCCACGGTCGCGGGGGCCCTGGCCTGGCTCTGGCCGCACCTCGGTGCGATGCGCCTGCCGGTCGTGGCCTACTGCACGGTCATCGGCGCGATGGTGTGGCTCGCGCTGGGAGTGCCCGACCCGCTCGTCCGGCTGGGCGCGCTGCTCTTCTTCGTGTCCGACCTCTTCGTGGCGCGCGGCCGGTTCGTCCGTCCCGGGAAGGTGAACCAGCTCGTGGGCTGGCCGCTCTACTTCGGCGGCCAGTTCCTGCTGGCGCTCTCGGCGGGGTAGGTCGGCTACGCCTTGCCTGGCGTCGGCTGGACACGGCGCAGCGAGGTCGTTATGAAGCCGGCCGAAAATCCACTGCGAGGGCTTGGCAACGGCATGGCAAGAAGCACCAAGGGCAGGAGCGAGCGGTTCACGGTGCCCGAGACGTGGCGCCGGATCGTGAAGTGGAACGAGCGCCAGGGCGGCAAGCCGTACGACGTGCTGGTGTGCGGGCACGCCGTTCCGGCGAGCGACACGGCCTTCCGGAGATTCCGTGCCTGCCCCGACTGCCGGCTGACGGTCCAGCAGTACGCGAATCAGGTCGCGGACCCGTCCCGAGACCGGTCCCGAGCGGCCTGATCCTCAGTCGCTGCCCAGGTACGTCCCCTCACCGAGCGCTTCATCGACGCATACGCACGTGCCGTCTCCGCCGTCCTGGCCGCGGCGTTCGCATCGACTGCAATCGCGCGCCTCGACCGTGATCTCGATGGGGCCGTGCTTCAGGAGCGTCCACGTCTCGATGCTGTCCTTGTCCACGACACGCCCTCCGGGTCGGAGTCCACGGAGAGGTGACACGCGGATGGGCGGGGAAGGGTCACGTTTCGCGACCCTTCAGGTCGGCAGGTCCCCGAGCGCCTCGTCGACGCAGACGCAGGTTCCCTCCGCGCCCTCGTCGGTCACCCGCCGGCATCGCGGACATTCGCGCACCTCGACGGTGATCTCGATGGGACCGCGCTTCTGGTTGTTCCAGTTCTCGATGTCTTCGCTGTCCAAGGCGGCCCCTTCGCGCAGGCTCGACAGGAGAATGACACGCAGCGACGGTGTAAAGATGCACTTATCCGCAGGTTCGCCATCTGGACACCCTCCGGCGCCCGAAACCCACCGGCCGTCCCCCGGCCCACCGACACGGCCTGGGGCCCTTGCTGCACGTGCAACGTCCCGTGCCTACCATGCGAGGGATGGGAACGAGGACTCCAGTCGAATGCGCCCAGGATCTGAGGTCGAACCGGGCGGAGTTCCAGGCCGGCCGCGTGTCGCGGCGCGAGCACCTGGCGTTCGCGGAGGCGATCTGGATGGACCTGCTGACCCGGGGGCTCGCCGACGAGCTCGTCCGGGAGATCGGGAAGGCGGAGGCGAAGTAGGCGACCCTGGTGCTAGGCTCTCCCGTGCAGGAGGAGCGACCTTGCCCGAAGGGTCCACGAGCGCATCCGGAAGCGCCGGCGCGTCCCGGCGCAGAGGAGCCGCGTCCCGCAGGAAGGCCCTCGTCCTGTGCGGCGCGATCCTCCTGGCGGCAGACGCGGTGCTGCTCGTCGGAACCGTGGCGGGACATCAGCGCGCCACCGACACCCTGGCCAACCAGCTGGGCTGGAGCGCGATGTCGGAGGACCCCGACGTCGCGCGCTGGGTGGCGAGGTGGGCCTCCTACCTGGACGCAATCGGACTCGCCGCCCAGGTCGGGGCCGTGTGGTTCGCGATGAGGTGGACGCGCTGGAGGGAGGAGCCTGCCGGTACCTCTCGAAGCCCCGGCGCCGTGGTCGTCCTCGTCACGGCCCTCCTCTGGACCCTGGGCAACGCCGCCGGCGTCCTGTTCGAGCTCGGGGCGGGAGGGGACGAGGGGATGGCGAGCGTCGGGAATCCCTGGTCGGCTGGAGAGCCCTGCTCGACCTCGCCAACGCGGTCGCCCTGGCCGCGGCCTGGAGATGGCGCCCCTGGCGCAGGCCACTCGCGGCCGCGCTCGCGGCGTGACGCCGGCCGTGCCTGGCGCCGTTCACCCCCCAATCCCCATCATCGGCAGGAGCACCAGCCGGGCTCCGGCCTCGTCCATGTGGTGACGGTCCTCCTTCCGTCCGAGCGCCCGCCGCACCGCCGCCGCCAGCTCGCCGTCCGAGGCGCCCGCGCGCAGGAGCGCGCCGAGGGGCTCCCGGTCCTGGCCCCCGAGGCAGGCCTGGAACTCCCCGCGGGCCGTCACCCTGCAGCGATTGCAGCGCTCGCAGAAGTTCTCCGTCAGGGCGCCGATGAACCCGACGAGCCCGGCGGCGCCGGTGGACGGGTCCCGTCCGAGGAGGTGGTGCGCCGGGCCCCACCCGCGGGTGGCATCCGGCTCGAGCGCCAGCCCCTGGGCCCGCAGGAGGGCCTTCAGCTCGCTCGTGGGCACCGGTTCCCCGGCGCCGAACGGCATGAGCTCGATGAAGCGCGGGACCGCCCGGCGGCTCCACGCGAAGCGAACGAGGTCGGCGGCCTCGCCCTCGTTGACGCCGCGGATCACCACGGTGTTGATCTTCAGCGCGGCGAAGCCCGCGGCGGCGGCGGCGTCGATGCCGGCCAGGACCCTGGCCAGGTCGGCGCCCCTGCCGCTGATCCGCGAGAGCTTTCCCGGCGTCGAGGGTGTCGAGCGAGACGTTGACGGCGCCGACACCGGCCCGGCGGAGCGGCGCCGCGAGGTCTCCCAGGCGCTGGCCGTTCGTCGTCAGCGCCACCTCCTCGATGCCCGGAGTCCGGTGAGCCGCCTCGGCGATCTCGACCAGGTCGCTCCGCAGCGTGGGCTCGCCTCCCGTGAGGCGGACCCGGCGGATGCCCAGCCGGGCGAAGAGCCGGATCAGCCGGGCGATCTCCTCTCCCCGGAGGAAGTCCCGCGCGTCCGAGTGGGCCTCGGGGCTGCAATAGCTGCAGCGGAAGCCGCACCGATCGGTCACGGAGAACCGCAGGTAGCTGATCCGGCGCCCCTGCCGATCCGTGAGCGGGTCCGCGCGCGAGAGTCGAAGATCCGGCATGACCGCCCTCCACCCGGCGCCCGATCCCCCGCTACGGGATCGTGAGCGACGTCACCTGGATGACCGAGCCCTTCTTCTCGCCGGTCACGTTCACCCGGATGTGGTCCTTGTGTCCCGTGGCCTTCAGGGCCGACAGGGCCTTCTCGTCTCCGGCCTTGTCGAGCGGGATCCAGGTGCCGTGGTCGAGGATTCCGTACCCGGTGCCCGAGCACTGGAGCAGGCAGGCCTTGGTGTGGGCATCGGGGTCCGCCTTCACCTTCTCCGCACAGCTGTGATCGATCAGGGGAACGTTCTCCCAGGTGGTCGCCAGGGCCAGCACCGGAAGTGCGCTCAGCAGGGTTGCCACGATCAGCTTCCTCATGACTGCCTCCTTGCTCACGGGTCCTCTTCTCGACCTCGTGCACGAGGGCGAACTAGCGACGCCGGGGCGCCGTTCAAGGAAATGACGGCCCGGACCTCACGAGGGGGCGAAGGAATGTTGACGATGGCGGGGAGGGTTCCGCCTGACGCTACCCGGCGGGCGACCCGGGCTCGCGCGGGCGGCGGAGGAGGTCACTGACCGTCACGAGCTCGAACCCGCGTGCGCGGAGCCCGGCGACGATGGCCGGGAGGGCCTCCGCCGTGCGGAAGCGGGGGTGGTTCATGTGCAGGACCACGATGGCGCCCGGGCGGGCGCTTCCCACCACGAAGTCGACCAGTCGCCGGCTCGAGATGCGCGGATCCGGGTCGCCGGAGGGGAGGTCGTACTCCACGGTGGTCAGGCCCAGGGAGGCCGCGACCTTCACCACCCGGGAGTCGAGCTCGCCGTAGGGCGCCCGGAAGAGCGTCGGCCGCCGCCCGGTCACCTTCGCGATCTCCTCCCCGGCGCGCACGAGCTCGCCGCGGATGCCGTCCTCGGTGAGCCGCGTCAGGTGAGGGTGGTGGAAGGAGTGGTTCGCGATCTCGAAGAGCGGGTCGCGGGCGAGGTCGCCGAGCGCGCTGCGCTCCCGCTCCGCCCAGCCGCCCCCCACGAAGAGCGTCGCGGGCACGCGAAGGGAGCGGAGGATGGCGGGGATCCGGGCGTCGTACGGGTCCGGCTCGCGGGTCGTCGTGCAAGCGTCGAAGGTCAGGGCCACCTGGTGGCCGGTACGGGGGCCGTGGTCCACGACGCCGGCGGAGGCGGTGGTCAGGACGACGGCGAGCAGGGCGACGATCACGGAGAATGGACGTTTGCCTCGCATCCGTTATTCATGGTCAGGTCCGTCAGCCGCTACCCGGATCGGAGATCCCGCATGACCAAGCTGGTCTTTTCCCTCGTCGCCCTTCTCGCCGCCCCGATCGTCCAGGCGCAGGCCACGTCAGCTGCTCCTTCGAGCCGGACCCCGATCGAGATGAGCGCCACCGGCACGCCCGGCAAGGCGACGGCATCGCATACGGTCCGGGGCACCGGGACCGTCGCGGCCGTCGACGTCCCGGGGCGCACCATCACGCTGCAGAACAAGTCCGGCGCGAAGAAGACCTTCAAGGTCGGGCCCGAGGCGAAGCGGCTCGACGAGATCGCCGTGGGCGACCAGATCACGGTCGAGTTCGACCAGGAGCTCACGCTCGAGTACCTGCCTCCAGGGTCCGACACGGCTCCGTCCACGGCGACCGCGACGAGCAAGCGCGCCGACAAGGATCAGGAACCCGGAGGGGCGACCGCGGCCGGCGTGACGGCCACCGTGACCGTCACCGACATCGACCCGGGCAAGCGGCTGGTGACGCTCCAGGGACCCAAGGGCAAGAGCTTCCAGGTGAAGGCCGGTCCCAAGATCCACCTGGAGAAGCTGAAGGTGGGCGACAGGCTCCTCGGAACGTACGTCGAGGCCGTCGCCATCCAGCTGGAGAAGCCGAAGAAGTAGGCGCGCCTCAGGACCGCGTGCTCTCCGCGGGCGCCGCCTGCGGGGAGGCCGGGGCAGGGGCAGCCTGCGCCGGCGCGGGCAGGTCCGGCCTCGCGGCCACCGCGGGCGCGGGAGCGTCGTCGCTCCCGTCGGTCGCCTTCCTGAAGCTCCGGATGCCCTTGCCGAGGGCGTCGCCGAGCTGGGGCAGCTTGGACGGTCCGAAGATCAGCAGCGCGACGATGAGGATGAGGACGATCTCGCCGAATCCGAGTCTCATTTGTGCTCCTCGAGGCAGTGGAGAGCCGCCGGCCCTCCCGGTGGATGGGGTGGGCATCCCGGGCGGTGAGCGCCCGTCCCGCCGTCGCGGGACGCCCGCCCCGCCGGGGCGTGCCCACCGTTCAGGCGTGGAGGGGGGGCCTTCACGCGAGGTGCGCCATGAAGATGGGTCCGCCGCCGACAGGGACACCGGAAGCCTGGGAGATCGACGACCTCGCCCGGCTCCGGCAGGTCCGCGAGGAACTCGAGCACGAGTACCTGAGGATCCCCGAGGGGGCCTACAGGCGTCAGTACGACGGGCACGTCCCCAGCCTGGACGAGCGATCGCGAAGGGGCTCCGGCTGACACGGACCCGGCGCGCCGGCCAGGCTCGTGTAAGGTGCTCGCTGCACCCAATGGCGCGGCTCGACGAGAACCACCCCATCGCTGCCGTCCTCGCGGGCGCGCTCGATCGCTTCCGCGTCCGGCGCCAGCTCCCGGAGCTCGCCCCGGACGAGCGCCTCGATGGGAAGTTGGCCCTCGTCACCGGTGGCGCCTCGGGTCTCGGGTTCGCGACGTCCGTGGATCTGGCGCGTCGCGGCGCCCGGGTGCTCCTCGCCGACTGTCGCGACCTGGACGAGGCCCGTGGCCGGGCCGTCTCCCTCGGGGTTCCACCGGACCGGGTCGAGACCCTCCCGATCGACCTCTCCGATCTCGCCTCGATCGACCGGGTGGCGGCCGACCTCGCCCGACGCGGCGCAAGGCTCGACCGGCTGGTCCTCAATGCCGCCATCGTCCCCACCTCGGCGCGGACGACGCCCCAGGGGCTCGACGAGATGTTCGTGGTCAACTACCTCTCGTCGTTCGCCTTGATCGCGCGCCTGCTCGACGGTGGCGTGCTGCCCCGGAACCGTCCCGACGGCGACGTACCGCGCGTCATCTTCGTGGCCTCCGAGGCTCACCGGTGGAGCGAGGACCTCGCGCTCGACCGGCTCGACCGCCCGCGGGACGGCTCTCCCCGGCGCGTGCTCGCCTGGTACGGCGCCTACAAGCTCATGCTGGCCACGTTCGCCTGGGAACTCGGGCGACGGCTGCAGGTCGACGGGGCTCCCCGGGTGGCCGTGCACGCGCTCTGCCCCGGCGCGATGCGCACCCGCATCGCACGGGAGCTGCCGGCCCTGCTGCGCGCTCCCCTCGACGTCGTGATGCGCCTCTTCTTCCAGGATCCCTTCGTCGCCGACGAGCCGGTGCTCCACCTCGCCTGCAGCCGGGCGCTCGAGGGCCGCACCGCGATCTACCTGCACAAGATGGCGCCGAAGGAGGTCGACCCGAGAGCCGCCGACCGGGATGCGGGGAGGGCGCTCTGGGAGGCCAGCGAGGCCCTGCTGGCACGGGTGCGCGCCGGGCGTTGACCGTTGCACCTACACTGGATACTTGCACCCTTTTCGTGTCCGTGGAATGAGGGACAGATGAAGACCCTCCTCCTCGCCGCGGTCCTCGCCGTCGCCTCGATTCCCGCCCCCTCCGCCGCCCAGGTCTCGCTTCGGGTGGAGCTCGGCGTTCCGCTGCCCCCGAGCCCGACCCTGCTCGTGGTCCAGCCCGGAATCCAGGTGGTTGCGGGCTACCCGGAGGAGATCTTCTACGTGGGCAACTACTACTGGCTGCGACGCGAGGGCGGCTGGTACCGCTCCATCCACCCCAGGACGGGCTTCCTCGTCGTCGCTCCGGGTCGCGTTCCGCCCGGCCTGGTCCGTCTTCCGCCTGGTCACTACCGGAACTACACCAAGGCCCAGGCGAAGGCCGACCGGGAGTCCTGGAAGGCCCAGAAGAAGGCTGCGAAGCACGCCTCCGGTTCCGGCCACGATCACTGACCCGAGGCCGGGCGCCTCGTCCTAGGCGGCGAGGCGCTGGACGGTGTCGAGCACGTCCTCGAGGAGGTACGGCTTCCTGAGGATGGCCTCGACGTCGAGGGTGTCCTCGAAGGCCGAGACGACCACCACCGGGACCCTCGCCAGGTCGGGGTCCCTGAGCTGTGCGTCCCGGAACTCCCAGCCGTTCATGACCGGCATCATCAGGTCGAGGAGGATCACGTCCGGGCGCGTGGCCCGCGCCTCCGCGAGCGCGATCTTCCCGTCGCTCGCGGACGAGACCAGGTAGCCTTCGCTCGCCAGCAGCTCCACGAGAAGCTCCCGGTTGTCCCGGTCGTCATCGACCACGAGCACCCGCCTGGCGGGCGATCGAATCGGCGTCTCCATGGCGTCCTTGCCCCGTGTGGCCATCTGGATGTCTCCTCCGGTGCTGCGGAAACCCGCTGCTGCCTGCTCGTCGAGCGGGCTTTCGGCGAGGACCGGTCCGGTAAATCGCCCCGTTGGCGGACGACGAGTGGAATCTCTGCATCCGGCGCGCCATGGAGTGTCAGCCCTGGAGCGCGAGGGCGTTGATGGCCGGGTTCTCCAGCACCTTCGACGGAGCGCCGCGCCGGACGGCGACGAGCATCGCCTTGCCGACGTTCTCCGTCGTGGTCACCCATCGCGGGAAGAGCGCCTGCCACACCGGGTAGAGCGGCCCCAGCGCGGCATAGAGCAGCGCGTACCATCGGGTCCGGGATCTCGCGCCGTGGAGCGGCTGGATGAAGGCCGGGCGGAACATGTAGGCCGTCCGGAAGGGAAGCCGCAGGAGCGCGTTCTCGGTCTCGCCCTTCACCCGGGCCCACATGCTGCGTCCACGCTCCGTCGAGTCGGTTCCCGCCCCCGACACGTAGACGAAGGTCATCGCCGGATTCAGCCGGGAGAGGAGGGTCGCCGCCGACAGCGCCAGGTCGTGGGTCACGCGGCGGTAGGAAGCCTCGTCCATCCCCGCGGAAGAGGCGCCGAGGCAGAAGAAGCAGGCGTCGTATCCGGTGAGCGCGGCGGCGTGGGGGGCGAGGTCGAGCAGGTCGGCGGCGACGAGCTCCTCGAGCTTCGGGTGATGCTGGCCGACCGGGCGCCGGCCGACGGCGAGGACGCGCTCCACGTCCGGGGCGAGAAGGCACTCCCGCAGGACGCCCTGGCCCACCATGCCGGTGGCTCCGAACAGGATGACCTTCATGGCTACCTGAACAGGATGCGACGGATGACCCCGTCGAAGGCGCGATCCGGCAGCAGGGCACGTCCCCAGAGGGCGGCCCTGGCCCCCGAGCCCATGGAATAGCGGGTCCGCGGCCGCCGGGCCGAGAGCGCCTTCACGATCGCGTCGGCCACCACGCGAGGGGGCGAGGCAGAAGCGTACGCGGCGCCCTCGAGGGTGCGCCCGAAGGCGAGCGCCTGCTCCTTGTAGGGCCCGGCGCCCGAGGTGGCGAGCAGGGACTCGCGGGCGATCCCGGACCACTCGGTGGCGATGGCGCCGGGCTCGATGATGACGACGTGAATGCCGAAGGGCGCGACCTCCATCCGCAGCGCATCGGAAAAGCCCTCCACCGCGTGCTTGGTGGCGTGGTACCAGCCGCCCAGCGGCGTGTAGATCTTCCCGCCGATGGAGGTGACGTTGAACACGTATCCGGACCGCTGCCTCCGCATGACGGGCAGCGCGAGCTGGGTCACGCGGGCCAGCCCGAAGAGGTTCACCTCGAACTGGCGACGCGCCTCGGCCAGCGGGACCTCCTCGATCGACCCGTAGGAGCCGTAGCCGGCGTTGTTCACGAGGACGTCGAGGCGTCCCTCCCGCTCGAGGATGGATCCGACGCAGGACTCGATGGAGGCCTCGTCGGTCAGGTCGAGCGGCACGGCGTTCCCGCCGCGCGCCACGATGTCCTGCATGCGGTCGACCCGGCGCGCCGCCCCGTGGACGGCGTAGCCGCAATCGAGGAGCGCCAGGGCCACCTCCGTGCCGATCCCGGAGGACGCTCCCGTCACCAGTGCCACCTTCTTGTCGTTCATGACGATCTCCTCTTAGAAGCGCCGCGGCCGCCTGTCCCGCCCTTGCGCTACCGGGCGGGTGACCGCCCCCCCGTGTGGGTGCTCGCCACGGCGGCGAGCGCCAGGCCCGCGGAGCAGGAGACCCAGACCCCCGGCATGGCCCGGTTCCCGGTGACGTGGATGAGCCAGGTGTCGAAGGCGGGCGTGAACCCGCCGAACACGGCCGTGGCGAGGCTGTAGGCAAGCGAGAACCCGGCGGTCCGCACCTCCAGGGGCATGATCTCCGTGAGGTACACGATCATCGCGCCGTTGTAGCTCCCGTACAGGAAGGAGAGCCACAGCTCGACGGCGAGAAGCCTGCCGAGGCTTGGCGAAGCCACCAGCCAGGCCATGGCGGGATAGGCGGTCGCGATGGCGAGGGCGGTGGCGGCCACGAGCAAGGGCCGCCGTCCGACCCGATCCGACGCGGCGCCCATGACCGGGAGCCAGAAGAGGTTCGAGAGACCGACGCACAGGGTGACGACGAGGGCGTCGCCACCGTCGAGGTGGAGGACCTCCTTTCCGAACGTCGGCGTGAATGCGGTGATCGTGTAGAAGGTCACCGTCGTCATGGCCACGAGCGCCATGCCCAGGAGGACGATCCTCCAGCTTCCGAGGAGCGTCCGGAGGATCTGCGACGTCGAGGGCCTGCGAGGCCTGCCCAGGAACTCCTCGGTCTCCTGGAGCGAGCGCCGGATGACGAAGAGGAGCGGGACGAGCGTGCAGCCCACGAGCAGCGGTACGCGCCAGCCCCAGTCGGCCATCTGCTCCGGACGAAGCCAGGTGCTGAGCAGCACGCCGAGGAACGCGGCGAAGACGACCGCCACCTGCTGGCTCGCCGACTGCCAGCTGACGTAGAAGCCCTTGTTCCCGGGCGTCGCGATCTCGGACAGGTAGACCGAGACGCCCCCCAGCTCCGCCCCCGCCGAGATGCCCTGCACGAGGCGTCCCAGGACCACCAGGATCGGCGCCGCCAGCCCCAGCGTTTCGTAGCCCGGCGTGACCGCGATCGAGAGCGTCCCGATCGCCATCAGACCCAGCGTGACGAGGAGCCCGCGCCTGCGCCCGTGCCGATCGATGTACGCGCCGAGCAGGACCGCCCCCAGGGGGCGCATGAGGAAGCCGGCGCCGAACGTCATGAGCGACAGCATCAGCGACGCGAACTCGTCGTGGCTCGGGAAGTACGCCCGCGCGATGGCGGACGCGTAGTACCCGAACACCATGAAGTCGAACATCTCCAGGAAGTTGCCGCTGGCGACCTGGACGACGGCGCGGAGCTTCCCGGAGCGATCCTGGGGCATCGTCGTCACCGCGCTCCTCCTCGCGTCGTGCAGCCTGGGACGCAAAACATGGCACGTCGCGCCCACGTCGGTATATCGCCCCGAACCGTGACCGGCCCACGACGTCCCGACGCGACCCCGAGCGGCAAGGCCGGACTCCTTGCCATGGCGCTCGTGTCGCTCGCCTGCTTCGGGAACTACTACGTCTACGACTCGATCGGCCCGGTCGCCGACCTGCTCCAGCGCCAGCTCGGCTTCAGCGACACGCAGATCGGTACGCTGAACGCGATCTACAGCATTCCCAACGTCGTGCTGATCCTGGTCGGCGGGATCCTCGTCGACCGGCTCGGGGCGGGCCGCACGATGGCCTGGACGGCCGCCATCTGCTTCCTCGGGGCGCTCCTGACGGCCGCCAGCCCGAGCTTCGTCGTGATGGCGGCGGGCCGGCTGCTGTACGGCGTCGGAGCCGAGACCTTCAACATCGCGACGCTCGCCGCGGTCACCGTCTTCTTCCCGCGACGCCACACGGCCCTGATGATGGGCCTCACCATCGGCGTCGGACGGGCGGGATCCTGGGTGGCCGATCTCTCCCCGACGATCTGGAGGGGGTTCTACGCGGGAGGATGGCAGCCCCCGCTCGTGCTGGCGGCGGCCATCGCGGCGACCAGCCTCGTCGCGAGCGCTGCGTACTGGCTGATCGAGCGACGGAACGCGGGCGACGGAAAGGCGGAGGTCCAGTCCCAGCCGTTCGCGTGGCGGGACGCACTCGGCTTCGGCAGCGCCTACTGGTACCTCCTCGTGCTCTGCGTGCTCTGGTACGGCGTGATCCTCGCGTTCCGCAGCACCTTCGCCATCAAGTACTTCCAGCAGGTGCACGGCCTCTCGCTGGAGGACGCGGGCCAGATCAACGCGCACGTCTTCCTGGCCGCGCTCTTCGCAACCCCTGCGCTGGGCTGGCTCTGCGACCGGCTCGGCAGGTATGCGGGGCTGCTCGCCCTGGGAGCCGGGCTGCTCCCGATCTCGCTCGCCATCATGGCCTCCGGCAACGGCGGGATCGGCTTCGCCAGCGTTCTCATCGGGATCTCGTTCTCGCTGGTCCCCGCCGCCATGTGGCCCCTGACCTCCCGGCTCGTCGAGCCAGGCCGATTCGGCACCGCCATCGGGCTGATGTGGGTGGTGCAGAACGCGGGAATCGCCGGGGCGAACCTCGTGGCGGGCTGGCTGAACGACCGCGCCGGCGCCGGCCCGATGAACCCGGCCGGCTACGCGCCGATGATGCGGTTCTTCATCCTCCTGAGCACCGTGGGCTTCGGGTTCGCGGTGCTCCTCTGGTTGCGGACCCGGGACAGGCCGGCGGCGCCGGTCGTCGCTCCGGTCGCACCCTGACGCGGGATTCGATACCTTCACCGGGGGCGTACATGAGCGCGCAGGCAGCCATCGCCGGGCTTCTCCTCCTCCTCGCCGCCCCGGTGGTCGCGGAGGCGCCTCCAGCCGGCGCGCCCGCCTACGACGCCGAGGGCACTGCCTTCCCGTACCCCTGGCCGGTCCACTTCTTCGAGTTCGAGAGCCAGCGCCAGCGACTGCGCATGGCGTACCTCGACGTCGCTCCCGCGGAAGGGAAGGGGAACGGGCAGGTCGTGCTCCTCCTGCACGGCAAGAACTTCAACGCGAGCGACTGGGAAACCACCATCACGTCGCTCACCCGCGCCGGGTTTCGATGCATCGCGCCCGACCAGATCGGTTTCGGGCGCTCGAGCAAGCCCGCCGCCTACCAGTTCTCCTTCACCCAGCTCGCCGCCAGCACGCGAGCCCTCCTGGCCTCGCTGGGGGTGGCGCGCACCATCGTCGTCGGCCACTCGATGGGCGGGATGCTCGCCGTGACCTACGCGGTCGAGTACCCGGGGGCGACCGAGAAGCTGGTGCTGGTGAATCCCATCGGGCTCGAGGACTACGCCGCGCTCGTCCCGCCGCGCACCGTGGACGAGTGGTACCGGGCGGAGCTGAAGGCGACGCCCGAATCGGTGCGCGAGTACCAGCGCAACGCCTACTACGCAGGCGCGTGGAAGCCGGAGTACGAAGCGCATACCCGCCTTCTCGCCGGATGGACGCGCTCGCCGGACTGGCCGCAGGTGGCCTGGGACGCGGCGCTCACCACCGACATGATCTTCACGCAGCCGATCGTGCCGAAGCTGGCGCGGATCCAGGTCCCCACGCTGATCGTCATCGGCACGCGCGATCGGACGGCGCCGGGGAAGGCCTTCGCCCCGCCGGACGTGCAGAAGACGATGGGAGATTACGAGAGGCTCGGGAAGCTCACGCAGGAGAGGATTCCAGGTTCCAGGCTGGCCGAGATTCCCGGCGTGGGGCACGTCCCCCAGGTCGAGGCGTTCCCGATCTTCGAGAAGACGTTGCTGGGGTTCCTGCGGTAGCGTGAGGTACGCCATGGCCAGCGCCGCGCACCTTCTGATGCCCGACCGACCGACCCCGAACGACGAGACAGGGGGGCTCCTTCGGCTCGGTTCGGCCGCGGCCCTGGCCGGCGTCGCGACAGGGCTGCTCGGCGCGGCCTTCCGGGTGGCGCTCGACTCCGGCCACTCGCTCCGGGACGCGCTCGTCTCCTGGGCGCACGGCTGGCCTCGGTGGGGGTGGATCTTCCCGGTGGCCGCCTCCGGCGCCGCCGTGGCGCTCGCCCGGTTCCTCGTCCGCTTCGCCCCCCTGGCCTCCGGGAGCGGGGTCCAGCACGTGGAGGCGGTGGCGCGCGGGGAGGCGGAGCCCGCCGGCCTCCGGACGCTGCCCGTGAAGTTCGCCGGAGGCGTGCTGGCCATCGGGGCCGGGATGGTCCTCGGGCGGGAAGGGCCCACCGTACAGATGGGCGGCGTGGTCGGGGTGGAGACCGGACGCGGCCTGAGGCTCTCCCGTCGAGACCGGATCGACCTGCTCGTGGCCTCCGCCGGCGCCGGGCTCGCCGTGGCCTTCAACGCCCCCGTCGGAGGCGCGCTCTTCGTGATCGAGGAGGTGACGAAGAGGGTCCGGCTTCGCCTGACGCTCATGACACTGCTCGCCTGCGGGGTGGCGGTGGCGGTGTCGCGTGCGCTCCTCGGAGACCAGCCCGTCTTCCAGGTTCCCGCCCTGCCCGACGCTCCCCTCGCGAGCCTGGTTCCGTTCCTCGCCCTCGGCCTCGTCGCCGGCGCCCTGGGCACGGCCTACAACCGCTCGGTCGTGGCGGGGCTCGACCTCTTCGCCTGGTCCCGCCGGGTCCCGCTCGAGCTTCGCGCCGGGATCGCGGGCGGACTGGTCGGGCTGCTCGCATGGTGGTCCCCGGCCATCGTCGGGGGAGGAGACCTGCTCAACCAGCGCCTGCTGGACGGAGCCGCCCCCCTCGGAACGCTCACCGTGCTCCTGGTGCTGAGGTGGTTCCTCGGGGCGGGCTCCTACGCGGTGGGGACCCCCGGGGGACTCTTCGCGCCACTCCTGCTGCTCGGCGCCACGACGGGGTCGCTCTTCCACGGGCTCTTGTCGGGTGCGACGTCCCTGCCGCTCCCGGCCGCGCCGGCCTTCGCGGCGGTGGGGATGGCGGCGTTCTTCGCGGGCGTGGTCCGGGCGCCGCTCACCGGGCTGGTCCTGGTCGTCGAGATGACGGCGTCGACCACCCTCATCGTCCCGATGCTGGTGGCGTGCTTCGGCGCCGTCGCCGCGGCGACCGCGCTGCGGAACCCGCCCGTCTACGACACGCTGCGGCTCCGGATGCTCGCAGCCGACCGCGCGCACGGTGCCGCCCGAGGCCGGCCCGGGATCAGAGGCGGATGGTTCCGGCCAGGACCAGGTTGCGCGAGGAGTTGCCCACGTGGACGCCGTAGTCGCCCGACGAGACGGCCCATGACCGCGCCGCCGTGTCCCAGTAGCCGAAGGGGTGGGCCGAGGAGCTCGCCGTCCACGAGGATGGTGACCGTCTCGCTCGCGCCAGGAGCCAGCGTCACCTTCTTCCAGCCGATCAGCCGGCGGGGCGGCTCGTTCAGGCCGGCAGGCATCGAGAGGTAGACCTGCACGACCTCGGCCCCGGCCCGGGTGCCCGTGTTGGCGAGGTCGACGGTGACGCTCAGCCGGGTTCCGTCCGCGAGGCTCACCACGGGGTTGGTGATGGCGAAGGTGGTGTAGGAGAGCCCGAAGCCGAAGGGGAAGAGGGGCTCGATGCCTTGCGCATCGAACCACCTGTACCCGGTCTGCAGCCCCTCGTCGTACCGGACGTCGAACGGCGTCGAGCCGCCGGCGATCGTGACCCGGGGCAGGTCCTGGTCGGACTTCGGGAAGGTGATCGGCAGCTTGCCCGACGGATTCACGTCGCCAAACAGGATGCGGGCGAGGGCCTCGCCGCCTCGTTGCCCCGGGAACCAGGCGGCCAGCACCGCGCGACGCTGGACAGCCAGGGCATGGCCTGGGCCCCGGGACCCTGGAGCACGACGATGGTGTGCGCGTTCGCCGCGGCGACGGCGCGGATGAGCGCGTCCTGGTCCAGGAGCGAGGAACGGTGCGTCAGGTCGATCAGGTCGAGCGTGGGACGATCCTGGGTCTCGGTCGACCACTGCGCCGCGAAGACGATGGCCACGTCGCTCGCGGCGGCGAGGCTGGCGGCCTCGGTCGCGTTCGCCCCGTCGTGAAAGCGGACGCTGGCGCCGGGTGCCCTGGCCGCGATGGCGGCCAGCGGGGAGGACGCGAGCCAGCGGACCCGGAACGGGAAGACGGGAGACATCTCGACGAGCGCGCTGCCGCCGATGGGGTCCACGTCGGCCGAGCCTCCTCCCGAGAGGACGCCGACGTCGGCGTGCGGGCCGATGACGGCGATGGTGCGGACGGCGGGAGACAGGGGCAGCAGGGCGTCGTTCTTGAGGAGCACCGTGCCCTGCTCGGCGACGGCCTGGGCGACGGCCAGGTTCGCGGAGGCATCGACGGTTCCCGGCGAGGTGGGCCGGTCGTAGAGGCCCACGGCGAAGACCGCGCGAACAATCCGGTGGACCATGTCGTCGAGCCGGGCCTGGGTCATCTGCCCGGCCTCGAGCGCGGCCTTCATTCCGCCGAACTGCGCGGGCCCGGGCATCTCCATGTCCAGCCCGGCCATGGCGGCGGGGCCACAGCTGTGGGTTCCCCCCCAGTCGGACACGACGAAGCCCTTGAAGCCCCAGTCCTGCTTCAGCACGCCATTGAGCAGGGAGTCGTTCTCCGAGCACCACGCTCCCCCCATCAGGTTGTAGGCGGCCATCACCGACTGCACGCCGGCGTCCTGGACGCCAATCTCGAATGCCAGCAGGTCCGTCTCGCGGGCGGCCCGCTCCTCGATGACGGCGTTGGCGTACGAGCGGGACGTCTCCTGGTCGTTCAGGGCGAAGTGCTTGATGCACGCGACGACGCCCTGGTCCTGCGTGCCCTCGAGGTGCGCGGCGTTGATGCGCCCGGCCAGGATGGGGTCCTCGCCCTTGGTCTCGAAGGCCCGGCCATTGCGCGGCTCGCGTCCGGACAGGTTGACGTTGCCGCCCAGGTGGACGTTGACGCCGTGGGCCCGCATGTCCTTGCCCAGCACCACGCCGTACTCGTAGGCGAGGTCGAGGTCCCAGGTGGCCGCGCTGGCCATGCCCGACGGAAGCGCGGTGGACTGTCCCGTCGCGTTGCCCACGCCGACGCTCCCGTCCGCCAGGTAGAGGGACGGGAAGCTCATCCGGGGGATTCCCGGGACGTAGCCGGCGGCGCCCCGGGTGACGTCGGCCGTGCCGCTGCCGGCGCCGTGGATCAGGGCCAGCTTCTCGTCCTGGGTCATGGCGGCGACGAGGATCGCGGCCCGTTCGTCGGGGCTCAGGGCCGGCGAGGGCGGGGGGATCGTTCCCGGGGACTTGCTGCTGCACCCGAAGAGGACGAGGAGCGCGCTGAGCGCGAGCAAGCGATGTTCCGGCATGGGCATTCCCCGGACGGCGCGAGAGGAGGAAATCGCTGGAGTGGTAACACGGCCGGGCTGCCCGTCAGGCACCAAAAGAAAAGGCCCCGGAGGAGTCCGGGGCCCGGTGGCGGAGGCGCGCCGGGCGTGCCCCGGCGCCGATTGTCACAGGCCGATGGACTTGTGGAGCGCCAGCCCCCGGTCGTTCAGTTCCTTCGCCTTGGCGACGGCCCCGCCCCAGTCGCCCGCCTTGTACTGCTCCGCCGCGGCGGTCCAGTCCGCCTGGAGCGAAGCGAGGTTGGCCTGCCAGGAGTCGAGGGTCGCCTTGTCCATCCCGGCCGGGAGCTTCTTCGAGCCGGCCAGGGCGTCGAGCCTGCTCTTCGCGGAGTCGATCACCTTCGCCATGCGGTCTCCCGCCTCGCTCCAGGCCTTCGCCAGCTCGGCCTTTGCCGCGGCCGCCTGGGCGAGCGCGTCCTTGGCCTTGGCCGGGATGTCCTTCGCGAAGGTGAGCACCCCCTGGTAGTCCTTGTTGGCCAGCGAATCCTTCGCGGTCGAGTAGCTCGACTCCAGCCGCTTCACGGCGTCCGGGGCGTACTTCGCCGCATCTCCCTTCAGCGAGTCCATCGCCGCGCTCGCGGCCGCCATGGCCGCCTCCGCGGGGGCCTTGTTCGAGTCGGTGCAGCCCGTCACGATTGCGAGCGAAACCACCGCGGCCATGGTCTTCCATGCGTGTGTCATGGTCCTGCCTCCCTGGGTGCAGGTGCAACGGCCGGGTCTTAAGGGGAGGTCAGGGGGCGCGCAAGGCGCCAGGCTACGTCAACGCCTTCTTGATCTTCGCGACGTCCGACTTCGCGTACAGGTTGCAGACGCCCTTCTTCGCCGTGGGCTTCAGGCCGATGGCGGCGATGGCCTTCTTCACCTTGCCGTCGGAGACGGAGAGTTGCTGGGCGATCTTGGCGGCGGTGAGCAGGTCGGCGGGATCGGGCATGGCGGGCATGGTAGCCGAGCCCTGGACGGGGAGCGAGGGGCGGTCGAAACCGGGCGATATCCGCCCGGAGACCGGGAATTCGTCCTCGACCCCGTGCGGCAGTAGCGTTCATGGCCGGCCATGAAGCGGTTCACATGGATCCTTGCGGCGTCCGCAGCACTCCTGACACCCACGACCAGCGGCAGCCGAAGCGACAACGCCTCCAGCGACAACCCCTTCCTTCCCCAGATCCAGGGAACGTGGTCGAGCAGCGCCTGCGAAGGGCCTTCGAACGGGACCTATCAGCGGGCCGGACTCGTCGTCGCCGGCATGGACGTCGTCGTCGCGGTCAGATCCTACCCGACGACCGATTGCTCCGGCCCCGCGGTGGCGACGACCACCCGCCCGGGCACCCTCTCCATCGACCCCGCCATCAGCGCCCCCCTCGATGCGGCGTCCGTCACCGCGTATCCGATCAACATCACCGCATCGGCCGGCGGCTCGACGAGGTCGATGTACACGCTGGGATACGTGGACGCGAGCACGCCGAGGCGGCTCTACATGGGCGACCAGGGCGGCGAGAACGACGGCAGCACCGCTGCCCTGCGCCCGACGACCCTCGACGACGCCACCTGGTTCACGAAGCAGTAGGCCCCCTGGCATCGGTCGAAGGTCCCCCGGCGCAGTGAATTGGAGGCTACCCGATTCGCTCCGGGAGCGGGCTTCGCGCCGTCACATCGACGCCAGGGCGGACCTCCTCCGTGCGTCCCCCCGCGCGGGGGGACAGGAGGAAGCCATGAGGGACGGACTTCGACTCGCAGTCGCAGCCGGGCTTGCGCTCGCAATCGCCGGGGCGCCCACTTCCGGCCTCGGTGAGGACGAGCAGGTCAGCGACCAGAGCGCGGACAGGAAGACGGGTGAGGACGCGCCGGGCGCGGCCTCCATGGAACCCGTCCAGGCGCTCGCGGACGACCCGGGCTACGAGAACTCGGACGTCCACCAGGCCTGGCTCGATTCGATCTGGAACGCGCCCTGACCTGGGCTGCTAGAAGTGGGCGTGCACCCGGATGCCGCCGAGGATGGCGGGGCCGCGGGCGGCGTTCATGCCGGGGTTGAAGGCAGCCTGGATGTCCGCAGTCACCTGGAGGTACTTCACGGGCTGCAGCGAGTAGTAGATCTCCGGGGTCACTTCCCACCCGGAGGAGAGCGCGCCGTCGCCGAGCTGGAACTCGGTGCCGCCGGCTGCGAGGTATGCGGCGTGGGAGGAGGAGATCCCGCTCACGGCCACGCCTGCTCCGACCGTGTCACCGCGGCGCCCCCAGGTCTCGCCGTCGAGCTGGGCTCCCAGCGAGATCGACCGGTCGATGGAGGTGAAGCAGAAGGTCTGCGTGTGGCCGTCGTTCCAGCCGGCGCGCAGGTAGGCCTGGAGCGGGCCGAACTGCTGCTGCGCGAGCACCCCGAATCCGTACTTCACCGCTCCCGGCGTCGCCGTGGCGTCCACGTCGGGCGCCGTCCCGGGCGGCCCGGATGCCGCGATCTCGAGCGCCGTTCCGTAGTTGCCCATGTTCCCCCGGTTCACGTACGCGAGGACGCGAACCGAGCCCTCGTGCCGGCCCTCGTTCCAGCCGTACTGCCCCTCCAGCATGTAGGCGCCGCTCTTCGAGAGGTTTCCGTCGAAGGTCGACCCGTTGGGTGTCGTGGGCATGAGCGCAGCCATCGCCCGGACGGCCCAGTGCGGGTTCTCCCACCCGACCTCCACGCCCCAGGTGTACCCGCGGGTGTCCGCGACGTAGTCCCAGGCGCCGTTCTGCATGAGCGCCCAGTTCATGAACCTGTGGCGTGGATTGCTCGACGCCTCCGCCACGTCGAGGAAGTCGTTGCTGCCGAACTTGCCGATGGTGATCTCCAGTCGGCGTGGCGGCCGGGGACGACCGAGGGAGACGCTCCCGGTGGGCATGAAGCCGCCCTCCGGAGGCTCGCCTTCCTCCTCGGGATCGCCCGGGGCGCCAAGCGCGATGTCCTGGTGGAGGTAGGCGCGGGCCAGGTACGGAGCGGTTCCGACCTTGGTCACGCGGATCATGTTGGCGTCGGGGTAGCCCGACAGGCCGCTCACGTTCGGGGCGCCCGCGCCGTTCGAGTACTCGCCGACGAGCACCACCGAGGCCCCTTGCCACAGGTGTGCGCCGGCCAACACCGAGACGACGAGCGACCAGCCCAGGTCCGGACCCGGGCCGAAGCTGATCGCCGGGTTCGAGTACGGGCTGTGGAACGGAGGGACGAAGAACGTGTTGGTGGTGACCTGGCCGCCAACGGCCCACCACCTGTCCTCCGAGACCGCGGCGACCTCGGGGGTCGCCTCGCCCTTCTCCTGGGCGAGGGCGGTTCCGGGCAGGACGAGGAGCGACAGGAGCATGGCGCTCCGGATCCAGTCCGGCGGCGAGCGCTGGGTGCGGCGGCGGCCTTCCATTGCTATCGCCGGACGATGTCCACCGAGATCTCCACCGCCGGCGTCGTTCCTCGGTTCTCGAGCCAGTGCGTGGTGCCTTTGTCCTCGGGCCAGCCCACTCCCGGCCCGTAGTCCTTGGCCACTCCATCTCGATGATCCGTGATCGTTCCCTGCAGGATGTAAACCAATCCCGGCCTGTCCGTGTGGTCGTGAATCGGGCCGAAGACTCCTCCAGGTTCGATGGTCACCATGCGCATGCGAAGCTGGCGCCCCGCCATGCCCTCGATCTCAGGGCCAAGGTCGAGCGCTGCCAGCAACTGCACCGCAATGCCCTTCGTCTCAGGCGTTCCCTGCTCGTTTCTCATCGCCGCTTCCTTTCCGGACGTCCGGGCCGCGCAACACGAATCCTATAGCAGGGCCCCGGATGACACTCACGGTGGCGAACTGCTACCCTCCGTCGAGTATCCCTGGGGGGGCTCGCCATGGCCGAGGGCCCGGAGGAGCACGGCAGCGCGGTAGCGTCGAGCGCCGGTGAGCCCGGCCCGCTCTCCCGACTCCTCCAGGAACTGGCCGGCTCTTCCGGTGAAGATGCCCTCGAGGCCTGGAAGCACGAGTTCCAGCCCGGCGACCGGATCGGCCGGTTCGAGATCCGGCGCGAGGTCGGACGGGGCGGCTTCGGAGCCGTCTACGAGGCTTTTGACGCGGAGTTGAGCCGCGTCGTCGCCGTGAAGACGCTGCGCCTGTCGCGGCCCCGGCGGGATCTCTCCCTGGGCTGGCTCAAGAAGGAGGCCGAGGCGGTGGCGCGCCTCGACCACCCCTGCATCGTGACGCTCTTCGACGTCGGGACCTGCGCCTCCGGTCCGTATCTCGTGATGGAGCTCCTCCGGGGCCAGACGCTCGCGCAGCGCATCGCGGAGGGACCCATCCCCTGGGGCGAGGCCCTGCGCATCTCCGAGGAGGTGGCGAAGGGGCTCGCCCACGCCCACCAGCGGGGCGTCCTCCACCGGGACCTGAAGCCCGCCAACGTGTTCCTGTGCGACGACGGCCGGGTGAAGCTCCTCGACTTCGGTCTCGCGCACCTGCTGGGCACGCAGGAACTGAGGGGCGCCGGAACGCCAGGCTACATGGCGCCCGAGCAGGCCCGGGGCGACGAGGTGGATCAGCGGGCCGACGTGTACGCGGCGGGCCGGGTGCTGGGCGCCATGCTCCTGGAGCCGCGACCTCGAAGGCTCGACCTGGCGTTCCGTGCCGCGACCGCCTCCGATCCGGACGCACGCCCCCGGGATGGAACGGCATGGCTGGAGGCGCTCCGGGCCGCCCGGCGGGCCCTGGAAAGGCCGGCCCGCGCACGGCGCCTCGCGCTCTTCGCGGGCGCGTTCGTGGTCCTCGGCGTCGTCGCCGCGGGGCTCGTCACCTGGCGAGTCTGGCGCAAGCAACTGCTCGTGGGCGACGACGGGCGGGTGACCGTCGCCGTGGCGGATTTCGCCAACGAGACGCGCGACCCGGACCTGGACGGCCTGTCCGGCTTGCTCGTCCACTCCCTCGAGCAGTCGCGCACCGCGCGCGTCCTCACGCGCAGTCGGCTGCTGGACCTGGCGCGTGCGGAGGGGAGGGCGGACGCCGAGCGGATGGACGAGCCCCTGGCCCGGGAGATTGGACGAAAGGGCGACGTCCGGGTGCTGCTCCTCGCATCCGTGCGCAAGCTCGACGACACCTACGTGGTGGAGATGCGAGCGCTCGATCCGACGGGGGACGAGTACCTGTTCACGGCGAGGGAGAAGGCCGCGAGCAAGTCGGAGATGGTCCCGCTGGTCGAGCGACTGGCGAAGCGGACCCTGGAGTCGTTCCGCCAGGCGGGCGCCGTGGCCGACACGGGCGCAGGGCCGACGCCCGCCGTCACGACGAGCCTGGAGGCGTACCGCCACTACTTCGAGGGCATGCGGTGCCTGGACCGGTCGTCGGGGCCGAGCCAGAAGTGCATCCCCCAGCTCGAGAAGGCGGTCGCCATCGACCCGGATTTCGCGCTCGCCCATTTCCGGATCGCCCAGGCCGGCCTCTGGTCGGGCGTCCCGCTCGCCACGCTGAAGGAACGGATGACCTCGGCGCTCCGCCACCGCGAACGCCTGCCACCGAAGGAACGGGCCTGGGTGGAGGCCTTCTCGGCCCAGCTCGACGGCCGCGAGGACGAGGCGGCGCGCCTCTTCCGGGTCGCCGCCGACGTCGGGCTGGACGACCGGCACGTGCAGGCCGACGCGGCGGATTTCTTCCAGACGCGCAACGAGCCGGAGGCCGCGCTTCCTTACCTGCGCCGGGCCGTCGCCCTGGAGTCCGTCGGGGGGCCCTCGGCCATCTACCTCGCGATCGCCCTGGCAGCGCTGGACCGTCGGGACGATCTCGGGGCGCTGGCTCGAGTCCTCGAGACCGGGCCCCAGGTCAAGGGAGCGCTCGTGGCGCTCACGGCGGTGCGCTATTCCCTCGGCGATCGGCGGGGGGCCCTCGCGTCGGCCCGGGCCGCCGTGGCGGCCTCGACGGACGACGTGGAGCGCGGGGAGGCAGAGGACTTGCTGCACCGGCTGCGCGTCGTGATGGGGGACCCAGGGGTGGACGCGGAAACCCGGGCGACCTGCAGCACCATCGAGTCCGCCATCGTCGAGACGGTGCGCGGACGCCACGCCGAGGCCCGTCGCCTCCTGGCGCTCGGCGCCATCCCGGGATGCCCGCCCCCCGACGCCGAGCGTGCCGGGAAATCGTTCTACTTCCAGGCCCTCGCCGCCGACCTCCTCGCCGGGAATCGGCGACCCGGAGGCCGCCTGGCCCCACGCCCGGAGGGCGGCGGAACTGAACCCTCTGCTGGCCGGGAGCATCGCGGTGCAGCTGGCCTACGCAGGCGACCTGGAGCGCGCCGCGGAGCTCGTGGCCTCGCTCCCCGATGGCTCACCCCGCCGCAGGACGTACGACGCGGTCGTTCGATGGCGCCGGGGAGATCGCGTCGGGGCGCGCGCGATCCTCGAGGGGTTGAACGGTTACTCCACGGTGCCCCCCCTGGTCGCTCCGGCGTTCCTGCTCGGAGAGCTCCTCTCGGAGATGGGAGAGGACGAGCGCGCGGTCGACGCGCTGCGCCGGTACCGGAACTACTACTTCGTCCACCTGCACTGCGCGGCCTGGGACCAGCCGAAGAGCTCGTTCCTGCTCGCGCGCTCCCTCGACCGCCTCGGGCGGCGCGACGAGGCCCGAGCCGTGCTCGACGAGCAGCTCGCCGCCTGGAAGGACGCCGACCCGGACATCCCGATGCTCGTCGCGGCGAAGGAGCTGCGGGCGAGACTGGCGGTGCCGTGACGGGCGGTGGCGTCCAACGATGAAGGAGGAGCGGATCGAGGGTGGCATGAAGGCCAGAGTCCCGTTCGCTCAGTTGCTGCCGTTGCTCGCTGCTCGCCTGCCTCACCGGGTGCGGCGAGGAGAGAGGAGCCTGAACGAGTACCCGGTGGCGCTCGCCGAGGGCACGTACCGGGTTTCCTTCGGCCGGGGCTACCAGGCCGCCGACGAGGCCCGCCTGCTCGCCGTGACCGCACGCCTCGACCGGGCCACGAGCCAGGTCGTGTTCACCCTCGCCGACGGGTCACGGCAGGTGCTGGCATTCTCACCGCGCCCCAGGAGCCAGTGGCAGCCGGACTGCTTCACCATGTCGAGTCACAACCTGGACGAGGTGGCCGATCTCTCGCCCGCGCCCCTCCGGCTGGAGTCGCTCTCCTTCCTCACGCCCCTCGTCTACGCGAAGTGCACGAAGACGCGGATGATCCTCGCGAACGACGTCAACGACACGTCCACGTTCCTGGCCCTCGACCTCGAGTGATCGGGGCGCCCGGCGGGAGCAGGAGGCGCGAGGGCTGACGTACCGCTGGGTGGAATGGCACCCTACCGATAGGGGTCCACGCGTGCACGGCCGCGGAGTGCTACGAAAATGTCTGCAACCCCACTTGCAGACCGGAGTCCCGGATGAAAGTCCTCTCGCGGCTCGCCATCGCAGTGGTCCTCCTCGCCGCCGTGCCTGCGGTCGACGTGCGCGCCCAGGTGGCCCTGCCTCCATTCTACGTGGCCGCCTCCAAGCTCGCGCCGACGGGAAGGCTCGGACAGGTCCTGAAGAAGGAGCCGGTGAGCACCCCCATCGCCGGCGCGAAGGCCTGGCGGGTCGCCTACGTGTCGTCCGACGTGTCCGGGCGGAAGACCCTCTCCACCGCGCTGGTCGTGGCACCCGTGGGGCCCGCGCCGAAGGGGGGCAGGCCCGTGGTCGCCTGGGCGCACGGAACCACCGGCACCGCCCAGAATTGCGGTCCCTCGCAGTTGCTCGACCCCGCCCAGCCGCTCAACGAGTACTTCCTCGTGGGAGGGAACTCGTGGACCGACTACGGCCTCCCCGCGGTCGACGAGTTCGTCCGGGCGGGCTACGTCGTCGTGGGGACCGACTACCAGGGGCTCGGCGCCGGCGGGAAGCACCAGTACGCCATCGCCGCCACCAACGGCCGAGACCTGATCAACTCTGTCCGGGCCGTGAGCTCGATGAAGGAGACCGGCGCCGGCAAGAGGGCGGTCGCCTACGGATGGTCGCAGGGCGGGGGAGCCGCCATCGCCGCGGCGAGCCTGGGCGACTACCTCGCCGAGAAGGGCACGGTTGCCGACGGGGTGACGTTCGCGGGGTTCGTGGCGCTCGCGCCGGACGACGTGGCGGTACTGGTCCCGCCGAACGCCAGCGGCCCAGCGGCCGAAAAGGTGCTGGGCGCGCTCGACGGCGAGCTTCTCCGACAACGTCTTCAACTTCACCCACTACGCCATGGTCATGTGGGCGACCGCCGGGGCGTTCCCGGGGCTCCAGCTCACCGACATCTTCACCGACGAGGGCGCCGCCGTCGTCGACGAGGTGCTTTCCCGGAAGTGCATGCACGCGGCCGCGGACACACTGGCGCACGTCTACGGAACGGGCTTCAAGAGCCTCATCCGATCCACGCCCGTGAATGCATCGGCGTGGGTGGAGGGGCTCATCCGGGGCAGCGTGCTGCCGGTGAAACCGGTAGCGCCGGTCGTCATCTACTGGGGCACGAAGGACGTCACCAACCCGCCGGTGATGGGGAAGCTCTACCGCGACCAGATGTGCAAGCTGGGCGGGAACGTCACGCGGGTGCAACTCGCCGGGGAGCAGGACCACTACTCCACGCCGGGGAAGGCCCAGCCGCTCTACGTGCCGTGGGTCCGGGATCGGTTCGAGGGCAAGCCTCTCGAGGACGGGTGCGCGGAGGGGACGCCCGGGAAGCCCTGATCAGGAACCCTCTGCTCAGGGGAACCTCACCTCCACCGAAGGGTTTCCGGGCAACCCCTGGTACGTGACCTTCACCGAGGAGCCCGGCTGGATCGGGCCAGACGAGAAGGCGCCCAGTGAGAGCAGGTCGCCCGGCCTCAGCGCCCCGCCATTTCGCTTGAGTGCCGCCGCGATGAAGATCACCGCGTTGAGCGGTTGACCGAGGATGGCGCTGCCGGCGCTCGTCGCGAGCTCCTTGCCCGTGCCGTCGGTGGTGCGCACGGTCATCGTGCGCAGCGCGTCGATCAGGGCGGCGTCGCCCCCCACCGGTACCGGGGTGCCGAGCACGCCGAGCCGTGCGCCCACGTCGTAGTACGTCAGCGACTGCGCGGTGATACGGCTCGGATCCTCGAGCGAGACGTCGGGTAGCTCGATGAAGGGGTAGATGGCGCGGAGCGAGGCCAGGACCTCGGCCGGCGTGGTGGCGTCGTTCACGGCGCTGCTCCCCACCTCGACGACGAGGTCGGCCTCCATGAAGGGGCGAACGCCGAATCGGGCGGGGATGGCCGCGCCCTCACGCAGCACCATCTTCTCGAGGAGCACGCCCAGCAGCGGCTGATCGATGCCGAAGCGCTTCTGCACGGCCACGTTGGTGAGCCCGGCCTTGTAGCCGATGGGCTGGCCCAGCGCCGGCGCGAGCGCCGCCATCAGCTTCGCCTGGCCACAGGTGGCCCCTTCCATGGTCATGCCCGCCGGAGGCGTCGTCAGCGGTTCGTAGGCGAGGTAGCGCTGGGCCGCGCTCGCCACCTCGGCGTCGGTGGGACAGGTGGCGGCGCTGCGCGGAACGGTGGCGCAGGCGGAGAGCCAGGCGGCTGCCGCGAGGAAGGGCGTGCGGGAGAGCAGGCGTCGCATGATCGGCTCCTGGAATGGAGAGTCCTGGAAGCCTGTCACGGTGCGATGTGGGCCCGCAACCGCGGGTCGACCCGCAGGGCAGGGAGGATCCCAAACGGGCGTTTGCCGCCCATCGACCGGACAAGGGGCATCGGCGGGGGTATGACGCGCGGCAACCCCGCCCTGGGAGGTCGCCGCCATGAGCCGTTCATTCGCCGTACGCGCCGCCTTCGCCGCGCTGATGCTCTTCACGGCCGCAGCCGGCGCAGCACAGCAGAAGCAGCCCAACATCATCATGATCATGGGCGACGACATCGGGTGGTTCAACATCGGCGCCTATGGCCAGGGCATCATGTCGGGCAGGACGCCCAATCTCGACCGGCTCGCCGCAGAGGGGATGCGCTTCACCGACTACTACGCCGAGGCGAGTTGCACGGCCGGACGCGCCAACTTCATCACGGGCGAGCTCCCCATCCGCACCGGTCTCACCACCGTGGGGCAGGCCGGCTCGCCGATCGGGATTCCAGCCGAGGCGCCCACCATCGCCACGGCGCTGAAGTCGATGGGCTACGCGACCGGGCAGTTCGGAAAGAACCACCTGGGCGATCTCAACCAATTCCTGCCGACCGTGCACGGCTTCGACGAGTTCTTCGGCTACCTCTACCACCTCGATGCGATGGAGGACCCGTGTCACGCGAACTACCCGCCGGCGCTGAAGGCCACCGTGGGTCCGCGCAACATGGTTCACAGCTGGGCGACCGACGTCGACGATCCGGCCGTGCAGCCGCGCTGGGGCAAGATCGGCAAGCAGAAGATCGAGGACGCGGGCGAGCTCTGTCCCGACGCGGATGGAGACCGTCGACGACGAGATCCTGGCCAAGGCGCTGGCCTTCGTCGACCGGGCGCGAAAGGACGGGAAGCCCTTCTTCCTCTGGCTCAACCCGACCCGGATGCACGTCGTCACGCACCTCTCGCCCAAGTACCAGGCGATGCGCAATTCGGAGAACAACTGGTCCATCCAGGAAGCGGGCATGGCGCAGCTCGACGACATCGTCGGCGCGGTCATGAAGTACGTGAAGGATGCTGGGCTGGACGGCGACACCATCGTCGGCTTCACCACCGACAACGGCGCCGAGAACTTCACCTGGCCGGACGGTGGGCAGACGCCCTTCGCCGGCGGCAAGGGCACGGCGCTGGAGGGCGGATTCCGGGTGCCGATGATCCTGCGCTGGCCCGGCAAGGTCCCGGCCGGCAAGGTCGAGAACGGCATCGTGTCGGGGATGGACTGGTTCCCGACCTTCGTGGCCGCCGCCGGCAATCCGAACATCGTGGCCGAGCTCAAGAAGGGGAAGAAGCTCGGGGACCGCACCTACAAGGTCCACCTCGACGGCTACAACCAGATGGACCTCATCACCGGCAAGGGACCCTCGGCCCGCCACGAGATCCTCTATTTCACCGAGAGCACGCTCTCGGCCGTGCGCATCGACGACTTCAAGTACCGCTTCACCGATCAGCCCCAAGGCTGGCTGGGCGGGACCGTCAAGCTCGACTGGCCCGTGCTCACGAACCTGCGCCTCGACCCCTTCGAGCGAACCGGCATCTACAACGGCAGCTCGGGCTCGCTCGCCTACTACAACTGGTTCGCTCTACGAGTTCTGGCGCTTCCAGTTCGTGCAGCAGGAGGTGGCCAAGGTCGCCATGAGCGCCATCGAGTTCCCGCCGATGCAGAAGGGCGCCAGCTTCAACATGGAGGCGGTGAAGGCGCAGATCCAGAGGGCCATGGAGGCTCACGCCGCCAAGTAGCGGGGCTCAGAACGCGGCGGCCCGCTCGATGACCCAGAACATCGCAACGGTCCCGATGGCGTAGGCGGGGAGCACGCCAAGGACGGATGACGTCCGAGGGGTCAGGAAGCGGGGTTGGAACTGCGTGAGGAGTCTTGCCGCCATGACGACCGTGACGGACTACCCGCTTCTCGTCTTCGCGCTCACCTTCCTGCTGCTCTGGTTCTCGGAGCTCGTAGGGAGCTACTTCTTGCGGGGACGCGGGGGCCTGGATGCCGGGTTGCGTGAGCATTTCGGCCTCATCCTGGCCGCCTCGCTCACACTTCTCGGCTTGATCATCGGATTCAGCTTCTCCATGGCCACGGGCCGATACGATCAGCGAAAGAACTATGAGGAAGCGGAGGCCAACGCGATTGGTAAGAACCTGGTCAGCCTTTCTCAGGCACTGCGTCCACTTTGAAGCGCTACTTGGTCTGCAGTCGCGTCCCCACGCGGTTCGAGAGCGCGCGCGATAGGGCATAGCCGTCCGAGATCACGCGCGGGCGGGACCGCGACCGCACCAGGCGGTCGTCGGAACTGCTACCCTGAGTGAGGCGAGGAAAGCGCACGTCCTGTCATCGGGGAGCCGCACTGCAAGAGGGCGAAGTGGATAGCAAGGACCTCACACCGATCTACGCACGTCAACTGGTTCGCTTCATCAGGCCGTGGCCGGACTTTGACTTTGCGTTCATCAAGCCGCTGAGGGAGCAGGCCGTGGCGCTGCTCGACCTGGCTCCCGGCGCCCGTGTCCTCGACGCGGGATGTGGACCAGGAGGAAGTCTTCCGTATCTCGTCGATGCCGTGGGCCCGTCGGGCGAGGTGGTGGGAATCGAAATCAGCCCGGACATCGCGATCAACGCCAGGCTGCGAGTGGAGCGGCACCAGTGGCAGAACGTCCGGATCGTGGAGGCCGATGCCCGGTCGGTTTCGCTCGAGGGAGAGTTCGACGGCTTGCTCATGTTCGCGGCGCCGGACGTCTACGCGTCGCGAGCGGCCCTCGACAACCTGCTTCCACGCCTCAAGCCTTCTGCCCGAGTGGTGTTCTTCGGGGCGAAGACCTCGCGCCGCAGGTCGGGATGGGTCCTGAACCCCCTGCTGCGGTCCTTCGTTCCCAGGCTCTCGTTCGAGACGACGCCGATGCCAACGGACGAGCCCTGGACCTTGGTGGCTGCAAGCCTCCATTCGCTCACGATCCGCGAGTTCTTCTTCGGATGGATGTTCCTCGCGTCGGGTTCACTCGTGCGTCCCTGAACCTCGCCAACCGACCGCCGCCAAACCGGACGGACCGCGTAGCGTGTAGGCACGCCCACAAGCGCAGGGCAGGAATCCCCACGGTCCCAAAAAGAAACCCCAGGGGTTGCCTGGGGTTTAAGTGGAGGCGCCGGGAATCGAAAACGGGCAGGGGAGGAGATGCGAAGGTCGTTAGAGGCCGTTGACGGTTGATAGATGCCCTTGAACCGGGCGATTCGCACGAACGGCGTCGACTTGAGGCCCATTGAGAGTCGTAGGACCCGCGAGTGGCACCAAGGTACCAAGTTCCTTGACCGGTACCCAAAGCCGTGGGGACGATGGCGGCCTGCTCTCCGTCACTCTACTGGGCGTCCCAAGTCCATTCGCGTTCCCTCTGCCGCACGCTCCATGGCCTCACGGCCAAGTTCTAGCCGAAATGGCCCAAGTCGCGGGATGCCGCCGAGCGCAATCGCACGCAGTAGCGGACGGGCGGGGATCCGCAACGCTGGGCTGTTCCTCCGGCGCCACGGCGACCGCGAAGTGAGGTGGTGGTAAAGGATCCGCTCCCCCTGCCCAGCGCCCGCGAGGCCGGGCCGGTCGAGTAGGCCGCCATCGAGGTAGTCCCTGCCGCCGATGCGAACCGGTTGGAACAGCACGGGAGCCGCGCACGACGCATGAATGGCGGGGGCAAGGGGGCCGCTGCGCAGGACCACTGTCCGTAGTGCACGGATGTCGAACACGGATGCAGCGAAGGGGACGCGGCACGCCTCAAAGGTCTTGGCCGGGGCGAGCGCTTCAATCCGTTCTCGGAACTTCGCACCCCGAAGCAGGCCGAGACCGAGTCGGACGTCCCAGAAGTGCTCGCGGCGCAGTCCCAGCAGTTCGTCCCGAATACCGTCCGACGGAAGCCCGGCGGCCCACAGACCACCGACAAGCGCACCAGCGCTCGATCCGCAGATGCGCGCGGGAAGGAGTTGCTCCTCCTCTAGGACCGACAAGAAGCCGGCATGAGCGAAGAAGCCGAAGAAGCCCGACGACATGGCCAGCGTGTAGGGACCCGCTGAGAGCCACTCCCGGAGCGTCATCACCAAACAAAGATGCCGAAGGCCGAGGGATGGCGCAACCAGAGTGTCGCAGCCGATAGCGTCCCGCCCGTACGCTACGGTGCCAAGGACCTACCTACGCACTCGTGCAGAGGACGGTGCCATGCGTAGACGATGGCCACCGTCAAAGGTGACAGCCCCCGGCGGACCTGTGAGGTCGACGTCCTGTACCCAGCCTCATCAGGGACGCGGTGAAGTCCGTGACAGGTGGTACCCTCCGTAAACGTCACTTTCCGCTAACAAGGCAGCGAAGCATATGCTCCGCTGAAGGGTCATCCATGCGCAATGTCCTCGTGCTCATCTTGCTCGCCGCCGGCCTGCCGACGATTGCGGCAGCAGAACCGGCAGTCGTGAAGACATTCGAGGCGAAGATATACTCGACGGCCAGCACGTCTGGGTGGGTTGTCGGAGAGTTGAAGGAGGGCACGAAGGTTTCCGTTTCGGAGGACTCGGTCAACGGCTTTCGCCGAGTTCGGCTCAAGGACGATTCGGTCGGCTACGTGGAGGAGCGGTCGCTGACGCTGACGAATTCTGGTGGCGCGGCTGGTGGCGCAGTCGGCGCAGGGGCGGCAGCCGCTGGCGGAGTTGTTGCCGGGACGGCACCGGCGGCACCAGCGCAGGTTCCTCAGGTGACCCCGGTTCCAGAATCCAATGCCCACCGGCACAAGGGCTTCTTCCTTCGTATGGATGGCGGATTCGGCTACGCGGGTTCGTCGGCGTCCCAGGGGGGGATCAGCGCGTCCATCAGTGGAGCTTCGAGCCAGTTTGGGATCGCGATCGGAGGGGCGGTCGCCGAGAACGTGATCGTGGCCGGGGACTTCTGGGGTGGCGTGATGCTGTCACCCAGCGTGACGCGAAACGGCGTGACGGGAACCCTTTCTTCGAGCGCCAGTCTCATTGGGTTTGGTCCCAACTTCACTTACTACTTCATGCCCGCGAACGTGTATCTCTCCCTGACGCCAGGTGTCACGGTCGTGAGCCTTACCTACAACGGAACAAGTGCGAACACGAAGGCGGGCTTTGGGGGGAAGATTGCTCTCGGCAAGGAGTGGTGGGTCGGGAGCCACTGGGGCCTTGGGCTCGCTGGTCAGTTCCTCTTCTCGTTGAATGTGGATGAGGGGATCAATCCTCCGACCTGGTCGACATTTGGTGGCGGGATTGCGTTCTCCGCGACGTACAACTAACGCCGCCGGTCACGAGCGACCCTGGAGCTGACCTTGGCCCATCGACAATTCATCATCGCGCTGTTCCTCGTCGTCCTCGCGACTCCCGCACTTGGGCGAAGCCCGGTTCCTGTCGTCGACTTCAAGGACGAAGCGATCCTCACGACGGGAGACAAGACTTTCTCGAACGCCCAGGTCAGGGACGCCATCATCCGCGCAGCGGCGTCCATGGGCTGGACCTTGGTCCCGGCCGGCGATCAGAAGTTCGTCGCTACCTTGGTGGTGCGCAACAAGCACACCGTCGTGGCGAACATCACGTACGGCCCGGAAAAGTACTCGGTGGTGTACATGAGCAGCATCAACATGAAGTACGGCATCGACAACGGCGTGCCCGTGATCCACCCGTACTATAACGATTGGGCGCGTAAGCTCGTGGGTGCCATACGCGCTGAACTCACGAAGTAACGCGAGCACCTGGCCCTTCTCAACCAAGCCCGCCATTGATTCCTATGACTTGGCCCGTGATGTAGGCGGCCTCGTCGCCGACCAGGTAGGCAACAAGCGAGGCCACCTCACTCGGCTGCCCAAGGCGACGCATCGGTACGTGCTTCAGCATCTCCTCCAACGGGGCCTCCGCGATCATGTCGGTCTCGATGAGTCCCGGAGCCACGGCGTTGACCGTGACACCACGGTGCGCCAGTTCGCGCGACAGCGCGCGGGTAGCGCCGATGAGCCCGGCCTTCGCGGCTGAGTAATTGACCTGGCCTCGGTTCCCAATCGTGCCCGAAATCGACGAGATGTTGACGATCCGGCCCCAGCGCCGACGGACCATAGGCATCACGAGCGGGCGGGTCACGTTGTAGAAGCCGTCGAGAGTGGTACGCGTCACGGTCTGCCAGGCCAGGGGCTCCAGCGCCGGGAAAGCGGCATCGAGCGCCACTCCTGCGTTGTTGACGACGACGCCAATGGGAGGCGCGTCGTCCACCAGCCAAGGCTGAAGTGCAGCCGTGACGCTCGCGGCGTCAGAGACGTCGAAAGGAAGCAACTCCGCCCGCCCGCCTGACATGCGAATCGCCTCCTGAACACCCTTGGCCGCATCGGTACGTGACCGATAGTTCAGTAGGACGGGATGGCCTGCGCGAGCGAGCGCGGAGGCGATTGCGGCGCCGATCCCGCGACTGGCTCCAGTGACGAGCGCCCAGGGCTTCATTTGGGAGGCGCCTCCTGCTGCGAGAGGTAGACCTTGACGTCACCTGCCGCGATGCGGGTGCCCGCCCTCGAGGCGGTGCACTCGAAGCTGCTGAGGGTGCCGTCACTGAATACCCTACGAGCCGCGATCTCGATCACGTCTCCCACGGCAAGCCAGTCCGTGTCCAAGGTGAGTTCGCGCGCGCCCAGGAGATACCCGATGCGCGGGTGCTCGCCGTTCCGGATCGCGCGAAGTCCGCCAAGGACGCCAATGGCTTGAGCCATGTACTCGATGACCACGGCGGCGGGAACACGCTCCTCCGCAACGGTGGGCATGTCGGCGCGTACGCGTAGGCGGCAGGTGACGCTGTCCTCATTCGCGGAAACGACCTCGTCAAGGAGCACGGCCGGCCCGGAGTGCGGGAGCAGGGAGGCCACGGGGGGAAAGGTGTCTATGGCGGGACCTCGATATTCAATGACCACGCGCGTCCGCCCTGTCCAGCGAGGGAAACGGATCCGGTGGTTCGAGAGGCAATGGCGATCAGAAGCCGGAAGCCAGGAGCACAAGGGTGTCCTTCGAGCCCACCAGGGAGCACCAGTCCACTTCCGTCTCCGAGCCCGACCTGATCCAGCCATGCCAGGGCCCCGGGTCGGGCGCCAGAGCAGAGATGGAAAGCCGCTGCCGCTGCCGGGAAGGACCTGGATGGTGTAAACGGCGCCGGAACCTGCTCGTCAGCCAAGACCACGAGGACGTCGTCGCAGTGATCTGCCAGGAGGCAGAGCCCTTCCTCGAAGGCCATGGCGCTTGTATCAGGTCCCGCGGCTATCGCCGGTGACATCTCATGGCAACCCACCGCGATGGAAAGGTAGCCAACGGGGGTATTGTGCACGCTGTTGTGGAAGGCTGTCGGGGATGGAAGTCCCTCGCCGTCCATGAAGGAGCCCATCATCTGAACGGCGACGTTGGTCTCGCCGAGTACCGAGCCATAGACCACTGGAGTCTGAGTTAGATCGGCCCGTCCGGCGGCCTGGGCGACTACCTCCGCCGTCATCCGGGAAAGGTGTCCTGCTCGGCGGCGAAGCGCGGGCGGCAGAAGGCTGGCGACCGGAGGCTCTGATGGCGAGGCGATCCCGGTCAAGAGAGCTGGCAAGTCGGCATAGTCTGGCGACCAGAAGCCTAGGCCGAGGACGGAGGCGCGGCTCACGGTGCGCTTCCCAGAAGAAGGCTGACGTTGGCGCCGCCAAAGGCGAAGGAGTTGCTGAGAACCGAGCGAACTCTACGGCGAACCGGCTCCGACACGATGTTCACCTTGACTGCAGGATCGACCGGGTTCGCTCCTAGGCTTGCCGGGATGAAGCCGCGCTCGATGGATGCGATTCCAAATACGGCTTCGGTCGCCCCAGCAGCGCCTAGAAGGTGACCGGTATATCCCTTCGTCGAGCAGACGGGAACGCTCGAGCCCAGCGCCGTGAGGATTGCTGAAGCCTCCACGGCATCGTTCGCAACAGTACCGGTACCGTGTGCGTTGACGAGATCAATCGCCCCTGCGTCCAGACGGGCCTGCTTCAGCGCCGAATGCATGGCCATGCGGGCGCCGAGTCCCTCGGGGTGAGGATGGCTCATGTGGTGCGCATCGGAACTCTCACCCGCGCCCAGAAGCCAGGCTGGCCCGTCTCCGTCTTTCTCAAGCAGGAGGAAGGCGGCTCCTTCGCCAAGGCTCAGCCCATCGCGGTTGGCGGAGAACGGACGGCAGCCGGACGGCGAGATGGCGCCCAGGCTGCGGAAACCACGGAGCGTTGTCAGACAGCACACGTCTGCACCGCCGCATAGCACGGCATCGGCTCGACCCGTCCGTAGCAGGCGTCGCGCGGCCGCGATGGCGGCTGCGCTGGACGAGCAGGCAGTTGAGACGACGTAGGCTGGCCCGTGGAGTCCAAGGCGTTGGCGGGTGGCTTCCAGTACCCCGCGAAACGAATGCCGATTCACAAGGTCAAAACCTGGCAGGGGAATCACCCTGTCTTGTACCCACAGTGCGTAGGAGTGTTCCGACTCGCGGATGCCTCCCGTGCTGGTGCCCACGACGACGGCGACCCGGTCCTTTCCCCATCGTGCGACGGCGCGACTCACGGCGGGAGCGATTTCGTCCAGGACCGTGAGCGACATCCGCACGAGGCGGCTGTCAAACCGGTTCAGTGATGGCGGGGGAGCGTCGAGTTGCCCAGCGAACTCACCGAGCGGTGAGGCGTCGGCAAGGTCGGTACTGGAACGGCGCAGTCCCGACTCGCCCTTCTCCAAGCGACGCAGCACCTCTCGGGTGCCGGCCCCCAGGGCATTCCCAACGCTGTATGCAGTAACCGGAAAGGCGCCGGCTCGGGATCCGGCCATGTACGGGGCAGATACACGCGCCCTACGCCCACGTCAACCGTTGGCGCGCCGAAAAAATGCTAAATTCTGGGCCCTTGGCCGGCGCATCTGACCCGAACGGCGTTTGCCCTGGGACCCATATGGGGCGTACGCTCCGGGTTCCATGCTAGGCATCGGAACAGACATCGTGGGGACAGGAGACATCGCGCAGCGCCTGGCTCGGTCAGAGAACTTCGCGGGGTTCGTCTTCAGTGATGCCGAGCGGATCCACGGGGAATCCCTGTCCGTGCCGGAGCGATCCTTTGCAGGGAAGTTTGCGGCCAAGGAGGCGTTCCTGAAGGCGATCGGTATTGGGATAATGGATGGAGTGCCCCTTCCTGAGATCGAGGTAGTGGCGACGGACAACCGTGTCTGCGAGTTTCGCTTGGGGCCCTCAGCGGAAGCGGCGCTTCGGCGTACAGGTGGAACCAAGGCTCACCTTTCCATCTCTCACGGCAGGGGTATGGCCATGGCCATGGTGGTCGTGATCTGATGCGGCACGCCCTCCGCCAGACTCTCCGAGTTGCTTCAACGGGGTTCGCCTACGCCCTCTTCTTCACGGGCGCGGCAGTTCTCGGATGGGTGGTATTTCCGATTATCGTGGTGGTGTCCCGGCCCAGCCTCACGCGTGCTCGGCGATGCAGGCGGATCATCCGCCGATCCTTTGTCCTCTTTCACCACATACTTCGAGTCGGTCGCGTGCTGGACTACGACCCTCGGTGCGCAGGGCTTGATCTGCCGGCCGGGGCCTGCGTCATCGTCGCGAACCACCCGACATTGCTCGATGTGACAGCGATCGTATCGGCCCTCCCGGACATCACATTCGTCGTGAAGTCGTCCATGTTCCGATTCTCTCTACTCGGACGCGTGGTGCATCTTTGCGGATACGTGGAATCGGGAGGGGGATCCCCCGTCGCTGGCGCCATCACGACGAGGACGTGCTTGAAGCGGCTCGCGGAAGGGGTCCCGGTGCTCATCTTCCCGGAGGGCACGAGAATCACCGGAGCGCGGGCTCGGTGCGTTCAAACGAGGCGCAACAACCATCGCGCGCCGCGCGGGCGTGCCTCTCGTTCCCCTCGTCCTGACGTGTGAGCCGCCCACTCTCAAGCGAGGCCAGGCGTGGTACGCGGTCCCTGCAGTGACTCCTGTCATGACGCTCACGGCCCTTCCCTGTGGAGAGTCGGGTCCGACGATGGAGTCTCTGCGGAATGCGTACGTCGGCTTTCTTCGCGAGGCCAGGCCAATTGTCGAGGCGCAGTCGAGAACCGCGCCGGCCCCGCTCTCAAACATTGCAAACTGAGGCTGACATGGATGAACTGGAAAGGCAGATCAAAGAACTCATTGTACGAAGCCTCAACCTGGAGGGGGTTTCTCCGGAGACGATCCAGAGTGATGCTCCTCTCTTCGGCACGGGGCTCGGACTCGATTCCATCGATGCACTCGAGCTCGCGATGGCCCTGCGCAAACGTTACGGCGTGAAAATCGAGGCCAACGACGCTGAAAACCGGAAGATCTTCTTCAGCGTCCGGGCGCTGGCGGAGTTCGTTCAGCGCAGTGGAGCAACTGCGACCTGACAGGATGAGCGCCCAGATCTGGGTGCGGTCTCCTAGCCGTCGAGAGCGGGACGCCGGCGCCCGCGCCGTGAGAATTGCACGGTTAGTGTCACTTCGGCTCCTCATCAAGAAGACCAAGTCCAGCAAGAAAGGCTTCCCAAAGCGCCCGTGAGAGTCCTCCTCGCCTCCATCAACCGGCTCCGGTACCCCTATCCCGTCTACCCACTCGGGCTGAGTCACGTAGCCGCGGCGCTCATCGCCGCGCCATGACGTTCGAATCGTCGACCTTTGCCCGAAGGAACCCCGGGGACGGAGCGATCGAGGACGCGGTGCGTGACTACCACCGGATGCCGTGGGTGTGACCATTCGGAATGTCGACAACACCGACTCGACTGCCATCCAGGGGTTTGCCGGCGATGCACGGCTTGCCGTAGCCGCCATCCGTTCCGCCACCCGGGCGCCGATTGTGATCGGCGGGGCGGGCTACGCCCTCTTCCCCGAAGGCACTGTTGGACGTGACTGGTGCCGATTTCGGTTTTATCGGAGATGGTGAGGCATGCGGCCCGCTCTTCGACGCACTGGAGGCGAAGGCCAGTCCAAGCGGCCTGCCTGGCGTGGTCACGAGCGGGGACCCGCTGCCGGAACCGGCACGAGCCTCAGGGTCGACGTGCCCCGCACCGCCGGGCATGAATCCCGACCTGGGCTGGTACCTCGGCCACGGCGGCATCCTCAACATACAAACGCAGCGCGGGTGCGCCTTCCAGTGCACCTACTGCACCTATCCCGGTCTGGAAGGGAGCCGCATTCGCCCAGCGGAGGCTGATGTTGGCGCCGTCGCCCGAAGACTGCAGGACGCTGGAGCGCGGTTCATCGCCGTTGCCGATTCTGTGTTCAACAGTTCGTTCGGCCATGCGCTGGCAGTCGGGGATGCGTTCCGCCGAGCTGGAGTGACCGTCCCGTGGAGCGCCTTCCTGGCACCGACGCCGCCTGCCCGATCACTTCTTCGAGCGCCTCGCCGAAGCCGGCCTATCTCACGTGGAGTTCGGGACGGAGTCACTCTCCGACCCGATGCTCGCGCGGATCCGGAAGTCGTTCCGGAGGGAAGATGTTGCCCGCGCCCACGCCTCGGCCGTGAGCGCGGGTCTCCACGTAGCCCACTTCCTCCTCCTGGGAGGGCCGGGCGAGACCTTGGAAACGGTCGAGGAGACGTTGGCCGGCGCTGACCGACTGGAGGGACGCGGCGTGGTTCGTGTTCTGCGGAATGCGCATCTACCCGGGGACAGAGCTTCACGAGACGGCAGTTCGTGAAGGCCAGATTGCCGAGGATGACCCGCTCCTAGAACCGGTCTACTACCGCCCGGACGGAATCGGTCTCGATCGAATTGAACGGCTTGTCCGTGAACACGCCGCGACGAGGCCGTCATGGGTGATTGGGGATGGGAGTAGCCGTGCTGGAAGGGTAATCGAGGCAATGCACGCCAGGGGCCGCACGGGGCCGCTCTGGGAACACATGGTGGATTCTTGAGACTGGGCATGAGCCACTCGGCGTCCCGCTCCGGAGGCGGCGGTTCGAGCCCTGTCCAGTGGGCTGGGAAGGCGATCCACCTCGCGACGATGCTGGCGTGGCCGCTCTTGGTCGTGGTTGGAGCCCGCGTCGCCGGCCCGCAGAGGGTCGCCGTTGCCATATTGGTTCTGCTCATGCCCGGGGTTGTCGTTGCACTGCTGGGCGGGGTGCAGTCGCGAAGAGCTCTGTGGTCGGCCACGGGTGCGGCTTGTCGTGCCGCCGCCGCAGCGGTCGTCGATGACGACCGGATCCTGCTTGCTTGGCCGGTCATGGTCAGCGTCGCTCTGCTGTCGCGTTTGGCAGCTCGCTACGAGGAGTGCCCCTCGTCGAGAGGTTTGCACGACTCCAGGAGGATTCGCTGAATGCCGCGGAGGTAGAGTACTGCCGGACAGTGACGTGGGTCTGGTGCGGGTTCTTCTCGCTGAATGCAGTGGTCGCGACGACATTGGCGCTGGCTGGCACAAGGGAGACGTGGGCCCTCTACTGTGGCGTACTTGCCTACGTCGCAATCGGAGGTCTATTTGCCGGCGAGTACATCGTCCGAAGGGTTCGGTTCGGGCGGCTTGGCAATGGACCTGTGGATCGAGTCATCGCGCACGTGGTCTCCCGAGGGACGCGTCCGTGATCCGGACCCTGGTCGCTGCACGACCGCAGAGCCCCAGTAGCCATCGGAGCCGCGGGGACGCGCCTCGCAGAGGAGCTGCTCGCCGACGTGGCCCGCGCTTCAGCTCGCACTCCGGACCATGCGCGCGGGAGAGGTGGCAGTGGCTTGTGCGGACCGCTACCTGCTCACCGTGGCGCTCCTCGGTGCTTGGTCGGCGGGGCGCGCAGTGGCGCTGCCTCCCAACGGGCAGGAGATGCGGTTCGCGCCGTAGCAAGCCTCGCCCCACGGCGGTTCTGCTCCACGATCACGACGGGCGCCGGCGTCGGCGTCGACGTCCGATCGATGCTCGGTCTGCGGTCGCCAGGTTCTCTCGAGACTGCCGGAGGTGAATCAGGACATCACCTCGTCACCCTCTGGACGTCGGGTCGACCGGGGCGCCGCTGCCGCTTCGGAAGAGCGCCGGACAACTCCTGGGCGAGGCTCTGCTCCTCCCGCGTGCCTTCGCGATTTCGGTCTGGATGTCGTTCGTGGCGACCGTGCCGTCGCACCACATCTACGGGCTCCTTTTCGGCGTGCTCTCACCGCTCGCCGCCGGGGGGGCGTTCGGCCGGGAGATCCCGCTCCACGCCGAGGCGGTGGCCACCGCGGGACGGCGGTGCGACGCATCTCGTGAGCGCCTGCCCACCTCCGGGGGCTTCTGGTGCTGGATTCCCTCCCGCGGTTGAGCCGTGCCTTCTCCTCCGGCGCGGAGCTTCCGGCCGACGTGCGCGCGGAACTGCGACCGGCTCGGCCTCGCCGTGACCGAGGTCTACGGGTCCACCGAGACGGGCGGGGTGGCGCAGCGCGACGGGGCCGACGGGTCCTGGGTCCGTTCCCCGGAGTGACGGTTGCCGTGGCCGGGGAGGGGAGGCTTGCGTGGTGGATTCCCCCTTCCTTGCCGCCGGCGCGGCGCGCCCGTTCGTCGCGGGCGACAGGCGTCTCTGCGAACCCGGCGGGTTCCGGCTCCTCGGGCGCGCTGACGGCGTGGTCAAGGTGGCGGGGAAACGCGTGGCGCTGGCCGAGGTGGAGGCGCGGCTGCTCGCCGTCCCCGGGGTGCGCGAGGCGGCTGTGGTCGCGTGCCCGGCGCCCGGGATGCGCGGGAGACGGAGATCCGGGCGGCGGTGGCGCGCCCGGGCTCGACGAGAGCCAGTCCGCGCGGCGCTCCTCGGGTGGCTCGACCCGGTGACCGTGCCGCGCCGCATCCGCGTGGTCGAGGCGCTCCCGCGGGAGGCCACCGGGAAGATCCCGAGGGACGCGGCTCCTGGCCCTCGTTCGGGCCCGAGCCGGACGTCCTCGTCCTCGAGCACCGGGTGGGCAGCGCGGCGCGCTGGTTCGAGGGGCACTTCGACGGGTTCCCCTGCTCCCGGGCGTGGTCCAGCTCGCCGAGCTCGTGCTGCGTCCGGCCCGGCGGCGCTGGCCGGACCTGGCCGGCCGGTCCGCGTCCGGCGCCTCAAGTTCCAGCGGAGATCGGCCCCGGGGAGATCCTGTCCGTGCGGATCGCCCGCCCGTCCGGGGGCGGCGCAAGCTGGAGTTCGAGATTGCCTGCGGCGGGAGCGCTGTGCCTCCGGCTGGCTGTCGACTTCGGGGCGGCGGGGTGAGCTTCCGCGTCTGCGCCGTCGTCCCAACCTACGACAACCCACGGACGGTGGCGCGGGTGGTGGAGCTGCTCGCCCGTGCCTCGAGGCGTCATGGTCGTGGACGACGGAAGTGCCGAGGAAGGCCGCGCCGTCCCGGGATCGCGAAAGTCGCGGGCTGGCGGTCGTCCGGCGCCACGAACGGAATCGTGGCAAGGGCGCCGCGGTGAAGACCGGGCTGGCCGCGGCCCGGGAGTTCGGCTTCACTCATGCCCTTCAGGTCGACGCCGATGGCCAGCACGACCTGGCTGACGTCCCGCGCTTCCTGGCGGCGTCGCGCGAGGCACCCGACGCCCTGATCCTGGGCTGTCCGGTCTTCGACGCGTCGGCGCCAGGCGTCCGTCGCCGAGGGCGGAAGGTCAGCATCTTCTGGACGACGCTGGAGACCGGTGGCCGCGTCATCGCCGATCCGCTCTGCGGCTTTCGGGTCTACCCGGTGGAGGCCGCGCTCCGGGCCGGGGCCAAGGGGGAACGAATGGAGTTCGATCCTGAGATCGCCGTCCGCATGGTATGGGACGGTTCCCGAGTGGTGAACTTGCCGACCCGGGTCCGGTACCTGTCCCCCGAGGAGGGGGGCGTTTCCCACTTCCGGATGTTCCGAGACAACGTCCGAATCATCTGGGCGCACACGCGCCTCGTCACGCTGGCCCTCCTGCGGGTGGTCACGCTGCGGGGGCTGGGTCCCACGTGACGCGCCGTTGGCAAGACGTCGGGGAGAAGGGCGGGGGAGCTGGCATCGCCTTCTCGTGGCGATGGCCACGAGCTTGGGCAGGCCGTTGCGCGCCTCGTGCTTCCGATTGTCGCCGCGTGGTTCGTGGCCCTTCACTCCGGCGTTCGGCGAGCGTCCCGGGACTACCTTCGGCGCGTGCTTGCCCGGCCCGTGGGCCTACGGACGTGTACCGACACGTGCTTACCTTTGCCCGTGTCGCGCTCGACCGGCTCTTCTTGGTGCGGGGCGACTTCGCCCCGTTCCGAATGTCGTCGGCTGGAGAGGAGCATATCCTCGCGGCCGCTCGTTCCGGCAATGGCGCCATCCTCTTGCTGTCGCACCTGGGCAGCTATGACGCGATGCGCGGCTGCTCTTCGCTGCGAGGCGTCCGGGTCTCCGCGATAGGCGATTTCCGCAACGCCCGGATCTTCGCCGAGGCGTTGCGCCGCATCAACCCGCTTGTTGATGCCGATCTGATCCCGATCGAGGACTGGCCTAGGTTCGTCCTCCCAGTGGAACAACGTGTACCCGCGGGGGGATCGTGGCCACGATGGGAGACCGGGTGGGCTCCGACGCCGGGCGGTGGAGGTTGCCTTCCTGGGCGGCCGGGCCGCTTCCCCTCCGGGCCCTACCTGCTGGCTGCGGTGCTTCGCTGCCCGGTCTACTTGGCGTTCGCCGTCTACCGGGAGCCCAACGTCTACGAGATCTCGTGCGAGCCGTTCGCCGAAAGCATCGAGCTTCCGCGCGGCGACCGGGCAAGGGCTCTGGCCCGCTATGCCCAAGACTACGCCTGCCGTCTCGAGCGGCGATGCCGACAAGCTCCATTCAATTGGTTCAACTTCTACGATTTCTGGAGCGCCAAGCCATGACAGGCCAGCCCCTTCCCGTTCGTACAGCCGGTGGAGCGCCCTTGTCGGTCGAGGATGTCGTCCGTCTCGGACGGGGGAACGTGGTCCCCGTACTCGAGGAGGATCCGGCCTTTCGGCGCCGCATCGAAGCCTCGGCTGCGCACGTAGCCCGCATCGTGGAGGGCGGGGACAGTGGTCTACGGGGTCACGACCGGATTCGGCGACTCCTGCGAGAACGACATCGCCCCCGAACTCGCAGCGGCCATGGCGATCAACCTGGTCCGGTTCCACGGTTGCGGCACCGGCGCGCCACTTCCTGAGGACGCAGGCCGCGGCGGTCGTGGCGGTTCGGCTCGCCACGCTCGCATGCGGCCACTCTGGCGTTCGCGTGGAACTCCTGGAGCGACTCTGCGCGCTCCTTCGCCACCGCATCGTCCCCGTGATTCCCGAAGAAGGATCGGTCGGCGCGAGCGGCGACCTCACCCGCTCTCTTACCTCGCCGCCGTCGTGGCCGGGGAGCGCCGCGTCCGATTCAGAGGCGTGGAGATGCCGGCCGCCGAGGCGCTGGCCCAGGTCGGGCTCGCCCCGCTGCGCCTCGCCCCAAGGAGAGCCTGGCCCTCATGAACGGGACGAGCGTGATGACCGCGCTGGGGTGCCTGGCCTTCGATCGGGCGCGCCGGCTGGCGCGCGCTCTCCGCCACACTCACAGCCATGGCAAGCGACGTGATGCGGGGCGAGCCGGGCCACTTCGACGCGCGCATCTTCGCGTGGAAGCCCCACCCCGGCCAGGCGCTGTGCGCAACGCTGGATCCGGGAGCACCTCGCTACGGGGCCGGGACAGCGGCCCCGAGGGCGCGCGCGTGCAGGACCGCTACTCGATCCGCTGCGCGCCACACGTCATCGGCGTGCTCCTCGACGCGCTTCCGTCAATCCGGCAGACGCTGGAGATCGAGGTGAACGGCGCCAACGACAACCCGCTCATCGATCCTGACACCGGCGACGTACTGCACGGCGGAAACTTCTACGGCGGCCACGTTGCGTTTGCCATGGACGGGCTGAAGAGCGCCGTCGCCAGCATCGCGGACCTGCTCGACCGGCAGTTGGCCCTGCTATGTCTGCCCACCACCAGCAACGGTCTTCCGGCAAACCTGGTTCGTGGCGGCGGTCGCGAGCGGATGACGCATCACGGATTCAAGGCGATGCAGATCAGTGCGTCCGCTCTGACCGCCGAGGCGCTCAAGCTGACAATGCCGGCAGCGTCCTTCAGCCGCTCAACCGAGTGCCACAACCAGGACAAGGTCTCGATGGGGACCATCGCCGCGCGCGACGCGGTCCGCGTGCTTGAGCTCTGCGAACGGGTGGCTGCCATCCACCTGCTCGCGTGCTGCCAGGCCGCTGACATCCGACGCGTCGATACGTGCCGGCCGCGGACCCAGGAGGTAGTGGCTGCGGTACGCCTCAGCATTCCGGGCGTGGAGGAGGACAGGGCCATGGACGTGGACATCCAGGGGCTCCTTGAACGAGTAGCGCGCGGCGAGATTCCTCATTGCATGCCGGGGGAGCAGTGACTCGCTATCCCGTTCCACCGGCATCGGCAGAGGTTGTCGAGATTCGTATTCCCTTTCATCACGTGGACTACCTGCGCGTGGTGTGGCACGGCCGATACATCGAATATCTTGAGGCCGCTCAGGGGGCGTACCTGAGGCGGCAGAATCTCGATCTCGCCGACATGCAGGAGCTGGGATACCTCTTCATGGTGGCAGAGACAAACGTGCGACACCTCGCGCCGCTCCGCTATGGCGATCGGTTACGGGTAACGTGCTGGGTCACCGAGGACGAGAACCGGATCGACATGGCGTACGACCTGACCCTGGCGTCCGGGGGTGATCGCCGCGCATTCGCACGGACGAGCATCGTCACACTCTCCGAAGCGGGTGAACTCTGCCTCGCCACGCCAAGCGAGGTACTCGAACGGCTCCGTGCCAACGTCGGTCCGCCCGGGAGGGATTGATGCTCGGAGCCGCCCTCATCGTCGCTCTCCTGGTAGCGGCCCAGCCCGCGCCGACTGCGGATCGACTCCGGCAACGACACTCCGGAGTGAAGACCCTCGAGGCGGACATCGTTCAGGTGAAGGAGGGTCGCTTCTGGGCACGCCCCCTCACGAGCCACGTCAAGCTGCATTGGACGCCATCGCGAATCGAGTGGGAGACGACGGAGCCCGTCAGGGCGAGTGTAGTCGTGGAGGGAGACCGGGTACGGGTAACAGGACCCGGGACGGACGGGCGGGATCTCGGAGCTGCAGCGAGGGACCCGCGAGTCGCTGCCCTCCTCAAGTTCCTGAGAGCACTCGTCGCCTTTGACCTCCCCAGCATAGAGAAGGAATTCGAACTCACCTGGCAGGAGCGAGCCTTGGATGGCCGCCCCCGCGCGTCGACGGGTTCAGCTTTCGAGCACATACGGCTCACGTTCGACGCTGACGACGAGATCCAACTCGTCGAGTTCTCGACCGCCACCGAGAAGACTCGACTCGAATTCCTGAAGGTCGAGCGAACGCGGTGAAGCGACACCTCCTCGTTGGCTTGGTCATCGCGCTCCTTTCGTGGGCGGTGGAGCGCTCGTTTCGCCTTCTGGATGACCCCGTGCGTTCGCTCGTCGCCTCCGATCCCGTGTCCCGCAAACTCTTCGAGGACTATCAGGCCAGGAGCCCATACCGCGGCAAACTATTCGTCGAGGCACGCGATCTGAGCGCACATGAGCAGGACGTGCTCGACAAGGCACTCGAGGGCGCCGGCTACCGAGAGGTCCCGTTGATGGCCACCCCAAGCCCAGAGCGCCTGCTCGCGCTCGCCTCTCAGCTGCCGCTACAGGAGGTCGAGCGGCTTCTCGGGAAAGAAGCGGGGGAGAGGCGCGTGCTGGAGGCGACGGCCATGGCGACGCTACCTGGAGGAGGGGAGTACCTACGGCAAGTCGAGATCGATCCGCTGGGCTTCCTGCCTGTGCTCGCCAGAGTCTTCAATGGTACCCGAACCGCTGGTGCCGGGTATCAGCCGACTCCGCGAATGTACGCTAGTCCAGAGGCCCTTGATTTCGAGCAGGTCGGCGCCCTCCGCGCTGAATTGGAGAGGCTCGTTCCTCGGGTTCACTACATCGGCGGGGACTTCTTCGCGCTAGAGAACTATTTGGCCGTTCGACGGGATGTGGTCGTGTGCGCCATCCTGTCCCTCGTTCTGAACCTCGGCCTCTTCGTGTTCTTCACTCGCAGATGGGTCTTGCTCTGGCTTGTTGCGGTCGGCTCCGTGGTCTCCTACATGGCGGGGCTGCTAGCGATTCGAGCCTTCTATGCCGAGATATTCGCCGTGGTTCTCGTCTACACATCCACCTTCGTAGGGTTCAACAACGAGTCCCTCGTACACCTCTCAGGGATCGAGGAGAGGCATCGAACGAAGGCCCTGCTCGGCGTCTGGTCGGCCATTGGCACCACGATGCTCGGGTTCGTGGTGATGCTCTTCGGGAAGTCTGTCCTTGTTCGCCAGATGGCGATCGCGTCCATAGCTGGACTTCTCGCGTTCCTGGTCTTCCTCGTCCCCTATCGAGATACGGTTCGGTCCATCCGGTTCCGGAAGTTCCGCCTTCCGGCGCTGGCGGTGTCGCCGGTAGCGATTGCCGCCTTCGCACTGGCAGCGGTTGCAGGACTCGTCTGGGTAGGCGTCCCAAAGGTGGGGACGCGGGTCGCCGATCTACGAGTGGAGTCCGCGGCCCTGAAGAGGGAAGTGGATTACTTCTCGGACCGGCTAGACGCCCTGGCGCCAGGCGAGATGGTGGCGGCGCCGATTCAGGGAAGCCCCTCGGAAACAATCGCACGGCTCGCGTCTGAAGGACTCCTCGATCCCGCCCAGCATCCACTTTCCAGGAGAGTCTCAGAGGAGCGCCAAGCGGCGACGCTGGCCGTGATTCGGGGCGGGTGGGAGGAGGCCAGGGACCGAATCGGCTCGGGGCTGACTGCTGCTGGCCTGTCCCTGCGCCTAAGCGAGGTGCCTCCCGGCCGGGAGCTGTCCGAATGGGATTACCTCGCCCTCATGGGCGAAATCGGGCCGGTTCTTTGGACCGGCGAGGCCGGCGGGCTCCAGTTCGTTCACGTTGGAATCAAGCGCTTCCCGGAGAATGGTACAGAACGCGGCCTCGTCTCTCTCGACCCACGGAGGCACTATGATCGCCTGCTCACGGACCTATCGAGGCAGCTAGGCTTCCTCTTCCTGGGAGGGATGGCGGCAATGGCCGTCTACTTGGTGTTCCTGCAGCGCAGTGTCACGCGCATGCTCTACATCTTCGCACCGGTCCTCCTGGCGGCTGTCGGATTCGCCGTCTGGTCACGCGTTTCCGGGTCCCCCATGACGGTGGTGCACTTCATGGGATTCTCATTGGTCATCGCCATCGCCATGGACTACACGGCGCTGGCCGTATCGACCGACCACGGCCCCACTGAACTCTCGAAAATCCTTCTCACGGGCCTATCGGCCATAGGCACGTTTGGCGTCTTGCTCCTCGCGCATCATCCAGTCCTACGGACGCTCGGCGCCACAGTGATCGCAGGCGCGTTACCGTCACTGGCATTCGCTCTTTTCGTGAAGATCCGCAGACCGACGGTGGGATCGACGTGAGGGCGCTCTGCGCGACCATGTTGTTCGCCAGTTGCGCCACGCTCCCGCCACACGGGGTGCCGTACTCCTTCCCAGAAGAGTTTCGCGCGACCCAGGTTGTCGAGGTGCGACGTGAATCAGGTGATGTCACGCTGTTGGCAAGCGTCCATCAGGCACCGGAGAACTTCACGGTGACGTTCTTCGAGCCCGCGCTGCAGGCTCCCCTGCTTTCGGCGCGGATCGTGCGCGGAGTCTTTATCGAGGAGAGGTTTGCGCAGTTTCCTCTACCGTCCGCGGACGTGGAAAAGCTTGCCAGGCAGGTCGCGGACATCTACGGGGCGCACCACCTGCGGACAGGGGCCGAGGGCGTATCGAACCAGGTGGGTCCGTGGACGGTGTCGATGTCCGATCCCCAGGGCCAGGCGAGTTGCCGGATACCCGAATGGATCCACCTGCGAATAGGAAAACGACAATTTCCGGCCGTCGACGTTCGCACGATCGACGTGCAGTGCGGTCCACGGGAGTAAAGGCGATCGTCGGATTCCTGGGCGGGCAGGGTGGGTGAGCCCAAATAGCGGACCGAGTGGCTTGATCAGGACTCGGGCGAGCACTTCACCCCCCGCTGCCGAATCCACCTGGCTGTTGCCAGGCGCTTGCGGCCGGCTGACGGAGGCCGCGAAATGAAGGACTTGGTCGCGGCCCGCGCCAGGGACCCGGACCACCTGGATTGCGCTACTGCTTCTCCGCGACGACCCGCCCCGCGGCATTGAGGTAGACGCGGTAGCGATTGCCATCCTTGCAGGTGGCGACGTGGTCGTTCTCACCCTTCGTGACCACGCTGACGACCTCGCCGCAGGGGTGGCCCAGCAGCGCAATCACCGCGGTCATGTCCTTCAGGAGCGCAGCGTCCTCCGCGGCCCGCGAGGATCCGGGGGAGAAGACGCCCAGCGCGATTCCCAGGGCCAAGGCCATCGTCCGCTTGCTCATGGCGCGTCTCCCGTCAGATGGTGGCGAACCTGGCCGGATCGGCCAGGATGTTCCAGATCGGCTCGCGTGAATCCACGATCGCGCGGGCCAGGTCGGGGTCCTCGTCCTGCACGGCCGCCAGCACCTTGAGGAGCAGGCGATCGTAGGGAGGCCGCAGCTCGGTCACCGATGCCCTGGCCTGGCTTGCGTAGTGTTCCCGGAAACGATCCAGCAGATCGTCGACCTGGTTCTTGAGGGCGAGCTTCGTGAACATGCCGATCGCCTTGGTCTCCCGGAGCCGAGCGACGAGGGCCTTCAAATCCAGGGGCGGCGCCGCCGGCGGCTTCGGCGGCGAAACGGCCGATGCCGGGGGCGCGGACGGGGCGGAAGGCGGGGACGGTGCGGGGATCGCGGCGGCGGTCGCGGAGCCGCCAGTGGCCTTGGTGGCCGGCTTTGCGGCCGGCGCCGTGGACGGAGCGTTGCTCGGTTTCTTGGGCGGCGCCTCGGGTGGACTGGCCGCGAGGGCGTCCGGTGCCGGCTGCTGCGTTGCCGCACCCGATGGCGCTGCCGGCGTCTCCGGCGCTGCCCTCACCACCGGTGCTTCGGCCAGGGCCGGCCCGGTCTCCGGCGCGCCGCTCCCGTGCGCCGGGGGAGCAACGCCGGCGCAACCGGTCATCAACAACGAGACCAGGACCCCGGAGACTCGGACGGCAAATCGCGTTTTGTCCTTGGCGGTTGGGCCCATCATTCCGACACTCCACGAGCGAGTCGTCCCGCTCCTGGGACAACCCTTATGCGCCTGATCGTATCGGCGCCGACCTTCCTCGCCGAGGGACTGCCCGAGCGGTGCGCAAACCGGCGAATCGTGGGGGAAATGTCTCCTGGCGCCACGAGCCTGGTGCGGGGCCGAAGATCCCCGTTTCGCTCACGGAGTCGCCCCGGGGCAGTGAAGCGGACGCGTCCGAAAGGCGACCGCTGTCCACGTTCGGCGATCGACGAACGAGGCCCGCGCCGACCTGCGCGAGGGACGCCTCAGGGGCGCAAGGGTGCTCCTCCCTGAGATGGCGGGGAGACGCCCCTGCTCAGCGTCGAGTGGCCCGAACCAGGGCGGCGAACTTTCGGTGGAGACGGGCCTCCTGCAGCGCGATGGTCCGCACCTGGGCTGCCAGTCCGTTGTGGATTCCAGGGCCCGGGCGATGTGTGAGAACTCGCCGATCTCGGCCTCGCTGAAGGTCCCGTCTGCCGCGGCGAGGCGATAGGAATCCCGCAGAAGGCAAAGCCTCAGTCCGGGATCGCGGATCCCATCGATGAGGGACTCGCTCGTAACGGACGGGTCCTCGACGAACTTGCCGGCGATGTCGGCGAGGTCCGGCTGGAAGCCGAGGCTCGCGGCGGGTCTTTGGGCTCTCGGTGGGCTATCCGAGAGCCCATTCCGGGACATCGTGGGCCATCGCAATGTCCCATGAGAGCCCATCGAGAGGGCATTTCGCCCACAAGGTGTGGGCGAGTTCCGATGACACGGCCCGTAGCGGATCTGCGTGGGATGCCCGTCGATGAGTGTCGTTGCCGACGCTTGCTTCTCTGCGGTTCAGACGTTCGAAATCCTCCGTCATGGGCTGGAGAAGTAGCCCCGGATGACACCTTCGGTGGCCCCCTGCTAGCCTCCGTGGACTACCCCTGGGGGCTGGCCTTGGCGGGGACCGAGGAGCAGCGCGACAGCGCCGTCGAGTTGAGCGCCGGTGAGCCCGGTCCGCTCTCCCGACTCCTCCAGGAACTGGCCGACGCGCCGGGTCCAGACATCCTCGATGCATGGCAGGCTGGCCTCCAGCCCGGCGACCGCCTGGATCGCTTCGAGATCCGCCAGGAGGTTGGGAGGGGAGGATTCGGAGCGGTCTATGAGGCGTTCGACCGTGAACTCGGGCGACGTGTTGCCATCAAGACGCTGCGTCCGGGCCGAACCCGGCAAGAACTCTCGGCAGGCTGGATCAAGAAGGAAGCCGAGGCAGTGGCGAAGCTCGGCCACCCCTGCATCGTCACCCTCTTTGACGTGTGCAACTGCGCGAGCGGTCCATACCTCGTCATGGAGCTTCTGGAGGGACGAACGCTCTCCCAGAGACTCGCCGAGGGGCCAGTCCCAGTGGCGGAGGCGCTGCGCATCGCAGAGGAGATGGCGAAGGGGCTCGCCCACGCGCACCAGCGTGGCGTGCTGCACCGGGACCTGAAGCCCGCCAACGTCTTCCTCTGCGACGACGGTCGCGTGAAGCTCCTCGACTTCGGGCTCGCGCATCTGCTGGGCACCGAGGGCGTGAGCGGTGCGGGGACACCGGCGTACATGGCACCCGAGCAGGCCCGGGGTGGGGAGGTAGACCAGCGGGCCGATGTGTACGCCGCTGGCCGAGTGATGGGCGAGATGCTGGGGGGGCGACGCCCGCGACGGCTGGTCCGAGCCATCGCTCTCGCTACGTCGACCGACCTGGCAGCCCGCCCAAGGGACGGGCAAGCGTGGCTGGACCTTCTCGCGACGGTGAGGCATGCGGGCGAGCGGCCAGCACGAATGCGTCGCATCGTACTGCTTGCAGGTCTTGGCGTAGTCCTCGGTGGTGTGGTCGTCGGTGGCGCAGTCCACCGTGCATCGCGGCCGGTTACAGAGGCGGACGGCAAACCGTCCATCGCCGTGCTCCCGTTCACGGACATGAGTCCGCAGAAAGACCAGGAGTACCTGTCCGACGGCATCGCCGAGGAAATCTTGAACGCGCTGACCAGTGTCGAGGGGCTCAAGGTCGTCGGTCGATCGTCGTCCTTCCACTTCAAGGGGAAGGACATCGAGCCATCCGAGGTGGGGCGGCGCCTGGGCGTGAATTCCCTCCTGGAGGGGAGCATCCGAAGGGAAGGAAGCCGCATCCGCGTCTCGGCCCGCCTCGTGAATGCCGCCGACGGGACCCGGGTTTGGTCGCAAAGCTACGACCGTGAGATGGGCACCATGCTCGTCCTGCAGGAGGAGATCGCAGTCGAGGTGGCCGGGGCCCTGCGCTCCAGGCTCCGCCCCGGCGCGAAGCCGGAATCGGTCGTCCCGGAGGCGTACCACCAGTACCTGCTCGCCATGCAGATCATGAGGACTTCGGTCGGATTCGCCGACATGGAGCGCGCGCGCCGGGCGCTGGAGAGAGCCGTGGCGCAGGATCCAGCCTTCGGCAAGGCGTGGGCTCGACTCGCAACGATCGGGGCCGGGGTCGCCAATCGCGAGCGGGACCCCGTGGCGAGAGATGTGGCGTTCCAGGGGGTTCGCCACGCATCGGCCCGAGCCATCGAACTCGCCCCGGATGCCGGGGACGGGTACTCCGCCCGGGGTTTCCTGCGAATGATGCTCGACTACGATTGGGTCGGGGCCAGAATCCGACCTCGAGAGGGCCCTCCAGCTCAACCCTTCGGATTCACTCACCGTCGCACGGATGGGGCTCCTGCACGGCGCGATTGGCCAGGTGCCCGAGGCGCTACGCGTATCCCGGCAGGCCGTCGACCTCGATCCACTCTCGGTCATTCGGCTCGCGGAGCTGGCAGCGGCAAAGCTCGCCGCGGGAGACGCTGACGGAGCGGAGGACTCCGCTCGACGGGCGATCGAGATTGCGCCGAGGAACGAATGGTCCACGATTCTCCTTGCGCAGGCACTGCTGCTGCGAGACCAGGCTGGCAAGGTCGTGGAGCTGGCAAGAGCCGACGAGGACGAGGACAGACGGCTCTACCTGATGGCCCTGGCTTCGCGCTCGCCTGGGCAGGTTCCGGCATCCGGTGCCGCGGCAGATGAGTACCTGGAACGCTTCGGCAAGAAGAATCCGTGGCGTGCGGCGAATGTGGCGGCCTGGTTCGGGCGCACGGACGACGCTTTCCGGTGGCTGGATCAGGGCCTAGCGATCGGCCGGCCGCACGGCGCCGGCGTGGGCTACTTCCGGAACTCGCCGCTCCTCAACTCCCTCCACTCCGATCCGCGCTGGAAGCCGTTCCTGCGCAAGATGGGCCTGCCGGTGGACTGACAAGAGCGCCAACCCGTCGCCTCCATTCCCACGCGAAAATCCCCGTGTCGGAGACCTTCCCTTCGCAGCGGATGGATGCCTCACGTAGGGTACAGGGGCCCCAATGAGAGCAGGGTAGAACTGCCCACGGTCGCAAAAGAAAAACCCCAGGGTTCACCTGGGGTTTAAGTGGAGGCGCCGGGAATCGAACCCGGGTCCGAAAGACTTCTTGCGTGTGGCACTACGCGCGTGTCCCGGAGAATTTACGTGACCAGCAACCTCCGGGCCTGCAACTGGTCACGTCCTCGCCCTTACGTCTCGACCTGATCTAGGCGGCTCGCTTCCCGCTCAGGTCCAACCGGAGCTGACACCTGACCCAGTTACCCGGTGCTCACTGGGGGATGCGCGGCACTTAGGCCGCGAGAGCCATGGGCTCGTTCGCGTTTCTGCGTGGTCGCCTTTTTACGTGGCCTGGTGACCAACCACGGCGCGCGCCATGCGCCTTCCGTCCTCCGTCGAAACCAGTTCGCCCCCGATTGAACGAACTCGAGGTCGAATATAGGGACGGGCCGGACACGGTCAAGGAGACGCTGAATTCATTGACGAAAGGGCGCGCTGGGCCTCGGAATCGGCCGGGTCAATCGCCAGCGCCGCCTGGAAGGCTGCCCGGGCCTCGGCGACCCGTCCCAGCTTGGCGAGGTGCTGCCCCTGGGCCGTGGCGAGCCGGGCCTCCTCCGGGGCAAGCCGGCGCGCCGCCTGCAGCGTGACCACGGCGCCGGCCAGGTCTCCTTCCTCGGCCTGGAGGCGCGAGTAGAAATAGAGCGGGGAGGAGACGGTGGGCGCCATGCGCATGGCGCCCAGGAACGCCTGCCGGGCCTCGTCCCGATGACCCAGCCCCTGCTCGGCGATGCCCAGGTTCACGCGGGCGCGCCAGTAGCCGGGCGCGACCTGGATGGCATGCCGGAGCACCGGGACGGCCTTCGCGTACTCCCCTCGGAACGAGTAGGCCACCGCAAGGTTGTTGTTCACCACGACGTCGTCCGGCGCCTTGGGCAACTCCGACTCCCACAGCGCGAGGTCGCTCTGCCAGTCGGCCGCGCGCACCGCGGATCGGATGCCCAGCACCGCCACCACCGCGAAGACGGCGCCGACCACCACCGGAGAGCGGCGGACCGACCCGACGAGCGCGCCCGCGGCGATGCAGAAGCCGGCCGACGAGAGGTAGGTGAGCCGCTCGGCCATGAGGACGCCGATGGGAAAGAGGTGCAGGACCGGCAGCAGGGCGGCGAACGACCAGAGAACCCCGGCAGCCGGGAGGGGAAAGCGCCGGAGGAGGATCGCCGCGCCCACGAGCAAGGGCAGCCAGATGGCGGTCGAGAGGAGGAAGGTGGCGCCGGGCGCGGCGACGAGCGGCACCCGCGCCGCGTAGGCGAAGTCGGTTCCGAGGAAGGACGGGAAGGACAGGATGCGGAGGTACTCGGCCAGGATGCGACTGGTGGTGTAGGTCACCGTGGAGCGGGGCACGCCCGCCAGCCACTGGGCCTCGAGGGGTACACCCCGCGGCATTCCCCGGAGCAGGAGGTAGGGGACGATCGAGAGGGCGAGCGCGCCCCCGATCCCCGCCAGGCGGAGGAGCGCGCTGCGGGAAGCGGAATCGCGGAGGCCGGGGCGTCCGCCCAGCCCCGCGGCGCCGGGCAGGGCGAAGGCGACGATCCCGTAGAGGAGGGGCGTCACGGCCACTCCCTCGTTCGAGAGGATGCCGAGCGCCAGCAGCCCCACCGCGCCCGCGAGCCGCCCCAGGCTGCGCGCCGCGCCCCGCCCCGAGAACGCGACCAGCAGCGACCCGAGCGCGAAGGTCGTGGAGAGCAGTTCCTTGCGCCCCACGAAGGGCGCGATGGCCTCGACGTGCGCGGGGTGGACGGCGAAGAGCAGGCCGGCCACGAGCGCGACCCAGGGCGCCCGGTCGGGCATCGCGGCCTCGGCGAGCCGCCGCGCGAGCGAGAGCACGAGGAGCGAGGCCGCCAGGTGGAGCAGCAGGTTCACCAGGTGGTAGCCGCCCGGCGCGCGTCCGTGGACGGCGTAGTTGGCCGCGAAGGTGAGGGTGGTGACGGGCCGGAAGAGCCCGCCCGTCGTCCCGGGACCGCCGTAGTTGTACGGCGCGGTGAGGATCCGGGCGGCGTTCCGGAGCCCGCCCTGGACGAGCGGGTTCTCCACCACGGCCCAGCCGTCGTCGAGCACCGGCGGGTGAGGAAGCGTCTGGGCGAAAGGCAGGATCGCGGCGAGCGCGACCAGCACCCATGACTTGCGGAGCAGGCCGGTCATCGCCAAGCCCCCGGCCGGGCGTAGACCTGCACCAGCGGCACCTCGTCGAGGTAGACGCCGGTCACCGGGCGGGCGGTGCGGAACTCGGTCCAGGTCCTGAACTCCCGGTCTCGGAACTCCTGGTGATACTGCCAGATCGAGATGTCGGCGTCCTCGGGGCCGGAGGCCACGACGAGGTCCGGCCGGAGCCGTCCGTCACGCTGGTACTGCCGGGCGGCGAGCGAGGTGGCCTCCTGGAACCACACCCGCGCGCCGGGCGCCGCGTGGACGTTCAGGGACGGGAGCACGGCCACCAGATCGTCTCCCCAGAACTGGCGCTGCATGCCCATCGAGGCAGCCCCGGGGGCCCCGCCGGCGAGCTCGTTCCAGGCCGCGGTGCCGAAGGGGTGGCTGCGCGCCACCTGCCAGGCGGCCGGGGCGAGCGCCAGCGCCGCGAGGACGCCGGTCACGAGCGCCGCCCGCGCCGGCCAGAGCCGCCGTCCGGCGGTCACGAGCGCTCTCGCCCCCAGGAGCGCCAGGAAGGGCATGGCCGGCATCCAGTGCTTCACGCCCCCGAAGTGCGGGACGGTCGGCCAGGCGATGAGGGCGACGGGAAATGCGGCGTTCAGGAGCAGGAGCCACTCGGTGGGGAGCGAGACCGAGTCGTCCCGGCCGCGCCAGGCCGCGACGATCCGGCCCGATGCCTGCGCCACGCCACCCAGCATGGCCACGAGGATGGCCGCGGGGACGGTGAGCGCCGTGACCACGAAGGGATAGCTGGCGGGGAAGGGGGGCTCGCGCAGCAGCCGCCCGAGGTACATCCACGGGTAGTTCTCGTGGTGGAGGTGGTACCCGAGCCAGTCGCGGATCCGGGGCAGGGTCCGGTGCCAGAGCCAGGGCCACGACCCCACCAGCACGACCGGGCCCAGGACGGCCATCGCGCCGAAGGCCAGGGGTCCGCGTTCCTCCGCGCCGGCGCCCGAGGGGCGCTGGCGTCCCCGGACCGAGCCGAGGAGCCAGGCGGCGACCAGGACCAGGGGGATGAACCAGGCGTTGTGCTTGGTGCCGAGCGCGGCTCCGAAGAGGAGGCCGGTGGCGGTGGCCCATCCGGCGGTCGAGAGCCAGCCGCGCGAGGCGCTGGTGCTTCGCCAGAAGGCGTAGGTCGTCGCCAGCCAGAGCGCGGAGATGGGCAGGTCGAGCACCGCGGGGTGCGAGTGGTAGAAGTTCCGCGGCACGAGGAAGAAGAGCGCGGGGGAGAGAGCCCCCCCGATCGGCCCTGCGAGGTCGAAGCCCCACAGCGCGAGCACGACCGCGAGCAGCGCCGCGAAGAGGAAGGCGCCGAAGCGTGATCCCTGGACCTCTCCCGTCCAGCCGAGCCCGTCGGCGAGCAGCGTCCGGGTGGTCGCGAAGACGCCCTTGGCGAACCCGGGGTGCTCGTGGTTCCACGCGTAGTGACGGTCGGCGAGCTCCAGCACGTTTCCGGGCGAGCGCAGCGCCTCCCGCCAGAATCGGGCCGAGGCGGCCCCGGCCTCCAGGTAGACGCTCTCGTCCCGGGAGATGCCGACGGCCGGTGCGGTGGCCGCCGCGACCACGAAGACTCCGACGCCCCAGGCGAGCGCGATGCCCACGCGGACGTTCACGGAAGGCTCTCCAGCTCGAGGCAGACGCCGCGGGGCAGCGGTCCGGACGGCGTCAGCTCCACCGTCACCTCGCGCGACGGGCCGGAGATGCGGCTGGTGTCGATCTGGAACGGGGTCCAACCCGGGCGTCCCGCCGTGGCCTCGGCGCGCCCCACCTCCAGGCCGTCGACCTTCACGCGGAGCGAGACCGGGGGAGCGCCGGCCGAGACGTCGCCCACCAGGCCGAGGTGCCCCCGGAGGGCCCGCCCCAGCGGCACGGCCGGGAAGGAGATCGCCGCGGGCTCGGGCCGGGCGCCCGGGAAGGCCGCCAGGATGCAGGTCCGCGGGAGGAGGTCCACCTCGCGGATCTCCCGGGAGACGCGCCCGCCCGGACTCCGGATGGTGGCGGACCCCAGGTGGTCGGGGAAGGAGTGGAGCGGCAGGAGCGGCGAGCGGAGGTCGTACCGGGTGAGCGTGAGCCGCCCCACCGGCGCGGGCCCCTCCGACCTCTCCGACCGGGATTCGAGCTGGCTCGCGATCTTGCGCGATGCGCCCGGGGCGCCCGGGAGGGAGACGAGCCAGACCCGCTTCACGCCCGGCAGATCCTCCTCGGCTTCCGCATAGGAGGGCAGGGCGAGGACCGGCAGGGTCAGATCGGGACGCGACGGCAAGCGGTCCGGCAGCACCTCGCGGGCGCGCTCGGCCCATGCCGGCGAGAGGGCCACGGCGTCGCCGGGGCGGGCGTCGCGGGCGAGCAGCGTCGCCACCGCCTTCCAGTCGGTCGGAGAAGGGAGCCGGCCCGGGAGCGTGGAAAGGAACCAGAGGCCGTGCAGGCTCGCGGCCGCCACCGCCACGGCGAGCAAGCCCGCCCAGGCCGCGGGCTGCGGCGGCCAGAGCGCGGTCCGTGCCTTGCGGCGCAGCTCGATCCAGCCGGTGGGATCCGGAGGGGGAGGGGCGGGGAGCTTGTAGCTCGGCCCGTGATGTTCGGGCAGCAGGCTCACGGGCGAGGCGGCCGGCCGAGGTCGCTCAGGTCTTGGCGAGGCGGATGCGCCGCTCGCTCTTGTCCCGGCAGAACGAGTCGAGCTCGAACTCGGGATCGTCGGGCAGCGTGGGGGACCACGACGGGTGCATGGCGCAGCGAGCGTCGTAGCAGTGGTGGAGGTCCCAGAGGTGGCCGATGAAGTGGATCGACTCGCGGGCCAGGCGTCGCCGGAACACCTCGATGGAGGCCTCGGTGACGCCGCGGGGCTTGAAGCGGAAGGTGGAGATGATGGCCCGGTCACCGCCCTGCTCGGCGTATCCCCAGGTGGGCGGCTCTCCCAGCGGTCCCTTCGGGATCGCCAGCTCCACGTCGGTGATGTAGAGCACCTTGTCGTCGGCGTAGGCCCGCACCGGCGGCGCGTCGTCGAGGAGCTTGATGGCGTCGTACCGCCCGTCCTCGCGCGCGCCCTTCTTCGGCAGGGGGCGTTCCCCGACGTGCTCGGTGCCGACGCCGAAGGAGCGGTACAGCGTCTTCGAGAGGTGGGTGATGTCCCCCTCGTCGTAGGCGGCGAGCGTGACGATCCGGATCACTTCTTCTTCCCCTTCGCGGGCTTCGCGCCCTTCCTGGGCGCCGGTGCCTTGGCGGCCGCGGGCTTCTTCGCCGGTGCGGCCTTCTTCGGTGCAGCGGCCTTCGCGGCCGGCTTCGCGGGCGCCTTGGGGGCGGCCTTGGGCGGCGTCTTCGGGACGGGCTTCTTCGCCGGTGCGGCCTTGGGCGCGGCCTTCGGAGGCGGCGCTGCCTTGACCGCCTGCTTCTTCGGGGGCGGGGGCGGGGGGGGCGGCGGAGCAGCCTTCTTCGGGGCCGCAGCCTTGGCAGCCGGGGCCTTCTCTGTCGCGCGGGGCGCCGGCTTCGCCGGCACCGCATCGGCCTCTTCGGCCCCTTCCTCGGCGGGAGCGGCCGTCTCGGACTCGCCTTCCTCGGACTCCTCGCTCTCGGCGGTGCCCTCGGCGACCCCCTCCAGCGCGCCCAGGTCGATACCCAGGTCGGCCAGGCCGAGGTCGTCGTCGTCGGCAGCGACCGGCTTCTTCCGCTTCCACGGCGGACCCTTGAGCTCGACCGGCGTCGGGGGCGGCTTGAGCGGGAGCTTCATGCCGGCGGGCGGCATGAGGGCCAGGTCGACGTAGTCCTCGGCGATGACGTCGGGGACTCCGAGTGAAACCGAGATCTCGTTCACGAGCAGGTGGCGGGAGCTGTCGTAGAGCTCGCGCTCCTTGGCCGGCAGCGGGCGCAGCCGCGCCAGGGAGTGAAGCCCCTTCACCACCTCGGCCACGCCGAGGACGCCGCCGGCGATGAGCCGCTCGACGTTGTCGCGGTGGCGGACCTTCCAGTCGAGCTCGGGGTCGTCGTAGGAGGCGCCGAGGTAGTGGAAGACCCCCTCGATGTCGTCGGCCGTGGCCACGCGACGCAGCCCGATGGTCGGGACCTTGGCGAGCGGGACGAGCACCGAGGCGCCGTCCTCCTCGCGGGTCATCTTCACGAACTCGAGCCGCTGCCCGGCGATGTCCTGCTGCTCGAGCCCGGTGACCCGGTAGACGCCCTGCTTCGGGTAGACGACCCGGTCGCCGGCCTTCAAATCGACGGCCGACGCGATGTTGCCGGCCGGCTCGGTGACCTCTTCCTGCTTCT
>CAVYBH010000003.1:0-26358 GCA_963766715.1 uncultured delta proteobacterium
TCCCCGGACCTACCTCGGCCTGATCGGCTCGGCAGCAGCCCGACCGCGTCGCCGCCGTGCTCAGAGGCGCCAGCCCTCAGTACGCCGAGTTCGCCGACGGCGCCGCGCGAGTCCGGGACGAGATGATTCGCGAGGCCTGGAACGCCGAGCGCGGCGCCTTCGCCTCCACCTACGGCGGCTCCGAGCTCGACGCCGCCATGTTGCAGATGCGCCGCTCCGCTTCCTCCCGCCGGCCGATCCCCGCCTCGGCTCCACGGTCGACGCGGTCGCCGCGGGCTGGGGCGGGAGGGCTGGATCTGGCGCTACGCGGGCGACGACGGGCTGGGCACCCCGCAGGTGGCCTTCGTGCTCTGCACGTTCTGGCTGGTGGAGGCGCTCTCGGTGCTGGGCGGCCAAGGAGGCCCGCCGCGTCCTCTCGCACGCGACCACCGCCCTGACCCCGCTCGGCCTGCTCTCCGAGGACTACGACCCGCGGGGCGAGCGCTGGGGCAACTTCCCCCAGGCGTACTCGCACGTGGGGCTCATCCGGGCGGCCTTCGCGGCCTCGCCGCCGTGGAGCGACGTGTCTAGGGGATGCGGGCGACTGCAGCACCGGCGGCACCGCAGCGCCGTTCCCGGGACCCGAACGGCCCGTTTTGGGCTACAAGCGCCCCGCGCGCATCGGTAGAATTCGCGTCTTCGAAACATTTCTCCAAGAGGTGACGTCCACATGGTCGAGTTCGGAAAGCGGATCCTGTTCGTCGGGTACGGCGCGGTGGCCCAGTGCACGCTGCCCATCCTCATGAAGCACGTGAAGGTGAGCCCGAAGAACATCACGGTGATGGACTTCGAGGACCGGCGGGAGGCGCTCGCACCCTGGCTGAAGAAGGGCGTCCAGTTCGTCCAGAAGAAGATCACCCGCTCGAACATGACCTCGGTGCTGAAGAAGCACGTCGGCCCCGGCGACGTCCTCATCGACCTGGCCTGGAACATCGACGGCTGCGAGATCCTCCAGTGGTGCCACGACCACGGCGTGCTCTACGTGAACACCTCGGTCGAGGTCTGGGATCCGTACGAGGGCGCCGAGGACAAGCACCCCACCGAGCGCACCCTCTACTGGCGCCACATGAACCTGCGAAGATGATCGCCGGCTGGAAGGAGAAGGGCCCCACCGCGGTGCTGGAGCACGGCGCCAACCCCGGGCTGATCTCCCACTTCACCAAGCAGGGGCTCCTCGACATCGGCAAGAAGATGCTGAAGGACGGCAAGGCGAAGGGGAAGGACGCCGAGGAGATCCAGCAGCTCATGAAGGACCAGGCCTGGAACAAGCTGGCCCGGAAGCTGGGCGTGAAGGTCATCCACTGCAGCGAGCGCGACACGCAGATCACGAACAAGCCGAAGGAGGTGGACGAGTTCGTGAACACCTGGAGCATCGAGGGCTTCCGCGAGGAAGGCACGACCACCGCGGAGATGGGCTGGGGCACCCATGAGAAGGAGCTCCCCGCCCTCGCGGTCGAGCACGCCAGCGGCCCGAAGAACCAGATCTGCCTGGCGCGGATGGGCATGAACACCTGGGTGGTCTCCTGGGTGCCGGACTACCGCATCCTCGGCATGGTGGTCCGCCACGGCGAGGCGTTCACCATCTCCGACAAGCTGACGGTGTGGGAGAACGGCAAGGCGGTCTACCGCCCCACCGTCCACTACGCCTACTGCCCGTGCGACTCGGCCATCGTCTCCCTGAACGAGCTGCGCGGGCACGACTACGAGCTGCAGCCCACCTCCGCATCCTGAACGACGAGATCACCAGCGGCTCCGACATCCTCGGCGCCCTCATCATGGGGCACCCCTACAACTCCTGGTGGGTGGGCAGCGACCTGTCCATCGAGGAGTCGCGCCGGCTCGTCCCGCACCAGAACGCCACCACCATGCAGGTGGCCATCTCGGTGGTCGCGGCCACCATGTGGATGATCGAGAACCCGGAGCGCGGCGTGGTGGTGCCGGACGACCTTCCGCACGAGTACGTGCTCAAGATCGCCAAGCCCTACCTGGGGAAGTGGATCTCGAAGGCCTCCGACTGGACCCCGCTCAAGCACTACACGAACGCCTTCCAGGGCCACAACAACCCGCAGATCGACACCTCGGACCCCTGGCAGTTCAAGAACTTCCTCATCACCGACGGCGACTAGCGGCGAGCCCCGGGAGGGACACATGATCTCCGCGAAGCGCCTCCAGAAGCTGGCCCAGAAGCACGGCACGCCGATCTTCGTGGTCGACCACGACGAGATCCGGCAGAACTACGCCACGTTCAAGAAGTACCTGCCCCGGGTGCAGGCCTACTACGCGGTCAAGGCCAACTCCGATCCGGCCATCGTGAAGACGCTCTTCAACGCCGGGGCCAGCTTCGACGTGGCCTCGATGCCGGAGTTCATGATCGTCTACGAGAACATCCACGACATGCCGGCGAAGGAACGGCAGGACTGGATCTGGGACAAGATCATCTACGCCAACCCGATCAAGGCGAACGGGACGCTGCGGCAGCTCGACCATACAGGCCGCTCGTCACCTACGACAACCTCGAGGAGATCGGGAAGATCAAGAGTACGCGCCCCGGGCCGGGCTCGCGCTGCGACTGCGCGTGCCCAACACCGGGGCCATGGTGGAGCTCTCCTCCAAGTTCGGCGCGTCGTCGGGCGAGGCGGTGGACCTGATCCTCGAGGCCGTGAAGCAGGGGCTCACGGTCGAGGGGATCAGCTTCCACGTCGGCAGCCAGACCACCAACTTCGACAACTACGTGCAGGCGCTGAACCTGGCCGCCAACGTCTTCCGGGAGGCCAAGGCCCGGGGCTACGGGAAGATGTTCCTGGTCGACATCGGCGGCGGCTTCCCCGCCCCCTACGACGACACGGTGAAGCCCTTCCACGAGCTGGCGAAGGTGCTCAACCGCGAGATCGACCGGCTCTTCCCCAAGGACATCCAGATCCTGGCCGAGCCGGGGCGATTCCTGGTGGCCACCGCCGGCACCGTGGTCTGCACCGTCATCGGCAAGGCCATCCGCGACGGGAAGCTCTGCTTCTACGTCGACGACGGCGTGTACCACACCTTCTCGGGCGTCATCTTCGACCACTGCCACTACCACTTCGACGCCTTCAAGAAGGGGCCCGAGGAGACCTGCTCGGTCTTCGGGCCCACCTGCGATGCGCTCGACATGATCTCGATGTCGGAGCGGCTGCCGCGAACCTCAAGCTGGGCGACCTCGTCTACAGCAAGAACATCGGGGCCTACAGCCACGCCTCCTCGACTTCCTTCAACGGGTTTCCGCCGGCCAAGGTCGTGCACGTGAACCAGTAGCGAGGCGACGCATGCCGCATCTCCAGTTCGAGGTGAACTTCCAGGTCGCGCCGGAGGAGAAGACCCGCTTCGCCGCGTCCGTGATCCGGCACTTCTCCGAGATCATGGACACCGGGACCGACCACATCGCGGTCACGCTCCGCTGCTACGCCCCGGAGGACCTCACCTTCGGCCGGGCGGCGGCGAGCGGCGGGCGAACGGCCTTCGTGAACGCCGACATCCGCCTCGGACGGACGAAGGAGCAGAAGCGGAGGCTCGCCCTCGCCTACATCGACGAGATCTCGCGCACATGGGGTCTTTCGCGGGAGGCGGTCTACGTCATCTTCACCGAGCACGACGGCGAGCATTTTCAGCTGTCGGATCGGGTACTTCCATCCTGGTCGTCCGGGGAGGATCCGCTGCGCGATTAGCAGTACCATTGAAGAGAAGACGGCTTCGCCGCGTCTGCATCCCAGAGGTGACGCCATGAAGTGCTTCTCTCGCGCCTTGGTGCTGTCCGCATCGCTCGCCCTGATACCGGCGCTCGCCGGCGCGGAGGACTACGCGCCTCAGCCGGTCCAGCCCGACTCCACCGAGCCGAACTGGGTACCGCCTCCTCCCACCCAGTTCGACGCCACGACCGGCGAGGAGGTCGCGGTGCAGCCGTCCGCGCCCTCCGGCCAGTGGGTCTACACGAGCCAGTACGGCTGGGTGTGGATGCCCTACGGGAACGCGTACACGTACATCCCGACCACCGGGACCCCCAACATGTACGTCTACTACCCGGCGGTCGGGTGGTCCTGGGTCGTTGCACCGTGGGTGTGGGGCTGGGGCGCGATGCCCTGGTTCGGCTACGCGGGCTACGGCGGATACCCCTGGTACGGCTACGGCTACGGGCGCTGGTACGGTTACGCCCGCCCCTACGCCTACGCCGGCTGGTACGGCGGCGGCTACTACCACGGCGGCCACTGGAACGCTCCTCCCCCGCGGCCCGGCGGCGTGCCTCCTGCGCCGCCTCGCGCGGGCGGCGCCCCCGCTGCGCGCGCCGGCGGACCGGGCGCCCCGCCTCGCGCCGGAGCTCCGGCGCACCCCCCCGGGCCGGCGTATCGGGCGCGGCTCCTCGCGCCGGCGTTCCAGGCACGGCCCCTCGCGCCGCGGCGGGCGCCTCGCCCCGCGTCGGAGCGGTTCCCCCGGCCGGACGGGCGTACCGGGCCAGGCTGCGGTCTCGCCAGGCCGGGCCTACGCGCCGCCGGGCAGGGCGGCCGGCGTGCCGGCATCGGTCTCGGCCGGACGAGGCTACACGGCAGCGGGCCGCGCCTTCACGTCCCCGTCGCGCACCTTCTCCTCGGTTGGACAGGGCTTCTCGCGGAGCTACGCCGCGGCGGCGCCGCGAGGCGGCTTCGGCGGCGGAGGCTACGGGGGTGGCGGGCACGCCGCGAGCTTCGGTGGAGGGGCCGCACGGTCCGGTGGCGGCGGCTTCGGTGGAGGCGGGCACGGTGGTGGCGGCGGGCACGGTGGTGGCGGCGGCGGACGCCGATGACGCCGGCTTCGTGCTAGGAAAGGCGCCGATGACCGCATCGGCACCTTTCCGTTCCCTGCTGCTCGCCATCCTGCTGCTCGCTCCGGCCGGGCGAGCCCTGCCCGCGGACCCTCCTGCCTCCACGCTGCCGCCCCTGCTCCCCAGCTCGTCCGTCGGTGCGGTGCTGCTCAAGCGGGGCGCGCTGGAGCTGACGCCGGAGCAGGTGAAGCAGCTCGAGCAGGTGCAGGCGCGGCTCGTCCGGGACCAGGCGGCCGCCCGGGAGGCGGCGGCCCACCCTCCGGAGCCGTCCGGTCCCGCCAACGCGCCTCCGCCCCCCAAGGCGACCGGAGCCGGCGGTGGTGGCCCAGGCCCCGGGATGTCCGGGGGGAAGACGCGCCCCCCTCCGAACATCCGCTCCAGCAGCGGTGCCGATCAGTCCCTTGCGCTCGAACAGCGGCTCGACGAGCTCGACACGGAGGCCTTCCTGAAGGCGGTGGAGCTCCTCCCCGAGGCACAGCGGGAGAAGGCCGTCGACGTCGCGTCCCGGTACCGGGAGCAGCTCTTCGAGCAGCGGGAGCGGGAGAAGAAGCGGTAGCGCGCCCCACTCCTACCCGTTTGGGTCCTACGCGCCGGGCCTCCCGGGGACCCGGGCAGGTCCCGTGGGAAGATGCTCGGCTCATGAAACCGATCGTCAAGCCTGGCACCTCGGCGGCCCGCACCCTCTGCATCGACATCGGCGGGACCGGGCTCAAGTCGATGATCGTGTCGGCCCAGGGCAAGCCCCTCAGCGAGCGGGCCCGCATCCCGACCCCCCGGCCCGCCACGCCCCGGGCCGTCCTGGCTGCCCTGCAGCAGTCCATGCCCCCTCGAACCGAGTTCGACCGGGTCTCGGTCGGCTTTCCCGGCGTGGTGATCGACGGCGTCGTGAAGACGGCGCCCAACATGCACCGGAGCTGGGCGGGCTTCGACCTGGCCACGGCCCTCCTCAAGGCCACCGGGCGCCCCACCCGCGCCCTGAACGACGCCGGCGTCCAGGGGCACGGGGCCATCCAGGGCCGGGGCGTGGAGATTTGCGTCACCCTCGGCACCGGCTTCGGCTTCTCGCTCTTCGTGAACGGGCACTACGTCCCCAACGTCGAGCTGGGTCACCATCCCTTCCGAAAGGGCAAGACCTACGAGGACCTCCTGGGCGCCCGGGGGCTCGAGCAGGCCGGCAAGAAGAGGTGGAACCGGTCGCTCGATCGCGCCCTGCAGCAGCTGCAGGACACGTTCAACTTCCGCGCCCTGTACATCGGGGGCGGCAACGCGAAGAAGGTCGCGCTGCGCCTGCCGAGAAACGTCCGCCTGGTGGAGAACGTGGCGGGCCTTCTCGGTGGCGTGAAGCTCTGGGAGCGGGACTAGCCGCGGCTACCCGGCCAGCGCGCGGGCCACGATCCGGCGAGCCTCCTCGACGATGGCGGCCAGGTGCTTCTCGTCCCGGAAGCTCTCCGCGTAGATCTTGTAGATGTTCTCCGTGCCGGACGGGCGCGCCGCGAACCAGCCATTCTCGGCGACCACCTTGAGGCCGCCGATGGGGGCGCCATTGCCCGGGGCCCGGGTGAGCTTCGCCACGATGGGCTCGCCCGCCAGCTCGGCGTCCTTCACGGCGTCCGGGGAGAGCTTCGAGAGCCGCGCCTTCTCGGCCGGCGTCGCCTCGGCGTCGATGCGGGTGTAGAGGGGCGATCCGAACTCGGCGGTCAGCTCCCGGTAGTGCTCGCCCGGCTCCTTCCCCGTCCGCGCCGTCATCTCGGCGGCGAGGAGGTTCAGGATCAGGCCGTCCTTGTCGGTGGTCCACACCGTCCCGTCGAGACGAAGGAAGCTGGCGCCCGCGCTCTCCTCCCCCCCGAAGCAGGTGGAACCGTCGAAGAGGCCGGAGACGAACCACTTGAACCCGACCGGCACCTCGGAGAGACGGCGCCCCAGCCGGGCCACGACCCGGTCGATCATGCTGGAGGAGACGAGCGTCTTGCCCACCGCCGCGTCCTTGCGCCAGCGGGGCCGGTGACCGAGGAGGTAGCGGATGGCCACCGCCAGGTAGTGGTTGGGGTTCAGGAGCCCGGCCGACGGCGTGACGATCCCGTGCCGATCGGAGTCGGGGTCGTTGGCGAAGGCCACGCGGAAGCGGTCCTTGAGGCCGACCAGGCCGGCCATGGCCCACGGGCTCGAGCAGTCCATCCGGATCTTGCCGTCGTGGTCGACGGTCATGAAGCCGAACCGGGGATCGACGACCGGGTTCACCACCTTCACGTCGATCCCGTACTCGGCGTTGATGGGCTCCCAGTAGTGGCGCGCGGCGCCGCCCAGCGGATCCACCCCGAGTGACAGGCGGGCGTCGCGGATGGCCGGCATGTCCACGACGTTCACGAGGTCCTTCACGTAGGGGAGGACGAGGTCCTCCTGCCGGGTGGTGGCCGCCCGGAGCGCGGCCTCGTACCCCACCCGCCGGACGCCGGCGTTGCCGGCCCGGAGCAGCTCGTTGGCGCGGTCCTGCACCCAGCCGGTCACGTCGGTGTCGGCCGGGCCGCCGTTCGTCGGGTTGTACTTGAACCCTCCGTCCTCGGGCGGGTTGTGCGACGGCGTGACCACGATGCCGTCGGCGAGCCGGCCGTTGCGCCCGCGGTTGTGGGCCAGGATGGCTCGGGAGATGACGGGCGTCGGGGTGAACCCGTCGCCGGCCTGGACGACCGTCTCCACCCCGTTCGCCGCCAGCACCTCCAGGGCCGTCCGCTGGGCGGGGCCGGAGAGCGCATGGGTGTCCTTGCCCATGTAGAGGGGGCCGTCGGTGCCGGCCCTGGCCCGCCACTCGCAGATGGCCTGGGTGGTGGCGAGGATGTGGGGCTCGTTGAAGGAGCCGCGCAGCGACGACCCGCGGTGCCCGCTCGTGCCGAAGGCCACCAGCTGCGTGGGGTCGGAGGGATCGGGCTTGCCCTCGAAGTAGGCGCGCTCGAGGCAATCGAGGTCCACCAGGAGCTGCGTCGGCGCGGGCTTCCCCGCGAGCGGTGAGAGGGCCACTCATTCCTCCATCGGTCCGGTCGCGGAGACCGGACAGGGTACGACGTTCCAGATCCCGGCAGCGTACTCGGAGATGGTCCGATCGCTCGAGAACCTTCCGGAGCCTGCCACGTTCAGGACGACCTTGCGGTTCCAGGCGTGGGGGTCGGCGTGGAGGCGGCCGGCTCGCTCGCTCGCCTCGCAGTAGGGACGGAGGTCGGCGAGGTGCATGTAGGGATCGCCGGCCTCGAGCAGCTCGTGGCGCAGCGGCTCGAAGATTCCCGGCTCGTTCCGGCTGAAGTGGTCGGAGAAGACCAGGTCGAGCGCGGCACGGATCTCCGGGTCGTGGTCGTAATGCCAGCGGGGGTCGTACCAGGGCCGGCTTCGCTCCACCTCGCCGGCGGTGAGCCCGAAGAGGAAGAAGTTCTCCTCCCCCGCCGCGGCCGCCATCTCGATGGTCGCCCCGTCCCGCGTCCCCAGGGTGAGCGCGCCGTTCATCATGAACTTCATGTTGCTCGTGCCGCTCGCCTCGTAGCCGGCCGTGGAGATCTGGTTGGAGAGGTCGGCGGCCGGGATGAGCCGCTCGGCCAGCGAGACGTTGTACTCGGGCAGGAACAGGACGCGCAGGGTGCGCCGGATCTCCGGGTCGCCGTCGAGGGTCCCGGCCAGGTTGTTCAGGAACTTGATGACGAGCTTGGCGAGCTGGTAGGCGGGCGCGGCCTTGCCGGCGAAGAGGAAGGTCCGCGGCGCCATCCGGAAGGAGGGATCCCGGCGCAGCCGGTCGTAGAGCATCACGATGCGCAGGCCGTTCAGCAGTTGCCGCTTGTACTCGTGGATGCGCTTCACGTGGCAGTCGAAGAGCGAGTCGGGGTCGACGGCCTGCCCGCACCGCTCGGCCAGCCAGCCGGCGAAGCGGACCTTCTCCTGGCGCTTGGCCGCCGCCACCTGCTCGCGAAAGGCCGCGTCGTCGGCCAGCGGCCGGAGCCTGGCCAGCTCGGACAGGTCGGTCACCCAGCCGTCGCCGATGGCGGCGGTGATCACGGTGGAGAGGGATGGGTTGCAGAGGCGCAGCCAGCGGCGCGGCGTGACCCCGTTCGTCTTGTTGTTGAACCGCTCCGGGTACATCTCGGCCAGGTCCCTCACGGTGCGGGTGCGGAGCAGCTGGCTGTGGATCTCGGCGACCCCGTTCGTGGAGTGGGTTCCGACGACGGCCAGGTGGGCCATGCGCACCTTCTTCGGGTCGCCCTCCTGGAACAGGCTGATGCGGGAGACGCGCCCCTCGTCCCCCGGGAAGCGCCTCCGGACGTCGTCGAGAAGCCTCCGGTTCACCTCGTCGACGATCTCGAGGTGGCGGGGGACGATGAGCGCGAACCACTCCACCGGCCAGCGCTCCAGCGCCTCGGGGAGCAAGGTGTGGTTCGTGTAGGCGAGCGTCCGCCGGGTGAGGTCCCAGGCGTCGTCCCAGGCGAGGTGCGCGTCGTCGAGCAGGATGCGCATCATCTCCGGCACCGCCATCGACGGATGGGTGTCGTTCAGCTGGATGGCCACCTTGTCCGGCAGGGCGTGCCAGTCCTCGCCTCCCTGCACGAAGCGGCGGGTCAGGTCGGCGAGCGAGCAGGCCACCAGGAAGTACTCCTGGACGAAGCGCAGCGCCTGCCCGGCGTGGGTCGAGTCGTCCGGGTAGAGCACGCGGGTGAGCGACTCGGCGGCCAGCGTGGCGGCGAGCGCCCCGACGAAGTTCCCGGCGGAGAACATCTGCAGGTCGAAGGCGTCCGGCGCGCCCGCCGCCCAGAGCCGGAGCGTGTTGACGTTCTTGCCGCCGTAGCCCACCACCGGGCGGTCGTAGGGGATCCCGTAGAGCGACGACGGATGACCGGGGATGGCCCGCAGCCTCCCCTCCACGATCTCGTACTTGCAGTGGATGCGGACCTCGACCCGCTCGGACGGCCGGACCACCTCCCACGGATCGGGGTGGCGCAGCCAGTTGTCGGGCCGCTCGACCTGCCAGCCGTCCTTCAGGCCCTGGCGGAACATGCCGTACTCGTAGCGAAGCCCGTATCCCATGGCGGGGAGCTGCATCGTGGCCATGGAGTCGAGGAAGCAGGCGGCCAGCCGCCCCAGGCCGCCGTTGCCCAGCCCGGCGTCGGGCTCCTGCTCGACCAGGCTCGGCCAGTCGAGCTGCTTCGCCTTCACCACCCGCTGCATCACCGGCTCGAGCCGCAGGTTGGTGATGTTGTTCGAGAGGGAGCGGCCGAGCAGGTACTCCATGGACAGGTAGTAGAGCCGCTTCGGGTTCGCCTTGTCGTACGCGGCGTGCGTCGCCACCCAGCGCTGGGCCAGCACGTCGCGAACGGCCCGGGCGAAGGCCTCGTAGCGATCCCGGTGGCTCGCGTCCCGGGGATCGATCGCCTCGTCGAAGAGCAGGTGGCGCTCGTAGAGGCCGTCGTGGGCCCCGGAGAACTGGAGCGGCCCGCAGCCGTAATGGGCGAGGATGTCCTTGGCCATCAGGGCTCCCCTTCCCGCCCCCGGGGACCGTACCGGCGCTCCAGGTCCCGGATCTGCTCGATCCTGCGCTGGTGGCGCGGCTCTCCTCCGTACCGGGCGGCGAGGAAGATGCGGGCGAGCTCGCGGGCCACCTCCCGCCCCACCACGAGCCCGCCCATGACGAGCACGTTCATGTCGTCGTGCTCGACGCCCTGGTGGGCCGAGTAGCTGTCGTGGCAGAGCCCGGCCCGGATCCCGGGCAGCTTGTTGGCCGCCACCGCCGCGCCCACGCCGCTGCCGCAGAGGAGCAGGCCTCGCCCGGCCTTGCCGGCCAGGACCGCCTTGCCGACCGCCTCGGCGTAGATGGGGTAGTCGACGGGCTCCTGCCCGTCGGTTCCCACGTCGACGATCACATGTCCGTCCCCCGCCAGGAAGACGGAGAGGTCCCGCTTCAGCTCGAAACCCGCGTGGTCGCTTCCGATGACGACGCGCATGCCTACCTCCGTCCCGGGAGGCCCTGGGCGATCCCGAGGTTCGCCGCCGCGTCCCGATCGGCGAGCGCGAGGGCGTGGGCGGCCCGGACGCGCCCCGCCGGGATGGCGAGGTCGCCGGCCAGCAACCGGGGCAGGACCGGCGTCTTGTCCGCCCCGGTGACCAGCCAGAGGACGTGCCGCGCCCGATCGAGCGCCGGGTAGGTGAGCGTCATCCGGCGGCGCCCGGCGTAGGGGCCGGTCAGGGCCACGTCGGCGTCCTTCACCTCCAGCACCGGGTCGCCGGGGACGAGCGAGGCCGTGTGCCCGTCGGCTCCGAGGCCGAGGTGGACCACGTCGAGGACCGCCGGCACCCCCGTCGCCTCGGCCAGGCCCCGCGCGTAAGCCGCACAGGCGGCTGCCAGGTCGGCCTCCTCGACCGGCATGGCGTGCAGGTTCCCGGGCGGGATCGGCACCCGGCCGAGCAGGCTCTCCCGGAGGTGGGTGAGGTTCCGGTCCGGATCGCCGGCCGGGGCCACCCGCTCGTCCACCTGGAAGACGTGCACCTCCGGCCAGGGGACGTCCTCGGCGGTGAGCGCCCGGAGCATCTGCCAGGGCGTCCTGCCCCCGCTCACCGCCAGCGCGAACCGGCCGCGCGCCGCGACGGCCTCGCGGGCCTGGAGCGCGATCCAGGCCGCCGCGCGCTGCGCCGCCGCATGGGCATCAGGGAGGATCTCGAGCTTCACGGGGCCTCCCCCGGATCGTAGCGTCCGTTCCAGGCGCGGACCACGGCGGTCACCCCCGCCCCTCAGTCCTTCGAGACGTACCAGCCTCCGGGGACGAGCGCGTCGGCCCCGGGCGGCCCCCAGGTCCCCGGCGCGTACTCGTGGATGGGCGTATCGGCCTGGATGGCGGGATCGACGATCCGCCAGGCCTCCTCGACGTAGTCCTCGCGGGCGAAGCGGAACGAGTCGCCGCGCATGGCGTCGCCGAGGAGCTCCTCGTAGGGCGGCAACTCGCCCTGGAGGCCGTGGGTCAGCTCCAGCTCGACCGCCTCGGCGAACTGCTCCCGGTCGGGCACGGCGTCTCCCTTCTTGATGAGGGCACCGAGCGCGATGGCGAAGTCGGGGCTGAGCCGGAAACGGACGTGATTCGCCGGCAAGGCCACCCCCTCGACGATGGACGGCGGGCAGCGCAGCCGGACCACCACCTCGGTCCGCGTCACCGGGAGGCACTTCCCGGCCCGGACGTAGAAGGGCACGCCCTGCCAGCGCCAGTTGTTCACCTGGAGCTCGAGGGCGACGAAGGTCTCCACCGTGGAGCCGGGCGCCACGCCCCGCTCGCTCCGGTATCCCGCGAACTGGCCGCGCACCATCCGGCGCGGCGAGATGGCCGGGATGCCCTTCAGCACCTTCACCTTCTCGGCCCGCACGGTCTCCGGGTCCTGGCTGCGCGGCGGCGGCTCCATGGCGACGTTGGAGACGATCTGCAGCAGGTGGTTCTGGACCACGTCCCGGATGGCGCCGGCCTTGTCGTAGAAGGCGCCCCGCCCCTGGACGCCGAAGTCCTCGGCCATGGTGATCTGGACGCTCTCGACGTAGTTGCGGTTCCAGATGGGCTCGAGGAAGGTGTTCGCGAACCGGAAGAAGACGACGTTCTGGACCGTCCCCTTCCCCAGGTAGTGGTCGATGCGGAAGACGTTCGACTCGGGGAAGTGCTCGTGGAGCGTGGCGTTCAGCTTCCGCGCCGTGGCGAGATCGCTGCCGAACGGCTTCTCCACGACCAGCCGGGCCCCCTGCGAGAGGCCCGCCCGGGCCAGCTGCTCGCCCACCAGGGCGAAGATCCCCTGGGGAACGGCCATGTAGTGCACCGGCAGTCGCGCGCCGCCGAGCTCCTTCTTCAGCGCCTCGAAGGTGGCGAGGTCGGCGTAGTCGCCGTCCACGTAGCGGAGGAGCGACAGGAGCCTCGGGAAGGCCTCCCGGTCCACGCCGCCGCCGTGGGCCGCCACGCTGTCGCGGGCCCTCGTCTGGAGATCGGGGAGCTTCCAGCCCGATCGGGCGACGCCGATGACCGGCACCCGGAGCTCGCCGCGCCGGACCAGTCCCTGGAGCGCCGGGAAGATCTTCTTGAACGCCAGGTCGCCGCTCGCTCCGTAGACGACCAGCGCGTCGGCCGGGGCGCCGCTCACGGCTTCTTCTCCTCGTGTCCGCCGAAGGCGTGGCGCATCGCGGAGAGGAGCTTGTCGGCGTAGTCGGCGTTCCCGCGGGAGGAGAAGCGCTCGTAGAGCGCCGCGGTGAGCACCGGCGAGGGCACGCCCTCGTCGATGGAGGCCTGGATGGTCCAGCGCCCCTCGCCCGAGTCGGAGACCCTGCCCGAGAAGCCGCCCAGCTCCGGGTCCCTGGCCAGCGCGCCGGCGGTGAGATCGAGGAGCCAGGAGCCGATCACGCTGCCGCGGCGCCAGAGCTCGGCCACCTGGTCGAGGGCGAAGTCGTACTGGTAGTGATCCGGGATCGCGCAGCGGGCGAGGTCTCCGCGTCGGCCACCTGGTCGAGCTTGCCGATCCCCGCGTGGCGCAGGATGTTCATCCCCTCGGCGTAGGCGGCCATGAGGCCGTACTCGATGCCGTTGTGGACCATCTTCACGAAGTGGCCCCCGCCGGACGGCCCGCAGTGCAGGTAGCCCTGCTCGGCGGCGCTGGGCGGACCGGAGCGGCCGGGCGTGCGCGGGGCGTCGCCCATCCCGGGCGCGAGCGAGGCGAAGATCGGGTCGAGGTGCCTCACCACCGCCTCCTCGCCCCCGATCATCTGGCAGTAGCCGCGCTCGAGCCCCCAGACCCCGCCGCTCGTCCCCACGTCCACGTGGTGGATGCCCTTCGCGGCGAGCTCCCTGGCGCGGCGGATGTCGTCGACGTGGCTGGAGTTGCCGCCGTCGACGAGGATGTCCCCCTCCTCCAGCAGCGGGACCAGGTCGGCGATGGTGCGGTCGACCCTCGCGGCCGGGACCATCATCCAGATCGCACGGGGCCGCGACAGCTTCGCCGCGAGCTCCGCGAGCGACGTGGCCCCCACGGCCTTCTCCGCGGCGAGTGCCGCCACCGCGGCGGGCGACACGTCGAAGACCACGCACTCGTGCCCGGCGCGGAGCAGCCGGCGCACCATGTTCGAGCCCATCCGGCCGAGGCCAATCATCCCGACCTGCATCACTTCCTCCTCATGTCGCGGTAGCGGCGGATGAGCGCGTTGGTCGACCCGTCGTGCGCGAGCGGCGGCTCGGCCGCGCCCTCCAGCTCGGGGACGATGCGCTGGGCCAGCACCTTGCCGAGCTCGACCCCCCACTGGTCGAACGAGTCGATTCCCCAGATCGTACCCTGCGTGAATACGTCGTGCTCGTGGAGGGCGATGAGCCGCCCCAGCGAGGCCGGGGTGAGCCGGTCGAGGAGCAGCGTGCTCGACGGGCGGTTCCCCTCGAAGACCCGGTGGGGAACGAGCCAGCCGGGCGTGCCCTCGGCCGCCACCTCCTCGGCGGTCTTGCCGAAGGCGAGCGCCTCGGCCTGGGCGAGGACGTTGGCGATCAGGAGATCGTGGTGGCGCCCGAGCGGGTTCAGCGAGTGCGCGAAGGCGATGAAGTCGGCCGGGACGAGGCGCGTTCCCTGGTGGAGCAGCTGGTAGAAGGAGTGCTGGCCGTTCGTCCCCGGCTCGCCCCAGTAGACCGGGCTCGTGTCCACCTCCACGCGCCGGCCGTCGAGCCGCACGTGCTTGCCGTTCGACTCCATGGCGAGCTGCTGGAGGTAGGCCGGGAACCGGGCCAGGTACTGATCGTAGGGGAGCACCGCCACGGTCTGGGCCCCGAAGAAGTCGACGTACCAGACCGTGAGGAGCGCTTTCAGGACGGGCAGGTTCCGCGCGAAGGGGGCGGTGCGGAAGTGCTCGTCCACCTCGTGGAACCCGCCCAGCATGGCCCGGAAGTTCCCCGGCCCGACGGCGAGCATGGTGGAGAGCCCGATGGCCGAGTCCATCGAGTAGCGGCCGCCCACCCAGTCCCAGAACTCGAACATGTGGGCGGGGTCGATGCCGAACTCGGCCACCCTGGCGGCGCTGGTGGACACGGCCACGAAGTGCCTCGCGACCGCCCGGGCGTCGCCGGAGAGCCCCGCCAGCAGCCAGTCGCGGGCGCTGTGGGCGTTCGTCATGGTCTCCTGCGTGGTGAAGGTCTTCGAGGAGACGACGAAGAGGGTCTCGGCGGGGTCGAGGTCCCAGGTGGCCTCGGCGAAGTCGGTGCCGTCCACGTTGGAGACGAACCGGAAGGTGAGCGCGCGGTCGGCGTAGTGGCGGAGCGCCTGGTAGGCCATGACCGGTCCGAGGTCGGAGCCGCCGATGCCCACGTTCACCACGTTGCGGATGCGCTTGCCGGTGTGCCCCTTCCAGTCGCCGCCCCGGACCCGGTCCGAGAAGGCGGCCATCCGGTCGAGGACCGCATGCACGCGCGGGACCACGTTCTCCCCGCCGACCACGATCGAGGCGCCGCGCGGCGCCCGGAGCGCCACGTGCAGGACGGCCCGCTTCTCGGTGACGTTGATCTCGTCGCCCCGGAACATCGCGTCGATGCGCTCGCGCAGCCCCGACTCCCCGGCGAGCGCCACGAGCAGGCGCAGCGTCTCGTCGGTGACGCGGTGCTTGGAGTAGTCGAGGAAGATCCCGGCGGCCTCGAGGGTGAGCCGCTCCCCGCGCCCCGGGTCCTCCGCGAACAGCTGCCGGAGGTGCCGCCCGGCGATCTCCCGGTGGTGCGCGGCGAGCGCCTTCCAGGCCGGGGTGTCCGGGGACGGCCGGCGTCGTCACGGCGCCTTCCCTGCGGCGGCGGTCTTCTGCGCGATGCCGGCGAGCAGCTCGTTCCAGGACTTCACGAAGGCCTTCGCGCCGTCCACCTGGAGCTGCTCGGCGAGCGCGTCGACGTCGACGCCGGCCCGGGCGTGGCGGGCGATGACCTCCTCGGCGTCCCCGCCGTCCGCGGGGAGCAGCGCTCCCACCTGGCCGTGGTCGGCGAAGGCCAGCAGCGTGCCCTCGGGCATGGTGTTCACGGTGTACGGCGAGACCAGCGCCTCGACGTAGAGCACGTCGGAGGCCGCCGGGTCCTTCGTGCCGGTGCTGGCCCAGAGCAGGCGCTGCGGGCGCGCACCCGCGTTCAGGATGCGGCGCCACCTGGGCGTGTCCTGGAGGGCGCAGGCCGCCGCCCAGGTGCGCCGGGCGATGGCGATGCCGAGCTGGTTCTTCAGGTCGGGCGGCACCTTCGAGGCCACCGCCCCGTCCCAGCGGCTGACGAAGACCGAGGCCACCGAGCGGACGTCGGCGTCGAGGCCGGCCGCGATGCGCCGCTCGATGCCGCGCAGCCACGCGTCGGCCGCGGCCAGGTACTGCTCGCGGGAGAAGAGCAGGGTCACGTTCACCGGGATGCCGGCGAAGGTGGCCTCCTCGATGGCGGGCAGTCCCTCCCGCGTCCCGGGATCTTGATGTGGAGGTTCTTGCGGCCGGCGCGGGCGAAGAGGTCCTTCGCCGCCGCCAGCGTGCTGGCCGTGTCGTAGGCGAGCAGCGGCGACACCTCCAGGGAGACGTAGCCGTCCACGCCGCCGGTGCGCTCGTGGACGTCCCGGAAGAGGTCGGCGGCGCGGGAGAGGTCGTCGAGCGCCAGGTCGAAGAAGAGGGCCTCGCCGGTGCGCCCGGCCTTCACCCCGGCCTGGATGGCCAGGTCGTAGGCGGCGCTCTTCTTCAGCGCCTGGTCGAAGATGGTCGGGTTGGAGGTGAGCCCCGTGACCGACAGCTCGTCGATGTAGCGCTTCAGGGTCCCGGACGACAGCAGGTCCCGGGTCATGTTGTCGAGCCAGATGCTCTGGCCGGCGTCGTGGAGTCGCTTCGTCGCCTTCATCGGTCACCTCGCTGGGGGAGGCGGTAGCTTAACGGCCAAACGGGCGGGCGGCGAGGCGTCTCCGCCCCGCCGCCCCGGGAATCCGCGAGGGTCGAGACCGTTCCTAGGCCGCCGCCTCCGGCTCCGCGTCCACGTCCGGCAGCGCGACCGGGACGCCGCGCCCTGGCGCTCCGGCGCACCCGGAGGTCCACGACGACGGCGCGGACGACGAAGGTGAGCAGCGAGAGCGCCCCGGTGACGAAGACCAGGTCGGGCACGACGCGGGCCCAGGTGACGGCGTGGATGAACGCCGAGCCGGTCACCTCCGGGCTGCGCGCGTACCAGAGCCCGTCGCGGACGGCGATAGTAGAACTGGTAGAAGCCGGCCGGGAGCAGCGAGAAGACGATCATCAGCGCCAGCCCGACGTTGAGCCCCCAGAAGTCCACTTGAGCAGGCGATCGCTCCAGGCCTCGGTCCGGACGATGTGCCGCATCGAGAAGAGCATGAGCGCGATGGCGAGGAACCCGTAGACGCCGAAGAGCGCGCCGTGGGAGTGGATCGGCGTCGTGTTGAGCCCCTGCGCGTAGTAGAGGACGATGGGCGGGTTGATGAGGAAGCCGAACACGCCGGCGCCGACCACGTTCCAGAAGGCCACCGCCACGAAGAAGTAGAGCGGCCAGCGCTAGGGTGCGGCGTGTCCGCCCGATCCGGGCCAGCTTGCAGGTTCTCGTACGACCTCGAAGCCGAGGAGCGTGAGCGGCACGATCTCGAGGGCCGAGAAGATCGCGCCGAGCGCCGTGATCGATGAGCGGGGAGCCGGTGAAGTAGAGGTGGTGGAAGGTGCCGATGATGCCGGCGCCCAGGTAGAGGAAGATGCTGAAGTAGGTGGCGCGCAGCGCCGACCTCTCGCCCACCGCGCCGATCCGGGCGAGGATGAAGGCCAGGCGACGGTGGCGAAGACCTCGAAGAAGCTCTCGACCCAGAGGTGCACCACCCACCAGCGCCAGTAGTCGGCGACGGCGATGTGGGTGCCGGGCGTGTAGAAGAGGCCGACCGAGTAGAAGAGCGGGATGGTGACCGAGGCGTAGAGGAGCAGGTGGGTCAGGCCGCCCTTGTCCTTCTCGGCGGCGAGGGCCGGCCGGATGGCCCGGTACGACCAGGACGAGCCAGAGGAGCATCCCGGCGATGCAGCGCGACCTGCCAGACGCGGCCGAGCTCGATGTACTCGTAGCCCTGGTGGCCGACGAGCCAGCCGTCGGCGCCGGAGAGCTTGCCCTGGACGCCCAGGTAGGTGCCGGCGAGCGCGCCCACCACCACCACCACGAGCGCGCCGAGGAGCACGATCGACGAGCGCCTTCTGGCCCCTGGGCTCGTGGCCCCCGACGAGCGGGCCGATGAAGAGGCCGGTGGCGAGCCAGCAGGTGGCGATCCAGAAGACCGCGAGCTGGAGGTGCCAGGTGCGGGTCGCGGCGTAGGGGAGGAGCTGCCCGACGTCGATGCCGAAGAGCTTGTTGCCCTCCACGGCGAAGTGGCCGGTGAGCGAGCCGAGCGCCGCCTGCAGGACGAAGAGGACGATGGCGACGACGAAGTACGGCGAGCGTGGCGCGCTGGCTGGGCGTGGGCGCGGGCTCGGCCGAGCGGGGCGAAGACCGGGCGTGCTCCGGAGTCCTTCGCGCGCAGTGCGCAGGTAGAGGAAGATCGCGAGCGCGATGCCGAGGATGAGGAGGACGATCGAGGCGATCGACCAGATCAGCGCCGACGGGCAGCGGCAGGTTGCCGGCGAGCGGGTCGTAGGGCCAGTTGGCGGTGTAGGTGTGGGTCTCGCCGGGGCGGTTGGTGCCGGCGGCCCAGGCCGTCCAGCCAGAAGAAGGTGGTGAGCGCGCGCGCGTCGGCCGGGTCGGCGACGAAGCCGCGCGGGATCGACATGGCGTCGGTGCCCTCGCCGAAGAGGTCGGTGTAGTAGGCGACCAGCGCCGGAGCGCCGCGGCCTGGCCGGGCGAGAGGGTGAGCGTGCCCGGTGGCCGGGTCGTAGCGGTTCTGGCGCAGCTCGGCCTGCGACCTCGGCCTCGACGCGGCCCCGCTCGCCGGGCGGCGAGCGCCTCGAGGTCGGCCTGGGTGAACGCGGCCGCCTGCGCCGGGGTGCGCCCGGCCTCAGGCCGGCCGTGAAGAGCGCGGTGCGGTGGAGGGCGTCGGCCGACCAGTCGGGCGCCAGGTAGGCGCCGTGGCCCCAGATCGAGCCGATGTGCTGGCCGCCGCGGGAGAGGTACTGGCGCTGGCCGGGGCGATGTCCTCGGCGGTGAAGACGACCTCGCCGCCGGGCGCGACGACGCGGGCGGGGATGGGCGGCTTGTGCTTCGCGATCTGGGCGCCGCCGAAGATCAGGACGGTGAAGCTCGCGACGATGACGAAGAGGAGGATGGCGCGGGTGCGGTGGCTCACGTGAGGGTCTCCTGGGGGTGGACGGCGGGGGCGTGGCGGGCGACGCAGCCGGTCGGCGGTCGTCGAGTACCGGGCGTGAAGGGCGGCGTGTCCGGGCTCGGCGTCGAAGCGGCCGCAGAGCGTCGGGCCACCTCCTCGAGCGCCGTCGGGCGGGAGGTGCTGCTCCGCCATCGGGTAGAGGATGGCGTCCTCCTTGTGGATGTGGGCGCGCAGGAGCTCGCCGTAGCCGGCGGCGGCCTCGGCGATCCCTGCCGGTCGGCGTCGGTCCAGGGGCGCGGCGCCGGTGGCGCGCGTCGGCCAGCGACCTGGATGAAGGCCGCGCCCGCGGTCGTGCTCGGCGAGCATCACGGCGATCGGGCCCGCCCTCGGTGGGGAAGCCGTGGTCGCGCCATGGCGCGCGAAGAGGATGTCCTCCTCCTTGCCGTGGTGGAGCTGGTCGGCGAACGCGCTGCAGGAAGCCGACGAAGCGGGCGAGCTCCTCCCGGTCGGTGGCGCCCCGGCGTCGGCGACTCCTCGGTGAAGGCGACGAGGGCGTCGATCACCCTCTCGATGGTCCGGTGCTCGTTCATCAGCGTCTCGATGGCGTCCATGGCTTCCTCTCGCCAGGCGGACCGGCGCCGTTCGATTCTGGCGGTCGGAGTAGCAAGGGGCTTGCCGAGCCTGATGCCATTGAATTTCACTGATGTTTCGTCATGCTTGCCGGACCGGACACCCAAATATGGTTGTCCTCGCCACCCATATTTGGTTACCACCGCAGGCATGGGCGGCAGCCTTCGCGTCCTCGGGTCGGCCCAGGACGACGTCCACCGGAGGATCGTCGAGGAGGCCATCGAGCTCGTCCTCTCGACGGTGGACCTGCCTCGGTCCTCTCCCGGACCGGCGAGCTGCTGCGGCGCCACTTCGGCGAGACCCGCGTCGCCATCAACCGGGTCTCCCCGGACGACCCGACCCGCGCCGAGGTGCTGCTCGTCGCCGACCCGCGCCAGCCCTCGCCCGAGCTGGGCACCTCGCTTCCCGCTGGCCGGCTCGGCGGCGGGCCGGGCGCTCGCCGAGCGGCACGCCCTGCGTCGTCGACCCCCTCACGCCGGACGCCCCGCGCTTCCGGGAGGAGACGGCGCTCGCCGCCTACGGCTACGGCTCGCTCGTCTCCTTCCCGCTCGTCTTCGAGGGCGAGCTCCTCGGCACGCTCGACATCGCCCACCCGCCGCGCGGAGGGGCTGCTCGCCTGCTGCTTCGAGGTGGCGCGCCAGGTGGCGCGCCTGGTGGCCATCGCCCTCCACAACAGCCTCATGCTCGGACGAGGTCCGCCGGCTGAACCGGCTGCTCGACCGGGAGAACACGCTCCTCAAGGAGGAGATCCGGCAGATCAGCGCGACCAGCGCTACGTCGCCGAGAGCCCGCCGATGCGCGCAGGTGCGTGGAGAGGGTGCGGCTCGTCGCGCCGTCTCGACACCACCGTGCTCGTCCGCGGCGAGACCGGCACCGGCAAGGAAGGCCTGGCGCGGATGGTCCACGAGCTTCAGCCCGCGGTTCCAGGCGCCCGTTCGTGGTGGTGAACCTGGGCGCCATGCCCGAGGGGCTCATCGAGAGCGAGCTCTTCGGCCACGAGAAGGGCGCGTTCACCGGCGCCACGCGCCGGCGCGCCGGCCGCTTCGAGCAGGCCGAAGGCGGGACGCATCTTCCTCGACGAGGTGGGCGACGCGCCGCCCAGCGTCCAGGTGCGGCTCCTCCGCGTCCTGCAGGAGCGGGAGGTCGAGCGCGTGGGCGGGACCGAGCCGGTGAAGGTGGACGTCCGGGTCGTGGCCGCCACCAACCGCGACTGGAGGCGATGGTGGCCGCGGGCACGCTTCCGGAGGACCTCTACTACCGGCTGAACGTCTTCCCGGTCGAGCTGCCGCCGCTGCGCGAGCGCGCGCGGAGGACATCCGCGCCGCTGGCCTCCCACTTCCTGGCCCGCCACGCAGCGCTCATGCACCGCCGCCCCCCGAGCGTCGCCGAGGCGGCCTGGCGCGCGCTCGAGGCGCACGACTGGCCGGGGAACGTGCGCGAGCTGGAGAACTTCCTGCAGCGGGCGCTCATCCTCTCGCCCGGGCCGGAGCTGGTCCTGCCCGACCCCTCCCGTCGGCGTTCGGCCGCCCGCCGCCCGGTCGACGACCCGGCCGACGAGGGACCGGCGCGCTTCGACGACGAGGTCCGCGACGGTCATCGAGCGCGCGCTTCGCCGGGCCGGCGGCCGCATCTACGGCCCGGGCGGCGCCGCCGCCCTCCTCGGGCTGCGCCCCACCACGCTGCAGGGCAAGATGCGGAAGTACGGGATCTGCCGGCTGATCGGGGCGGGACCCGACGGGGAGCTTCCGCTTCCCTGTCACGGGGCTAACGTGGGGGGATGCGCACCGCCGTGGTCACCGGGTCCCAGTCCGGCATGGGGCTGGCCATTCGACAGGAGCTCGAGTCGAAGGGCTGGCGCGTCCTGGGCGTCGACCTCCCCGGCAAGGGCGCCGAGGTGACCGCCGACCTCTCCAGCGAGGCCGGCCGGTCCGCGGCCGCGAGCGCGCTCCTCGCCGCGTCTGGCGGGCGCCTCGAGGCGGTCGCCGCCAACGCCGGGGTGGACGTCCCCAAGCCCGAACTGGTCTTCGGCCTCAACTACTTCGGCGTCGTCGACCTGCTCCGGCTCCTCCGTCCGGCGCTCGTCGCCGCGGGCCGGTCCCGCGTGGCCGTGAACGTCTCCAACTCCATCTTCGTCACGCCGGGCATCCCGCCCGCCCCGGTGCAGGCGCTCCTCGACGGCAACGCCGTCCGGGCGGTCCGGCTCCTCGAGGCCCAGCCCGCGCTCGCCTATCCGGTGAGCAAGCTGGCCGTGGCGCGGTGGATCCGCGAATCGGCCCCGTCCGCCGACTGGGCCGGCTCCGGGATCTCGATGAACGGGGTCTGCCCCGGCGCGGTGATGACTCCCTTGCTCGAGCGCGACCTCGCCGACCCGCGCAAGGGCCCCTTCATCCGCAAGCTCCCCCGGCCGCTGGGCGAGTTCACGCCGCCGCAGGCCGTGGCCGAGCTCTTCGAGTTCCTGCTCTCCGAGCGGGCGCGCTTCCTCGTCGGGCAGCTCATCTCCATCGACGGCGGCAACGAGTCGGCCTGGCGCGCCGGCGACTGGCCGCGGGCCTGGGACATGGAGCTGCAGGCCTTCCGGCGGCTGATCGGCGCCTGAACCGGGCGCCGGCCGGGGAGACGTCAGGCGAGGTTGTGGAACACCCGCTGGACGTCCTCGTCCTGCTCGAGCGCGTCGATCATCTCGAGGACCTCCTTCGCCTGCTCCTCGGGCAGCGTCACCGGGTTCTGCGGGATGTACTCCAGCTCGGCGGAGAGCACCGGGAGCTTGCGCTCCTCGAGCGCGGCGCCCAGCTGGCCGAAGTTCGCGAAGGCGCAGCGGATGACGACCTGCTTCTCGCCCTTCTCCCCCGTGCCCTCGCCCATCTCCTCGAGCCCGTGATCGATGAGGTCGAGCTCGAGCGTCTCCTGGTCGATCCCTTCCGGCGCCAGGCGGAAGACCCCCATCTTCTGGAACTGGAAGGCGACGCTGCCGGTCGTGCCCAGGTTGCCTCCGTGGTTCTTGAAGCCCATCCGGACGTTGGCCACGGTGCGGACCACGTTGTCGGTCGCGGTCTCGACCACCACCGCGATCCCGTGCGGCCCGTAGCCCTCGTAGAGCACCACCTCGTAGGCCTGCTGGTCCTGGCCGCTGGCCCGCTTGATGGCGGCCTCGACCTTGTCCTTCGGCATGTTGGCGCCGCGGGCGTTCTGCAGGGCGCGGCGGAGGGAGGAGTTGCCTTCGGGTTCGGCCCCCCGGCCTTCACGGCGATGGCGATGTCCTTGCTGATGCGCGTGAAGACCTTCGCCATCTTGTTCCACCGGGCGAACATGGTGGCCTTGCGGGTCTCGAAGATGCGTCCCATAGCAGGGGCGGATATCGCACCGACGGCCCCCCACGCAAGCACCGCGTGAGCTACCATCCCGGCCGGGGCCGATCCTGGACCACTACGCACGACAGCGACTGGGCGTCTTCGCCCTCCTGGCCACGTTCCTCATCGTGGCGGTACCCTCCGTTCAGCTACGCCGAGACGGTGGAGGCCCACACGTGGGTCAGCCGGACCGTCGCGTTCCAGCTCGCGTCACGTCGTTTCGGGTCTGGATCCAGCGTGGGACGAACGAGGTGCTCGTGTCGTTCCTGGGCCTCGACACGACCGACGAGCGGCTCGTACAGGATGACCGCATCCGCGCCCGGGCCGAGCTGGCCGCGATCCGGGAGTTCGTCGCGGGCGACCCGGACCAGGTGGCCCGGGTGGACGAGCTCTCGGCACTGCTCGACCGGCGCATCTACCTGGAGGACGTCGCCGTCGCGGCGTACCGGGCCACTGGCCCGGAGGGCGCGGCGACAATCCTCGCCGGAAGCGACTGGCGGGCCGACCGGATGCGCATCCGCGCCATCACGTCGGCCCTGCTGCGGAAGGCGAACGACGACTTCAAGGCCCGCGAGGGCCTACTACGCCTCCATGATGCGCCGGATCCGGGTCGCCCTGGTCGCCGGCCTCCTGCTCATGCTCGGCACGCTCCTCTTCCTGCTTCGACAGATGCAGGCTTCGCTAGCAGGCGCGCGAGCTGGCCCGGCGCCGGCGCGCCGACCTCGAGGCCGTCCTCGACACGGTCCCGGCCGCGGTCTTCATCTCGCGGGACCCGGAGTGCCAGGACGTCCGGGGAAGCCAAACCGCCGAGGTTCTCGTCGGCGCTCCGCGAGGAGCCAACCTCTCCCCGTCGCCGTCCGGGAAGTGGCCGGAGAGCGGCCTCCAGGTCCTCCGGGACGGCGTGGAGGTTCCCCGGTCGGAGCTGCCCCTCGACGTGGCGGCCCGGACCGGCGCGCCCGTCGACGACCCGCCAGCTGGACCTGTCGTTCCCGGACGGGAGCCGGCGCCACGTGCTGGCCACCGCCGTCCCGCTCCTCGACGCACACGGCGCGCCGCGCGGCGCGGTGGGGGCCTTCGTCGACGTCACCGACGTGGTCGCCGTGGCGCACGAGCTCCGGGCCACGCTGGAGCAGAACCGGACGCTGCTCGCCTCGGTTCGCCGCAGCGAGCTGCTCTACCGGGAGATGGCCCGCAACTTCCCGAGTGGCGCCATCGCCCTCTTCGATCACGACCTGCGCTTCCTGCTCTTCGACGGGACCCAGTTCGCGCTCCGCCGGGCCCCGGAGACCAACGTGGGGCGGACGCTCGCCGAGATCTTCCCGCCCGACCTCGCCGAGCGCCTCGCGGGGGTCCACCAGGACGCAGTGGCCGGCCGGAACGGGCGCGTCGAGGTGGAGATCGCCGGGCGCATCATCGAGATCCGCTCCAGCCCGGTGCGCGACGAGACGGGCGCGGTGATCATGGGAATCGCGGTCTCCCAGGACGTCACCGAGGAACGGTCCCTGCGCGCGCAGCTGGCGGTCTCCTCCCGGCTCGCGTCGCTGGGCACGCTGGTGGCGGGGGTCGCGCACGAGGTGAACAACCCGCTGGCCGGGACGCTGGCCAGCCTCGCCACGGCCATCGAGGATCAGCGGGAGATCTCGAGACGCCTGCGTGGCGAGAGCGTCCTCGACCGCGAGGGGCTGGCGGCGGCCTCCGACCAGATCGTGGAGATCCTCCTCGACGCCCAGGTGGGCGGCGATCGCATCAGCCGGATCGTGAAGGACCTGGCGCTCTTCGGACGGCCCAACCCCATGCGCACGCGGGTTCGCCTGGGAGACGTGGTGACGGCCTCCATGCGCTGGCTTCCCTCGTCGGTGGGGCGGGCCGCCACGGTGCGGGTCGACGACCTCGGTGCACCCGACGTGCATGCCTCGGCCGGCCAGCTGGAGCAGGTGGTCGTGAACCTGGTCACAACGCCGCCTTCTCCATCCCCGGAGGGGCGCGCGGGGAGATCGACCTCCGGCTGTCCCAATCGGACGGAGGACGCGCGGTGCTGGAGGTGGCGGACAACGGGGCGGGCATCGACGCGGCGACGATGGAGCGGATCTTCGACCCGTTCTTCACCACGCGGGACGTGGGCCAGGGCATGGGGCTTGGCCTGCCCATCTGCCACGCCATCGTCACCGCGCACGGCGGGACGCTGACCGCCGTCAGCGTCCCCGGCGAGGGCTCGACGTTCCGGCTCGAGCTGCCGCCCCTGTCCCCGGTGGAGTGAGCGCCGGACTTCTCCTATAGTGTCGTGCGATCATGGCCGGCCCCATCCTCCAGGCCCTCGACGAGACCTTCCCCGAGATCTGCTGGGGACAGCCGGAGGGCGAGATCCGACCGCCTTTCCGGGTGGCCGGATGGAGCCCGGACGGTCCTACGCCGTCGAGCACTGCCTGGTCGGATATCCCTACCCGCTCGTCCTGATCTTCACCTTCGACCGGGGGCTGAGCGCGGTGTCGGTCGAGTACCCCCGCAGCTTCGACCTGGCCACCGGCGACATGCAGTTGCCCGGGCGCATGGTGGCCGAGAGCATCTACCGCCACCTCTCCGCGCTGCTCATCATCGCCTTCGGCGGTGCGCCCCTGCCGGTGGCGGAACCGCTCCCGGCGGAGCGAGGCGACCAGGTGCTCGCCGACCACACCTGGACCACCCGGGAGTCCGTCGTCCGGATCGAGTTCCGGCTCCAGTCCGGGCTGGGGCGGGTCCACGTGGAGATGCGGGCCGCCACGCGCCCCTGATGGCGCGGCGCGCCATCCGGTTCGTGCCAGGCTCAACTGAAGCTTGCGGCGAGCGCTGCACGGTGTAGAAAGGTCCGGTCAATTCATTGGATTCCCAGGAGGGATCTCCACCATGCGCAAGGCACCCAAGGTCCTCGTCGCTTCGGCCGCCCTCGCGGCGGCCGCACCCGCCGCCGCCCAGTACACCTCACCCAGCCCGGCCAGGCGCCGCAGCCGGTGCAACAGCTCCAGATCTGGAACAACATCCCCCGCGTCAACCTGGGCGTCAAAGTCTTCAACTCGGGCTGGTACAACTGCCACTACTGGAGCGCTACTACCCCAGCTACCCTCGGGCTCCTGTGAGCGACATCCCCTTCGCGGTCGGCCCCCAAATCGACTTCACCTGCAGGGGATGAACAACATCACCGTCGGCTTCAACGTGTTCCTCGGCACCGCCACGGGCACGATCTACGACACTTTCGGCGCTGCAGTGAGCGCCTCGAAGAGCGTG
>CAVYBH010000004.1:0-31129 GCA_963766715.1 uncultured delta proteobacterium
GTCCTCTGGATGAGCAACGTGGCGCTTGCGCAGACCCTGGATCAGCAGGCCGCGCAGGCGCAGCCGCCGAGCAGCAGCGGGCGCTCCAGGGGCAGCAGGTCCAGCCGCTGCCGGGCGAGTCGCAGCAAGCCACGGTCCCCCTCGCGCCGGGCACGCCGGGCCGGCGGTGGGCCCGGACAGCCGGGCGGGGCTCTTCCCCTCGCAGAGCCCCTACGGGTTCACCCCGGCGCCCTTCTCGGCCACCCCCGGCGAGGCCGAGGGCGCGCGCACCGACCGGCAGGCCGCTCCGCTCCTGGCACCGGGGGCGACGCCGGTGGACGAGCCGCTCGACCCCGACCGCTACGTGCTCGGTCCGGGCGACGTGCTGGAGCTCCACTTCTGGGGCGTCGAGAACTTCCGGATGCGCGTGACGGTCGACCTGGAGGGGCGCGCCTTCGTGCCCCGAGGTCGGCTACCTGGTGGTGCGCGGCAAGACGCTCGCCGAGACGCAGGGCATGCTGCGGGAAGGCCGTGGCCCGCTTCTATCCCGAAGCTGGGTTTCGGGGTCAACCTGGCCGAGCCTCGCACCTTCCTCGTGCAGGTGGTCGACGACGTGGCCCGTCCCGGGCCGCAGCAGGCCAAGGCGCTCGACCGCGTCGCCACGGTGATCCTCCGGGCCGGCGGGCTCGGTCCCAATGCCTCGCGGCGCCGCATCGAGGTGAAGCGGCGCGACGGGACCGTGCTCACCGCCGACCTGCTGCTCTACGCGCATCACCGGCGACGTGAAGCACAACCCGTACGTCCTCGACGGCGACGTCGTCCGCGTGCCGTTCCAGACGGTCGTCGCCACCATCTCCGGCGCCGTGAACCGGCCGGGAAGCTACGAGCTGGTGGGGACCGCCGACATCGAGGAGCTGGTGGGCCTGGCCGGCGGGCTCTCCCCGGGCGCCACCCGCGACCTGCCCGTCACGGTGATCCGGCGGTCCGGCGAGGGCAAGCTCTCGCGGTCCACCTACGACTTCGCCGCCGCAGGCCAGCTCCCGCCGGTCCCGCTCTCTCCCGAGGACAGCGTCTGGGTGCCGTCCTTCTCCGAGCTGCAGCGGTCGATCACCATCACCGGCGCGCTGGCCGGCGTGGCCGCCAGCGGCACCGGGGCGCCACCGACGGACCGGGACCGCCGGCGGCCGGACGCGGGACGGTGGCCCGGGACGAGGCCGCCGCGACGCGCCGGCTCGCGTTCGCGCAGGGCGACACGGTCCGCTCGATCCTGGAGCGGGCCGGGGGCCCCGGGCCGCTGGCCAATCTCAAGGGCTCCTACATCCTCCGGAACATGGTGGCCGTTCCCGTCGACCTCTACGCGGTGGTGATGCTCCGGGATCTCAGCGCCGACCGCCCGGTGGAGCTCGGCGACACCGTCGTCGTGCCCTTCCGCCGGCAGAGCGTGCTGGTCGAGGGCGCCGTGTTCCGGCCGGGCCCCTATCCCTTCAGCCCGAACTACGGCGTGGAGCAGTACGTGGCGCTGGCGGGCGGCCTGAACCGCTTCGCGCAGTCGATGGACGACGTCTACGTGGTCACGCCGAACGGCGAGATGAAGGAGTTCGCCCCGGATCTGAAAATCGATCCCGGCGCGTCGCTGGTGGTGCCCGAGCGGAACTTCTCCCGCGCCGAGGTCGTATCCCTCATCCTGGCCGGCGCGGGCTTGCTCCTGAGCGCGGCCACGATCTTCATCTCCCTGCGCAAATGAACGAGGTTCCTCGCCCCGTGCCTGGCTTCCCGCTCCTTCGCGATCGCAAGGCCATGACCCGCGTCGCCGCCGTGACGGTCCTGTTCGCGGTGGCGGGCTTCGTCTACGGGGCCCTCGCCAAGCCCTGGTACCGGCCGGCGCTGACAATCGTGCCGGTGTCGGCGCCCAAGTCGCTGGGCATCGCCAGCCTGCTCGGCGGGGAGATCGGCGGGATTGCCGCCGGGATGGCGGCCGCCGGTGGCGCCAGCGCCGACGCCGCGCGGATCGTCGCCGTCCTCCAGAGCGACTCGGTGACCGACGCGGCCATCGACAAGTACGACCTCATGAAGCGCTTCGGGATGAAGTTCCGGGAGTCGGCTCGCGAGGAGGTGTGGCGACGCTGCGAGGCCCGGGTGCTCCCCAAGCCCAACCTGATCCAGGTGTCCTGCGAGGACACCGACCCGGCCTTCGCGCAGGAGCTGGTCACGTTCCTGGCCGAGCACGGCAACCGGGTGTTTCGCCGCGTGAGCCGGAGCTCCGAGTCGGAGGAGGTGGCGCTTCCTCGAGGCCCGCGCGGTCGAGCTCCGCCAGCAGGCCGACGAGAGCGCCGAAAGGTCCGCGAGTTCCAGGAGACCCACAGGCTCGTCGACCTGGACGCCCAGGCCAAGGCGGTCGTCGCCGAGGTGGCCATCCTTCACAATCAGCGCATCCGCAAGCAGATGGAGCTCGGCTACGCGCGGACCTACACGTCCCCGGACGAGCCCACCACGAGGCAGCTCGAGTCGCAGCTGTCGGTGGTGGACGAGAAGCTGCTCGACCTCGAGACCCGGCCGCCGCCCCTGCGCCGAAGACCGGCGCCGCCGGGTGGGGTGTGCGGCGTGTCGCGCGGCAACCGGCCGGGCATGTTCCCGGCCGCGACCGCGGTCCCGCAGCTCCGCGCCGAGTACGAGAAGCTCTACCGGGACCGGAAGGTCGCCGAGGCCACGCTGGTCTACGTCCTCGAGCGGCTCGAGGGCGCCAAGGCAGCCGAGGCCCGGAACGTCTCCACGTTCCAAATCCTCGACCCCGCCTCCCCGGCCACCCGGAAGACGAGGCCGTTCCGGTCGCTCATCCTGATCGGCGCCACCTTCCTGGGGTTCGCCGGCTCCATGATCTTCGAGTGGTGGAGGGCGGGAGGCGCGGCGAACCTGTCGCGACTCCTCCGGCCGCAGCCCACCCCGTCCCGCGACGGCCAGGGCGCCCGGAAGGCCGGGTGAGGTCGGCTTGAAACCCGCTGGGGCCAGGCTCCTCACCATCGCCATCCCGACGTACAACCGGGCCCAGTTCCTGGATCGGTGCCTGGAGCACGTCTGCAAGCAGCTGCCGGGCCGGGAGGGCGAGGTCGACGTGCTGGTGTCGGACAACTGCTCCACCGACGGCACCGGCGACGTGGTCCGCAGGCACCAGGCGGGGGGCGCGCACATCCGCTACCAGCGGAACGGCGAGAACATCGGCCCCGACCGGAACATCGCCCAGTGCTACCAGCTGCCCGAGACCGACTACGTGCTGGTCCTCGGCGACGACGACATCCTGCTCGACGGCTCGCTCGACCGGATCCTCCGCGTGCTCCGGACCGGGCCGTACGGGGTGGTCTACATCGACGGGTACGGGTTCGACGAGGATCACGTGGCGGAGGCGCCGCCCCGGCCGAGGCCGCCCGGCTGCTCGTGTACCAGGGGCGCGAGCCGTTCGCCGAGCGGGTGAACTACTACGTCACGTTCGTGTCCGGGAACATCGTGAACAGGACGTTCATCGACCCCGCCATCCGGGTCGAGGACTTCCACGACACGAACCTCGGTCAGTCGGTGCTCATCCTCTCGGCCATGTTCAACGCCCCGCGAAACGCCTTCGTCGACGCCCACGTCCTCGCGGCCCGGAACAACCAGGGAGCGAGCTACGACGTCTGCCGGGTGTTCGGCACGAACCTCGACAAGGTGCTGCGCCACTTCCGCTCCGCGCCGGAGGGAGAGGCGTGCATCCGGGTCATCCAGCGCAACCTGCTGCTCCGCTTCCTGCCCGGGCTCCTCTACGCCATCCGGGCCGGGACCATGCAGTTCGGCGCCCAGGACGCCTATGCAGTCCTGAAGCAGGTGTTCCGGACCAATCCCTGGTTCTGGCTCTTCACCGCGCCCATCCTCCGGCTGCCGCTCCCGCTCGCGCGCCTGTGGCTCCAGCTCACCAAGGTGGCCCAGCGGGTCGCGAACGTCGTCCGGAGGTTCACCGACCGGCCGCAGGTGGTCGACCTGGAGACGACATGAACGCCGTGTTCACCATCGTCGCCCGGAACTTCCTGGCCCAGGCGCGGACGCTCGGAGACTCGCTCGCGCAGACCTGCCCGGGCCTGCCCTTCCACGTCATCCTGGCCGACGAGGCGGGGGACGAGCTCGACCTGTCGCGGGAGCGGTACCCGACGGTGGAGGCGAAGGACATCGGCCTCCCGGCCTACCGGGACATGGCCTTCAAGTACGACCTCGTGGAGTTCGCGACCTCCATCAAGCCCTTCGTCTTCGATCACCTGTTCCGGCGGCACGGGTACGAGAAGGTCCTCTACGTCGATCCCGGACATGTTCGCGTACCGGAGCCTCGACGAGGTCTTTGACGCGCTCGACGAGCACTTCATCGTCCTCACGCCGCACATGCTCGACATCGCCCGGAGCGGCCAGGGCGCCATCTCCGAGGAGACCATCCTCTTCGTGGGGACCTACAACCTCGGCTTCGTGGGGATCAGGTCCAGCCCGGAAGGGCGGACCGTGGTCGACTGGTGGAAGACCCGGCTCGCCACGAAGGGATACGCCGACCGGTGGGACGCGCTGCACGTCGACCAGAAGTGGATGGACCTCGTCCCCGGCTTCTTCGAGCGGGGCGTCCTCGTCTCCCGTCACCCCGGCCTGAACGCGGCCCACTGGAACATGCACGAGCGGGAGATGACGGTCGTGGACGGCGAGTACCGGCTGAACGGCCAGCCGCTGATCCTCTTCCACTTCTCCGGCTTCGACCCGAGCCAGCCGGACAAGGTCACCGGGTCGCACAAGCAGAGCCTCGTCACCCTCGACGACCTGCCGGCGTACCGCCCCATCTTCCTCGCCTACGCCGAGCACCTGGCGAGGAACCAGGACGCGGCCTCGCGCCTCCCGTACACCTTCCACCGCTTCCGGGACGGCACGCGGATCTACGCCTTCCACCGCCGCCTGTATCGCCGGCTCACCGAGAACGGGTTCCGCTTCGAGGACCCGTTCGCGGTGGGCCCGGGCACCTTCCACGAGCACCTCCGAGAGGAACGGGCTCCTCATGGGCTCGGAAGGGAAGGGCGGCGAGATCCGGCAGAAGGACATCCCCAACGCCGGGCGAAAGCTCGCGGTCCTCAAGTCCGGGCTTCGGCTCCTGAAGCGCGTGATCGGGATCCGGTACTACACCCTCCTGCTCCGCACGCTGCTCGTCCTCTGCCGCCCCGAGGAGCAGGTCTTCCTCCTCGACACGCTCGACGTCGACCTCGCGCCCCGCTTCGGGATGATCCCCGGCGCGGCCCCGGCACCGGAGAAAGATGCCTCTCCGAAGGGCTAGGATCGGGGGCGAGCGGCCATGCGCGTAGCCTTCTGGGCGGACATGCTCTACTACCGCCTGGCCGCCGGAACCACCCGGTACGCCGGGAGGTTGAGCGCCGAGCTCATGCGCCTGGGCACGGTCGATCTCCGGCCGTACACGCTCTTCGCGCCGGACGTCGTTCGCAGCGAGGCGAAGGCCCGGGGCTATCCCGAGGCGGAGAGCATCGGAGGCGGGATCTCCCGGCAGGCGCAGTATCTCCGCTGGATGGCGGGGCTCGCCGGCCCCTGGAAGGACATGGCGGCCCAGGCCGACCTGATCCACGTCCCCAACCTGCTCGCCGTGCCCCGCTCCCGGGCTCCCCTGCTCTTCACCCTCCACGACCTGACGTTCCTGACCTTTCCTTCCTTCCACAACCGCCGCACGCGCCTCATGTCTCGCTGGGCGCTGCGCCAGGCGGTCCGGAACGCGGACGCCTTCGTCACCGACGCGGAGTTCACGGCGAGAGAGATGGTGCGGACCACCGGCGTCGGACGCGAGAAGATCCACGTGATCCCGCTGGCGGCCGACGAGGCCTTCCGCCCCACCGAGGACGCCGGCTGCCTCTCCCGCCTCGGGATCGAGACGCCCTTCGTCCTGTACGTGGGGACGCTCGAGCCGCGGAAGAACCTCCCGCTCCTGATCCGGGCCTTCGCCGCCCTGCAGCGGACGGAGGCGAAGCTCGTCATCGCCGGCACGAAGGGCTGGATGTTCGAGGAGATCTTCGCGCTCGTCGAGCAGCTGAATCTGACCTCGCGGGTGATCTTCACCGGGTTCGTCCCGGACGAGGACCTGCCGGCGCTCCTCAGCGCGGCGGAGGTCTTCGTCTATCCCTCGCTGCACGAGGGGTTCGGGCTGCCGGTGCTGGAGGCCATGCAGTGCGGCGCGCCCGTCATCACCACGAACGTCTCGTCGCTCCCCGAGGTGGCCGGCGACGCGGCGCTGCTCGTGTCGCCGGACGACGTGGCGGGGCTCTCCGTCGGCGCTCTCCCGGGTGCTGGCCGAGCCCGCGCTGCGGGCCGATCTGAGGGGGCGCTCGCTCGAGCAGGCGCGGCGCTTCTCCTGGCGCGAGACCGCCGAGCGGACCGCGGAGGTGTATCGTCGGGTCGGCCACCCGCGCGGCGGCGGGAGCCAGGGGCGGCCGATGACGGTCGTGTACGTGATCAACATCGTGGCCGCGCTCGTCCTGCCGCTCTGGCCGATCTGGTTCGCCCGGCGCGAGGTCGGGCTCACCTGGCTCAACCCCATCTCGATCTCCACGGCGATCGGCATTCCGGTCCAGCTCATGATCATCGTCGGCGGCCCGATGGCGCTGCTCGACGGAGGGCTCTTCCACGGCGGCTACCAGTACGGGCTGCTCATGGCGAACCTGCTCTCCTCATGCAGCTGGCCGAGCGCCATCGTCTTCTTCCGCCTCTCCGACACGCTCGCGATGGAGCGGTTCCTGCCCTTCCAGCGGGTCCCGCTCACGCCGGCCGACCTGCGGCGGGGCGCCATCTTCTTCCTGCTCGTCTTCGCCGCCGCCATGTACCTGCTCGCCAGCGCCGAGTTCGGGGTGGTGAACTGGATCCTGAACCCGCGCGAGGGCTACCAGCTCTACCGGGTCGGGCACGGTCACTGGTACGCGCTCGCCACCTCCGCGCTGGCCGCCTCGATCGCGCTGGCCTTCCTGGGCGGCGGGACGGTGGCCACGGTGCTCGCCGCCACGGGCTTCTACGTGGTGATGGGGTACTTCCTCGGGTCGAAGGGCGTCCTCCTCTCCATCTTCGCCACCGCCACCATCTTCCTGTGGTTCCTGCGCTGGCGCCCGTTGATCTGGGTGATGGCTGGCTGGGCACGCCGCTCGTCTTCGGGCTCATGGTCGTGAACCTCTACCTCTCCACCGGCGACGCGCTGGAGATGGAGTCGATCACGAGCTACTTCAGCCACATGGTGAACGCGGCGGAGTACTACCGGGCCTACCTGAATCACGAGGTGGCGCTCTTCCACGGGGAGGTGGCGCTCAGCTCGCTGTGGACCTACGTGCCGCGGGCGCTCATGCCGGACAAGCCCATGGTGTACGGCGTGACGCTCATCAACGACATCTACTTCCCGGGCGGCGCCGAGGCGACCAACACGCCGGCCTTCGCAGGGGCGGTGGAGCAGCACGCCGACTTCGGGCCGATCGGCGTGATCCTGTTCGGGTTCCTCAGCCCCGCGGCGATCATGACTGGGCATCCTGTCCCACCTCATCTTCCGGCGGCCGGGGCTCGACCTGCGCCACGTCACGCTGGGCTCGGTGGTGCTGGTGCTCGTCCAGTACGCGCCCCATTTCGGGAACTTCATGCCCACGGGGATCTACCTGGCCATGCTGGCGTTCGTCTCGGGCGCCCTGATCGTGCTGCGGCGTCCGGTCGAGGAGCCCGAGGAATCCGGGGAACCCGGGGAGGTCCAGGGGTGATCATGCTGAAGAGGATCGCGAACCAGGTGCTCGACGCGCTGTCGGCGCTTGCTGGCCGGGCTGACGTCCCTGCGGCTCCTGCACCTCAAGAACCGGGTGATCGACCGCGCCTACAGCCGCGTGGTGAAGCGCTCGCTCGGGCAGGCCGGCGACCAGTTCTCGATCATGTACCCGGCCGACATCCTGGGCGAGAAGTACATCCGCGTCGGGAGGAACTTCAGCGCCTTCCGGCGGCTGCGGATCGAGGCGTACGACACGCATCTCGGGCACGCCTACCAGCCGTCGATCGTCATCGGCGACGACGTCAGCATCAACTTCGACTGCCACATCGGGTGCGTGAACCGGATCGTCATCGGGAACGGCGTCCTGATGGCGAGCAAGATCTTCATCACCGACCACATGCACGGCGAGGTGACCGCGGAGGCGCTCGCGACGCCGCCCTCGGCCCGCCGGGTGGTCTCGCCGGGACCGGTGATCATCGGCGACAACGTCTGGATCGGCGAGGGCGTGTGCATCATGCCCAACGTGACCATCGGGAAGAACGCCATCATCGGCGCGAACGCGGTGGTGACGACCTCCATCCCGGAGAACGCGGTGGCGGTGGGCGTCCCGGCCCGGGTGATCAAGGTGCTGGGACGGGAGCCCCCTTGATCGAGATCGACGGCATCATCTTCTCGCTGCAGCGCCACGGCGGGGTGAGCGTGTACACGCCGGGAGCTCGTCGACCGGCTCGGGAGCGACGGGGCGGCCCGCGATCCTGTCCCTCGTCGCGCCCAACCACCTCGGCGCCGACCTGCCCGGGGCGGGGAAGGTGACGACGCGGACGCGCCCGGCGCGACGCCTCGAGCGCTACCGGTCCTTCTCGCCGTCGGCCGACGCCACGCTGGCCCACTCGACCTACTACCGGGTTCCGTCCGGCTCGCGCGTGCCGCTCGCTCACCACCGTCTACGACTTCGTCTACGAGCGCTACTTCGACGGCCCGGCGCTCTGGGTGCACAGGGCCCAGAAGCGGCGGGCCATCCTCCGGTCGGAGGCGGTGATCTGCATCTCGCACGCCACCCGGTCGGACCTGCTGCGCTTCGTGCCCGGGGCCGATCCCCGGAGGATCCACGTCGTGCACCTGGGCGCCGGGGAGGCCTTCCGGCCCGTCGAGGTCGAGCCGCCGCCGCGCCCCTTCGTCCTCTTCGTGGGCAAGCGGCAGGGCTACAAGAACTTCCAGCTGCTCCTCGACGCGTCGAGGGATCTCCAGGACTGGGACGTGCTCTGCGTGGGTGGCGAGGCGCCCGGCGATCGCGACTTCACGCCGCTGCCGGCACTGGGCCGGGGAGCGCGTGCGCCTCCTCGGCGTGGTGGACGACGTGGCGCTCAACCGGCTCTACAACCAGGCCATCTGCCTGGCCTACACGTCGGGGTACGAGGGCTTCGGGATCCCGGTCATCGAGGCGATGCGGGCCGGCTGCCCGGTCGTCACCTCCGGGTGCGCGTCGGTGATGGAGGTCGCGAACGGGGCCTGCCGGGTGGTGGCGCCCGACGACCCGGGAGCGCTCGCCCGCACCTGCCAGGAGGTCGCCCGGCCGCAGGCGCGCGAGGAGCTCCGCCAGGCGGGCTTCACGACCGCGAAGGGCTTCACCTGGGACCGCTGCTACCGGGAGACGGTGGCGATCTACGACGAGGTGGAGCGGGGCGGGCCCGGGCCCGCAAGAGCGCCTCGTAGGCGTCGACGATCGGCTCCCGGGCGTTCTCCTTCTCGAAGACGGCGCTGGCTCGCCGGCCCCATTCGGCCAGGCGATCGCGGTCTCGCCGCGCCTCGCGGATCCCCTCGACGATGGCCGGTGGCGTCGCGGGCGGGGTGACGAGGCCGAATCCGCCGCGGCGGACCAGCCGGGCCGAGTCGCAGTCGTCGTCGACCGCGACCAGCACCGGGCGCCCGGCCGCCATGTAGCCCTGCAGCTTGCTCGGCACGGACGCACGCCCCCGGCCGGGGAGGAGCGTGAGGAGCGACAGGTCGGAGCTCGCCTGCACCTCGGCGAGCCGTTCCCGGGGCTGGTAGGGGAGCAGGCGCAGGTTCGGCGGCAGCGCGCCGGCCCGCCGCCGCTCGTCGAGGGCCCGCCACGCCGAGCCGCCGCCCACCAGGACCAGGTCCACGTCGGCGTCCACGCGCCGGGCCACGTCCTCCAGCAGCTCCGCGCCGGAGATGAGGCCGGCCGTGCCCGAGTAGAGGACCACGAACCGCTCCGGGCCGATCCCGGCCTCGCGGCGCCACCGGTTGTCCCGCTCGCCGGGGCGGATCTCGTCCGGGTCGAGCCAGACGGGCAGGGCGGAGATGCGCCCCGGGGCGATCCCGTGCCCGGCGACGAGGGCGTCCCGGGTGGACTCGCCGAGGACGACCAGGTGGTCGGAGAGCCGGTACTGGAGCCGCTCGACGGCGCGCGCGGCGCCGACGAGGAGCGGATTGCGGATGGCCCCCGACTCGACCGCCACGTCGGGGTAGAGGTCGTGGATGACGGTCACGAGCGGCACGCCCCAGGCCGCGGCGAGCAGCCCCGAGAGCACCGGTCCGAGCAGCGGGGGGCCGCCGAAGCTCAGGACCACGTCGGGGCGGCCCGTGGTGGCGGCGCGCCATCGCGGTGGAGACGCTCTGCGCCGCCATGACGCAGGCGCGGGCGGCGATGCGCCGGCTCTCGAAGGTGGGGTGCCACAGGCGCACCACCCGGTAGCCGTCCTGCTCGTTCGTCCGCCAGGGCTTCCGGTATCCGTCCGGGACCTTGCCCGACCCGTGGTGGGGGAGCCCGGCCGCGACGGTGACGTCGAGCCCGCGCCGCGCCAGCCCGGCCGCCAGCTCGGCCGCCATGACCGCGGTGGGATGGATCTCGGGGGGGAAGACCTGCGTGGTGACGAGGACCCGGGGTGCCAGTTGCACCGGACGATGCTACACACGTAGCTCTCGCCGGGAAACCATGAAGACCGACGAAACAGCGTCCGCAGGGTCGTCGTCACCGGCGCGGCAGGCGCGCTGGGACGGGCGCTCGTCGCCGCGTCGGCGCGCGAGCGCCGTCCACGCCCATCCTCGGCCTCGACCGGGACGACGCCACCCTCCCCGGCGCGACCCTCGAGCGCTGCGACGTCGCCACCGCGCGCTTCGGGGAGATCGTCCGCGCGGGCGACGTGGTCTTCCACCTCGCCGCCTTCGTCCACCGCCTTCCCCGCACCGCCGAGGAGATCCGGCAGGTCCACGAGGTGAACCACCACGCCACGGCGCGGCTGGCCGCAGGCCTGCCGGGACGCCGGCGCGACGCTCGTCTTCGTGAGCACCGTCGCCGTCTCGGCCGACTCCGAGTACGGCAAGAGCAAGGCCGCCGCCGAGGACGCCGTCCGCCGCGCCGGCGAGGAGGGGCTCCGCTTCTCAATCGTCCGCTTCCCGCTCCTCTACGGGCCGCACGGGCGCGGCAACATGGAGCGCCTGCTCGCGGCCATCCGGTCGGGCCGCTACTGGCCCATCGGCGATCCGGCCACGCCGAAGAGCTGCCTCTACCTCGACGACGCGGCCCGCGCGCTCTCGCTCGCGGCGGAGCGCGGCCTGGGGGGCACCTTCGTGGCCGCGCCCGGACCCGCCCCGACGCTGGGCGAGATCCACGCCGCCGCCTACTCGGCCGTCGGGGAAGCGCGCGCCCGGGTGGTCCATCCCGCGCGGGGCGGCGCTGGCCGCCGGCCGGATCCTGCAGGGCGCGCTCTGGGCTCCTCGGGCGGGCCACGCGGCTCCCCGAGCAGGTCGAGACCCTCACCGCGCCGGCCGCCTCGGACGGCGCGCCGTTCGCGCGCGCGACGGGCTTCATCCCGGAGGTGGGGCTCGAGGAAGGGATGCGCCGCACCGCCCGGTGGCTCGAGGAGCGGCCGACGTGAGCCCCTGGGCGGCCATCGCGCTCGCGGCCGGCTCGGCGCTCGCCTCGGCCGTCCTCGTCCGGGGCGTGCGCGACTTCGCGAGCCAGCGCGCCCTCCTCGACCAGCCCAACGAGCGCAGCTCCCACGCGATCCCGAAGCCCCGCCTCGGCGGGGTCGGCGTCGTCCTGCCGCTCCTCTGCACCGGGACCGTGCTGGTGGGGGCCGGCCTCGCCGGCGCGCTCCTCGTCCCCCTGGCCGCCACCGCGTTCATCGCGCTGCTCGGGCTCGCCGACGACATCCGGCCGCTGCCCGCCCGGGTCCGCTTCGGCGTGCAGGTGGGGCTCGCCTCGCTGGTGGTGGCGTCGTCCTACAGCCGGTTGCCGGCCGCGGCCGGGCTCCTCGGCGCGTGGATCCCGGCCCCGGCGCTGGCCGTGCTGGCCGTGCTCTGGATCGTCTGGCTCACGAACCTCTACAACTTCATGGACGGCATCGACGGGCTCGCCGGCGTCCAGGCCCTCACCGCCTCGGCCGGGCTGGCGGTGGTCGCGCTCGGGTGGGGGCGGGCGCGTCGGCGTGGCTGCTCCTCGCGCTCGGCGGGGCGAGCCTCGGCTTCCTCGTCTTCAACTTCCCGCCCTCCTCGATCTTCATGGGGGACGTCGGCTCCACCGCGCTGGGCTTCTTCTTCGGCTGCCTTCCCTTGTTCCCGGAGGCGCAGCCCGTGCCGCTCGCGCCCGTGGCGCTGGCGCTCTCGCTCTTCGTGCTCGACGCCACGGTGACGCTCCTGCGGCGGGTGGCGAGAGGGGAGCGGTGGTACGCGCCCCACCGGACGCACCTGTACCAGCGTCCCGTGGTCCTGGGCGTCGGCCACGGGGCCGTCCTCGTGGCCGCCAGCGCCGGGATGGGGCGGTCGCCGCCTGCGCCGTGGCGTGGCCTCTCACGGGTTCCTTCGGAAGGGTCATCGCAGCCACCTGCCGTTCTTCCTGTTCTTTCTGGGACATCGCCGTCCGGCACCTCGAAAGCGGCAGGAAGTCGAGCCCATGAAGCGATGTACATTGGGATGGTCACCCCGGCGTACGTTTCCTGTCATTCTTGAGGGTTCGTACAGTCTCATCTGTAGATTCACGGGGTTAGCCGGAAGGGGAGGGGATGGCGTACGTCCAGGGGAAGGAGACGGGCCGCTTCGCGGCCTTGTTGACCTTCGACGCCATGGCGACGACGGCGGCGCTCTTCCTCGCTGGCCGCGCTTCGCTTCGACGGCAACACGCCGCCCGAATGGGCGCACGTCCTGTTCGACGCCCTGCCGGTCCTCGTCGGCGCGCGGCTGGTCACCTTGTGGCTCGCCCGGATGCACCGCTGGTCGTTCTACCTGTCCGGGCTCGAGGAGGGGCTTCGCCTGGGCGCGGCCACCCTGGGCGGGACGCTGCTCTTCTCCGCCATCTGGTACGTGGGGCTCCGGAGCTGGCTGCCGGTCTCCATCGTCATCCTCGAGCTCTTCATCACCTCGTTCTTCCTCGCCGCGATCCGCTACGTCCCGCGCATCGCCACCACCACCATCCGCGAGCGCTTCGACGAGGGGTACCAGCGGACGCTCATCGTGGGGGCGGGCAGCGCCGGCGACCTGCTGCTGCGCGACCTGCGCCGCTCCCCCGAGAAGAAGATCAAGGTGGTGGGGTTCGTCGACGACAACCCGCGCAAGCACAAGATGACGCTGGGCGGGAAGCCCATCCTGGGCGGCATCGAGCACCTGCCCGAGATCATCCGGCGCTACCGGGCCTCGCTCGTGATGCTCGCCATCATGGAGCTGCCCGCCGAGCGGGTCCGCCACATCCTCGACACCTGCGCCGCCTCCAAGGTGAAGTTCAAGATCATCCCCGCGTCCTTCACGCAGATGGACGAGCGGATGAGCGCGGCCATGCTCCACGACCTGCAGCCGGAGGACCTGCTGCCGCGCGTGGCGGTCGACTTCGACGCCCAGGAGATTGACTCGCTCGTCCGCGGCCGGCGCATCCTCGTCACCGGGGGCGCCGGCTCCATCGGCAGCGAGATCGCCCGGCAGGCCGTCCTGCACGGTGCGTCCCAGGTGGTTCTCGTCGACATGAACGAGAACGAGCTCTACTTCCTCTCCCGCCGGCTCAAGGCCCACCAGAACGTCACCAAGATCCGGGCCGAGGTGGCCGACGTGCGGGAGCCCGGCCGGCTGCTCGCCCTCGGGAAGCGCTACCGCCCCCAGCTGGTCTTCCACGCCGCGGCGCACAAGCACGTGCCGCTCATGGAGGACGCGCCCGAGGAGGCGGTGAAGAACAACGTCTTCGGGACGATCAACGCCGCCCGCATGGCCGACGCGGTCGGCGCCGAGCGCTTCGTGCTCATCTCCACCGACAAGGCGGTCCGCCCCAGCTCGGTGATGGGCGTGACGAAGCGCATCGCCGAGCTGGTGGTGCGCGACATGGGCCGGCAGAGCCGCACCCGCATGCTGGCGGTGCGCTTCGGCAACGTGCTCGGGTCGGCCGGCAGCGTGGTCCCCCTCTTCAAGCAGCAGATCGAGGCCGGCGGCCCGGTCACGGTCACGCACCCCGAGTGCACCCGGTACTTCATGACCATCCCGGAGGCCGTGGGGCTGGTGCTGATCTCGGCGCTCGGGGACAACGGGGAGCTGTGCGTGCTGGAGATGGGAGAGCCGGTCCGCATCGCCGACCTGGCCGCGCACCTCATCACCATGGCCGGCTTCGTCCCCAACGTGGAGATCGCCATCACCTACACCGGGCTGCGCCCCGGGGAGAAGCTGCACGAGGAGCTCATGACCGAGGAGGAGGAGCGCACCCGCAGGGTCCGCAACCGCATCCTCTCGGCCGAGAGCCCGCCCCCGCCGCAAGATCTGAGGGAGCGGCTGGCCGAGCTTCGCCGGCTCGCCGACGCGGGCGACACCGACGGGCTCCTGCGCGCCATGAAGGTCCTCGTGCCCACCTTCGAGCCCCAGGGGCTCCATGGACGCGGCCAGGAGGCCGAGCGGCGCGAGGTCTCCGAGATCTTCCCGGTGCCGCCGGCCCGGGCCTAGCCCCGGCCTGGCCTAGCGCCGGTAGTAGCGGCGCAGCAGGAACGCCGTCCAGGGCAGCCCCACGAGCAGCGTGACCAGCATGTAGAGGAACATCGTCAGGAGCACGCCGCGCGGGGTGGCGAGCACCACGATGGACCCGGTCAGCACCGCGCCCACGATGGACGGCGGCGAGCATGGGCTCCTCCTTGTGGGCGCGCATGAAGGTGGCCGCGGCGAAGACCAGGCTGTTCGCGACCGTGACGGCCGCCAGGCAGGCCAGCACCGGGAGGTCGGCGAGCCGGCCGGCGATGGGGGAGCCGATCCAGCGCAGGAACCCGGCGCCGGCGAGCGCGGCGAGCGAGGCGGACAGCACGAAGGCGAAGGAGCGCGCGGTCGCGCCCAGGAAGGTCCGGCGAAGCGTCTTCCGGTCTCCCGCCCCGACCAGCGCGGCGAAGGTGGGCCCCTTCGCGTAGACCCAGCTCATCCCGAGGGTCTGGATCGAGTTGAAGAGGGCGAAGGCCAGGCCCACGCGACCGGCCTCGACGGCGCCGTGGTAGGCGAAGATCATCGGCGTGAAGAGGTAGAAGATGAAGTAGCCGCTCACCCAGCTGAGGCCGATCCGCCACTGGAGGGGGAGGATCTCGGCGCGCCAGGAGATCCGCTCGGTTCCGGGGGCCGCGCCGCGCCGCACCAGCCCGGCGAGCGCCCGGTTGTGGGCCCCAGCCACCAGGCCGTGGCGGCGACGCTCACCGCCGGGAGGACGGGCAGGCTCCAGAGCCCTCCGCCGAGCGCCAGGATGGCCCACATGATCGCGTACCCGACGAGCCGAGGCGCCGGCCCGCAGCCGCGCCACCTGCCCCACGTTCCCCAGCCCCTCGGTGACCGCCAGCAGCGGGCTGAAGTAGAAGGTGGCCGCCGACGCGAGCACGAGGAGCAGCCACGGCCCCGCCCAGGCGCGCAGCGGGAGGTCGCCGCTCCGGGAGAAGAAGAAGAGGCCCGCCACGCCGACCCCGACGAAGAAGAGGACGGCGGCGATCCGGTACCAGCGCCGCAGCAGGGAGACGAGCGAGGCCAGCCGATCGAGGTGCCGGGCCTCCCCCTGGAGCGTCCCGTCCTCGGCGCGGGAGAGGTGGGCCACCTCGTGCCCCGCCAGCTGGGTGACCACGAAGTTCAGCCCCAGCTCGAAGAAGATGTTGAGGGCGATGAGGCTGGAGAAGGTGAAGTAGTAGCCCTGCTCCACCTTCGAGAGCCAGAAGGGGAGCAGCAGCACCATCACCACGCCGGCCAGGATCTGCCAGGTGCGCAGGACCAGGGTGGTGAGGACGTGGAAGTCGAGGCCGGCGGCGCGGCGCACGCGGGTCAGCATGGGCTTCCGCCCGGAAGGTAGCACGGCGAGGTCGGGCCCAGGCGAGCGAGTCCTTTACTCGGCGCCCGGGGGCGGCGTACGAGAGCCCGATGAGCGAAAGCTGCGTCGCCTGCGGCTCTGCGGACCTGCTGCGCTACCCGGCTCGCGTCGCGCCCTTCCTGGCGGGCCGGGTGCCGGGGCTCGCCTCCGCCAGGGCCGAGCTGGCCCGCTGCCGGGCCTGCGGGCTCGCCTTCTACCTCCCGCGGCTCGCGGACGCCGAGCTGGCCGCCGTGTACCGCGGCTACAGGGACGACGACTACCAGCGGGAGCGGCAGCGGCACGAGCCGGGCTACACCCCGGAGCGGAACGCGGCCGTAGGCAAGGGCGCGCCGGAGGTGACGAACCGGAACGCCAACGTCGAGCAGACGCTGGCGCGCCACCTGGACCTGGCCGCGGTTCGAAGCGTCCTCGACTACGGGGGGGATCACGGCCAGTTCATCCCGCCCGGGCTCGGCGCGGCGCGCCGGGTGGTCTACGAGATCTCCGGCGTCCCGGCCCACGACGGGGCCGTGGCCGTCGCCAATTGGGAGGAGGCGGCCCGGGAGCGCTACGACGTCGTGCTCTGCAACCACGTGCTCGAGCACGTGCCGTACCCGGCCCGGCTGGTGGAGCAGGTCCTCGGCGTGGCCCACCCGGGAAGCTGGCTCTACTTCGAGGTCCCCTTCGAGTGGCCGTTCCGGGTGGATCCCGGGGCGGGCTGGAAGCAGCGCGCCTACCAGGCGGGGCTGCGGAGCCAGGCGCTCGCGCAGCCTGTACTTCGGCCTGACCGGCCGCTCCCCCTTCCTCCTGCACGAGCACGTGAACCTGTTCTGCGTGGAGGCCCTGCGGGCGCTGCTCGAGCGGTGCGGTCTCGCAGGTGGCCGAGATCGGCGAGCGGGAGATCGACGTGGGGTGGACGCGGATTCGGGCGTGGTCTCCGCGCTGGCGCGACCGGCCGGCGGATAAGCCCGGGATGCCCGGAATCCTTTACTCTTTCCACCCGGAAGACGTACAAAACACCATCGTGAAAGCCGTCATCCTCTGCGGTGGGCAGGGCACCCGGATCCGGGACGCCAGCGAGGCCATTCCCAAGCCGATGCTGCCCATCGGCGGCAAGCCCATCGTCTGGCACATCATGAAGTCCTACGCCCACCACGGCGTGAAGGAGTTCGTGCTGTGCCTGGGCTACAAGAGCTGGCTCATCAAGGAGTTCTTCCTCAACTACCGCCCCATGACCACCGACGTGACGGTCACGCTCGGTCGGCACGACTCGGTCGAGTTCCACGGCCGGCACGGCGAGGAGGACTGGAAGGTCACGCTCGCCGAGACCGGCGAGGACACCATGACCGGCGGGCGCGTGGCCGCGGTGCGCCGCTACGTCGAGGGGGACGAGCCCTTCCTGCTCACCTACGGCGACGGCGTGTCCGACCTCGACGTCACCCGCCTCGTCCAGTTCCACCGCTCCCACGGCAGGGTGGCCACCGTGACCGCGGTGCGCCCGCCCGGCCGCTTCGGCGAGATGCGCATCGACGGCGAGCAGGTGACCGAGTTCAACGAGAAGCCGCAGGCCACCGAGGGGTTCATCAACGGCGGGTTCTTCGTCCTCGACGGCCGGAAGGTCTGGGACTACGTGGGCACGAGCCCCGCGACCCTGCTCGAGCGCGAGCCCATGCAGCGGCTCGCCGCCGCCTCGCAGCTGCTCGCCTTCCGGCACACCGGCTTCTGGCAGCCCATGGACACGCTGCGTGAATACACGCTGCTGAACGACCTGTGGGCGAGCGGGAAGGCGCCCTGGAAGACCTGGTGATGGCCGCACCCACCCGCCAGGACCTCGCCGGCGCCTACGCCGGCAAGCGGGTCTTCCTCACCGGCCACACCGGGTTCAAGGGGGGCTGGCTGGCGCTGTGGCTGCGCGACCTGGGCGCCGACGTCCACGGCTACGCGCTCGCGCCCGATCCCGATCCGGTGCTCTTCCACGCCGCCGGCGTCGAGGAGGCCGTCCACCACCGGGTCGGCGACGTGCGGGATCCGGCCGCGCTGCGGGCGGCGCTCGACCTGGCCCGCCCCGACCTCGTCTTCCACCTGGCGGCGCAGCCGCTGGTGCGGGAGAGCTACGCCGCGCCGGTGCCCACCGTCGAGACCAACGTCCTCGGGACGGTGCACCTGCTCGAGGCCATCCGGCTCGCCCGGCGCCCCTGCGCGGTGGTGGTGGTGACGAGCGACAAGGCCTACGAGAACCGGGAGCGGCACGAGGGGTACGGCGAGGACGAGGCCATGGGCGGCCACGACCTGTACTCCGCGTCGAAGGGGGCCGCCGAGGTGCTCACCTCCGCGTACCGCCGCAGCTTCTTCGCTCCCGCGCGCCTCGCCGAGCACGGCGTGGCGCTCGCCACCGCCCGGGCCGGGAACGTGGTGGGCGGGGGCGACTGGGCGAAGGACCGCATCGTCCCGGACGCCGTCGCCGCGCTCGCGGCCGGCCGTCCCGTCCCCGTGCGCAACCCGTCGTCGGTCCGCCCCTGGCAGCACGTGCTCGAGCCGCTCTCCGGCTACCTGCTCCTGGGCGCGCGCCTGGCCGGCGCCGGCGGCGGCGCCTTCGCCGAGGGCTGGAACTTCGGCCCGCGCGACGAGGACGCCGTGCCCGGTGCGCGACCTGGTGACGAAGCTCATCGCGGCCTGGGGCAGCGGGTCCTGGGAGGACCGGAGCGACCCCGCCGCGCCGCACGAGGCGGCCTTCCTGCGGCTGCGCATCGAGAAGGCCCGGGACCGCCTGGGCTGGGCGCCGCGCTGGGACGTCGCGGAGGCCATGCGCCGCACCGCCGCGTGGTACCGGGCCTTCCACGCCGGCGCCGCGCCCGCGGCCATGCGCGCCCTCACGCTCGCCCAGATCCACGACTACGAGGGAGCCACCGCGTGACCGACCGGAAGGCCAAGGAGCGCCGGCTCACCGGCGAGATCGTCGAGGGGATGCGGGCGCTGGCCCGGCTGCGCGCCGAGGCGGAGCAGGAGCCGTTCGTCCCCGGCCAGACCCCGGTCCGCTACGCCGGCCGGGTCTACGGCGAGGAGGAGATGGCGAACCTGGCCGAGGCCTCGGCCGAGTTCTGGCTCACCGCCGGGCGCTGGCACCGGCGGCTGGAAACGGAGCTGGCCGACTGGTACGGCGTGAAGCACGCACGGCTCGTGAACTCCGGATCGTCGGCGAACCTGCTCGCGGTGGCCGCGCTCACCAGCCACCAGCTGGGCGACCGGCGCCTCTCGCCGGGCGACGAGGTCATCACCGTGGCGGCCGGGTTCCCCACCACGGTCGCTCCCCTCGTCCAGCACGGCCTCGTGCCGGTGTTCGTGGACGTGAAGGTCGCCACCGGCAACGCCGACGTCGTCGCTGCTCGAGGCGGCCCGCTCCCCGCGGACGCGCGCGGTGATGATGGCCCACACGCTGGGCAACCCCTTCGACCTCGGCGCCGTGAAGGCCTTCTGCGACCGGCACGACCTGTGGCTCGTCGAGGACAACTGCGACGCCGCCGGCTCGCTCTACCAGGGGAGGAAGACCGGCACCTTCGGCCACCTGGCCACGCTCTCCTTCTACCCGCCGCACCACATGACCACCGGCGAGGGCGGCGCCGTGCTCACGAGCGACGGCAAGCTGCTCCGCGCGCTGGAGAGCCTCCGCGACTGGGGGCGCGACTGCTGGTGCCAGTCGGGCGTGGACAACACCTGCGGCAAGCGCTTCGAGTGGCAGCTGGGCGAGCTGCCCGACGGCTACGACCACAAGTACGTGTACAGCCACCTCGGCTACAACTTGAAGATGACCGACCTGCAGGCGGCGGTCGGGGTGGCCCAGCTGGCCCGGCTCGGCGAGTTCGCGGCGGCGCGCCGGCGCAACTGGGCCTTCTTCCGCGAGGCCCTCGCCGGCCTCGCAGGACGTGCTCGAGCTGCCCGAGGCCACGCCCGGCTCCGACCCCAGCTGGTTCGGCTTCCTGGTGGCGGTGCGCCCGGGGGCGCCCGTGCACGCCGCGACGACGCTGGTGCGCAAGCTCGAGGAGCGGAAGATCCAGACCCGCATGCTCTTCGCCGGCAACCTCGTCCGCCAGCCCGCGCTCACCGTGCTGGCCGCGCAGGCCCGCGCCGCCGGGACGCCCGTGCCGTTCCGGGTGTCCGGCTCGCTCGACGGGACCGACGCGGTCATGAACCGGTCCATGTGGGTGGGCGTCTATCCGGGACTCACCGAGCCGATGCGCGACTGGGTGGCCCGTTCCTTCCGGGAGATCTGCAGCCCATGAGCAAGATCCGCGTGGCCGACTACGTGGCCCGGCGCCTGGCCGCGCTGGGCGTGGACACGAGCTTCCTGGTGACCGGCGGGGGCGCCATGCACCTGAACGACGCCATCGGCGGCACGCCCGCGCTCCGCAAGATCTACTGCCACCAGGAGCAGGGCGCGGCCATCGCCGCGGAGGGCTACGCGCGGATCGCCGGCAAGCCGGCGCTCGTGAACGTCACGGCCGGTCCGGGCGGCATCAACGCGCTGAACGGGGTCTTCGGCGCCTACACCGACTCGATCCCCATGGTGGTGGTCTCCGGCCAGGTGAAGCGGGAGACGCTGCCGCACCTTCAACCCGGTTCCCGGGCTCCGGCAGCTGGGCGACCAGGAGGTGGCCATCACCGAGATGGCCCGGCCCGTCACCAAGTGGGTGGGCCAGCCCGGCGCGCCCGAGGAGGTCCCGGCGCTGCTCGACGAGGCCTGGGCCGCCGCGGTGGGGGGCCGGCCCGGGCCCGGCCTGGCTCGACGTGCCCATCGACATCCAGGGCGCCTCGATCGAGGCCGACCCCGAGCTGGGCGGCAAGACCATCCCGCTGCCGGCCGCGAAGGCGCCGCCCCCGGGATCGGTGGAGGCGGTGCTCGACGCGCTCGCCGCGGCCCGCCGTCCGGTGATCCTGGCCGGGACCGGCGTCCGCATCGCCGGCGCCATCGACGCCTTCCGCGAGGTGGTCGACCTGCTCGGCGTCCCCGTCACCACCGCCTGGACCCACGACATCCTGGACGACGACCACCCGCTCTACGCCGGCCGGCCCGGGGACCATCGGCACGCGCGCCGGGAACTTCGCGTCCAGCACGCCGACCTGGTGCTGGTGCTGGGGTCGCGCCTCAACATCCGGCAGGTCAGCTACAACTGGGACTCGCTTCGCCCGCGGCGCCCGCAAGATCCAGGTGGACGTGGATCCGGCCGAGCTGCGCAAGCCGTTCCCGCGCCCCGACCTGGCCATCGAGGCCCACCTGGCGCCCTTCCTCGCCGAGCTGGCCGCCGGCGCGCGCGCCCGGGGCTGGAAGCCGCGCCACGCCCGCTGGGTGGCGTGGTGCCAGGACATCCGCGCCCGCTACACGCCCCGGAGCGCCGACTACCCGGTCTCGGCCGGCGCCGTGAATCCGTACCACTTCATCGAGGGGCTCTTCGAGCGGCTCGCGCCCGGCGACATCATCGCCTGCGGCGACGCCACCGCCACCATCGTCCCTTCCAGATCGGGCGGATGAAGCCGGGCATGCGCCTCTTCAGCAACTCGGGCTGCGCCTCGATGGGCTACGACCTGCCCGCCGCGGTGGGCGCCGCGGTGGCCAGCCCCGGCGTCGCGGGTCATCTGCCTGGCCGGCGACGGCAGCGTGATGATGAACATCCAGGAGCTGCAGACCTTCAAGACCATCGCCTGCCGGTGAAGGTCTTCGTCCTCGACAACGAGGGCTACCTCTCCATCAAGCAGACGCAGCGCAACTTCTTCGGGCGGGAGTCGGGCACGTCCCCCGACTGCGGCCTCGAGTTCCCCGACTTCCGCGCGGTGGGCGCCGCCTTCGGCCTGCAGTCGATCCGGCTCACCCGCGACGGCTGGCGCGCCGAGGTGGAGGCCTTCCTGGCCCGCCCCGGGCCCGGCCTGTGCGCCGTGCCGCTCGACCAGACCAGGAATTCATGCCGCGCCTCAAGTCCCGGATGGTGGACGGCGTCATCCGCACGCCCGAGCTCGAGGACATGTTCCCGTTCCTGGAGCGCGCGCGAGCTCGACCGCGTGCGCGACTCCGCCCTCGCCATCTGACCCCGTACCCGTCCCTCGCAGGAGGAAGCGATCATGATCAGCCAGGCCGACCGCGACGTCTTCGAGAACCTCTTCATCCTGGAGGTGGCCAACAACCACTGGGGCAGCGTCGAGCGCGGGCTCAAGATCATCCGCGATCACGCCACGGTGGTCCGCTACAACAACGTCCGCGCCGCCATCAAGCTGCAGTTCCGCGACGTGGACGGCTTCATCCACCCCGATTTCAAGGGGAGCCAGGACCTCCGCTACATCAAGAAGACCGAGGCCACCAAGCTCTCCCGCGAGGACTTCGCGCGGCTGGTGCAGGAGATCCGGAGCTCGGCTGCATCCCGATGGCCACGCCGTTCGACGAGGCGTCGGTCGACCTGTGCGTCGAGTTCGACTTGCCCATCATCAAGGTGGCGAGCTCGGACCTGAACGACTGGCTGCTGCTCGAGAAGATCGCCTCGACGCGGCGCCCGGTCATCGTCTCCACCGGCGGGGCCTCGGAGAAGGACCTGGACGACCTGGTGAAGCTTCTTCGAGCGGCGCCACATCCCGCTGGCGGTGAACCACTGCGTCTCGCTCTACCCGTCGGAGGACGACGAGCTGGAGCTGAACCAGATCGACTACCTGCGGCGCCGCTACCCGGACCACGTCATCGGGCTGTCGACGCACGAGTACCACGACTGGCACTCCTCGATGCTGATCAGCTACGCAAGGGCGCGCGCACCTGGGAGCGCCACGTGGACATCGAGGCACGACGGCAAGGAGGTCTCCTCCTACTGCTCGCTCCCGGAGCAGACCGACGGCTGGTTCAAGGCCTTCCACAAGGCCCGCGGAGATGTGCGGCGGCTCGGGCGACTCCCAGCGCGTGGTCACCCGCAAGGAGACCGAGTACCTCGACGCGCTGGTCCGCGGCGTCTACGCGAGGCGCGACCTGGGACGGACTACGTGTTCTCCAGCGACACCTTCGACAGGGACTTCTACCTGGCCATCCCGCTGCAGAAGGGGCAGCTCTCCTGCCGGGAGGTGATGAACGGCGAGAAGCTCGTCCTCGCCATCCAGGCCAACGAGCCGCTCACCATCAACCACATCGACGGCCCGTACAACGAGAACGCCACCCTGCGGTCGCTCATCCTGGCCCGCGGGATATGAGGCGTCAGCCCGGGATGGCGTAGAGGACGCTGTCGAAGCCCTGGTGGGCGTGGCTCCGGAGGTAGAACCGGTAGCCCAGGTCCCAGCTCGCGAGCAGCCGGGGGATCGACCAGACGTGCTGGGGGCGTGGTAGACGCACATCGCCAGTCCGGGGCGGGTGGCGGTGATGGTCTTCCGGGCGCCCAGGAGCGCGTCCTCCTCGGCCCCCTCGATGTCCATCTTGATCAGGTTGGGGCGGAAGCCGTGCAGGCTCTCGTCGAGGGAGACGCACTGGATGGTGACCGAGCCGTCGGCGGAGATGGCGGAGCCCGCGCCGTCGCCCGCCGAGAAGCGGACCTGGGCGGTCGAACCGAGGACGCCGCAGGGCACCGCGAAGGCGTCGGTCTCCGGGAACTCCGCCAGGCACTCGACCAGCCGGGCGAAGTTGGCCGGGTCGGGCTCGAAGGCGGCCACCGCCTCGACGCGGAGCGCCGCGCCGCCGCGCGGCCAGCAGCGTGTCGCCGGCGTAGGCGCCGGCGTCGACCAGGCGGAGGGGCGCGCCCCAGGGCGGGAGGTCGCCCGGGAAGTACTGGTCCTCGAGGGTGTTGTGGTCGGCGGGGCGGGCAAAGGCCACCTCGCCCCCGATCCGGTAGCGCCAGAGGTCGAGGTAGACGCGGCGGCTCTTCTCGTCGGCAGAACAGCTCGGGCGTCTCCAGGATCTCGTCCCGGCTGCCGAGGTAGGCGGGGAGCGCGGCAAGCCAGTAGCGGGTTCGGGGGGCCGGAGCGTCGAGAGGCGGTGGTAGGCCTCGACGGGCGTCAGCACCTCCCGAAAGCCGGCCGTCGCGGAGCCCCTTCACGATGGGGCCGATGTCCACCATCGGGTTGAAGACCCCGATCACCGCGGTGAGGCCGCCCCCGAGCGCGCCGGCCTCGGAGGGCGGCACCACCTTCCAGGGAAGTCGCTCGGGCGGCGACTGGTCGACGAAGGCGTGCACCCGGCGGCCGGCCCGCTCGAGCAGCTCGCCCAGGCCGCGGCCGAACTGGCCCGCGCCGTAGACCACCACGTCCCGGGGAACCGCCCCGGGCGAGGCCGGCGCCCCAATCGAGCAGCTCGGCGAGTGAAGCGCGAAGGGCGGCGGGCTCGGTCATGGGCGGGGAATCCTTGGAGGACGAGGCCGAGAGAGTATATTCCAGGAGTCCACATGCCCATGCGCGTCCTCGTCACCGGATCGAGCGGCTTCATCGGACGGAACCTCGTCGAGAGCCTCTCCCGGGACCACGTGGTGCTCGCCCCCCGCCACGCCGAGCTCGACCTGCAGGACGGCGACGGCCGTGGCCCGCTACCTCGAGGCCGCCCGGGTGGACGCGGTGGTCCACTCGGCCACCAAGCCCGGCCACCGCAACGCCCGGGACCCGTCCGGCCTGGTGGAGGCGAACACGCGCATGTTCGCCAACCTGACGCGGCGCCCGGCGCTCTGCGGCCGGGTGGTGCTGCTCACCTCGGGCTCGTCTACGACCCGCGCTTCTACGAGCCGAAGATGCGCGAGGAGTACCTCGGCGAGCACATCCCGGCCGACGAGGGAGGGTACTCGAAGTACCTGTGCGCCCGCCTCGCCGAGGGGGTTCCAGGCGCCGTCGAGCTGCGCCCGTTCGGCGTCTTCGGTCCGCACGAGGACTGGGAGATCCGCTTCATCTCGAACGCCATCTGCAAGTGCCTCCACGACCTGCCCATCACGCTGCGCCAGGATCGCCGCTTCGACTACGTCTGGGTGGACGACCTCACCGAGGTGATCCGGCGCGCGCTCGGCGGGGAGCTGCCAGCCGGCGCCTACAACGTGACCCCCGACGAGGCGATGCCGCTCCGGGTGCTCGCCGAGAAGGTCCGGCGCGCCTCGGGGAAGGACGTGGAGATCCAGGTGGCCCAGCCGGGAATGGGAGTGGAGTACAGCGGCTCGAACGAGCGGCTGCGCCGGGCGCTGCCCGGCCTCGCCTTCACGGATGTCGACGAGGCCATCGGGAGGCTGTATCGGTGGTACGAGGCGAGGCGCGGCCAGGTGAGGCGCGAGGCGCTCCTCTCCGACAAGTGACGAGCGGCGCCCCGGCGGCGCGGAGGCGGCATGTCCCGGAAGACCCTGACCATCCTCACCCCCTGCTACAACGAGGAGGACAACGTGGCGGAGCTGGTCCGCCGCGTTCGCGAGGTCATGGCCGGCCTTCCCGCCTACGACTACGAGCACCTCTTCGTCGACAACCGGTCCACGCGATCGCACGGTGGAGAAGGTGAAGGGGTTCGCGGCCACCGACCGGCGCATCAAGCTCATCGTGAACGTCCGCAACTTCGGCCACATCCGCTCGCCGTACCACGGCCTGCTCCAGGCGCGGGGCGACGCGGTGGTGGCCATGGCGTCCGACCTCCAGGACCCGCCCGAGCTCATCCCCCAGTTCGTGCGCAAGTGGGAGGAGGGGTTCCCGGTGGTGGTGGGCGTGAAGACCGCCAGCCAGGAGAGCTGGCTCGTCTACAACCTGCGCGGCCTCTACTACAGGACGCTGAAGCGCTACGCGAGCGTGGAGCTGCTCGAGCACTTCACCGGCTTCGGCCTCTACGACCGGAAGGTGGTGGAGGTGCTGCGATCGCTGCGCGAGCCGTACCCGTACTTCCGCGGCCTGATCTCGGACCTGGGGTTCGACATGGCCCGGATCGAGTTCACGCAGCCGCTGCGCAAGCACGGGAAGACGAAGGCCAACTTCCCGGTCCTGCTCGACATGGCGCTCCTCAGGACTCACGAACCACACCAAGGTCCCGCTCCGGCTGGCCACGCTCATCGGCTTCGTGGCCGCCATGTTCTTCCTGCTCGCCGGCGTGGCCTACCTGGTGGCGAAGCTCCTCTTCTGGAACACCTTCACGGCGGGCACGGTGCCGGCCATGATCGGGATCTTCTTCCTGGGCTCGATCCAGCTGCTCTTCCTGGGGCTCATCGGCGAGTACGTGGGGACCATCTTCACCTACGTGCAGGGGCGGCCGCTCGTCATCGAGCGGGAGCGGGTGAACTTCGACGACGACGCAGGGGGCGGCGGGGAAGGGCCCGGATCCCCGGGATGAGCGGGACGCTCGCCAGGCTGCGCGAGCACCGGCTGTGGCAGCCGGTGAGCTACCTGGCCGTGGGCGGGTGGAACACGCTCTTCGGGGTGGGGCTCTTCACGCTCGCCTACCGCTGGCTGGGCGCCTCGGTGAACTACCTCGCCCTGCTCGCCGCGTGCAACGTGCTCGCCATCACCAACGCCTTCCTCTGCTACAAGCTGCTCGGTCTTCCGCACCCGCGGGGACTGGCTGCGCGAGTACGCGCGCTTCTGGGGCGTGTACGGGGCGTCGTCGCTCGTGGGGTTCGGGCTGGTGGCGCTGCTCGTCCAGGCGGCGGGGATGTCGCCGGTGACGGCCAACTTCCTGGCGACCGGGGTGGTGGTGGCCGCCGGCTTCGCCGGGCACAAGTGGATCTCCTTCGGGGGGAAGAAGGCATGAGCCGCGTCGAGATGGTGCGAACGTCGAGGATCCCCTGGCTCGAGGTGGCGAGAGCCGTCACGCCTCCGTTCCTCTGGCAGGCGCTCTACCGGCGAGTTCGTGGTGCGCGACATCCCTGACGCCTGGAAGGTACCGGCTGTTCTACTCGCCCTGGCTCGAGCCCGGGTTCGCGGCCCTCCACGAGCAGGTTCGCCCGTTCACGCTCTGCCCGATCGCGAGCTGCTGGACGCTCCACAACATGCTGCTCCAGGCCCTGAACGCGCCCGGCGACGTGGTGGGGGACAGGCGGTGTCTTCCAGGGCGGGACGGCGCTCCTGCTCAAGAAGACGATGGGACCCGGAGGGCGGAGGACGGAGGCTCCGCCTCTTCGACTCCTTCGAGGGAATGGCGTCCGCCACCCAGGGGCTCGACCGCCACCGGGCGGGCGACTTCGCCGACACCTCGCTGGAAGGCGTGAAGCGCGTGGTGGGGATGGAGCCCTTCATCGACTACCGGAAGGGCTGGATCCCGGAGACCTTCGCCGGGCTCGAGGAGGCGCGCTTCTGCTTCGCGCACGTGGATCTCGACCTCCACCAGAGCATCCTCGACTCGCTCGCGTTCCTCTACCCGCGGCTGTCGCTGGGTGGCGTCCTCGGTGTTCGACGACTACGGGTACGCGTCGTGCCCGGGCGCCCGGAGGGCCGTGGAGGACTTCTTCGCCGGCAAGCCGGAGCGGCCGCTGGCCCTCCAGACTGGACAGGCGCTGGTGGTCAAGGTGTGAGGGAGGTGCGGTACCACTCCGCCGCCGCGCCAGCCCGTCGGCCACCGTGACCTCGGGCTCGTATCCCGAGCAGCGTCCGCGCCCGCGAGACGTCGGCCAGCGAGTGCCTCACGTCGCCGGCTCGCGCCTCCCGGTGCATCGGCCGCACCGTCGCCGCCTCCGGCCGGAAGCGCGCCACCTGCGCGCGGATCCCCTCGAAGAGCTGGAGCAAGCGTCGTCCGGTCGCCCACCGCCACGTTGTAGACCTTGCCCAGGGCCTCCGGGTTCGTCGTGGTCGCCGCGAGCAGGTTCGCCTGGACGACGTTGTCCACGTAGCAGAAGTCGCGGCTCGTCTCCCCGTCGCCGTTCACGAAGACGGGCTTCCCCGTCGAGCAGGCTCTGGAACCAGAGCGGGATGACGGCGGCGTACGGGCCGTTCGGGTCCTGCCGGGGCCCGAAGACGTTGAAGTAGCGCAGCCCGAGCAGCTCGAGCCCGTAGGCCTGGCCGAAGGCGTGGGCGTAGAGCTCGTCGGCGTACTTGGTCACCGCGTACGGGGAGAGCTGGCGGCCCACGAGGTCCTCCACCTTCGGCAGGCCCGGGTGGTCGCCGTAGACCGAGCTGGAGCTGGCGTAGACGACGCGGCGGACGCCCGCCTCCCGTGCAGCCCAGAGGACGTTCAGGAAGCCGGTGACGTTCGCGGCGTGGGTGGCGAGCGGATCCTCGATGGACCGCGGAACGCTCCCCAGCGCGGCCTGGTGGAGGATCAGGTCGACGCCCTTGGCCGCGCGCCGGCAGGTGTCCAGGTCCCGGATGTCTCCCTCGACGAGCTCGAGACCGGGACTCGTGTCCTCGGGAGGCCTCGTCGAGGTTGCTCCGGTGGCCGGTGACGAAGCTGTCGAGGACGCGGACTCGCTGGCCCAGGCCGAGGAGCGTCTCCACGAGGTGGGAGCCGATGAAGCCGGCGCCGCCCGTGACGAGCCAGGTGCGGCGCGACGGCCGGAATGCGCGGAGAGGTTCAGCGGACCCGAGGCCTAGGCCTTCACGATGCGCGGTCCGCCGCCGCGACGGGAAGAGGGGCGCCACGATGTTGCGCGTGTCCACCACCAGCTTCGCGCTCCGGTAGAGCGAGGCGTCCTTGAAGGGCTCGTGGGCGGTGGCCACGAGCACCGCGTCGTACTTGCCGAAGGTGTCGGCGTCGCACGGGACGGTCTTCAGGCCCACGTCCACCTTGCGCCCCTTGCGCGCCTCCGGGAAGAACGGGTCGCAGTAGTCCACGATCGCGCCCGACTCGCGGAGGAGCTCGATGATCTCGTAGGAGGGCGACTCGCGGTCGTCGTCGATGTTGGCCTTGTAGGCGAGCCCGAGCACGAGGACCTTCGAGCCCTTGATGGGCTTCGAGTCGTCGTTCAGCGCGTGCGGCGACCTTCGCCACCACCCACCGGGGCATGCTGGTGTTGATCTCGCCCGCCAGCTCCACGAAGCGCGCCCACTGCCCGTGCTCGGCCGCCTTCCAGGAGAGGTAGAAGGGGTCGAGCGGGATGCAGTGACCGCCCAGGCCCGGGCCCGGGTAGAAGGGCATGAAGCCGAAGGGCTTCGTCTTGGCGGCCTCGATGACCTCCCAGACGTCGATGTCCATCCGGTCGAAGACGGTCTTCAGCTCGTTCACGAGCGCGATGTTCACCGAACGGAAGACGTTCTCGAGGAGCTTGGCCGACTCGGCCACCCGCGCGCGACGAGACCGGCACCACCTTGGCGACGCCGGTCCGGTAGAGGGCCACGGCCAGCTCGGTGGAGTCGGCGTCCACCCCGCCCACGACCTTGGCGGTGGTCTTCGTGTCGAAGTCCTTGCGGCCCGGGTCCTCGCGCTCGGGCGAGAAGGCGAGGAAGAAGTCGCGCCGGCACTTGAGGCCGCTCGTCTCCAGGATGGGGAGGAGCTCCTCGTCGGTGGTGCCCGGGTAGGTGGTCGACTCGAGGATGCACCAGCTGACCCTTGCGGAGCCGCTTCGCGATCTCCCGCCCGGTGGCGTGGATGTAGGAGTTGTCCGGCTCGCGGTGGTCGCCCAGCGGCGTGGGCACGCAGATGGCGATGGCGTCGCAGTCGCGCAGCCCCTCGAAGTCGGTGGTGGCCTGGTACTTGCCGCTCCTCACCGCGGCGGCGACCCGCTCGGCCCCGATGTGCTTGATGAAGGACTCGCCCTTGCGGAGCGCCTCCACCTTGCGGGGGTCGAGGTCGAAGCCGGTGACCCGGAAGCCCGCCTCGTGGAAGAGGAGGGCCAGGGGGAGGCCGACGTAGCCCTGGCCGATGATGCCGATGCGGGCGCTGCGGTCGTGGATCCGGGCGAGAAGTCCGTTCTTCATGTGGGCGGATTGTAGGGCGAAACGGGGGTCAGAGGTTCAGCGAGCCCTTCAGGCCCACCTGGAACCAGCCGTGGAAGGAACGGGACGAGAGGTCGACCGCGCCGCCATACCCCTTCGCTGCCCCGCCGGCGAATATGTTCGAGTAGATCCCGCCGACGTAACCGACGTAGGGGCCGAGGGCGAAGGCCCTCCCCAGGGCGAAGTCGAGCCCGGTCTGGACGTTCACGACCTCCCAGCCGCTCCAGGTCACGCCGCTCGACTGGGTGGCGGTGTCGACCGAGTAGTGCGTCCACTCCCATCCCGTACCAAAGCTGAACCAGGGTCGGAGGGGGCCGTCCGGGAGGAAGCCGTAGACGAGCTCGAGACCAGTGCGCATGTCGTAGCCGGTGCAACTCGCGCCCGAGGTGCAGGTGGCGGAGGCCACGAAGGCGGGGGCGTACTGGAAGTACACGCCCAGGGAGATGTTCGGGGTGACGAGATAGCGCGCCGCCAGCTCGACCGGGATCGCCCCGGACCAGGCTCCCGACATGGGGACGGCGCCGCCGGTGGCGACGCTGGCGTTCTCGGCGTTTCCGACGGGAATCGCGTACCCGGCCTTGAAGTCAAGGGCCACCTGGGCATTTGCCGGGTGGCCAACGAGGATGGCCGCGGACGCCCCCGCCGATGGACCGCCCCGACCCGGACACGCTCCACGAAAAGGCGAAGGTCCCGAAACCACCGGGTCACCGCGTGTTCTGGAGCTTTGCACGACGGTGACCCCGGTCGCGCGCTGCATCCATCCGGGACAAAGACCCACCCCGGCACGTGTCTTGCAGAGCCTCCCGGTTCATGCCCGGACGCTTTACTTGCCTCGATCCGCGGACGTACAAGAATCGACCCCTATGTTCCAGAGGATCCTCGTCGTCTGCGTGGGCAACATCTGCCGGAGCCCCATGGCGGAGGCGCTTCTCCGGGCGCGCCTCGGCCATCGGCCCCGGTTCGACGTGTCGTCCGCGGGCGTCTCGGCGCTGGTGGGGCACCCGGCCGACGAGTCGGCGGTGGGCCTCATGAGGGAGCGCGGCCTCGACATCTCCAGCCACCGGGCCCGGCAGCTCACCCCGCAGGTCGCCGCCGAGGCCGACCTCATCCTGGTCATGGAATCGGGGCACGAGCGGGCGGTCTACTCCATCGCCCCCCAGGCCCGGGGCAAGGTGCACCGCATCGGCCGGTTCGGCCACTTCGACGTGCCCGACCCGTACAGGCTTCCTCGCGCCGCCTTCCTGGAC
>CAVYBH010000005.1:0-35850 GCA_963766715.1 uncultured delta proteobacterium
ATGGCGAGGATCACGCCGAGGAGGACCCCGGCCTTCTGGATGGGCGGCGTCCAGAGAGGGTGCCGGAAGCCGAGCGACTGCCACAGCGAGTACAGGCCGTGGGACAGGTGCAGGCCGAGTCCGATGATCGAGATGCCGTAGAAGACCACCTTCCCGACGCTGCGGAAGGTGTTCACCAGGTTGAGGTAGGCGTCGTTGTGCACGAATCCGGAGTGCACGAGCGCCGCGCCGACCGTCAGGTCGAGCAGGTGGTAGACGACGAAGGCCAGCGTGAGCAGGCCCGTCCAGATCATCGTCTTCGAGGAGATCGTGGCCGGATTGGCGAGCGGCACCCGGTACGGCTGGGGACGCGCCGCGCGGGCCCGGAGGTAGAGCTGGATCCCGGCCGTGGCGTGCAGCACCAGGGCCGTGAGCATGACGAGGCGGACCGTCCAGAGCAGGCCCTTGGCGCTCTGGAGGAGCTCGGCATAGCCGTTGAATTTCGCCGCGCCCTGGAACGCCTGCAAGTTGCCGAGCAGGTGGCCGACGATGAAGAGGAAGAGGAGGACTCCGGTCACGGCCGAGACGAACTTCTTCCCGACCTGGCTTTGCCAGAAGACGGCAAGGCGCGAAACCTTGACCGGGGCTGCAGTGCTGGTGGTAGCGACGCTCATCATCACCCCTCGAGGGCTGAAGGTGTCACCGACCAGGTCCCGATCCGCCGGACGGCGGAGGTTGCGTGGGGCTCGGGCCTGGGCAATTGGGGTCGCGATTCTACGCAGGCGACCCTGGGTGGGGAAGCAGATTTGCGCCTATTTATAGGGGACGGGATTGGTCTGTTATCGGACAGTGAATGACGCGCCGTTCCATGAAATGGCGCTCCCGCGCCCGGCCCCGGAAAGCTAGATTCCGAGGGGTGAAAAACGTCTGCGTCTTCTGCGGCTCCGCTCCGGGTCGTCGTCCCGCCTATGCCCGCGCCGCCCGGCAGCTCGGCTCCGCCCTGGCCGAGCGGGACCTCGGCCTCGTCTATGGTGGGGGCAGCATCGGGCTCATGGGCATCGTGGCCGATGCGGCGCTGGCCGGAGGGGCCCAGGTGCTGGGGGTCATCCCCCGCGCGCTGGCCCGGCGCGAGATCGCGCACCACGGCCTCACCCGGCTCGAGGTGGTGCCGACCATGCACGCGAGGAAGGCGCGGATGGCCAAGCTCTCCGACGCCTTCCTGGCCATGCCCGGGGGCATCGGCACGCTCGAGGAGCTCTTCGAGGTCCTCACCTGGGGCTACCTGGGGATCCACGCCAAGCCCACCGGCCTCCTCGACGTGGGGGGATACTGGCAGCCCCTCATCCGGCTGCTCGATCACGCCGTGGACGAGGGGTTCCTCCGCCCGGCCCACCGCAAGCTCGTGGTGGTGGATCGGAGCCCGGCGCGCCTGCTCGAGCGGCTGGCGCGCCACCGGGTTCCGGCGGCGACCCGCTGGATCGACGAGACGCAGACCTGACCCGGCGACGGGCCGAAGGCGCCCTACCGGTCGAGCGGCAGCCTCCGCAGCCGGAGCGCGTTCAGGATGACCGTGACCGAGCTGAAGCTCATGGCGGCGCTCGCGAACATCGGGGAGAGGAGCGTGCCGGTGAACGGGTAGAGGACCCCGGCGGCGAGCGGCACTCCCAGGACGTTGTAGGCGAAGGCCCAGAAGAGGTTCTGGCGGATGTTCCGCATCGTGCCGCGCGAGAGGCGGCGGGCGCGGACGAGGCCGGACATCTCTCCCTTCACGAGCGTGATGCCCGCCGTCTCCATGGCGACGTCGGTCCCGGTGCCCATGGCGACGCCGACGCTGGCGGCGGCGAGCGCCGGGGCGTCGTTCACCCCGTCCCCCGCCATGGCCACGATGCGTCCCCCGGCGAGGAAGCGAGCCACCACCGCGCCCTTCTCGGCGGGGCGGACCTCGGCCTCGACCTGGTCGATGCCCACCTCCCGGGCCACGGCCAGCGCCGTCGTCCGCGAGTCGCCGGTGACCATGACCACCTCGACCCCGTCGTCGCGGAGGGAGCGCACGGCGCGCGCGGCGCCGGGCTTCACCGGATCGCGGACCTCGACGAGCCCCGCGGCGCGGCCGTCCACGGCCACGAGCACCACCGTCCCGCCGGAGCCGCGAAGCTCCTCCGCTCGCGCCTCGAGCTCGCCCGGCTCGACCCCCAGCTCGCGCAGCAGGGCGCCGGTGCCGACCGCCACCCGGCGGCCCCCGACCTCGCCGGCCACGCCCAGCCCGGGCCGGTAGTCGAAGCGATCGGCCGCCTGGAACTCCAGGCCTCGTCCCCGGGCGCCGGACACGATCGCCGCCGCGAGCGGGTGCTCGCTTCCGCGCTCGAGGCCGGCGGCGAGCCGGAGGATCTCGTCCTCCGCCACGGCGCCGGTCGCGACCACGCGCTCGAGGCGCGGCTTTCCGGCGGTGAGGGTGCCGGTCTTGTCGAGGAGGATCACCTGCACCTTGCCGAAGGTCTCGAGCGCCTCCGCGCTCTTCACCAGGATGCCCGCGGTGGCGCCGCGCGCGGTCCCGACCATGATGGCCATCGGCGTCGCCAGCCCCAGCGCGCACGGGCAGGCGATGATCAGCACGGCGACGGCGTTGACGAGCGCGTAGGCCAGCCTCGGCTCGGGTCCCCAGATGCCCCAGGCGGCGAACGTCGCCGCGGCCGCCGCCACCACCGCCGGGACGAACCATCCCGCCACGGCGTCGGCCAGCCGCTGCACCGGCGCGCGGCTGCGCTGGGCCTCGCTCACCATCCGGACGATCTGGGAGAGCAGGGAGTCGGCGCCCACCCGCTCGGCGCGGACGACGAAGCTCCCGTTGCCGTTGACGGTGCCGCCCGTGACCGCGTCGCCGGGCCCCTTCTCCACCGGGATGGGCTCGCCGGAGACCATGGACTCGTCCACGGAGGAGCGCCCCTCGACCACCAATCCGTCCACGGGGACCTTCTCGCCGGGCCGGACCCTGAGCAGCATGCCGGGAACCACCGACGCGACCTCGACCTCCTCGTCGTGGCCGCCGGCGCCCACGCGCAACGCCGTCTTCGGGGCCAGGGCGAGCAAGGCGTGGATGGCGCCGGAGACGCGGCTCCGGGCCTGGAGCTCGAGGATCTGGCCGAGCAGGACCAGCTCGACGATGACCGCCGCCGACTCGAAGTACACGGGGACGGCGCCCCCGTGGCCGCGGAAGGCAGGGGGAAACCAGGAAGGGGGAAGGAGGGTCGCGGCCGCGCTGAAGCCCCAGGCCGCTCCGGTGCCCAGCCCGATCAGGGTGAACATGTTGAAGTGGCGGGTGCGGAGCGAGAGCCAGGCCCGCTCGAAGAAGGGCCAGCCGCCCCACAGGACCACGGGCGCGGAGGCGACGAGCTGCAGCCAGGCGAGCGGGCGGGCCCCGAAGAGGCGGGTGACCGGGTGGCCGGGCAGCATGTCGGCCATCGACAGGTTGAAGACGAAGAGCGCCGGCACGAAGGAGAGCCAGAAGCGCCGGGTCATGTTCTCGAGCTCCGGGTTCCGCCCCGGCGCCATCGGCATCCCGCCCACCACGAGCGGCTCGAGCGCCATGCCGCAGATCGGGCACGGCACCGGCTGCTTCTCCCGGACCTCCGGATCCATGGGGCAGACCCAGACCACCTCTCCGCCCGGCGGCGCGGCCGGGGGAGGCTCCATGCCCTTCGGTCCGCCGGAGAGGAAGGAGGCGGGGTCGGCCCGGAAGCGCTCCAGGCAGCGCATGCTGCAGAAGTGGTAGGCGACCCCGTCGTGCTCGCCAGTGCCGCCGCGCGGCGCGTAGGGGTTCACGTCCATCCCGCAGACCGGGTCCTTGGCGAGGAAGGCGTCGGGGTCGGCGGCGAAGCGATCGTGGCAGCGCTCGCTGCAGAAGCCGTACTGGAACCGCCCCTTCTCGATGACTCCGCCGGCCGGGGTGATGACGTCGATCTCCATGCCGCAGACGGGGTCGCGCGGCTGGGGCGGGATGGCGGGCTTCACCGCTGGAGCGGACGTGGAGGAGGGTTCGGTCATCGCGGGTCATCCTTTACCACCGGCGTGCGGGGCGTGTACGCGCCCCGGTGGGAGCCTCCCGGCCGGGCCGGGATTCACTCGCCGGGAAAGAGCGACAGCTGGGGCCGTCGCCGGCGGAAAGGCGACGGGGAGAGGGGGCGCGGGCCGTTCTCGAACCCGAGCCGGGCGCGGACCGCGTCGAAGAGCGCCCCGATGGAGCGGGCGTGCTCCCCCTCGCCGCGCCCCCGGACGCCGAAGCGCGCGTCGTAGAGCTTCCCGTCGCGGGTCTCCCGGATCCGGTGCAGCACGCGCTCGGCCCGCTCCGGGAGCGTGGCGCGAAGCCGCTCCTCGAAGACCGCCTTCACCGACCCCGGCAGCCGGAGGAGCTGCCAGTGGGCGCGCGTCGCCCCGGCGTCGCGGGCTGCCGCGAGGACGCGGGGGATCTCCTCGTCGTTCAGGCCCGGGATGACCGGAGCCACGTTGACGGCCACCGGGATGCCGGCCGAGGCGAGCCGCTCGATGGTGCGCAGCCTCCGCTCCGGCGAGGCGGCCCAGGGCTCCATCGCGCGGGCCCGGACGGCGTCGAGGAAGGGCAGGGTGACGCTGGCGGTCGCGGCGCCGATCGCCGCCAGGGCGGAGAGGAGGTCGACGTCGCGCTCGACGAGCGGCGCCTTGGTCACCACCATCACGGGATTGCGGTACTCGGCGCAGGCCTCCAGGCATCCGCGGGTGAGGCGCAGGGAGGCCTCGAGCGGCTGCCAGGCGTCGGTGGCGCCGGAGAAGGCGATGGTCTCCCCGGTCCAGGACGCCCGATCGAAGGCCCGGCGGAGCAGCTCCGGCGCCCGCAGCTTGGCGACGATGCGGGTGTCGAAGTCGGTCCCGGCGCCGAACCCCAGGTACTCGTGGGTGGGCCGCGCGTAGCAGTAGGCGCAGGCGTGGGCGCAGCCCCGGTAGGGGTTGACACTGTAGGTGAACGGGATGTCCGGGCTGTCGTTGCGCGACAGGATCTCGCGGGTGGCGTCGGCGTAGACGTGGGGCAGGGCGGGCGGCGGCTCGCCGAGCCAGTCGACGGTGGCGGCGTCCCAGGGGTTGGGCGGGTTGGAGACGGGACGGGGGGACACGGGTGTCCCCATATCCGCGCCGGGCCCCCAATCAAGTCATCGGAGCGCCCGGATGGGCCGGACCGGGCGGGGCGTCGATGCCCGCGGCCGGGTCGCCCTTCCCGTGACGTACGGTCAGTAAATCCTCCTGATTCCCGATTCGTGGTCCGGTGCGGTCGGGATCGATCGGGGAGACCCGTGCAGGTGTCGTGCAACATGGCACCCGTGCGCGTGGGACTGTCGAGCCCCCCGTTCGTTCGTACGGTTCTTCGCGTAGCTGCGGTGCGGGTCGCGGTGGACGATGGTCGAAAGTCTCCGGGGGGAGACCATGCACGAGGACACGCTGGCGCTCTGGCTCGACGGTGGAGCCGCGCTCGTGAGGTGCACGCTCCTCCTGCTCTTCGTGATCGTCGCGTGCGTGATCGCGCTCGCCGTCCTCGGCAAGGCCTCCGAGTCGAAGGTCCACCCCGCCGCGCGGAGGGCCGCGCTGCGATGAGGCCGGCCCGCGCCACTCGATCTTCAACCCTGGTGAGCGGGGCGCTCACCTGTCCCGCCGGCGTGTCGAAAGCGCCCGGCACGTCTGCAAGCAACCCAACGGAGGAAGCCATGAAGAACCTGTTCGTGAAGCTGATGAAGGACGAGAGCGGCGCCAGCCTGATCGAGTACGTGCTCATCGCCGGACTGATCAGCATCGCGGGCTGGGCGCTCATGCAGACCATCGGCGGCGACCTGGTCGACGATCCTCGACCACGACGAACACCGCCACCGGCGCCGCGGCAGGGTAGCCACAGTTTCGGTGGACGGGTGTCGACCTCGCGAGGGGATGCGACACCCGTCCGGCGCGGGACGATCGCGACATGGTCACGCAGGCACACCACCTGGCCATCCTGGGCGTCTTCCTCGCCATCGCCTGCGCGAGCGACGTCGCGCAGCGGCGCGTGCCGAACGCCGTCGTCCTTCCCCTCGCGGTCGCCGGGCTCGCGGCGCAGTGGGTGTCCGGCGGACCGTGGGCGCTCCTCTGGGGCGCGGCGGCGGGCCTCGGCGTCCTCGCCCTGCTCGTGGTTCCCTGGGCGCTCGGGAAGGTCGGCGGTGGCGACGTGAAGCTCGCCGCGGCGGCGGCCACGTGGCTCGGCCCGGCGCGACTGCCCGGGTTCCTGGTGGTCGCGGGACTCGCCTCGGCCGCCGTCGGGATCGCCGTCCACGTCGCCTATCGCGTCAGGTTGCAGCGGATGGTCCAGGCGCCAGCCGGCACCGCCGCCTCGCTCGACACGACCGTGGTCCGGCGAGGGACCGTTCCGGTCGCGATCGCGGTGGCCGCGGCCACCTTCGTCGCCCTCCTGGGGAGCAAGCCATGACCCTTCGCCGTCGCCGCGGCGCCCGCGGAGCCGCCCTCATCGAGTTCGTGCTCGTGCTCCCGCTGTTCCTCACCATCCTGCTCGGGGTGATCGACTGGGGCTGGTACTTCGTGGTCCGGGAGATCGCCATCAACGCGACGCGCGAGGGGGCGCGGGTCGGATTGGTGGCGGCGAGCCCGGGGGCCGCGGCGGCCGACGCCAGCGCGGCCGCGCAGAACTACCTGCGGAACGCCCTCGGGAACGCCTACGCCGCCACGCCCGCCGTGGACTCGACCGGATGCACCGTCGCCACCTACCGCTGCATCTCGGTGACGCTCGCGAACTTCCGGCCCGTGCCCGGAGCGAACCGATCGATCACCGGCCTGCAGGCCTGGACGCGCGTCCCCACCGCATTCACGGTCCGCACCGACATGCGACTCGAGGTCCAGCCCTAGCCAGCCACGACGAAGAACGGGATCCACCCACCGGAAGGATCGACAATGGCCGACAGCAAGGATCTCACCGCAGCACTCCACAAGGCCGCAGAGAAGAAGGCGCGCCACGGCGCCTTCCGCGCGGCGCTCTTCCTGGTCCTCGCCCTGGTGGCCGCCGTCGGGTCGGCCGTCCTGCTGACGCGCTACATGGAGGCGCGCACCGCCGCGGCCCGCGTCCCCACGGTGAAGGTCGTGGTGGCCGCCGTGCACCTGCCGGCCGGCTCCGAGATCCGGGCGGAGAACCTGCAGGCCATCGACTGGCCCGTCGCCAGCCGGCCGGAGGGGACGTTCGAGGACCCCGCGCTGCTGGAGGGCAAGGTCGTCTCGGCCTCGGTGGCGAAGGGGGAGGCGATCCTCCCGGCGAGGCTGGCCGGGAGCGACGCGGGAGCCGGCCTCGCCGCGCTCCTGCCGCCCGGGATGCGCGCCGTCGCCGTGCGCGTGGACGACGTCGTCGGCGTGGCCGGGTTCCTCCACCCCGGCGACAGCGTGGACGTCATCGCCACGCTCCGCGGGGACGGCAACCAGAACCAGACCTCCTCGAAGGTCATCCTCCAGAACATCAAGGTGCTCGCGGTGGGCAAGGAGCTCGACCACCACGGGAAGGCCTCCGAGAAGGCGGTCCAGGCCACGGTGGCCACCCTGATGGTGGACGCGGAGCAGTCGGAGCGGCTCGCGCTGGCCGCGGCGCAGGGAAAGATCCTGCTCACGCTGCGCGGAGGGGGAGACGTGGAGATCGTGGCCACGAAGGGGATCACGCCCACGGTCCTGCTGGCCGGGAGCGAGCCGGCCCCTGCCCGTCGTGCGGAAGCGCGTGGCCCGCGCTCCGGCGCGCGTGGAGCCGGCGGAGGCGCCGAAGACGCGAGGTGGTGGAGATCCTTCGCGGCGACCTCTTCGAGCGCCGCGACTTCGCGAAGCGGGAAGCGACCAAGGAGGGGCGTAGATGAGCGCGCTTCGCGCAGTGGGCGTCCTCGCCGTCTCGATGCTCCTCCCCGCGGTCGCCATGGCCCAGGCCGGCTCGGCGCCGCTGGCGACGAGCCTTCGCGTGGACCGCGAGCTCGGCGCGGTGAGGGAGATGGCCCTCGAGGCGGGCCAGAACCGCCTCCTCCTGCTCTCCGAGCAGATCGTGCGCGTCGCGGTCGCGGATCCCGACCGTCGCCGACCTCAAGGTGGTGACGCCGACCCAGGTGCTGCTCACGGCGAAGGGCGCGGGCACGACGGACCTCACCCTCTGGAACCGGGACAACCAGCCGCTCGTCATCGCGCTGCAGGTCGCGCGCAACGTCGAGCCGCTCCGGAAGCAGCTGAAGGAGCTCTTCCCCTCCGACAAGGTGCTGGTCAGCTCGGCCGGGGAGCTGGTGGTGCTCTCCGGCGAGGTCTCCGACATGCGGGTCCCGGAGCGGATGGGGGAGCTGGCGCGGCTTCACGCCAAGCAGGTGGCGAACCTGATCACGGTGGGTGGAACGCACCAGGTCCAGCTGCAGGTGCGCTTCGCCGAGGTCTCCCGGACCGGGTTGAAGGAGATCGGCGTGAACCTCTTCGGAGGCTCGAAGAACGGGGCCCAGGTCGGCGGGATGGTGGGACCCAACAACGGCCTGGGGACCTTCCTGAACGGGAACCTCGCCGTGCCGGGCACGGGCGGGGCGGGCCAGCCGCCGGTCTTCCCGAGCGCGCCCCTCGGCCAGACCTTCCAGCTCTTCTTCGGGTCGGCCACGCCGTTCCCGTTCAACGTCACGCTGAGCCTCCTGGAGTCGAACGGGCTCGCGAAGACGCTCGCCGAGCCCACGCTCGCCACCCTGAGCGGCCAGGAGGCGCGGTTCCTGGCCGGCGGCGAGCTGCCGGTCCCGCTCTCCTCGGCCCTGGGCGCACTCAACGTCACCTGGAAGAAGTTCGGGATCCAGCTCGGGTTCACGCCCACCGTGCTCGACCCGGGAACCATCAGCCTCAAGGTGTCGACCGAGGTGAGCGACATCGACCCGACCATCGGCGTCCAGGCGCAGGGATCTTCATCCCCGGCCTGGTGTCCCGGCAGGCGGAGACCACCGTCCGGCTCGGCGACGGCCAGAGCTTCGCCATCGCCGGCCTCATGTCCGACAAGGTCCGGTCCACCATCGACAAGGTCCCCGGCCTGGGCAGCATCCCCATCCTCGGGGCGCTCTTCCGCTCCAGCAAGTACCAGCGGCAGGAGACCGAGCTGCTCGTCGTCATCACGGTCCACCTGGTGAAGCCGGTCGCCCCGCACCAGGTGCAGCCCCTGCCGACCGACTTCGAGGGCAACGAGCCGGACGCCTCCGCCTTCTTCCTCCTGGGGATGGAGGAGGCGGGGAAGCCCAAGCGCGACCCGGAAGCACCCACCCAGCGTGGACCCACGGGCCCCGGGGGATTCGCGCCGTAGGCGCGGGGAGAACGCCATGGACAAGGGAAACGTGCTGCTCGTGGGGATGCCTGGCGGGGTCGAGCCGGCGGTGACCGAGGCCCTGGGTGCCCAGCAGGCCGTGACCGCCTTGCAGGACGCGGCCACGGCGCGCGCGCTGGCCCAGGAGGACGCGACCCGCCGCGGCCGCCGTGGCCCTCGGCGAGCCGCCGTCGACCGAGCCGCTCGAGCTGGTGAAGGAGCTCGCCGCGATGGGCGTTCCCGTCCTGGCGGTCGGACCCCGGAAGGATGCGGACCTGATCCTCGGCGCCATGCGCGCCGGCGCGCGGGAGTTCCTGGCCGGCCCGGACGAGGCGGAGGTGGGGAGCCGGCTGCGCGCCATCCTGGAGGCCGCGGGCGTCCTGCGCATCGGGCAGGTCACGGCGCTCTTCCCGGCGAAGGGCGGCATGGGGGCGACGACGCTCGCCACGCACCTGGCCGGCGCGCTCGCCCGCGTGGGGCGTCGCGCCTGCATCGTCGACGTCGACCTCGAGCTCGGCGACGTGCTGGCCTTCCTGGACATGCGGGGCGGCTACTCGCTGGCGGACGTGGCCTCCAACGTCCAGCGACTGGACCGCGAGCTGCTCGACGCGTCCGTGCCGCGCCACGCGTCGGGGGCCTGGGTGCTCTCCCAGGCGGAGAAGCCCGGCTCGGCGGAGTCCATGGATCCGGGAAGCGTCACCCGGGTGCTGCGCTTCCTGCGGCAGCAGTACGACGAGCTCGTCGTGGACGGCCTGCGCGACTTCGGCGACGTGTCGCTCGCCGCGCTCGACCTCGCCGACCGGATCCTGCTCGTGGTCACCCAGGAGGTCCCCGCCGTGCGCAACGCCCGGCGCTGCGTCGACATCTTCCGGCAGCTCGACTACGACCTCGACCGCGTGCTCGTGGTGGTGAATCGGTACCACCGGAGCTCCCCCATCACGCGGGAGGTCATCGAGGAGACGGTCGGCCTGCCGGTGGCGGCGCTGGTCGGGAACGACTTCCAGGCCCTCTCCCGGGCCGTGAACCGCGGCGTCCTCCTGTGGGACGAGGCCCCCCGCTCGGTGGTCGCGCGCGACGTGGAGGCGCTCGCGAAGATCCTGGGTCCAGCGGCTCCGCCGGCCAGCCGGGGCTCGTTCCTCCAGAAGCTGTTCCCGGCGAAGGGGAAGCTCCATGGGGCTTACTGAGCGACTGCGCCAGCGAGGCAACGGGGCGGGCGGGCCCGCGCCGGCGTCCGGCATCGCCGTCCAGGCCTTCCAGGATCTCAAGACCGACCTCCACCGGAAGGTGGTGGACAGCCTCGATCTCGAAGACCCTGGAGAAGCTCCCGCCGGAGCGGCTGCGCGAGCAGCTGCGGACGGTGCTGGCCCCGGTCCTGAGCGGGACCGACGTGCCGCTGAACGTGAGCGAGCGGGAGCAGATGGTCCAGGACCTCCTGGACGAGCTGACGGGGCTCGGTCCGCTCGAGCCGCTGCTCCGGGACGGGAGCATCTCGGACATCCTGGTGAACACCTTCTCCACGGTCTACGTGGAGCGCGGCGGCAAGCTCGAGCTCACCGCCGTGCGATTCACCGACGACGATCACCTGCTGCGCATCATCAACCGCATCGTCGCCCGGGTCGGCCGCCGCGTCGACGAGTCGTCGCCCATGGTCGACGCCCGGCTTGCCGGACGGGTCGCGCGTGAACGCCATCATCCCGCCGCTCGCGATCGACGGCCCCGTCCTCTCCATCCGCCGCTTCGGCACGTCCCCGCTCAAGGCCAAGGACCTCATCGCGCTCGGGACGCTCTCCCCGGACTGCCTGGCCTTCCTGGCCGCCTGCGTGAAGGCGAAGCTGAACATCCTCATCAGCGGGGGCACCGGCACCGGCAAGACCACCATGCTGAACGCGCTCTCGGCCTTCATCCCGGGGGAGAGCGGATCGTCACCATCGAGGACTCCGCCGAGCTCCAGCTCCAGCAGCGGCACGTCGTCCGCCTGGAGACCCGGCCGCCCAACATCGAGGGGGAGGGGGCAGATCGTGGCGCGGGACCTGGTGCGCAACTGCCTGCGCATGCGCCCCGACCGGATCATCGTCGGCGAGGTCCGGAGCGAGGAGGTGCTCGACATGCTCCAGGCGATGAACACCGGCCACGAGGGCTCGATGACCACCATCCACGCCAACTCCTCGCGCGACGCGCTCGCGCGCATGGAGGCGATGGTGGGCATGAGCGGCGTCAACCTGTCGGACGCCTACATCCGCCAGACCATCGCCCGGGCGCTGAACCTCATCATCCAGCTGGCCCGCGGCTCGGATGGCCGGCGACGGGTGGTCAGCGTCGCGGAGATCACCGGGACCGAGGGGCCCACCATCGTGATGCAGGAGATCTACCGCTTCGACCAGCACGGGGTCGATGCCTCCGGCCACGTGCTCGGCGAGTTCGCGCGCCACCGGGATCCGCCCTCGCCTGATGGACCGCATCGAGCGGGCAGGCGTCGAGGTGGAGCGGTCCGCGGGAGCCACGGCCTAGGAGCCACGATGCGCGACGGCACTCGTCGTCGTCATCAGCCTCGCCATCCTCGGCCTCCTGGAGGCCGGGTACCACGCCACGCACTTCTTCCTCGACCGGCGAGGAAAGGAGCTGCGGCGCCGGCTGGAGTCCGGAAGCCGGACGACCGCGCTCGGCTCGAACCTGCTCCGGCAGGGGCGCTTCTCCGCCATGCCGGCCTTCGATTCCTGGCTCTCGGCCCAGTCCTGGGCGCGGCGGCTCGAGCACCTCCTCGAGCAGGCCGACTCCCGGATGACCGTGGCGCAGCTCGTTGGCTTCTCCGCGCTCGGCGCGTCCTGCGGCCTGATCCTCTCCTACTGGTTCGGCATCGCGCCGGGACTCGTCGTCGCGGCCTTCGGGGCGTTCCTGCCCTTCGCCATCCTCTACCGGGCCCGGGAGAGACGGAGCCGTGCCATCTCGGAGCAGCTGCCGGAGGCGCTCGAGATGATGGCCCGGTCGCTGCGGGCCGGTCACGCGCTCAACTCCGCCTTCCAGCTGGCGGCGACCGAGATGCCCGAGCCCATCTGCATCGAGTTCGCGCGCGCGTTCGAGGAGCAGCGGCTGGGGATGGCGCTCGAGCGGGCGGTGCGGGAGATGACGGCGCGGGCGCCCACCAACGGCGACCTCAAGGTCTTCGCCGTGTCGACGGTGATCCAGAAGGAGACCGGCGGCAACCTGGCCGAGATCATGGACGGGATCGCCGCCACGGTCCGGGATCGCTACCGGTTCCAGGGGAAGCTCCGCTCGCTGACCGCGGAGGCCCGCATCACCGCCTGGTTCGTCTCGCTGGCTCCGCTGGCGATGGCCGCGTTCTTCGTCGCCTCCTCCCCGGCCTACATGATGCGGCTCGTCGACAACCCGCTCGGGCGGACGATGCTCGCCGGCGGCGTGGGCGCCTGGGTGCTGGGCGTCGTCTGGTTCCAGCGGCTGACGAAGTTCGACTTCTGAGGGAGCGACCGATGGTCCTCGACTGGATGGCTCTCCTGGTGACCGGCGGCTTCGTCCTCACCGTCGCGGCCATCGTGGGCATGGCCTACTCGGTGGTGGGCACGAGCAGCGGTGCGGCCCGGCGTCTCCAGCGCCGGCTCTCTCCGTCTCCGGACCTCCCGGACCTGGCGCCTCGCGGCGACGAGGTGGCGCGGCTCATCGCCCGGGGGTTGACCCCGCTCGCCCGGCTGGCCACCCCGGGCGAGGGGCAGGTCTCCGAGCTGCGGGGCCGGCTGGTCCAGGGAGGGTTCCGGGCCGCGTGGGCGGCGCAGGTCTTCCTCGCGGCCAAGGCGATCCTCGCGCTGGCCGCGCCTGGCCGGGTTCCTGTGGGTGAACGCCGTCCGGGCGAGGCCCCTCCCGATGGCGATGGCGTGGGCGGTGGCGATGGCCGGCCTCGGCTTCTTCCTCCCCAATCTCTGGCTGGAGCAGCGCATCCGCGCGCGGAAGAAGGCCATCGAGCGCGGCCTTCCCGACGCGCTGGATCTCGATGGTCACCTGCGTGGAGGCCGGTCTCGGGCTCGACGCCGCCGTCCAGAGGGTGTCGTCGGAGATCTCGCTCGCGCACCCCATCCTGTCGGAGGAGCTGACCCTGACCTTCCTCGAGGTGAAGGCCGGCGTCCGGCGGACGGAGGCCTTCCGGCGGCTCGCGAGCCGGACGGGCGTGCAGGACCTCAAGACGCTCGCGGCGACCTTGAACCAGACCGACATGTTCGGGACGAGCGTCGCCAAGGCGCTGCGGATCCAGGCGGAAGGGATGAGGATGCGACGCATGCAGCGGGCGGAGGAGCGGGCCGCGATGCTGAGCGCCAAGATGACGGTCCCGCTCGTCGTCTGCTTCTTGCCGACCCTGCTGGTGGTGATCATCGGTCCCGCCTGGGTCAACCTCATGGAAGCCTTCAAGAAGGGAATCGAACCCAATGATGCCGTCGCCACGATGTCCAGGGCCTCTGCCTGGCGGCCCTCGCGGCCGTCGCCTGCGCCGGTCCGACCCGGAGCGGCGATCCGGCCGCCCGCTCGGTTCGCCAGGGACTCGCCGAGCAGGCGGCGGCGAACGGCGACTGGCCGACCGTCTACCGGACCGCCGATGCCCTGGTCGTCGAGGACCGGGAGGACGACGCGGCGCGGCAGCTCCGGGCCCGCTCGCTCCGCCACATGGGGATGGCCATGGAGGCCGAGGCCGACCTCCGCCAGATCCTGGCGCGGGAGCCGTCCCGGGCGGAGGCGCACGGCGAGCTCGGCGTGGTCCTCGACCTGCAGGGCCGGTTCCGCGGAGGCGCTGGCGGAGCACCAGGAGGCCCAGCGGCTCTCGCCCTGGGACGCCCGGTGGCTGAACAATCTCGCGTTCGCGCTCATCCTGCGCGGGAAGCCGAAGGACGCGATCCCGATGCTGGAGGAGGCCCTGCGCACCGAGCCCGACGAGCGCGCGGCTCCGCAACAACCTGGGGTTCGCGCTCGCGGCCAGCGGCGACTTCTCCCGCGCGGCGCAGCAGTTCCGGCTGGCCGGCCCGGAGGCCCAGGCCGCGAACAACCTGGCCTTCGCGTACGAGCGAGGCAGCAACCTGCCCCAGGCCTTCGACCTGTACCTCCACGCGACGAAGCTCGACCCGGCCCAGCCACGCGCACGGGCGAACCTCGAGCACGTGGCCGCGCAGCTCGGCCGCAGCCCGCCCGCGGAGGCCCTGCCGCGAATCCCGCAGCCGGAACCGAAGGGAGGACCCTGATGCGCGCTCACGCCCCGTTCCTTCTCGCCATGCTGGCCGTTCTCGCGTCCGGGTGCGGCGTCGAGCACCGGTCGCCCGCCTATGGCCGCGCGTACCGCGAGTCCATGGAGATGCAGACGAAGCCGCTGGCCAGCCCGCCGCGGGAGCCGAACATGGCCCTCGACACCCAGGAGGCGGAGGTGATCTCCGGGGCCTACGTGCGAAGCCTGGCCGGGAAGTCCAGGGCGGACGCGGAGCCGGAGCCCGTCCTGTACGTCGCTCCGCAGCCGCGGGCGGTGAACGCCACGGCCCTTCCGCCGTCGGTGCCCAGGAACTGAGGTGGGCCATGGAGACGAAACGACGCCGTCAACGAGGGTCGATCATCATCTGGGCGGTCCTCGCGCTGGGGATGATCGGCGCCTTCCTCGCCTCACGGTCGCCGTCGGGCGGCACCAGTCGGTCCGGGGAAGCCTCCAGAACGGTGTCGACAGCGCCGCGCTGGCCGGTGCCGCGGTCCTCGACATGACGCGGCCGTGCGGCCATTCGCGGTCGCCGCCGTCGGTACGCCGCGGCGCACGTCACCGACGACGGCTACCGGGTCGTCGTCGATCCGGCCGCCGATATCCAGTTCGGACGATTGGTATCGGGAAGGATACGACCGACGCAGGCAACTGCACGGTGCCAGCCTGGCGACGCCTGCTTCATGCCGTTCGGCTCGGGTGCCGGTGGTGCCAGCTGTCCGCCGGCCGGCTGCGAGGCGGTCTCCAATACGCCGGGGAACATCAACGCGGTCCAGGTCTCGTCCGGCCGGGAGGCGGCCCGGCGGGAACGCCGCATGCCGGTGGCGTTCGGCGGCGCCTTCCTGCCACAGCAGGCCCTGGACGTCCGAGCCAGGGCGGTGGCGGTCGGGGGCGGTCCGTGCGACGAGCGAGTGCGCCTTCCCCATGGTGTTCGCCGATTGCGACATACGAGCAGGACTCGACCCGGCGAACTCCGGTCCCGGTGCGGGAAGACCGCGGCCTACGTGTTCCACAACGACTCGAGCGACAACGCAGGGTTGACGAGCCTCGACGCGGTTCACCCGGCAGCGCGTCCATCACGAGAACGCGCTCAGCGCTCGAACTGCGATGCGGGGCGAGAGATCGCGACCCAGGACGGCGACCCGAGATCGGTCGAGAACGGGAACAACCTGAATCCGATGCTCCCTTCATGAGGGCCGACCGCATTACGGACAGGTGAAGACGATCGCCCGTCGTCGACATTGCGCTCGGAATGCACGCCGCCGCAATCCAAAGTTCGACCAGATGGCGACACGTCGGGCTACACGAGCTCATCCTCTGCTTCGGCGACGGGAGTTCCACGCCGAGCTGGGGCCAGTGGGCCGCCCGGCGTGGCCTCCCCCGCCACGACGGTCACGACACCGAGCGTCAGGAACACCGTCTACGTCGCCCATCTCTGCGACGACGTAGCCGGGAGGAGAGGCCGGGGTGGCGGGATGCGACTGGTTCGGCACATCGTCGCCTCGCTCCCGGCTCGTCCAGTAGGAAGCCGATGGCGCGGCCCACCTGGGCAGGACTTCGGGAGGCGGCCACCAACCTGGCCCTCGCACTGCTCTACGCGGCCTTCGCCTGGGTCCACCTGCGGGGCTTCGCGATCGCACCCCCGGGCGAGCCTGCTCATCGTGGTCGCCATGGAGAGCCTCGCGGCGGTGCTCTTCGTGCTCCGGTCTCCGGCCTCCCGGACGAGCACGTCCGCCTGGTCCTGGTTCACCACGGTGGGCGGCACGTTCGCCCCGTTCCTCCTGCGGCCCACGGGGGCCGCCAGCGACCTCGCCGTTGGCCAGGTCATCCAGGTGGCGGGGGCGGCGATGGCCATCCTCTCGCTGGCGTCCCTGAACCGGAGCTTCGGGCTCCTGCCGGCGGTCCGGGAGGTGCAATGCGGCGGCGCCTACCGCGTCGTGCGGCATCCCCTCTACGCCGCCTACACCGTCCAGAACCTGGGCTATCTCGCCAGCAACCTCTCGGTCTGCGAACTGCGTCGTGGTGGCCCTCGCGCTCGCCTTCCAGGTGCTCCGGGTCCTGAACGAGGAAAGGCTCCTCTCCTCCGAGCCGACCTACCGCATGTACATGGACCGCACGCGCTGGCGGCTCGTCCCTACCTCTTCTGACCGCGCGTCCCCGCCGGCCCCGCATGCTATAACCCGGCGTCTTGACTGACGAGATCCTCATCGTCGCCGCCGAGGCGAGCGCGGACCTCCACGCCGCCCGGGCCCTCGAGGAGCTCCGCCGGATCCGCCCGGGCGCCCGCGCCTTCGGGGTGGGCGGCCCGTGCCTGCGCGCCGCCGGTCTCGAGACCCTCTTCCCCGCCGAGGACCTGAACGTGATGGGCATCGCCGAGGTCCTGCCCAAGATCCCGACGATCCTCGGCGTCATGCGCGGCCTCCGGGAGGCCGCCGCAGAGCGCCGTCCCTCCGTCGCGCTGCTCGTCGACAGCCCCGACTTCAACCTGCGCCTCGCCAAGCACCTCAAGCGACTGGGCGTGAAGGTCGTCTACTACGTGAGCCCGATGATCTGGGCGTGGCGGCGAGGCCGGGCCCGCAAGATCGCCAAGGTCGTCGACCGCATGCTCTGCATCCTCCCGTTCGAGGAGCGCTTCTACGAGGGCACCGGGGTCTCGGCCCGCTTCGTCGGGCACCCCTTCGCGGAGCGCGCGCTGCCGGGCGATGCGGCGAGCTACCGGGCCGCGCTCGGCCTCCCGGCGGGACGCACCACGATCGCGCTGCTCCCGGGAAGCCGGCGCAGCGAGGTGGACCGGATCTTCCCGCCGATGCTCGAGGCCGCCGAGCGGATCAAGGCCCGCCACCCGGACGTCCAGTTCGTGGTCCCCGTCGCCGTCACCCTGCCGGAGGGGGTGCTCCGCCCGGCGCTCGAGCGCCACGCCGGCCTCGACGTGCGCCTCGTCGCGGGCCGGGCCGACGAGGTGGTCGGGGCGAGCGACGCCGCGCTCGTGAAGAGCGGCACCTCCACGCTCGAGACCGCCCTCATGCAGCGCCCCATGGTGGTGGTCTACAAGATGGCCTGGCTCACCTACTGGGTGGCGCGCCTGCTCGTCCGCATGTCCCACTTCGCCCTCGTGAACATCCTGGCCGGGCGCACGATCGTCCCCGAGCTCCTCCAGCAGGAGGCCAGCCCGGAGCGGATGGCCCTGGAGATCGAGCGCCTGCTCTCCGATCCGGGCGCCCGCCGGGCGCAGCTCGACGGGATCGCCGAGGTCCGCCGGTCGCTGGGCGAGCCGGGCGCGGCCCACCGCGTCGCCGAGGAGATCGCCGGAGCCCTTCCCGGAGCCCTTCCATGACCGAGACCCGCGCCCCCCATCCCGCCCGGCAGGCGCTCGTGTGCCTGCCCACCTACGACGAGAAGGACAACGTCGGCCCCATCACCGAGGCGATCCTGGCGGCGACGCCGCTCGTCGACGTGCTCATCATCGACGACAACTCGCCCGACGGGACCGGGCAGCTCGCCGACGCCATCGCCGCCCGGGAGCCCCGCGTGAAGGTGCTGCACCGGGCCGGGAAGGAGGGGCTCGGCAAGGCGTACCTGGCCGGCTTCGACTGGGCGCTCCGCCAGGGCTACGAGCTCATCCTGGAGATGGACGCCGACTTCTCCCACGACCCCAAGTACCTGCCCGGCATGCTCGAGGCCGCGAAGGGCGCCGACGTGGTCCTCGGCTCCCGCAACATCCCGGGGGGCGGGACGGTCAACTGGGGCGTGGGCCGGAAGATCATCTCCCGGGGCGGGAGCCTCTACGCCCGCACCATCCTGGGAATCCCGGTCCGCGACCTGACCGGCGGCTTCAAGTGCTTCCACCGCAAGGTGCTCGAGTCGATCGATCTCCCCACGGTGGAGTGCTCCGGGTACGCCTTCCAGATCGAGCTCACCTTCCGCGCGCTCCGCCGGGGCTTCCGGGTCGTCGAGGTCCCCATCGTGTTCGTCGACCGGCGGGTGGGGCAGTCGAAGATGTCGAAGCGGATCGTTCTGGAAGCGCTCGGCAAAGTGTGGTCCATTCGTCGCGCCGATTTCCGCTGACGGAGGCGCGGCCCCACGACCGATGCTCCGAGAAGTCCTCACCCATAGCCTGGTCGCCCTCTCGGCCATCTTCGTGGTGGTGGATCCGCTCGCCGCGATCCCGTTCTTCCTGGCGATGACGTCCGACCAGTCGCCGGAGCAGCGGCGGGAGACGGCCCGCCGCGCCGCCATCGGCGCCTGGCTCATCCTCACCGCCTTCGGCCTCCTCGGCGCCTTCCTCTTCCGGCTGCTCGGCATCTCCATCCCGGCCTTCAAGCTGGCGGGCGGCGTCCTCCTCCTCCTCATCGCCATCGACATGATCCGGACCGCCCCCTCGGCCGCCCGCATCACCCCGCCCGAGGTCGAGGCCGGGTCGGTGAAGGACGACGTGGCCATCGTCCCCCTCGCCATGCCGCTCCTGGCGGGCCCGGGGTCCATCGCCACCGTCATCGTCCTCATGGGCCGGGTCCAGCCGAAGCAGTGGTGGAACGGCGTCCCGGTGCTGGTGGCCATCGCGCTCGTGGCCGTCGCCACCTACCTGACGCTCGCCGCCGCCAACCGGGTCGAGCGCGTGCTGAGCCGTACCGGGATGAACATCCTCGAACGCGTGGCCGGCATGCTGCTCGCCGCCATCGCGCTGCAGTTCATGATCGACGGGGCCGGGGAGGCGTTCCCCGGGCTCCTCCGCTGAGGGACCCATGAACCCGACCGAGAACTTCCGCCGCGCCCGAGACTTCCTCGTCGAGAACCGCTCGGACTGGAAGGCCGCCTACGAGGGGTTTCGCTGGCCCGCGCTCGACCGCTTCAACTGGGCCCTCGACTGGTTCGACGTGATCGCCGACGGCAACGGGCGGACCGCGCTCCACATCGTCGAGGAGTACGGCGCCGAGGTGCGGCTCAGCTACCACGAGCTGGCGGAGCGCTCCAACCGGGTGGCGGTGTACCTGCGGCGCCACGGCGTCGAGCGCGGCCACCGGGTGCTCATGATGCTGCCCAACTCGGTGCACATCTGGGAGGTGATGCTCGGCGCCATGAAGCTCGGCGCGGTGGTCATTCCGGCCACGTCGCTGCTGACCCTGGAGGACATCAAGGATCGGATGGTGCGCGGAGAGGTCGGCCACGTCATCACCGATCCGGACGGCGCGGAGAAGATGCGCGGGCTGGAAGGGAACTTCAGCCGCATCGTGGTGGGGGAGCAGGTGCCGGGCTGGCACCCGTTCCACGAGGCCTACGACGAGTCGTCGCACTTCATCCCCCACGGCGAGACCCACATCAACGACCCGGTGCTCCTCTACTTCACGAGCGGGACCACCGCGAAGCCCAAGCTCGTCCTCCACACCCAGCGCAGCTACCCGGTGGGGCACCTCTCGACCATGTACTGGATCGGGGTCCGGGAGGGGGACGTCCACATGAACATCAGCTCGGCGGGGTGGGCCAAGCACGCCTGGTCGAGCTTCTTCGCCCCCTTCAACGCCGGCGCCACCGTCTTCGTCCACAACTACTCCCGCTTCGTGCCGCGGCGCACCCTCGAGGTGCTCGAGACCCACGAGATCACCACGCTCTGCGCGCCCCCCACCGTGTGGCGCATGCTCATCCTCGAGGACCTGAGCCTGCACAAGGTGAGGGTGCGCGAGGCGCTCTCGGCCGGCGAGCCGCTCAACCCGGAGGTCATCGAGCGGGTCCGCCAGGGATGGGGCACGACCATCCGCGACGGCTACGGGCAGACCGAGACCACCGCCCAGATCGGCAACTCGCCCGGCCAGGTGATCAAGCCCGGGTCGATGGGGCGCCCGATGCCCGGCTACAAGATCGCGCTGCTCGACGCGGAGGACCGGCCGGCCGACGAGGGGGAGATCTCCCTCGACCTGTCCGTCCGCCCGGCGGGCCTCATGGCCGGGTACCAGGACGACCCGAACCTGAACGACTTCGTCACCCGGGACGGCCACTACCACACGGGCGACGTCGCGGTGCGCGACGCCGACGGGTACATCACCTACGTCGGCCGGGCCGACGACGTCTTCAAGAGCTCCGACTACCGGATCAGCCCCTTCGAGCTGGAGAGCGCGCTCATCGAGCACGAGGCCGTGGCCGAGGCCGCCGTGGTGCCCAGCTCGGACCCCGTCCGGGGCGACGTCCCCAAGGCCTTCCTCATCCTCAAGCCCGGCCACGCACCCAACCGGGAGCTGGCGCTCGACATCTTCAAGTTCATCCGGCGCCGCCTCGCCGCCTACAAGCGGGTCCGCCGGATCGAGTTCTCCGACCTGCCGAAGACCATCTCGGGCAAGATCCGCCGGGTGCAGCTGCGGGCGCTCGAGAAGCAGCGCCGGGCCAGCGGCGAGCGGGGCGAGACCGAGCACTGGCAGGAAGAGTTCCCCGAGCTGAAAGGCTGACATCCACGGGCGGGCGGGTGCTATGCATGGTGCCTCGCCATCCCTTCCAACCCCGCCCAGGCGGGCAAATCCGGAGACGACATGGCCCCGCGCATCGCACGCACGATCTCCATCCTCGGCGCCGATGGCGCCGGGAAGACGGCCCTCGTCGAGGCCTTCCTCCGCGCCGCGGACGCCAAGCGCGCCAACCCCGAGGGATCCACGTCGCGGCTCGACGCCGATCCCGAGGAGAAGAAGCGCAACTTCACCCTGACCATCCACCCCGAGACCTTCGAGGAGGGCGGCCGGGTCTTCAACGTCCTCGACACGCCCGGCTTCGCCGCCTTCATCAACGAGGCCGAGTGGGCGCTCCAGGTCTCGGACGGGGCCGTGCTGGTGGTCTCGTCCGTGGACGGCGCCCACAACCGGGCCGAGCGCCTCTTCGACGTGCTGGCCGAGTCCGGGCGCCCCGCGCTGGCGGTGCTGGGCCGGCTCGATCACGAGCAGGCCGACTTCCAGCGCACGCTGGCCGACATCGAGAGCTCCCTCAAGGTGAAGCCGGTCCCGCTCCAGATCCCGGTCGGGGCCGGGCCGGATCTGAAGGGGCTCGTGGACCTGATCTCCATGAAGGCCCACCTCTACGAGAAGACCTTCGGCAAGTACGTCGAGTCCGAGATCCCGGCCGAGCTGAAGGGCGCCGCCGAGGCCGCCCGCACCGCCCTGGTCGAGGCCGCCGCCGAGACCGACGACGAGCTGCTCGGGAAGTACCTGGAGGGGACGGCGATCACCTCGGAGGAGATCGAGCGGGGCGTCGCCAACGGCGCGGCGCAGCAGAAGTTCCTCCCGGTGGCGATCGCCGCCGCCAAGCCCGGCCTCGGGGTTCGCGAGCTGCTCGACCTGGTGGTTCGCCTGCTGCCGGCGCCGGAGAGCCGGGCCGTGAAGGGGATGGACCTGCACGCCGCGCCCGTCGAGCGCCGCGCCGACGCCGGGGCGCCGTTCTGCGCCCAGGTCTTCCGCACCACCATCGACCACTTCGCGGGCCGGGTGGACTACCTCCGGGTCCTCGCCGGGACGCTGAAGGCGGACGCGACGGTCATGAACCCCCGCAGCCGCAGCGAGGAGCGGGTGAGCCGGCTCTTCCGCACCGACGGCGCCCAGATGATCGAGATCCCGTCGGCTGGCCCGGGCGACGTGGTGGTCCTCATGAAGCTCAAGGACGCCCGCACGGGCGACACCCTCTGCGACCGGGATGCGCCCATCGTGCTGCCCGACTTCCGGCAGCCGAACCGGCCGGTCGCCTACGCCATCCAGGCCAAGGGCGGGGCGGACGACAAGGCGGCGGCGGCCATCCACAAGCTCATCGAGGAGGATCCCTCGCTGGAGCTCGAGCGCAATCCCGACACCGGCGAGTTCCTGCTCAAGGCGGTCGGGCAGGCCCACATCGAGGTCACCGTCGAGCGGCTGAAGCGGAAGCACTCCGTGGAGATCCAGCTCGCCGTGCCGACCCCGGCCTACCTCGAGACCATCACCGCTCCCTCCAAGGCGCAGGGCAAGTTCAAGCGCCAGACCGGCGGCCACGGCCAGTTCGGCGACTGCACCGTCGAGCTCTACCCGCTGGCGCGCGGCGCCGGGTTCGAGTTCGAGGACGCCATCGTCGGGGGCGTCATCCCCCGGCAGTTCATCCCCTCGGTCGAGAAGGGGATCCGGGGCGCGCTCGGCTCCGGCCCGCTGGCCGGCTACCCGGTGGTGGACTTCCAGGCCAAGCTCGTCTTCGGCAGCTACCACGACGTCGACAGCTCCGACATGGCGTTCCAGATCGCCGGGTCGATGGGGTTCAAGAAGGCCATGGAGGGGGCGCGCCCCATCCTGCTCGAGCCGGTGATGAAGCTCGACGTGCGCGTCCCGGAGGAGTACGTCGGCGCCGTGATGGGCGACCTGAACAGCCGCCGCGCCAAGGTCCAGGGCATGGAGCCGGCGGCCCGAGGCGTCGTCATCCGGGCGCTCTGCCCGCACGCCGAGGCCATGACCTACGACGCGGACCTGCGCTCGCTGACCCAGGGCGTCGGGTACTTCACGATGGAGCCCTCCCACTACGACCCGGTCCCCCCCTACGCGGCGCAGAAGATCATCGAGAAGCGGCGCGCCGAGGGGAAGGTCAAGGGAGCGGAGGAGGAGAAGTAGCCTCCGCCTCAGCGGGCCTTCACCGGAAGTCGAACCACCGTCCGCCTCCGCTCCGCCGGCACCCGGCCGGGGGCGGAGAGCCACACCTCGTGGAGGCGGCCGCGAACCTCGAGCTCCTCCTCGGCCGCCGCGCGCCGCAGCCGGTCCACCGTGCCGGGAACGGTGTCGAACGGGCCCACGTGGAGCGCCTGGATGCAGCGCCCCTCCTGGAGCTCCTCGATGCGCACCGGGCGCAGGGTCTCCCGCTCGACGTCCGCCTCGTCGGCCAGGCCGGCGAGGTCGCTGGCCCGGACGAAGGCCGGGACCCGCAGGAGCAGCTTCCAGGGGCCACCGGCCGCGGTCCCGCCCGAGCCGTTGGCCGGGCCGCGCGGCGGACCGATCAGGGCCTCGAGGGGCGGGAGCGCGAAGTCCTTGCCCTGCTCGCGCCGGACGCGGGCGCGCAGGTCGCGGAGGATGCGCTGCAGCAGGAGCGCCTGCTCGAGGAACTCGGCCCCGGCCACGTCGCCCGTTCCGTCCAGGGAGAGGTAGCGGGCAGGGGAGGTGGCCACCACGCGGGGCACCCGCCCGGCGCCGTACTCCAGGGCGTGAAGGGCGACCAGGTCGACGCGCGTGGACATGGCCGGGAACATAGCCGCGGCGCCCGGGGACGCCACCCGTGCTGGCGGCCGGCTTGATCCGAGGGGAGAATGCCCGTAGACGTTCCGCCGGGAGCTCCTTGCGCACCTACCTCCGCCTCCTCCAGTTCGCCGCCCCGTACCGGTGGCGCTTCCTCGCCGCCTTCGGCTGCATGGCCGTGCTCGCGCTCGCCACGGCGATGTACGTCAACCTGCTCGGCCCGGTCCTCGAGTTCCTCTTCACGGGCCAGGTGGGGGCCATGGGGTCGCTGGCCCGGCTCCTGCCCGGCGACGGCGAGCTGGCGGCCTGGGCGAAGGGGATCGACCGCGCCCAGGCGCTGCGCGTGCTCCCCTGGATCGTGATCACGGTGTCCCTGACGAAGGGGGTGGCCTTCTTCGGCCAGGCCTACCTGATGGGGACCACCTCCCAGCGCATCATCGCCGACCTGCGCGGCGCGCTCTTCGACCACCTGCTGCGCCTCTCCCCGTCCTTCTACACGCGCCGTCACACGGGCGACATCCTCTCCCGCATGTCGAACGACGTGCAGTCGGTCGAGGGCGCGGTCTCGAACGCCATCGCCAGCTACCTGCGCGACGGGCTCACCGTGATGGTGATGCTCGTGAACTGCTTCCTCATCGACTGGAAGCTGTCGCTCGTCACCTTCGTCGCCATCCCCGTGACCATCCTGCCGGTGGTGCGGATCGCCAAGCGCCTGAAGAAGGTCACGGTCCAGTCGCAGGCCACCCTCGGGAAGATCTCCGAGCTGGTCCAGGAGACCCTCTCCGGCATCCGGGTGGTCCAGGCCTACGGGATGGAGGCGTGGGAGTCGTCGAGGTTCCGCGGGGAGAACGAGCGCTGGCTGCGCTACATGCGCCGCAGCATCTCCGTCCGGGCCTTCTCGTCGCCGCTCATGGAGGTGATGGCGGCCGTGGGGATCGGCATCGCCATCTGGTGGGTGGGCGGCAACATCGTGGCCGGCACGCTGCCGGCCGGGAAGTTCTTCTCCTTCGTCACGGCCATCCTGCTGCTCTACACGCCGGTGAAGCAGCTCGGGAGGGTGGGCCAGCAGGCCATGCAGGGCGCGGCCGCCGGCGAGCGGATCTTCGAGATCCTCGACGCCCGGACCGACGTGCCCGACGAGGGGACGGCGGAGCTCCCGCCCTTCCAGGGGGAGATCCGCTACGAGCAGATCTCCTTCTCCTACGGCGATCGCCCGGTGCTGCAGGACGTCTCGCTGTCGGTGCGCAAGGGCGAGGTGGTGGCGCTGGTGGGCAGCTCCGGCGGGGGCAAGACCACCGTCGCGAACCTGCTGCCCCGCTTCTGGGACGTCACCGGCGGCCGGATCACCATCGACGGCGTGGACGTCCGTGCGGTGACGCTCCGCAGCCTCCGGTCGTGCATCGCGCTCGTCACCCAGGAGACCGTGCTCTTCAACACCAGCGTGCGCGACAACATCGCCTACGGGCGCCCGGACATCCCGCTCGCCGAGGTGGAGCGGGCCGCGCACATGGCCCACGCCGACGGCTTCATCCGGGCGCTCCCCCAGGGGTACGACACGGTGGTCGGGGAGCGCGGGGTGACGCTCTCGGGCGGACAGCGCCAGCGGATCGCCATCGCCCGGGCCTTCCTGAAGGACGCGCCCATCCTCCTCCTCGACGAGGCCACCAGCGCCCTCGACGCGGAGAGCGAGCGGGAGGTGCAGCGGGCGCTCGAGGAGCTCATGGGAATCGGCGCCGACGGGGCGGGCGGCACCCACCGGACCACGCTCGTCATCGCGCACCGGCTCTCGACCATCCGCAACGCCGATCGCATCGTGGTGCTGTCCCACGGCCGCGTCGCCGAGGTGGGGCGCCACGACGAGCTCATCGAGAGGAGCGGCGAGTACGCGCGCCTCTACCGGATCTACGAGGGCGGAGTCACCGAGGGGGCGAACGCAGGATGACGTGGAGGCGCGCCGCCGCGCTGTCCGGCGCGCTGCTCGCCGCCTGGGTGGCCTTCGGGCTCTTCACCCGGTCCCGGCGCGCGCCCCGCCCGCCTCCGCCTCCGGGCGAGATGCGGGGCGCCTGGCACGTCCACACCACCCGGAGCGACGGGCGGGGAGACCTCGACGAGGTGGTGCGGGCGGCGCGCGAGGCCGGGCTCCAGTTCATCGTCGTGGCCGACCACAACGTGCTCACTCCCGGGGACTCGGGCTGGCACGACGGCGTGCTGGTGGTCCCGGCCACGGAGATCTCGGCCCCCTACGGGCACGTCGTCGGCGTCGGCCTCTCCCGCGAGCTCACCAAGGAGGAGCGCCAGAAGGACACCCTGGGCACGGTGAAGCAGCTCGGCGGCGAGGGCGTGCTCGCGCATCCCTTCCACCCCGGGCGCCCGTTCACCCGATGGACCCGCGACGACTGGGCCGGGCTGGAGGTCGTCTCCAATGACTCGTTCTGGGGGCAGGTGAGGCGCGATCAGGCCTGGTGGCGTGCCGGGAAGGCGCTTCTCCTCCTTCCCTGGGACGCGGGCCGCTCGATGCTCTCCTTCTACCAGGACCCGTGGCGGGAGCTGGCGCGCTACGATGCGGCGGCGGCGCGCAGGAAGGTGGCGCTCCTCTGCGCCTCCGACGCCCACGGCTGGCCGACCTACCGCGCCGACTTCGAGGCCTTCAGCATGCACGTGCCGGTGAGCGCCACGGGGGACGGAGCGGTGGACGCCGCGGCGGTGACGAAGGCGCTCCTCGACGGGAGCGGCGCGTGCGTGCTCGACGCGGTCGCCCCGGTGAGCGGGATCCGCCTCTCCGTGTCCCCCACCCGCGACCGGATCGAGCTCGCGGCCAGCGTGCCGGGAAAGCTCCGGCCTGCCTGGCTCCTCTTCCGCGACGGCGCGCCGGTGGGCGCGCTGGCCACCGTCCCGGGCGGATGGGCCTGGAATTGCGCCGGCCCTTGCCCGTCCGGGGCCTATCGCGTCGAGGGGCGGCGGGACGGCGCTCCGTGGGTCTTCACGAACCCCGTGTGGATCGAGTAGGTACCGGTCGCCCGTGCCCGTCCTCTACGCGATCGTGAGCTACGTCGCCGTCGCCGTGCTCCTGCCGGTGCTGCTCTTCCATCCCAAGCTCCGGCACGGGATCCGGGAGAGGCTCGGCTTCTACCGCGCGGGCGAGGACCTGGGGCGGGGCGCCCCGCGCATCTGGCTCCACGGCGCCAGCGCGGGCGACCTGCTCTCGCTCCAGCCGATGATGCGCGAGCTCAAGGCGCGGGTGCCGGACTGCTGCATCGTCGTCACCACCATCACCAACAGCGGCCTGGAGATGGCGCGGGCCAAGATCCGGGAAGCCGACGTCGTCCTGTACGCCCCGTACGACCTCCCGGGCGCCACCCGCCGCGCCATGGCCGCGCTGCGCCCCGATCTCCTCGTGCTCGAGTACACCGAGATCTGGCCCAACCTGATCCGCGCGGCCCGCAAGGCGGGCGTCCGCATCGCCCTCACCAACGGCCGGTTCGCGCCCGAGAAGATGTCCCGCTACCGGGCCCTCTTCCGGGCGGTGGGCAACCCGCTCCGCTCGATCACGCTCTTCCTCATGCGCTCCGACGAGGAGGCCGAGCGGGCGCTGCAGCTGGGCGCGCCACCCGACCGCGTGTGGGTGACCGGCAACACCAAGTTCGACGCGCTGGTCCTCGACCGCTCGAGCGCGGACGACGAGACGCTGCGCGCGGCCATGGGGCTCGACCCCTCCCAGCAGGTGTTCATCGCCGGTTCCACGCACGAGGGAGAGGAGGAGATCCTGGTCGACGTCTACCGGAAGCTCCTCGCCGACGTGCCGGGGCTCCAGCTCGTCGTGGCCCCGCGCTACGTGGAGCGGGCCGGGAAGATCGTCGCGATCGCCCAGGGTGCGGGGCTGAGCGCCCGGCTGCGCAGCGCAGGCGCGGCGGCCGGGCCTGCCCGGGTGGTGGTGCTCGACACCATCGGGGAGCTGGCCGCCGCCTACAGGCTGGCCACGCTGGCCTTCGTGGGCGGCAGCTTCGGGCGCCGGGGAGGCCAGAACGTGCTCGAGCCGGCCGGGCAGGGGAAGCCGGTGCTCTTCGGCCCCCACATGGAGAGCTTCAAGGACAGCGTGCAGGTCCTCGTCGGTCGCGGGGGCATCCAGGTGGCCACGCCCGAGCAGCTGCTCCGGGTGGCGCGGGAGCTCCTCACCCGGCCCGAGGAGGTCGTGCGGCTCGGTGCGATGGCCCGGGAGGCCGTCGGCGCGGTCCGCGGCGCGAGCGCCCGGAACGTCGACCACATGCTGCGCGCCATCCCCCGCGGGAAAGGCGCCGCGTGAGCGCGCCGGGAGCCCGTGAGCGGCTCTGGTGGGGTCCTGGGCCCTCCCTGGGCGACCGCCTGCTTCTCGCGCCGCTCTGGCCCGCCGAGGGGCTCTTCCGGCTGGCCGCGGCGGCGCGGGGCGCGCTCTACGACGCGGGCGTCCTGCGCAGCACCCGCGCCGGGGTTCCGGTGATCTCGGTCGGCAACCTGGCCGTGGGCGGCGCCGGCAAGACCCCGGCGGTCCTGGCCATCGCCGGGCGCCTCCTCGCGTCGGGGCATCGCCCGGCGGTGCTCTCGCGGGGCTACGGCGCCTCGCGCGCGGACGACCGGGTGGTCGCGGACGGGGAACGCGTGATCCTCGACGCGGCCCAGGGGGGCGACGAGCCGGTGCTGCTGGCCCGCCGCCTTCCGGGGCTCCGGGTCCTCTGCGGAGCCGATCGGGCCTCCCTCGCCGGGAAGGCGATCGCCCTCGGCGCCGACGTGCTGCTGCTCGACGACGGCTTCCAGCACCGCCGGCTGCGAAGGGACCTGGACGTGGTCGTGCTCGACGCCGCCAACCCCTGGGGGAACGGCCATTGCCTCCCTCGCGGCCCCAACCGCGAGCCGCCGTCGGCGCTGGGCCGGGCCGGGCTGGTCTGGCTCGGCCACGTCGACCGGGCGCCGCCCGAGGCCCTGGATCCGCTGCGGCTCCTCGCCCGCCGCTTCACGGGCAGGGGACCCGTCGAGTCGCGCCACGCGCCCCGGGACCTCGCCGACGGGTTGCTCCTGCGAACCTTCCCGCTCGAGGAGCTTGTCGGCCGGCGAGTTGGGCTCCTCACCGGGGTGGCGCGCCCGGGAAGCGTGCGGCGGACGGTCGAGGGGCTTGGCGCCGAGGTGGTGGAGGAGTATCCGTTCCCCGACCATCACCGCTTCACCGAGGGCGAGGTCGCCCGCGCGCTCGCGGCGGCGATCCGGGCGGGGGCCACGCAGCTCGTCACCACCGAGAAGGACGCCGTCCGGCTTCCGGCGGCGCTCGCCGGCGACGATCGGTTGCGGGTGGTGCGAATCGATGCCGAGATCGTGGCGGGCGGGACCGAGCTCGAGGACCTCCTCGGGCGGGCTTTCCAGGGGAGGGGTTGATGCGGCGGATTCTCATCGGGCTGGGCAGTTTCCTGGGCTGGCTCCTGTGGGTGCTGCACGTCCGGCGGGGCGTCGTGATGGGCAACCTGCGGCTCGCCTTCCCGGAGTGGACCGAGGCGAAGCGGCGGGAGGTCGCCCGCCAGACCTTCCTGAACCTGGGGCGGATGGCCCCCGAGTTCCTGCTCGTCTCCCGGCTCGACAAGGAGGCGCTCGAGCGCATGTTCGTGTACGACCCCGGGACCGCCGACACCGTGCTCGCCGTCCGCGCGTCCGGGAGGCCGATGGTGGTCTGCACCGCCCACTTCGGGAACTTCGAGAACCTGGCCGCCGTGCACAACCTGAAGGGCTATCCGATCACCATGGTGGTCCGGGCCCTGGGCGGAGGCTGGTTCGGGCGCTTCTGGAACAAGGGCAGGTCGAAGGCCGGCCTGGAGGTGCTGGAGGTCACGAGGGGCGAGACGCTCAAGGCCGCGCAGCGCGCCATGCGACAGGGGAGGGTCCTCGGGTACGTGATCGACCAGAACATGTCGGCTCGCCGGGCCATCTTTCCCACCTTCTTCGGTGTGCCCGCCGCCACGGCGCCCACGCCGGCCTACCTGGCCATGCGGTCCGGGGCCGTCATCTTCTTCATGCTCGACGTCCCGCTTCCGGACGGACGCCACCGCGTCGTCGTCGAGGGTCCCCTCGAGCCGCCGGACACGGGCGACCGGGAAGCCGACGTGCTGGCCTTCATGCAGGACCTGAACGACCGGCTGGAGCGGTGGGTCCGGCTCTACCCCGATCGGTGGTACTGGCTTCACCGTCGGTGGAAGACGCGCCCCCCCGCGCCCGGGACCGGGAAGCGGGGAAGGGCCCGGAAACCCTCCGGGGAAGCCCCATCGGACGGGGCGCCGCCCATTGACCCCGCCGCGCGCGCGGAGTAGACACGGCCATGGTCCGGAGCCCGTCTCCCCGCCTCGCGCCGCTCGCCCCGCTTCTCCACGAGTTCTCGCAGAGCCGCGTGGTCGTCGTGGGCGACTTCGTCGCCGACGAGTACGTCTACGGCGAGACCGAGCGGATCAGCCGGGAGGCCCCGGTCCTCATCGTCCGCTTCGAGCGCAGCGAGCTGAAGCCCGGCGGGGCCGGGAACGCCGCCCAGAACCTCGCCGCGCTCGGGGTCGACGTGCGTGCGGTCGGGCTGGTGGGCGCCGACGCGCTCGGCGTGCGCCTCGTGGCGGCGCTCCGGGCCGGCAAGGTCGGCGTGGGCGGGATCCAGCGGGTCCGGGGCCGGGCGACGGAGGCCAAGACCCGGATCCTCGCCGGCGGGCGCTCCACCCGGCGCCAGCAGATGCTGCGCGTCGACCGGACGCCCGATCCGGTCCCGGCGGCCGTCGAGCGGAAGCTCGTGGCCGACCTCCAGGCGGCCGCCCGCGGCGCCACGGCGATCCTGGCGAGCGACTACGGCTCGGGGGTCCTCTCCCCGCGCGTGATCGAGGCCCTGCGCGCGCTGCGCCGGCGCGGGATCCCGGTCTGCGTCGACTCCCGGTACAACCTGAAGGGCTTCACCGGCCTCACCATGCTGAAGCCCAACGAGCCGGAGCTCGAGGCGGCCACCGGCATCCGCTGCGTCCACGCCGCAGGGGCTGGCCCGCGCGGCCAGGGCCCTGCAGCGCCGGCTCTCCTGCGAGAGCCTGCTCGTCACCCGGGGGCGCTACGGGATGTCGCTCTTCGAGCGCGGGCGCCCGCCGGTCCACCTCGACGCGCACGGCGACAAGGAGGCGGTGGACGTCACCGGCGCGGGCGACACGGTGGCGGCCACCTACGCGGCCGCCATCGCCTCGGGCGCCGACGCGGTCGGGGCCATGCAGCCTCGCCAACGTCGCCGCCTCGCTGGTGGTCCTGAAGGCCGGCACGGCCACCGTGACGCGCGAGGAGATCCTGCGCGAGCTGCTGGGCGAATGATGGCGACCCGCGTCCGACTCTCCGACCTCCCCGCCATCCGGGCCCGGGCCACGCGGGCCGGCAAGACCGTGGCGCTGGCGAACGGGATCTTCGACCTCTTCCACGTCGGGCACCTCCGCTACCTGGAGGGCGCCCGGGCGCTCGCCGACGTGCTCGTGGTGGCCGTGAACAGCGACGTCTCCACGCGCCGCAACAAGGGGCCAGGACGCCCGGTGGTCCCGCAGGACGAGCGGGCCGAGATCGTGGCCGCGCTGGCCTGCGTCGACCACGTGCTGGTCTTCGGGTCGAAGACGGTGGTCCCGATCATCCGGAAGCTCCGCCCCGACGTGCAGGTGAAGGGCACCGACTACACGCCCGAGACCATTCCCGAGGCCGCCGAGGTCCGGAAGTACGGGGGGCGGGTGGCGGTGGCCGGGGACCCCAAGGACCACTCCACGTCCGACCTGCTCGCCACCCTCGGAGCCCGCGCGCCGGTCCGGAGCCAGCGGCCCCGTGCGCGCCGGAAGGCCCGTCCGTGAAGGTCTCCGGGTTCACCTTCGCGCGGAACGCCGTGCGCTATCGCTACCCGCTGGAGGCGGCCATCCGGTCGGTCCTTCCGCTCGTCGACGAGCTGGTCGTCAACGTGGGCATCTCCGACGACGGGACCCGGGAGCTGGTGGAGTCCATCCAGGACCCGCGCATCCTCATCCTCGACTCGAGATGGGACGACGCCCTCATCCAGTCGGGCCACGTCTACGCCGAGCAGACCGACATCGCGCTGGCCCGCTGCACCGGCGACGCCTGCATCTACTTCCAGGCCGACGAGCTCATCCACGAGGACGAGTACCCCACCGTGCGGGCGTCGCTCGACCGGATGATGGCGGACCCGGCGATCGAGGGGTTGCTCTTCGACTTCATCCACTTCTACGGCTCGTACCACACGGAGGGGGTCTCGAGACTCTGGGTCCGGCAGGGACGTCCGCGCCTTCCGGAACGGGCTGGGCGCGCGGTCCTGGAAGGACGCGCTGGGATTCCGCATCTGGGATCCCCCTCCGGACTGGACGGGCCCGGTGCCCAGGACCCTCAAGCGGGGCGATCCGGCGCGGAAGCTCCGCGTCGTCCCGAGCCAGGCGCGCATCTTCCACTACGGGTGGGTGCGCCCGCCCGACCTCCAGAAGGTCAAGCTGGCCGAGCAGGCGCGGTTCCACCACGGGGACGAGGCCGCCGAGCGCGTGCTCCAGGGAAGCTTCCAGTACGACGTCTCCGAGAAGGTGCGGCCGTTCGCCGGGACGCACCCGGCGCCCATCCGCGACCTCGTGGCCCGCAACGACTGGCCCTTCGAGCCCAGGCGGCGGTTCGTCCGGCGCGGCCACGTCCGCGTGGACCTGCTCGACCTCCTCGAGGACGCGACCGGCATCCGGATCGGCGAGTACAGGAACTACGACCTCATCCGCCGATGACGGTCCCCGGCCTCCAGCGTGTCGCCCACCCCGGGCGCGGGGAGCCCGCCCGGTGAGGGTCCTCGAGCTGCTCTCGTCCCCGGCCTGGACCGGGCCCGCCGAGCCCATGGCGTCGGTGGCCGCCGAGCTGGCCCGGCGAGGCCACCACGTCGAGGTGGCGGTCGACGGGCGCAGGGAGGGGGACATCCAGGAGCGGCTGGCGGAGCGGGGCTTCCCGCCCCGGAGCGACCTGGCGCTCTCGACGAAGGGCGGGCCGCTCCAGTACCTCGGGGACCTCCTCCGGCTCCGCCGCGCGGCCCGGGACTTCGACGTGGTGCACGCCAACTTCTCGCACGACCACACCCTCGCGCTGCTGGCGGTCTCCCGCGACTCGACCCGGGTGGTGCGAACCGTCCACTCGGCGCGCTCCCTCGCCGACCGGGGGTTGCAGGGATGGGCCCATCGGCGCACGGACGGCCTCGTGGCGGTGTGCGAGGCGCACGCGGCCATCCTTCGCCAGCGGTTCGGCGTCGCCCCGGAGCGGGTGACGGCGGTGCGGGGTGCGGTGGATTCGACCGTCTTCTCGCCGGACGGGCCGGACCTCCGCGCCGAGCTCGGAATCGCCGCCGACGCGCCCGTGGCGGGGATCGTCTCCCGCGTGAAGCCGGACCGGCGTCACGCCGAGCTGGTGGACGCCTTCCAGGGGGTCGCCCGGCGCCTGCCCGGCGCGCGCCTGGTCGTGGTGGGGCGAGGGGAGGGTCTCCCCGATCTCCGGGCGCACGTGGAACGCTCCGGGCTCGGGGAGCGGGTCGTCTTCGCCGGGTACCGGCGCGGCGCGGAGCTCGCGGCCGCGTACCGGACCTTCGACGTGAAGGTCCTGCTGGCCGAGGGCAACGACGGGACGTGCCGGGCGCTCCTCGAGGGCATGGCCAGCGGCCGCCCTGGGGTGGCCTGGGCGTTCGGGGCGCCGGCCGAGAGCATCGTCCACGGGGAGACCGGACTGCTCGCGCCTCCCGACGACGTCGAGGCCCTCGGCCAGGCCATCGCCGACGTCCTCTCCCGCCCGGACCGGGGGCGGGCGATGGGGGCCGCGGCCCGGGCTCGCATGCAGGCGCTCTACACGGAGGAGGCCCGTGGGCGCGCCGTGGAGGCCTTCCTCGCGCACGTTCGAGCCCTGCCTCCTGCGTGAAGGGGACCCGCTCGTTTCGTTGCGGGGGGAAGCGCCAGCGCGGTATGAGCATGCCCTGGAGGTGTCGATGGCGCTCGCACCGGAGCTGAAGGAGATCCTCGCTTGCCCGAAGTGCAAGGGCGACCTCGAGTTCCACGAGGACCGGGGCGAGATCCACTGCACCAGATGCCGCCTCGCCTACGACATCCGGGACGGGATCCCGGTGATGCTCGTCGAGGAGGCGAAGCCGCTCCCCTGACCCCGTGCGATTCCTCCTCATCCATCCGTCCTTCCTCGGCGACACGGTCTTCCTGGGGCCCGCCGTGCGGGCGCTCAAGGCGCGCTGGCCGGGAAGCGAGGTGGCGGTGGTGGTCTCCCCCCGCGGCGAGCCGGTGGCGCGGGGCCTCCCCGGGGTGGACGAGGTGTTCGTCTTCGACAAGCGCCGCGCCGACTCCGGACTGCGCGGAGCGCTGCGCCTGGGCGCCCGCCTTCGCGCCTTCGCCCCGGACGTGGCGCTCGTGTCCCACCCCTCGGCCCGCTCCGGGTCGGTGGCCTGGCTCTCCCGGGCACCGCGCCGCATCGGGTACGCGCCCCTGTGCAACGACCGGGTCTCGATCGACCGGGGCCGCACCTTCATCGACCGTTCGCTCTCGCTGGCGGCCCGCGCCGGCGCGCCCTCGGAGGACCGCCGCCTCCGGCTCGACCCGCCGGCCGGGCTCGAGGGCTACGCCTCCCAGGTCCTGCGAGGCGCGGCCCGGCCGCTCGTGGGCCTCATCCCGGGCGCCGAATGGGGCACGAAGCGGTGGGGGGAGGGGAAGTACGCAGAGCTGGCGAGGCGGCTCACCCTCGGCGGCGCGACCGTGCTCCTGCTGGGAGGTCCGGGCGAGCGCGACCTGGCCCGGCGGATCGCGGCCGGGAGCGGCGTCCCGCTCATCGACTCGACCGGGAACTCCATCGCCGAGGCCCTGGCCTTGCTCGCCCGGTGCGATCTGGTCGTCGGGGGGGACACCGGGCTCGTGCACTGCGCCCGCGCCCTCGGCCGGCCGGCGGTCCTGATCTTCGGCCCCACCGATCCGGCGAGGCACGTGTTCGGCGACGCGGAGCGGGTCCTCCGCGTCGATCTCGAATGCTCCCCGTGCCACGACCACGGTCCCGAGCGCTGCCCGCTCCAGCACCACCGGTGCATGGTCGACCTGGAGGTCGACCGCGTGGAGCGCGAGGCCCGTTCGCTGCTCGCGGCGCGGGCCGGGGGCGCCACCGATACGAGGGAGAACGCATGATCCGCAGCATGACGGGCTTCGGGGCTGGCAAGGGAGGCGAGGGGGGCGAGGCCGTGGAGGCCGAGGTCCGCTCGGTGAACCACAAGTTCTGCGAGGTGAAGGTCCGCCTCCCGCGGGAGCTGGCGGCCCTCGAGACCGAGATCACCCGCTGGGTGAAGGAACGCCTGGCGCGGGGGGGCATCGACGTGTCCATCCGGCGCTCGTCCTCCCGGGCGGCCCTCTCGCCGCGCGTCGACGCGGAGCTGGCGGCCGAGTACGCGCGGGCCTTCGAGGACGTCCGGGCCCGGCTCGGCCTCGCGGGCGGCGTGGCGCTCTCCGACGTGCTCGCCGCGGCGGGCGTGGTCACGCTCGAGGAGCGGTCGGTCGACCTGGATGCAGCGCGCGGCTCGGTCGCCGCGGCGGTCTCGGCGGCCCTGGCCGGCCTCCTCTCCATGAGGGAGCGCGAGGGAATCGCCCTCGCCCGCGACCTGGAGGGGCGCCTCGCCGTGGTCGAGTCGATCGCCGCACGGCTGGCCGAGGCGGCTCCCCGCACGCTCGAGAGCTACCGGGCCCGGCTCGAGGAGCGGGTGGCCGAGCTCTCCCGCGGCCTGGCGCCGGATCCGGCGCGGCTGGCCACGGAGGTGGCGCTCTTCGCCGACCGCACCGACGTCACGGAGGAGCTGACCCGGCTCGCCAGCCACGTCGCGCAGATGAGGGCGCTGCTCGCCTCGGGCGAGCCGGCCGGGCGGAAGATGGACTTCCTCGTCCAGGAGATGCACCGGGAGGCGAACACGGTGGGCTCGAAGTCGCAGAGCGCGGAGGCCGCCGCCGCGGTGGTCAACCTCAAGGCCGAGATCGAGCGCATGCGGGAGCAGGTCCAGAATGTCGAGTGAGGCGCGGCAG
>CAVYBH010000006.1:0-48660 GCA_963766715.1 uncultured delta proteobacterium
TGACGATGAGGAAGGTCACCTTCTGCTGCCGGTTCACGTCCCGGAGCAACGAGAAGACCTCGTCGGCGGTCTGCGGTGTCCAGGTTTCCGGTGGGCTCGTCCGCGAGGACAATCTTGGGGTTCATGGCCAGGGACCGTGCGATGGCCACCCGCTGCGCCTGCCCGCCCGAGAGGGTGGTGGCCCGGTTCCCGGCCCGGGCCGACAGGCCCACGCGATCGAGGAGGGCCCGCCCGCACTCCGGCATCGACGCGTCGAGGCGACCCTTGTCGGCCGCCATGGGAATCATGACGTTCTCGAGCGCCGTGAACTCCGGGAGCAGGTGGTGGAACTGGAAGACGAACCCGAGCGTGCGTCCCCGGCACCGGGTGAGCTCGTCCTCGTCCATGGCCCCGGTGTCCTGGCCGTCGAGCAGGACGCGCCCGCCGGTGGGCCGGTCGAGGGTCCATGATGTGGAGCAGCGTGCTCTTGCCCGAGCCGGACGGCCCCATGAGGGCGGCGAACTCGCCCGGTGGAGCACGAGATCCACGCCGCGGAGCACCCGGGTCCGGGCCTCCCCCTCGCCGAAGTCCCGGACAATCCCCTCCAGCCGCATGACCTCGGGCCTGGATTCGCCCATAGCGGATGACCTCCGCGGGGTCGAGGCGGGCCGCCCGGGTGGCCGGGAACCAGGCGGCCATCGTCCCGGTGAGGATGGCCACGCCCGACGCGCCCAGGTAGAGGAGCGGCGTCAGGTCCACCGGGAAGAGGGGCGCACCGCCGGGCCCCCGGGCCAGTCCCGCGAAGGCCAGGCCCATGGCCGACCCGAGGACGGAGCCCAGCACCAGCCCAGCGCCCCGACGATGGCGCCCTCGAGGAGGAAGATGCGCTGGATGGTCCGGGTGGACGTCCCGGTGGCCCTCAGGATCCCAATCTCGCGGGACTTCTGGATGACCGAGACCCCCAGCACGCTGGCGATCCCCAGCGCCACCGCCATGACCACCAGGGACTGGATAATCCAGCTCGACGCCGACTGGGACCGGAGCCCCACGAGGAGCTGCTGGTTCAGCTCCATCCAGCTGTCCGCGGAGAGCCCGTAGCGGCTCTCGATATCCCGGGCCAGGCGCTCGGCCTCGAAAATCTCGGCGACCTTGACCTCGATGGTCGTCGCGCCCCCGGGCACGTCGAGCATCGTCTGGGCCGAGCGGAGCGGCACGAACACCCAGCGCTGGTTCACGTCCTTGTTCCCCAGGTCGAAGATGCCGGAGATGACGAAGACGTCGCCGCGCCCCTCCGGCGTCGACAGGCGGAGCTTGTCCCCGACCGCCACGCCGAGATCGCTCGCCAGCACCGTCCCGATGATGGCCTCCGTCCCCTCCAGGGCGAAGCGGCCGGACTGCATCTTGGGAACAATCTCGATGACCCGGGAGAAGCTCTCCGGGTCGATCCCTCGCAGGGCCACCGACTTGGAGGCCGCGCCCCGGCTCGCGAAGGCGGAGCCGGCTGCCGTGGGCGTGGCGGCCAGCACGCCCGGGATGGCCTGGATGCCCTCGAGCACCTGCTGCCACTGCTCGATGGACCGGATGCGGTCCGGAACCTTCTCGACGTGGTCGGCGACACGCTCCGGCGACGGCAGCGGGCGGGCCACCCGCTCCTGCGCCTTCACCAGGATGTGGGCCTGGGCCGACAGGGTCTGCGCCACCAGCGTGCGCTGCAGGCCCCCGATGAGCGCGGTGAGGAAGATGAGCACCGCCACGCCGACGGTGGTGCCCCCCAGGACGAGCGCGGTCTGCGCCCGGCCCTCCTTCAGGTAGCGGACCGCGATGAAGACCTCGAAGCGCATGCGCAGCCCGGCCCTCAGCGGGCCGGCTCCGTGCGCACCCGGGCGCCGGGTCCCACGGCCGAGGTGGGCGCGACCACCGCCTCCCCTGGTTCGAGGCCGGAGAGGACCTGGGCGGCTCGCTCCCCGCGCATGCCCAGCTTCACCGGGACCCGGACGGTGCGCCCGGCCCGGACGGCCAGCACCCACGGGTCGGTTCCCGCGTCCCGCACGGCGCCGGACGGCAGCACGAGGGCGCGCGGTCGCGCCCGACCTCGACGTTCACCGAGACGGTCATGTCGGGTCGCAGGAACGGCGGCGGATCCGGGACGTCGAGCTTCACCTCCACCGTGCCGCGGGAGAGGTCGACCGCCGGGGCGATGTAGGCGACCCGGGCCGGGAAGACGCGATCCGGAAAGGCGTCGACCGAGGCCGTGGCCGGCTGGCCCAGGCGCAGGAAGGCCAGGTTCTTCTCGTCCGGGAGCACCGAGAGCTGGGTCGGGCCGTCGCGGGCCACCACGAGCAGCGTGCGCCCGGGCTGGACCACGTCGCCCGGCTCCACGTCCCGCTCGGTGACGACGCCGTCGGCCGGGGCCGATCTGCAGCTGGTCGAGCCGGGCCGCGGCGGCCTGCTCGGCGCCCCGGGCCTGCTCGAGCGCCGCCTGCGCCACGTGCCGGTCGGACCCCGAGGCCACGGAGCTCGCCTGGATGCGGGCCGAGGCGAGCTGGCTCGCCGCGAGGTCGCGCGCCTGCTGGGCGTCGTCGAGGTCCTGCCGGCTGACCGAGCCGGCCTCGGCCAGCGTGCGGTTGCGGGCGAGCTTCGTCTCCGCCTGATCCAGTCGCAGCTCGGCCTGGCGGACCGCCTCGGCGGTCACACGCGCCGACACGACGTCGACCTGCTCGAGCCGGGCCGCCGCCTGGGCGACGGCCGACCGGGCCTGGGCGAACGCCGCCCGCGCCTCCGCGTCGTCGAGCTGGACGAGCACCTGACCGGCCTTCACCCGGTCCCCCTTGTCGACCGCCACCCGCGTGGCCCTGCCGACCACGACGCTCCCAATCTGGATCCGGGCCGGCGCGAGCACCCGCCGCTCGCCACGACCCGCTGGACCAGCTCCTGGCGCTCCGCCACCCAGACCGGCACCCGGGGCCCGAGCAGGGCACGGCCGCCCAGGAAGAGCCCAGGGCCGCCGCGCCGGCGACGAGGATCCAGCGCCAGCGGCGAGCCTTGGGGGACGGGGCCATGAACCGTCGAGTATACGTTTGGTCCGGGCGCTCCCGGACCGGGAAATCGGGACGTCGCCCTTCCCTTTCCTCCTGCCGGGACGGTCCCTGCCCGGTAGACTCACCCGACTTTCACCCCGAGGGGAGCGCATGGACCAGGAGATGTGGGCACTCGTCTACGACCGGAAGAGGGACCCCTGGAGCACCTCCAAGGGCCTGCGCAAGGAACGCGTCCCCCGCCCCACGCTGGACGTGGGCAAGGACTACCGCGACGCCTCGATGGTCATCGTCAAGCCGCGCTTCGCCGGCTTCTGCGGGTCGGACCGCGGCATCTGGTTCCGCCGGGCCTTCGGCGACATGATCCAGTCGACGCTCGCGGCCGAGGGAAAGGACGCGCGCGTCATCGGTCACGAGCTGCTCGGCGAGGTGGTCGAGGCCGGCCCGGAGGCCACCCGCGACTTCGGGCTCCACCCCGGCGACGTGGTCTCCACCGAGAGCCACATCATCTGCAACACCTGCTACCAGTGCCGGATCGGCGACAACCACGTCTGCGCCACCGATCGGATCATCGGCATCAGCGTCGACGGGTGCTTCGCCGAGTACGTGAAGCTGCCCGCCCAGGCGCTCTGGCCCACCGACGTGAAGAAGATCCGGCCGGAGGTGGCGGCGCTCCAGGAGCCGTTCGGGAACGCGGTCCACGCCTGCACCAAGGTGAACCTGCGCGGGAAGTCGGTGGCCATCATCGGCTGCGGCACCATCGGCCTCTTCGCCATCGCGGTGGCCCGGGCGCTGGGCGCCCGGCAGGTGATCGGCGTCGAGCCCATGCGGACCCACATCGAGATGGCGAAGAAGCTGGGCGCCGACGCCGTGGTCGAGCCCACCAAGACCACCGAGACCTCCTACGTCCACGACGAGGGGATCACCAAGGCGATCCACGCGCTCACCGACGGGGTCGGCGTGGACGTGGCCCTCGAGATGTCCGGCTCCAACGCCGCGCTCAACACCGCCATCTCGGTGGTCCGGCGCGGCGGCCACGTCATCCTGTTCGGCCTGAAGAGCGGCGAGGCGGTCATCGAGAGCCTGGAGCGGGTGATCGTGGACGGCATCAGCCTCCACGCCGTGGTGGGGCGGCGCATCTTCGAGACCTGGCACATCACCCGCAACCTGCTCGAGTCCACCTCCCCCAACATCCAGGAGCAGGTCTGGAAGGTGATCCTGCAGGGCGGGAACGGCACGATCGTGCCCTTCTCGACGTGGGAGCCGGTCTCCTTCGAGGAGAAGATCAAGGCCCACCCCAAGGTCCTCATCCAGTTCTGACCGGCCCGAGGAGTCCCCGTGTACGACGACGCCCAGAAGGTCCTGGCCCGAGCCCTCGAGGAGATCCGCGCCGCCGGCACGTGGAAGGAGGAGCGGATCCTCCAGTCGCCGCAGGGCGCGGAGATCGAGGTGGGCGGCCGCAAGGTCCTCAACTTCTGCGCCAACAACTACCTCGGGCTCTCCGACCATCCTGGCCTGCTCTCGGCGGCGCGGAGCGCGCTCGACGGGCGCGGCTACGGCCTGTCGTCGGTGCGCTTCATCTGCGGGACCCAGGACCTTCACCGGGAGCTGGAGCGGCGGCTGGCGGCCTTCTTCGGCTTCGAGGACGCCATCCTCTTCTCCTCCTGCTTCGACGCCAACGGCGGGGTGTTCGAGGCGTTGCTGGGCGAGCAGGACGCCATCGTCTCCGACTCGCTCAACCACGCCTCCATCATCGACGGCATCCGGCTCGCCAAGGCCCGGCGCTACCGCTACGCCCACGCCGACCTGGCGGACCTGGAATCGAAGCTCGGCGAGGCCGCCGACGCGCGGCTCCGGCTGGTGGTCACCGACGGCGTCTTCTCCATGGACGGCGACCTGGCGCGGCTCGACGAGATCTGCGCCATCGCCGAGCGGCACCGGGCGCTCGTGCTGGTCGACGACTCGCACGCGTCGGGCTTCGTGGGGCGCACCGGGCGCGGGACGCCCGAGCACTTCGGGGTCCAGGGGCGCGTGGACATCCTCACCTCCACCCTGGGCAAGGCGCTGGGCGGGGCCGCGGGCGGGTTCGTGGCAGGTCCACGCGAGGTGGTCGACCTGCTCCGGCAGCGGGCCCGCCCGTACCTGTTCTCCAACACGGTGGCCCCCCCCATCGTCGGGGCCAGCCTGGCCGCCCTCGACCTGATCGAGAGCTCGACCGAGCTGCGCGACAGGCTCATGGCCAACGCGAAGCGGTTCCGGGAGGGCATGTCGGCGGCCGGATTCCAGCTCCGCCCGGGCTTCCACCCCATCACGCCCATCATGCTGGGCGACGCGCGGCTGGCCGTGGACTTCGCCCGCGACCTGCTCGACGAGGGGATCTACGTCATCGGCTTCAGCTTCCCCGTCGTCCCGAAGGGCGAGGCACGCATCCGCGTCCAGCTCTCGGCGGCCCACTCGACCGAGATGGTGGACCGGGCCGTCGCGGCCTTCGTGAAGGTGGGGCGGCGGCGCGGGGTGATGCGGCCGAGGCCTCGCCAGGCCCAGAAGACGAAGAGCAGTCCGGCGCTCCAGGCCCAGTAGCTGGGCGCGAGCTGCCAGGTCTTGGTGGACCCGAAGTTGTTCACGCTCGACCGGGTGAAGTCGATGAAGAGCATGGTCCGGTTGATGCCCGTGTCGTAGTCCATCTGCTTCGAGAGCTGGGTGTCGAAGAAGTCGAGCACGAGCGCCACCCCCAGCGTGGCCGACCAGCCGAAGGTTCCGCCGGAGCCGCGGGAGACGACGCCGGTCGTCGGGTCGGTGTAGCTCGACACGCCGCTCTGCCCGGTGGCGGACCAGATGTAGTCGAGGATCGCACCGCGCACGTAGGGCGCGAGCGGGACCTCGAAGCGCTCGTAGAACCAGTCGACCCGGTAGGTGGCCTCGAGCTGGAGCGGGATGATCATGAGGCTCGTGCTGCCGCCTACCTGGGTCACCCCGTTCGCCGTGTACTGCCCCTTGCCCCACACCTGCCAGTAGCCGGCGCCGAAGCCGATGTCGAGCGTGCCCACCTCGGTGAGCCAGACCGACTTGGAGAAGATGGCCTGCACCATGAGCGGACGGCTCGTGCCGAAGCTGGAGGCGTACGGGAGGGGCGTGCCGGGCGAGGCGACGAACTCGGAGTCGATGTTGGGGCTGAAGGGGGAGAGCGAGAACTGGAGGGAGCCCCAGCGCGGCGACTCCTTCGACACGATGACCGGGCTCTGGGCCGCGGCGGGCAGCGCCGCCAGCAGGGCCAGCGCGAGGAGGGCCTTCTTCACGAGCGCCTCCGCCGCACGGCGAGGAGCCCGAGGAGCGCGAGCGCGGGAGCGAGCGCGCCCGCACCGCCCGTGCTGCAGCCGCCCGTCTCGACGCCCCCGTCCTTCTTGTAGACGTCCCAGAAGCTGAGGAATGGCAGCGGCGTGGTGGAGGCGTTGGGGCCGAAGGGCGGCGTGGACGGCTGGGCCCGGGTTCCCGGCCTGGCTCAGGGCCGTGGCGGTCACGCTGTAGGGGACCGAGTTGGTGAGGCCGCCGCAGGTGATCGCGCCCACGTTGCTCGGGCCGCCGGTGCCGGCGGTCCCGGTCGTGGTCGGGGTGCAGGTGATGGTGTAGGTGATGCCGTCGATGGCCGCGTAGGCGGTGGTCGGGGTCCCGGCTGCGACGTTCACGGTGAGCTGTCCGTCGCCCGGGGTGGAGCTGCTCACCACCGGCGGCGGAGGGACGGCCAGCTGGAACTTGAACTTGATGTCGGACGAGGCGAGCTGCCAGTTCGCCGTGGACCCGGCCGGCAGGTAGTAGACGCACAGGTTCACGGTCACGTCGGCGGGCGTGGGCCCGGCGCAGGTGGTCACGCCGGCCGCGGTGGCGATGGAGGCGACCAGGACGCCGGTCACGGTCTGGGTGGCCCCGGTGGCCAGCACGTCGAGGAAGCCGGTGGGCGCCCCGGTCGAGCCGCCGTTCGTCGAGCAGCCGGTGGCCTGGCTGACGGCGGCGAGCCGCCACTTGTCGCCCGCCGTGACGACCGGCGTGACGTTCGCCGAGATCGCCCAGGTCGAGGTGAGGCTCACGTTCGCGCAGTCGGCCTGGTTGGCGAGGTCGGGCAGGGTCTGGGAGGTCACCGTGGCCACGGTCGTCCCGGGGGTGACGGTGGTCTGGGCCAGCGCTGCGCCGGGGAGGAGACAGAGGAGGAGCGTGGCTCTGCGGAGCATGGGGGTCGATTCTGCAAGGCCGGGGCCACCCATGCAAGCTCCCGTCGACGCAGGGGGCGCAGGTCCGGCGGCGGAGTGGCTCGCCTTTTTGGCAAATGTGGACCCGGGGCGGTGGTCCACCTGACAAATTGGCAATGAAACGACCGGAGAAGAGGCCCCGCCGGAGGCCCCACCCAGGGGTCAGCGGCCCCGGAGCCGGACCCACTCCTCGGCGATGCGGACCGCGTTTCCGGCCGCGCTGCGCCGCAGGTTGTCGGCCACCACGAAGAGGTCGAGCCCGTTGCCCTGGGAGGCGTCCTCCCGGACGCGCCCCACCAGGACCGCGTCGTCGTTCACGGCCAGCATCGGCATCGGGTAGACCCGCTCGGCCGGGGCGTCCACCACCTTCACCCCGGGAGACGCCCGGAGCAGGGCCCGGGCCTCCTCGGCCGGAAGCGGGCGCGCCGTCCTGATATTCACCGTTAGTGCGTGTCCGTAGAAGACCGGGACCCGGATGGCGGTGGCGGTGGCGGCGAGCGCCGGGGCGGCCAGCAGGCGCCGCAGCTCGGCTCCCACGGCCACCTCCTCCTCGGAGTGGCCGCCGGCGTCGAAGTCGCCCACCTGGGGCACCAGGTTGAAGCCCCATCCGGTGGGAGAGGTCCGAGGGGTCCGGTTCCTCGCCGTTGAGGAGCGCGACCATCTCCTTCTCGAGCTGCCGGACGCCGGCCCGGCCCGAGCCGGAGGCCGCGAAGAGGACGGTGACCACCACCCGCTCCACGCCCACCTTCCGGTGGATGGGGCCGAGCGTCAGGGCGAGCGGGACCACCGGCCCGGACGGGCCGGCCACGATGCCCTTCGCCTTCGCGGCGGCCACGGCGTCGTCGTTCCAGCCGGCCACGACCAGCGGGACGTCGGGGGCGGAGCGGAAGGCCGTGGAGAGGTCGACCGCCAGGCACCCGTCGGCCCAGGCCCGGGGGGCCCATTCCCGCACGATCGAGGCGGGGGCGGCGAAGATGGCGGCGTCGCAGCCCCGGAAGGACTTCTCCCCCAGCGCCTCGACCTCCAGCTCGTCCCCGCGGAACTCGAGCAGGTCCACCTCGGAACGGGTGGTGGCGAAGAGGCGCGGCGCGACCGCGACCTCCCGGGCCTCCAGGTCCTCGAGCACGGCGCGACCCACCGAACCGGTGGCACCCACGACGGCGAGCTGCATCGGACGATCGGTCATGCCTTCTTCTCCTGGTGAAGCAGGTCGCGCAGGGCCGGCTCGAGCGCCGGCCAGCGGAATCGGTACCCGAGCGAGAGCGCCGCGCGGGGGAGGACGCGCTGGCTGGCGAGCACCACCTCGGCCATCTCTCCCAGCGCCGCGCGGACGGCGAAGGCCGGCGTGGCAATCAGGCTGGGGCGGTGGAGCACCCGGCCGATGGCGCGGGCCAGGTCGCGGTTGCGCGCCGGGTCGGGCGCGGTGGCGTTCATCGGGCCCTCGGCCCCCGGGTTCTCGAGGGCGAGCCGGAGGATGCCCACCTGGTCGGCGAGGTGGATCCAGGACTGCCAGAAGCTGCCGTCCCCGACCGGCCCTCCGGCGAACGCCCGGAAGGGCAGCACCAGCTTGGGGAGCGCCCCGCCCCCGGCCGCGAGGACGATGCCGGTGCGGACGAGCACGACGCGGGCCCTCTTCCGGGCCGGGCTCGCCGCCTCCTCCCACTCGACCGCGACGCGGGAGAGGAAGTCGTCGCCCGGCGGGGAGGACTCGTCGAGCACCTCGTCCCCGCGCGGGCCGTAGTAGCCGATGGCGCTCCCGCTCACGAGCACCGAGGGGCCCCCGCCGGCGATCACCGCCGCGACGTTGCGGGTGGCGTCCACGCGGCTGTCGCGGATGCGGCGCCGCCGGGCCTCCGTCCACCTGCCGGCGGCGACCGGCTCCCCGGCCAGGTTCACGCAGGCATCGCAGCGGGAGAGCTCCTCCTGCCACGCGCCGGGGACGGCCGGATCGCCCAGCACCGCGCGCGAGCCGGCGGGCAGGCCGGCCGGGGCGGCGCTGCGGGAGAGGGCCGCCACCTCGTGGCCGTCCTGGAGGAGCGACGCCGCGAGGGCCCGGCCGATGAGCCCGGTGGCTCCGGTGACGAAGACGCGCATGATCAGGGGAGCCCGGCCGGGAACTTCACCTCGGCCTCGCTCTTCCGGACGTAGTGGGGCTCGAGGGCGAAGAGGGCCTGGGCGTCGAAGGTGGCGTGGCGGAGGCGCGAGGCCGCCAGGCGGCCGACCGACTCGCCGGAGGGGAACGCAGGAGCCGACTCGAGGAAGGGAAGCGATCCCTGCAGCGCGTCCCGGTAGGCCCCGAAGCCTTCCCCGAAGCCCACGGCCGGCCCGAGCCCGGCGATCCGGGCCGCCAGCGCCTCCGGGGCGATGGCCTCCTCCGGGTGCACCGCGGTCACGCCCTCCCCGTCGGCCCGGTAGTACCCGGCGTAGACCTCTCCCTTGCGGGCGTCGAGGAGCGGGACGAGGAGCGCGCCGCGGGCGGCGGGCAGCGAGGCCGCCTCGAGCGCCAGGGCCGCGAGGCTGGAGGCTCCCGCGATGGGGCGCCGGTTGGCGTAGGCGAGCCCCTTCCACGTGGCCAGCCCGATGCGGAGCCCGGTGAAGGAGCCCGGCCCGATGCCGATCGCGAAGGCCTCCACCTCGCCGACGCCTCGCCCCAGCGCGCCGAGCAGGTCGGTGAGGGCCCCGGGCAGCCGGATGCCGTGGCCGCCTCCGGGACCGGCCGGCCGGTCGGTGCGCGTGGTGAGCACCTCGACCCCGTCCTCGCGCAGCTCGAGGAGCGCGCAGGACAAGGTCAGGGTCGACGTATCGAGCGCCGCGACCAGCATCAGCCCATCAGCCGGACGATGTCGTTCTTGAAGACGAACACCATGAGGGAGACGAGCAGCAGGATCCCGACCAGGTTCGCCACCTCGCGCGTCCGGAGCGACAGCGGCTTGCGGGTCACCGCCTCCACCGCCGTGGCCACGATGTGCCCGCCGTCGAGCACCGGGATGGGGAGCAGGTTCATCAGCCCCAGGTTCACGCTGATGAGCGCCATCTTGAAGAGGAAGCTCGACCAGCCCTCCTGCGCGGCCTGGGCGGCGATCTGGAAGAGCATGATCGGCCCGCCCACCGTCTTGAAGCTGATCTCTCCCTGGACGATGCGGGCGATGCCGAGCGCGGTGAGGCGGACGACCTCCCCGAGGTGGCCCACCGAGCTCGAGAGGGCCTCCCCGACGCCGACCGCGAGCGGCACCTCCTCGGCCACGAGCGCCCGGGCCTCGACGAGGCCGCGCTGCTCCGGGAAGAAGCCCAGCGTGACCCGCTTGTGCGTCTCGCGGGTCATCTCGTCGACGTACTCCTGGTCCGCCGGGACGAGCTCGGCGGCGCGGCCGCCCGCGAGCCCGAGCTTCACCGGCGTGCCGGAGAGGAACTCGGGCGACAGCTGGTTCAGCTCGCGGAAGGAGCGCACCGGCTTGCCGTTCACCGAGGTGATGGCGTCGCCGCGGCGCAGCCCGGCCCGCGCAGCCGGGCTGTCGGGCGTGACCTCGGCGATGAAGGTGGAGACGGTGGGGTCGGCGGCGGTGAAGGCGGGGACGCCCTCGACGCAGGTCGGGACCGGGCCGAGCCGGACGGGCTCGTAGGTGGAGAGGGAGACGCCGGGCGCGCCCACCGGGGACTCCCGCAGGACCTCGAGGTCGAGCGGCGCGCAGGGCGCGGCGCGGAGGATCCGGTCGAGGTCGCCCATGTTCCGCACCGGCTGCCCCCCGGCGCGGACCACGAGGTCGAAGGGGGCGAGCGGGCCGGCGACCCCGGGGAGCGACGGAGCCACCACGGCCGCCGGGAAGGCCGGGCTCACCCCGATGACACCGCGAGTGACGGTCTCGACGGGGTTCGACTCCTTCTCGGCGGCGGGGACCACCGGGACGACGACCTTCTGGCCGCCGCGCTCCACGGTGAACTCGATGCGCTCCCCGGCGCGCGGGCCGACGGCCTGGCGCAGGTCGGAGAAGTAGCGGACCGGCGTGGCCGGCTTGCCCGGGACCGCCACCGTGAGCACGCGGTCGCCGGCGAGCAGGCCGGCCCGCTCGGCGGCAGACCCCGGCATGATGGTGCCGAGCACCGGCCCGGGCACCGCCGAGCCGTTCTGGGCCAGCGCGAGCGCGAAGTAGATGACGACCGGGAAGGCGAGGTTGGCGGCCGGCCCGGCGAAGGCGATCACGAAGCGCTTCCAGGGGCGTGCCTCGAGGAAGCCCCTCCCCTTGTCCTCGGGCGCCACCTCGGCGCCGGGCTCGTCCCCGGCCATCTTCACGTAGCCGCCCAGCGGCAGGATCGAGAGCAGGTACTCGGTCTCCCCGCGGCGGAAGCCCAGGATCTTCGGGCCGAAGCCGATGGAGAACTTCACCACCTTCACCCCGAGCGCCTTGGCGGCCAGGAAGTGGCCGAACTCGTGGACGAAGATGAGTCCCCCGAGGAGGAGGACGATCGAGCCGATCTTCAGGAGGATGTCGCTGGCCATGGGAGGATCCGACCCCGCTGCTTCCCGGGAGTCTTAGCCCGACAACCGCCGGCGCGCAGGAGGATTCCCGGGCCCCGGATGGCTAGCTGACACGCCGGAGCGCCTCGCCCCTGCCCCAATCGGATGCGGCGATGGCCTGGTCGACCGACTCCAGCGGCTCGGAACGGTGCGCGTCCAGGACCTCGGCGCAGACCCGGGCGATGGCGTCGAAGGTGCAGCGCCCGGCCAGGAACGCCTCCACGGCGCCCTCGTCGGCGCCGGAGAGCGCGGCCGGCGCGGTCCCGCCGGTGTCGAGCGCGCGGTAGGCGAGCCCGAAGGCGGGGAAGCGCACCGGGTCGGGGGGCTCGAAGGTGAGCCGGCCCACCCGCGCCAGGTCGAGCGGCGGCAGGTCGAGGGCGATCCGCTCCGGGTGGGCGAGCGCGTAGCTGATGGGGCCGCGCATGTCGGAGACCCCGAGCTGCGCCACCACCTGCCCGTCCACGTACTCGACCATCGAATGCACGATCGATTCCGGGTGGACCAGGATGTCGATGCGCGCCGGCTCGACGCCGAAGAGCCAGCGGGCCTCGATGACCTCCAGCCCCTTGTTCATCAGGGTGGCGGAGTCGATGGTGATCTTCGCCCCCATGCTCCAGTTGGGGTGGCGCAGCGCCTCGGCGGGGGTCACGGCCGACATCCGGTCGGCGGCGACGTGGCGCAGGGGGCCGCCCGAGGCGGTCAGGATCAGGCGGCGCACCTCGTCGCGGTTGTGCCCGGCGAGCGACTGGAAGATGGCGCTGTGCTCGCTGTCCACCGGCAGGATGGCCGCTCCCCGCTCGGCGGCGCGGCGCATGACGAGCTCACCGGCCAGCACCAGCGACTCCTTGTTGGCGAGCCCGACCGGCTTTCCGGCCTCGACGGCGGCGGCGGTGGAGCGCAGGCCGGCCCCGCCGGAGATGGCCGCGAGCACGAAGTCGGCCTCGGGGAGCGTGGCCACCGCGACCGCCCCGGCGTCTCCGTGGCGGATCTCCGGCGCGTCGGGCCCGAGCATCTCGCGGAGCCGGTCCGCGGCGTCGGCGTCGGCGACCGAGACGAGCAGCGGCCCGAAGGCGCGCACCTGCTCGGCCAGGCGCTCCACGTTCCGCCCCGCGGCGAGCCCCACCACGGCGAAGCGCCCCGGCGATCGGGACACCACGTCGAGGGCCTGGACCCCGATCGACCCGGTGGAGCCGAGGATGGAGAGGCGCTTCATCGGCCGAGCCACATCGCGCAGGCCACGACCCAGGGCGCGACGAAGAGGACCGCGTCGATCCGGTCGAGGAGGCCGCCGTGGCCGGGGATGACGCGCCCCGAGTCCTTCACGCCGGCGGCGCGCTTGAGCATCGACTCGGAGAGGTCGCCGAGGGGACCGAGCACGGCCGCACCGGCGCCCACCACCACCACCGCGGGAATCGACACGGCGGGCAGGAAGAGGAGCTTCACCGCCACCGCGCCGGCGATGCTCCCCACGGCGCCCCCCCAGAATCCCTCCCAGGTCTTCTTGGGCGAGATGCGCGGAGCGAGCGGCCGCTTCCCCAGGAACCGGCCGGCGAAGTAGGCCAGCGTGTCGTTCGCCCAGCTCACGATGAAGAGGAGCACCACCCACTGCCAGCCGGCGGACTCGTGCACCCGCAGGGCCACGACCGAGGACGGCAGGAGGCCGGCGTAGCCCCAGGCGAGGGCGGCCAGCCCGGCCGATCGCGGGGCCTGCTCGAGCGCGCCGCGCTGCAGCAGGGCGGCGACGAGGAGCGCCACGACCATTCCGGCCGCGAGCACGCCCGACCAGTCCTGGAAGGCCTTGCCCCCCTGCGGCCAGAGCCAGGCCCCGATGGGGCAGGCGGCCGCGCCCAGCACGCCGAGCCAGCCGGTGGGCGGCAGGCGCTTCTCGAACATCCAGATGAGCTCGCCGGCGGAGAGCGCAGCCGCCACCGCGATGAGGATCGCGAAGGGGAGCCCCCCGAGCCAGGTCATCCAGACGGCGAACGGGAAGAGCGCGAGCGCGGTCACGACCCGGACGGCGAGGTTCCGGTTCTGCTCGCGCATGCGCCTAGTGCCCCTCGACCTGCGCGGCGGTGAGGCCGAAGCGGCGCTCCCGGGCCTGGAAGTCGGACACGGCGCCGAGCAGCTCGACCTCCCGGAAGTCGGGCCAGAGCGTCTCGGTGAAGACCATCTCGGCGTAGGCCGCCTGCCAGAGGAGGAAGTTGGAGATGCGCCGCTCGCCGCTGGTGCGCACGAGCAGGTCGAGCGGCGGGAGCGAGGCGGTCCACAGGTGGGCCTCGATGGACGCCGCGTCCACGCCGGCGGGGCTCGCCGCGGCGGCCTGGGCCGCCTGGACGATCTCCTCCTGTCCGCCGTAGGAGAGGGCGAGCGTCAGCACCATCCCGTCGTTCGCCGCCGACATCGCGCGGACCGACTCGAGCCGCTCGCGGACGAACGAGGGGAGCCGGTCCGTCTCGCCGATGGTGTGGAGGCGGATGCGGTTGTCCATGATCTCGGCCCGCTCGGAGTCGAGGTACTCGGCGAGGAGCTGCATGAGCGCGCCGACCTCCTCGTCGGGGCGCCCCCAGTTCTGGGAGCTGAAGGCGTACAGGGTGAGGGCCTCGAGCCCCAGCTTCCGCGCCTGGCGCGTCACGGCCCGGACCGACTCCGAGCCCACCCGGTGACCCTCGACCCGCGACTTCCCGCGGGATTCCGCCCAGCGGCCATTGCCGTCCATGATGATGGCCACGTGGCGCGGCAGGGGACGCGCGCGGACCTGGGCCTCCATCCACGGAACGAGATTTTCTTCCGCCACGGGCGGGCTTATAGCACGCCACCCGGACCGTCTGGCGAGGGGCCGGTTTGACCCGTCCGGGCGACGACCTCTATCCTTTTGATCGTGCCCCCGCGGTGCGTAGGTCCATGGGAGATCCTCTCGGTCATCGGCCGAGGTGGCGTGGGCACCGTCTATCGTGCCCGGCACCTCCTCGACGGCATGCCGGCGGCCGTGAAGCTCCTCGGTCCGGCCCCCGCGGTGGACCCCACCTCGGCCCGGCGGCTGGCCCGGGAGTTCGAGGTCCTCCGCGCGCTCCAGCACCCGAACGTCGTGCGGGTCTTCGACGCCGGACAGGCCGAGGGCTACTCCTGGCTGGCCATGGAGCTGGTGGAGGGGCTCGACCTTCGCACCTATCTCGCACCGCTGGCCGGGAGCCCGATCCTCGAGCTCTCGTCCATCCACGGGACTGGCTCGGCCGCCGAGCCTCCGGGCGGCGGGACGGTGTTCGACATGGAGGCCTGGTTGCGCGAGCCGGAGACGCACGCCGACGTCGAGGCCATCGTGGCCCGGCCTCCGGGATCCGGAGTCGAGGACATCCGGGCCTTCGCCGATCTCATGGAGGAGCCGGAGACCGACGACGGGTCGCGGCTCCTGGACGCACCGCGCCGACCCGCCCCACGCGGTGGACCTCGCCGCCGGCGAGGAGCCCGAGCCGGAGCCTCCCTCCGCGGCGCTCGCCCTCCAGCTCAACCGGCCGGAGCGGATCGCCCGGCTCCGCACCGTGCTCGGCGAGGTGCTGGGCGCGCTCGAGTTCGTGCACGGCCGCGGCTTCGTCCACCGCGACCTCAAGCCGTCGAACATCATGGTGGACGACGCGCGCCGGGCCCGGATCATGGACTTCGGCCTGGTGAAGCAGCTCGCCGACGCGAGCGCGCTCACCCTGTCCGGCAAGGTGGTCGGAACCTACCGCTACATGGCGCCGGAGCAGGCGTCGGGGCGCGACGTCGATCACCGCGCCGACCTCTGGAGCGTGGGGGTCATCCTCTACGAGCTCCTGGTCGGGCGCCCCCCCTTCCCTTCCTCGATCCCGGGAGAGCTCTGGCGGGAGATCACGAGCCTCGAGCCCCCGGCCATCCTCGACCTGAATCCGGGGGCCGACCCGGTCCTGGCGAGGACCTCGGCGCGGCTCCTGCGGAAGGACCCGGCCCAGCGCTTCCAGACCGCGGCCGAGGTCCGGGCCGCCGCCGGCGTGTGACCGCGGCGGCGTGACAGACGTCGCCGGTACCCTCCTCGTCGTGTCGCTCATCCCCTCGGCCGCGCTCTCCTACCCGGCGCTCGTCGCGGAGTTCTTCCTCCAGCTTCGGGGGGCGGGGCTCCTGCTCTCTCCCCTCGACCTGGAGCTGGTGAGCGAGTGGGAGCGGCGAGGCGTCCCGTCGGCCGTGGTGTGCCGCGGGCTGCGACGAGGCTGGGAGGAACTGACGCGGGACCGCGCGCCCGGGGCCACGCCGCCGCGGTCCCTGCGGGCGCTCCGCGGCTTCGTCGAGGAGGAGTGGCGCGCCTACCGGGACGGGCGGGTCGGCGACGGAGGCGCCCGGGGCGCGGAGCCGGACGCGGCCCGTGCCCGCCTGGCGGCGGCCCGGTCGGGCCTCGCCGAGGCCGAGGCGGCCTCCTCCGGCGCAAGGCGCGACGCCTACCGGGAGGCCCTCGACCTGCTGCCGGCCGACGCGGCCACGCTCGACGAGGTCGAGGCCGCCGTGGAGGCGGCCGACGACCTGATCCTGCGAAGGTGGGTCGGCTCGCTCCCGAGGCCCGAGCGCTCGGCCCTCGGCCCTCGCTGCCGCCTGCTCGCGGGCGATCGCTCCCGGCGGGCCCGTCGCGCCGCCTACCGGGAAACCCTGCGAATGCACCTCTTCGAGGCAGCCCGGCGGGCGGGGATACTCTGCCTCCGCGGGACCGTGTAGACTCCGCCGCCCGATGGCGGAAACGAAAGACAGCGGCGCCTGCACGACGTGCGGGGGTGCGGGATACGCCGTGGAGCAGGTGGTCGGCGGACCCGCCCGGGCGCGACGGTGCACCTGCCAGACCGCCTGCACCCGCTGCGGAGGGACCGGCTACGTCATGGTGACGAGCGGACCGGGCCGGGTGGCCCAGGCCTGCAGCTGCCGCGACCTCGACCGGCGCATCGCCACCTTCAACGCGGCGGCCATCCCGGCGGCGGTCGCCAAGGCCTCCTTCGAGACCTTCCGCCCCTGGTCGCAGAGCCAGTCCCGCGCCAAGGTCGCCTGCGAGACCTTCGCCCACGGCGTGCGCGGCGATCAGGCCAGCCGGGGGGTGCTCCTCCACGGGAAGCCGGGCTGCGGGAAGACCCACCTGCTGGCCGCCTCCCTGCGCTGGCTCTCCCTCGAGAAGGGCATCACCTGCCGCTACGTGGAGTTCATGCTGCTGCTCTCCGACATCCGCGCCGGGTTCGGCTCGAACCGGGGGCACATGGAGATCCTGGGGCCGCTCTCGACCGTCCCCGTGCTCGCCATCGACGAGCTGGGCAAGGAGCGGGGCACGGAGTGGGAGCGCTCCATGCTCGACGAGCTCATCAGCCGCCGCTACAACTCCGGCCTGACCACCGTCTTCGCGACCAACTACCCGCGCGATCCGCAGCCCGTCCCGGTCCCTGCCGGCGGGAAGTTCCACACGGCCTCGAAGGACTTCCAGCGCGACGCCGAGCTCATGAGCCTGGAGGAGCGGGTCGGGCAGCGCATCTACTCGCGCCTGAACGAGATGTGCGACTTCGTGGCCGTGGACGGCCCGGACTACCGCAAGGACGCCGAGCCCGGTCGCGGCTCGTTCTGGCGCTAGGCGTAGGCGACCTTCCTCCACCAGCCTGCGGTGGAGCACCCGCACCGCGTCGGGGGCGCGCGCGGCCGAGCACCACGCGGTGACCCGGAAGCCCGTGGCGAGCACCGCCCTCGGCTCCTCGCCGGCGCCCCGCACCGCGGCGAGGACCTCGCGCAGCACGCCCGGGCCCGCCCCGGCGCGGGCCCCGACCACCGACACCGAGCCCGCGTCCCGGTCGTCCACCGCCGCGTCGGGCACGGCGGCGAGCAGCTCGGCGCGGGCCGACGCCCACTCGTGGACGTTGTCGAGCGGAATCACCGCGAGTGCGCGCCCGCCGTGCGCGGCCACGTCGGCGGCGACGGCCCCCCGGCGCTCCAGCGCGTCGAGCGCCGCGCCGAGTCGCGCCCCAAGGCACCTCCACGAGCGCCAGGTTCTTCTGCGAGGCCACCCCGGCGATCCGGCCCCCCGGCGCGGCGTGCCCGCGGACGACCGTCTCCGCCGTCGACCCCGCCGTGGCCCGCGCGTGGATGGCGATCCCCCGCTCCCGCGCGAACTGCACGGCGTCCGCGTTCAGGACCTTGGCGCCGGCCCGGGCCAGCTCCTGCATCTCCTCGTAGGAGATCTCGTCGAGCCGGCGCGGGCTCGTCACCACCCGCGGGTCGGCCGTGTAGACGCCGTCCACGTCCGAGTAGATCTCGCAGTCGGCGCCGAGCGAGGCGGCCAGCGCCACCGCGGTGGTGTCGGACCCTCCCCGACCGAGCGTGGTCACCTCCTTGCGCGGCGAGACGCCCTGGAAGCCGGCCACGATGACGACCCGGCCCCGGTCGAGCTCCTCCCAGACCCGGACCGGCCTCACCTCGACGATGCGCGCCGAGGCGTGGCGGTCGTCGGTGAGGATGCCCGCCTGGCTGCCGGTGAAGCTCACGGCCGGGACGCCCAGGTCCTCGAGGGCCATGGCGAGCAGCGCCATCGAGATGCGCTCGCCGGCGGTGAGCAGCATGTCGAGCTCGCGCCGGGCCGGGCTCTCCGAGACCTTCTTCGCGAGCGCCAGCAGCTCGTCGGTGGTCTTGCCCATGGCCGAGACCACCACGCAGACCCGGCGCCCCTCCCTGCGCGCCACGGCGACCCGCTCCGCCACCTTCCGGACCTTCTCGACGTCGGCCACCGACGAGCCGCCGAACTTCTGGACCACCACGTTCATCTGGTTCCTCCCTCGCCCCGGGCGCGCGGATCCTACCACCGCGCCTTTCCTTGACAGGCCTCGTCGCGAACGCGATTGTCGGCCGGTCGGCGGGCGGCGTCCGGAGGGCGCGGATGATCGAGGTCAGCGGTCTCACCAAGCGCTTCCGCGACCGGACCGCCGTCGACGACCTCACCTTCACCATCGCGCGCGGGGAGGTGGTGGGGCTGCTCGGCCCGAACGGGGCGGGCAAGACCACCACCATGCGGCTGCTGGCCGGCTTCCTGCCCGCCACCTCCGGCACCGCGCGGGTGGCCGGCTTCGACGTCTTCGAGCAGGCCATGGAGGCCCGGCGCCGCGTCGGGCTACCTGCCCGAGACGCCTCCCCTCTACGACTCGATGACGGTGCGGGGTTACCTCCGCTTCGTGGCCGAGCTGAAGGGCGTGGCCCGGCGCGGCCTCGACGAGGAGGTCGCCCGGGTGGCCGCGCTCACCGGGACCACCGAGGTGCTCGAGCGGCTCTCGCGGCAACCTCTCGAAGGGATTCCGCCAGCGCGTCGGCATCGCCCAGGCGCTGCTCCACGACCCGGACGTGCTCATCCTCGACGAGCCCACCGTCGGCCTCGACCCGATCCAGATCCGCGAGGTGCGGGACCTGGTGCGCTCGCTCGGCGGACGGCACACCGTGCTCCTCTCCTCCCACCTGCTTCCGGAGGTGGCGATGACCTGCTCCAAGGTCATCGTCCTGCAGGGCGGCCGGCTGGTCGACCACGACACCCTCGACGGGCTCATCGCCCGCCACCTCCCGGGGCGCCAGGTCACGCTCGACGAGATCTCCTTCCTCGAGGAGATCTTCGGGAAGCTCATCACCCCCGCCTGAGACCCGTGCGCGCCATCCTCGCCATCGCCCGCAAGGAGCTGTCGATCTACTTCACCACCCCGGTCGCCTGGGTGGTGCTGGTCGTCGTGGCCTTCTTCTCCGCCCAGGTCTTCGCCGGCGGCGCTGGAGACCTTCCGCCTCCTCGCCACGCGGGCCGGCGAGCTCCCCGGGGGCGCGGCCCTCGTGGAGCGGATGAACCTCACCGACGTGGTGGTGACACGCCTCCTCGGCTCGGTCGGCCTCCTCCTGGTCGTCACCACCCCGTTCCTCTCCATGCGGCTCGTCGCCGAGGAGCGGCGCGCCGGGACCTTCGAGCTGCTCATGACCGCGCCGGTGCGGCCGGCGGAGATCGTGCTGGGCAAGTACCTGGCCGCCCTCCTCGTGCTCTGCGCGGCGCTCTCGCTCGTGGCCGTCTTCCCGGCCTTCCTGTCGGTGGTGGGGCGCGGGGCGCAGGGCGGCGGCGCCGTCGAGTGGGCCACCGCGGGCGCCGGCCTGCTGGGCCTCTTCCTGCTCGGTGCCGCGGCGCTCGCCGTGGGACTCGCCTTCTCGGCCCTCTCCGAGACGCCGGTGGTGGCGGCGCTGCTCTCCCTGCTCGTCCTGCTCGGGCTCTGGCTCGCCACCATGTTCACCGTGGGCGCGGGCGGCGCGGCCCGGAACCTGGCGGCCGGCCTCTCCGCCTCCGAGCACCTCGCGCCGTTCCTGCAGGGGCGGATCGCCCTCGGCGACGTCCTCTACTACCTCTCCCTCTGCGTCCTGGGCCTGTTCGTGGCCGAGCGGGCCGTCGAGGGGCGGCGCTGGGGCTGACCGTGAGCCGCTCCCTCCTCGCCCGCATCCTCCTCGCCACCGGCCTCGTGCTGCTGGCGAGCGCGCTCGTGACGCTGCTCCTCGGCGACGCCCGGCTGCTGGCCGGCAAGGTGATCCTGGGGCTCGTGGTGGTCGCGGCCGGCGCGCTCCTCTCCGGGAGGACCAGCCTCTCCCGCCTCGCGTCGGCGCGCGGCGCCCGCTACGCGGCCGTCACCGCCCTCTCCGCGGTGCTGCTGGCCGCGACGCTGGGGGTGGCCACCTGGATGGCGCAGCGCCGCCCGCTCGCGCTCGACGTCACCCGCCAGCGGATCCACACCCTCTCGCCGGACACGGTGGGCACCCTCGCCTCCCTTCCCGGCGACGTGGAGGTGCTGGCCTTCTTCCGGCCGGACGACGGCGGCTTCGCCCCGGCCCAGGAGATCCTCCGGCGGTACGCGGAGCGGAGCCCTCGCTTCCGGTTCACGCTCGTCGACCCGTACGCGAGCCCCGAGCTGGTCCGGCGCCACGGGATCACCGACTCCGGGCCCCGGGTGGTGGTGACGCTGGGACCGGAGACCGCCCGCCTGCGCGACCTCTCGGAGGAGAGCCTCACGAACGCCCTGGTGCGGGTCTCCCACCCGGGCCGGCGGCGCGTCTATTTCACCCAGGGTCACGGGGAGGCCTCGCCGTCCGACACCGCGCGGATGGGCTGGTCGCTGGCGGCCCGGGCGCTGGAGAAGGAGAACCTCGAGGTCGCGCCGCTCGCGCTCCTCTCGGCGGCCGAGGTTCCCGCCGACGCCGCCGCGGTGCTGGTGGTCGGCCCGCGCCGGGCCTTCCTCGATCCCGAGGTCGCGGCGCTCCAGGCCTTCGCGACGCGGGGCGGCCACCTGGGGATCTTCCTGGAGCCGGAGGTCGAGGCCGGGCTCGACCCGCTCCTCTCCGGGCTCGGCGTCGAGGCCGGGAACGACATGGTGGTGGACCCCAATCCGCTCTCGCGCCTGGCGGGGGCGACGCCCGTCATGCCGGTCCTCCATCCGTCCGCCGCCCACCCGGTGAGCGAGCCGCTCACGGAGGTGGGCGTGGTCTTCCCCACCGCGCGCTCGCTCGTGGCGCTGCGCGGCGCGCCGGCCCGGCCTGTGCCGCTCGCGCTCACGTCGGCGAGCGCCTGGGCGGAGAACGACGTCCGCTCGGTCTTCGCCGGCACGGCCCGGCTCGGAGACGGGGAGAAGGTGGGCCCCATTCCCCTCGCCATGGCGGTGCAGTGGGCCGTCCCGGGGACGCCTCCCCGCGAGCTGCGCGCCATCGTGGCCGGCGACGCCGACTTCTTCTCGAACGGCTACCTGCACCTCCTCGGCAACCGCGACCTCTTCCTCTCCATGGTGAGCTGGCTCGCCGAGCGGGACGACCGGCTGGTGATCCGCCCGCGGGCCCGCGAGGGCTCGCGACTCACGCTCACCGAGGGGCAGGTGGGCGTGCTCAAGTTCCTCGCCATCGACGCGCTGCCGGTCCTCCTGCTCGTCGCCGGGCTGGCGGTGTGGATGGCGCGGCGGGAGCGATGACGGGCTCGCGGGCGCCACGGGGATGACCGCCCGCTCGCGCGTCGCCTGGGTCGCGGTCTCCCTCGGCGCCCTCTTCGCCGGGATGGTTTCCTGGGCGCTGCTCGCCGTGGAGCGGCCCGAGACGGAGGCCCGGGCGACCCACGAGCGGGAGTCCCGGGTCCTGGCCTTCTCGCCCGGCGAGGTCGTCGCGGTCGCCATCGCCCCGCGATCGGGGGTGGAGGTCCGGCTCGCGCGGTCGGGCGACGGCTGGCGGCTCGTCGCACCTTCGGCCGGGCCGGCCCGCGCGCTCGCGGTGGAAGGGTTCCTCGACCGGCTGGGCGCCATGCGGGTCCGGAGCTCGATACCGGCCGGGAGCGCGCTTGCACCCCTCGGCCTCGCCCCCCCGGCGTCCCGCCTCTCGCTCACCCTTCGTGGGGGCCGGACGCTCGAGCTCGACCTCGGGGACGAGAACCCCTTCGACCGGAGCCGCTACTGCCGCTCCGGCGGGGACGTCCGGGTGATCGAGGGGGTTCCGCCGGCCGCCGCCGATCCGGCCCCGGAGGCGTTCCAGGGAGGCGCGGACGCCCGATGAGCTTGATCTTCCGGGGACTTGCCCTTATCTTCCCGCTTCCTTCCGTTCGTCCCAGCCCCAGAGGTCCCGAGAGATGGCACGCGTCACAGTCGAAGACTGCCTCCCCATGGTCGAGAACCGGTTCGCCCTGGTCCTCCTCTCCACGAAGCGAACCCGGCAGCTGATGGCGGGCGCGCGGCCGCTCCTCGCCGCCAGCAAGAACAAGCCCACGGTCCAGTCGCTGCGCGAGATCGCCACCGGCAAGGTCCGCTTCGATCGCTCGGTTCGCGACGCCCTGGCGGGCAAGTTCGACCGCGAGAAGCCGGTGGCCGGCACCTCGTCGGGCCGCGGCGCCAAGTAGCCTGATTCAGCTCCGGGAGGCGAGGTACCCGGGCTTCTCCGGTCCACCCCTGCGGTAGGTGGCCCGGAGCTCCCGCAGGAGCCCCTCCCGGTTCCCCGAAGCGACGTAGCGCATCTCCAGCCATCGAGCGTATCCCGCCGCGAGCCGGTTCGCGGTGCGGTAGCGCCATCGCTCGTCCGCGTCGAGATGGGCGAGGAAGCGCACCTCCCCGAAGAGCCGACGGCGCAGGCCGGCCGAGACGAGCACCGTGCGCCTCGCGCCCCGCCAGGCGCGCAGGAGGAAGAGCGCGAACTTGTCGACCTCGGCCTGCACCTCGAGCTCGAGCAGCGAGACGGCTCGATCGGTCCCCGCGCAGGTCGCCAGGTAGACGAAGTGCGAGATCCCCTCCGCGGCCGCATCCATCGCCAGCCTGCACGTGGAGAGCATCCGGGGCCTGCCCCGGTGCGCCGAGGCGGCGGCGGCGCCGGACATCACCGCGTCGTCGAGGAAGAGTCCCACGTCCAGCCCGGCTGCCGACTCCAGGACGAGCAGCTCCTCGTCGGATCGAGGTTCCGCACCTGCGGCGCGGGCGTCGGCCCGCCCCACCAGGAATCGCAGCACCGGCGGCGCCTTCACCGCGTTGATGTCCTCGATCTCCGCCTGGAGCCAGGCGAGGGTCGCGGCGGCGGATTCCGGGGGCGGCATCAGTCACCGACGACCCGCGAGCCGGTCCCACCGAAGAGCGCGACGCCCCGGGCCCGGAGCTGCTCGGCGACCCGCCGGCTTCCGGTGTGGAGGAAGCGCTCGTAGAGCCGGACGAGGCCGCGGTTGGAGCGAAGCTCCTGCATCTCGGCGATCTCCGCGAGCACGTCCACGAAGTCCTCGAATCGCTCCGACATCTCGCCGAAGACCTCGGCCCGGCCAGCCGGGACCCGGGACGACGCGAGCGCCCCGTAGGCCCTCTCCCCCATGGCGACGTAGTAGCTCGGAGTCGACCGGGGCGCGCGCCAGGGAGTCCCCGAAGAAGCCGGCGACGAAGAGGGAGGTATCCCCGAGCCTCTGGAGCCCTGCCACCGGCGCTGGCGGCTCTCCTCGAGCGCCCGCAGGAGGAGAAGGGCCAGCGGCTCGAGCTGGGAGGAGCCGTCGGGGGACTCGGCGTAGAGCTCCCCGCGCTCGAGGAAGCGCTCCAGCAGGCAGACGACGTAGAACTCGGTCTCGGGCTGGATCTGCAGCTTCCGGTGCGACACCACCCCGGTCACGAGCTCCCGGAACAGCTCGCGCGGGGTCTGGTCGAGGACGATCCCTTCTGGGCGTTCGGTGGCCACGGCGAATACCTCCTTCAACCCCCTCACCCCAGACGGGTATCCGAATCGCCACATTCACTCAACTAGCCGAAATGGCAGAGATTTACCTCCAGCGACCCTGGCACTCCGGCTGCCGAGCACTCATCTGGGTCGACTGCCAGCATCGGCATACAACTATCTGTTATTAGCTGATGTTTTTAGATCGCCTCCGCGGGTTGACACCCCGCGGGACCGTGATTAGACTCTGCCTGCCCTTGGCAGACGGCACCGTCGACTGCCAGGGGCGAGAAGTTTCCCAACCGGCTTCCGCGCAGCCCGTACGGGCACCCGGCGCGGATTCAACCAGGAGGCAGCAAATGAAGATCCGTCCCCTTCAGGACCGCGTCATCGTCAAGCGGGTCGAGGAAGAGGAGAAGACCAAGGGCGGCATCATCATCCCCGATTCGGCCAAGGAGAAGCCGGCCGAGGGGAAGGTGATCGCCGTGGGCAAGGGCAAGATCGGCGAGGACGGGAAGCTCCAGCCGCTCGACGTGAAGGTCGGCGACCGCATCCTCTTCAGCAAGTACGCCGGGACCGAGGTCAAGGTGGACGGCGAAGAGAACCTGATCATGCGCGAGGACGACATCCTCGGCGTCATCGAGAAGTAATCCCCTCGCAAAGAACGGAGCACAACACATGGCAGCCAAGCAGATCGTCTTCGATCAGGTCGCCCGTGACAGCATCCTGCGGGGCGTGAACGTCCTCGCCGACGCCGTCAAGGTGACCCTCGGCCCCAAGGGCCGCAACGTCGTCATCGAGAAGAGCTTCGGTTCCCCCACGATCACCAAGGACGGCGTCACCGTCGCCAAGGAGATCGAGCTGGAGAACCGGTTCGAGAACATGGGCGCCCAGATGGTGAAGGAGGTCGCCTCCAAGACCTCCGACATCGCCGGCGACGGCACCACCACCGCCACCGTGCTCGCCCAGGCCATCTACCGCGAGGGCGCCAAGCTCGTCGCGGCCGGCCACAACCCCATGGAGATCAAGCGCGGCATCGACAAGGCCGTGACCTCCGTCGTCAACGAGCTGAAGAAGCTCTCCAAGGCGACCGCCTCCCAGAAGGAGATCGCCCAGGTCGGCATCATCTCCGCCAACGGGGACGAGACCATCGGCAACATCATCGCCGAGGCGATGGAGAAGGTCGGCAAGGAGGGCGTCATCACCGTCGAGGAGGCCAAGGGCCTCGACACGACGCTCGAGGTGGTCGAGGGCATGCAGTTCGACCGCGGCTACCTCTCCCCCTACTTCGTCACCGATCCGGAGGCGATGGAGGTCGAGCTCGAGGACTGCTACGTCCTCATCAACGAGAAGAAGATCACCAACATGAAGGACCTCCTGCCGCTGCTCGAGCAGGTGGCCCGGGGCGGCAAGCCGCTGCTCATCATCGCCGAGGACGTCGAGGGCGAGGCCCTGGCCACGCTCGTGGTGAACAAGCTGCGCGGCACCCTGCACGTGGCCGCGGTCAAGGCGCCGGGCTTCGGCGACCGCCGCAAGGCCATGCTGGAGGACATCGCCATCCTCACCGGCGGCAAGATGATCGCCGAGGAGCTCGGGCTCAAGCTCGAGCAGGTGACCCTCAAGGATCTCGGCCGCGCCAAGCGCATCGTCATCGACAAGGACAACACCACCATCGTCGACGGCGCCGGCAAGAAGGACGACATCCAGGCCCGCGTGAAGACGCTCCGCGCCCAGGTCGAGGAGACCACCAGCGACTACGACCGCGAGAAGCTGCAGGAGCGGCTCGCCAAGCTGGTGGGTGGCGTGGCCGTCATCAACGTGGGCGCCGCCACCGAGACCGAGATGAAGGAGAAGAAGGCTCGCGTCGAGGACGCCCTGCACGCGACCCGCGCGGCCGTCGAGGAGGGCATCGTCCCCGGCGGTGGCGTGGCCTACCTGCGCAGCATGAAGCAGCTCGACAAGCTCGACGTCTCCGACGGCGAGAAGTCCGGCGTGCTGCTCGTGAAGCGCGCCCTCGAGGAGCCCCTCCGCCAGATCGCCGAGAACGGCGGCCTGGAGGGCTCGATCGTGGTCAACAAGGTGAAGGAGTCGAAGGAGCTGAACTTCGGCTTCAACGCGGCCACCGACGAGTACGAGGACCTGGTGAAGGCCGGCGTCATCGACCCGACCAAGGTCTCCCGCAGCGCGCTGCAGAACGCGGCCTCGGTCGCGTCCCTCATGCTCACCACCATGGCCCTCATCGCCGACAAGCCCAAGGAGGAGAAGGACCTGGGCGGTGGCGGCGGCGGCGGGATGGGCGGCATGGGCGGCATGGGCGGGATGGGGATGTAGTCCCCCCTCCACCAACCGATTCGCACCGAAGGGCCACCGGGAAACCGGTGGCCCTTCTCTTTTCGCGGACTTCGGGGCCGTCCGGAAAGGGCCTTGTGGCGCCCCGCCGGCGTGGTCATGTTCCATGCATGAGGGGCAGGTGGCTCGCGCTCGCCGCGGCGGCGTTCCTGGTGGCGCCGGCGGTCGGGCATGCCCAGGAGAGGCCCGGCCAGTCCCCTCCCGAGAGCACCCGGGATCGGGTCGACCTCCACACCCTGCTCTTCCACGGGGGCGCCGCGCCGCGCCTGCTCACGAGCGAGCTCCGCGTCTCCGGCATCGACGCCCGCGACGTCCAGCGCACGCTCCAGGAGTACAACCGCCGCTCCGAGCTGGCCCAGATCTCCCGCGACAACCTCGTCCTCGCCCCCTACCTGCTGCAGCGGGCCTTCGACATGGAGAACGACCAGCTGCTGAACGTGCGGCTGAGCGCCCGGCAGGCACGGCTGGTCTTCCAGGTCACCTGGCGGTGAAATTCCCGCTCCTCCGGGCGTGACGCGACCTCCCGTTTCGTGGTCTCTTTCGGCGCCATGCACGCCTGCCTCCTCGCGCTCGCCCTCGCCGCCGCTCCCGCTCCGTCCCTCCCTGCCGCCTCCGCCGGCGCGGCGCCCACCGGCTGGACCGCGTCGGGTTCCGGCACCGCGAAGGGCGCGGACGGCGCCGACCTGGCCCGGGCGACGGCGGTGACCGTCGACCTCGCCTTCCGGGGGCGGCGAGACCACCTTGCTCTCCGCGCCGGTGAAGCTCACGGTCGGGCGGCTCTACCGGCTCTCGGCCGACGTGCAGACGCGAGGCGTTCGCGCCGACCCGGCTCCCCGCTACCCGTCGGCGCTCGGCGCCTGCATCGCGATGAAGAGCTTCCCCTTCACGAACTGCTCGCCCCCGCTCGCCGGGGACGCGGCGCGGCGGCTGGAGGTGCTCTTCTTCGCCACCACCGCCAGCGACCGGGTCGCCCTCCACCTGGGCCGGAACGGGAAGGCGACCGGGCAGGCCACCTTCGGCGGCGTCCGCCTCGAGGAGGTGGCCGACGTGACGGCCTACCTGCCGCTCACGCAGGTGAAGTGGGCCGGGACGGGCTTCCGCTACGACGACGGGGGATGGATCTTCGTGCACGTCGAGGGGGAGCCGTACCCGCGCGGCCGGCAGTACGGCGAGCTCGTCGCCCCGGAGCTGGCCCGCTTCCTCGAGAAGCTGGCCATCCTCCAGGACAAGGCCGACCCGGAGAAGGGCTGGAACGGGCTGCGGCGCCTGGCCGACGCGCTCATGCTGCGGAGGTACGACCCCGAGTACCTGGAGGAGATGAAGGGGATCGCCGACGGGGCGGCCCGGGCGGGCGCGAAGTTCAAGGGGCGCGAGGTGGACCTGCTCGACGTGGTCACCCTGAACAGCGCGGTCGACCTCTCCCAGCTCGACGAGGCGCTCCGCGTCTCGCCCAGCGGCGTGACCGGGAAGAGCTTCCTCACCGCCGAGGACGAGACCGATCCGGCCGTCACCGCCAAGGACCGCTGCTCCTCCTTCGTGGCCACGAGGAGCGCCACGCGCGACGGCCGCTTCGTGATGGGGCAGCTCTTCATGTGGAACGGCTACAGCGGCGTGCACTGGGACGTGATCCTGGACGTGGTCCCGACCCGGGGGAACCGCGTGGTGATGCAGACCTTCCCGGGCGGCATCCACTCCGGGTCCGACTGGTACGTGAACGCATCGGGGATCGTCATCGGGGAGACGACGGTGGGGCAGACTCCCTTCGCGCCGGAGGGCACCCCGCAGTCCAACCGGGCCCGCAAGGCGGCCCAGTACGGCACCTCCATCGACGAGGTGGCCCGCCTCCTGCGCGAGAAGAACAACGGCCTCTACACGAACGACTGGACCATCGCCGACGCGAAGACCGACGAGGGCGCCGACCTCCTGCTGGGGACGGCGGCCTGGAAGCTCTGGCGCACCGGCTCCCCCGGGCACGGCGCCGACACGCCCGGCGGGCTGCGCGACTTCGTCTGGGCCAACAACAACACCCGCGACCCCGCCGTCCGGCGCGAGTACGCCCGCGGCGTCGACGGCGCCCCGGCGGACATGGCCTTCAACACCTGGAACCGGGACGTGGCCTTCTGGAAGTTCTACGAGGAGAAGGGCAAGGGGCAGATCGACCTGGCCGCCGGGGTGGAGCTCTTCGCCTCCTCGCCGGTGAACCGTCCCCACGCCTGCGACGGCAAGCTCACCACCGGCGAGATGGCCGAGAAGATGGTCTTCGTCGCGCACTACGGGAAGACCACCCTGCGGGAGAAGTGGGTGGGGAGCCGCTTCGTCCCCGACCTGCCGAACGCCGTCCCGCACTTCACGCTGGGATACACGACCTTCAGCCCGATCTTCGTGGCCGACGCGCTGCGGGCCGCGAAGGCCAGGGCCGGGAAGGCCGCCGCCGAGCCGGCCGAGCCGAAGCCGGACGTGGCGGCGCTCAAGGGGCGCCTCCTCTTCGAGAAGAAGCTCCTCTGGCAGGGCACGATCCTGCCGGCGACCGACGCCGACAACTGGCTCACCAGCGGGTCGGCCGCCTACTGGGCCATCTTGAAGAAGCTGCCCGACGACCCGGTGAAGGCCATGGAGTCGACGAGGGAGGCGCTCTCCGACGCCGACCTGCGCCTCGCCTGGCTCTCGGCGCGGGAGCCCGTCGCCTCCCCGGCCACGACCCGCGCGGCCTACGACCTCTACTCGGCCTACGGCGTGCCTCGCATCCGCGGCACGTTCGCGCTCCACCAGCTCCGGCTGGCCCTGGGGAACGCCACCTTCTCCCGCGTCATGCAGGCCGCGGTGGACCGGGCGGCCGGGAAGCCCCTCTCCACCGAGCAGTTCCTGGCCGTCGCCGGCGAGGTCGCGAAGCGCGACGTGCGGCCGATCGTGACGCCCTGGATCGACCGGGCCGACGTGCCGGGGCCGGTCGTGTCCGCGTCGGCCGTGAAGGCCGGTGACGCCTGGACGCTCAGCGTGAAGGTGACCCACGATCGCCCCTGGCGCTACCTCGCCGCCATCGCGGTGACCGGGGAGAAGGGGCTCCGCTACGAGCCGGTGGAGGTGACGAAGGCGGAGGAGACCTTCACCTTCACCTCGCGGGAGAGGCCGCTGCGGGTGGCCTTCGACGCGGTGGGCGACGTGCCGGTGGCCCGCGACGGCGGGATCACCCTGCCCTCCATGCTCGACGACTTCTCGGCGCTGCTCTGGGTGCGGGGCACGTCCCGGGAGGTCGAGGCCAACCGGACCCTCTCCTCCCTGTGGCGGGACGTGGTGGCCGACGCCTTCGTGGAGGTGCTGCCGCCGCTCGAGGCCGACGTCGAGATCCCCGACGCGGAGCTCTCGTCGCACGACCTCGTGGTGGTGGGCGGCCCGCAGGACAACGCGGTGGCCGCCCGCATGGCCGCGACCTGGAAGCTCCCGCTCGAGACCGGCAAGGGCTACTTCAAGTGGCAGGGCAGGACGTACAGCCGGCCGGACGACGGGTTCGCGGTGGCCTTCCCGAACCCCTGGAACCCGAAGCGGACCGTCTTCCTCTACCTGGCCAACTCCAAGGTCCAGGCCTGGCGCATGCTGAAGGGCTGGCAGCGCGGGCTCCCCAGCTGGGCGGTCTGGAAGGACGGGGAGGTGGCGTCGAAGGGGTACCTCGGCGCGGAGCGGCTCGACGTCAAGGTGGCGTCGGCCGGGGAGTGACCGCGGGACAGGCGGGCTCCCGGGGGCCGAGCGGCACGCCTTCCCGGAGCAGCCGGAGGTTCACCGCGGCCCGCAGGTAGCCGGGGTCGATCTCGAGCGCCCGCAGGAGCGCCCGCTCCGCCTCGGCCGTCCGGCAGCGGCCGGCCAGCGCGAAGGCCAGGTTGCCCTGGGCGCGGGGGTTCTCCGGCGCCTGGCTGACCACGTCCTGCCAGAAGGACACCTCGTCGGCGTAGACGAGGCTCCTGCGCGCGGTGGCGATTCCCAGCGCGACGACCAGCGCGGCCACCGCGGCACGGCGCACGCCGCCCGCCACGACCCACGGGGAGAGCCAGACCCCGGCGAGCCAGGCCGGTCCGAGCAGGGAGAGGTAGAGCTGCCGCTCGCTGGCCGGATCGGGGCGCGGCAGCCACCACCCCGTGGCGGGGAGCCAGAGGAGGAACCAGAGCAGGCCGAAGGCGAGCGCCGGTCGGCGCCGCAGCGCCCAGAGGCCGAGGGCCAGCAGGCCGAGGAGCGCGAACGCCTCGAGCGCGACCCGGACGCCCAGCCCTTCGATTGCCGGGAGCACCGGGTCCGCCACGAGCCGGTCGATCCGGACCACCTGCCCGGCGAGCCAGGCGAGCGCGTCGACGTGGGTGAGGACGTTCACCCCAGGTGATCGGAGACCGGCGCTCCGCGCGACCATCCGCCCGTAGACGGGCGAGGCGGCGAAGAGCGCGGCGGCCGCCGCCAGGACGCCGAGGTGGGGGGCGATGGCGCGCAGCGCGTCGCGCCACCGGAAGGGGCGCCGGACGTCGATGGCCGAGAGGAGCAGGAGGGCCGCGGGCAGGGCCACCGCCGACTCCTTCGTCGCGAGCGCCGCGGCGAAGAGCAGCGGCGAGAGCCCCCAGCCCATCCAGCCGCGGCCGCCCTCCCGGGCCGAGAGCCAGGCCACCGCGCTGCCCAGGGCGAGCGCTCCGGCCATCGAGGCCGAGCGGCCGGAGAGGTAGGTCACCGACTCGACCTGGACCGGGTGGAGCGCGAAGAGGATGGCCCCCAGGAGCGGCGCCGCCCGTGCGGAGAGGCCCGCCCACCCCGGACCGCCCGGCGACGTTTCGCAGCAGGCGGAGCGCGAGCAGCGCCGCGGCCGCATGGATGGCGAGGTTCACGGCGTGGAAGCCGGCGAGGCCCAGCCCGCTCTCGTGGTTGGCGGCCCAGGAGAGCTTGAGGAGCGGGCGGATGCCCGGCATCGATCCCCACCAGGCGGCGAGCGAGGCCACCCGGGGCTCGTCCACGATCACGTTCCAGTCGTCGAACTGGAAGGCGCCGCGAAACGAGGTGGCCCAGGCCCCGGCGATCGCGCCGAGGACGACCAGCGCGTCCGCCCTCCGCTCACTCACGCGGCAGCGTCTCCGCGAAGGCCCGCTCCACCAGCGCCGCGGCCGTCCACCAGCGGTCGGGCGCACCGAGGAGCACGACCAGCACCTCGTGTCCGCCGCGCTCGGCGTGGACCACCACGCACTTGCCGGCCTCCGGGGTGAAGCCGGTCTTCACGCCGTCCGCGCCGGGCAACCGGCCCAGCAGCACGTTGCTGCTCCGGACCTCCAGCACGCGGCCGTCGCGCGTCTCCAGCCGGACCGAGGGGAGCGCCACCATCCGGCGGAACTCCGGATTCCGGAGCGCCACCCGGGCGAGCGTCCAGAGGTCCCGGGCCGTGGCGTGCTGGCCCGGGGCGTCGTGGCCGCACGGGTCGACGAGATGGGTCCCCGGAAGCCCCAGCTCCGCCGCGCGCCGGTTCATCCGCCTCGCGAAGGCAGCCCCCGAGCCGGACAGGCTCTCGGCGACGGCCAGGCACGCGTCGTTCGCGGAGCCCACCAGCATGGCCGCGACCGCGTCCTTCACGCGGATCTTCTCCCCCGCCCGCAAGCCAGCGCGGGTCCCGGTGGCCGCGGCCGCCTGCCGGCTGACCGTGAGCCACTCACCGGCCGGCGGCGATTCGAGCGCGTCGAGCGCCGTCAGCATCTTCACGAGCGACGCCGGGGCGCGCGGCGTGTCCGGCGCCCGAGCCCACAGGAGGTTCCCGTCCACGGCCACGAGATAGGACGGGGCCGCGTCCGGGAACCGGTCGACCGGGTCGGCCCCGGCAAGGAGCGCCGCGGCGGCGAGGACTGCGAGAGCGGTCACGCGGCGCCCGGGGAGCCGGCCCCGCTAGAAGGGGAGCAGGCTCTTCACCGCCTTCTTGGCGGCGTCCTGCGCGGCGTCCTCCGGGGTCGCCTGCGGCGGCGCCGCCGGCTTCTTCCCCTTGTCGAGGAGGTTCGCCGCATAGGACGTGCAGAAGGAGCGGAAGCAGGAGCCCTGCAGCGCGGTGTACGTGCGTCCGGCGCACTCGCGCTGTGCGACCACCTGGGTCTCCGCGGGGCAGGACTCCCCGATGAACCCGAGGACCGGCTTGTCGTTGTCGACGCACTTCGTCGACGCTTCCTCCCTTCCCGCCGCCACGCAGGCCTGCGCCTTCATGGCCGCATAGTCCTTGCCGCAGAGCGGCCCGAGGTCCTTGCGCGTCGTCTCCGGGTAGGCGCCGAGCGTCCGGATGCCCTCCCGGGTCGCGGCTCGCTCGCAGAGGAGCTTGCAATCGGCGGCCTCCTTGCAGATGGGCTGCGGGCCGGAGAACACCGACACTTGCATCCCCTGCGCCGACTCGGCGCACATCTTCGCCAGGTTGGCCGCGCCCTCGGCCTGGATGGCCACCACCTGCCGCTTGATCCCGGCGGCGTCGCACGGGGTGCCGAGCTTCTTTCCTCGCATCTTCATGAGCATCTCGCCGTCGGCGGAGCGCATGGTCATCTTGCCGTCGTAGCCGTCGGAGGACTGCGTGATCTCGCCCTCCCCCGTCATCTTGTCCTTGCCCTCGCAGACCATCGACCAGGACATGGTCCTCCCGTCGTTCTTCATCCGGGTGACCTTGCACTTGTCGTCCTTGCCGGTCCCGGGCGGCTCGGTCATGCCCTTCTTCGGGATGCAGGACTTCGTGGTCTGCGCGGGCATGGAGAAGCCGGCCATCTGCATCTCGACGGTGTTCTCCCATTCCACGCCAGGCTCGGGCGGGACCGAGGCCGGAGGCGCGGCGACGGCGAGACCGGGAACGAGGAAGAGGACGGCGAGGCGGACGGACAGGTTCATGTGGTTCCCCCCTGGAGAGGGCGGAATCATACGCGGTCGCCCCCGCCCCGCGAGGGGCCCCGGATTGGGGCGCTCGCCATTGATAGTTAGCGTCTATCGTATAGACAGGAACGATGTCTTGGACCAATCGCTCCGGCGGGAGCATCTTCCCTCCCGAAAAGGAGGAACACCGCATGTATCCGTCTCCCAGCAACCTGTCCGCCGACGCCCGCCGCGACATTGCCTCCACCCTGAACGCCCGCCTCGCCGACGGCCTCGACCTGCACGCCCAGCTGAAGGTGGCTCACTGGAACGTGAAGGGCCCGCTCTTCCCGTCGCTCCACCCGCTCTTCGAGCAGTTCGCCACGACCCTGGCCGGCTTCAACGACCAGGTGGCGGAGCGGGCAGTGACCCTCGGCGCCACCGCCGGCGGGACGGTCCGCCACGTGGCGGCCGCGTCCGCCCTCCCCGAGTTGCCGGCCGGCGTGGTCCGCGGCCTCGACCTGGTCACTCTGCTGGCCGACCGGATCGACGCCTTCCTGGCCGGGCTGCGGGAGTCGCGCGACCTCGCCGGCGCCGCCGGCGACGGCGATACGGTCGACCTCCTCACGCAGGTGGTCACCGAGTTCGAGAAGAACGCCTGGTTCCTCCGGGCCACCGCCGAGGGCGCTTGAGGCCGGGCGGCCTTCCTGCTCCAATCGGCGCTTCTCCGGGAGACGCCGCATGGACGTGAAGTCCGCCTTCGACGCCGCCGCGCCTGGCTACGACCGGCTGCGGCGGCAACTCATCCCCTGCTACGACGACTTCTACGGGGCCGCCGTGGGGATGCTCCCGTTCCCCGCCGGCTCGGCGCCGCGGATCCTGGATCTCGGAGCCGGCACCGGGCTCCTCGCGGGCCTGCTGCTCGAACGGTGGCCGAGGGCCCGGCTCGTGCTTCTCGATCTATCGGAGGAGATGCTCGACCGGAGCCGCCTGCGCTTCGGCCACCTCGGCCGGCAGGTGGAGGTCCGATCGGGCGACTACCTCGCCGACCCGCTCGGCGAGGGCTACGACGCGGTGGTCTCGGCGCTCTCCATCCACCACCTGCCGCACGCCGCCAAGCGCGCGCTCTTCCGCCGGGCCTTCGCGGCGCTGCGCCCGGGCGGGTGGTTCGTGGACGCCGACAACGTGCTGGCCCCGACGCCGGCGCTCGCCGCCTCCGACCGCAGGGCCTGGATCGCGCGGGTCCGGCGCAGCGGGATCGAGAGCGTCGAGCTGTCCGCGGCCCTTCGCCGCACCCGGCTCGACGTCCTCGCCCCACTCTCCGACCAGCTCTCCTGGCTGCGCGCCGCCGGCTTCGACGACGTGGACTGCCGGTACAAGTGGCTCCACTTCGCCGTCTTCGGCGGCCGGCGCCCTCGCCTCAGGCGCGATTCCGTCGCTCGACGCTCTTCTGCGCGGCGACGGCGCCCACCGTCGGCGCGACGCCCAGCTGGCGCATGAGTCCCAGCGCGTCCCACTGGCTCCAGCTCTCCACGATCTTGCCGCCCTTGAACCGGTCGATGCTGATGCCCTCGACGGTGCAGCGGGCGCCCATGGGCTCGAGCCCCATGAGCTCCTTCTGGTGGGTGCCGGTCATCCGCCAGTGCGTGATGCAGACCTCACCATCCGTGTAGGAGGCGAGGACGAGCGGCTTGAGGTCGGGGAAGGCCTCCTTGTACATCCGGCACGTCTGCTTCTCCCCCAGCTTGTCGGTATCCCCGGTCAGCGGATCGTGAGCCCGGTACTCCTCCGAGCAGAGCTCGTCGAAGATGTCGTAGTTGCCCTTTCCGAATGCTTCCTCCAGGAGACGGCGGGACGTCTGCTTCAGGTCGGTGGCCATGGCGTGACTCCTTCTCTCTCCCGCGCCCCCCATACCGCCTCCAGGGTCGACCCGGACGGGCAAGGACGGGGCGTAAGCGGATGGAGATGCCGCTCCGGGGTGGAGAAAGAGTTTTGTCCGGCCGGCGCCGTGGCGACGCCTCGCCGGGGTCGACTAGCGGGGTGGCGGCGCGACGGGTGCCGCGCGCCGGCGAATCAGGAATGCGCCCAGGATCGCGAGCACCACGACGGCCCCGAGAACGAGGCCGAGGCGGAGGAGGAAGTGATCGATGATCTCCTTCGCCTTGCGGGTCGCGTCCTCGGTCGCGTGGTCTGCGAGCTTCTGGGCGTCGGCCATGGTCGCGATCCGCTCCTGGCGGACCTGCTCGAGCAGGACGATTGCGCTCGTTGTCGACGAAGACCTGGACGGCGCCGCGCTGGCGATCGATGAGGGCCTCGACCTGCGCCCTCTCCTCGGAGACCGCGCGCATGATCTGGATGCGCTGCTCCTTGGCGAAGTCCTCGAGGCCGGTGGTGCCCATCCAGGCGAGCAGGTCGTCGACCTTGTCCAGGGCTTCGCCGGTTCGCTTCAGCGCGACCTCCATGCGGGGGTCGATCAGGTCGACGTACATCAGCTCCGCCTGCCAGGTGGCCTGGCGCGGGACCATGACCGGAAGGAAGTCCATCCTGCTGATCATGCCCTCGATGTCGTCGTTCATCGCGCCCACCATGGCAAAGGCGCCCAGCTCCTCGCCAGGGGCCCGGGTCGCCACGAACTGGTCGATGTTCTCCCGCGTAGCGAAGGTGAGCCGAACCGGGTGCTTCTCCGCCCAGGCCTGGATGGCGGCGCGGACCTTGACCTGGTCCCGCTCGGGCGCCGCCCACTTCGCGATCTCCTCGACCCGGCCCTCCAGCTCCCGGGTGGTGGCGAGGACCTCGACCACGCCCGGGCCGAACGCCGCCTTCCCCTCGGCCGACTCGAGGTATCCCTCGGCCTGCAGGAGGAGCGCCCAGGTGTCGATGAGCGCCACCAGCGGCCGCTGCGTGAAGAGGCTGCGATAGAGCGCGGGGACCACGTTGATCTTCCAGATCAGCGCCCTGCGGCGCACGGCCGGATCGGAGGACGCCTCGCTGGCGGCGTTGGCGGCCTGCTCCATGAGCCCTGTGAAGGGGACGGCCTCGGCACGCAGGCGCACGCGCAGGCTCTCGGAGGTGACCTTCACCCCCTGTTTCTCCATGAACTTCGTCTGCGTGGGCACGGTGGCGCAGGCGGAGAGGAAGACCACTGCGACGGGGACGAGGAGAATGGGGGCGCGCACGGTGCGGGTACTGTAACCCTCCGTGTGACCAGGCGCCTCGCTTCCCCTCCGCCCTACCCGGCCGGGTCTCCGGCGCCGCCCTCACCAGATCCGGATGCGCTCCGCCGGCGGCAGGTACAGCCCCTGCCCGGCCTTCACGTCGAAGGCCCGGTACCAGGCGTCCAGGTTCCGCACGGTGAGGGCCCTGTAGCGGTCCGGCGCGTGCCCGTCGGTGAGGATCTGCTCGCGAACGGACTGGTCCCGCTCCTTGATCCGGTATCCCTGGGCGTTGCCGAGGAAGAATTGCTGCTCGCCCGTGAACCCGTCGACCACGGGCGCAGGCCTCCCGCCCAGCGTCGCCTGCCAGGCGTCGAACGCGGCGGCCAGGCCCGCCAGGTCGGCGATGTTCTCGGAAAGGGTCAGCTTTCCGTTCACGGCCAGGTCGGGGAACGGGCGGTAGGCGTCGTACTGCGCCACGAGGCGGGCCCCGGCGGCCTCGAAGTGCTTCATGTCCTCGGCGGTCCACCAGTTGGCGAGCTTCCCGGCCGCGTCGAACAGCGCCCCCTGGTCGTCGAAGGCGTGGCTGATCTCGTGCCCGATCACGGACCCGACGGACCCGAACTGGACGGCCGCGGTCGCGGATCGGTCGTAGAAAGGGGGCTCCAGGTAGCCCGCCGGGAAGTTGAGCGCGTTCAGGACCGGCAGGTTCACCGCATTCACGGTCTGGGGGAGCATGGCCCATTCGCCCCGGTCGGGCGGCCGGGACAGCTTGGCGAGCGCGCTGCCATACGCATGCAGCTCGGACCTCTCCACGTTCCCGAGCAGGTCGCCGCGCACGACGACGAGCCCGTCATAGCTTCTCCAGGCATCCGGGTAGGCGATCCCGACCCGGAGCGCCGCCAGCTTGGCTCGGGCGCTGGCCCGGGTGGCCGGAGCCATCCAGTCGAGCGCCTGGATCCGGCGATCGAACGCGGCGACGATCTGGTCCACCATCGCCTGGAGATCCCTCTTCGCCTCGGGCGGGAAATGGCGGGCCACGTAGAGCTTCCCCACCGCGTCGCCGAGCGCCGCGTCGGTCACCTCCACGCCCCGCTTCCAGCGGTCGAGGAGCACGGTCGTTCCCTGGAGGACGGTCCCGTGGAAGCGGAAATCCTCCTCGACGAAGGCCCGCGGGAGGAACGGAGCGGCGTGCTCCAGGGCCCTTGCGGCGAGGTACTCCTTCCACACGTCGAGCGGTTCGCTCGCCACGAGCGCCGCAAGCCCGGTCACGGCCGCCGGGTGCCAGACGATGAAGGCCTCCTGGCCGTCGAGACGGGCGGCGCCGAGGAAGGCGCCCCAGTCCATCCCCGGCGCCCGGGAATCGAAGTCGACCCGGCTCCAGGGGTTGTTGGCCTTCTGGACGTCGTACGACTCCGTGCGGGTCGCCTGCGTGCGCGCCAGCCGGGTCTCGAGGCCGAGGACACGGGCCGCCCGCGCGTCGGCGTCTGGGAAGCCGGCGAGACGGAACATGGCCACGAGGTGGGCGTGGTAGGCGGCGCGCACCTCGGCGAGCGAGGGATCCAGGTAGTAGCTGCGGTCGGGCAGCCCGAGCCCGCCCTGCAGGAGGTAGGCGGCGTTGCGAGTCGGGACGTTCAGGTCCTGCTGCACCCACAGCCCGAGGACGTTGCCGGTGCTCAGGTCCGTGGAGTTGAGGGGATCGACGTCGGCGCGGATCGTGCTGCCCAGCGCCGCGGCCAACGTCCGGCGGTCGGCGATCGCGGCGATCCGGTCGAGGGCCGGGCGCAGCGGGGCGATCCCCCTGGCCTCGACGGCCGCCTCGTCCATGAAGCTGCCGTAGAAGTCGCCAATCTGCTGCTGCTCGCTCCCCTCCGGCGCCTTGGCCCTGGAGGCCTCCTCGTCGATGGCGCGGGTGCGCGCCGCGACGACGTTCTTCACCGCCAGGATGGGGCCGACGTAGGCGCGCTCGGGCGGGATCACGGCGGATGCCATCCACACGCCGTTCGCGAAGCCGTAGAAGTCGTCACCCGGCGCCACCGAGCGGTCGATGCCGGAGAGCTCCAGCCCGCTGCCGGCGGAGGAGGTCGGCGCCCCGACGGGGCGAGGCGTGGCACAGGCGATGAGCAGCGAGGCGGCGGCGACTGCAATCGGGGTACGCACAATCGCTGCTTCTAGCACCGATTCAGCCCAGATAGGCGGCCAGGACCCGCTCGTTCCGCTGGAGCTCCGCGGGCGTCCCCTCGATGGCGATGCGCCCGCGCTCCATCACGTAGGCGTAGTCGGCCACCTCGAGCGCGGCCCGGGCGAACTGCTCGACGAGGAGCATGGTCATTCCCTCGGCCTTGAGCCGCCGGATGGTGCGGAAGACTTCCTGGACGATGACCGGGGCGAGCCCCATCGACGGCTCGTCGAGGAGCATGACCTTCGGGCGCGCCATGAGCGCGCGGCCGATGGCCAGCATCTGCTGCTCGCCGCCCGAGAGCGTCCCGGCCGCCTGGTTGCGCCGCTGCTCCAGGCGGGGGAAGAGCTCATACACCCGGGCCAGGTCGGGCGCGGCGCGGGACCGGAATCCCATCAGGTGCGGAAGGCGGCGGTAGGCGCCGAGCAGGAGGTTGTCCTCCGCGGAGAGCGGACCGAACACCTTCCGTCCCTCGGGAGAATGCGCGAGCCCCATCTGCGCGATCCGGGACGCGTCCATGCCCTGCACCGGCACGCCGTCCAGGATCACCTCGCCCTTCGAGGGGCGCAGGAGCCCGGAGATGGTGCGCATGGTGGTGGTCTTGCCGGCGCCGTTCGCGCCGATGAGCGCCACCACGGTCCCGGCCTTCACGGTGAGCGACGTCCCCACGAGGACCTCGCTGAGGCCGTATCCGGCGTGGAGACTCTTCACCTCGAGCATGCGCGTCCTCGTCAGCCGCGGGCGGGCGCCGGGGTCATGGGCGGGGCCGCCTCCGGGGCGGCGTCGTTCCCCAGGTAGGCCTCGATCACCCTGGGGTTGCGTTTCACCTCGTCGGGCGTCCCCTCGGCGATGACCTTGCCGCCGTCGAGGGCGGTCACCGCGTCGCAGAGCTCCGTGACCACGTCCATGTGGTGCTCGATGAGCACGATGGTCACCCCCCGCGCCCGGACGCGTCGGATGATCTCGACCTGCTTCACCACGTCCGGGTGGGCCAGGCCGGCGGCCGGCTCGTCGAGGATCAGGATTTCCGGACGGCGACCGAGGGCGCGGGCGATCTCCAGGAAGCGCTGGGCGCCGTAGGTGAGGTCCTTGGCAGGCGTGCGGGCCTGGTCGCCCAGGCCGACGAACTCGAGGAGCGCCAGCGCGTCGGCCTGCGCCCTCCGCTCCTCGGGGCGGGCCAGCCCGAGCAGCACCAGCGGCAGGGGGGCGCGATAGACGCCCCGGAGCGCCACCATCACGTTCTCGATGGCGGTCATCCCGGAGAAGAGCTGGAGGTTCTGGAAGGTGCGGGCCACGCCCGCTCGCGCGGCGGCGAAGAGGCTGCCGACCGGGAGCGGGTTCCCCCGCAGGAGCATGGTGCCCTCGGTGGGGGTGTAGAGCCCGGAGACCACGTTCACCACGGTGCTCTTGCCGGAGCCGTTGGGGCCGATGAGCCCGTGGACGTGCCCGGCGCGCACGCGAAGCGTGAGCCCGTCGACGGCCCGCACGCCGCCGAACCAGCGCTTCAGGTCCCGGAGCTCGAGCAGCACCAATCCGTCGGCGGGACGCGGCGGCAGGACCTCGTCGAGCGGCGAGGCGGGGGGGAGCGGGGGCGGCGCCACACGGAAGAGCCGGGCCAGGAAGCCGCCGGCGAATCCCATGAGCCCCTCGGGGAGTCCCACCACCACCGAGAAGAGCATCAGCGCGAAGATGGCCTTGCGCCAGTCCTCGGTGTTCCTCGCCAGGAAGGACCCGGCGACCAGCGCGCCGGTGGCCGCGATGGGCGCGATGGCCGAGAACGGCCGAAGCGTCCGGCGGGTGAGCCCGCGGATCCCGGCCACGAGCGCCAGCGCCAGCCCGGCGATGGAGATGCCCTGGAAGAGCGCCCGGTTGGAGAGGAGGTTGGGGAGCAGAGCCACCAGCGAGGCCCCCACGAAGGCACCCCACAGGCTCTTGCGCCCGCCCAGCACGACGCCGAGCAGCAGGACGACCGTCAGCTCGTACACGAAGGCGTGCGGCTGCAGGAACTGGAAGTTGAAGGCGTAGAGCGCGCCGGCCACGCCTCCGAGCCCGGATCCCAGGGCGAAGCCCGCCACCTTGTGCCGGTAGGTCCCGACCCCCATGGCGTCGGTGGCGATGGGGCTGTCGCGCAGCGCCTCGAAGGCCCGCCCCCACTGCGAGGAGAGCAGGTTCCGCATCCCCATCCAGACGAGCGCCAGGAGGAGCATGCACAGCCAGTAGAAGTCGCGGGGCGTGAGCGCGTGGCCGAGGAGCGGGGGGCGGGAGAGCGACAGGCCCTGCGCGCCCTGCGTGAGCGACTCCCACTCGTTCAGCACGATGGTGGTGAGCGCCGTGAAGCTGAGGGTGGCCAGAGCGAACTGCGGGCCGTCGAGGCGAAGCGCGGGGAGCGCCAGGAGCGCGCCGAGGATCGTGCAGAGCGCGGCGGCCACGAGGATGGCGGCCGGGATGCCGAGCCCGAACCGGGTCACGCCGACCGCGGCCGCGTAGGCGCCCAGGCCGAGGAAGGCCGCCTGCGCCAGGTTCACCTGCCCCAGGTAGCCCACCGTGACGTCGAGCCCGATGAGCAGGATGCCGTAGATGGCGAGCAGGGTGAGCAGGCCGAGCGCGTAGGTGTTCTGCACCACGAGCGGGACGGCCCCCAGCAGGAGGAAGAGGGCGAGCTCGGAGCCGCGGACGAGGAGGAGACGTTTCAGCACTAGACCTTCCGGATCACGGCCTTGCCGAACACGCCGGTCGGGCGGACGGCGAGCGCCAGGATGAGGAGCAGGAGACCCGGGGCCTCCCGCCATCCGCTGCCGACGTAGAACGAGGCCAGGCTCTCGAGAGCGCCGAGGAGGAGGCCGATCACCACCACGCCGAAGCCGGACTCGAGCCCGGCCACCACGGCCACCGAGAAGGCCTTCAGCACGAGCGCGGACGCCATGGTCGGGCCGACGGTGGTGATGGGCGACACGAGGATGCCGGCCAGCGCAGCAACGCCCCCGGAGAGGGCGTAGGAGAGCACCACCGCGCGCGTGGAGGAAATGCCCATGAGCTCGGCGGCGTCGCGGTCGGCGGCCACGGCCTCGACCGCCTTGCCCAGCAGGGTCTTGCGCTTGAAGAGCTCGATCATCCCCATCACCGCGAGCACCCCGACGAGGACCGAGATCTCGAGCGGGGTGACGTCCACCCCCAGGACGTGGATCGGGGAGGACGGGATGGGCGTGGGGAAGGGACGGTCGTCGCGGCCCCAGAGGTTCTCGGCCAGCGAGAAGAGGAAGAGCCCGATGATGATGGTGAGGAGGATCCAGCCCTCGCTCTTCTGCTCGAGCGCCAGCCGGACGCCGGTGCGCTCCACCGCCATCCCGACCAGGGCCCCGAAGAACAGGCCCCCCGGGATCACCAGGAGGTAGGGGAGCCCCAGGTTGATGAGGGTCAGGCTGAAGAAGGCCGACACCATCACCAGCTCGCCCTGCCCGAAGTTGATGCTCTTGCTGGTGGAGAAGGTGAGCTGGAAGCCGTAGGCGACGAGCGCGTACACGAGCCCCATCAGCGCGCCGCTGACGGCCATCTGGGCGATGACGGAGGTGGGCACCGGTCGGGCTCGGAGGGGACGGGCGCGGGGGAGGAGGCGAGCCCCCTCCCCCGTCGAGGGTCAGCCTACTTCACCTGCCCGGCCAGGCGGGCCCGGTCGGCCTCGTTGGCGAAGACCACGCGGCCGTCGAGCACCATGCCCATGACCACGTTCTGCCGCCGGAAGGCCTCGTGGGTCTCGACGTTGCTCGGATCCCACTTGGTGTACGGCTTCACCCAGACGGCGATGACCCCGTTCACCGGCTCCTTCAGGTCCTCGAGCGCCTCGCGGATCTTCACCGAGTCGGTGCTCTTCGCCTGCTTGACCGCGGCGGCGAAGATGAGGACCGCGTCGTATCCCTGGGCCGCCGAGACCGGCGACGCGATGCGGGTCACGCCGTAGGCCTTGTGGTAGGCGTCGATGAAGGCCTTGGTCTTCGGGGAGATGGGCTCCTCGATGAAGGTCTGCGGCATGAGGGCGCCGTTGCCGTTCGCGCCGGCGTTGTCGATGTAGTTCGACATCGAGAGGGTCCAGCCGCCGATGAGCGGCACCTTGTAGCCGATCTTGGCCTGGCCGTTGGCGATGGCGGCGAGCTCGGGACCGATGCCCCAGATGAGGATGGCCTGCGCGCCGGCGGCCTTCGCCTTGAGGAGCTGGGCGGTCATGTCCTTGTCGCCGATGTTCCACTTCTCGCTCGCGACGACGTTGAGCTTGTCCCCCTGCTTCTTGATCTGGTTCAGGAGGTCGTCGCGGCCGGACACGCCGTAGTTGGTGGAGTCGTAGAAGATGGCGACCTTGGTGAAGCCGCGGCGGATGGCCTCCTCCACCACCATGGCGGCCTGGATGCCGTCGTGGGCCGCGAACCGGAAGATCGAGAGGGTCTTCGGGCCGTCGGGCTTCGCCCACTGGGTCATCGACGCCGAGCCCGCGGCGGGGCAGATGATCTTGGTGATGCCCTTCTCCTGCAGGTGCTTGTCGCCGGCCATCACCACGCCCGTGTTCACCGAGCCGATGACGCCGGAGAGGTCGGACATCGAGGCCAGCTCCTGGGCGATCAGGGCGCCGCGCTCGTTCTTGGCCTCGTCGTCGCGCTCGATGATCTCGATCTTCATCTTCTTGTCGCCGACCTGGATGCCTCCGGCGGCGTTGATCTCGGCGATGGCGAGCTTCGAGCCGTCGCGGGTCGACGTGCCCATGGGCGCCGAGCCACCCGAGTAGGGGCCGGTGAGCGCGATCTTGATGGTGTCGGCCGCGGTGGCCGGCAGCGCAACGGCACAGAGGACCAGTGCAAGGAATGCCTTCATCGTTCTTCCCCTTCGAGAGTGAGGTGTAGACGTAACGAGGCTCGCAAAAGCTAGCACGCCGTGACCGCTGGGCATTCGGCCTCGTCGTGACGCTTCGCGTCATGAGGGTTGCCGTCACCGGAAGTCCCGAGCGGGTCGCCAGGAAAGGGGCCAGCCCACGGGGGGGTGGCGCGGCCCGAGGTCGGCGGCTAATCGGGCCCGACCGATGGCCGGGCTTTCCGCGCGATCGGCAGGGAGGCAACCCATGGCAGAGACCAGCGATGACGAGTTCACGCAGTGGCACACCGTCGCCAAGGGGGAGACGCTCGGCAAGATCTCCGAGCGCTACTACGGCGACCCCTCCCTCTACAGGAAGATCTTCGAGGCCAACCGGGAACTGATCAAGGACCCGAACCTCATCCAGATCGGCTGGAAGCTTCGCATTCCGTGAACCCAGGGAGAGAGACGACATGAAGAACACGTGGAAGACGATGGCGCTGGTGGTTCCGTTCGCACTCGTGGCGGCCTGCACCGACGCGGCGAAGGCGCCCGCGGAGGCCGCCATGGCCGCTGCCGGCAAGGCGGTGGAGTCCTTGAAGGGCGAGGCGACGAAGTGGGCGCCCGAGGCCGTGAAGTCGGTCGAGACGAGCTACGCCTCGGCCAAGGACTACTTCGCCAAGGAGGACTACAAGGGCACGCTGGCCGCCGCCGGGGAGATCCCGGCCAAGGCCTCCGAAGCCCTCGCCAAGGCCGGGGTCAACAAGGACGCCGTCATGAAGGCCTGGAACGAGACGGGCGGCAGCGTGACGAAGATGATGGACGCGGCCAAGAGCCGCCTCGACATCCTGGCGCAGTCGAAGAAGCTGCCGAAGGGCATGGACAAGGCGACGGTCGCCCAGGCGCAGGCCGACCTCTCGACCCTCCAGTCCGGCTGGGCCTCGGCGGTCGAGCAGTTCAAGTCCGGCGACACGAGCGGGGCCATGGCGAAGGCCTCCGCGCTGAAGGCCCAGGGGCTCGCGCTCCTCAAGACCCTCGGTCTGCAGTAGCCGTCCCCGGGCGGCGCTCCGGCAAGGACGGCCGGGGCGTCGCCTGGCCCGTTCACGTACCTGGGTGGTTCGGCACCCGAGTGTCCCCCACGGGAGGATTCTCCGCCCCCGGGGATGCCACAACCCCTCGATTCACGGGGCGTCCGGCCCGATGCGATCCTGGTCGATGGCTTGCACTCCTCGCCGGCTCCGGCCGTCAGGGCCGGTTGCACCTCACCCGAGGGAATCCGGATGCCAGCGACCTTTCATCAAAGGTGGACCAGCCAGGTCGAGCAACTGGCGCAGGCGGCGCACCGGCGCGTCGAGTCGGGCGGCGGCATCGAGATGGTCGGCGGACTGCTCGTCTCCGTGTTCCTGCTCTTCCTGGCGGTGAGCGCGGTCACTTCACCCTTGGTCGCGACGAGGCCCGTGAGAAGGTTGCCATGAGCGAGCTCGGCCACCACGTCCTCTTCTGGGCCGCCGGGCTCCTGGCCGGGACGCTGCTCGGCTGGATGCTGGAACGTCGCCGCATGGATTCCCGGGAGCCTCCGCGAGTCGAGCAGGTGCACGGGCCCAGGTCGGCGTGACGGCCGGGGGGCTAGGGACGGTACCGGCCCAGCGCCACCACCGCGTTGCTTCCACCGAAGGCGAAGGAGTTGCTGAGGACGAAGTCGCCTTCGTACTTCCGCGCGCCGGTGGTCACGTAGTCGAGGTCGCACTCCGGGTCCGGAACCGAGTAGTTGATGGTCGGCGGGACCATCCGGTCGCGCAGGGCCATGACGCAGCCAACCATCTCGAGCGCGCCCCCGGCGCCGATGGAATGGCCGAGCGCGCCCTTGTTCGCCACGACCAGCTTCCCGTAGGCGCCCTCGCCGAAGACGTTCTTGATGGAGGTCGTCTCGGTCCGGTCGTTCCACGCCGTCCCGGTGCCGTGGGCGTTCACGTAGCCGACCTGCTCGGGCCGCAGCGACGCGTCGCGCAGGGCCTTCTGGATGGCACGGGTGGGGCCGTCCGGCGTCGGCTGCGTGAGGCTGTGGCAGTCGGCCGTCGCCCCGTAGCCGAGGACCTCCGCCAGGATCTCCTGCCCGCGCCGCTTCGCCGACTCCTCCGACTCGAGGACCAGCACGCCCGCGCCCTCGCCCAGCACGATGCCGTCCCGGTCGGCGCTGAAGGGTCGGCAGGCCCTCGCCGGGTCGTCGTTCCGCTTCGACAGCACGCGCAGCGCGCTCCACGCCGTCATGACGCCGAGCGTGAACATCGAGTCGGCCCCGCCGGCCAGGGCCACGTCGAGCGAACCCGTCCGGATCTGCTGAAGGGCCTGACCGATGCTGTGGGTGCCGGAGGCGCACGCGCCGTCCACGTTGAAGAGCGGCCCCCCGAAGCCGAACCGGATCGACACGTTGGCCGACGGGCCGGTGTTCATGGAGGTGGGGATGATGAGGGGGCCGGCCTTCCCGTCCAGGTAGAAGTCCCGGTAGGCGTAGTCGGCGGCGCTGAAGCCTCCGATCGAGCTCCCGATCAGGACGCCCGTCTCCTGCCGGTCGACCCCGCCCTCGAGGAGGCGCGCCTGGCGGACCGCCTGGGTCGCGGCCACCACCGCGAGCTGGGAGGTGCGGCTGGTGCGGTGGACTTCCTTCCGGTCGAAATGCTCGGACTCGACGTAGCCCTGGACCCGGCCACCGATGCGCGACGGGAAGGTGGCGAAGGCGGGATCCTCGAGCGCCACGACGCCGGAATCTCCGCGGATGAGCCGCTGCCAGTAGGTCTCCACGTCGCAGCCCAGGGGGCTGGCCACCCCGAGCCCGGTCACCACCACGCGTCTCGTCGTCATCGTGCGCGGCAGACTAGGCCAGGTCGGGCTTTTGGGGTAGGGGCCGATTGGGGCGCGGAGCTCGGCGCCGAGCACTACTTCGGGGAGCAGCGGCCTCCATCAGCAACTCCTCGACCTCCTCGCACAGCGCGGCGTTCTCGTTCTCCATCTCCAGGATTCGCGCCCGGTAGAACGTCGCGCACATCTTCCACGCCAGCGCAGAGCGCCGGGCCGCGGCGAGGGCCTCGGAGAGGTCCTTCGCGTCCCGGCGGGTCGATTCCTTCGTCCTCGTTCGCGTCCATCTCGCGCAGCACACTACGGGACGGCTCGGGATTGGCTTTGACCGCCATCAACGCTTCATGCCACCTTCACAATGATGAAAAGGGCCCTTTCCACCCCTCCGGCCGGCTTCCGCGGCTTTCCCGACGCCCGGGGAGACTTCTTCCTCGCCCTGGCCCTGCACAACGACCGGGACTGGTTCCAGGCCCACCGCGCCGAGTACGAGGAGGGCTGGGCCGGCCCCATGGCGGCGCTCCTCGCCGAGGTGCGGGAGGGACTGCGCGGCGCCTACGGGCGGCGCCAGCTGGGCGACCCCAAGGTCTTCCGGATCCATCGCGACGTTCGCTTCGGCAAGGACAAGACCCCCTACAAGACGAACGTGGCCGGATGGATTCCCGTCGCCACCGGGCGCGCGGCCAGCCCCGGCGCCTCCCCGGCGGCGCTCTACCTCCAGATCGGCATCGACCAGCGCTTCACCGGGAGTGGCTGCTGGACGCTCGAGCCGGACGCGCTCAAGCGCTTCCGCGCCGCCCTGCTCGACCCTCGGCGGGGCGCGGCGCTGGCGCGCCGCCTGGCCTCGCTCTCCACCCAGGGCTACGCCTGCTCGGCCTCCGAGACGCTCGTCCGCGTGCCGGCCGGCGTCGACCCCGAGCACCCGCGCGCCGGCCTGCTCCGCATGAAGGGCCTGGTCGTGGATCCGGGCGACGTGCCCAGGCGGCTCGTCACCCGGCCGGACCTGGCCGGGTGGCTCGTCGAAAAGGCCCGGGCCGCCGCCCCGGTGGTGACGTGGCTGGCAGAGAACGTGGCGTGATGGACTACGATGCCTCCATGGGAATCCCAGTGAAGACGATCCGGGCTCTCGCTGGCGCCCTCGCGCTGCTGACCCTGTCGAATTGCGCCACGACCCAGGAGTCGGTCCAGGACTGCAGGAAGGCGGCGTACTCGTTCTGCGACAGGACGGTGGGGGCCAAGAACGGCGGCGCTGGCGGCCCGAACGCGACGGATGCGGCGGCGCGCAACCAGGCCCATCGGCAGTGCCTGGACCTCCAGCTCGGCGCCTGCGGCATTCCCTAGGGGCGAACGGCCGGAGTCAGAACCTGAGCCAGACGGGCCGCAGGAACAGCCCCGGCGTCACCGTGCTCTGGAAGCGCACGTAGGGGCTCCCGTCGGCCACGACCATGTCGAGCAGGCCGTCGCCGTTCAGGTCGCCGAGCGCCACCGAGAGTGGACCCCAGTAGCCGCGGTAGCGGACCGGCGGACCGAGCAGCCCCGGGACCGCGTGATCCTGGATGAACACCGACACAGACCCCGGGTAGCCGGGGGGGCCCGCGTTCGCGACCACCACGTCGGGACGGCCGTCGCCATCGACGTCGCCGATGGCGATGGAGCAGGAGCCGTAGTCGAGCGAGTCGTAGCGCACCGCCGGGAGGAACGTGCCGTCGCCAGCGGGGGCCTGGAGGAACACGGCGAGGGACCCGTCGTAGTTGGCGACGACCACGTCGAGGCGGCCGTCGGCATCCATGTCGGCGACCTGGACCGCCGTCGGGCTCGTACCGGCCGTGTAGGTCACGGGGGGCAGGAACGTTCCCGGAGCCGAACCGTGGAGAAGGATCGAGAGCAGGCCGCCTGCGGTGGTCACGACGAGGTCCACGCCGCCCGGGCCCGTCAGGCGGGCCGCGGCGACCGCGGTGGGCTCACCCGCGGCGGGAAAGCCCACCGGCGCGGCGAAGGTCCCCGGCGCCTGCTGGAAGAAGACCTGGACGTCGCTCGTACCGGCCGCGGCCACCGCGATGTCGAGCCTCCCGTCGCCGTCGAGGTCCGCGAGCGCAAGCCGGCGCGGCGTCAGCGCACCGAGCGGCAGCGCGACCGGGGCAGAGAACGCGCCTGGCGTCCCCGCGACCTGGAACTGCACGTCGACCGCGTGGGAGCCGTCCGCCGCCGCGGCAGCGTTGGCGACGGCGACGTCCGGGAGGCCGTCCCCGTTCAGATCTCCCACGGCGATGCTCACGGGGTCAGCGCCGGTGTGGCTCTGGACCGGATCGCCGAAGGTGCCCGGCACCGTCGGCGCCTGGATGCGGGCGCTCAGGATGCTCTGGCTCGAGGGGGACGCGGCGATGGCGGAGAGGACGTCGAGCTTGCCGTCCCCGCTCAGATCGGCGACCGCGACCGACTGCGCCAGGTAGCCGGTCCCCGAGGACGAGGAGGAGCAGGCTGAGGCGAGGAGCGCCGGGAGGAGGACGCCGGCGACGAGCAC
>CAVYBH010000007.1:0-132565 GCA_963766715.1 uncultured delta proteobacterium
TGCGCTCGACAAGCTGAAGCTGCTCGTCTCCATCGACGTACGCTATTCGGAGACGGCCTGGTTCGCCGACGTCATCCTTCCGGAAGCGTCCTACCTCGAGCGAGCCAACATCTTGTGCCAGATGAACCTCCCGGTGCCGGTCCTCGGCATGCGCGACCAGGCGATCGCGCCACGCTTCGACAGCCGCCCTGCCTGGTGGATCTTTCGCGAGATCCTCCGCCGGATGGACATCAAGGAGGCACTCGACTTCGAGACCATCGAGGAACTCTGGAACTACCAGCTCGAGGGCACAGGTGTCACCGTGGCCGACATGCGCGAGACGGGCATGGTCACCCTGGGAGACACGCCGAAACTCATCCCCCGCGAGGAGCTCAGGTTCCCTACTCCCTCGGGCAAGATGGAGATCGAGAGCGACGTCCTGACGAAGGCCGGCCTTCCGAGCTTGGCGGCCTACGAGCCCAGGGCCGCGCCGACGGGCGACCGCTTCTATCTGCTCTTCGGACGGCCGGCGACGCTGGCCCATGGCCAGTCGCTCAACAACCCAATCCTGAACGAGATCGCGCCGAAGCAGGTGCTCTGGATCCACCCCCAATCGGGCCAGGGCGCTCGCCATCGAGGATGGGGACGAGGTCGTTGTCGACGGGGGCGGAAGCTACGTCGGAAGGCTCAGGGCCAAGGTGACGCCTGGATCCATCCGGAGGCGGCATTCATGCTGCACGGATACGGTGCCACGGTCCCCCTCGCCACGCGCGCCCGTGGCCTGGGAGTGGCCGACCAGCGCCTGCAGCACGGCAAGCTCTACGACTTCGACCCGGCCGGCGGTGGCTGCGCCATGACCGAGACCATCGTCCGGGTCAGGCCCGCGGCGGCGGAAGGGGGAAGGCCGTGAGCATCTACAGCCTGCGCCACGACGAGGCGAGCTGCATCGCCTGCCAGGCCTGCGAGGTGCACTGCAAGGCCAACAAGGACCTGGGAGCCGGCCCGGCACCGTGCAAGATCGTCACGGTCGGGCCGATCGACGTCGGTGGACGGCCGCGCCTCCGCATCGTCTTCATGCCCTGCTTCCATTGCGAGGAACCCTGGTGCGTCAGGGCCTGCCCGACGGGCGCGATGCACCGGCGGGAGAAGGACGGCATCGTCTTCGTCCAGGCCAGCCTGTGCGTTGGCTGCAAGACGTGCATCTCCGCCTGCCCCTGGGGCACGCCCCAGTGGGACCCGACCGCTCGCAAGGTGGTCAAGTGCGACTACTGCAAGGACCGAGTGGATGCGGGGCTGCAGCCGGCCTGCGTGACGAAGTGTGTGACGGGCTGCCTCTCCTTCGGCGTCGCCAGCGAAGTGGCGGACCCCCGGCGCGAGCGCTACGCGCGCCAGATCGTCGCCGAGCCGTTCGGTGAAGCGTAGGGGGGAGCCATGAGCGATCCCCAGACAGCACCAGCGTGGCTCGACGCGGGCGCCGCCGCCCTGGCGGGGGCAGCCCCGCCGGCGCCGACCCTCGAGGGCGCCCTGCCGGGCCTCGCCCAGGCCCGGTCACTGGCGCCAATCCAGCGGCTCCAGCGGCTACGGGATGCAGGCCTCACCGAATGCGGCGGTGCGGGCGAGCCCGTCCATCTCGCCTGGCGCCAGTTCCTGCGCGGGCACGGCCCGTCGGTACTCGTGATCGATGCGACCGGGCGCGACACGCTGGCACGCGGTTCCGCCACGGTCCTGGATCGCGCTCCGTGGCTCCTGGCGGAGGGCGTGCTCATCGCCCTGGGCCTCCGCGACAGCACCAAGGTCGAGCTGCGGCTGCCGGCCGGGCTCACCGGGGCCGAAGCGGGTCTCCTGAACGCCGCCGATTCCATCCGGGCACTCGCCCAGATCCCCGTCTCGCGTCGGCAGGTGGAGGTGCAGCGAGACTGCCGGCCGAGTTGCTGGGCGGAGGGACGGCTTCCCGATGGATCACGACTCGTTCACACGCCGGAGACCTGGTGCCGGATCGCCCTGCAGTTCTCCGGCCGATCGAGCGCCGGGGCTTCGCTGCTGACGCTCCGGCGCGGCACGAAGCAGCGCGGCCTGGTCGAGCTCGACCACTCCCGGACCCTGCGCGCCCAGATCGCGGATTGGGGCGGTGGCGAGAGCGACGGCCGGGACGCCGTGCTCGTCTTCGACGACGGGTTGGGGGGCTTCCTTCCCCTCTCCTCGGCGGACCTTCCGTGCAATCCCCTCTCCCTTGCGTCTGCGAGCATCGTCCCTGCGCCTTCCAGCCTGATGGTGATGGCCGCGGGCGTGTGCGTCGTCAAGCAGACCGGGCGTGCGCTCTATCGCCACTGGCAGCTCGCCGAGGGGGAGGAGGCGCCGGTTCGCGCGCTCCTGGCGCGCGCCGCGCGCCTCGTGACCACCATCACGATCGGCCATGGCGACGCCGCGCATCTGGCCGCGCTCGACGAGGTGGCGCTCGAGCTCGCCGCGCAGGGACTGGCGGCCGCCTGGCCGCTGGGCAGCTCCCTGCGCTTCTTCCGTGAGCAGTGGGAACGCCACGCGCGGCGCGAATCCTGCCCGGAGGGGCTCTGCCTGGTGCGCAACGCCGCGCCCTGCCATCGGACCTGCCCGGCCAACATCGACATCCCGAGCTTCATCGCCGACCTCGGCCGCGGCGACCACCGGTCCACGATCGAGGTCATCCGGAGGGACAACCCGTTGCCGCTGACCTGCGGCCTGGTCTGTCCGGCGCCTTGCGAATCCGCCTGTGTCCGAGGCGGCAGCGACGGGGCCGTCTTCATCCGGCCGATGAAGGCCAAGGCAGCGGAGCAGTGCCTCGCCGAGGGCGGCTACCCGAAGCCCGAGATGGCGCCCGACACGGGCAAGCGGATCGGTATCGTCGGTTCCGGTCCGGCGAGCCTCACGGCGGCCTACTACCTCCGGACCCTGGGCCACGCGGTCGAGGTCTTCGAGGCACAGGAGAAGCCGGGCGGGATGCTTCGCTATGGCATTCCAGCCTACCGTCTCCCGCCCGAGCTGCTCGATCAGGAGATCGATCAGCTCCGGACCCTGGGTATTCCGATTCGCACGGGCGCCCGGGTCGACAGCGTGGAGTCCTTCCTCGAGGGCCATGACGCCGTGTTCCTCGGCCTCGGCACCCAGAAGGCCCGCCTGCCGCCGATCGAGGGCGCGCATCACCCCTTCGTGCTCGGAGGCATCGACTTCCTGCGCGCCGTGCGCAGCGGCGATCCGGTGCGGGTCGGGCCGCGAGTCGTCGTCATCGGCGGCGGAAACGTCGCCATCGATGTCGCCTTGACGGCGCTACGACAGGGCGCGAGGCAGGTCGACCTGGTCTCGATGGAGAAGCGGCGCGACATGCCAGCCAGCCCGAACGAGATCGAGGCTGCCGTCGCCGAGGGCGTGCAACTGCGCCCTGGATGGGGCCCGCTCCGCTTCGAGCCAGGGGGGGACGCCATCTTCCAGTTCTGCGAAAGGGTCAAGGACGAGACCGGTCGGTTCGATCCGAAGTTCGACGGCGACCGCTTGCTCACCCTGGAAACGGATCACGTGGTCCTCGCCACCGGTCAGGGCACGGACCTGGCCATGCTCGAGGGCAGCCGGGTCGAGAGCACACGCGGCTTCATCGTCACGGACCCGAAGACCCTGATGACCACCCTGCCCGGCGTGTTCGCCGGGGGCGACGCGGAACATGGCCCGAGGACGGTCGTGGAGGCGATCCGCTCCGGAAAGATCGCCGCGGCCTCCATCGACGCGTGGCTGCGCGGGGCGACGCTCGGTGCCGCAACAGGGACGCCCGTACGCCGTGCGGAAGTTGATCCGCTGCCCGTCCTGGCTGGCGATCGCAGTCACAGGGCCCGCGCGGTCATGCCGGAGCGAAGCGTCGAGGAGATCGTCGGGGAAGGCAACTACGTCCGGATCGAGGAGGGCCTGACGGACGCGATGGCTCACGACGAGGCCCGTCGCTGCCTGCGCTGCGACATCTGCATCGGTTGCGGCCTCTGCATGGCCGCCTGCAGCGAGATGGGCGTCGAGGCGCTGCGCATGGCCGACACGACCGCCGGCCGGCTCGCCTACTTCGACTTCGAGCACCCTGCCTCGCTTTGCATCGGCTGCGGCGCCTGCACGCAGGTCTGCCCGACGGGCGCGATCCGCATCGAGGATCGCGACGGCGTGCGTCGCACGATCATCACCGGGACCGTCGTACGCGAGCAGCCCCTGCTCGCCTGCATCGAATGCGGAACGCCGACACAGACGCCGGCACACCGGGAGTTCGCCCGCCGCCGCCTGCCGGACCACATGACCGTCCACCTGGACCGAGAACTCTGCCCGTCTTGTGCTCGCCTGCGGGCCGACAGGCCGGAGATCGTGGGCGGCTTGCCCCCGCGTGAGGCCGCTCGGGCCTGATGGGAACTCGCACGGCTACTTACCGGGATTCCATCCGGAACAGGTGGCATTGCCACGGCCCAAGATCCACGTAGAGACCGGCGTCCTGCATCTCGTCCCCACTCCGATCGTAGGCCTCACCGGAAAGTGCGTCGTGGAGGCGCCACACCTTGCCTCGCATGTCGTCCCACGGCACGTGGACGCGGGCCTGGGAAGGGTCTTCCCGGTAGTTGACGACGACGAGGGAGCGCTCGCCGTCCTTGGCCCAGCACCAGGCGAGCACATCCAGGTGGCTCTGGTTGTCGGGCCATCCGCTCCTCTCGCACGGGCGCCACTCGCCGTCCCGAAAGACGTCGCGAGTGACTTCCGGCAGCAGGCGCTCGTAGAAGGCCGCGAGGTCGAGATCGATCGGCTCCGCCGGGCGCCGGGCCAGGAAGACCGGCAGCCTCACCTTTCTTCCCTCGAACTGCCCCTCGTGCAGCAGCTTGGCGCCGGTGAGCGTGAGCAACACCACCGCAGCGGCGCGCCCCTTCCCGGACGGGAAGGCCGCGGCCGCCCTCGGCTCGTCGTGGTTCTCGATGAACCGGATCATCCTTTCCTGGTAGGCGGGGTCCGCGAGGAGGTGGAGCCGGACGCCCTCCGCATCCCCGCGATCCATCCGGTCGTAGAGTCTCTTGTCGTAGCAGTGGTCGAAACCCTGCTGCTGCAGCTCCCATTCCAGATCCCAGTACGCCTCCGCGATGAACCGGAACTCCGGGCTCTTCTGCCTGGCGGCGGGGATCACCGTCGTCCAGTAGTCGCCGAGCGGTCGGGGGCCGGCACGCTGTCCCCAGGTGCGCTCGAAGACGTCGTTCAGCATGAGCATGGCCATGTCGCAGCGGACGCCGTCGCACTGGCCGGAGATGTCCGAGAGCGTCTCGATCACCGCCTGCCGGAGGCCTGGCTGGAAGGCGTTGAGCTGGAGCACATCGGGCCAGGCGGGGAAGTAGGGATCCTTTCCCCGGGCGAAAACCGTCCCGTCCCTCTCGACGAAGGAGGATGGATCGGTCCGTGCGTCATCCGCGGTGCCCAGGACGAAATACTCGGGGTGCTGCGCCACCCACGGATGATCGGGCGCCACGTGATTGGGAACGAAGTCGAGAATCAGGCGCAGCCCGCGCTCGCGGAGCATGCGGCGAGCCACCGCGAGGCCCTCCGGGCCGCCGAGGCGATGATCGACGACATAGCGACGAATGCAGTACGGGGAGCCGACGTTGTCCTCGGGCGAGAAGTCGGGCAGGGCGCGGCGGAAGTCCGCGAGAAGGCCCTCGTTTCGCATCGAGATCTCGATCCCGGCCGGGCTCCGTTCCCAGACGCCCATGAACCACAGGGCGTCGAATCCGTGGGCGAAGAGGGCATCCCACTCCTCGGTCGGGACCGTGCCCAGGTGGACGGGCCTCCCGTGCTTGCGGGCCAGCTCACCCAGCCACACCCAGGTGTTGATCTCGTAGACGATGGGATGCCTGGGCCATGTGTTCATGTGTCAGCTCCTGCCAACCTGCCCTCGATCACGACTGAATCGCCTTGATCTCGGGCGCTGCCTTCTCGGCTGCGACTCGACGACCGAACACGGCCGAAAGCGGACCGGCGGTCAGTCCATGCGCCAGGATGCTGAGGATGATCGTCCAGGCGACAGTTGCGATCAGGATCTCGCTGCCCGGAAGCTTTTCCTGGAGCACCATGACCGCGAAGACGACGCTCGCGAGCCCGCGTGGCCCGAACCAGCCGATGAACAGCTTGGCGTCCCGGCGCATGCCCAGCCCGGTGAGGGCAAGGTACACGGGGAGCATCCGGACGACCGTGAGGCTCAGGACTGCGTACGCCAGCACCTCCCAGGTGAGGAGGCGCCAGAGCGATGGCCCCACCACGATCGCGCCGAACACCACCCAGGTGAGGAGGCTGAGCACACGACCGAATCCTTCTGCGGCGAGGAGGTACTCGTGCTTCTCCTCGATGGCCATGGCTCCTGCCACGAGACCGCCGACGAAGCACGCGATGAAACCGCTCCCTCCGAGCGCCTGGGCCGTCGCGAAGCAGGTGAGAGCCAGACCGATGACGGGGAACTGCCGCCAGATCTCCGACCCCCATTTGCGCCGGCCAGCAAGCCGGATCGCCTGCACGCCGAGGTAGGCGAGGCCACCCCCCACGAGGGCGCCTACGCCGATCTCCTCGACGAAGTGCTTCAGGGCGAACCCGGACCCCACGGTGGCGACCGGAGTGGTAGCCAGCGCCAGGAGCGCGAGGAGCACGGGGACGCAGATCCCGTCGTTCAGGCCGCTCTCCACGTTCAGGTCCTCCCGGACCGCCACGGGGACGGCCTGATTGCGTACGACCGCCAGCCCGAGGGCCGCGTCGGTCGGCGCCAGTATCGTGGCCAGGATGGCGAGTTCGAGGATGCCAAGCGGCTTCAGCAGGATCGCCCCAGCGGCCCAGCCGAGCAGGATGGTCAGCGGCAGGCCCACGATCAGCAATCGCCGTATCGTCGGGCGATTCTGCCAGACCACGGGGAGGTTCGCGGCGGCCGCGTCGCTGAAGAGGACCAGAGCCAGCGTGAACTCGGCCAGGATTCGCAGTTCCTCCGCACCGACGCTGAACCTGAGGAGGTTCAGGCCCGACGGCCCAAAGGCGAGGCCACCGGCCACGAACACCATCGCCCCACCGATCGGCGTCGCCTCGGCCTTCCCGGCGACGAGCCCGTAGAGGAAGACGAAGGCGAACAGGACGGCGATGGTCAGGTACATGGCGGACACCTTCACCCAGCGAGCAAGCGTCCTGGGAGGTGGGACTATACACCCGGGGTCGCGCGATGAATGCGGGCCTGGCCCATTCGATACGGACTCGGCAATCACCGCGGAGTGAGGGCTCCCAGTAAAGATGGTAGAAAAGGATCTGGCAACCCTCGATGGCTTCGGCTTTGGCCCCGGAAAGGCGTATGAGGAAGCCGGGCTCCGTAGCTCAAAGTTGGTGGACTCATCCAAGAGGAGAAGCGTGATGACAGATACTCGCGGACTGACCCTCGGCCTGCTGTATGGCCTTGCTCTAGCCGTCCTCGCCGGCTGTGCCACCGTGCCGACCTGGGCTCCCGGCGACCCCGACGAGCTGACGAGGGAGCATTGGGAACTCGCCGTGAAGGCCGTCGACGCGAAGTCCAAGCCGGACGCGCAGGCCGCCATGGACTTGCTGGAGAAGGACCTCACGCGAATGCGCACGAACAGTTTGACCCAGGCTGCCGCCCTCACGAAGGTCTCCGCGGTGACGAAGGCGGTCGACAAGGGGGACTGGGGGGGGGCGCACGATGCCTTGGAGAACATATGGACCAGCTACGGGCGCAAATGAAGATGGACGCGACACGCGCCTGGGGACATAGCCTGGGGCAACCATCCACAAGGGGACGTCCATGAAGATGCTAGCCGTCGTTCCAGTCCTTGTTCTTGCGTTGGCTGGTCCCGTCCTGGGTCGTGCCCAGGCTGGAGGCGCCGGGGAGAGTCTTCCGGAGCGGGTCGCAGCCCTGAAGCAGTCCATGGCACAGAGCCAGCAAGCGCTCCGAACCTACAAGTGGGTCGAGACCACCACGGTCAGCATGAAGGGCGAGCAGAAATCCATGAAGCAGGCGAACTGCTTCTACGGGGCAGACGGCAAGGTCCAGAAGACGCCCATCGCCGCCCCACCGCCTCCGCCCCCCAAGGACAAGCGCGGCGTGCGCGGCAAGGTCGTCGAGTCGAAGAAGGAGGAGATCTCCGACACCATGAAGCAGGCGGTGGCGCTCGTGAAGACCTACCTGCCCCCGGACCCGGCGATGATCCAGCGCGCCGTCGATGCAAAGAAGGCGACGATGGAAACGGTTCAGCCGGGCAAGGTCGCTCGCCTCGTGTTCAAGGATTACCAGCTCCCTGGCGACTCACTCGGCGTCACCATGGACATCGCGACGAACCGCCTCATGGGCATCTCGGTCGCCTCCTACCTGGGGAGCCCGTCCAAGCCCGTCACCATGAACGCGACCATGGGAAGCCTGGTCGATGGCGCGACCTACACGGCCAGCACCCAGCTCTCTCTGCCCTCCGAGAAGCTCGAGGTGAACGTCGTCAACTCCGGGTACCAAAAGATGTAGGCGGCCAAGCGTGTGCCCAGGAGGACATGGGATGACACCTCGGTCGGACGCCTGCTCACCGATGTCCTGGCCGCTCGTCACCCATCTGAAGGACGACCACTCCCCGATCTCTCGGACGCTCGTTCCCGATCTCGCTGGTTCGTTGTTACCTATGTCCCCAGCGTTTTAAGCTGGAGAAGGTCTGGTACTGGTGCACCCGGCACACCTTCGCGAGCCACTGGGTGCTCCCAGGGCAAATCGCGACACACAACATATTGATTTTACTAAATAAATGCCGGAGCCGTCCTGTAAGCCGGGTCCTGTTCCGCCGGAAATCCGGCGGCGACGAACATTCCTCTCGGACGCGCGTTGCCGCGCGCCTCTAGCGAGCCGTACCCGAAGGCTGGGGCGAGCCGCCCGACACCCCGTCTTTCGACGGAGACGCCTTCCTATTTGCTCTTGCACCGGGTGGGGTTTGCCTTGCCGCCCTGGTTACCCAGGACGCGGTGCGCTCTTACCGCACCGTTTCACCCTTGCCACGCGCGCCTCGCGGCGCCGTTCGGCGGTCTGTTCTCTGTGGCACTGTCCCGCGGGTCACCCCGGCCGGTCGTTGACCGGCACCCTGCCCTGTGGTGCCCGGACTTTCCTCGGCGGACACGAGTTCCGACGCGTTCGTCCGGACGGCTCCGGCAAGGGGGATGTAACACGCGCCCCGTGGGGCGGCAAACGAGCCGCCCCCGGTCAGTGCGCGACGAAGGCCTCGGGCGTGATCGCTGTTTCGGGAAACGCCGCCAAGACTTGCCTGTCGCTCGTGACGAGGCGCACGCCGAGCTGGCGCGCCAACGCCACGAACTCGCAGTCATAGGCGGTGCAGCGCGAGCGATTGGCCAACTCGAGCACGTCACGGGATGGAACCGCATGCAAGGCGCCCTTCAATCGCTCGTCCGCGTCATCAGCGGCCAGCAGTGCGGACTCCAGCGAGAGCAGTCCCCGTCGCATCCACGTCGCCAGCGTGTTGAGGAGTTCCGAACGCGCGAGCAGCGGAGTCGCCCATTCTGGTTCCCGCATCACGACCCTGTCCACGGTAGCCGTGTTCTCCCCGGGCAGGACCAGGTTCGCCAGTACGTTCGTGTCGACAACGATCACGGACGCCCCTTGCGCTTCGCTCGATCGATCTCCGCGTTGGTGATGCGGGCATTCGTCGTGGCGGCGATTTGCTCCCGGTGCCTCCGGATCCTCGCCAGTTCCTCCTCCACGTCGATGCGAACCTGGCCGAGCGTCGCTTCCAGGCAGGCGATCACCTCTCCGTCGAGGCTCCTCCCGTGCAGGCGCGCTCGCTCCTCCAGCCGCTCCCGAAGACCCGCTGGAAAGTCTCTCAACACGATGGTGGCCATGCTCATTTCCATAGCAGACAGTCTTGTCTGCACAAGCCGCGCCCGTGCGGACGCCCTGGAATCCCACATGACTGGCGAATCATGGTCCGCGGCGCGGACTCCCGCCCTTCGCTACAGCCGCAGGTCGATGGCCCGGTTCGACATCTCGTCCGCGGCGACGTTCTCCTCGCGCGGGATGTGGCGAACCTCGACCTGGTCGAAGCCCTTCAGCAGGGCCTTCGCCTCGTCGTGGAGCGGCCGCAGGTGATCGGCCTTCACGGCGTACTCGCCGGAGAGCTGCTTCACGAGCAGCTCGCTGTCGGCCAGCACGTCGAGCTCGCGAAGGCCCATGGCCTTGGCCCGCTTCAGGCCCAGGATGAGGCCGGTGTACTCGGCCACGTTGTTGGTGGTCTCGCCCAGGTACTTGCCGAGCTTGGCGACCACGTGCCCCTCGGGGCTGATGATCACGGCGCCGGCGCCGGCCGGGCCGGGGTTCCCCCTCGCTGCACCATCGGTGAAGAGGCGCGTGCGCACCGGACGGGCCACCTCGACCCGCTCGGCCTCGCGCTCGGCGGCGGCGGCCACGACCCGATCCTTCTTCCTGCGGTCGCGGTCCGCCTTCGACTCGTTCATGGCCGCGTCGAGATCCTCGGCCGACTCGCGGGCGGCGCGCTCGACCTCGGTGACCTTGCGGACCTTGATGCCCTTCGAGCCGGCGGCCTGCGTCGCCGCGGCGGCGACCTGCTCGGCCTGCTCGATCCGGTCGGCGGCGGCGTCGATGAGCTTGCCGAGGATGTCGCGGTTGTAGCCCTTGTAGCGGGCCAGCGCGCGCGGCAGGTCCTCGTTCGCGGCGATGAAGCGGAGCAGCTCCGCCAGGACGGGCTTCGCCACGGCGCGACTCAGGCGGCCGGCGGGGCAGCCGGGCTCACCGCCTCCGGGACGTAGATGATGCGGTTGCAGCTGGGGCAGTTCTCGATGGAGTTGGCCCGGACCAGGATGATGGCCATCTGGGGCGGGACCTGCCGGTTGCAGCCCTTGCACGTGCCGCCCACGACCTGGGTGACCGCGATGCCGCCGCGCCGCTTGCGGATGTTCTCGTAGCGCTGCAGGAGCGGGGGATCCACCTTGGTGGCCAGCTCCTTGCGCCGCCCGTCGAGGGCCGCGAGCCGCGAGACGTACTCGGCCTCGCGCTCGACCAGGAGCTCGAGCTCCTCCTGGGCGCCCGACTCCTTCTCGTCGAGCCTGTCCTGGAGCGCCTCGATGTTCAGGGCGATCTCCTCGCCCTGCGCGGTCAGGAGCTTCGCCTGCTCGCCCACCGACTCGTTGGTCTTCTTGGCGATGTCGATCTCGCGGGAGAGCGCGGCGTACTCGCGCGGCGTCCGGATCTCGGCCAGGCGCCCCTCCCACTTCTTCACCTTGTCGCGCTCGGCCGCGATGGTCTGTTCCTGGCTGCGGCGCTCCCGCTCGATGCCGGCCAGCCGGTCCTGCTCGGCCTGCCAGAGCTTGCGGACCTCGCCGACCCCGGCCTCGATCTCGGCCCGCCGGCGGGGAACCGCCTCGGCCTCGGCCTTGACCTCGGCCAGCTCCACGTCGACCTGCTGCAACTCCTCCAGCGCCTTCAGCTTCTCACGCAGCGACAAGGACATCTCCTTGGGTGGCGAGCCACCCCGGGGCTGGCGGGTTGGGCCCACCAGGACTCGAACCTGGATCGAACCGGTTATGAGCCGGCCGCTCTGCCATTGAGCTATGGGCCCCCGGACCGCGTCGTCCCTTCCTTAGCACGGTCGCGGTCACGAGGGCGTTCACCTAGTTCTCCACGAAGCTCTTCAGCCGCTTGGACCGGCTGGGGTGGCGCAGCTTCCGGAGCGCCTTGGCCTCGATCTGCCGGATGCGCTCGCGGGTCACCTCGAAGTCCTGCCCGACCTCCTCGAGGGTGTGGTCCGACTTCTCCCCGATGCCGAAGCGCATGCGGAGGACCTTCTCCTCGCGCGGCGTGAGGGTGGCGAGCACCTTCCGCGTCTGCTCGGCCAGGTTCATGTTGATGACCGCGTCGGACGGGGAGACGATGGCCTTGTCCTCGATGAAGTCGCCGAGGTGGCTGTCCTCCTCCTCGCCGATGGGGGTCTCGAGCGAGATGGGCTCCTTGGCGATCTTGAGGACCTTGCGGACCTTGTCGAGCGGCAGCTCCATCTTCTCGGCGATCTCCTCCGGGGTGGGCTCGCGACCCAGCTCCTGGACCAGGTACCGGGAGGTCCGGATGAGCTTGTTGATGGTCTCGATCATGTGCACCGGGATGCGGATGGTGCGGGCCTGGTCGGCGATGGCGCGGGTGATGGCCTGCCGGATCCACCAGGTGGCGTAGGTCGAGAACTTGTAGCCGCGCTTGTACTCGAACTTGTCGACGGCCTTCATGAGGCCGATGTTGCCCTCCTGGATCAGGTCCAGGAACTGCAGGCCGCGGTTCGTGTACTTCTTGGCGATGGAGACCACCAGGCGGAGGTTGGCCTCGACCAGCTCGGTCTTGGCCCGCTCGGCGGCGTGCTCGCCCTCGGCCAGCGCGCGGTAGGTGCGGCGCAGGTCCTCGACGGGGAGCATGGCCTCCTCCTCGACGCGCTGGATCTTGCGGCGGGCGGCGCGGATGATCCGGTCGACCTCCTCGATCTCCTCGGGCGTGAGCCCCAGGCGCCGGGCGGCCTTCTTCCGGGCCGCGTCGTCGGAACGGGCCTCGGAGATGAGCTTCTTCAAGTCCCGCATCGGCATGCGGTGGGCGCGCTCGAGCTCGAAGAGCTCGCGCTCCGACTCCTCCACGCGCTTGATGAGCCCCTTCAGCCGCAGGACGATCCGGTCGATGGTCTTCTTGTTGAGCCCGATGTCCTCCAGGGCGTCGACCATCTGCGACTCGCAGGCCTTGATCTCCTCGCGGATCTCGCGCCGCTTGGTGTCGGTGAGCTTCTTCTGCTCGAGCATCTCGCGGTGGCGGGTCACCTCCCGCACCAGCTTGTCGATCTTCTCGATGTGCTTGAGGACCTGCTCGACCTTCCGCTCCTCCTCCTTGGGAAGCGCGGGCACGGCGGCCTCGCCCTCGGCCCCCTCGGCGGCGGCTCCCTCGGCGGCCTCCTCGACCTCGACCTCCTCCTCGGTCTCGACCTCGGCCTCGGCTCCGGCGGCGGGCTCCTCGCCCGCGTCCTTGATGATCTCGCGGACGCGGATCTTGCCCTTCTTGAGCCGCTCGCCCAGGTCGAGGATCTCCTTGATGGCGAGCTGCGACGCCAGCACGGAGGTGAGCACCGACTTCTCGCCGGACTCGATGCGCTTGGCGATCTCCACCTCGCCCTCGCGGGTGAGCAGGGAGACCGAGCCCATCTTGCGGAGGTACATCCGGACCGGGTCGTTCGACTTCCCGTACCCGGCGTCCTCCTCCTCCTCCTTCTCCTCCTCGGCGGCGGTCTTGGCCTCGGGCTCCGGCGGCTTGTCCGGGAGCTTCATCTTCTTGGCGTCGTCGACCACCTCGATGTCGTGCTCGCCGAACATCGACATGACGTCGTCGATCTGGTCGGAGGACACGATGTCGGAGGGGAGCGCGTCGTTGACCTCCTCGTACGTGAGGAAGCCCTTCTCGCGGCCGCGCTCCATGAGCGCCTTGACCTCGGTGCGCTCGGTGACGTCGAGATCGTCGGCCTCGTCCTCGTCGTCGGCCTCGACCTCGGCGGTCTCCTCGCTCTCGACCTCGTCCTTCTCCTCCTCGCCTGCCTCGCGCTCCTCGTCCGAGAGGCCGTGCTTGCGGTCCCGGTCGTCGCGCCCGCCCTTCCGGCCGGGCTTCCTCTCGATGCGGAGCGGGGCTTCCTTGGCGCGGCCTTGGCGGGAGCGGCGCCCTTCTTCTCGGGCTTGGCGGGCGCCTTCGGCGCAGGGGCCGGGACCTTGGCGGCGGGGCCCTTCGCGGCGGGCCCCTTCACGGGGGCAGCCTTGGCCGGCGCAGCCTTGGCGGAGGCGACCTTGACGGGCGCCTTGGGCTTCGCCGGGGCCTTCTTCTCGGCCTTCGGGGCCGGGGCCTTCGGCTTCGCGTCCTTCTTCTGGATCTTCTTCGGCTTCTTCATGATCTTGGGGGGCTCCTCCGGTTTCCCGGGCGGGCTTGGGGATTTCTAACGCGGTGGGGCGCGCCCATCTCGCAGATTCTCGTCACGACCGGCGCAGCTCCTCTCGCCGCTTTTCCAGGTCGAGGCGGCGCCTCTGGAGGGTCAGGTACTCCCGGGTCGAATCGTCGGCTCCGGCGGCCCCGGCCCGGGCCACCAGCGCCTCCAGGCGCGAGAGGTCCCGGCGGATGCCCTCGATCTTGGCCTCCACCACGGCGCGGCGGAGCTCCCGCTCGGCGGCCTCGGGGTGAGGGGTGGCGGGACCGGCGAGGGCCCGGATCCGCTGGCCCACCCGGGCGTCGGCGTCCGGCTCCAGCCGGGCCAGGACCGCCTCGAGCGGGATCGGGTCCCGGCACAGGTCGCGGACCAGGTCGGCGAGAGGCCCCTCGGGGAAGAGGCGGGCCAGGTCCTCCTCGGCGGCCACGGGCGCGAGCGCCGGGTGGCCGACCAGGATGCCCAGCGCGTCCACGGCGGGCCCGGGAAGCAGGACCGCCACGCGCGGACCGGACGGGGGGCGCACCTTTCGCTCCGGAGCCGGGGGGGCGCCGCGGGGGCGCCCCTGGATCTCGTCCCGCAGCGCCCCGAGGTCGAGCTCCAGGCGGCGGGCGATGCGCTCCTCGAAGGTGCTGCGGGCGAGCCCCTCGGGCGCGAGGCGCACGAGCGGAGCCAGCTCGCGCACGGCGGCCAGCTTGGCCTCCACCGGCGCGTCCGGGGCGTTGCCCGCGCAGTGGCGGTCGATGGCCCGCAGGATCAGGAAGTCGGTGAGCGGGATGGCCGAGGCGAGCAGCGCGTCGACCCCCTCCTTGCCGTGGGCCCGGGCGAAGTCGTCGGGGTCCACCTTGCCGGCGTCGGAGGGCAGGACCGCGACCTTGCCCGAGACGCTGGAGGGGAGCAGCACCTGGGCCGCCTTCGCGGGCGCCGCGAGGCCGGCCACGTCCCCGTCGAAGAGGATCACCACCTCGCGGCAGTCGCACCGCTCGAGCAGCTCGAGGTGCTCGGGGGTGAGCGCGGTGCCGCACACCGCCACCGCGTTCCGGACGCCGGCCTGGTGGAGGCCGATCACGTCGAAGTATCCCTCGACCAGCACCGCCGACCGGGTCTTGCGGATGCTCTCGCGGGCCAGGTCGAGGCCGTAGAGCACCCGGCTCTTCTTGTAGAGCACGGTCTCCGGCGTGTTGATGTACTTGGCGCCCTTCTCGTCCCCCATGGCCCGGGCCCCGAAGCCGATGATCTGGCCGTCGAGGGCGGCGATGGGGAACATGAGCCGGCCGCGGAAGCGGTCGTAGCCGCCGCGGTCGCTGGGCACGCGGAGGCCGGCCCGGTCGATGGAGGGAAGCGAGATCTCCTTCTGCGCCAGCCGCGGGGGCAGGTCGTTCCACTCGGAGGCGGCGATGCCCAGCTTGAAGCGCCTCGCCTCCTCGTCGGCGACGCCGCGGGAGGCGAGGTAGGCCCGTCCGGCCTCCCCGTGGGGGCTCCAGAGCCGCGCCTGCCAGTAGCGGGCGGCCGCGTCGCAGGCGGCGACCGCCTCCGCGCGCTCCTTGCGCCGGCGGCGGTTCTCGGCGGAGTCCTCGACGGCCTCCTCCGGGATCTCCACGCCTGCCTCGGCTGCCAGGGCCCTCACCACTTCGGGGAACTCCTTTCCCTCGAGCTTCTGCAGGAACTTGAAGACGTCGCCGTACTCACCGCAGCCGTAGCACTTGAAGTGCCTGTCCTCCGGGTACACGTGGAAGCTCGGCGTCTTCTCCCCGTGAAACGGGCAACAGCCCTTCCACGTCCGTCCCGACTTCTGGAGGTCGACGTGGCGGCCGATGACCGCCACCACGTCCGTCCGGTTCCGGATCTCCTCGATGATGGAATCCGGGATCATCCTCGCCGGTCGCGCCCCGCCGGCGTGCTAGCGCCCCGCCAGGCGTTGCTTGACGAGCTCGCTCACCACCTTGCCGTCGGCGCGTCCCTGCACGTCGGGCAGGAGCGCCTTCATGACCGCCCCCATGTCCTTCGGGCCCTTGGCGCCCACCTGGCCGATCACCTGATCGACCTTCGCCTCGAGCTCCGCCTGGGACAGCTGCTGGGGGAGGAACTCCTGCAGGATGCGGAGCTCGGCCTCTTCCTTGTCGGCCAGGTCCGCCCGGTTGCCGGCCTTGTACTGCTCCACCGAGTCGCGCCGGCGCTTGATCTCGGTGGCCACCACGCCCAGGATCCCCGCGTCGTCGAGCGGCTTCATGAGCTCGATCTCGCGGTACTTGATGGCGCTCTTCAGGCCCCGCACGGTGTTCATGCGCAGGGAATCCTTGGCGCGCATGGCCGCCTTCAGGTCCTCGTCGAGCTTCTCGCGGAGCGCCATGCCGTTCCTCCCGGGCGCTGCTGCTACCAGGTCTTCCGCGCCTTCTTCATGGCGCGCTTCTTCGCGGCGAGCGCCTTCTTCTTCCGCTTCACGCTGGGCTTCTCGTAGTGCTCGCGCTTGCGGACCTCGGAGAGGATCCCGGCCTTCTCGCAAGCCTTCTTGAAACGCTTCATGGCGTTCTCGAAGGACTCGCCCTCCTTGACTCGCACTCCCGTCATGCGTACCTCTCGCGAAACAAGCGGATAAGGGTCTGGAAAGACGTGGAGCCGGGCGTGGATTCACCCGGCTCGGACGATGGCTGAATGCGCTCGTTTAGGGGGAAAACCCCTGAGTGTCAAGGGGATTTGGCCGGACGGCCCGGCTTCTGGAGGTGGCGGGTCTCCAGCACGGCGTACACCTCGGCGGGGGTCACGTCGGCCGAGGCCAGGATCACGAACAGGTGGTAGAGCAGATCGGCCGCCTCGTGGGCCAGGTGGTCCTTGGTGTCCTGGCCGGCCAGCAGCGCCTGGTGGGCCTCGTTCACCTCGTGGGCCTCCTCCGCCACCTTCTTGCGGGCCTTGGAGGGGTTCGCGAGCAGCTCGCGGGTGTAGCTCTTCTCCGGGCCGGCGTCCGCCTTCCGGGACTCGATCGTCGCCCAGAGCTGGGCCAGGAATTGCTCGTTCGCCATGGTTCCTCCGGGCGCCCCTCAGGGCGCGGGATCGAAGCAGCTGCGCTTCCCCTCGTGGCAGGCCGGCCCGGTCTGCCGGACGCGGTACAGCACCGCGTCGCCGTCGCAATCCGTGCGGACCTCCTCCACCACCTGCACGTGGCCGCTCGTGTCGCCCTTGCGCCAGAGCTCGCGCCGGCTGCGCGACCAGTAATGGGCCCGCCCCGTGCGGGCGGTCGCCTCGAGCGCCTCGCGGTTCGCCCAGGCGAGCATGAGCACCGTCCCGTCGAGCTCCTGCGCGATCACCGGCACGAGGCCGCGCTCGTCGAACCGGATGGCCTCGAGCGGGACCTCGACCACGCCGGGGGCGCCGCTCACGGCCGCACCTCGATGCCGCGCTCGGCCAGGTAGCGCTTCGCCTCTCCCACCGTGTGCTGCCCGTCGTGGAAGATGGAGGCGGCCAGCGCCGCGTCGGCGAAGCGGAGCCCCTCGGCGAGGTGCTCGAGCGACCCCACCCCGCCGGAGGCGATGACCGGCACCGAGACCTCGCCGCAGACCCGCTCCAGCAGCTCCAGGTCGTACCCGGCGCGGGTCCCGTCCCGGTCCATGCTGGTGAGCAGGATCTCGCCGGCGCCCCGTCGCGCCACCTCGCGCACCCAGGCGATACCCTCCCGCCCGGTGGGCTTCGAGCCGCCGGCCACGTGCACCTCCCACTCGGTGGGGCGCTTGCCCGGGCGACGCTTCACGTCGACGGCCACCACGAGCGCCTGAGCGCCCGCCACGGCGGAGAGCCGGTCCACCAGCTCGGGGTCGGCCACCGCCGAGGAGTTCACGCTCACCTTGTCGGCCCCGGCGCGGAGCAGCGCCACGAAGTCCTCCTCGCTGCGCACGCCGCCGCCCACCGTCAGCGGGGCGAAGACGCAGGCCGCCGTGCGCGAGACCAGGTCGAGGAGCGTGCCCCGGTTCTCCAGCGTGGCGGCGATGTCGAGGTAGGTGACCTCGTCGGCGCCCTGCGCGTCGTACCGGGCCGCGGCCTCGACGGGGTCGCCGGCGTCGCGCAGGTTCAGGAAGTTCACGCCCTTCACGACGCGTCCGCCCTTCACGTCGAGGCAGGGGATGATCCGCTTGGCGGGCATGGCCGGATCCTAACCCTCCGCCACGCCGAGGGCCTCGGCCAGGTCCATCCGCTTCTCGTACAGGGCCTTCCCCACGATGACCCCGGCCAGCCCGGCGGCCTTGCAGGCGCCCACGTCGGCCAGCGAGGCCACGCCGCCGCTCGCCACCACCCTCACCCCGGCCTCGGCCTGGAGGCGCGCCGCGCCCGCCGCGTCGACGCCGGTGAACATGCCGTCGCGCGCCACGTCGGTGTACTCGACGAGCGTCACGCCGGCGCCGGCCACGCGCCGGGCCACGTCGACGGCGGGCAGGCCGGTTCCCTGCTCCCAGCCGGCCACCTTGACCTCGCCGTCGCGGGCGTCGATGCCCGCCACCACCCGGCCCGGGAAGCGCCGGCAGGCCTCGGTGACGAGGTCGAGGCGCTCCACCGCGGCGGTCCCCAGCACGACGAAGCTCACGCCCATGGCGATGGCCTGCTCGACGGCCTCGATGGTGCGCAGGCCCCCGCCCAGCTCCACCTCGACGCCGGTGGCCACGATCGCGCGCACCACGTCGGTGTTCACCGGGCGCCCGGCCCGGGCGCCGTCGAGGTCGACGACGTGGACCCGGCGGGCGCCGGCCTTCCGGAAGGCCTCGGCGAACTCGGCCGGGCGATCCGAGTAGGTGGTGCGGGACGCGAAGTCGCCGCGGGCGAGGCGGACGACCTTTCCGTCCATGAGGTCGATGGCGGGGATGACGAGCATGGATCAGAGCCTCACGAATCGATCGAGGAAGGCCAGGCCCACCTTCTGGCTCTTCTCCGGGTGGAACTGGACCGCGAAGAGGTCGCCGCGGGCGAGCGCCGCGCAGTACGGCCGCCCGTGCTCGGCCAGGAGCTCGACTCCCTCGGCGTCGGCGGGCGCGGCGTAGGAGTGCGCGAAGTAGACGTACTGACCGTCGATGGGCGCGAAGATGGGGTGGTGCGAGCCCACCGCCCGCACCGGCGACCAGCCGATGTTCGGGAGCTTCACGCTCGCCGGCAGGCGCGCAATCGTCCCGGGGAGGATGCCGAGCCCGCGGGCCCCGCCCGCCTCCTCGCCCCGCTCGAACAGCACTTGAAGCCCCACGCAGATGCCGAGCATCCGCGCGCCCCGCCCCAGCGCCTCGACGAGCGCGTCGGCGACCCCGCTCGCGCGCATGGCCTCCGCGCAGGCCGGCATGGATCCCTGGCCGGGCACGACGATGCGCCCGGCCCGGCGGACCTCGTCCGGATCGTGGGTGACCTGGACCTCGGCCCCCACCGCGCGGAGCGCGTTCTCCACCGACCGGAGGTTGCCCGCGCCGTAGTCGACGAGCGCGATGACGCCTCGGCTCACAGCACGCCCTTCGTGGACGGGATCCCGTCCCCCTCGCGGCGCAGGGCCGCGCGCAGGGCGCGGGCCGTCGACTTGAAGATGGCCTCGACCACGTGGTGGAGGTTGCGGCCCTGGCGCACGTTCACGTGGAGCGTGATGCGGGCGTGGTTCACGAGCGCCTGGAAGAAGTCCTGGGTGAGGTCGACGTCGTAGGCGCCGATGAAGCGCTTCCCGGAGGGGAGCTTCGCGTTCCAGGTGAGGTGCGGCCGCCCGGAGAGGTCGACCACCGCCTCCACCAGCGCCTCGTCGAGCGGGACGACGGCGTGGCCGTAGCGGGCGAGCCCGGCCTTGTCGGCGGTGGCCTGCCGGAGCGCCTCGCCGATGGCGATGCCCACGTCCTCGACGGTGTGGTGCGCGTCGACGTGGAGGTCGCCGGCCGCCTTCACCGCGAGCGAGAGGCCCCCGTGGCGCCCGAGCTGGTCGAGCATGTGGTCGAAGAAGGGGACGCCGGTCTCGGCGGTGACCTGGCCGCCCTCGAGCCCGAGGGCCACGTCCACGTCGGTCTCGCGGGTCTTCCGCGCGACGGCGCCGCGGCGGGGGATGGGCTTCGCGCTGCGGGACTTGCGAGCCGCCATGATCAACCCCTTCGCGCCGGGCGGCGCGCCTTTCGTTCGGTTCGGCCGGACAGGCGGACGCGGACCGCGCGCGCGTGGGCCTCGAGCCCCTCGGCCGCGGCCAGGGCCTCGACCACCGGCGCGAGCGCGGCGAGCGAGCCCGGGCTCATCTCCACCACGCTCATGCGCCGCCGGAAGGTGGCGACCGAGAGCGGCGAGGCGAATCGGGCGGTGCCGGCGGTGGGGAGCACGTGGCTGGGTCCGGCCACGTAGTCGCCGATGGCCTCCGGCGTGAGGCTCCCCACGAAGACCGCGCCGGCCCGGGACAGCCGCGGCACGAGCCGGGCGGCGTCCTTCACCAGCAGCACCAGGTGCTCGGGCGCGAAGGCGTCGGCCAGCTTCACGGCCTGTGCGAGCCCGTGCGCGAGCACGATGGCGCCGCGGTCGGCGATGGAGCGGCGCGCGATCTCCTCGCGCGGCAGCCCGCGGAGCTGGCGCATGACCTCGACGTAGGTGGCCTGGGCCACCGCCTCGCTCGTGGCCACCAGCACCGACACCGCGCGCGGGTCGTGCTCGGCCTGGGCGAGCAGGTCGGCCGCCGCCTCGACCGGGCTGGCGTGGGCGTCGGCGAGGACCAGGACCTCGGAGGGCCCGGCGATCATGTCGATGTCGACCGTGCCGAAGACGAGCCGCTTGGCCGCGGCCACGTAGGCGTTGCCCGGGCCGCAGATCTTGTCGACCGCCGGGATGGTGCGGGTTCCGTGCGCCAGCGCGGCCACGGCCTGGGCCCCACCCACCCGGAAGAGCCGGGAGACCCCGGACACGTGGCAGGCGGCGAGCGTCCAGGCGTCGACGTCGCCGGTGGCGCGGTCGGCGGGCGAGACCGCCACGACCTCGGCCACGCCGGCGACGCGGGCCGGGATGGCGGTCATGAGGACGCTCGAGGGATAGCGGGCCGTCCCGCCGGGCACGTAGAGGCCGACCCGGGCGAGCGGGCGCGACACCTGGCCGAGCCGGGCGCCGAGCTTGTCCCGGTACGGGGGCACGACCGCGTCGGTCTCGCGGCGGTGGAAGGCCTCGATCCGGTCGGCGGCCACGCGCAGCGCCTTCCGCCCGGCTGCCGGCAGGGAACGCCAGGCCGCCGCGAGGTCCGCCTTCCCGGCCACCAGGTCGGCCGCCGTGCGCGGCTTCCACCCGTCGAACCGCCGGGTGTACTCGAGGAGGGCCTCGTCGCCGCGCGCCCGGACGTCGGCCACGATGGCGCCGGCGGCCTGGCCGACGCCGGCCTCGTCCTCCTCCGAGCCGCGGGCGCAGAGCCGCTTCCAGTGGACGTCGAAGTCGGGGTCGTTTGAGCGGAGGATCTGCACCGAAGGTCTCGAAAGAGCTACGTTTCTACACGAAACCCGCCGCGCCGCGCTACATTCCCTGGCCATGGCGGCTCGAACGGACGTCTGGCTGCAGAACCTGCAGGACGAGCGGGACGGCGCGGCGCTCTACGAGGGGCTCGCCGAGGTGGAGAAGAACCCCGACCGCGCGGCCAGCTTCGCCGAGCTGGCGCACGGCGAGCGCCGCCACGCCAAGGTCTGGCTCGACAAGCTGGAGAAGGAGGGGGTCCACGTTCCCCCGGACCGCCCCTCCTCCCGGGTCCGCACGCTCATCTGGCTGGCCCGGCGGCTCGGCACCGACGCGGTCATCCCCTACGTCGTGGCCAACGAGGCCGGCGACGCCGACAAGTACGCTCGCCAGGGGGCCGAGGCCGCGCCCATGGCCGCCGAGGAGCGGGCCCACCAGCAGGTCCTCACCGGCCTGGGCGGCAGCCGCCCCCTCGAGGCCCGCGCCGCCATCGCCACCCGCGAGGGCTGGCACCGGGGCGGGCGCGGCGGGTCGCTGCGCGCCGCCATCTTCGGCGTGAACGACGGCCTGCTCTCGAACCTCTCCCTCGTGCTCGGCGTCGCCGGCGCGGGCGCCGAGTCCCACACGCTGGTGGTCACCGGCTTCGCCGGGCTGCTCGCCGGCGCGTTCTCGATGGCGGTGGGAGAGTTCACGTCGGTCGCCTCCCAGCGCGACATCCTGGCCCGCCAGGTGGAGCTCGAGCGACGGGAGCTGGCCGAGGCGCCGGAGGAGGAGACCGCCGAGCTGGCGCTCATCTTCCAGCAGAAGGGGCTCTCGGCGGAGCAGGCCGCGCGCATCGCCGCGGAGCTGCTCAAGAACCCGGAGCACGCCCTCGACACGCTGGTGCGCGAGGAGCTGGGGCTCGACCCCGATGACCTGGGCTCGCCCTGGGGCGCCGCCGGGTCGAGCTTCGCCACCTTCGCGGTGGGCGCCACCATCCCGGTCATCCCGTTCCTCTTCCTGAAGGGGACGACGGCGGCGGTGGTGTCCTCGGCCGCGGCGGGCGTGGTGCTGGCCGGGGTGGGATCGCTCGTCGGCTTCCTGGCCGGCACGCCCGCCTGGAAGTCGGCCGCGCGGATGGTGGGGCTCGCGGCGCTCGCGGCCGGCGCCACCTGGGCGGTGGGACACCTCTTCGGCGCCGCGGTGGGCTGAGCCCGCGGGCTCGCCCCGGGGCGCCCGCCTCCCCTACTCGCTCCCGTCGCCCTCGTCCTCCCCGACGACGGGCCGGGGAGCGAGCTCGTCCTCGACCAGCGCGTCGGTGGCGCGCATCCGGGCCGACCGGGCGGCGACGCCGGCCCGGCGCCGCTCGTAGTACCGGCTCACCTTGGGGAGGCTGAACCGGTTCATGGTCACCGAATGGGTGGCGATGGCGTTCAGCCGGTCGACGTCGATGAACCACTCGGGCAGGTACACCGGGCCCACCACGAGCCCCTCGTCCACCAGCTCGCGCACCAGCGCGGCGTGATCGACGCTCATCTTGCCCGCCAGGAAGGAGCGAACGAGATCGAGGTCGCGCTGCTCGAGCGCGGCGCGGAGGAAGTTGAAGGTCCGGCAGTAGCCTCGCTGGTAGGCGGCGTCCTTCGTGAACGGCGCGCCTCCCTCGACCACGCCCCCGCGGAAGACCCGCTCCGCCATCTGGGCGGCCTTGGGCGGCGCGAAGCGCGCGAGCAGGTAGCGGTAGACCTCGAGGAAGTCGGCGCCGCGCGCGGCCATGTCGATGGCGATGGTCCGCTCGCCCAGCTCGATGTAGCGCTCGTCGGTGATGTTGCCGGTCAGGTACTCGGCGACGATCCCCCCGCCCTCCTGCGACTCGGTGTGCCGGGCCAGCCCCACCCCGAGGACCGTGAGCACCGGCTGCCGGAAGCCGTTCAGCGAGGTGAGGACGTGCCAGAGCCCCTCGTGGTGGGCCAGCGCGCGCACCTGGCGGGGGGAGAAGCGCGCCCCCTTCTTGAGCGTGATGCGGGTCGCCCCCGCGGCGGCGTTGGCGGTGAGGCGGGACCGCACCGTCACCCTCACCTGCCCGCCCAGGAGCGGGTCGCAGAATCTCGTGGACGAGGCGGGCGGCCTTCTCTGCGGAGAGGCTCTGCTCCTCGTCGCGGGCCCGCGGACGCGACGCCCAGAGCCGGGCGATGGCCAGGTTGTCGGCCTGCACGTCGGGGAAGCGGTCGCGGGGGTCGCCGAAGATGCGGCGGGAGAGATCGTAGAAGCGGCGGGTGCCCCGGGCGGCGAGCATCTCGGCGACGAGCGCGAACTCGTCGCACTTCTCCCGGAGCAGCTCCTCCACCGGGTTCTTCCCCCGGATGTGCCGCCGCAGCTCGCGCAGCTCGCGGAGCTTGTCCTTCACGTCGTAGCCGAGCGGCGCGTACTCGGGCCGGGGCAGCTCGCGGCAGTCGGCCTTGAAGAACTGGGCGTGGACGCGCGGCCCCCAGTTGATGGCCTTCAGGATGCGGATGGGACGCTGGATCGCGATCAGCTGATCGGAGAGGCGGCGGAGGGATTCGCGCGTCACGTGCGAAGGCTAGCACGGGCCGCGGCGCGGACGGGCGGCGACGGCGCGGACGCCCGGACGGCCGGGACGCAGGGGCTTTCCGGCCTCCGGCGCGGCACGCGGGATGCTCCAGGCCGCCCACAGGAGGTCGTCCACATGGAACCCATCACGACGGTCATGGTCGCACCCACCGCGGATCGAAAGACCGCGCCCTCGAGCTTCGGAGCCACCCTCCGCGCGGCCGCGGCAGGCGCCGCCGAGGGGCTCTCCGCGGCGGCGGGGCTCCTCGCCCCGCTCGCTCCCGCCGGGATGATCCTGGCCGGAGCGGTCCGCGGCGCGACGCAGGGGCTCGGAGAGCGGGGCGCGCGCCGCCCCGCCGGCGGCGTCTCCGGGCACCGTCGCCGGCTCGGGGAGCGGCGACTCCTTCGAGGCCGCCCGCCTCCTCCAGCAGGAGGGGCAGAGCTTCAACCTGCGCTACCTCGAGCTGCAGGAGCGGCTCCAGCGGGAGACGCGGGAGTTCACCGCCCTCTCCAACGTGATGAAGGTCCGGCACGACGCGGCCCGCGCGGCCATCCAGAACGTCCAGTGAACCCCGTCGCGCCGCTCCGCGTCGTCGATCTCACCGCGAAGGCCGCTCCCGTGGCGCCAGCCCCGGTGGCGGTCCTCCGCCGGGACCTCTTCTCCGCGCCCCCGTCGCGCCGCGCGCCGCTTCCGGCCGGCCCCCAGGCGGCGGGCTGGGCGGCCCCGCTCGGGGAGATCGAGCGGGCCCGGGCCCGGCTCGACGGCATGCTCGCCGAGGCCCGGCGCGGCCGGTCGTTCAGCGCCCAGGAGCTCCTCCTGCTCCAGTCCGACGCCCACCGCTTCGCGCAGTCGGTGGAGCTCGCGTCCCGGGCGGTCGAGCACGGGGTCCAGGGGCTCCGCCAGGCCCTCCAGGCCCAGGTATGACCGCTCCGCGACGGCTCCTCTCCCTCGCCGTCCTCGCGGCGACCTCGGCCTGCGGCGACGAGGTGATCCTCCACCGCCTCGACGAGGGCCAGGCGAACCAGGTCCTCGTCGCGCTCGGCGACGCGGGTGTCACCGCGCGGAAGGCGCGGGACGCGGGCGACGAGACCAGCTTCGAGGTGGCCGTCCGGCACGTCGAGGCGCCTCGCGCCCGCGGCGTGCTCTCGTCCAGGGACCTTCCCCGCGCGCGAGCCCCGGGGTTCGCGGATCTCTTCGGGAGCGCCGGGCTCGTCCCCTCTCCCCTCGAGGAGCACGCCCGCTACCTTCACGCGCTGTCGGGCGAGCTCTCGCGAACCGTCGAGGCGCTCGACGGCGTCGTCTCCGCGCGCGTCCACCTCGCCCTGCCCGTGCCCGATCCGCTCCGCCCGGAAGCGCGGCGGACGCCTCGCGCCTCCGTCCTGGTGAAGTGCGCCCCCGGGGCGCGAGGGCGCCTCGAGGAACAGTCCGACGGGCTGCGCCGGCTCGTGTCCGGCGCGGCCGAGGGGCTGGAGCCGGCCGGGGTCGCCGTCGTGATCTCCGAGTCGGCTCCGCCCCCTCCACTCCCGCCGGAGCGCCCGGTGTCGCGATCCTGGCTGGCGGGTTCCGCGCTGGCGCTCGCGGTGATCTGCGGCGCCGGCGCGCTCACGCTCGGCCGCCGGAGAGCCGACGCTCCGTGAACGCCCCTCTTCGCGTCGTCGCGCTGGCCGCGACCCTGGTGCCCGACCGGGCCGCCCGCGTGCTCGATCGCCACCTCGGGGTCGGACCTCCCGAGGTCGCGCGCAGCTCTCCGCCGCCCGGTGCGATCGACTGAGGCAGCTCGCGCTGGCGCTGGGATCGACCCGGAACGGCGAGCGGACGGGCGGAGAGCCAGGGTCCGTCGAGCAGACTGCCGTACGCGAGGCGGACCGGGCCGGGCGCCTCGGCGTCGGAGAGCCCGGGGCGACTCCCCCGGCATGGAGGGTGCTTTCCCGGAACGGACGTGCTTCCCTTCGAGCTGCGAACGGTTTCCCCGGGGCTGGCAGAGGTCGGCGGGGCGCTGCGGGTCCTCGGCGAGCGGGTCGCTCGCTCGGCTGCGACCGGTCTCGCGTCCGTCCTGGGAGGGGAGGTGTCCGTTCGCGGCCGCCTCCTTCCGGGCGTACCGGAGCCGGGCGCCTCCGCGCTCGTCCCGCTCGAGCTCACGGCGCTGGCCGGGCAGGCCTCTCTCCTGGTCGATTGCGGCTTCGCGTCCCGGCTGGCCGAGCGCGTCGCAGGCGCCACGCCTCGCGCCCCCGTCGCCACCTCGATCTCCGCCGGCCGCCCGCGCCGTCGTCGAGCTGGCCGTCCTCGGTGCGCTCGACGGGATGGCGGCCGAGACCGACGTCGAGACCGCCCTGGCTCCTCGCCTGGGGATCCGGGAGGGCGCGCCGGCTCGCCCGCTCTGCGTGGAGCTCACCATCGCCGCGGCCGGAACGGAGGGGAGAGCCCTGCTGGTCCTTCCCGGCGACGCGCTCCGCGCCCTCTCCCGGACCGTCGAGCTGCCCGGGCATCTCGCCGAGCGTCGCCGTGCCGGGATCGCTCCGGAGCGGGTCGACGTGTCTTCCGCCCTCCGAGCTCGCGTCGTTCCGGGAGGGCGACGTCCTCGTCCTCGACACGGCTCCCGGCGAGCGGGCCACGCTCCGCCTTCGCGGCGGGCTCTCCGCGACCGGCCGGCTCGACGGTGATTCCCTCGAGGTGACGGAGGTGGCCTTGGACCGAAACGAGCTGGAAGCGGAGGACCTGCCCGTCGTCCTGGACGTGGAGCTGGCGTCGGTGCCCGTTCCGCTCCGCGACGTGGCCCGGATCGCCCCGGGGGCCCTGCTCCTGCTGGGGCTCGACCGCGACGGACGGGTCGCGCTCCGGATCGGCGAGCGCACCGTCGCCCACGGCGAGCTCGTGGAGGTGGACGGGGCCGTGGGGGTGCGCATCCTCGCCCTGGAGCCTGCACCGTGAGGCGCCCGTTCCTGCGCCGGGCCGCGTCGCTCGCACCGGTCGCCCTCCTCGCCTCCTGCGGCGAGGCCCCGGCCAGCGCGATGCGGGCGTCGGCCCTGATCGGGGCGCTCGCGCTCGCCGGGGCGCTCGTCCGGCGCCGGCGGGGGGCGCATCCGGGCGACGGGGCCCTGGAGGTGACGTCCCGGGCCTGGCTGGGTCGCGACGCGGGCGTCGCCCTCGTCCGCGCACACGGGGAGGCGTTCCTCGTCGGCTTCGGGCGCGAGGGCGTCCGGCTCCTCTCCCGCCTCGGACGAACGGGCCCGCCATGATCGCACCGGCCCTCGCGCAGGCGCTGCCGGGCGAGCGCCCCCTGGAGCTGCTGCTCCTCCTCGGAGCCCTGGCGCTCGCTCCCCTCGCGATCGTCACGCTCACCTCCTTCCTGAAGGTGGTGGTCGTCCTCTCCGTGCTCCGCTCCGCGCTCGGCGCGCCCCAGGTCCCGCCCAACGCAGCGGTGACCGGACTGGCGCTGCTCGTCACCTTGCTCGTCATGCAGCCGGTCGCGGAGGCCTGCCGGGAACGCTGGAAGGAGGGCCCTCCGCCTCGCGGCCCGGAGGAGACTCTCGCCGCCGCCTCGAGGGCCGCCGAGCCGCTGCGGGCCTTCCTGGCCCGCTTCGCCGCTCCGTCCGACCGGCGCGCCTTCGCCGACCTGGCGGCGCGCGCGGGGGGAATCGCTGCCTCGGCCGACGGCACGGAGGACTTCCGCGTCCTCGCGCCGGCCTTCGTCGTCTCCGAGCTCCGTCGCGCCTTCACCATCGGGTTCCTGGTGTTCCTCCCCTTCCTCGTCGTCGACCTGGCCGTGGCGAACGTGCTGCTCTCGCTCGGGCTCACCCAGCTCTCGCCGACGGCCGTCGCCCTCCCCTTCAAGCTGCTCCTGCTCGTCGCGGTCGACGGCTTCGGCCTGCTCGCCCGGGGACTTGCCGCCGGCTACCTCCGCTGAGGACGACCTGGATCCGAGCGTCCTGACCGCCGGCCGCGAGGCGCTCCTGGTCGCCCTGGTGGTCTCGGCGCCGCCTCTCGCAGCGGCGCTCCTCGTCGGCCTCGTCTCCGGCGCTCTCCAGGCGGCGACCCAGATCCAGGACCACTCGCTCGGGGCGGTTCCCCGCCTGGCCGCCGTCCTGGTGGCGACCGGCCTGGCCGCACCATGGGCCGCCGCGCGACTGGCGCGCTTCGGGCAGGCCTGCCTCGAGGCTGCGCTGCGCCTGCCTCCATGAGCGGCCCCATCGACCTCGGCGCCGTGGCCGCCGCCGCGCTCGACCTGGGCGCCTGCTCGCTCCGCCTGATCCCGGTGGTGGCGCTGTCCCCTTTCCTCGGCGGACCGGTTCTCCCTCCGGTGGCGCGCGCGGCGCTCGCCCTCACCCTGGGCGCGGTGGCCCGGACCGCGGGAGCGGGCCTTCCCCCGGGCCGACCCTTCCTCGAGGTCGCGGCCTCGGAGCTCGCGCTGGGTGCGGTGCTCGCCTTCGCGGCCACCCTCCCGGTGGAGGCGGCGCGGGGAGCGGGCCGGCTCGTCGACACGCTGCGGGGTGCGACCCTGGGAGAGCTGCACGTGGCCCCGATCCGGCAGCGCGAGACCGCCCTCGGGGACCTGCTCGCGCAGTGGACGGTGGCGCTCGCCGGCTGGGTGGGGGCCGACCGCCTGCTCCTGGCCTCGCTCCTCGACACCTACAGGGTCATCCCGGTGGGTGCGGCAGTGGACGGCACGCTGCGCGCGGGGGGCGCTGCCGCCTCGGCCGGTGAGCTCCTCTCGGCCGCCCTCTGCCTGGGCGCGCCGGCCGCTGCGGCGCTGCTCTGCGCCGACCTCGCACTCTCCGTGGCCGCCCGCCTGGCGCCCCGGCCGGCGCTCCTCGACGCGGCGCCGCCGGCACGCGCCGCGCTGGGGATCGTGGCGGTGGCGCTGCCGGCCGCGGCCATCGGAGGGCGGCTGGTGGAGCTCGTGGCGCTCTCCAGCGGGATCGTCCATCGGGTCGCCGGCGGTGCGCCGTGAGCCGGAGCTTTCCTCCGTCGCCGCGTCGCCTCCGCGAGGCTCGTCGCCGGGGTGAGGTCCCGGTGAGCCGGACCCTCGTCGGCCTGGGAGCCGCCGTCGCCGGGCTCGCCGCCGTCGGGGCTTCCCTGCCGGAAGTGGCCCGGGAGCAGGCCGGAGCGCTGCGGCGTGCGCTGCAGGCGGCGGTCGCGGGAACCGATCCCGTGCCGCTCGACCTCGCCCTCGAGGCGCTTCACGGCGTGGGGCGACTCGCGCTTCCGCCCGCCGCCGCGGCCTGCGCGGGCGCGCTCCTCGCCGGGCTGGCGCAGACCGGCGGCGCCTTCGCACCCGAGGCCCTGCGGACGCGCGGGTCCCGCCTGTCCCCGTCGGCCGGCCTGCGCCGCCTCCTCTCGCCGGCCGCGCTCGGCCGGTCCGCGTTCACGCTGGCGGTGGGCGCGGCGGCGCTCGCGATCGCCGTTCCTGGCCCTCGCGGCCCAGGCCCCCACGCTGGCCCGGCTCCCGAGGCTCCTTCCGGGGAGCGCGTGGAGCTCCGCAGCCTCCGTGGTCGCCTCCGCCGCCGGACCTCTCGCCCTGCTCCTCGCCCTCGCCGGCGCGGGCGAGCTCCTGCTCGTGCGTCACCGCCACCTGTCGAGCCCTCCGGATGACCCGCTCCGAGCTGGAGCGGGACCAGCGCGAGGACGAGGGCGATCCCCGCCTGAGATCCGAGCGGCGGCGCATCCATGCCTCCCTCGCCCGGTCGGGAGCGCGAGCCGCCTGCGTCGTGGTCAACCCGACCCACCTCGCCGTCGCGCTCTCCCACCGGGCGGGCGCCGACGACCCGCCGTTCGTCCTCGCCAAGGCGTCGGGCGCCCGCGCCGCATCGCTCCGGCGGGAGGCGCGCCGGCTCGGCGTCCCGGTGATCCACGACCGTCCGCTCGCGCGCGCCCTGTTCCGGCTGGCGGACGTCGGCGAGGCCATTCCCGAGGAGCTCTACGAGGCGACGGCCGCGGTGCTGGCGTACGTGCACGCCCTCGCGCGAGGGGACGGGCCGTGAAGCCCGTCCGGGCGCCGGCAGGCCGCTGGCTCCGGCTTCGCGGAGCGGCCGAGCTCGCGCCGGGGGCCGCGGTGGTGGGGGTGGTGGCGCTGCTCTTCATCCCGGTGGGCCCCGGGGTCATCGACGTCCTTCTCGCGGCGAGCCTCGGGATCTCCGCTTCCGTCCTCCTGGCCACCCTGCTGGCGCCCGACGCGCTCCGCCTCTCGGCGTTTCCCGCGCTGCTGCTCCTCACCACGCTGCTGCGCCTGTGCGTCGCGGTCGGCTCCACCCGCCTGGTGCTGACGAGAGGCGAGGCCGGTCGGGTCGTCGAGGCCCTGGGTCGCGTGCTGGTCCAGGGGAACTGGGTGGCGGGAGCGGTGGTCTACGCGATCCTCGCGCTGGTCCAGCTCCTGGTGATCGCCAAGGGCGCGGAGCGGGTCGCGGAGGTGGCCGCGCGGTTCACGCTCGACGCGCTGCCCGGCAAGCAGATGGCCATCGACGCCGAGCTCCGGGCGGGCGCCATCGACGCCACCGAGGCCGGACGGCGGCGGCGCGCGCTCGAGCAGGAGAGCCAGCTTCGAGGCGCCATGGACGGCGCGCTCCGGTTCGTGAAGGGGGACGCGGTGGCCGGCATCGCCATCGCGCTCGTGAACTCGGTCGGGGGATTCGCCTCCGGGCTCCAGCGCGGGATGACGCCGGGAGCGGCTGCGCGCCGGTACGTGCTGCTCGCCGTGGGCGACGGCCTCGCTTCCCAGATCCCGGCGCTCCTGCTGGCCGTCGCCGCGGGCATCTCGGTCACACGGACGGTCAGTGACGAGCGGAGCGTCGCGTCCCACCTCGCCCGCGAGCTCGCCGCCGAGCCCCGCGCCCTCCTCGCGTCGGGGGTCCTCCTCGCTGCCCTGGGCCTCGCGCCGGGGCTTCCGGCCGCGCCGTTTCTCTCGCTCGCCGCGATCCTCGGGGTCGCCGGGTGGAGGGGACTTCGTCCGCGGAGCGCCGAGGCGGACCCCGGGCCGGCATCCGGCGGCCCGCAGGGCGTGAACGCTCCTCCGCCCTGCGTGCTGGTGGAGCTCTCGCCGGAACTGCTCGGCTCGCCGGCCACCGGCTCCTCGACGCTGCAGGAGACGGCCGCGGCGCTGAAGGGGGAGCTGTGGCGAACGACGGGCGTGCCGATCGGCGGCGTCGCGGTGGTTGCGGCGCCGCTCCGGCCCGGCGCATGGCGCGTCGTCATCGAGGGCGCCCAGGCGGCCTGCGGCATGGTCGCCCTCGACCGGGCGCTCTGCCTCGTCCCGCCCGACGAGCTTCGCCTGGCTGGCCTCGCGTCCGCGCCTGGTCGGCATCCGCTCACCGGCGCCCGCGCCGCCCTCGTCGCAATCTCCGATGCGGACCGCGCCCGGGCCCTGGGCGGAGTCCTCGATCCCCCGAGCCGCGCCCTCGCGGAGGCGCACGCGGCGATCCGGCGCTCGGCGCATCTCCTCGTCGGCGTGCAGGAGGTCCAGGCGCTGCTCGACTGGCTCGAGCCGTCCGCGCCGGCGCTCGTCCGCGAGGTGGCGCGCCAGATTCCCCCGGCGGTCCTCGGCGAGACCCTGCGCCGGCTCCTCGAGGAAGGCGTCTCGATCCTGCCCCTGCGCGTGATCCTCGACGCCCTGCTCTCCTTGCCCCCTGGGGCCCCGGCGCCGGTGCTCGCCGATGCGTGCCGCCGGTCCCTGTCCCGCCACATCGCACAGCCGCTCCTCCGCGGCCGCACCCTCGAGGCGCTCTTGCTCGACCCGGGCGCCGAGCTCGTCCTGCGGGACGCGCTCCACGGCGACGTCGCGGCGCTATCGCCCTCGCGCGCCCAAAGCCTCGTCGAGTCGGTCGAGTCCGGGCTGACGGCAGCGCCCCACGCCCGGGCGCTGCTCGCGCCCACGGACGTGCGCCGTCCGCTGCGAAGCTTGCTCGCGCAGAGATTTCCAGAGCTTGCGGTGCTGGGGTACGACGAGCTTCCGCCCGACCTCGCGGTCAGGCCGGTCGGGCGCGCAGCGTTCTCCGAGTGAATCCGCGCTACTGCGCGCCGCTGCTGCTCCCACCCGGCTCGGGCGTGCTGGACCCCGCGGCGGCCGCCGCTGCTGCCGCGGCCTCTTCTTCCTCGGCGTGGTTCACGCGGTCGCGGAGTTCCTTGCCCGTCCGGAAGAGGATGCCTCGCTTGGGACGGACCGGGATCACCTCGCCGGTCTTGGGATTGCGCCCCTGGTAGCCCTCGTAGTGCTTGACGTGGAACGCGCCAAGTCCGCGGATTTCGATGTTCTCACCCTTGCAGAGGGCGTCCTTCATCGACTCGAAGATGGTCTCGATGGTCAGCTCGGCTTGCTTCTGCGTGACGCCGCGCTTCACCACGAGGATGTTGATGAGGTCCGACTTCAGCATGGAGGTGCTCCGCATGTCCGATCGAGTCCCTTTGCGAAAACGGTGCGAAGCCTAGCCGAGCCGAGGAAATTCGGCAACCTTTATGAGGGGATGCGAGCCACCGACCCGCCCGCGACCCTGTCTCCGGTTCCCGCGCGGGCCGGCTTTCCCGGCCGCATGGCCTGGCAGAGGTCCTGGATGGTCGTCCCGGACAGGCGTTCGACCGCAGCCCCCTCCCCTTCCGCCAGCAGGATCGCGAGCTTGGCCGCCGTTGGCTCGATCGGCGCGCGCGGCGCGGGCCCGGCGATGACCCGGCGGACGTCCGCCATCGAGATCTGGTCGAGCGGGTGCGCCGGGGTGAGGCGGCCGTCGTCCGATTCCGCCAGGAATCCGGCCTCCTCCAGCACCGCGAGGACGTCGCGAACGGGCTCGGCCGGCGCGTCGAGCCGGTCGGCCACCTCTCCGGCGTCGGGCGCCTGCGCCCCGTCCCACCAGGCGAGGGCGACCTCGACGAGCGCGCGCACGGCGAGCAGCTCCCGGCCCATGGCGTTGCCTTCTTCCTTCTCCATCAGGGCGCGGTGGTGCTGGAACACGAACGCCAGCCGCGCGCCGAAGAGGAAGATGGTCCAGGAGAGGTTGAGCCAGAGCAGGAAGACGAAGATGGCCGCGATCGAGCCGTACACCGCCTGGAACCGGAACAGGTGGGACGCCGCCCAGGCGTAGCCCGACTTCGCGAGCTCGAAGGCCACGGCCGCCACCACGCCGCCGCCCAGGGCCGGGAGGAATCGGACGCGCGTGGCGGGGAGCACGAGGTAGGCGGCGACGAAGAAGGCGAGGGTCAGCCCGGCGCCGGCCGCCTGCCCGAGGAGCCACGGCCCGCCCAGGCGGTCGTGCGCGTCGAGGGCGATGGCGATCGAGCCCGCCACGGCAATCGGGCCCAGCGTGAGCGCCGCCCAGTAGGTCAGCCAGCGCTGGAGCCGGGGGCGCCGGCGGCGCACCGACCAGATGTCGTTCACCGCGTGCTCGATCTGGGCGAGCAGCATCACCGCGGAGACGAGCAGCAGGACGAAGCCGAGCAGGCCGGGCGTGGCGGCCGAGGGCCCGAACACGTACTCGTCGAGGTAGGCCGGGACCTTGTCCCGGGCGCCGACGGACAGGTTCGAGACCAGGAAGTCCTGGATGCGCTGCCGGACGCGGTCGAGGTCCGGGAACGAGCGGACCATCGAGACCGCGACCATCAACGCGGGCAGCAGCGAGAAGATCGAGATGTAGGTGAGGGCCATGGCCCGGAGCTTCAGGCCATCTCCCTTGAAGGCGGCGAGGCCGGCCCGGAGCGCGGCGAGTACGCGCCGTCCTCGGGACCCGGCCTCGGGCCGCTCGCCATCCGCAGCCATGGCGGTCTAGGCGGGTTCCCCCGCGGGGGGTTTCGCCGATTCCTCGCGGGGCGCGTTCCCGCCGGCGTTCCCGCCGCCGCGGTCACCGCCACGTTCCGCCACCGCCACCGCCGCCGCCACCGCCGCCACCGCCGCCGCCGCCACCGCGACCGCCGCGATCACGCCGGCCGCGACCCTACGTGGCCCCCCGTCCCTGCCTTCGCGACCCGGATGTCCTTCGCGCCCCTCTCGAGGCTCCCGCCCCTCGCGTCCAGCCTCGCGAGCCTCGCCACCCTCGGCCCGCTCCTGGCGGCCGTAGATGTCGAACTGCTCCTGGTGGTAGCCGGACTGCGGCTTCACCTGGATGGTCTTGTTGAACCGGTCCATGAGGTACCGGAGCTCGTCCCTCTCGGCTCCCTGGACGATGCGGGCCACCTCGGGGTGGCAGTTCACGACCATCACCGGTTCGTGGAAGCTCGGCGCGTCGCGCCGGATCTCCCGGAAGATCTCGTAGGCCACGGTGACGCGGGAGCGGATGTGCCCCTTGCCGTCGCAGTAGCTGCAGGACTCGGTGGTCATGCGGGTGATCGACTCCCGCACGCGCTTGCGCGTCATCTCCACCAGTCCCAGCTCGGAGATCTTGAGGACGTTGGTCTTGGCCTTGTCGCGCCCCAGGGCGTCCTGCAGGGACTTGAAGACCTTGTCCCGGTTCTGGGGTTTGTCCATGTCGATGAAGTCGATGATGATGATGCCGCCGATGTTGCGGAGCCGGAGCTGGTAGACGATCTCCTTGGCCGCCTCGACGTTGATCTTGGTGATGGTCTCCTCGAGGCTCTTCTTGCCGACGTAGCGCCCGGAGTTGACGTCGATGGCGGTGAGCGCCTCGGCCTGGTCGATGATGATGTAGCCGCCGCTCTTCAGCCAGACCTTGCGCTGGCCGGCGCGCTTCAGCTCCTGCTCGATGCCGTAGGCGTCGAACACCGGCTCCTGGCCGGCGTAGAGCTCGATCTGCGACTCGAGGTGCGGGGCCTGCTCGCGCGCGAAGCGCAGGATGCGCTCGTGCTCGTCGCGGTCGTCGATGACCAGCTTGGAGACGTCGGAGGTGAAGAGATCGCGGGTGGCGCGGAGGATGAGGTCGAGGTCCGGGTGCAGGAGCGCCGGCGCCCCCACCTTGTCCTTCGTGCGGATGATCTCGTTCCACACCTGGATGAGGAACCGGATGTCGGCCTCGAGCTTCTGTCCCTCCACGCCGTCGGCGACGGTGCGGACGATGAAGCCGGTGCCCTCCGGGCGCATGCGGTCCACCAGCTCGCGCAGCCGCCGGCGCTCCCCGTCCCGCTCGATCCGCCGCGAGATGCCGACGTGATCGACGGTGGGCATGAACACCAGGTGCCGGCCCGGGATGGAGATGTGGCTCGTGATCCGGGCGCCCTTCGTCCCGATGGGATCCTTGGCGACCTGGACGATCACCTCCTGCCCTTCCTTGAGCAGGTCCTGGATGTTCTTCTGCTCGCGGGGGCGCCGCTCCTCGTCGCGCCTGTGGCCGTTGCGGCCCCGGCGCCCGTCCCGATCGCCGCCGCGGTCGCCGCCGCGGTCGCGCCGCGCTCGCCGCCACGGCCCTGCTCACGGCCCTTGCGCTCCCGATCGGCGCGGGCCTCGCGGGGAGCGGCCTCGGGCCGGGCGACAATCTGACCCGACGCCGGCGCCGCGACCGGCTCGACCGCGACCGCCGCGATCTCTCCGGGCTCGACCACCTGGGTGAGCGGAATGGGTGCGGCCGCCTCGCCGGCTGCCGGCTCCAGCGCGGCCGGGGACGGGACCTCGAGCGGTCCGGGCTGGCCGAGCAGTGCGGCCTCGGTCACGTCCGGCGCGCCCGGCACGTCGATGGACGGCAGGGGCTCGGTCTCGACCGCGGCCGGCGTCGCAGCCTCGGCCACCGGGGCGGCCTCCGCGGCGGGGGAAGCGGCCGGCGTGGACTCCGCCGCGGCTCCCTCGACCGGTGCACTCTCCGTCGGTGCGCTTTCGACCGTGGCGCCCTCGACCGTGGCGCCCTCGACCGGCGCCCTCGACCGTGGCGCCCTCGACGGGGGCGCCTTCGGCCGGAGCGGCCTCGCCGGAGGGGGCCACCGGCGCCACGTCGCCGGCCAGCGCCTTCACCTCCTGCTCCTCCGCCTCCTGCTCGGTGGGAACGTCGGGCACTTCCTCGGCGTGCTCGCCCTCGGTGAGCTCGAACTCCTCGGAGAAGTCCGGGTCGCCGGTGACGTCGCCGACGTAGAGGAACGCGGCCTTCTCGAGGCCGATGTCCACGAAGGCGGCCTGCATGCCCGGGAGGACCCGGACCACGCGCCCCTTGTAGATGTTGCCGACGATCCCCTTCTCGCGCTTTCGCTCGAGGTAGTACTCGTGGATCGTGTTGTTCTCGACCAGGGCCACGCGCGTCTCCGCGCCAGCCGCGTTGATCACCAGGATGCTGTTGCCTGCCATGTCGGACCTCGCATGCCGGGTCCAGACGCAGGGAGGGCGAGGCCCAGGAAGGGCCGCGAGCGCAGACGCCCCGGTGGAGCCGGAGGTCGCGGATCGCCTGTCGAGCCTGTGCTCAAGTTCGCATTCCCTGCGCCCGGTCGAGCCGCGGTGGTCGCGGCCCTCTCCCGAGCTCTCGAATTCGTTTCCTCTCAGGCGTCCGCGTAGCGCGGCAATCGCGGCTGGGAGCCGCCCGGCTTGTCGGCCGGCCGCGCGAAGCTGACGCCTTCCTTCAGGACCTTGACTCCTCTGGGTGGCGTCCCGTCACCGAACACGGCTGCCAGCACCTCGGCTGGCTTGGCGCTTCCGGACGGGTCCGCCTTCAAGCTGAACGTGACGCCGCCGGTCCCTTCCATGGACAGGTGAGTCACCATCTCCTTCAAATCGATCTCCCTTGCCTTCGGTGCTGCAGATCTTTGGCTTCTCTTCTTCTCGCGGGCCTTGGGTGGGGCTTCTCTCAGCACCACCGATCGGTCCGCCGAATGAAAGTCGTCGATTCTCCGGGAGAGCGCCTCCGCGCTCCAACCCTCGGGGAATTGTACCCTGTAATGGACCGCGCGCACGGACTCGGACAGCGACGGGGCGCGCGCGTCAATCTCCCGGGCGTCCAGGAAGGTCAGTCCCTCCGGCAGCGCGGCGCCGAAGGCCACCCCCACCTGGGACGGGTCATGGAGACCCATCAGCTCCAAGTCCAGGAATTCCGCGGAACTGGCCACTCCGACCGGGAGGGCCGGGCCGAACGAGACGCGCGGTTTCGGGTGATATCCCTGCGAGAAGGTGACCGGGAGACCGGCCCGGCGAACGGAGCGCAGGACGGCGTGCATGACCTCCAGGTGTGACAGGGCGACCAGGCGCCCCTCCTTCGCGTACCGGATCCGGACGTGGGTCCGGACCGGCGTCTCGGGCGGACGCGGAGGAGGAGGCGGTGACTTCTCGTAGTCCTCGGGGAGGTAGACCCGGTTCTTCACCGCGTCGTAGTCGCAGGCGCCGCAGACGCTGCAGGGAGCCAGCACGCAGTCGGGGACCTCGGCCAGGTTGCGCGCCGCCGCGAGCTGCTTCTGTAGATACGTTTTTTCCACTCCGCAGTCGATCCGGTCCCAGGGGAGGACCTCGTCCATCCGGCGCCGCCGGTAGACGAACCACTCGAGGCCCGACGCCGTGCTCCTGCTCCATCCGGGCGAAGGCGGCCATCCACCTCGACTCGTCGAACCACTCCGACCAGCCGTCGAGCCGCTGCCCGTTCCGGAAGGCGTGGAGCACGGCCGCGCCGACCCGCCAATCGCCGAGCGCCAGCGCGCCCTCGATCGCGGCGGCCCGCGAGTCGTGCGGCTTGAAGGAGATGGCGCCGCTGCGTCCACCGAGCTCGGCCGAGATCAGCGCCTGCCGGCGCCGGGTCTCCTCCGGCGTGATCATCGGCTCCCACTGGAACGGCGTGAACGGCTTGGGGACGAAGGTGCTGGCGCCCAGGTTGATGGCGACCGAGCCCTTCCCGGGCGGCAGGGCGCGCCGGGCGGCGGAGAGGGACCGCTTCGCCAGCTTCGCGATGGCCACGACGTCCTCGTCCCGCTCCTCGGGCAGCCCGATCATGAAGTAGAGCTTGAGGAGGGACCAGCCGTTCTTGAAGATCGACTCGACGGCGGTGAGGAGGTCCTCCTCCCGGTTGCCCTTGTTGATCACCGCGCGCATGCGTTCGGTGGCCGCCTCGGGAGCGAGCGTGAAGCCGGTCTTGCGGACGCGGGCAATCTTCTCGGCCAGCGCGTCGTTCATGGTCTCGGTGCGGAGCGACGGGAGCGAGAGGGACACCTTGTCCGACTCGTACCGGGAGAGGAAGTCGTCGAGCAGCGGATTCAGGCAGGCGTAGTCGCCGGAGGAGAGCGAGAGCAGCCCGACCTCCTCGTAGCCGGACGCCCGCAGCCCCTGCTCGGCCACGCGCAGGACGGTCGCCGGGCTGCGCTGCCGGGTGGGCCGCGTGATCATGCCCACCTGGCAGAAGCGGCACCCCCGCGTGCACCCCCGCTGCAGCTCGATGGGGAGGCGGTCGTGCACGGTCTGCATGAACGGGACGACCGGGCGCTCGTAGGCCGAGGTGGAGAGGGTGTCGATGTCGGCGACGACGCGCCGCACCACCTTCTCGTAGCCGGGGAGCAAGGGCTCCATCGCCAGCAGCTCGCCGGTGGCGGCGTCGAAGCGAGGGCGGAAGAGCGACGGGACGTAGACGCCGGGCACCCGGGCGAGACGCGCGTGGAGGGCGTCGCGCTCCTCGCCCGCCGCGCGCCAGGCCAGCACGGCGTCGGCGATCTCGTGGACCACGTCCTCGCCGTCGCCCACCGCGAAGGCGTCGAAGAAGTCGGCCACCGGCTCGGGGTTGTAGGCGCAAGGACCGCCGCCCACCACGACCGGGTCGCGCCGCGATCGATCGCGGGAGAGGAGCGGGATGCCCGGAGAGGTCGAGCAGCGCGAGCGCGCTCGTGAAGGCGAGCTCCGACTGGAGGGTGATCCCGACCACGTCGAGGTCGCGCACCGGGGACCGGCTCTCCAGCGTGAAGAGCGGGTGCCCGTTGTCCCGGAGCATGCCCTCCATGTCCGGCCAGGGCAGGAAGACGCGCTCGCAGGCCACGTCCGCCCGGTCGTTCAGCGCGTGGTAGAGGAGGCGGAAGCCCAGGTTCGACATCCCGACCTCGTAGGTGTCGGGAAAGGCCAGCGCGAAGCGGAGGCGGACCTGGGCGGCGTCCTTGCGGATGCTGCCGAACTCGCAGCCCACGTAGCGGGACGGCTTCTGGGCCGCGAGGATGACCTCGTCGAGGGAGAGCGGTGTCGTCATGTCGCCGGGCGGCGGGTTCGAACCGCCGGTTGCCCGTGGTGGAGGCCGCGCCTGCGGTCTCCCGGGGTCCCCGGGACTAGCACGCTGCGGCGGCGCGGGGCAAGCGGCCGAGGCCCCGCTTCCGGGTCACCGGAGCACGGTGAACGGGCCTTCGCTCCCCGCGGGGGATTCCCAGGCCACCTCGACCTCCGCCACGCGGGCGGCCGGCGGACCGCGGCGGCAGAAGGCCAGCAGCGCCTCGACGGCGGAGCGCGGCCCCTCCGCCTCCACCTCCACCGATCCGTCGGCCAGGTTCCGGACGCTCCCGGAGAGCCGGAGGCGGCTCGCCTCCTGGGCCGTCGACTGCCGGTAGAAGACGCCCTGGACGAGCCCGGTGACCCGGATGCGGGCACGCGCCCTGGGCTCCCCGGTCACCGCCCGGCCTCCCCGAGCAGGCGCAGGAACTCCTCCTCGCTCGCGATCTTCACGCCCAGCTCGCGGGCCTTGGCGGCCTTGGACCCGGCCTCGTCGCCCTCGACGACGAGGTCGGTCTTGCGCGACACGCTCCCGGATACCTTCCCACCCCGCCGCTCGATCTCGGCCTTGGCCTCGTCGCGGGACATCCTGGACAGGGTTCCGGTGAGGACCACGGTCTTCCCGGCGAACACGCCGCCGCGGGGCGCCTCCTCGGCCTCGGGGCGGACGCCGGCGTCGACGAGCCGCTCCACCACCCGCCGGTTCTGGGGCTCGTCGATCCAGGCGCGGATCTCGCCGGCGGTCTCGGGGCCCACGTCGCGCACCTGGAGGAGGTCGTCCTCGGACGCCGAGAGGAAGCGCTCGAGGGTGCCGAAGTGCCGGGCCAGCGTGATCGCGGTGGCCTCGCCGACCTGGGGGATTCCCAGGCCGAGGAGGAGCCGGCGGAGCGGCGCCCGCTTCGAGCGCTCGAGCGCCTCCCGGATCTTCCGCGTCCGGGGCACGCCCAGCTTCACCATCGACCCGGTCTTCGTCTCGGCAATCTCCATCGCCTCCCACGTCTCCACGGGTAGCGTGTAGAGGTCGGCGAAGTCCTTCACGTGCCCCTTCGCGACCAGCGCGGCGGCGACCGACTCCCCCAGCCCCTCCACGTCGAGCGCCCGGCGCTGCGCGAAATGGGTGAGACGCCCGACCAGCTGCGCGGGACAGGCGGCCCCGGTGCACCGGTGGACCTTCTCGCCCTCCTCCCGGACCACGCGGGCCTGGCAGACCGGACAGCGCGACGGGAAGACGAACTCGCGCTCCTGGCCGGTGCGCCGCTCCGGGATCGACTTCACCACCTCCGGGATGACCTCGCCGGCGCGACGGATGAGGACCATGTCGCCAATCCGAACGTCCTTCCGGCGCAGCTCGTCCTCGTTGTGGAGCGTGGCTCGCGAGACGGTGGCGCCGCCCAGGCGAACCGGGGTCACCTCGGCGACGGGCGTCAGCACGCCGGTGCGCCCCACCGAGGCCCAGATCCGCTCGACCCGGGTGGTCTCCTCCTGCGGCGGGTACTTGAAGGCCACGGCCCATCGGGGGAACTTGCTGGCCGCGCCCAGGCGCCTCTGGGCGTCGAGGTCGTTCACCTTCACCACGAGTCCATCGGTGTCGTAGGGAAGCGAGAAGCGGCGCTCGGCCATCTCGTCCTTCCACCGCTTCACCTCGGCGATGCCCCGGCAGAGGCGGTTCTCCGGGTTCACGGCGAAGCCCAGGCGGGCCACCGTCTCGAGCTTCTCCCAGTGGGTCTTCCAGGACGTGGCGCCCGGGCCGAGCGCCTCGTAGGCCACGAAGGAGAGCGGACGGGTGGCGGTGATGCGCCAGTCGAGCTGCCGCAGCGAGCCGGCCGCCGCGTTGCGGGGGTTCGCGAAGAGCTGCTGCCCCTCGCGCGCGAGGACGCGGTTCATGGCCTCGAAGTGCTCCTTCTGGAGGAGCACCTCCCCGCGGACCTCGAGCCGCTCGGGCGGGTCGCCGTGGAGGCGGGACAGCACGCCGGCGTTGGCGCCCAGGCCCCCCACGGTCCGGAGGTTCGCGGTCACGTCCTCGCCCACCGTTCCGTCGCCGCGGGTCGAGCCCTCGACGAACTCGCCCTTCCGGTACACCAGCTCGACCGCGAGCCCGTCGAGCTTGGGCTCGCAGACGTACTCGACCCGCTCGCCCGCCCCCAGGCCCAGCAGCTTCCGCACCCGGGCGTCGAACTCGTCGAGCTCCTCGTCGGTGGTCACGTTGCCGAGCGAGAGCATGGGCTCCCGGTGGGAGACCTTCTCGAACTTCTCGCTGGGTGTCCCGGAGACCCGCCGGGTCGGGGAGTCGTCGCGGGCGAGCCGGGGGTTCGCCTCCTCGAGCGCGATCAGCTCTCGCATCAGCCGGTCGTACTCGGCGTCGGAGAGGACCGGGTTGTCGAGGGTGTAGTAGGCGTGGTCCGCGTCGCGGATCCGCGCCGTCAGCTCCTGGATGCGCTTCGCGGGACCGTCGCCCATGGCCGAAGTGTTACGACGGCGCGGACGCGGCGGCAACCGCGTCGCGCGTCAGAAGACCGTGGGACCGTCCGACCTCGCGTCGACAGGTCGGGGCGCGGCACGAAGGAGTGCCCCAGGCCCTCGTAGAACTGGGTCCGGATGTTGTGGTTTCCGTCCCCGTCGATGTCGCAGTCTCCGACCACCATGAGCAACTCGGGGACGAGCGTGTCGAAGACGACGAAGTGGTAGCTGCAGTAGGTGGCGCCCTCGACGATCAGCGGCAGCTGGTTCCAGCCGGCTCCCCGTCTGGAGCCACGGCGCGCTTCGTGGTCCCCGGACTGTTGTCGGGGTTGTAGGCGCCCGCCAGGGCGCCCACCGGCCCGGACGCGTTGAGCGTCACGTCCTCCACGCCCTTGGCGATGGCGCGCATGATGCTGTCCCGCTCGGCGATACGGGCCCGCAGCGTCATGTTCTGGAACTCGGGAATGGCGATGGAGGCCAGGATCCCGATGATGGCCACGACAATCATGAGCTCGATGAGGGTGAAGCCTCGTGCGTTCCTGCGGTTCGTCTTCTTCATGGTCTCGCTCCCTGCGTCGGCGCCTCGCCGCTCTTGTTCGACTCGGCCGGCTTGGCGCCCGCCGGTGACACGACGAAGGTCCCGGGCATCACCTCCCGGACCTCGTTTCCCTTGGCTCGCTCCAGGTTCTTGAAGTTCTCGACCTCCTTGGGGTCGAGCTTCGCGCCGGCCGGGGCGACCACGATCTTGCCCTGGGGCACGACCGCTCCCACCGTTCCCGACGGCGCCCCGGTCACGGCCGGTGCAGCCGGCCGCGGGCGGTTCACGTATCGGTGCCCGTGGTAGGCGGCCGCGCCGGCGACGGCGAGGACGAGGACGATGATGAGTCCCCACGGCAGGCCGGAGCGCTCGTGCTCCCGGGCCGGCGCGGGGTGGACCATCCGCGTCACCGGAGCGGGCTCGGCCCGCTTCGCCTTGCGGCTGGTGGTGATCTCCTCCACCACGTCGGCCGGCAGCACCTGTTGCAGGGCCTCGGTCAGGTCGATGGCTTCCTTCACCAGGCCGTGCCGGACCATCTCCAGCGCCCGCAGCGCCTCGGGGCTGGCGTCGTCGCTCTCCGCCTTCAGCAGTCCGAGGACCTCGTCGATGCCCCCGAGGACCTGCTGGATGGCGGCCCGGTCGACCTGCGCTCCCTGGGCCGGAAGCGTGTCGAGCGCCGCGGCCACCTGCCAGCGCAGCCCGACGGCTCGCCGGACGGGAACGGGATCGAAGGGGAGCTTCTGGCCGAGCGTGGCGGCCTTCTCGGCGGTGGAGAGGCTGTTCACCACCTTCTCGGTGGTGGCGCGCAGGCGCTGCTCCGGCCACAGCCCGGAGAGCGCGGCGCGGACCACGGCCTGTCCGTCCACCGCGGAGAGCACGGTAGCGGGCCAGACGGCGAGCGGCGCGGGCGGCGCGGACGGAGGCGGCGCGGACGGAGTCGACGCGGGCGGCGGCGAGCGCGGCGACGACCACCGGCGCATCGACGGCGCCCGCCTCGTCGAAGATGGCGTCGAAGGGGTCGGCGGGAAGGCGCGACGGCGGCGACGGGCCGCGACGGGGTGACCGCCGGGCGCGGCGAGGGAGTCATCACCGGACGTGGAGGCGGCGCGGACGGGGCCGGCGGAGTGGGAGACGGACGAACGGCGGCCCGGGCGGGCTGCGGCGTCAGGATGGGACCGGTCCGGCGCGGCGGGGGCGCGGGGGCGTCGCGCGCCGCGAGGACGCGTTGGGCGGCGTCGAGGATGGGCTGGACCTGGCCGCGCCACGCCACCACGGCGCTCGCCGACGCCGAGATCTGGGCGATGTCGGCGGCGTGCTCCGGCGGCAGCGCCACCACCACGAGCAGGTCGGGTCCGATGGCGCCACGGAGCTCGGCGCAGAGCGACAGCCACTCGCGCCCCCCGTACTCGTAGACGAGCAGCCGCGCCCCGTCCTGGCAGAGCGCCGAGGCGAGGTGCGGCGAGTCGGCGACGCGTGGCGCGCCACCGAGACGATCGGTGAACATCGGGAGCATGGCGTCGACGAACTCCGGGGAGCCGGCGACCACCGCCTCGTTGGGACCCAAACGACCTCCTTCCAGGACATCATAAGCCACACGGGCCGTTCCACCTCGCGGCCGCCCGCACCGTGAACATGGCACAAGGTGTGTGCACGCATCTTCCCCCACATGCACCTCTACGCTCCAGGTGAAATCCGTCCCCGGACGCGCTCGCGTCGCGCCTCCCGGCGCAGCCTCCGCACCGGGCCGCGCGGCGCGCGGCCGCCTCGCGGCGTGCCGACCCGCACCCCGCGCGAGGTTGACAGCGCGCCCGGCGGCCTTTAGCTTGACGGCCGGGTGGCGATTCCCGCTGCCCGCTTCCGCGAAACCGCGCCATCCTTCCTCCGGGCTCCTGCCCGCCGGCGCTCCCGTTCCGACCCATCCCGACCATGCCCGCCTCCCCCTCCGCGCCCGCCGCCCCCACGTCCAGCCTCACCGACCTCAAGCACCGGAAGGTCGCGGAGCTCGCCCTCCTCGCCCGGGAGCTCGGCATCGAGGCCGCCGGGGCGATGAAGAAGCAGGACCTCATCTTCGCCATCCTCCAGGCCGAGTCGAAGAAGGCCGAGGAGAAGGAGGAGGAGATGGAGGTCGCCAGCGAGGGGACCATCGAGGTGCTGCCGGACGGCTTCGGGTTCCTGCGCAGCGCCGACTTCAGCTACCTCCCCGGTCCCGACGACATCTACGTGTCCCCCTCGCAGATCCGCCGCTTCAACCTGCGCACCGGGGACACGCTGCGCGGCACCGTCCGCCAGCCCAAGGAGGGCGAGCGGTACTTCGCGCTCCTCCGGGTCGACTCCATCAACGGCGAGCCGCCCGAGGAGGGGCAGAGCAAGGCCCTCTTCGACAACCTGACGCCGCTCTATCCCACCGAGCGGCTCCGCCTGGAGAGCGACCCCAACGAGATGACCACCCGGGTGGTGGACCTCTTCGCGCCCATCGGCAAGGGGCAGCGCTGCCTCATCGTCTCGCCGCCGCGGGCCGGCAAGACCGTGCTCCTGCAGAACATCGCCCACGCCATCACGCGCAACCACCCCGAGGTGACCCTCATCGTGCTGCTCATCGACGAGCGGCCCGAGGAGGTGACCGACATGGAGCGGACCGTGAAGGGCGAGGTGGTGGCCTCCACCTTCGACGAGCCCGCCACCCGCCACGTCCAGGTGGCGGAGATGGTCATCGAGAAGGCCCGCCGCCTGGTCGAGCACAAGAAGGACGTCGTGATCCTGCTCGACTCCATCACGCGCCTGGCCCGGGCCTACAACTCCACGGTGCCCCCTTCCGGGAAGATCCTCTCCGGAGGCGTCGACGCCAACGCCCTCCACAAGCCGAAGCGCTTCTTCGGCGCCGCCCGCAACATCGAGGAGGGCGGCTCGCTCACCATCATCGGGACCGCGCTCGTCGACACCGGGAGCCGGATGGACGAGGTGATCTTCGAGGAGTTCAAGGGCACCGGGAACTCGGAGATCGTGCTCGACCGCCGGCTCATGGAGAAGCGGATCTTCCCCTGCATGGACCTCGCGAAGAGCGGGACGCGCAAGGAGGAGCTGCTCCTGCCCGCCGACTGGCTCTCCAAGATCTACATCCTCCGCCAGACCATCCTGAACGGGCTCGACAACGTCGAGGCCATGAAGTTCATGCTCGACAAGTTCCGCCAGGCCCGGACCCACGACGAGTTCTTCCAGATGATGGTCGGCGGAGGGAAGTGACCGCCGTCCTTGACGAAACGGCCCGAAGCGACTAGATCCCCCGTTCCCGCCCGGACCACCGCGCGATCCCGCGCGATGCAAGAGGCGACTGGAAGGAAGTCATGAAGGAAGGCATCCACCCCGAGTACAAGTCGTCGAAGGTGCTCTGCGCCTGCGGCGCCGTCATCGAGACCCGCTCCACGCGCGGCGATTTCCACATCGAGATCTGCTCCTCCTGCCACCCGTTCTTCACGGGCAAGCAGAAGATCCTCGACACCGCCGGCCGCATCGAGCGCTTCAAGAACCGCTACGCGGCCACCAACCCGCCGCCGCCGCGGACTCGAAGAAGGTCGCACCGCCTCCGCCCCCCGCACCGGTCAAGGCCGCTGCCAAGGACGAGAACCGCGCCGCCAAGCGCGCCAAGGCCAACGCCGGCAAGCCGAAGCCCGCGCCGAAGCCGGAGGCCGAGGCCGCCCCGAAGACGGAGACGCCCGAGGCGTAGGCCAGCTTCCCGGACGTCCGGCACGAAGAAGGCGAGCCCCGAGGGGCTCGCCTTTCTCGTTTCCGGGCCGGGATGACCTACTTCTTCTTGGTCTTCGACTTCGACTTCGACTTGGTGGCCGTGTCGGTGACCGTGACCTGGACCGTGGCGCTCTTGCCGGAGGCGGACGCCGTGATCTTGGCGCTGCCCTTCTTCACGGCGTGGACCACGCCGTCCGCGGAGACGGTGGCGATCCCCGGCGCCGAGGACTTCCAGGCCACCGGGACGCCGCCGACCTTCTGACCCTTCTTGTCGAGCGCCGAGACCTTGAGCCCGAGGTTGTCGCCGCGCTTCAGGGTCTGCGTCTTCGACGGGGTGAGGCCGAGCTTCGCGAACTCCGGCACCTTCACGGTGACGGGCGACGTGGCCTTGAACGGACCCGAGGAGGCCGTGATGGTGGCGGTGCCCGGGCCGACCGCGAGGACCTTGCCGTCGGCCACGGTGGCGATGGCCGGATCGCTCGAGGCCCAGGTGATGGTGCGCGACACGGTGACCGGCTTGCCGGTGTCGTCGACGACCACCACCGACAGGACCACGGTCTCCCCGGGGCGGAGGTCGCGCGAGGGAGGCGACAGGCTGACGCTGCTCGGGATCGACACCACCACCTGGGCGGCGCCCTTGATCTCGCCGACGGCCGCGGTGACGACGGACTCGCCCGAGCGCTGCGCGGTCACGGTGCCGCCCTCGTCGACGGCCACGGCCTGGGGCACCGAGCTGCTCCAGGCGACCTTGACCTTGGCCATGTCGATGGGCTGGCCCTTGTCGTCCCGGGCGACGGCCGCGAGCTTCGTGGTGGCCCCCTTGGCGTCCAGGGTGGCCTTGGCGGGCTCGACCGTGACGGTCTTCACCGAGGGTCCGCAGGCAGCGAGCGCGAGTACGACGACGAAGGCACTTCTCCGCATGGCATTCCTCCACACCGGCCCTGTCCGGGGCCGGCCCGGCGCGACTCTTACACGACCAATCCGACACGGCAAACGGGTGGAAGGGGGGTGCCCGTTGTAGGATCCCTCCGTGACGCCCCTGGTCCTGATCGTCGACGACGAGCGCTCGAACCTCGAATCGCTGGAGCGGATCTTCTCGCGCGAGGGCTGGCGGGTGGCGCTGGCCGCCTCCGGGGAGGAGGCGCTCGCGTCCATCCGGCGGGACCGCCCCGACGTGGTGGTCACCGACCTCATGATGCCCGGCATGGACGGCGCCGAGCTGCTCCGGGCCGTGCGCACCATCGCGCCGGAGATCGAGGTCGTGCTCATGACGGCGTTCGGCACCGTCGAGGCGGCCGTGGCGGCCATGAAGGAGGGGGCCTACGACTTCATCACCAAGCCGGTGAAGCGGCACGCCATCGTGAAATCGGTCCGGCAGGCCCTGGAGCGGGCCTCTCTCGTGGCGGAGAACCGCGCCCTCCGCGCCCGCCTGGCGCGCTTCTCCGGGGACTCGGCCGAGGGCGGGCTGGTGGGCACCGCCCCGACCTTTCGCGCCGCGCTCGACACGCTGCGGCAGGTGGCGCCGGCCTCGGCGACCGTCCTCCTCCTGGGGGAGAGCGGCACCGGCAAGGAGCTCGCCGCCCGCCTGCTCCACGACCTCTCTCCCCGGGCGAGCGCGCCCTTCGTGCCGGTGAACTGCGCCGCCATCCCCGAGACCATCCTCGAGTCGGAGCTCTTCGGGTACGAGCGGGGCGCCTTCACCGGCGCGACGCAGCGCAAGGAGGGGCGCTTCCAGCGCGCCCACGGCGGCACGCTCTTCCTCGACGAGGTCGGGGACATGTCGCCGGGCGTCCAGGCCAAGCTGCTCCGCGTCCTGCAGGACGGGGTGGTGGAGCGGCTGGGAGGCACGCAGCCCGTCCAGGTCGACGTCCGGATCGTGGCGGCGACCAACCGCGAGCTGGCCGCCGAGGTCCGGGCGGGCCGGTTCCGCGAGGACCTCTTCTACCGGCTCGACGTCGTCACGATCCGGATGCCGGCCCTGCGGGAGCGGCGCGAGGACGTGCCGCTGCTGGCGGCCTCCTTCCTGCGGTCCTTCGCGGAGCGCAACCGCCGGCAGATGGCGGGCTTCACCGACCCGGCGCTCTCGGCGCTGGCTGGCTACGACTGGCCGGGCAACGTGCGCGAGCTGCAGCACGCCATCGAGCGCGCCGTGGTCCTCTGCCGGGGCGACGTGGTGGGGCTCGAGGACCTGCCGGATCCGGTGCGGGCCTCCGGTCCCGGGAAGGGAGCGCCGCCGTCGAGCTCCCTCACCATCCCGCTCGGTACCCCCCTCGAGGAGGTGGAGCGGATCGTCATCCGGGAGACCCTGCGCCACACGCGCGGGGACAAGAACCTCGCCGCCCGCCTGCTCCGGGTCGCCCCCCGCACGATCTACCGGAAGCTCGATCGGGACGAGGACGGGCGCCTCGTCGACCCCTCTCCCGAGGACGAGCCGGGCCCGGAACGCGCCTGACATTTTGGCGTCCCGTCCCGCCTGGCCGAAGGAGCTTTTGCCAGATTGGCAGGAGGCGCTCCGGGCATCGGATGTGGGATGCGATTAGTCGTGTCGTTTCCGATGTTTGCGGCCGATGCCTCCTGGGGTATGGTGGCACGCTCGTTGCTCATTGGACTCCGGGGGCGATTGCCCGACGATGCTAGACGTCTTCCTCAAGAAATACGGCTGGGTGGTCAACGCGATCCTCCTCGCGGCGGCAGCGTGGCTGCTTGCGAAGACGGTGAACACGGCCGTCGGGTCGGCGATCCGCCCCACCCCGCGGGTCGATCCGAACGCGGGCCAGGCGCCCCAGGTCGCCCAGGCCTTCGCCAGCCTCGACGTCGACAAGCTCTACCCGCTCATCGGCCAGAAGCCCCCGGCGGTCGTGACCCCGGGAGCCGCCGCGGACGCTCCGCCCCCGCCGCCGAGAACCTGCTCCGACATCGACGCGCCGCCCGTGCCCACCTCGCTCCGCGTCCAGCTCATCGCCGGAATCGTCGCCGAGAAGCCGCGCTGGTCCACGGCCGTCCTCCTGGATACGGCCTCGCGCACCACCCGGACCTACGTCATCGACGAGGAGGTCCAGGGGGCGAAGATCCTCTCCGTGGAGCGGATCCGCGACGACCGCGACGCCACGGGCCGCGGCTTCCGCGTGGTCTGCATCGTCTGCAAGGACGGCCGCAAGGAGTACATCGACTTCGACTCCGGGAGCGGAGGCGGGGCCCCGGCTCCCAACGTCGGCGTCGCGCCCGTGCCTCCCCCGGTCACCGCCGTCGCGGAGCCGGCCGCCGGGATCCCCCCGGACGGGATCCGCAAGACCTCCGACAACAAGTACGACGTGAAGAAGTCGGTCCTCGACGGCACGCTCTCCAACCTGAACTCGGTCGCCACCCAGGCCCGGATCGTCCCCAGCTTCAAGAACGGGGTGGCCAACGGGTTCAAGGTCTTCTCGATCCAGCCCAACTCGTTCTACTCGGCCATCGGCGTGGAGAACGGCGACGTCATCCAGAAGATCAACGGCTACGAGATCAACTCGCCCGACAAGGCGCTCGAGATCTACCAGAAGCTGCGCGAGGCGCGGCACGTCACGGTGGACGTCGAGCGCAACGGACAGATCATTCGCAAGGAGTACAACGTCACCGGCCAGTAGCCGGTGCGAGAGGAACGCATGCGATCGCTGCTCACCGCCCTCCTCGTGACCGCACTCGCTGCGGGGCAGGCTCCCCCGCCCGATCCCCTCCCAGGCGCCTCCGCCCGACGGCGCCCCCGCGGCCGAGGAGGCCTCCCCGGCCCCGAGCGAGTCCCCGCCCCCACCCCAGCGGCCCGCCACGGCTCCCGCGCGCAGGGCGCAGTCGGGCATGCGCGCCGGCGTCCCCGCGGCGGCGCCAGCGGCGGCGGCTCCTCCGGCGGAAGCCCCGGCGGCCGTGCCCGCACCGGCGCCCGCCCGGCGCGGTACCGCCCGCACCCGCGGCCGCGCCCGCCGCGCCGTCCTCGGCAGGCGGTCCGCCGCGCGCCGAGACCGTCCCGGCCGGACAGGCCGGCGGGACCGCCCGTGCCTCGGGCGCCTGCGTGCCGATGGAGGGCAAGTTCCTCCTCGCCTTCAACAAGGCCGAGATCCTCGACCTCCTCGAGCAGGCCAGCCGCTGGACCTGCAAGAACTTCGCGTACACGGAGGAGGTCGTCCGCGGGAAGATCACGCTCCTCTCCAAGACGCCGGTGACGGCCGAGGAGGCCTACGCGGCCTTCCTGGCCGCCCTCAACACGAACGGCATCGCGATGTACCAGACGGGCAAGTACTGGAAGCTCGTCCGCATCGCCGACGCGAAGAAGGTCCCCATCCCCACGCTCGTCGGCGACGACGCCGAGTACCCGGCCGTCGAGCAGCCGATCACCAAGCTCTTCCGGATGCACTACGTCGAGCCCGACCAGCTGCGCGCGGTCCTGGGCAACTTCACCTCGCCGCAGGGCGCGGACATCCAGACCATCCCGCCCGACATCCTCCTCGTCACCGACATCTCCCTCAACATGCGGCGCATCGAGAAGCTGCTCGAGGCCCTCGACCGCCCGGGCTCGAACGACCTCGTCCGCACCATCCAGGTGCAGTACGCACCGGCGCGCGACATCGCCGACAAGGTGAACCAGATCTTCGTCCAGACCCCGGGGCAGCCCGCCAAGGGAACGCGCCGGCCGGTCATCGGCGGCGTGGCGGCGCCGGGCGCGGCGCCGGGCGCGCCTCCCGCCGGCGGCGGGGCCGAGTCGGCCGAGATCTCCATCAGCAAGGTGGTGGCCGACGAGCGCACCAACAAGCTCATCATCATCTCCGACGAGAAGAGCTTCCAGCGCATCATGGAGCTCGTCCGGCAGCTCGACACCCCGACCGCGGGTGAAGGCACCATCCACGTCATCTTCCTCAAGAACGCCAACGCCGAGGACCTCTCCAACACCCTGCAGAACCTGGCCAGCGGCGCCTCGCGCCGGAGCGGAAGCACCCCCGGGGCGGCGGTCCCGCCCGGGGCCGGGGCCATGACCTCGCCGCCCGGCGTGTCGGCGCCCCGGTCGACCGGCGGCGGCTCGGCCGAGCTCTTCAGCGGCGAGGTGAAGGTCACCGCGGACAAGCCCTCCAACTCGCTCGTGGTGATCGCCTCCGCCTCCGACTTCGCGGTCGTGCAGCGCCTCATCGAGAAGCTCGACCGCCCCCGCCGGCAGGTGTTCGTCGAGGCGGTGATCATGGAGGTCGACATCAGCAACACGAGCGACATCGGGGTGGGCATGCACCTCGCCGTCCCGGTCAACACGCCCAACGGCAAGGGGTTCATCCCCATCGGCCTCGAGCCCGGGAAGGTGAACTCGCTCAACCCGGCCTCGGCCCTCCAGCTGGGCGGCTTCCTCTCCGGACTCGTGGGCCCGGTCTCCGCGGAGCTGAAGGACATCTTCCCGTTCCCCAGCGTCGGCGTCGTCATCCAGGCGATCCAGTCCAACTCCGACGTGAACGTGCTCTCCACCCCGCACCTCATCGCCCAGGACAACGAGGAGTCGGAGATCATCGTGGGGCAGAACGTCCCGTTCCAGGCCGGCTACAACCCGGGCTTCAACACCAACGTGGGGACCTCCGGCACCTCGAACACCGCGACGAACACGCTCGCCAGCGCCTACGCGGTGAGCCTCATCGCCCCCATCCAGCGGCAGAACGTCGACCTCAAGCTGAAGATCAAGCCGCAGATCCACGAGGGCGACATGATCCGCATGGACATCGAGGAGTCGCAGGAGGAGATCGTCAGCAACGATCCCACCCTGGGCCCGACCACCGCCAAGCGGAGCGTGAAGACCAAGGTGGTGGTGAAGGACCAGAGCACCATCGTCATCGGCGGCCTCGTGCAGGACCGGAACCTGACCTCGGTCTCGAAGGTGCCGCTCCTCGGCGACATCCCCATCCTGGGCTGGGCGTTCCGGAGCACGAACACCATCAAGAAGAAGACGAACCTCCTCCTGCTGCTCACGCCGTACATCATCCGCGACCAGTCGGACTTCCGCCGCATCCTCGAGCGCAAGCAGCGCGAGCAGCGCGAGCTCTACGAGCTCTACTACGGCAAGAAGCCGGAGTTCACGCTGGCCGAGGGCAGCAGCCGGCCGGGCCCGCTCACCCGCATCCGCCAGCAGGTGGTCACCGAGAACCAGAAGATCGAGAACGGCGGGAGCGGAACGCCGACCGAGAAGACGATCAGGCCGCCCAGCTACGCCCCGGAACCCTCGCCGGCGAAGGTTCCGCCCGCGTCGCCCGTGACGCCTCGCGCCCGCACCGGCGGTCCCGCCGCCCCAGCCGGCGCCGGCGACCGCTCCCACCGGCTCGGCGCCCGCCGCACCCGTCCCGTCCGGATCGCTCGCTTCCCCGACACCGCAGGCGCAGCCCCCCAGGGCCAGCCTGCAGGCCGGGGTGCCGTAGGGCCCCGACATGGCCACCGAGTCCGACATCGCCACCCTGGCGCGGCCCTCCCCGAGGCGCCTCCCGTGCCGGAGGCCGCCCTGCGCGGGCGGCCGCTCGGGGAGATCCTGGAGGCCATCGCCGGCGTGCCTCCGGAGAAGGTCGCCGAGGCGCTGGCGGCGCAGCAGGCCGATCCGGCCGGGCCGCGCTTCGGCGAGATCCTGGTGAGGGGCAAGCTGGCGACCGAGGAGCAGGTGCTCCGCGCCATGGCCCTCCAGCTCGGCCTCCCCTTCCTCGCGAGCATCGACGCGGCCGAGGTCCCCGCCGACCTGGCGCGGCTCGTGCCGATCAACTTCGCCAAGACGGCGCGGATCCTCCCGCTGGGGCGCGACGGGGACGAGATCCGGGTGGCCGTCGCCGACCCGCTCGACACGGCGGTGCAGGACAACCTGTCGGTGCTGCTGGGCGCGCCGCTGTCGCCGGTGGTGGTCCCGCCCGCGGTCATCGTCGACGCCATCAACCAGGTCTACGACCGCACCGCCGACCGTCACGACCGGCTCATGGAGGACCTCGAGACCACCGAGGACCTCGAGAGCGTGGCCCACGAGCTCGAGGAGCCCGCCGACCTGCTGGAGGCCGACGACGAGGCCCCCATCATCCGGCTCGTCAACTCCCTCCTCTTCCGCGCCGTGAAGGAGCGGGCCAGCGACATCCACATCAACCCGGAGGAGCGGGACATCTCGGTCCGCTTCCGCATCGACGGCGTGCTCCGCGAGGTCATCCGCCCCCCGAAGCGCTTCCAGGCGTCCATCGCCAGCCGCATCAAGATCATGGGCGGTCTCAACATCGCCGAGAAGCGGCTCCCGCAGGACGGGCGCATCCGCATCAAGATCGCCGGCCGCGACGTCGACGTCCGCCTCTCGACCATCCCCACCGCCAACGGCGAGCGCATCGTCATGCGCCTCCTCGACAAGTCGGCGGTGCTCCTCGACCTCAGCCAGCTCGGCTTCGAGGACTGGCAGCTCGAGGTGATGGACACCCTCATCACCCGCTCGCACGGCATCGTGCTCGTGACCGGCCCCACCGGCTCCGGGAAGACCACGACGCTCTACGGCGCGCTCGCCAAGATCAACTCGCCGGACCTCAACATCCTCACCATCGAGGACCCGGTCGAGATCCAGCTGAAGGGCGTCGCGCAGGTGCAGGTCAACGCCAAGATCGAGCTGACCTTCGCGAACGGCCTCCGATCCTTCCTGCGCCAGGACCCGGACATCATCATGGTCGGCGAGATCCGCGACCTGGAGACCGCCGAGATCGCCATCCAGGCCTCGCTGACCGGCCACCTGGTGCTCTCCACCATCCACACCAACGACGCCGCCGGCGCCATCACCCGGCTCGCCGACATGGGCGTCCAGCCCTTCCTGGTGGCCAGCTCGCTCGTGGGCGTGCTGGCCCAGCGGCTGGTGCGCGTGCTCTGCCCGGCGTGCAAGCAGGGGTACGAGCCCTCGGCCGAGGAGCTGTCGCAGGCGAGCATCACCCCCGCCATCCTGGCCCGCGCCGGCAATCCCCGGACAGCTCTACCGGTCGGTGGGGTGCCCGGCCTGCCAGCGAACGGGCTACGCGGGCCGGACCGGGATCTACGAGCTCATGCTCGTGGACGACGACATCCGGCAGCTGATCCTGAAGAACGTGGACTCGGGCACCATCAAGTCGCGCGCCGTGGCGGGCGGCATGATGACGCTCCTCGAGCACGGCGCCTACAAGGTCGCGATGGGCGAGACCACCGCGGCCGAGGTGCTCTCGGTGACGGCGGAAGACATCTAAGAACCCCCCATGCCCGTGTTCGCGTACAAGGCGCTCGACCAGAGCGGGAAGAGCGTCGACGGCCTCAAGGAGGCCGACTCCCCGCGCACGCTCCGCACCGTGCTCCGGCGGGACGGGCTCTTCCTCACCGAGGTCACCGGGGAGAAGCAGGCCAAGTCCGCCTCGCCGGAGGTGAACGTCCGGCGCTGGGTCGGCGGCCGGGTGAAGTCCGACGACGTCGCCGTGGCCACGCGGCAGCTGGCCGTGCTGGTGAACGCCGGCATCCCGCTGGTGGACGCGCTCACCGCGCTCGTCGAGCAGGTCGACCACGAGCGGCTGAAGCGGGTGCTCTCGGCCGTGAAGCAGCGGGTCAACGAGGGCTCGTCGCTCGCCGAGGCGCTGGGGCAGCACCCCAAGGCCTTCAGCAACCTCTACGTGAACATGATCCGGGCCGGCGAGTCGTCGGGCGCCCTCGACGTGGTGCTCTTCCGGCTCGCCGACTTCACCGAGAACCAGGCCCGGCTCCGCTCCAAGGTGATCGGCACGCTCACCTACCCGGCGGCGATGCTCGTCATCATGTCGGTGATCATGGGGATCCTCTTCACGGTGGTCATCCCCAAGATCACCAAGGTCTTCGAGGACACCAAGGTCGTCCTCCCCTGGACCACCCGCGCCCTGATCGGCTTCTCCACCTTCGTCCACGACTTCTGGTGGGCGCTCGCCCTGCTCGTCGCGGGCGCGATCTACCTCTTCCTCCGCTGGCAGAAGAGCCCGGCCGGGCGCGCCCGCTGGGACATCTGGGTCCTCCAGGCCCCCATCTTCGGCCCGCTGGTGCGCCAGATCGCCGTGGCGCGCTTCTCGAAGACCCTCGCCACCCTGCTGAAGAGCGGCGTGCCGCTCCTCACCGCGATGGACATCGTCCGGAACATCGTGGGCAACACGCGGCTGGCCGCCGTCATCGAGGAGGCCCGGGAGTCGATCAAGGAGGGGGAGAGCATCGCGGCGCCGCTCAAGCGGTCCGGCGAGTTTCCACCATTGGTGTACCACATGGTCGCGATCGGCGAGAAGTCGGGCGAGCTCGAGGAGATGCTCGGGAACGTCGCCAGCGCCTACGACAACCAGGTGGAGACCAAGATCGCCGCGCTCACGTCGCTGCTCGAGCCCATCATGATCGTGGTGATGGGCGTGGCGGTGGCCTTCATCGTCTTCTCGATCCTGATGCCCATTCTCCAGATCAACACCCTCGCAGGAGGCTAGCCGTGAGATCCCCCCGAAGCGCCCGCGCCACAGCTCGCGGCATGACCCTCATCGAGATCATGGTGGTCATCACCATCCTCGGCATCATCGCCGCGGCCGTGGCGGTGAACGTCGTCGGGCAGCTCGACGACGCCAAGATCAAGCAGGCCAAGACGGACCTGCACACGCTCGAGAACTGCCTCGACCTCTACAAGATCGACAAGGGGCGCTACCCGTCCACCGAGGAGGGGCTGCAGGCGGTGGTGTCGGCCGGCAAGTGCAAGGCGCAGCTCAAGGACCCCTGGCAGCACCCCTACGTCTATCTCTTCCCGGGCCAGGTCCACCCGGATTCCTTCGACATCAAGTCCTACGGGGCCGACGGACAGCAGGGCGGCGAGGGCACCAACGCCGACATCGTCAACCCCTGAGGGGGACCGGCCGGGAGAGATGCGCCGCGAAGAAGGCCAGCCGAGGGGCTTCACCCTCATCGAGGTCCTCATCGTGGTGGCCGTGATCGGGGTCATGGCCTTCGCCGCAGCACCCGCGGTGAACTCGCTCACCGGGGCCAACGCCCGCTCCGCGGCCGGGCAGATCGCCGGGGCCTCCCGCTACCTGTTCGACACCGCCGCCCTCCGCCACCAGACGTGCCGCCTGGTGGTGGACATGGATCGCCAGGAGTGGTGGGCCGAGTGCACCGAGGCCGGCCCCGGCGGGCGCCGGAGCCAGCCGGTGGTGGCCAAGGACGGGACGGCCGAGGACGACGAGCGGCTCGCGCGCAGCTTCTCCGACGAGCCCGACGCCGAGAAGCGGCGGTTCCTGTCCCGGGCCCGCTTCGCCGAGTTCAAGGACCGCCAGGTCCAGAAGCGCAAGCTGGCGGGCAGCGCCACCTTCGAGAAGATCTGGACCCCGCGGCAGCGCGATCCCCAGACGAAGGGACGGGCCTACGTCTACTTCTACCCGCAGGGGCTGGCCGATCCGGCGCAGATCCCGGTGGTGGACGGATCCAGCACCTACACGGTGGTCACCCAGCCGCTCAGCGGACGCGCACGGGTGGTGACGGGCCGCCCGGAGATCCCGCGATGAGCCGCCGCGGCGCCCGGAGCGGCTTCACGCTCCTCGAGGTGATGGTGGCGCTGGCCGTGCTGGCGGGCGCGCTCATGGCCGTGGCCGACCTGTCCGGGAACGCGCTGCGAAACTTCGGCTACGCGCGGGATCTGTCGGTCGCGACCCTGCTCGCCCGGGGAAAGATGGCCGAGATCGAGGAGAAGTACGAGGACTCGGGCTTCACCGACTTCGACCAGACCGAGAACGGGACCTTCGCCGACCAGGGGCAGCCGGGCATGCGGTGGACCCTGGAGCTGAAGAAGCCCGACGGCGACATGTCGCCCCAGCAGCTCCTGGGCGCGTTCCTGGGCACCGGCGGCGAGGACGTCGGGACCCAGGAGATGCTCGGCAAGCTCCTCGGCGGCGGGTCCGGCTCCGGAGGGAAGGGCGGCCCGAGCTCCGCCGGCCCGGGCGGCGTGCTGGGCGGCGTCCTGCAGACGCAGCTCACGGCCTTCTCGGAGGAGCTCAAGAAGGGCGTGCGCCGGGCGGTGCTCCGGGTCTCCTGGAAGGACGGGAAGACCGAGCACGGCTTCGACGTCTCGACCTACATGGTGGTCCTGAACCCCAAGGCGCCGGGTGGCGCCCGCACCGCCGACCCGGACATCCCGCCCAACCTGGCGGCCCCGACGCGCCCCGGCCGCACGCCCGACCACGCAGCCCCCACCACGCTGCCCGCCACCGGCTCGAAGCTCGGCCTCCCCGGGAGCCTCAAGTGATCCGGCGGCCGGCACGCGGGTTCACGCTCGTCGAGGTCATGATCGCCATCGGCATCACGGCGGTGATCGGGGCCATGGCGCTGGGCGCCTTCCAGCGCTCGCACGCCGCGCGGGTGACGGTCGAGGAGCAGGACGAGCGCGTGGCCGGCGCGCGCGGCGCGCTCGGCCGGATGGCCCGCGAGGTGTCGTCCGCCTTCGTGTCGGAGCACTACGATCGCCTCCGCTACCGGGATCGCCCCACGGTGTTCAAGGGGCGCGACGGCGGCGACCGCGACTCGCTGCTGTTCACGACCATGGGCCACACGCGGGGCATCCGCGACGTCCGCGAATCCGACCAGTCGGTGATCGAGTACTACGTGGACGCGGATCCGGAGGCCCCCGGCGAGTACGCCCTCTTCCGGCGCGAGAAGGTCCGCATCGACGACGAGCCGGACCGGGGCGGGACGAAGGCGGTGCTGCTCCGGCACCTGGTCGGCTTCGACGTGACCTACTGGGACTGGCAGAAGGAGGAGTGGGCCCGCGACTGGTCGACGGCTCCCGGCGACCGCCCGCTGCTCCCCACCCGCGTCCGGATGAAGCTCACCCTGCGGATGCCGGACGGCACGAACCGCAGCTTCGAGACGCAGGCCCGGATCGCCATCGTGAGACCCCTCGACTTCTGATGACGAGCGCACCGCACACCAGGCGCCCCGAGCGCGGAGCCGCCCTCCTCCTCGTCCTCATGGTGGTGGCGATCGTGACCGTGCTGGCCACGGAGCTGGCCTACGACACGCGGGTCTCCCTGCAGATCGCGGCCAACGCCCGGGACGAGCTGCGGGCCTCGTACCAGGCGCGCGGGGCGGTGGCGCTCTCCCGGCTGGTGCTCCACTTCCAGGCGCGGCTCGACCAGGCCGGAGGCGCCGCCTCGCAGTTCATCGCCGGGGCGTCGGCCGCGGTGGGTGGGCAGGCGGCGTCGCCGGTCCCGCAGGGGTCCTTCTCCTTCCGCCTCTGGGACGCGATCCCGGTGGACTCGACGGCCATGGGGCTCCTGCTCGGCACGGGGAGCGCCGGGGGCACGGGGGCGGCAAGGGCGCGCCGCCGGGCGCGAAGGACGGACCGCCGGGCGCCGCGGCCCCGCGCGGCCCGGGCGACGAGAGCTTCCAGGCCACCATCGACGACGAGGACCGCAAGGTGAACGTCTCGCAGCTGGCCGGCCTCTCCACCGTCTCCGGCGCGCAGCTGCAGCGGTTCCTCCTGGCCGTGCGGGATCCCCGGTACGACGTCCTCTTCGACCGGGAGGACGAGCTCGGGAACCGGCTCTCCCGGCGCGACGTGGCGGTGGCGCTGCGGGACTGGGTGGACGAGGACGCGACCACGAGCGTCATCGGCATCAAGCCGGGCGCGCCGTTCGAGAACGGCTTCGGGGACGAGAACCAGTACTACGACCGCGGCGAGGACCGGTACCGGGCGAAGAACGCCCGCTTCGACTCGCTCGACGAGCTGTACCTGGTGGCCGGGATCGGCGACGCCTTCATGGCCGCCTTCGGGGACCACCTGACCGTCTACCCCGACGTGAACGCCCCCACGAACGTCAACACCAGCGACCCGGAGCAGGTGCTCGTGAACGCGCTCCTCATGTCCGATCCCCCGGGCGTCCCCCAGCCGCCGCTGCTCGACCCCGCCTTCACGCAGAAGCTCGACCTGGCCCTCCGGCTGGCGCGACCGCTCCCCTTCATGACCATCACGGTCCAGCAGTTCGCCACCGTGCTGCAGGCCCTGGGCATCCGGGTCCAGCCCATCTTCCTCCAGGCCCAGAACACCGACACCCGCAGCCCCTTCGGCAACACCTCGAGCACCTTCAACATCCGCGCGACCGGCCGGGCCGGCAACGTGGAGAAGACCATCGAAGCGGTCGTCACCATGGACGCCCGCGCCGGCAAGCTGCAGGGTGACCTGGGCCGGCTTCTCCACTGGCGCGAGGACTGACCATGTCCCATCCCATTCTCGGACTCGACCTCGGCTCGCGGCGCGTGAAGGCCGTCGTGCTCGAGACCACCCTTCGCGGGTTCACGGTGACCGGCGCTGCCGAGATTGCCGTCCCCGCCGCTGCGGACGGCGCTCCGTCCGCCCCGGAGCGCATCTCCGCCGCGCTGCGCGACCTGCTCGCCGAGCGGGGCTGGCCCTCGGACGCGGCCGGCGTCGCCTCCCTGCCGGGCCTGGCGGCCGCCTCCCACCTCGTCACCCTGCCCTTCTCCGACGCGCGGCGCATCGAGCAGACGGTGCAGTACGAGGTCGAGGCGGCCATTCCCTTCGACCTCGACCAGGTGGCCTGGGACTGGCAGCCCCTCGACACCCAGCCCGGGCGTTCCGACCTCTTCATCGGCGTGGCGCGCCGCGACGAGCTGGGGGCCCTGGTCTCGGCGCTGGCGGCCGTCGGGGTGGACCCGGCGGTGGTGGTCCCGGGCGGCCCGGCGCTCGCGGCGCTCTGGGCGGCCGGCGCGGTGGCCGATCCGGCCGCGGCCGGGGACGCCGAGCTCGTGGTCGACGTCGGGTCGGAGCGAACCCACGTCTGCGTGGTCTCGGAGGGGCGCTGCCTCTTCGCGCGCACCTTCGCCTCCGGGTCGGCCACCTTGATCCGCGGCGCGGCGCGGCATGCCGGGCTCGACCCCGGCGCGCTGGAGCCCGAGGAGGGGCGCCCCGGCTGGCTCTCCGGACCGGGCGGCGACGCATCGCTGCGGGCCGGCATGGCGCCCCTGATCCGGGAGCTCCGGGCCACGGTTCGCGCCTTCGAGGCCCGCCCCTCCCGCCGGCCGGTGGTGCGGATCCGGCTCGCCGGCGGCGTGGCCGGGTGGCCCGGGCTGGCGGCGGCCGTCGGCGAGGAGCTGGCCGTCCCCTCCGAGCCCCTTCGCCTCGCCGGTCCGGCGGCGGACGTGATCGGCCCCGACGAGGCGCCGCGCTACGCGCTCGCGCTCGCGCTCGCGCTGCGCGGCTGGCTCGGCACCCGCTTCCAGCGCCTCAACCTGCGGCGGGGCGCGCTCGCGAGCACGCGCAGCACCCAGAACGTGCGGGAGCGCCTCCAGCGGATCGCGGTCTACGCCTCGCTCGTGCTGCTCCTCGCGGTGGTGTCGTCGATCGTGAAGGTGGTGGCCCTGAACCGGCAGGAGAAGCTCCTCGACCAGGCGATGTGCGACGTGACGCAGAAGGTGGTCGGGAAGTGCTTCGACGACTTCGCGATGGCCGAGTCGGTGCTGCGCGGCCGCGGGACGGCCGGGGCCTCGATCCCGCGCGTCTCGGCGGCCGGCGTGCTGGCCGAGCTGGCCGCGCGCGCGCCGGGGGTGCAGCTCCGCTTCGACCGGATCGAGATCAGCCGGGAGAAGCTGCACCTCCAGGGGACCACCGACGCTCCCGAGAACGTCGACCGGATCGTCGGCGCGCTGCGGGGATCGCGCTGCTTCCCCGACGCCCGCTCCGGCGGCGCGCGCAAGCGGGGCACCGAGCAGAAGTTCGAGTTCACGGTGGACGCCGACATCGCCTGCGAGGGCGCGCCGGCGGCCGGAGGCAAGGGCTAGCCATGGAGACACTGCGCAAGCTCCGCGCCTCCCTCGAGGCCTTCCTGTCCCGGCTCTCCCCGCGCGAGCGGGTCATGGTGTCGGCGGCGGCGGCGGCGGTGGCCGCCTTCTTCCTCTTCCTCGTGATCACCGGCGTGTCCCGGTCCATCGTCGCCCGCGAGCGGCGCATCGAGGCGAAGACCGAGATGCTCGCCCAGATCGGCAAGCTGACCCGCGGCTACCGGCAGGCCCAGGCCGAGCGGCAGTCGCTCGACGCCCGCCTGAAGGGGCCCCCGGTGCAGCTCATGAGCTTCGTCTCCCAGACCGGGGCCCAGTCCGGCGTGGAGGTGAACGACCTGCGGCCCGGCACGCCCGTCGTCGCCGAGGGGCTCACCGAGGAGAGCGTCGAGGTGAACCTGGCCCGCATCGACCTGCCGAGGCTGGCCCGCCTGGTCGAGGCCCTGGAGCGAGGTCCGGGCGTCGTCAAGGTCCGCAAGATCCGGATCGCGACGCGGAACGACGATCCCAACCTCGTCGACGTCACGCTCCAGGTCTCCACCTGGCAGCAGAAGAGCTAGGAGGCCGCGTGAAGATCGCCCTGCCGAACTGGAAGCTCGTGGGCTGGAGGCGGAACGCCGCCTACGCGGCCTTCTTCGTCGTGGCCTTCCTGGTGTCGCTGCGCCTCACCTTCCCCGTCGAGGCGGTGAAGGAGCGGCTCATCCTGGACGCCGCGGCCCAGGGGTACCAGGTCAAGGTGAACGACCTCTCGCCCTCCGGCCTGCTGGGCGTTCGCGCGAAGGAGATGACGATCCTCGGCTCCGACGGGACCCGCATCCCGGTCGAGGACCTCCGGGTCGGGTTGCGCCTCTGGCCGACCTTGCGCGGACACCGCGCGCTCGACTTCGACGCCCGCCTCTTCGACGGGCGGGTGACCGGGTACAGCGACCAGTCGTCGACCCTCCAGCGCTACCAGGCCCGGATCACCGGGATCGACCTGCGGCGGGCCGGTCCGCTGCGCCAGGCGACGGGGCTCGACCTCGCCGGGATCCTCACCGGCGACCTCGACGTCGCGCTCGACGTGAAGGACCCCATGAAGAGCACGGGCACGCTCGAGTTCCACGTGAAGGACGCGGCCATCCTGGGCGGCAAGCTTCCCGTGCCGGGGATGGAGGGCGGCTTCAGCGTTCCGCCGATCCGGCTCGGCGCGGTGGACGCCCGCGGAACCGTCAAGAACGGACGGGCCGACTTCGGGACGCTCGAGGCCAAGGGAGACGACGTGCTCGTCACCGCCGACCAGGTCTTCGTGCAGCTGCAGCCCCGCCTCGACTACTCGGCCCTGAACGGCAGGGCCCGCGTCCGGCCCACCGACGCCTTCTGGAAGACCGAGAAGATGGCGCTCATCCGCCCCCTCCTCGAGCAGGGGCTGGCCTCCGCCAAGGCGCGGGACGGCGGGTACGGTTTCCAGATCTACGGGACGGTCGGGAAGCCCCAGGCCCGCCCCATGGCCTTCTGATCGGGGCGGTCTCCGGGCCCCCCTCTGCTGAGGGTGAATTGATCCCCGGAGTGGCCATACATGACGTGCCATGCAAGGTTCCGTTTTTCCTCGGAGATCCGGCGCGTCTCGGCAAATTCTCTCTAGATATCAAGGACTTGCCTTGAAAGACCCCCAGGGGCGTGCTATCCGACCGGGATGCGGATTCGCCGTCTGGAGATGGTGGGCTTCAAGTCCTTCATGGACCGAACGGTCGTCGTCTTCGACGAGGGCGTGACGGGCGTCGTCGGGCCGAACGGCTGCGGGAAGTCCAACGTCGCCGACGCCATCCGCTGGGTCCTCGGGGAGCAGTCCGCCCTGCGGCTCCGCGGGCGCTCGATGGAGGACGTGATCTTCAACGGGTCCGAGTCGAAGCCCCCGCAGTCGCTCGCCGAGGTGACGATCACCTTCGAGAACGACCGGCCCACCGAGCTCCCCGCCGCCTTCCAGGGCCTGGCCGAGATCACCGTCGGGCGAAGGCTCCACCGGACCGGCGAGTCGGACTACCTGGTGAACCGGGCGCCGGCGCGGCTCCTCGACGTGAACGACATCTTCTTCGGCTCCGGGGTCGGTCGCACCGCCTACTCGATCATCGAGCAGGGGCGAATCGGCCAGATCGTGTCGGCCCGGGCCGAGGACCGCCGCTCCGTGATCGAGGAGGCGGCCGGGATCACCAAGTACAAGAAGCGCCGGGAAGCCGCCGAGCGGAAGATGGAGGCCACCCGGCACAACCTCGAGCGGGTCACCGACATCGTCCTCGAGCTGGGCAAGCAGCTCGACTCGCTCAACCGCCAGGCCCGGAAGGCCGAGCGCTACCGCGCCCTGAAGGCCCAGATCCGGGAGCTGGAGCTCCACGTGGGCGCCACCCGATGGCTGGAGCTGACCGTCGGGCGCCGGGAGGCCGAGGAGCGTCACGCGGCTGGCGCGGGCCGAGGAGGCCGAGATCGCCGCGCGGCTCACCCAGATCGACGTCGCCCTCGAGGCCGACCGGGCGCTGCTCGCCGAGCGGGAGCTCTCCCTGCAGCAGCTCACCGACCGGGAGCACGAGCTGGAGAGCCAGGGGCGCGTGTCGGCGGTCTCCACCGAGGCCGCCGAGCGGGAGCTCGACCAGATCGCCGAGCGCTCGCGCGGCCAGGCCTCCGAGGTCGAGATCCTGAAGGTCCAGGCCGACGCGCTCACCGCCGAGCGGGATGCCCTGCTGCGGCAGCGCGAGGAGCTCGCCAGCCTGTCCGGCACCGACGAGGCCCGGCTGGCGGATCTCGAGAACGCGCTCCGCGCGGCTGCGTCCGAGGAGGCCGCTGCTCGCCACCGAGACCGAGTCCGCCCGCGCCGACGGCGCCGACGCCCACGGCCGCGCCGCGGCGCGCCGCAGCGCGCTCGCGCAGGTCGAGCGGCAGCGGGCCGACCTCCAGTCGCGCCTGGCGCGCGTTCGCGCCGAGATCGACGAGCTGGCCTCCCGGGCGACCTCGCTCGACGGCTCCCGCTCGGCCCACGTCGAGAAGCTGGGGAAGACCCGCCAGCTCAAGCTCCACCTCGAGGAGCAGCGCGGCGCCCAGGAGGGGTTGCTCGACCGCACCCGCTCCGAGTTCATCCAGAACGAGGCCCGGCTCATCACGCTCCGCGAGGAGCTCTCCGACCGGCGCGCCCGCCTCCAGTCGCTGCAGGAGGTCCTGCGGAACTACGAGGGCTACGGCCGCGGCGTGCGCAGCCTGATGACGCGTGCGCGCTCCGCCGACGGGACCGAGGGCGGCGTGATGGGGCTCGTCGCCGACGTCATGACGGTGCCGGCCGAGTACGAGAACGCCGTGGAGGCGGTGCTCGGCGAGCGGCTCCAGTACGTCATCGTCGAGAGCCACAGCCAGGGCGTCGAGGCCATCGACTTCCTCAAGTCGGCCGCCGAGGGGCGCGCCTCGCTCATTCCCCTGCTCCGCCTGCGCGACGGGGACGGCTCGACCGCCGCACCCGACCGGTCGCACCCCGGCTTCGTGGCCGGCTGCCTGGACGTGGTGGGCTTCGACCCGTCCTACGAGCGGCTGGCCCGATTCCTCCTGGGCGACGCGGCCATCGTCCGCGACCTCTCCAGCGCGCTCGAGATCTGGCAGTCGGGCGGTCGCGCCGGCACGCTCGTGACGCTGGACGGCGAGGTGCTCGACCCGCACGGCGTGGTCACCGGCGGCCCGCTCGAGGGCGAGGGGCACGGCGCCCTGCAGCGGCGCCGCGAGGTGCAGGAGCTCACCGACACCGTGCGGGCCTTCGAGGCCGACTTCGCCCTCGCCCAGGAACGCCACCGGACCCTGCAGTCGCGCCTCCTGCAGCTCGAGACCGCCCTCAAGTCCATCGACCGGGACAACCGGGAGAAGGACCTGGCGCTCGTGACCCAGGAGAAGGACCTGGCCCGCGTGGGCGAGGAGCTGGAGCGGGTGGCCGAGCGGGTGGGCCAGCTGGAGCTGGAGCGGGGCGGCATGGAGGACTCGCTGGCGGGCCTGGCCCGCGAGGAGGAGGCGCACCAGGTCGAGGCGGCCACCGCCGAGGCCGAGCGGGCGCGCCACGAGGATCGGGCCCGGGACGCGGCCAGCCGGCTCGACGAGCTCCGCCTGCGCGGAGAGGCCCTCCACGCCGAGGTCCTCGAGGTGAAGGTCAAGGTCGCCTCCGAGCGGGAGCGGCGCGACGGCATCGGGGAGTCGCTCCGGCGGATCGAGGAGGCCCAGCGCGCCGCCGAGGAGCGCCGGGTCCGGCTCTTCGCCGCCTTGAGCGAGGGGAACGGCCGCGCCACCGACCTGCGCGCCAGCATGGAAGGCGCCCGCGGGGACGTGGCCCGGCTCGGCGCCGAGCTCGCGCGGGTCCGGGAGGTCCTCGCCGCCGAGCGAGGCGCCCACCAGGACGCCGTCGCCAAGGCGCGGTCCGCCGAGGTCGAGGCCAGGGACCTGCGCAAGCGCGCGGAGGCCCTCGCCCAGGGCGCCAGCGACGCGGCCCTCACCGCCCGGGAGCAGGCGCTCGAGCTGACCCACCTCGAGGAGCAGATCCGCGAGCGCTGCCAGGCCGAGCTGCGGGACGAGCTGCTCCGGTTCCACGCCGAGCGGCCGCCCGGCGAGGCCGAACGGCGCAAGCTCGAAGACCTGAAGACGCAGGCCGAGCGCATGGGCGCCATCAACCTCACCGCCATCGAGGAGTACGACGACCTGGCGCGCCGCCACACCTTCCTCGGAGAGCAGAAGGCGGACCTCGAGGCGTCGCTGGCCGACCTCCAGAAGGCCATCGCGAAGATCAACCGGGCGTCCCGCGACCGCTTCCGCGAGACCTTCGACCGGGTGAACGAGAAGTTCCAGCAGGTCTTCCCGCGCCTCTTCAACGGCGGCCGGGCAGGCCTGGTGCTCACCCAGGACGGCGACGATCAGGCGGGCGGCGTGGAGATCTTCGCGCAGCCGCCGGGCAAGAAGCTGGTCAGCGTGAACCTGCTCTCCGGCGGAGAGAAGGCGCTCACCGCCGTGTCGCTCATCTTCGCCATCTTCCTCATCAAGCCCTCGCCCTTCTGCCTCCTCGACGAGGTGGACGCGCCGCTCGACGACGCCAACGTCGGCCGCTACAACGAGCTGGTCCGGGAGATGGCCAAGGCCTCGCAGTTCATCCTCATCACCCACAACAAGCGCACCATGGAGATGGTGGACACGCTCTACGGGGTGACGATGGAGGAGCCGGGCGTCTCCAAGCTCGTGTCGGTGCGCCTCGCCGGCGGCGGACGGTCGGCCGCGGCCTAGTCCCGGGCGAGCCCGGAAACCCGCACCGCCGCCTCGTTGACACCGCGGCGGCGGCGGCCCTATATCCTCACCCTTCCTCGTCATTTTCCCTTTCGCCCGGGTCCCAATTGCATCTCGTTCCGCTCGCATTCGCCACGTCCGACCTCATCGGCGCGGCCATCCTCGTCGCGCTCCTCGTCCTCTTCGTCGCGGCCGGGCTGCGCATGTTCCGCCGTCGCGGCGGTGCGCCCACGGAGCCGCCGGTGGCGCAGGCGGAGATCGAGCGGGAGCTGGAGCGGGATGCCGGCGTCGAGCCGGCCGTGCCCCCCGCCGCGAGCACCCTCCCCGAGCCGGCGCCCCGCGCCCGGCCCGCCCCCCCGGCGCCCGCGCCGGAGCCGGTCCCGGTCCCGGCCCACACGGCCGAGGAGGCCCGGCGCGCCGGGGTCGAGGCGGAGGCCGCCGAGGCCGCGGAAGCCCGCAAGAAGGAGGAGTACCGCCAGAAGAAGGAGGCGGAGCGGCTCGAGAAGGAACGGCGCCGGCTGGAGCGGGAGGAGGCCGACCGGCTGGCCCGCGAGGAGGAGCAGCGCAAGGCCCGCGAGGCAGAGGAGGCGCGCCTCCGGGAGGAGGAGGAGAAGCGGCGCCGCGCCGAGGCGGAGGCCGGCCGCACCCTCGCCGCCGGGCTCGAGAAGACCCGCGGCGGCTTCATGGCCCGGCTTCAGGGGCTCTTCGGTGGCCCGCGCCAGGTCGACGAGTCCACCCTGGCCGAGCTGGAGGAGATCCTCTTCACCGCCGACATCGGCGTGAAGACCGCCACCGCGCTCCTGGGCAGCGCCCGGGAGCGCATGAAGCGGCGCGAGCTGGACGATCCGTCGAAGCTGAAGGCCGCCCTGCGCGAGGAGATCGCCCGCATCGTCGCGCTGGGGGACGTCTCCGGCGCGCCCCGGGGGATCGCCGTGGGCGCGGCGCGCCCGTGGGTGATCATGGTGGTGGGGGTGAACGGCTCGGGCAAGACCACGACGGTGGGCAAGCTGGCCTCGCGGCTCCGGCAGTCCGGGCTCACGGTGCTGCTCGGCGCCGGCGACACCTTCCGGGCGGCGGCGGGCGAGCAGCTCGAGATCTGGGCCGAGCGGGTGGGCGCGCCCATCGTGCGCGGCAAGGACGGCGCCGACCCCGCCAGCGTGTGCTTCGAGGCCGTGAAGCGCGGCGTCGACGAGAAGGTCGACGTGGTGCTGCTCGACACCGCCGGCAGGCTCCACACCAAGGTCCCCCTCATGGACGAGCTGAAGAAGGTGAAGCGGGTCGTGGACAAGGCCTCGCCGGGAGCGCCGCACGACGTGCTGCTCGTCCTCGACGCCACCAACGGGCAGAACGCCATCGTCCAGGCGCGCCAGTTCCACGAGGCGCTGGGGGTGACCGGCATCGCGCTCACCAAGCTCGACGGGACCGCCAAGGGCGGCGTGATCATCGGGATCTCCGACGAGCTTCGCATCCCGGTGCGCTACGTCGGCGTGGGCGAGAAGGTCGCCGACCTGCGCCCCTTCGAGCCGGCCGAGTTCGTGGATGCACTCTTCGAGTGAGCCCCGGCGCCGCGTGCTCCTCTTCGACGTGGACGGCACCCTCGTCCACGCCGCGGGAGCCGGCCGCCGGTCGCTGGCCCGGGTGCTGGAGGGGGAGTTCGGGCGGGTGGAGCACGCGCTCGCCGGCCTCCGCCTCGACGGCATGACCGACCGCCTCATCGTCCGGGAGGTGCTCACCGGCCTCGGCCGCCCGTTCGACGACGCGCTCTGCGACCGCATCCTCGACGGCTACGTGGCGGCGCTCCGCGAGGAGATCGAGGGGCCGGGGTTCCGCGTCCTGCCAGGCGTCGCCGACGCGCTCGCCGCGCTGGCCGGGGCCGGCGCGACGCTCGGCCTCTGCACCGGGAACGTCGAGGAGGGAGCCCGGCTCAAGCTGGCCCGGGGCGCCATCGACGGCTTCTTCGAATGGGGACCCGAGGCCATCGCCGGCTTCGCCCACGACGGCGAGGAGCGCGAGCGCCTGGTGCGCGCGGCCCTCGACCGGGGCACGAGCCGGCTGGGCGCCACCCTGCTCCCGGCCGACGCGCTGGTCGTGGGGGACACCCCGCGCGACGTCTCGGCGGCGCACGCCAACGGGGTCCCGGTGGTCGCGGTCGCGACCGGGCGCTACGGACGCGAGGAACTGCGCGCGGCCGGCGCCGACGGGGTGCTCGACAGCCTGGAGGGGTCCGCGGCGGGCCTCCTCGCCTGGATCGAGGGCGGCCCGCCCCCCGGAGAGGTGGAAGCGTGACCTTCCGCACCCCCCGCCTCGACGCCCGTCCCGCGGGCCTGGACGACCTGGAGGCCCTCCAGGCGGTCCTGGAGGCGGCCCCCGGGTATCACCGGCTCGTCGAGGGCGCTCCGGCCGGCCCGACCGCGGCGTCGGACCTGATCGCCGACGCCGACGCCGATCCGGAGCGGCGCCTCCTGCTCCTCTGGACGCAGGCGGGCGCGCTGGCGGCGGGCGTGGTCGACCTCCAGCTCCACTGGCCCGAGCCGGGCGCGGCGCACGTCCGGCTGCTCCTGCTGCGCGAGTCGCTCCACGGCCGCGGGCTGGGGCGCGAGGCCGCCGCCGGCCTCGAGGATGCGCTGCGGCGGGAGGGGTTCGGCGCCCTTCGCCTCTCGGTGACGGGCGAGAACGGCGGCGCGCGGGCGTTCTGGGAGCGCGTCGGGTTCGCCCCGGTGGAGCGGCGACGCGCCGGCGACACCCTGCACGAGAAGCTGCTCTAGCGACTACTCCGCGTCGGCGACCTGCTGCGGCGCCGGGACGAACCGCGACCAGAAGTCGCGCAGCCCCTCGATGGCGCTCATCAGCCCCACGTAGGCGAAGCCGGCCTGGAAGAGGATCAGGAAGGGCAGCGAGTACCAGACGCCCCGGTCGATGACCCAGACCACCGCGAGCGTGAAGTAGGCCGCCAGCGCGAGCTCGAGCAGCGGCTGGAGGCTCACCGCCACCCGGTACCGCTTCCTCGGCGCCGGCGACGACCCGGCTCCCTGGACGCCGCTCTTCGGGGTGCGGGTGAAGACGGTCTGGTGGCCGAGCAGGGCCTCGACCACGGCGCGGGCCTGGTTCACCGACATGCCGATTCCGAGGGCCATGAGGTAGGGCAGGTACTTCACCCGCTGCCAGGTGGTGGCCTGGATCTCCCGCTGGCTCGCCACGTAGAACACGAGGACGCTCATCGTGGCGGTGGCGAAGAACGGCAGGTCGAGGAGCAGCACCTCGATCCAGCCGTGGCTCACCCGGACGACGACCGTGATCGGCATGAGCACGGCGAGCGGGATCATCAGGAGATAGGCGACGTTGGCGGTGAGGTGGAAGAAGGCCTCCTTCTTCACCGCGTAGGGCAGGTCGCTCTCGAAGATCCGGGGGAGCAGCTTCATCGCCGTCTGGATCGAGCCCTTGGCCCACCGGTGCTGCTGGCTCTTGAAGGCGCTCATCTCCACCGGGATCTCGGCCGGCGCCACCACCTCGGGCAGGAAGACGAACTTCCACCCCTTCAGCTGGGCCCGGTACGAGAGGTCGAGATCCTCGGTGAGCGTGTCGTGCTGCCAGCCGCCGGCGGCGGCGATGGTGGTGCGGCGCCAGATGCCCGCGGTGCCGTTGAAGTTGAAGAAGCGGCCCGACCGGTTGCGGGCGGTGTGCTCGATGACGAAGTGGCCGTCGAGCAGGATGCTCTGCACCTCGGTGAGGGAGCTGAAGCCGCGGTTCAGGTGCTCCCAGCGGACCTGCACCATGCCCACGCCGTCGTCGGTGAAGTAGTTCACCGTGCGGCGGAGGAACTCCTTGGGAGGCACGAAATCGGCGTCGAAGACCGCGACGAACTCGCCGGTGGCGGTCTTGAGGCCATTCTCCAGCGCGCCGGCCTTGAACCCCTGCCGGTTGGTGCGGTGGATGTAGTGGATGTCGATTCCCTGCTCGCGCCAGCGCTCCACCGCGCGCCGGGCGATGAGGGTGGTCTCGTCGATCGAGTCGTCGAGGACCTGGATCTCGAGCAGGTCCCGCGGGTAGTCGAGCTCGCACACCGACGCGATCAGCCGCTCCACGACGTACATCTCGTTGAAGACCGGGAGCTGCACGGTGACGCGGGGCAGCTGCTCGAAGTGCCGCTGCGGCACCGGCACGTTGTACTTGTGCCGGTAGTACAGGTACGCCATGAAGTACCGGTGCGACCCGTACACGGAGAGCACGAGCAGGACCAGCCCGTAGGCGACGACGACCGCGATCTCGAGAGGACTCATCGTTTTTCGGAGTAGGGAGCGCCGAGGGAGACGGCTGAGGCACGCCAAGAGGGAGGAAGGCGGACTCACCGCTCCCCTGGGCCCAAGACGGCGCGAAGTTTAACTTACTGCGTCACGAAGTCAATCCGAAAGGTCCTCGCCTCACGGATTTGCGGCGGGAGCGCTCGACCGGAACACGCGGGCCGCCCGAAGCAGGTCGACGGCCCTGTCGAGCTGGGGATCGGGGCGCGGAGATGCCTGCCCCGATTGGGGGGTGACCGGCTGCTCGTTCACGAGGTGCCGCTTGAGATCCCTCTCGCCGGGCCCGTCCGCCTCGGCCATCGCGGGCGCGGGGGCCTCCCCCACCGCGACGTCCGGCGTGATCCCCCGCTCCTGGATCGAGCGGTGGTTCGGCGTGTAGTACTTCGCCACGGTGAGCTTGAGGGCCGACCCGTCCTCGAGCTCCACCACCGTCTGCACCGATCCCTTGCCGAACGTCTGCGACCCGACGATCACGGCCCTCCCGTGGTCCTGGAGCGCCCCGGCCACGATCTCGCTGGCGCTGGCGCTGCCCCGGTTGACGAGCAGGACGATGGGGTAGGCCGGCTCGGTGTCCTTCTCGTGGGCCTCCTCCACCTCCGGCTTCTTGCCGCGGCTCTCCGTGCTCACGATCACCCCCTTCGACAGGAACCGGTCGGCGATCTTCACGGCCTGATCGAGGAGCCCACCCGGGTTGTTGCGCAGGTCGAGCACGAGCCCCTGGATCGGGCCGCCGAGCTGCTTCCTGGCGTCGTCGAGCGCCTGGCGGAGCTCCCGGTCGGAGCGGTCCTGGAAGACCCGGATCCGCACGTAGACCGTGCCGGCCGCCTTGTCGAGGACGCGCCAGTCGACGCTGGTGGTCCGGACGTGATCCCGCACGAGGGTGAACGACCTCGGCTCGCGCAGGGACGGCCTCGTCACCGTCACGACCACCTGGGTCCCGGCCGCACCCTTCATCCGGCGGGTGGCCTCTCCGACGGGGATGTCCTTCGTGGCCGTCCCGTCGATGGCCACGATCCGGTCGCCGGCCAGGATCCCGGCCCGCTCCGCCGGGGAGTCGGCGATCGGCGCGACCACGATCAGGTCGTCGCCGTTCTGGGTCACCTCGAGGCCGACTCCGTCGAACTCGCCCGCGGTCTCGTCCCGCATGGCCCGGTACACCTCGGGGCGCAGGATCATGGAGTGGGGATCGAGCCGCTGGACCATCCCCTCGACGGCGGACTGGACGAGCTCCTTCTCGCTCAGATCCTCGACGTAGCTGTTCCGGATGTAGGCCAGCACCTCCGCGAACACGTCGAGCGAGCGGTACGGCTGGCTGGTGTCCTGGCGGGGCGAGGCCGACGCGGGGCCGGCGCACAGGAGGGCGAGGAGGAGGACGGGCAGGGCGCCGGGAAGGGAGCTTCGGTGCATGGAGCCATCATAGCGGCACCGTCCGCGCCGGGCCCGGAGCGGCCCGCGGTCACGGGACCAGCCAGGCCCTGGGGTCGGTCGGCTTCCCGTTCTCGCGGATCTCGAAGTACAGGTAGGAGCCCTTCAGCGAGCCGGTGTCTCCCACGGTCCCGAGGGGCGCGCCGGCATCCACCTCCTCGCCCGCCGCCGCGGTCATGGTCGCGAGGTGGGCCACGAGCGTGTGGAACCCCTCCCCGTGGTCCACGATGATCAGGTTTCCGTACCCCTTGAACCAGCCCGCGTGCACCACCCGGCCCGGCGCCACCGCCAGGACCTCCTCGCCTCGCTGGGCGGTGATGTCGACGCCCTTCTGCACCGTCACGGTCCGGAACTTCGGGTCCACGACCCGGCCGAACCCGACCTCGATGCGGCTGCCGGCGGGCCGGGGCAGGCGACCCCGCAGCGAGCCGAAGCCCGTGTACGGCGCCGAGCCGGAGCGGGGAGGCGGCAACGCCTCGATGAACTCGGCCAGCTTGCGGCTCTGCGCCTCCGCCTCCGACGCCGCCCGCTCGTGGACCTGGCGCTCCCCGCGGACCGCGGACAGCGTGGCCCGGAACTGGTCGCGGCGGGCGCTGGCCTCGGCCCGGCGCTCCCGGGCCTCCGCGGCGAGCGCCTCCTGGCGCGCCGTCTCGCCTCGCCGGACCGCGGTCAGCCGCTCCTGCTCCGCGAGCACGTCCCGGGCCTCGCGCAGGTTCGCCGCGTCGGACTCCAGGACCTTTCCCAGCAGGGCTCGCCGCTTCACCAGATCCGCCAGCGTGGGCGCGGACGCGAGCAGGCGAAGCTCTCCCACCTTGCCCGAGAGCTGGAGCGCGGCCAGCCGGGGGCGCAGGCGGGCCAGGATCTCCCGGTGCCGGGCCTCGGCGGCCGCCTCCTCCTGGAGTGCGCGGTCGAGGCGCTCGGCCGAGCGGCTCCGCTCCCCGTCGGCGGCCCGGGCCTGTGCCTCCGCGTCCCGCCAGGCCCGCTCCGCCGACTCCAGCGTGTCGAGCACCGACTGCTCGCGGTTCGCGAGCTCGCGCGCCGCCTCCCGCTCGGCGGCCCTCCGCGCCTCCAGCACTTCCAGCCTCGCCCGGGGATCGGCGGCGAGCAGGAGCGCGAGCAGCGCCGCCGCAGTCACCCGGCGGTCCTCCCGAGGAAGCGGCGCAGGGAGAGCGCGCTCGCCAGCAGGCCGAGCGCCGTGCCGCCGAGGAGCAGGGCGCCGAGCAGGGAGCCGGGCAGCAGGTCGGCGCGGGTGACCTTCGCGGCGATGGGGAGCGCCTCGCGCAGCCGCGGGAGCAGCGCCCAGGCCGCGCCCGCCAGCGCCCCCACCGCCAGGCCGGCGCCGGCGAACCCCTGCAGCACCCCCTCGAGGAGGATGGGCGCCCCGACGTATCCGTCGGTCGCGCCGACCAGCTTCATGATCTCGATCTCGTCGCGGCGCGCATACACCGCGAGGCGCAGCGTGTTCGACACGAGGATCGCCGTGGCCAGCACGAGCAGCGCGAGCAGCGCGAGCCCGATCACCCTCCCCTGCGCGAGCAATCCCTCCAGCCGGGCGAGCCACGCCGCCCCGTCGTCCACCTCGGCCGCGCCCGGGACGTCGCGGAGCCTGGCGCCGAGCGCCCGGGCCCCGGAGGGCGAGAGCCCCTTCACGTGGACCTCCACCGACGCGGGCAGCACGTCGTCCCCCAGCCCGTCGAGGACGCGCCCCTGGTCGCCGAGCGAGGCCCTCAGCCGCCGCATCGCCTCCGCCGACGTCACGAGCTCGATCCAGGAACCGGGAGCGAGCCGCTCCGCGGCCGCGCGGGCCGCCGCCGGATCGGCGCCGGGGGCCAGGTAGACCGACACCGGGACCTCGCCGGCCCATGCGGCGAGGAGGCGCTCGCCCGCCCCCATCGTGGCCGCGAAGGCGCCCGTGAGGAGGACCGCGACGAAGAGGGTTCCCACCGCCACGGCGGTGACGAACGGGGCGCGGAGGAGCGCGTCGAGGGCGCGGCGCAGCGTGTGGAGGAGGGCGTGCATGGCTAGCTGGCGGAGCGGCGGACCTGCGCGCCGTCGGAGACGAGCCGCCCGCCCTCGAGGGCCACGATCCGCTTCTTGTGCCGGGCGAGCAGCGCCTGATCGTGGGTGGCCACGACCACCGTCGTCCCGCGGGCGTTGGCCCCCTCGAGGAGCTGCATCACCTCCGCGGTCCGCTCGGCGTCGAGGTTGCCGGTGGGCTCGTCGGCGAGGAGGAGCGCGGGATCGCCCACCAGCGCCCGGGCCACGGCGGCCCGCTGCTGCTCCCCGCCCGAGAGGGACAGGGGGAAGCGATTGGCCCGGTGCTCGAGCCCGACGCCGCGAAGGGCCAGCGTCACGCGCCGCTCCACCTCGCGCGGCCGCACCCCGCGCACCTCCAGCGGGAAGGCCACGTTCTCGGCCAGCGTGCGCCGCTCGAGCAGCTTGAAGTCCTGGAAGATGACGCCGATGCTCCGCCGGATGTAGGGGACCGACGAGGCGCGGACCCGCGCGACGTTGCGCCCGAAGACCAGGATCTGCCCGCTGGTCGGCGGCTCGGCGCAGAAGACCAGCTTGAGCAGCGTGGACTTGCCGGCGCCCGAGGGACCGGTGAGGAAGACGAACTCCCCCTTCCCGATCTCCAGGCTCACGTCGACGAGCGCCGGGGCCTCGGCGCCGTACTGCTTCTGGACGTGGAACAGCTGGATCACCGGGCTCCCATCCCCCTCAGCGCTTCCGGCCGCCCTCTTCGCCGGCCAGGTAGGCGAGGATCACCTCGTCGAGCGACCGCTCGGAGATCAGGTCCTCGCCGAAGATCGTGTCGGCCGAATCGGCCGGGACCTCGACGGCGGGGGGCGGAGATGGCCGCGCCGGGGAGGCCGGAGCCGCCGCGGCGGCCGGGGACGTGCCGAAGGCCCGCACCGGACCGGCCGGGGGCGCGGCCTGGTCGTACACCCCGTGAACCAGGTTGCGCAGGACCTCCTTGTGCTGCTCCTCCATGAGCGCCCGGACCACGTCGGGCAGGTTCTCGGCGCCCGTGATGTCGGCGTAGCTGGTCCGCTTGCTGGCGATGATGTTGCCGCCGAGGAAGAGGTGCGTGACCACCTGCGGGCGGTCCGAGCCCGAGTCCTCGGTCTGGGCGTGGTAGGTCTTGCCGCGGTACTTGATGTTGTGGTTGAAGCCGACCACCATCGTCTTCGGCCCCGGCGGCATCCGGCGAATGTACCACAGCGCCCCTGCCAGCCCGGGGACGGCGATCAGACGTCGACGTGCCGCGCCGACGCCACCGGCCGGCCCAGGAAGCGCGGCGCCACGGCGAGGAACCGGTCGGGCGTGTCGGTCACGAAGAAGGCGTGGGACGCCGTCCCGGTCCGCACCGCGGCGGGGAAGCGCCCGGCCACCTCGGCGGCCACGGCGGCCGCGCTGTCGACGAGGGTCACCCCCGGCAGCTCGGCGGCGATGGCGGCGGCGAGCAGCGGGTAGTGGGTGCACCCCAGGACCACGGTGTCCACGCCCGCCTCACGGACCGGCGCGAGGTAGCGCCTCGCCACGAGCCGGACCACCTCGTCGTCGGCGGAGGTCCACCCCTCCTCGGCGAGCGGCACGAAGAGGGGGCACGCCCGGGCGGTCACCACCACGCCGGGGATCAGCTCGGCGAGCGACCGCTGGTAGGCTCCGCTGGCCACGGTGCTCTGGGTCCCGAGGACGCCGACCCGGCCGGTGCGGGTGGCGCGAGCCGCGGCCCGGGCGCCCGGCTCCACCACGCCCAGGACGGGGAGGTCGAAGGCGGCCCGGAGCGCCGGCAGCGCCACGGCGGAGGCGGTGTTGCAGGCGACGACCAGCATCTCCACGCCCTGCTCGACCAGCAGTCGGGCGTTGCGGATGGAGTACTGGGTGACGACGTCCGGCGACTTGGTGCCGTAGGGCACCCGCGCCGTGTCGCCGAGGTAGACGGTGTCGAGCCCGGGCAGCGCCTCGAGGATGGCGCGCTGGACGGTGAGACCGCCCACCCCGGAGTCGAAGATCCCGATGCGAGGCACCGGCGGATACTACTCCAGGCCGCCGCTCACAGGGGGGGCGGAGGATTGTTGCAGGCGCCGAGATCGAGGCTCAGCGTGAAGAGGTCCTCTCCCCCGGCGAAGTGCGGCGAACCCGTTGGGCTGCGCGTAGCCGCACCTCGACCAGTGGATGTCGGGCGGGTTCACGCGGTTGTCGATGGCGTCCATCCAGAGGAAGAGCGTGTCCCGGTCGACGAGGCCGAAGGAGATGCCCGGCGTGGCGCTCGGTCCGCACGGCACCGGGTTCCTCCAGATCAGCGTCCCCAGGCCGTCCTCGATCCATCCCTGGAACTGGTCGATCCCGGCCAGGCCGCAGGTGGGATACCCGGCGGGGCCGCTCGCCGCGTCCGCCAGGGTCGCGTAGACGGTCAGGGCGTCGGGGATCCCCGAGGCAAAGGCCGTCCCGAAGGTGGGCACGCCGGTCACGACCGACACGGTGACCTGCCCCTGGTAGAGCGGCAGCGCCCGCCCGTTTCGCCAGCCCGTCACGACGTAGGTGTTGTTTCCCGGGAAGCCGGCGAGCAGGACGCCCTGCACGGACTGGTTCACGCACGGCACGTTGGGGGCGAGGACGACGCCGTTCCGGTCGGTGACGCTCACGAAGTCCACGCCCGACTGCGGGCAGAAGCGGCTCCCCGTGCCGACGGGCCAGTTCACGTCGACGTCGTAGGGGACGAAGCCGTCCACCCCGTCGATGAAGGTGTTGCGCTCGAACTCCCAGTAGACGGTCACCTCGGTCAGCGGCTGCGAGGTGGGCGCACATCCGGCTGCGACGAGGGCGGCGATGGCGACGGCGGCGAAGCGGTGCATGGAGTTCCTCCCGGAACAGAGGGACGGTGGCCCTCCGCCATTCTATTCACCCTTCCCGGGAAGGCACGGATCTGGTCGCCGCTCTCCGTCCTTTTCGGAGGGAATTCCTGGCGCTCCGCGGGGTTGCTCCTCCGTGACGCCCCCCCGGAGTCGTGCTACGTACCTCACACCTCCCCACCTCTTCCGGAGTCCGCCCTGCCCGCATCCCTGACCTCGATCCTCCTCGACCTCCTGCCCTCCGCTCCTCGCGGCGGGGACATCGACTACCTCGAGATCGTCGTCAACTCCGGGCTCGTGGTGGGCGGCGTCCTGGCGCTCCTGCTCGCCGCCTCCGTGGTCTCCTGGGCCATCATCATCAAGAAGTGGATGGCCCTGCGGAAGGCCCAGGCGGAGTCCGCGAAGTTCCTCGAGGTCTTCTGGCAGTCGAAGCGGCTCGACGCCATCTACCAGGCGGCCGAGGGGCTCCCGGCCAGCCCCATCGCGGCGGTGTTCCGCGCCGGCTACGTGGAGCTCTCCAAGGTGACCGCCCAGAAGAAGGGGCCGGAAGGCGCCATGGCCGAGCAGCTCGGCGGCATCGAGAACGTGGAGCGGGCGCTCAAGCGCGCCGCCGTCGCCGAGGTGACCCAGCTCGAGTCGATGGTGCCCTTCCTCGGGACCACCGCCAGCGCCGCCCCCTTCGTCGGCCTGTTCGGCACGGTGTGGGGGATCATGCGGGCCTTCCACGACATCTACCAGATGGGAAACGCCAACCTCGCCACGGTGGCGAAGCCCATCTCGGAGGCCCTCATCGCCACGGCGGTCGGCCTCTTCGCGGCCATCCCGGCGGTGGTCTTCTACAACCTGTTCGTCTCCCGCATCCGGGTGCTGGACAGCGAGATGACCAACTTCTCGAACGACTTCCTCAACATCGTGAAGCGCCACTTCTTCAGCTAGGGGAGCCTCGTGGCCATCGGGACGAGCGGCTCCGGCCGGCAGACCCTCACCGAGATCAACGTCACGCCGCTCGTCGACGTGATGCTCGTGCTCCTCATCATCTTCATGGTCACCGCCCCCCTCATCCAGCAGGGGGTCGAGGTCGCGCTCCCCGAGGTCAAGGCCCAGGCGGTGAAGGCCGAGGACCAGAAGCTGGTCCTGTCCATCAAGGCCGACAAGAGCCTGTGGCTGGGCACCGACGACAAGCCGGCCCGCCTCACGCTCCAGGAGCTGGAGGAGAAGCTCAAGGCCAACGCGCGGGTGGCGCGGGACCGGGAGCTGTACCTCATGGCCGACCGGGCGCTTCCGTACGGGTTCGTCGTCGAGGTCATGGCCGCGGTGCAGCGCGCCGGCGTGACCAACCTCGGCATGATCACGAACCCCGTTCCGGAGCGCCCGGAGGGAGGGAAGAAGTAGATGGACGGCGCGAGCGCGATCCTGCGCCGCCCCGACCGGCTCTGGCCGCTCGTCGTCCTGTCGCTCGTCCTGCACGCCGTCGCGGTCGGGACCACGCTCCTCGTCCGCCCGCCGGCCATCGTGAACCTGGACCAGAAGCCCATCGTGGCGAAGCTGGTGCGGCTGGGCGAGAAGCGGCCCGAGCAGTGGCTCCCGCGCCGCGACGTTCCCCCGCCCGAGGCCGCCCCGGCGGCCCCCGACGCGGTCCCGGTTCCCGCACCCGCACCCGCCGCGCCGGCGCAGAAGGCGGTCGCCCTGCCCTCGCCGAAGGTCGCGCCCAAGCCGTCCCCGCCCCGGCCCGCCTCGGCCACGACCGGCGGCAAGGGCACCGATGCGCTCTCGCGCGCCATGGACCGGGTGCGCAAGGACGACAAGCTGGCCTCGAAGGAGCGCTGGGGCGACCCGTCCGGCGTGCCGCAGGGGGACGCCACCGACGCCTCCGAGGGCGACGTGTACCTCGGCCTCGTCACCCAGGCGCTGCAGTCCTCCTACCGTCTCCCCGCCACCCTCTCCGAGCAGGAGCGGCTCTACCTCCACGCCACCGTGGTGCTCACCATCGAGCCCGACGGACGGGTCTCCAGCTTCCGCTTCGAGAAGCGGAGCGGCAACGCCGCCTTCGACCAGGCGCTCGAGCACGCGGTCCGGGAGTCCCGCCTCCCGCCGCCGCCGCCCGAGCTCCGGCAGCGCTACCGGACCATCGGACTCGGCGTGAACTTCAAGGTGTGAGGCCCCGCCTCCCGGAACCCTCCATGACCCGACCGATCCTCGCGCTCCTCGCCGCCTTGCCGCTCCTCGCCCCGTCCGTCGCGCTGGCCCAGCGACAGTACATCGACGTCGGCTCCCCCGACTTCCGGCCGCTCGCGCTCGCCGTCGTCCCCTTCCAGTCGGGGCCCGGGGCGCAGGCCGACGCCGTCGACGTGCAGCAGACCTTCCGCGACGACCTGGCCCTCACCGGCACCTTCGACCTGCTCGACCCGCGCTCCTTCCTGGCCGACGCGTCGGAGGGGACCCAGGCCTCCTCCATCAAGTTCCGGCGCTGGACGGACGTCGGCGCCGAGGGGCTCGTGAAGGCGGCGGTGAAGCGGGAGGGGGCGCAGGTCGCGGGCGAGCTCCACCTCTACGACGTCCGGGCCGGGCGCGAGGTGCTCTATCGCGTCTACCGGGAGCGCAACGCGCGGGCGCTGGCGCACCGCTTCGCCGACGACGTGATCCAGTACTACACCCGGGAGCCCGGCGTGTTCCGCACCCGCATCGCCGCCATCCGCAAGACGCGGGGCGCCTGGGAGATCGTGCTCCTCGACGCCGACGGCAAGGGGGCGGAGACGCTCACGCGGGAGACCTCCATCGCGCTCCTGCCCGCCTGGCGGCCCGACGGCGGCGAGATCCTGTTCACCAGCTACCGGTCGGGCAAGCCCGAGCTCTGGGCGGTTCGCGTGCCCGGCGGGACTCCGCGCCCGGTGATCTCGCTCGGGGACCTGTCGAGCGGCGGGGTCTACTCGCCCGACGGCCAGAGGATCGCCTTCACCTCCTCGGTCGACGGGAACTCCGACGTCTACCTGGCCAACGCCGACGGCACCGGGATCCGCCGCCTCACCACCGACCCGGCCACCGACACCTCTCCCAGCTGGTCGCCGGACGGGAAGCGCATCGCCTTCGTCTCCACCCGGTCGGGGAACCCGCACCTCTTCGTGATGAACGCCGACGGCTCCGGCCAGCAGCGCCTCACCTTCCAGGGCAACTACAACCAGACCCCGCGCTGGAGCCCGCGCGGCGACCAGATCGCCTTCACGGCCCGCGACGAGCGGCGCGTCTTCGACGTCTTCCTGGTGTCGCCCGAGACCGGGAAGATCTCGCGCGTCACCCAGGACCAGGGGCTCACCAACGAGGAGCCGTCCTGGGCCGCCAACGGGCGGCTGCTCGTCTTCGTCACCGACCGCGGAGGGCGCCAGCAGCTCGTCATCTCCAACCCCCAGGGGGACAAGCAGCGGGTGGTGACCTCCGACCCCGCCGGCCTCGTCGCCCCGGCCTGGGGACCGCTCCCTCCGTGACCCCGGGACCCGCCGAGCGCGTCGCCACCATCGACGTGGGAACGAACACCGTGCTGCTCACCGTGGCCGAGCGGCGCGGCCGGTCGTTCCACCCGGTGGTGGAGCGGGCCGAGATCACGCGGCTCGGGCGCGGCGTGGATCGCACCGGCCGGCTGGACCCGGCGGCCATCGCCGAGACCGTCGCGGTGATCGCGCGCTACGCCGCCGAGGCCCGCTCGCTGGGCGCGACCCGGATCGCCGCCGTCGCCACCAGCGCCGCGCGCGACGCCGGGAACGGGGCCGAGTTCTTCGAGGCGGCCCGCGCGGCCGCCGGCCTCGTCCCCGAGATCATCCCCGGCGGAGAGGAGGCGCGGCTCGTGCACCTGTCCGCCTGGGGCGACTTCGGGGCGCGCGGAGGACGGCTGGCCGTCCTCGACGTCGGGGGCGGATCGTCCGAGGTCACCTGGGGCGACGGCCCCGCGCCCGAGGGGCGGCGCAGCTTCCAGATGGGCGCGGTGCGCCTGACCGAGCGGACCTCCCCGGCGGACCCGCCGTCCGCTGGCGACCTGCTCCGGATGCGGGACGCGGCCCGTGCGGCGCTCGGCGAGATGGCGGCGATCCGCGACTCCGGCGCGTTCACCGGGGCGCGTCTCGTGGCGGTGGCCGGGACGGTCACCACGCTCGCCGCGGTGGCCCAGGCCCTGCCCGAGTACGACGCGGTGCGGGTCCACGGATCGACGCTCTCCCGGGAAGCCCTGGAGGCCCTGCTCGCGCGCCTGGCGGCGCTGCCCACGGCGGAGCGGGCGCGCCTGCCCGGCATGGAGCCGAAGCGGGCCGACGTCATCGTGGCCGGGGCCGTGCTCGTCGAGACGGCCATGGACCTGGGGGGATTCGCCGAGCTCACCGTCTCCGACCGCGGCGTGCGCTGGGGGCTCCTCCACGACCGCTTCGGGCCGGGGGCCGTCGATGCGTGAAGGCTGGGCGGTGGTCTGCGACTTCGACGGCACGGCCCTCACCGAGGACCTGGGCGACGCGGTGTCGCAGCGCTTCGCCGGCGCCGGCACCTGGCAGCGGGCCGAGGACGGGTACCGGGACGGCGCCTTCCCGTTCGGCGAGCTGCTGCGCCGGATCTTCGAGCCCATCACCGCCAGCGCCGACGAGATCGCCCGCTTCGCCCTGGAGCGCGCGGTCCTCCGTCCCGGCTTCGAGCCCTTCGTGGAGGCCTGCGCCCGGCGCCGGCCGCCCCTTCGTGGTCTGCTCCGCCGGGCTCGACGTCTACATCGAGCCGGTGCTGGCGCGGCTCCCGCCGCACCTGCGCGCCCACGTCGAGCTGCGATCCAACCGGGCCCACTGCTCGCCCTCCGGCATGCGGCTCGAGTTCCACCGCCCGGCGCGCGCCGACGGCTGCGGCCACTGCGGATTCTGCAAGGGAAGCGTGGTGCGCGAGCTCCAGGCGGCCGGGCACAAGGTGGTGGTGTGCGGCGACGGCACCGCCGACCGGTGCGCCGCCGACGCGGCCGACTTCGTCTTCGCCACCCGGCGCCTCGTGGAGCACTGCCGGGAGCGCGGGCTCGCGCACCGGCCCTTCCAGGACTTCCACGAGGTGATGGCGAGCTTCCCGCGCTGACCGCGGGAGCGATCGTCAGAAGAAGCCGACGGCGAAGTGCGGCGCGAAGACCGGCTCGTTGATCCGGTACTCCGGGTTCAGGTTGAAGCCCAGGTCGAAGGCGGCCGGCCCCACCGGCGTGATGATCCGGAGGCCGAACCCGACGTTGGTCCGGAGCTTCCCCAGGTCGACGAGCGTGGTGTCGTACCAGAGGTTGCCCACGTCGGCGAAGAACCCCAGCTCGGTCGCCTTGGTGATCGGGACCCGGAGCTCGGCCCGGAACAGCACCGACGCCTGGGCTCCCTGGCTGGGGAGCATGATCCCCTGCTTCACCAGGCTCTGGAGCTGCGGCGAGCAGCCCAGCCCGGAGAGCACGCTCGCGCAGCGGGCGGTCTGGGCGGCCACCACGTCGCGCTGGTCCTGCGGGATCATCTCGTTCTCGCCGTAGCCCCGCATCGTCGTCGCGCCGCCCAGGTAGAAGCGCTTGGGCGCGATGGTGACGGACTCGGAATCGAGCGGGTAGACCTTCCCGGCCTGGGCCGACAGCGCGAGCACGACGTCCCAGAGCGGGATGTACCCCGAGAGCGTGCCCTGGACCTTCACCAGGTTGATGTGGGTGTCGCTGCGGAGGGCCGTGTACGGGGTGCCGATCGAGTGGGAGAAGTCGGCCGAGATCTCGGCGTAGGCGCCCCGGGTCGGACGGACCGCGTTGTCGCGCAGGTCGTAGGAGATGCGCGGCTGGAGGGAGAAGAGCCAGGTGAGCCCCACGGGGAAGACCTGGCGGGCCTCCTGGGGGTTGGTGGCGTCGATGATGGGATACGCGGTGCGGCTGGAGACGTCGTCGACCTCCAGCTGGCCGGTGAGGGAGGCCGACAGGCGCCCCAGGCGGATGAGGTCGGCGCCGAGGATGAACGCGCCGCGCATGAGCTGGTAGGCGGCCTGGATCTTGTGCTGCCCGACCACGTCGGCGCGCAGCGCCACCGACCGGAGGTCGAAGGCCCGGGGCTGGCGGAGGCCGAACTCCCCCAGCCACTCCAGCCGTTCCCCGGGCGGGATGACGACGAGGTCGGGGCGGAAGATGGCGAGCGGGTAGTTGGCCTTGGCGCGCGCCTGGAACTCGATGGCGTTGCCGAAGAGGTTGGGGAGGTCGTACTCCAGCCCGGCGCGCGGACCCTCGGCGAAGGAGAGGCCCAGCGTTCCGACGATGCTCTGCCAGGGGCGCTCCTCCACCTGGACCAGGATCGTCTTCTCCTCCTGCGGCACGTCGGGATCGGCGAGGTGGATGCTGGCGGCGCGGAAGACGCCCAGCCGGAGCAGGTCGGTCTGGGCGGTCGCCGCCTTCTCCGGGTCGAACACCTGGCCGGGCCGGAACCCGACCACCCGCTCGATGAGCGCGGTCCGCGTGCGCTTGTTGCCCTCGACGACGACCCCGGCCACCCGGACCAGGGGCCCTTCCTCGATCCGGAAGCGGACGGTGGCCCGGCTCCGGTCGGCGTTGAACTCCGGGGCGGCCTCGACGCGCGCGTAGACGTGACCGCTGCGGAGGTAGGCGTCCTGGATGGCCTGGCGGCTCACCGCCACGCGCGCCAGCGAGAGCGGCGAGCCCGGCTCGATCTTCGCGGCGGCCAGCAGGGGGTCGCGCGCGAGGTCGCCGTTGCCGTCGATCTCGACCGACCCCACCATGGTGCGGGTGCCCTCCTTCACCTGGATGTCGACGTCGACCCAGCCGCCCACCGCGTCGAACGTCACCCGCCGCACCTCGACGGTCGCGTCGAGGTATCCGTCGTCCCGGTACTGCTCGGCGACGTACTGGGTTCCCACCTTCCAGGCCTCGGCGTTGAAGACCGCCTCGGGGTCGGAGGTGCGGTAGGGCACCGGGATCGCGCGTCTCGAGGCCGGCGCGCCAGGCCAGCGAGTCGAGGTCGGCGCGCGGCTGCTTGACGTCGATCCGGGGGGCGAGCGCGAATCCCTCGTTCAGCCGGGCCCGGAGCCAGGCCTCGTCGTGGTGGTCGCCTCCCGCGAAGCGGACCTTCCGCAGGAGGTACTCCCGGCCGGTGTCCACGTGGAACCAGACGACCTCCTCGTCGCCCTGCGGGACCTCCTCGGCCCATACCCGGGCCTGGGCGAAGCCGAAGGCGGACAGGAAGGTCTCGAGCCGCTCCGCCGAGGCCTCGATGGTGGTCGAGTCGAGCGGGACGTCGCCGTCGTAGCCCAGCCGTTCCCGGAGCTGGGCGGGGCTGAAGGGGGTCTCGCCCGCGAAGCGGAAGGTGAAGTGCGGCCCTGCCTCCACCGGGAAATCGACCCGGGCCTCGCGCCCCTCCACGGTCACCCTGGGCGAGCCGACCCGCGCCCGGTACCAGCCGCCCTTGCGGAGCGCGTCGCGCACCGCGCGCAGGTCGGCGTCGAGCACGTCCTCGTCCAGGATCTCCCCGGGCCGGGTCCGGATGTCCTGGCGGAGCACCGCCTCGGGGAGTCCCGGTCCCGGTCCGATGGCCACCGAGGCGACGCGGGTCGGCTCGCCGGCGTCGACGACGAAGGTGACGTCGACCTGGACCTCGCCCTTCTCGACCGCCTTCACCTCGGCCTGGCGGTAGCCGTGGCGCGCGAGCAGCGCCTGGATGGCGCGGGCCGATGCGGGCAGCCGGCCGGTGTAGACCTCGGTTCCCTTCGGCAGGGACGCCGCGGCCAGGAGCTCGGGAGCGGGCACGGGCAAGGCGCCGCCGGCCGAGGTCACCTGCACCGACGCCGCCACGCGGCGGGGAAGGCACTGGACCTCGACGTGCACCCGGGGCGCGGCGGGCGTCCCGCCGTCGGGGAAGGTGACGATCTCGACGTTGGCGAACTTGCCGGTCTGGTAGAGGGCGCGGACCGTGCGCTGCATGGCCCGGGGACTGAGGGGCTGGCCCGGCTCCACCGCCAGGAGCGGGCGCAGCGCCGCCGGGTCCTCCCCGGGGGGGAGGCGCAGCTCGACGGTGGTCACCACCGGCCGGGGAGGCGCGGGCGGATCGGCCGCCGCCGTGGCCCCCAGGAGCAGCGCCGCGAGGAGCCCCAGGGAGCTCAATCGTTCCACTCCCAGCGAAGCTTGAAGTCGGCGCCCAGGTCTCCTCCGGAGACGTCGGTGTTGTCGTTGTCCCACTGCACCTGGATGCCGGCGCGGTCGCTGAGACGATACTCCACCTGGGCCTTCTGGCCCCGGGTCTGGTTGGAGAGGGGGGCCTGGTAGCGGACCCGGAGCTTGCCGTCGAGCGCCTTGGTCTCGAACTCCCAGCGGGGCTCGACCGTCATGCTGGTCTTCGAGTAGGCGCTGGTGAGGCGGACGTTCACGTCCTGGAAGACCCCGGTCTGGGGCACGAAGCGGCGGAGCTGCTGCTCGAGCCCGGACACGGTGAAGAGGGCCTGCGCGGCGGCCGCGCCGGCGGCGACGCCCAGGTTGCTTCCCACGGTGGCGTCGCGGCTCGTGTAGCCGAGCGAGAGGAGCGTGATGATGTCCTGCTGGGACAGCATCGGGGTGCTGGTGAGCTGGAGCTTCAGGTCGTCCATGTCCCCGAACACGTGCAGGAAGACCCGGTAGTCCTTGAGCGCGGCCTCGCCGGTGACGTCGAGGACCATGCGAATGCGGTTGCGCTCGGTGAAGTCGACGACGGCGCGGGTCAGCACGAACTCGTTGGAGCGGTAGAAGCCCCGGGCGCCGGGAAGGAAGGCCAGGCTCCCCGTCATCCCGAGGGCGGCCAGGTTCCCGGTGAGCAGGAGCTCGCCGCGCGCCTGGCCCCGGACGAGGTCGTTGTCGACCCGGGCGTCTCCGTCCACCAGGAGGCGGATGTCGAACTTGAGCCACTCGCCGGACGGATCGTAGGCGCGCGGCGGGGCCTTGGGGGCCGCGCCCACCTGGAGGATCCGCTTGTCCAGGTCGAAGGGCTCGGTGTAGCGGGCCGACATGACCCGGAGCGTGCCCGCCAGCGTCATCGCGTCGAGCGATCCGAAGGCCTCGAGCTTTCCCGAGAGCACGGTGGGCAGCCAGGAGGGGATGGCCACCGGCACCCGATCGAGGTCGGCCTCGATCCGGATCTGGCGCGGGACGAAGCGAGAGAGCCCCACCTCCCCGCGGAGCTGCGTCGGCGCCCCGTTGACGGTGGAGCCGAGCTTCTCGAAGAGCACCAGGTTCTGGGAGAAGGCCAGGTCGCCGGCCATCGCCGCGAACTCGATGGGGAGCTCCCGGAAGCGGAACCCGGCGTCGGCGAGGCGCCCGCCCCCGACGATGTGCGGGTCCTCGAAGGTGCCGGTGATCGCCGCGTCGACGGTGAGCTGGCCGTGGGTCTTCACGATGGCCGGCAGGAGCCCGCCGAGCAGGCGGAGGTCCAGCGCGCCCGCGGCCCGGAAGTCGAGCTCGCCCTCGGGCTCCCGGGCGCCGGACGCCGAGAACTCGGTGTTGGTTCCCTGGAGCGTGAAGGACTCCACCACCATGCGACGGCGGGCCACCGACACGACCACCGGATCCTTGTTGCCGACCCGGAAGTCGGCGTAGCCGAGCCGGACGCGGTCGAGGACCAGCCGGGCCTGCGACAGCAGGACCTCCTCCAGGTTTCCCTTGGCCGTGGCGCGGCCGTGCGCCTGGGCGCGGAGCCCGGCCGGCGGCCCCCCGGGCAGGAAGCGGGTCAGGTCGTCCACGTCGAGGTCGGCCGACGCCTCGAAGGGCATGAGCCCCTCCAGGAGTGCACGCGAGGTGAAGGTCACGCCGGCGGTCCCGGCCTGGAGGGTGAGCTCCCGCCCCCGCAGGACGCCCTCGGCGTCCACCGTCCCGATGGGCATGCCGATGGCCATGACCCCGTCGCCCTCGAGGGAGAAGCGGATGTCGGGGTGCTCCACGCTGCCGCCGAACGTCGCCTCCCCGTCCACGGTGCCGCCCCAGCCATCGCCGGGCAGGCCGAGGCCGTCGAGGGACAGGTCGGTGAAGTCGACGGACAGGTTCCACGGCGACGGGGCCGGGAAATGGACGGTCCCCTTCCCCTCGGCGACCGCCTCGCCCCGGTGGAGCTCGGCGGTCTCGATGACGGCCTTCTCCCCCTCGACGATCCGCGCGCCGATCCGGCCCCAGTCGAACCCTCGTCCCCAGAGCGTGCCCCGCCCCAGGGTTCCCTGGAAGGACATGTTGACCTTGGGGATGTCCCCCTCGAAGGGCATCGAGACCTGGACGCTCGCGTCGATCGAATCCTGGAAGAGGCGCGCCGTGGGCAGCCAGGGCATGACCACGTCGAAGAGATCCCGGAGCCGACCGCGCGCGGTGGCCGTCGACGGGAGGATGCGCATCGGCGTGGCGCCCAGATCGATGGTGGTGTCCACCGTGTAGCTGCTCTCGGCCTTCCGCCCGGCGCCGTCCCGGATGCGCAGCACCAGGTCGGGCGTGGCCAGGGCCGTGGCCGTGACGTCGCCCAGGTCGAGCTGGAGGAAGTGGAAGTCGCGGACGGTGAGCGCCCCCTCGACGCGGGGCGGACCGTACGGGATGGCCACCGCCGTTCCCTTGAAGGTCCCCTTGCCGGCCATGGGGACGCTGGCGATGTGCCGCAGGGCGCTCGAGATCGACCCCGCCGTCCAGGGCCAGCTCGAAGCCGCCGGTATCCTCGAACGAGAGGCGTCCCTTCACCCCCAGCGTGGCGTCTCCGGCGATGGCCTTGCCGCCCTCGCCGATCTCGGCGGCGCTGGCCGTGATCACCACCGGGGCCTCGATGCGTCCGCGAGGGAGGTCGAGGACCGTCTCCAGCCCGGGTCGCCACTTCTCCCACGACCGGTCCAGCACGCGGAAGTCGCGCGCGTCGACCTGGGCCTCCCCGGCGAGGCGCAGCGGCGAGAGCGGCCCCTCCACCTTCACCTTCGCGTCGAGCTTCATCATCACCCGCGCGTCCTGCAGGCCGAGTCGCGACAGGAGCTCCGCGAACTCCACCTGCTTCACCTCGGCCTCGGCGACCATCGTCGGGGTCCCGGCCAGGCGGAGCGTGGCCCGCGCAGCGATGCTCCCGCCCCCGACGAAGGGGATCTCGACGGAGGAGATCTCGAGGTCGGTGCCGCGCAGGCGGAAGCCGAGCCTGGCCTCGCCCGGGGCGTACGGACCCGCGCGGGCGCCGGAGAACTTCACCTGGCCGACCGCGTCGAGCGACTCGACCGGCCCGGACACGTTGACCTTCAGGCTGGCGCTGCCGGTGGACTTCCACCCTCCCCCGGCGAGCGAGAAGAGCGCCGGCAAGGGCGCCTCCGCCTCCACCTCGAGCCCGAGCCTCGGCTTGCAGAGGTTGCTCACCGTCCCGTGCGCCGAGATCTTCACCCCTTCCCCCTCGGCGTGGAAGGCGCGCACCGCCAGGCGGGAGAGGTCGAAGGCGAAGTCCGCCTCCAGGGAGGCCTGATCCAGGAGCGTCTGCCGGCCACCCGCCTCGAGGAGGGTGGGCCCCAGGTCGACGGTCACGCGGCTCCTTCGCGCGCCCGTGGCCAGCGACTGGATGTCGGTGGGGATCCACTCGGCCCTCGACCGGACGTCGATCCGGCCCACGACAATCTCCTCGCCACCGGGGAGCGTGACGCTGCCGCTCCCGTCCTCGACCTGGACCTTGCGCACGTGGAACTGCTGGAGGATGGGCGGCGGGCACGGGCCGGGCTTCGCCCCGGGCTGGGCCGGCGGAAGGACCAGGTTCACCCTGGGTCGAACCACCGAGACCTCGTCGAGCGCGATGGTCTTCGAGAGGGCCTGCAGCGGGGCGAGCTGGACCGAGACCGCATCGGCGGCGAAGACCGGCTTGTCCACCGGGCCGACCCGCACCTCGGTCAGGTCGACGGCGAGACGGAGCGGCCGGACCCGGCAGGTGCCGAAGGCGATCTCCAGGCCCGCCGCCTCGCGGGCCTTCTGCTCCGCCAGGTCGCACAGCTTCCGGCCCGCCCACGGCGTCGAGGCGATCCAGAGAGCCCCACCGATCGTGAGGAGCAGGAAGGCCAGGAACCCGAGGGCGATGCGCCGCTTCACGGGCGCATTCTCGCCTTCAAACCGCCGTGAGCCAACTCGGCGTTACCGGGTTCCTGCGTTCTTCCGGCCGGGACGCCGGGCGGCCTCGGAGGCGCCCTCCTGCGTCCCGCCTCCGTCCGTGCCCGAAGCCTGGTGCCCCGCGGCGTCCGGGGGCGTTCCAGGCCCCCCCCGAGCCGCGCGACGCGCTCGCCGGCGCCGCGGAATCCGGGGTCGCCGTGGGCGATCTTCTGGAAGTACCAGAGCGCGACCTCGGGCTCCCCCAGCGCCTCGTGCGCGGCTCCCAGCTCGAAGTGGATGGCCCGGGCCCCCTCGCCCGTGAGGAACTCGGACCGCAGCGCCTGGCGGTAGGTCTCCACCGCCTCGCGGTGCTCCCCCTTCATCCCCAGGCACACGCCGATCATGTTCAGGATCTCCACCTCGCGGCGGCGGTCCCCGCCCGCCAGGGCCGACCGGAACTGCTCCAGGGCCTCGTCGAGCATGCCCATCTCCTGGAAGGCGATGCCGAGGTCGTACTTGGTGGCCGAGTCGTCGGGGCGAACGGTCCGCTCGAGCCCTTTCTTGAACTGGTCGAAGACGTCGGCGACCGAGTACTGGAACTCGCCGGTCGGCGTCGGGGCCAGGTCGGGACCCAGCTCGGCCGACAGCTCGGCGCCCAGGTCGAAGATGCCGGTCGTCCCGGTCGACGCGTAGGCCGTCCGGCCGGGGAGGCTCCGGCTCGGCCGGAGCGGGCTCGGAGACGGCGTCCGGCGGCGGGGCCGACCCTTCCTCCCGGGCCAGGAGCGCCTCGATACGCGCCCGGGCGCTCTCGACCCCTGGGTGTCCCGGATGGGCGGCCGCCAGCTCCCGGACCGCCAGCACCGCCTCGTCGACCAGCCCCTGCTGCTCGTAGAACGCCACCTCCTCGAGCTCGGCGTCGAGCGGGCCCTCGTCGGACGCGGGAAGCGGCGGCGGCAGCGGGGAAGGCTCCAGCTCGACCTCGTCGACCTCCAGCTCCTCGAGGTCGGCGACGTCCACCTCCTCGGGCGGCTCCTCGATCGCCTCGGGCGGCTCCTCGATCGCCTGCTCCGCGACCGCATCGAGCGGCGCAGCGGGGTACTCCTCCAGCTCGGCGGGCGCGATCTCCACCTCGAGGACCTGGGCGTCCTCGAGCTCGGCAGCGTCGTCCGGCCGCAGGACCTCTTCCGCGGCCGGCGCGGCTCCCACGCCGGGCTCGAGGTCGACCGGGGGCGCAGCCGGAGCGAACGGCGCGGGCGGCTCGACCCGGGCGGCGGTCTCCGACCCGGCGGAAAGGTCGTCGAGGACCAGGACGGGCCGCTCGTCGTCGATGACGCGGGCGGGCCCCTGATCTTCGGGCGGGATGAGCGCCCGGGCCCGCTCGAGCTCGGCCTCGGGGGGCGTGAGGTCGAGCGGCTCCTGCGAGCCGATGGCCTCGAGGGGCGCAGGGGTCGGCGTCTCGGGAGCCCCGCCGTCCGGCCGGAGGAACTCGCCGTCGTCCGTGGGCAGCGGGGCGATCCCGGGAGCCGGCTCGGCCGGCGGCTCGTCGTCCGGAGGCGGCAATTCGTCGTCGGCCGGGGCCGGAACGACCTCGAGGACGCTCTGCGGCTCCGCATCGCCCGCTGGCGGCGCGGGCGTCTCCTCCACGTGGATCTCGGCGTGGGCCGGGTCGAGCACGCGAAGCCGCTCGATGGCGTGCTCGATTCGCCCCTCGCCCCCGCGCGCCAGCAGCGCCTGGACGGCCCGCTCCGCAGCCTCCGCGGCGCCTTGCCGGTTCCCCATCGCGTCCCGGATGTCGCGGATGCGCTCCAGCGCGTCGGGGTTCTCGGAGTCCTCGGCGAGGATCTTCTGAACGTGATCGAGCGCCTTCTGGTGCAGCCCGTACTTGAGATAGACGTCGGTCTCGGTCAGGAGGCGACCGATCGGGGTCGCCGATCCCGCAGGGACGGCGGGAGGGACGGTGGACGCGGGCGATGGCGCGGCGGGACCTGCGCTCGAGGGGGACGCGATCCGGGGCGGCGGGACGGCTCGCACCGGCGGTGGCGTGGACACCGGGCCCCCGACCGCGCCCGGCGGACGGCCCGGAGGCGGCATCGCAGGGCTGGGGCGGACTCCCCCCGCGTTGGCCAGCTCCTCGGCCGCCTCGGGGTCGTCGGGGAGGAGGTCCAGGACCTGGCGCCAGGTGAGCGCCGCCTCCTCGCGACGCCCTCGCTCCGCGTAGACGCGGGCCAGCGCGCGGTAGACGGCGATGGTCTTCGAGACCTGTCCGAGGTCGCGGAATGCCTGGGCCATGAGGCGCAGCGTGTCGACGTCCTGCTTGTCGGCGCCGTGGCAGGCCTGGAGCTTCCCGAGGGCCTTCTTGGTGTCGCCGCGGGCCAGGTACTCCTGCGCGAGCTCCCGCGCCAGCTTCAGGTCGTCGGGCGTGAGCTGGTAGATCCGCTCGGACAATTTCAGGTACTCGTCGCCGCGCTTGTTCTCGCGCAGGTGCGAGGCGGCCCGCCGGTAGAGCTCGAGCGCCTCGGCGCTCCGTCCCGCCTTGGCGTAGAGGTCACCGAGCCGCTGGCAGGTGACGACGTTCTCCGGATCGAGATCGAGGAGGCGCCGGAGCACGTCGAGGTGCTTCCCCTGGTCGCCCCCCTTCTCGTGGGCCGTGGCCACGACCTGGAGCTGGCTGGTGGCGTCGTTCAGGAGACCGAGCTGCTGGTAGAGGCCCGCCAGCTTCTCGTTCACCCGGATGTCCTCGGGGGTGAGCTTGGCGATCTGCTTGTAGACGGCGACCGCCTTCAGGAAGAAGCCCTGGTCGCCGTAGATCTCGGCGACCTGGTTGAAGATCGCGGCGGCGGAGGCGTTGTCGCCCTTCTTCTGCTGGATCTCGCCGACCTTGAGGAGGATCCGGACCTCCTTGCGGTCCTCGGCGAGGATCTTCTCGTAGGCCTTGAGGGCCTTGTCGTATTGCCCCTTCTGAACGAGCCGGGTGGCCTCGGCGATGATCTTGTTCTTGTCGACCGCCATCGGACTGACCGGGCCTCGCCCGAGACTACACGGCCACGCCCCTCACGGGCGCAGGAACGGTCGTCTGCGGGAGAGCATGAGCGTAACCAAAGGGTGGCCCGCGGTCAAGGGACATGCACCTCCATGGCTGCGGAATCTCAATTGATTTTCCGCTTACGACCCCTTCGCCAGGGCATCCGCGCCGCTGGTCAGGATCTGGTCGACGATCCGGGTGTCGTAGCGACCCCTCAGGAAGCCCTGGTGGTCGAGGACGCGCTTGTGGAACGGGATGTTGGTCTTGATCCCCTCGATCACGTACTCGTCGAGCGCGCGCCGCATGCGGCTCATGGCCACTTCCCGCTTGTCGCCCCAGCAGATGAGCTTGGCCACGAGCGAGTCGTAGTACGGCTGCACCCGGTAGTCCTCGTACGCCATGGTGTCGACGCGCACGCCGTAGCCGCCCGGCTGGTGGTAGCCGGTGATGGTCCCGGGAGAGGGGGCGAAGGTCCGCGGATCCTCGGCGTTGACCCGGCACTCGATGGCGTGGAAGCGCGGCACCACCGACTCCTGGGTGCGCTCGAGCACGTCGCCGTTGGCGAGCTTGATCTGGAGCCGCACCAGGTCGAGGCCGTAGACCTGCTCGGTCACGGGGTGCTCCACCTGGATGCGGGTGTTCATCTCCATGAAGTAGTAGTTCCCCTTCTCGTCGAGGAGGAACTCGATGGTGCCGACGTTGTTGTAGCCGATGTCGCGCATGGCCTTCAGCGCCACCTCGCCCATCTCGCGTCGCATCTCGGGCGTGACCGCGGGGCTGGGCGCCTCCTCGATCATCTTCTGGTGGCGCCGCTGGACCGAGCACTCGCGCTCGCCGAGGTGGATGATGTTGCCGTGCTCGTCGGCCACCATCTGCATCTCGATGTGGCGCGGCTCCTCGACGTAGCGCTCCAGGTACATGGAGCCGTCGCCGAAGGCGGCCAGCGCCTCCGCGCTCGCGCCCTCGAAGGCCTTGCGGACGGACGAGGCCTCGCGGACGATCTTCATGCCGCGCCCGCCGCCGCCGGCCGCGGCCTTGAGGATCACCGGGAAGCCGATCTCCTTGGCGATCTTCTCGGCCTCGCCGGCGTCCTGGAGCACGCCGCGCGCGCCGGGGAGCAGCGGCAGCCCGGCCTTCTCCATGGCCTCGCGCGCCGCCACCTTGTTGCCCATCAGCCGGAGCATCTCGGAGCGCGGCCCGATGAACTTGAGCCCCAGCTTCTCCACCAGCTCGGCGAAGGCCGGGTTCTCCGAGAGGAATCCGTAGCCCGGGTGGATGGCGTCGGCGCCGGTGATCTCGGCGGCGGAGAGCAGCGCCCGGATGTCGAGGTAGCTCTGCTTCGAGGGGGGCGGCCCGATGCAGACCGCCTCGTCGGCGAAGCGCACGTGCAGCGAATCGGCGTCGGCGGTCGAGTGGACCGCGACCGTCCCGATGCCCAGCTCGCGGCAGGCGCGGATCACGCGCAGCGCGATCTCGCCGCGATTGGCGATGAGCACCTTCTTGAACATGGCGCCCCCTAGACCGGTTCGATGCGGAAGAGCTTCTCGCCGAACTCGACCGGGGTCGCGTTGAGCACCAGGATCTCCGCGATCTTGCCCTCCACCTCGGCCTCGATCTCGTTCATGAGCTTCATCGCCTCGACGATGCAGAGCACCTGGCCCTTCTTCACGACCGACCCGACGTCGACGAAGGGGGGCGAGTCGGGCGAGGGCGCCCGGTAGAAGGTGCCGACGAAGGGCGAGGTCACCAGGTGCCCGGGCTTCTCGGGCGCCTTCTCGGCGGCCTTGGGGGCCGGGGCCGCGGCGGGCGCGGGGGCCGGGACCGGCGCCGCGACGGCGGCCGCCAGGGGCGCGGGCGCAGCGGCGGGGGCCGGGGCCGCCACCACGTTCACCGGCGCGGGTCCGCGGCGGATGACGACCTTCTCGCCGCCCCGGATCCACACCAGGGTGCGGACGTCGCTGCCCTCCAGCGAGTCCACGAGCTTGGTTACGTCACCGAGGGTGAAGCCGCCCGCGGCCTGCTCCTTGCCGCCGTCCGCCTTCTTGCTCGCCATGATGCCTCCCTGCTCGGGGTGTGGGCGCGCCGATCAGCCGGCCACGCGCGTGAGGTACTCGCCAGTCCGGGTGTCGATGCGGAGAATCTCGCCCTCGTTGATGAAGAGGGGCACCTTGACCATGTAGCCCGTCTCGAGGATCGCCGGCTTGGTGGCGCCGGAGACGGTGTCGCCGCGAACGCCGGGGTCGCACTTCACCACGCGGAGATCCATGGCGTTGGGGATCTCGATGCCGATCGCCTTGCCGTTGTAGAAGAGGACCTGGGTGGTGGTGTTGTCCTTGATGAAGTTCTTGGCGTCCCCCATCTGCTCTTCGGTGAGGAAGGTCTGCTCGTAGTTCTTGTTGTCCATGAAGTTGTAGTGGTCGCCTTCCTTGTAGAGGTACTGCATCTCCTTCTCCTCCAGGTCGGGCTTGCCCACCACGTCTCCGGACTTGAACGTCCTGTCGATCGTCCGGCCCGTGAGCAGGTTCTTGATGCGGGTCCGCACGAACGCGCTGCCCTTGCCGGGCTTCACGTGCTGGAACTCCACGATCTCCCACGGCTCCTTGTCGATCTCGATCTTGAGGCCGCGCCGGAATGCGCTGGTGTCGAGGGTGTCCGCCATGTCTCTTCGCTCCTTTATGGAAAGTTCGGGCCGTCCGCCCGCCGGGCGGACAGGAAAGGCGCCGCCTACAGCTCGGCGAGCACGAGGGGTGCCGTGACCCGGAGGAGGTAGCGGGCCTTGCCCTGGTTGCCCCCCGGGGCGAGCGCCACCACCATGAAGTAGTCGGGGGAGAGGAGCCGACCCAGCGTCACGAGCCGGTCCGTCCCGACGCTGAACTCCGAGAGCCCCCCGGCTGCGTGGGCCTCGGCTGCCTCGCGGGCCGTCCGGAGGATGCCGGTCATCTCGACCATCATCGACTTCACGTCGATGCTGGAGTCGGCCTGGACGTGGGTGTCGACCTCGATGCCGTCCATGCCCATGAGCGAGCACGCCAGGGCGCCGTCGACGCCCCTGCAGACCTCCTGCAAGTGCTCCCGGAAGCCCATGCCGGCCCCGCCCCTTCGTGGAAAAACGCCCGTGGTTTCGGGCGCTGGCTCGTCGAGCCGCGGCTCTTGTAGCCCCCGGGGCGCCCGTCCGTCAAGGCGGAGCGCAGCAGGGGAGGTCTTCGCGCCCCGATCCCGGCCGGCGCGTCACGGAGCGATGCAGGTCACCGCCGCGGTCTGGCCAGGGGAGAGCGCGCCGACGGCCGACCCCGGGCAGCTCGCCATGATGTCGCCCGCGGCGCAGCGGGGGGTCGCGTCGCACCCGGCGCAGATCGCGACCGGCACCTGGAACCAGGCCGTGGTGAAGGAGTCCTGCGAGGTCAGCTTGCCGTGCCCGCGCACGTTCACGAGGATGCTGGTGGTGGTGTTGGGCGGCGGGGTGAGCGCCGCGAAGTAGGCCTGCGGGATGAGGGGGAGCAGCGCCCCGGACGACCCGGCGGCGGGCACCGTGATGGCGACGTCCACGGTGACGGGATTGAGCGACGCGCCCGTGTACGTGATCTCGAAGGACTGCAGGAAGGCGTCGTTGGTGTTGATGCGCCCGTCGGCGGCGCTGGAGTTGTCGACGAGCGAGTTGTTCAGCTGCATCGGGAGCCGGAAGTCGACGAGTGCGGTCTGCACGTCGAGCTGCGGGCTACCCGCCAGCGAGGCATCGCAGGTCGCAGGATAGAGGCAGGCCCCGGTGGTCAGCGTCGGGCGCCGGGGGGGCGCAGATCTCGAAGATGGCCACGGGTGCGAAGTTGGCGGCGCACCCCGAGAGGGCGGCGGCGAGGAGGGCGGCGGCGAGGGTTCGGGTCGTCATGGCCGTCTCCTAGTTCGCGACCGGGGTGGGCGCGCCCATCATCGACTGGCGGTTCAGCACCCTGGGGGTGATGAAGATGAGCAGCTCGGTGTGGTCGTCGGTCTCGGACTTCGACTTGAAGAAGAAGCCGAGGATGGGGATGTCGCCCAGGAACGGCACGGAGTTGGTCGTGCTCGACGTGGCGCGCGTGTAGATGCCGCCGATGACCGTCGTGTCGCCGTCCTTCACGAGCACGGTGGTCTCGGCCTGCCGCTTGGTGATCGAGGGCTGGCCGTTGGCGCCCGTCAAGCTCGGGTCGGGCTTGTTGTTGGTGGCCTTGATCTTCATGAGGATGGAGCCGTCCGCCGTCACGTGGGGGGTCACCTTGAGCTCGAGCAGCGCCTCGACGAAGGTCGTGTTCACGCCCGAGGCCGAGACCTGGGAGAACGGGATCGACTGGCCCTGGGAGATGGTGGCTTCCTTGTTGTCGAGGGTCGCGACCTTGGGCGCGGAGATGGTCTTGATGAGACCCTTGCGCTCGAGCGCCGTCAGCCGGAGGTTGAGGTTGAAGGCGCCGTTGGCGGAGCCGAAGACGAGGCCGATGCCGCCGCCGGAGCCCTGGCCGATGGGCGCGGGCAGGTTGACGGCGTAGTTGGGCTTCGCCTGGTTGCCCTGGTTGGGCGTCTGGTCGGACGCGCCCGCGCCGGTCATCACGTTGGGGAAGGAGACGGGCAGGCCGTTCCCGGTGGCCGGGCTGAAGCCGAGGTTGCCGCCCCACTGCACGCCGAGGGCCTGGGCGAAGTTGGAGGCCGCCTCGACGATGCGGCTCTCGATGAGCACGCCCGGGGTCTCGGTGTCGAGGTTGCGAACCAGCCCCTCGGCCCGGGCCAGCGCCTCCTGGGTGTCCTTCACGATGAGGACGTTGGTGCGCTCGTCGGTCGTCACCGTGCCGCGATCGGTGAGCACGTCCTTCACCTGCCGGGAGAGATCGCCGGCGGTGGAGAAGTTCACCGGGATGATGCGGACCTTGAGCGGCAGGAGCACCTGGCGGTTCTTCTGCGCCTCGAGCTTCGCCGCCTCCTCCTTGGCGATGACGTCGAACTTGGCGATGCGGATGACGTTCCCGACCTCCTGCTTGCCGAGCCCCTTGGAGGTGAGGACGATGTCGAGCGCCTGGTCCCACGGGACGTTGCGCAGCGACACCGTGATCTTCCCCTGCACGTCGTCGGCGACGACGATGTTCTTCTTGGAGACGTCGGCCAGGAGGCGCAGCAGGTTGCGGACGTCGATGTCGTGGAAGTCGAGGGTGATGCGCTGCCCGGTGTACTGCTTCTGGCCGGGCGCACCGAGGAGGGCGTAGTCGGGGGCGGCGCCGCCGAACCCGGCCGCCTGTGCGGCGATCGGGGTCTCGACCGGAGGCGCGTCCTCGGCCGCGTGGCGCTCGACCTCGCCGGCCACCACCGTCCAGACCAGCCCCTTCTTCGTCTGGACCACCTCGTCGGTGGCCTCGCCGCGGAGCGTGAGGACCACGCGGACCTTGCCGGAAGGCTGGTTGAAGCTGGAGACCATGAGAAGCGGGCCGGAGACGCCGCTCGTGTCGACCGAGCGCTCGAGCTTCCTGGGCAGCTGGGCCCCGTCGAGCGTGAGGACCATCGTGCGGGCGTCGGGGCGCGACACCGTGTACTCGGCGTGGCCGGCCACCTCGATGTGGGCCGTCCGGCCCGACTGGCTCACCTTGATGTCCTGGATGGCGAGCGCCTTCTGCGCGGGGGCGACGGGCTGGGCCGCCGCCACCTTCTCGGGAACGGGCGCGGGCACCGGCGAGACCGCCAGCGGCGCCGGGGCGGGCGGCGTGGAGGCTGCGACCGCGCCGGAGCGGACCGAGAGCCCCTGGGCGGTGCGCGTGACCTGGACGCCGTGGAGGTCGCCGGAGGCGTCGAGGACCACGCGGACCTTGTCGGCGTCCCGTCCGAAGCGGACCTGGGAGAAGCCGGCGCCGGCGGGGATGGCGCGAGAGGGCGCCTTCTGGACGCCGGGAAGGTCGATGGCGAGCCGCGGCGGGTTGCGGAGCTCGAGGACCTCGTAGGTGCCGACGGGGCCGTTCGTCTGGATGAGCACGGCGTCGCCCTGGACGCGGACGCCGGTGACGGCCGTGGCGCCCGTGGGGGAGCCGGCCTCCTCGACCCGCCGCGCGACCACGTGATCGTCGGCCTGCACGGACGGCGCGGCTGCTGCTGTGCGGCGGGCGCCTGTGCGGCCTGCGCCACGGGTGCCTCGGGAGCGGCGACGGACGGCGCGGCGGCGACCGCTGCCGGCGCCGCGTCGCGGCCGGCGACACCGGCCAGGATCTTCACGCGGACGGCCTCGCCCTGGGGGGCGACCTCGTAGCGTGCGGACGGGTCGAGCCCGATCACGATGCGACCCACGCTGGTCTTCTCGTCCTGGTACTGGGCCGTGCTCACGCTCGCGACGCCGCCGTGGTCGACCCGGATGGGCGAGGCCACGCCGGAGACGTCGCCGCCGGAGACGTCGACGACCAGCCGGGGCGGATCCTGCAGCTTGAAGACGGTGTAGCTGGGCGCGCGAGTGGCCCGGATCTCCACCTCGACGGCGCCGTCGCGATCGGCGACGTCCACCGCGCGGATGACGTTGGGGCCGGGAGGGGCCGCTGTTCCCATCGCGGGCCAAGCGAGCAGCCCGACGAGGGCGATTCCGGCGACGATCTGGCTCTGGTTCCGCATCGCGCTACTCCTCGAAGTTCAGCGACTGTTCCTTGGGAAGCCGGAGGGCGGTCTCGGTCTTTTCCCGCGTCCCGTCGGCGCGCATCGCCCACTCCGTCACCACGACCTCTCCGGTCCGGATGGTCGCCACCACCCCGCCGTTCTTCCCGATGCAGGCGCCCTTCCGGATGGCGTAGCCCACCCCGGTCGGCGCCTCGACCATCGCCAGCGGGTCGGCGAGGCCGGTGATCACCGGCGACCAGCCGGAGCTGGTCGAGCTCGAATCGTCCCAGCGGCGTGTTGCAGCGGGTGACCACGGCCCCGGTCGTGGCGCGCAGCTCGCCGAGGAAGCTCTTGAAGGGATCACGCTTCCCGACCGAGGAGTAGGCCACCTCGGCCTCGGGCGCGGGCGCGGGCGGCGCGGCGGGGGCGGCGGCGGGCTTGGCCGCCACGGGGGCTGCGGCCCGCGGCGTGGTGGGCTTCGGCTCGCCGCAGGCGGAGGCGGACAGCGCCGTCAGGACGAGGAGCGCGAGGACCGGGCGGCTCATTTGCTCCCCCCGCCGGCGCCCGGCTGCGTCGCGGCTTTCGGCTGGACGAACATGAAGGTCGTGACCAGGAACTTCGCGTTGAGGATCACCTTGCCCCCGGTGTCCTTGGGGGAGTCGAGCAGGATGTCGTTCACGTTCACGATGCGGCGCAGCCGGGCCAGCGAGTCGTAGAAGGTCACGATCTCGTGGAAGTTCCCGGAGACCACCATGGCGATGGGCACCCTGGCGTAGAACCCCTCGTTCACCTCGGGCATCGGCTCGATGCTCGAGATCTCGAGCCCGGCCTTGCGGGCCCGTTCCTGGAAGAGCTGGAGGAGCTCGTCGATCTTCTTCTCCTCCGGCAGCTCGGCCAGCGCCTCCTGCAGGCGCTGCTCGAGCAGCTCCTTCTCGCGGCGGAACTGGTTCAGGTTGTTGGCGATGGCGGTCTTCTCGATCAGGTCGCTGTCGAGCCGCTTCTGCTCGGCGTCGACCCGGGCGATGCGCTGCTCGGTCTCCGAGATGGAGAGGCCAAAGGTCGGGAGGGAGAAGACGAAGTAGTTGAGGACGGTGAGCAGCACCACGATGGCCGCGACCACGCCCGCCTTCGCGGCCATGGGCGCCCGGGAGACTGCGTCGAGGATCCGGTCCATGGGCGCCTACCTCTTGGCCGGCGCCGGGCGCGAGGACGCACCGGGCGTGTAGTTGGCATGTGCGGTGACGAGGAAGTCGACGATGCGCATCCCGCCGCGGGTGGCGGCGGTCGTCTTCTTCAGCTCGACCTGGGAGAAGTGGGGAGTGCCCTTGAGCGCGGTCATGAAGGCCGAGACGTCGTCGATGGTGGCCCCCGAGCCCTCGAAGGTCACCACGCCGGCCTTCTCCTCCATCTTCCTGAGCTCCAGGCGCGACGGGCATGATCTGCGCGAGCTGGTCGAGCAGCTTCACGGGCCCGGCTCGTCCGGCCTTCAGCTTCTCGAGCGTGTCGAGCTTCTCCTTCAAGGCCGCCTGCTGGGCCTTGATGTCCTTCACCTCGCCGATGATCCGGTCGAGCTGGGTGATCTCGTCCCGGGTGCGCTTCAGCTTGCTCTCGCGCGCGGCGAGGTCCCCGGCCCTGGAGGAGGACCACACCCAGTTCGCCACCAGGGCGAGCAGGACGATGAGCGCGAGGAGGAGGAGTTGCTGCCTCCCCGCGACCTTCTTCTTCGAGACCCGGACGGCCAGCAGGTTGATGCGGATCATGGCTACTTGTCTCCGGGGCGGCGGAGCGCGAGGCCGACGGCCACCGCCGCTGCGGGCGCTGCGTTCATGATCACGGCCGGGTCGAACTTGCGGTTGTCGACCTCGATGTTCTTGAAGGGGTTCATGACCTCCACGGGAACCCCGGTCCGCTGCTCGATCACCTTGAAGAGGGCCGGGATGCGCGCCGTCCCGCCGGAGAGGTAGACGCGGGTCACGTGGCTGTCCGGCGCCGTGGCGGCGTGGAAGTCGAGGGAGCGCTGGATCTCGCCGCCCATCTGGTCGGCGACGCCCTGGATGACCCGCTCGACCTCCTGGGGAACGACCGCGTCGCTCTCGCCCTGGCCGCCCACCTTGAGCGCCTCGGCCTCCTCGGCCGAGATGTTGAGCTGCTTCTGGATCTCCTCGGTGAAGGCGTTCCCGCCCACGGTGATGTCGCGGGTGAAGATGGCCATCCCGTTGTTCACGATGTTGATGTTGGTGACCGCCGCGCCCACGTTGATGAGCACCACGGGCTGCCCCGGCGCCTGGGGGTAGTTCACCTCGAAGGCGTTCTGCACGGAGAAGGCGTCGACGTCGACCACCGTGACCGTCAGGCCGGCCTCGGCGCACACCGACGTGAAGTCGTTGATCATGTCCTTCTTGGCCGCGACGAGCAGCACGTCCATCTGCCCGGCCGCGTCGGCCTGGGGCGTCAGGATCTGCGTGTCGATGTTCACGTCCTTCACGTCGAAGGGGATGTACTGCTCGGCCTCCCACTGGATCGACTCGTCCAGGTCCTCCTGGGACATGAACGGCATGGAGATGCGCTTGATGATGACCGAGTGGCCCCGGACGCCGATGGCCACGTCCTTGGCCTTCACCTTCTGCTGGGCCACGAGCTCGCGGATGGCCTCGACGATGGCCGCCGAGTTCATGAGCTGGTTGTCGACGACGGCCTCGGGCGGCAGCGGCGCCTCGCCCCACGCGAGCAGCTGATACCCGCGCTTCGCTTCCTTGAGGTGCACGAGCTTCACGCTCGAGGAGCCGATGTCGAGGCCGAGGGCCAGCTTGTTCTTCGCCATCGATTCCCCCTCTACGACCTCTTCCGGCCCACGAGGGCGGAAGCTTCGATACGGCTGGATGCGGGATGGCCGAAGACCCGTTCCTTGTCCGCGGGCTGGAGGCCCAGGGCCAGGATGATCTTCCGCTTGGTGTCGACGCGGCACTCCGCCCCGCGCTCGACGCGCGTCACCGTGAGGGCCGAGACGCCGGCCTTCCGGGCCAGCTCCGCCTTGGTGAGGAGCATGTCCTCGCGCAGGCGCCGCACGTTGTTCGCGGTCCGGCGGGCGTTGGAGGCGGCGTCTCGATTGGGCATCGTTGGGTCACGGTACGCTGACCCGCACGGATAGATCAAGAAAGCTGACGGGTTCCGCTGTCGGTCCGTGAACTACATTGGTACGCAAGTGATGGGTCCCTGATGCATCATGATAGGTCCGAGATGGCATCCAGGCTGCGGGTCGGACCCCCGACCCCCGGGGGTCAGATCTCGATCCCGTACTCCTTGATCTTGTAGAGGAGCGCCCGGTACGAGAGGTCGAGCAGCTCCGCGGCCCGGGTGCGGTTGCCTCCGGTGCGCTCCAGGGCGGCGCGGATGAACTGCTCCTCGAGGGCCCGGAAGGCCCGCTTGAGGGACAGGTCGGAGGCGGCGAGCGGGCCCTGTGTCCCCGGATCCGGGGACGCGCGGACCTCGTCCGGCAGGTCCTCTTCCTGCAGCAAGGGGCCGTCGGCCAGGACCACCGCCCGCTCCACGGCGTGCTCCAGCTCGCGCACGTTGCCGGGCCAGCGGTGGGCGCGGAGGGCCTCGAGGGCGGCGGGCGCCACCCCGGAGAGCGGCGCGTCCGGGCGAAGGGGCCGGTACTTGGCGAGGAAGTGATCGACGAGCGCCCGGATGTCGTCCTTGCGCTCGCGCAGGGCGGGCAGCCGGACGTTCAGCACGTTCAGCCGGTAGAAGAGGTCCTCCCGGAACTGGCCGTCCTTCACCGCCCGCGCGAGGTCCCGGGCGGTGGCCGCCACCACCCGCACGTCCACCTTCTCCGACCGCGTGTCCCCGACGCGGCGCACCTGCTCGTCCTCGAGGAAGCGGAGGAGCTTCACCTGAAGTCCGAGGGGCAGCTCGCCGATCTCGTCGAGGAAGAGCGTCCCGCCGTCGGCCTCCGCCGCCAGCCCCTTCTTGTCGCGCGAGGCGTCGGTGAAGGCTCCGCGCACGTGGCCGAAGAGCTCCGACTCGAGGAGCTCGGCGGGGATGGCGCCGCAGTTGACCGCCACGAAGGGCATGGCCGCGCGGGGCGAGAGGTCGTGGATGGCGCGGGCGACCAGCTCCTTTCCCGTCCCCGACTCGCCGGTGACGAGGACGCTCGTCTTGGTCGGCGCCACCTTCCGGACCTGCCGGAGCATCTCCTGCACGGTGGGTGACGACCCCACGAAGTTCTCCAGGCGGAAGCCGTCCGCGAGCTCCGACCGCAGGCGCCGGTTCTCCCGGGAGAGGCGCAGCCGCTCCTCGGCCTTGCGGAGGACCAGCACCACCTCGTCGGGCTTGAAGGGCTTCGAGACGTAGTCGTAGGCGCCGGCCTTCATGGCCTCGATGGCCGTGTCGTGCGTGCCGTAGGCGCTCATGACGATGAAGGTCAGGTCGGGGCGGAGCTCCAGCGCGCGCCGCAGGAGCGAGAGCCCGTCCATGCGCGGCATGCGGACGTCGGAGAGGACGAGGTCGTAGTCGCGGGCCGCGAGCTCCCGCAGCGCGTCCTCCCCGTTCGAGACCGCCCTCACCTCGTAGCCGCGATCCGTGAGGATCACGGTGAGGAGGTGCCGCATCGACTCCTCGTCGTCGACGACGAGCACGTTCTGGAAGGCCACGGGAGGAGCCTAGCACGCGGCCCGGAGCCGCAGGACGAAGGCCGCGCCCCCGCCCGGCGGGCTCGTCGCGTCGATCGTCCCGCCGAGGGACTCGACGATGGAATGGCAGATGGCGAGGCCGAGCCCGCTCCCCTGGCCGGGGTCCTTGGTGGTGAAGAACGGGTCGAAGATCCGGGGGAGGTCCTCGGCGGCGATCCCGGGACCGCTGTCCGGAGATCTCGATCTCCACCCGGTCCCCCGATCCGGCGGCGCCACGGCCCGGACCCGGCCCTCCCCGCCCATGGCGTCCCCGGCGTTGAGGAGGAGGTTCAGGAAGACCTGCGAGAGGTGCCGCTCGTCGGCGAGCACCGGAGGGAGGTCCTCGGGGAGCCCGATCTCCACCTCCACGCCCTTGAATCGCCCCTGGACGGAGGCCAGGCGGAGCGCCGCGTCGAGCGCGCGGGTCACCGACACGGCGCGGACCTCCAGCGGGGCCGGCCGCGCGAAGTCGAGCAGGTCGCGCACGATGCGGTCGATCCGGTCCGCGGCCGCGGCGATCCGGTCGAGCGCGTCCTTGACCTGGGGGTCGGGGTCGGGGCCGAGGCGCGCCCGCGCCAGCTCGGCGTAGCCGGACACGGCGCCGAGCGGGTTGCCCACCTCGTGGGCGACGCCGGCGGCCAGCCGGCCGACCGTGGCCAGCTTCTCCGTCCGGACCAGGGAGGCGCGCGCCTCCGCCAGCGCCTCGTTCACGGCGGTCAGCTCGGCCACCTTGCCGGCCAGCCGGGCGCGCTCCTCGACGAGCGCGGCGGCGGTCCGCTCGAAGGCGAGCGCCGCCTGGTCGAGCCCGAGCCCGCTGTCGCCGAGGACCGGGAGCTCGCCGGGCGCACCGGCCTGGAGCCGGCCGGCCGCGGCCAGGATGCGCTCCACCGGGCGCGCGACGCGCCTCACCAGCATCGAGGAGGCGCCCCAGATCACGAAGGCCGCGACCGCGAGGCCGACCCCGGCCAGGGCCGCGGGGGAGGCGCGCCCGGAGGCGCCCAGCGCCATGGCCGCCGCGGCGAGGAGCGCCGCCCCTGCCCCCACCGCGGAGGCGACCGAGAGGACGAGCAGCGTGCGGGTTCCGCGGGCCACGTCGTTCACCGGAACAGGGACAGGGCCGGCACGACCTGCGCGAGCCATCCCTGGAGCCAGAGCCACTCGAGCGCCCCTGCGGCGAGGAACGGGCCGAAGGGCACGGCGTTGCGGGGAGGAACCCAGTCGGCGTCCGGGTCGAGGACGGGCGAGCGTCCCGGCCGGATCGCCGGCCTCCGGGTCGCTCCCGCCGGCAGGACCCTCCGCGGCCTCGGGAGGCGGAGCCGGCTCGGGCGGCCCCGGCTGGGCGCGCCCCAGCAGGAGGAGGGCGAGCCCCACCAGCGTGCCCTGGATCGAGGCCAGGAGGACCACGGGAAGGAGCCCCGGGAGCCCGAGCCAGGCCCCGATGGCCCCCAGGAGCCACACGTCGCCGAACCCCAGCGCCTCCTTCTTCATGAGCTTCTCGCCGACGACCGAGACGGCGGCGAAGGAGAGCCAGCCAGCCGCCGCACCTCCCGCGGACGAGAGGAGGGACGGGGCGGCCGTGAGCGAAGCGGCGGACAGGCCCACCCCGGCGAGGAGCAGCGGGATGGTGATCACGTGGGGGAGGAGCCAGGTGTCGAGATCGATGAACGACAGCGCGAGCAGCGCGGCCGCGAAGGCGAACTCGGCGAGCGCCGGCAGCGAGAGCCCGTGGCGGGAGACCGCCACCAGCGCCGCGACGCCCCCCAGGATCTCCACCATCGGGTACCGGAAGGAGATGCGGGTCCGGCAGGCGCGGCACCGGCCTCGCAGCAGCAGCCAGGAGAGCACGGGCAGGTTGTCGAACCAGGCGATCGGGTTGCGGCAGGAGGGGCAGCGGGAACGGGGGCGCACGATCGACTCGCCGGCCGGCAGCCGGGCCACCACCACGTTGAGGAAGCTTCCCACCGAGGCTCCGGCCACGAAGGCCCAGGCCATCGCGGCCCAGCGGAGCGGTCCCGAGAGCTCGATCACCGGGTCTCCGGCGCGCGTCCTGCCCCGCCGGCCGCCTTCCTCTCGTCGAGCCGCCGGACGAAGAAGTCCTCGAGCGTCTCGCGATGGGGAACCATCGAGACCAGCTCTCCGCCGGACGCGATCGCCGCGGCGACCGCGACGTTGGCCTGGTCGAGGTCCTGGAAGCTGAGCCCGAAGCGGGCCTGGTCCCGGGAGACGAGCTTCGCCGCCGACACGGCGCCGCGGGCCGCCTCGGGGAGATCGATGACCACCTCGACGCTCCGGATGCGCGGCGACAGCAGGTCGGAGATCCGCCCCACGTCGCGGAGCTGCCCGCCCAGGATCACGCCCACGCGATCGGCGAGCGCCTCCACGTCGGGGAGGATGTGGGTGGAGAAGAGGACCGTCTTGCCGCGGCGCTTGAGCTCGAGGATGAGGTCGCGGACGTCCTTGCGCCCGATGGGGTCGAGCCCGCTCATGGGCTCGTCGAGGACGACGAAGGACGGGTCGCCCACGAGCGCCTGGGCGATGCCGAGCCGCTGCTGCATGCCCTTCGAGTACTTGCGGATCTGCCGGTCGGCGGCGTCGGCGATGCCCACCAGGTCGAGCAGCTCGTCGATGCGCCCCTTGAGCTCCGCGCCGCCCACGCCGGAGAGCCGGCCGAAGAACCGCAGCGCCTCCCGGCCGGTCAGGAACTCGTAGTACGAGGGGTTCTCCGGGAGGTAGCCGATGCGCCGCTTGGCCTCGGCGGACGGGATGGGGGCGTCGTAGATGAAGGCCTTCCCCGAGGTGGGGAAGATGAGCCCCATGAGCATCTTGATGGTGGTGGTCTTGCCGGCGCCGTTCGGGCCGACGAAGCCGAAGATCTCCCCGTCCTCCACCGCCAGGTCGAGGTCCTTCACTGCTTGTACGCGCTTGCGCCGGACCCCGACCTCGAAGGTCTTGGAGAGCCGCTCGGTGCGCAGGATGGTGTTGGCCATTGCGCCGGATGATCTTTCGCATCCTCCCGGGTGTCAAAACCTGGACCATCGGCCCGGGGTGACGGAAAACGTCACCTCGGCCGGGGAGCAGGTGCCCCCGGGCGTCAGGCGCAGGCTGCCCACATCCGGGACTTCGCGGGGTTGGGCCGACCCGGGGCTTGGCACCGCGGATGCTAGGTCACCTCCATGTGCAGCTTGCGGACGCTCGATGGCGTCCGGTTCCCGTCGGCGGGGCCCCTGGTTCCTCCGACTCCATGACGGAGGAGAGACCATGAAGAAGAAGATGATGAAGGGCTTCACCCTGATCGAGCTCATGATCGTCGTCGCGATCATCGGCATCCTGGCCGCCATCGCCATCCCGAACTTCCTCAAGTACCAGCTGCGCGCCAAGTTCGGCGAGCTGCCCACCAACGTGAACGCCCTCTTCAAGGCCGAGGAGTCGCTGCGCCAGTCCGAGCGCACCGTGTCGGCGCCACCCCGGCCGGGCCAGTACTACGGCGTCACGACGCTGCCGACCGCCGCGACAGTGGCGCTCGCACCCCGGGTACGGCGAAGCACGGCGTGGGGCGCCGCTCGACATCGCGGGACGCCAACGCTCATCGACTGGGTGGTCGAGGGAAGCACCTACGGCTGCTACCAGGCCACGACCGAACGCCACGGGCAACAACGTGGCGCTGGGCGCCTGGTCGAACATCGATGGCGATACGAACAACGGCTGCGTCACCCTCTACAAGTCGAGCCTCGACTCGGTGGGCGTCACACGGGTACCACCCGACCCTGCTGACCGCCGCGAACTGCCCGCAGGTCGACTGGGGCGCTCCGTGGGGTCAGGTCGCCGCCCGAGACGACTTTTCTAGGCGAATTCGCATCCAGGCAGGATGGGAGCGTCGGGCATCGTGCCGGCGGCTTCGTCGTTCGTGCTCTCAGGAGGTGCTCGACCTGGCCACCCGCCCGCGGCCGGCGGGTGACGGAATTCGTCACGTCGGCCGGGAAGCTCCTGCCCCCGACCGTCAGGAGCGACCTGCCTACATGCCGAACTTCGAGGGGTTGGGCTCGATTCGCGATCTTGGCACCGGGGATGCTCTGTCCCGGTGCCATGCAGCTTGCGGACGCTCGATGGCGTCCGGTTCCCGTCGGCGGGGCCCTCTGGTTCCTCCGACTCCATGACGGAGGAGACACCATGAAGAAGAAGATGATGAAGGGCTTCACCCTGATCGAGCTCATGATCGTCGTCGCGATCATCGGCATCCTGGCGGCCATCGCCATCCCGAACTTCCTCAAGTACCAGCTGCGCGCCAAGTTCGGCGAGCTGCCCACCAACGTGAGCGCCCTCTTCAAGGCCGAGGAGGCGCTGCGCCAGTCCGAGCGCACCGTCCCGGGCGCTCACCGTCCAGGGCCAGTACTACGCCATTCCCACCATGCTTCCCACCACCTGCGTCGTGGACGCTCGCCGGCGGCACGCAGCAAGCACGCCTGGGCCGCCACCGACCTCGCCACCGCCAGCGAACATCGACTGGGTGGTCGAGGGCAGCACCTACGGCTGCTACGAGTCGCCACCGTGCGGACGCCGGCCCCGGAACGGCGCGCCTCGGCGCCTGCGTCGAACATCGACGGCGACACCAACAACGGCTGCGTCGTCCTCTACAAGGCGGTCCTCGACTCGTCGGCGGCCACCTCCGGCACCGCGCCCGACCGGCATGAACCGGCCGCACTGCCGCCGGTTCCGGCGCTGGGTCGCTCCCTGGGGCCAGGTCCATCGCGCCCGACGACAACTTTTTCTAGGTCGAACGCTCCGCATCCGGCGTAGGATCGGGAGCCGTCGGGCATCGAGCCCGGCGGCTCTCTTCCATTTCGGGACCCGCTCGTGCGCATCCACGTCGCCGTCTTCGTCGCGCTGGCCGCCGCGACTGACGTTCAGCGCCAGCCGCCTCTCGGCGGCCCGGCGAGCGGCCCTACGACATCTCGGTCGTGCCCAGCGCCCACGGTGCTGCGCTGGCTGTCCCTCGGCCACCCCACCCTCGCCGCCAACCTGCTCTGGCTGCGCGCCGTCCAGTACATCGGCGAGCCCGGGGCCGACGAGCGCGGCTGGGACAAGCTCTACCCGGTGGTCGACGCGTGACCGACCTCGACCCCCGCCACGGGTACGCCTACCAGGTGGCCGGCGTGGTCCTCGGCAGCGTCGGGCGCACCGCCGAGTCGAACGCCATCCTCGAGAAGGGAACGAGGAACGTCCGGGACCGCTACATCCTTCCGTACCTGCGGGCCTTCAACGCCTTCTACTACGACGACGACTGGCCGACCGCCGGGCGCTTCGCCGAGATCTCCGCCCGGACCCCGGGCGCGCCGGACCACGTCCGCCAGAACGTGCTCGCCTACTACGTGAAGGGGAAGCGGGCCGACGCGGCCGTGGCCTTCCTGCGAGCAGTCGCTCGCCGAGGCGAAGGACCCCGACACGCGAAAGGCGGTCGAGTCCCAGCTCCGGCAGGCGCTCCTCGAGCAGGACGCGGCCCGGCTCGACGAGGCCGCCGAGGAGTGGCGGCGCCGCTACTTCGCCGGGCCGCTCTCGCTCGGGCAGCTGGTCGGACGAGGGGCTCGTCCGCGACATCCCGCCCGACCCGGCCGGCGGCGAGCTCTACGTCGGCGAGGACGGCCGCGTCCGATCCACCGCCAACACCTTCCGCTTCTCGCCGCCCCGAGCCGCCGTCCCAGCGCAACCCGGAGCCGGGCAAGCGCGCTCTCCCAGCCGAGGAGCCCCCCGTGAGCCCCGTCCTCTCCATCGCCGGCGTGACCTTCCGGGAGATCCTCCGGCGCAAGGTCCAGGTGAGCCTGCTCCTCTTCGGGGCGCTGCTCATCGTGGCCGCCTACGTCGTCGGCGGCCTCACCATCGGCGAATGGCACCGGATCATCTCCGACCTCGGGCTCTCGGCCATGCAGCTCGTGGGGATCCTGGTCGCCGTGTTCATCGGCGCGAGCCTGATCGCTGGCGACGTCGAGCGCCGGGTGCTCCTGCCGGTGGTGGCGAAGCCGGTCTCCCGCACCCAGTACCTGATCGGCCGCTACCTGGGGCTCGCCGGCGCGCTGCTCGTGAACCTCGTCGCCATGGGCGCGCTCCTCGGCGCGGTGCTCGCCTTCGACGCCGGAGGACGACGAGGCCCATCGACGCCGCCTTCCTCACCGCGCGTCGCCTTCATCGGCGTCCAGTTCCTGGTCGTCGGCGCGGTGGCGGTCCTCTTCTCCGCCGTCTCCTCCACGACGCTCGCGGCGACCTTCACGCTCGCGGTGGCCATCGCCGGGCAGTTCACGAGCGAGATCCGCTCCCTCTGGCAGGGATCCGCCACCTGGGTCCCGCGGCTCCTCTGGTACCTGCTCCCCAACCTGGGGGCGCTGAACGCCAACGAGGCGGTGATCTACCGGACCCCTCCCCCGGCCCACGCCTGGCTGGCCGCCCTCTACGCGGCGCCTCTACGCCGCGACGGCGCTGGCGCTGGCGGCGCTGGCCTTCGAGCGGCGCGACCTGCGCTAGCGCCCCGGCCATGGCCACCGAGGCGGCGGACCCCCCGACGAGCGGCTCCCGACGCGCGCGGGTGGCGGTCGCCTTCCCCGTCGGCGGTCGTCCTCCTCGGCCTCTTCGCCTACGCCAACTCGCTGCACGGCGACTTCGTCTACGACGACCTTCCGGGCGATCCGGCGACAACCCGCTGATGCGCAGCCTCGGCCACCTTCTTCGCGCCGGGCGACGCGTGGAACGAGCCGGCGCTACCTGGGCCTGCTCACGCTTCGCCCTCAACTACCGGTGGGGGGGCTCGACACCACCGGCTACCACGCGGTCAACGTCGCCATCCACCTCGCCTCATGCGCTGCTCGTCTACGCGCTCGTCCTCCTCACCTTCCGGACGCCCCGCATCTCCGGGTCGGCGCTCGTCGCCGCAGCGCCGGGCGGTCGCCTTCGTCGCCGCCGCCCTCTTCGTGGCGCACCCGATCCAGACGCAGGCCGTCACCTACGTGGTCCAGCGCTTCACCTCGCTGGCGACCCTCTTCTGCCTCGCCTCCCTGGTCCTGTACGCGATCTGGCGCCTGGGCCGACGAGCCGGGACGAGCGGCGCGGGTGCCCCGATCGATGTGGCTGGCCCTGGCCGTCCTGGCCGACATCGCGGCGATGCGCACGAAGGAGATCGCGCTGGCGCTCCCCTTCGGCATCCTCCTCTACGAGCTCTTCTTCCTCGACGGACCCTGGCGCAAGCGGCTCTGGTACTTCCTCCCCTTCGCCCTGACGCTGCCCATCATCCCCTCAGCTACCTGTCGGGAGGCGGCCTCTCGATCGCGGCCGACCAGCCCCCGCCGCCTCCGGCGCGCCGACTACCTGATCACCCAGACCGCCGTGGTCGCGAAGTACGTCGGGATGCTCTTCGCTGCCGACCGGCCAGGCCCTCGATCACCGCTTTCCCGACCTACGGTCGCTCCTGGAGCCACGGGTGCTCCTCTCGGCCGCGTTCCTGCGTCTCGCTCGCGGCCGCTCGCCGTGGCCCCCCTGCGTCCAGGATCTGCGGCACCGGCGGTCCGAACGTCGACCCCGCCTTCCGGATCGTCTCGTTCGGGATCGCCTGGTTCTTCCTCGGGCTCGCCCCCCAGTCGACCTTCATCCCCATTCCGGACGTCTTCGTCGAGCACCGGCTCTACCTCTCCTCGGCGGGCGCCGCGATGGCGGTCGCGACGCGCGCTCGCCCTGGTCATGCGGCGCGTGTCGGGCGCCCACCCGTCGCGGGCCATCGTCCTCGCCGGCCTGGCCGCGTCCCTCCTGCTGGCCACGGCGACGATGCAGCGGAACGAGGTGTGGCGGAGCGAGCTCACGATCTGGCGCGATTCCGCGGAGAAGACCCCGGCACGAGCCGGGCCCACGCGAACCTGGGCACGCTGCTCATCCGGGGCCGGGAGCCCGGAGGCAGGGCTCGCCGAGCTGCGACGGGCCGTGGAGCTCTCCCCGGACTGGGCCTGGCCGCGAGCCCAGCTGGGCGCCGCGCTCCTCCAGGTCGGCCGAGTCCGGGAGAGCCGAGACGGAGCTGCGCCGGGCGCTGGCGCTCGACCCCCGAGGACCCCGAGGCCTGCTTCAACCTCGGGCGTCCTGCTTGCGGACCGGCCGCCGGGAGGAGTCCCGGCGCTACTTCGAGACCTTCCTCGGGCGTCGCCCCGAGGGGCTACGAGCACGCCGGCGGACCGCCGCCGGCTTCCTGGGACGCGACCGGTGACGTAGGCCGCGAGCGCGCAGCGCCCCGTGAACCGGGGGCGCTGCCCTCGCGCGCGATCCCTGCCGACGTCTACTTGCAGGCCGGGGCGCCACCCGCCGCGGGAGAATGGCGGCAGGTGTGCAGTCCACGGGGAACGTCCAGGAACTCGAGCATGGCGGCCGGATCGACCACTCCACCCGCCGAGACGTTCTTGGCGCCGATCTCCGGTGTTGACCGAGGTCATGCCCACCTGCACCTGCCCCTTCTGGTTGATGAAGATGGTGTACTGGGGCGCAGGCGGGGGCACCAGGGCCACGGCCGCCGTGGACCGGATCGGGATCGCCTCCGGCGTCAGCGCGCAGAGGCCGCCGGTCGTCACGTCCGCCCCGTACAGGTAGTGGATGCGGCGGTTCAGTTGCTTGCAGTTGGAGACGAAGCAGTTCCCGGTCGCGGTGGCCGCCGACGTGGTCTGGGTCGTGTTCCACAGGACGCAGTTCGCAGCCACCGCCGACGGGGAGGAGACGCGCTCGTCTCGCCTGGACGACGGTATAGGCGTCGTATCGATGGTCACCGTGGGCGTGTGGTTGAAGTTGAGCACCCACCCGTCGTCCCCGGGCCCGAGAACGTCGTCGGGGCCACGCTGGCGCCGTCGATGGAGACCAGGTCGGTGTCCACCAGCCTGGCGGCGTCGTAGTCGATCGCCTCGGAGGGGGTGGTGAAGAGCGCCCGAGCCCCGTGGGCTCGAACACCCGGATGGAGAAGAACTTGTTGATCTGGGTGGGATCCGTCGAGGCGCCGAGGAGAAGCGTCGACCCGGTGGTCGGCGTCGTCCCCCACGCCAGCTTGCAGCCGTAGCCCGGGCCCCCTGGATGCACCCCACCTGGATGTCCTTGGTCGTTTTCGGAGCGCTCGCTCCCGAGCCACACGTGATCACCACCTTGCCCTTTCCGGTGATGGTGCACGTCGTCGAGGTCGCGAGGGAGTCGGTGAAGGTGGTCGCGGAGCAATCGGTCGCGGCGAGACCCGGCTGCCTGTCGCCCAGATCGGCGACGGTCAGCCGGTTGGAGGAGCCATCGAGCGCGACGGAACAGCCGCGCTGGATGCAGGCGCGGATGTTGTCCGGTCCGCACGTACCGCCCGACTGGTCGAGGAGGTTGTAGCGGTCTCCCGTTCCCGCCAGGAACCGAAGGGTACCGTCGGCGGGCAGTGCCACGTTGGCGGAGATGTAGAAGAAGGGCTCGTTCGTGCAGAGGAGGCACGGGCCCTTGCCCCCCATCTGGAAGACCCGGGCTCCCAGCCAGTTGGTGGCCAGCTTCGTCGAGCTGTCGAGGATGGCCGGGTCGTTGAAACGGAGGACCCAGACCTGACCGCCGGCGTCGCCGAACGTCGCGGTGTCGAAGTAGCCGTCGTTGGCGAAGCTCGCCAGGTTTCGCGGCGCCTTGCCCCACTGGAGCATGGCGACGGTCGCCGGCACGGGGTACTCGCAGCCCCCACCGGGGATCGTGGGGCCGCTCGATCCCGGAACTGGAACCCGGGTAGCTGAAGTCGAAGAGCTCCTGTCCCGTCCAGACGTCCACCATGTGGACGCCGCGTCCCTTCAGGTACTGCGGGTCGAAGCCGCCGGAGAGGAACGCGACCCAGCGCTCGTGGTAGGGGACGGCGGTTCCCGTGCGCGCGTCGACCGTGGTCGGGGTGCTGGCGATGACCACGCCGGAGGTCGAGTCGGCCTTCACGCGGACCGGGCCGATCGGGGGCGGGGTGGGCAGGAAGTCGGAGTATCCCTCTCCCGAGGCAGCAGTCGCGGGTCGTCGGGCTGCGGGTAGATCCAGAGGAACTTGGGCGGCGCGTAGCTCCGACTCGCTCGGCTGCCGGAAGGCATCGGTGATGTCGAGGCGCGAAGTGGTGGACCCCTCCCCGCCGCTCGTTCATGATCGCGACGGTGTGGAACTCCCAGGGCTGCTTCTTGTCGTCGACGGGGCGTGGCCGAGGAGCGAGCGTGTTGGCCGTCCCGTCCACCCAGACGTCGCGGACCATGGGGGTGCCGTCCACGAAGAGGTAGTGGGTCGTGCCCGCCAGGAGGTGCAGCTTGGCGAGCTGGTCGGGCGGCACGAAGGCCCAGAGCTCGTCGCCGGAGTTGTCCCGCTCGTAGTAGCCCTCGAAGGGCGGCTTCGACTCGTTGAGGCCCGGTGGTGAGCGGGTCGTCCGCGCCGGCCAGCCACCGGCCGCCGTTGAAGGCGTGGAGCATCCCGTCGTTCGCTCCCACGAGGACCACCTTGCGCCGGGTCTGGTAGGCCGCGCTCTTGGAGTAGCCGTCGTAGGCGTTGCCGGTGGCGACGTCGTTCACCACCGGCGTGGCCCAGAGGGAGGGGATGCACTGCCGGGAAAGACCGCGGGCGCAGAGCACGCCGTCGGAAGGCAGCGGGGGGTCGACCACCACCGGCGAGGAGTGGAAGATGTCTCCCAGCTTCCAGTCGCGGTCCAGGAGCCCGGTTGACCGTCCCCGACGGGTGAGGTCGGGCTCGCGCGCGGCGGGATACTCGGTGCCGGTCCTGTCCTTCGAGTTGAAGACGTCGGCGCCCAGCACGAAGCGGATGACTCCTGGGCGCAGGCGACCGAGGGTGGTGTCGGCGAGGATGGCATCCCTGGTGTCCACGTCGCCGGCGAACGCGATGTCCGCCGCGAGTTGTGCGCAGACGTTGGTCCCCACCAGGTTCATGTAGGGGAGGAGCCTGGTGGCGACCGTCGTCGGTCGGCCTCAGCAGCCGGGAGGTCGGCGTCGGCTCCGTCGATCTTCCCGTCGCCGTTGACGTCGATGCACGGTGTACACGCGGCGAGCCTTCCAGTCCGCTGGCTTCAGCAGCTCGCCGGCGTCCCACCACGGCGTCGCGTCGGCGCCCCCGGCCATCGCCGCAGCTCCCGGCTCCGCACCGGCTCTCGCTGCACGACGGCAGGTTGGGCTCGTTCACCTTGAAGCTGCCGGTGCCGTCCTCCTGGATGAAGTTCCCCACCTTGTCCTGGAGGAAGACGCCGCCGCAGGTGCCGTCGCAGTCGAGGTCGCCCGTCCCGCCCGGCGGTGCAGTCGTTCACGAACTCCGAGTAGAGCTCGAAGCGGAACAGGTGCCCCTTCCAGAACGGCCCCTCGGCCGGGTCGAAGCGGGGCACGATGACCGAGTGACCGGCCTGCGACTGGAGGGTGGAGAGGGTCGCGACGCTGAACGAGGTCGACCGGGTGTTGATGGTCTCCTGGATCTGGGGCAGGGCCGCGCGCATCTCCGCGGCGTTGCTGGCCGAGACGCTGATGCCGCCGCCCGACCTTGGCGGCGTTGGCCAGGATTTGCTCTGCCCCGGCGTGAGACGTCTCGTTGAATCCGATGGCGTAGATGTCGAGGGTCTGCCGGCCGCCGTTGACTGGCAGTCCTTGGTGCTCTCGCTGTTCTCGGCGCAGGTCGAAGTTGTGGAGGTACCAGGCTCACGCGGGTGAAGTTGTTCTTCCAGTCCTCGGCGGCCGGTGAAGGAGGCGCACTCGGGGCAGTCGGTCGTGGAGATTCCCCCGGCTCCCGAGGTGCAGCCGGGCATGACGCCCGTGGCCGGGTCGCCGGCATAGTTCCCGGCCTTGGCCTGCGGCCAGGGTCGTCAGGCCGGTCCCGGAGGGAAGCTGCGCGGTCGCTGCTGGCGCACCCGTCGTCGCTCGTGCTTGGGGACGCCGTCGGTGACCACGATGACGCTGGAGACCTGGCAGGAGTAGCAGATCGGGTACTGCTCGGCGGTGTTGCCGGGGCGTTGGCCCAGGATTCGGGTTCGCCCAGTTGTCGCCGAACCAGGGCAGCTGCCGACGAGTGGTAGTAGTTGCCCACGTCGAGCAGGGCGCTCGCGCCAGCGGCGTGCCCGCCGTCGAAGGAGATGGCGTCCAGCTTGTTCATGTAGGTGCGCGGTTGCTGTCGCAGCTCGAGTCGGGCTGCGTGCAGGTGGGGCTGAACGCTGGACCACCTGCCCCTTGTTCCCGCTGAACGTCGCGATGGCGGCGCGCACCTTCGAGAAGCTCATGATGGTGTCCTTCAGCACCTTGCGGGCGACGAGGAACTTCGGGGGGAAGAAGTTGAGATAGTTCCCCGTGTACCAGAGGCTCGGGTAGCTGGACGTGATCGCGTCCATCGAGAGCGGGCCGAGCACCCGTCCGTCGTAGAACCATCCCTGGTGTTGAGGACTGATGCACGAGTGGCACTGAGTCCCGTGCCTGGGTGGCGGGATATCCTGGCCGTCAGGTCGGCGCAGAAGGTGTCCACCGTGGCGATGGCGTTCGACGACGGTCCGGTACGGGTAGACCGCGCTCCCGGTCCCAGCCGTCGCCGGTCGGCTTGGTGTTCCAGACGTAGGTCCCGGCGTCGACCGACGGGTCGTGGAACACCATGCCAGCTGTCGAAGAAGTTGACGCTTGCCGCCGGGCAGGTCGTCCTTGCTGCCGTTCGACCCGCAGTACCAGTCGGGGTCGTACCCGTTGGCGCCGGAGAGGGCCTTGGCCCCGTTGACCACGTACGGGCAGACGCTCGCCTCGCTCGGCGTAGTCCTGGACGCATCGAAGGGCGAGCCGATGCAGCGCTCGGCGGTGACGTCGCCCCGCAGGGAGAGGAGTAGACGCGGTTCGCCACCGCCTCGAGCGCGGTCCCTGAGGCCCGGCGAGGCGCTGGAGGTCCGTCAGCCCGCAGCCGATGACCCCGGTGGCCGGGAGCGTCCCGCCCAGGAAGCCCGGCCCGTTGGGCGGGAGCCGGCTCATCGAGCCCGAGTCGTCGAGCACGATCATGATGTTCGGGCACGCCGCCCGACTGGGTGAAGAACTCGACGTCCTCCGCCTTGGGCGGGTTGATCATGGCGTCCATGTAGCTGCCGGCGTAGAGGCCGTAGGCGGCCGGTGGCTGCAGGTCGCGGCGTAGGCCAGGCCCCCGCGCCGCCCGGCGATCACCGCGCGGCGGCGGCGAGGCGGATCAGGACTTTCGACATGGGTCATGGTCTCTCCTAGAAGGCGAAGCGGACGGCGAGCTCGACCTCGTAAGGTCGCCGTAGCGGGTCGATGCAGCGGGCCACGACGCGGTTGACGTGCCGATGGGGACGGTGGCGCCGCCCGAGTTGGAGCAGGTTCGCCGCCTTGGGAAGCGCCGGCCTCCGGCGCCGTCCGGCAACGACCAGGGTCACGTCCTGGACCGCGCAGTCCCGTGCGGTCGCCGCCGTGTCGTAGTGGGCTGGGCGCCGCCAGCCGCGAGCCGTCGGGGAGGGTCATCTCGGTGACGCCCCGCGTGCCCGGTCAGGTAGCCGGGGCCGTACATCGCGATCTCGGCCCAGATCTTGGCCTGGGCGGCGCGGGCGCACGCCACCAGCCGGTCGTACTTCGACTTGGCGAACGCGTTCTCCCGTTCCCGCGAGGAGGCCACGACCGCCCCCACGCCGAGGATCGTGAGCACGGTGAGGAGGATGACGGTGAGCAGCAGTAGAGCCGCCGGTCTTCGCCTCGTGGAGTCGTCGCATCGAGTGGCTCCTCGCCGGTCAGAAGTAGGTCAGCCCGCCCGACAGTCATGTTGGGCACCTGGATGGTCGTCTCGAAGAGGGCGCGCTGGTAGCCGTCCCGGCCCGCCACCTGCCGGCTCGTGATCCAGGCTCGGCTGGCAGGCTGGTTGAACGGCAGGAACGTGTCCCCTGCGAGGTGCGGTCGGTTCCGGGCGAGCGGGACACGAGGGCGACCCGGATGGCCACGATGTTCGCCTGGTGGTCGGTGAGCCGCTGGAGCCGGCGCCGGAGGCCGTAGGAGCCGTAGAAGCTGGAGGGGCCGTAGACCGACTGGCCGCCGCCGGCGCGCCTCCCGGGAAGAGCGTGGTGGTGATCGGGTTGGCCACGTGGTCATCCCGGCCGCCCCGATGAAGGCGATCGGGCCGGTGCAGCCCGGCCACCGGCGTCGGGCAGGCGCCGAGTTGGCGAAGACGTAGCGCGACCTGGAGGTCCTCGACCCCTTCGGCGACCACCAGCTCGTCGTTCTCGTCGATCACCCCGTCCCGTTCCGGTCGATGCCCTGGTCGAGCATCAGGTAGGGGATCACCTCCCCCGTCGCGTCGTCACCGGGCGTACGTGGAACCGGTATCGGTCGACCAGGAAGAGCCGCGCCGTGCCAGCGGAGAAGCAGGCGGCCGTTGTTGCCTGGCGCGACCGTCGAGGTCGGGCCGGTTGAACGGGTCCGAGGCGGATCGACCCCTGGACCGCAGCGTTCAATTGACCGGCCCCGCCGAGTCGACGGCACGCCCGCGGCGACCGTGGCGAAGGCGTAGAAGTTCCCTCCCCGGCAGACCGCGAGCACCACCTGGCCGCGCGGAACGTGTCGCCTGCGCGGGCGGCGATCGTGACCGACGTGGCGGTGCGGGGCCGCACGATGGTCCAGGCGCGCTCCCGGACGGCTCGACGAGGTTGCCATCCCCGGGCACCCAGTAGGCCGGGTTCCGGGCGTAGAAGACGAGCTCGTCGGAGTTGGCCGACCGAATCCCGAGGACACCCCGACATCTCGGCGGGGCACGTACCGGCGACCGCCCGAAGTCGAAGGCGAAGCACCGGGTCGACGCCGAACCGGCCAGGGCGAGGCGCCGCTCCAGGAAGAGCATCGCGTCCGCCCCTGGGCCTGGGCGATGCGCTGGCGCGCACCCGTGGCGGTGGCCCGCCCTGGACGGTGCCGGCCATCACGACGCCGGTCGACCACCAGCGCCAGGATGGCGCTGCGATCATCGAGCTCGATCAGCGTGAAGCCTCTGGACTGCGCCGGGCCGGGTCATTTGAATGCCGCCGCGTTGGCGATGCGGCTCCCGCGTTCCCCATGAAGCCGTAGTAGACGACCTCGTAACGGGATGGAGCTCGAACGCTCGTGGAAGACGACCGAGACCGCAATCAGCCTTGCCGCCGGCTCGCGACCGCTGACGTCGGCGTAGCTCCAGACCGTCCAGCGCCTCTTGAACGTGGGGGTTCCGTCCGGGTCCCTCTCGGTGATCTCGGAGTCGAGGCGGACGCCAGGAACCGGCGTGGCGTCGTCCCAGGTGTAGAAGCCCGCGTGGCGCCCGCCCGAGCAGATTGCCGAAGGGGCGGGCGGCGATCGGCCCGGCATGCTCCGTTCGGCGCCAGCTTCGCGTCATCCCAGCGCAGCTGCTCGAGGCCGAGCGCCAGCTCGCGCGCCACCTGGACGGCCGAGGAGTGGACGCCGGGCGCCCTGGTTGGCGTGCAACCCGACCATCTGGAGCCGCATCAGGCCCAGGATGCCGACGAGGAGGACGACCAGGGCGACCATGATCTCGATGAGCGTGAAGCCGCGCGCCGTCGCGAGCCGGGAATGGGTTTGGTCATGGCACGTAGCTCTTCACGACGCCGGTGGGGAAACCCAGGACGAAGCCGCGGCGCTTGGCCCCGGCCGAGGTCCCGGTGTCCTCGTCGTCGGCGAGGACGAAGCCGAAGCCGGGCGCGCCCGAGTCGCCGCCGTCTGGCGCCTCACCCCACACCTCGCCGTCGCCGGTGAACCGGACGGCGAAGCAGGGGACCCCGCCGCACGTGCTGAGCATCCGGGCGTCGTAGAGACGTGCCGCCTGGAGGGGTGCCGGTGCCGGAGTCGCCGCCCCGGTCAGGAGGCGCGTCCGGATGGGACAGGTCGACCTCGTCGAAGGAGTCGGCCTGAACCCCTGGCCTCGTCCAATCGAACCCGGACAGCTTCCATGTGGCCCGGGATTGTTGAGGACGTAGGTGCGGATCGGGTTGCTGCGCCCTCTCGGCCCAGGAAGACGAAGACCCGATCCCGGCCATCCGTCAGCGCGTTTCCCGGGAGGCCGGCCAGACGGATCGCCAGGTCGTCGCTCGCGGCGTCGACGTTGGCGTTTCGCACGGCCCATGCGCGAGAGCGCGATCGTCGTGGCCGCCAGGATCCCGATGACGGCGAGGGTGACCGCCAGCTCGACGAGCGTGAATCCAGCTTGTATCGGCTTCCGGGTTGCCAAGGGTCTCCTCCAGGGCCAGATGGCTGCAAGATCGATGCTGGTCGTCTCGGCGAGAACCAGGCCGGATCCCAGGTGCTTGGCGTCATGTGTCCGGGTGCCCACATGCAACGATTTCACACCCTGGACACAACTTTCATCCCACCCCGTGAGGCCCCTTCACGGGTCGCCGCCGATGCCGAACTTGGCGAGGCGGTAGCGGAACGACCGGAAGCTGAGCGCGAGCAGCTTGGCCGCCTCGGTCTTGTTGCCGCCGGTCCGCTCCAGGGCCTGCTCGAGCACCTTGCGCTCCACGGCGTCCAGGTGGGCCTGCAGGTCGATGCCGGCCGTCGTGAACTCGGCCGGTGACCCGCGCAGCTCGGCGCCGCGGAGCGCCGGGGGGAGCAGCTCGGCGCCGATGATGGGGCCGTCGGACAGGGTCGCGGCGCGCTCCACCACGTTGGCCAGCTCGCGGACGTTCCCCGGCCACTGCCAGGCCACCAGCATCTCGACCGCGTCGGGCGAGAAGGCGATCTCGCCGCGCCCCAGCTCGGCGCCGAAGCGCTGGAGGAAGAAGTCGAGGAAGGCGGGGACGTCGGCCCGGCGCTCCCGGAGCGGCGGCATCCGGAGCTGGATCACGTTCAGCCGGTAGAAGAGGTCCTCCCGGAAGCGGCCGGCCTTCACCTCCGACTCGAGGTCCCGGTTGGTCGCCGCGATGATGCGGGCCGAGATGGGGATGTCGGCCTTCCCGCCCACGCGCCGGATCCGCTTCTCCTGGAGCGCGCGGAGCAGCTTCACCTGCACCGGGGGAGGAAGCTCCCCGACCTCGTCGAGGAAGAGGGTTCCGGAGCCGGCCACCTCGAAGAGCCCCGGCTTCGCGTCCACCGCGCCGGTGAAGCTCCCCTTCTCGTGGCCGAAGAGCTCGCTCTCGATGAGCCCCTCCGGGATGGCGCCGCAGTTGATGGCCACGAAGGGCTGGTCCCGGCGGTCGCTCCGGGCGTGGATGCCCCGGGCCACGACCTCCTTGCCCGTCCCGCTCTCTCCGGTCACGAGGACCGTCGTCCGGGTGGGCGCGAGCCGCTCCACCAGCGCCCGGACCTCGCGAATGGGAGGGGACTCGCCCAGGATCTCCTCGGCGCCGGTGCGCCGGGCGCCGACCTGGTGCCGGAGCAGCCGGTTCTCGGCGAGGAGCGCCCGGTGCTCGAGCGCCTTCTCCACGACCAGGCAGAGCTCCTCGACCTTGAAGGGCTTCAGGACGTAGTCGTGCGCGCCGAGCTTCATGGCCTGCACGGCGTTCTCCGCCGTGGCGAAGGCCGTCACCATCACCACCTCGGTCCGCGGGGACTCCTCCTTCACGGTCCGCAGCAGGTCCAGACCCGATTCCCGCCCCAGCCGGAGGTCGCTCACCACCAGGTCGGGCTCCACGTCGTGGAATCGCTCCATCGCCCCGGCCACGTCCCCGGCGGTCACCACCGAGTGACCCTTCTTGGCCAGCAGGATCTGGAGGAACTCCCGCATGGAGAGCTCGTCGTCTACGACCAGGATGCGCGCCATCTCCGCTCCTATCCGTTGGGCGGGAGCCGGACCACGAAGCGCGCGCCACCGGCGCCCCCGGCGCCCGCGACGACGGTTCCGTGGTGGGCGTCGACGATCCGCTGGACCGTCGCGAGCCCGAGCCCGCTCCCGCGTTCCTTGGTGGTGAAGAAGGGGGTGAAGAGCCGGGGGAGGTCCTGCGCGGGGATGCCCGCGCCGTCGTCCTCGACCTCCAGCCGCGCCCAGCCCTGGGGCTCGGAGGCCGTCCGGATCGTGACGCAGCCCTTGCCTCCCGAGGCCGCGTGATTCCAGCGGGCGGCGTGCGCCGCGTTCGCGAGCAGGTTCCAGAGCACCTGTCTCATGAGATCGGCGTCGCACCTGCACTCGGCGACGCCCAGGTCCTGCTCGATCCGGATGCTGGCGGCGGCCGGATCGTTGGCGAAGACCTCGAGCGTGTCGGCTGCCAGGCGCGCCAGGTCGGTCGTGCTCCGCCGCGGCACGGTCGGGCGCGCGTACTCCAGGAAGCGGGTGACCAGGTCGTTCAGCCGGGCGGCCTCCCGGGTCACGATGTCCATGAGCCGCGCCTCCTCCGGCGCGAGCTCGAGCCCGCCCCGCAGGAGCTCGATCGATCCGGACATGGCGGCCACCGGGTTCCGGAGCTCGTGGGCCAGGCCCGCCGCCACCCGCCCGATGTCGGCCAGCCGCTCGCTGCGCTGGACGCGCTCCTCCATGGCTCGCAGGCCGGAGAGGTCCTGGAAGATGACGGCGCGGCCGATGGGCTGGTCGTCGCGGCCCCGCAGCGCGAAGTGGGTGTAGCCGAGGCGGAGCCGCTCGCCCCTGGCGGTCTCGAAGTCGGTCTCGTCGCGGCCGGTCTGCTCCTGCAGGGACGAGAACCAGCGGCCGGCGGGCTGGCCGCGAACCTCCTCGGCGGAGAGGCCGGTGATCTGCTCGCCGGCGCGGTTCAGGAAGGTGATCCGGTCTTCGGCGTCGAGCGTCAGGAGTCCGCTCGCCACCGACTGCACGATGGCCTCCTGCAGCGCGGTCACGGCGGCCAGGTCGGACTGGCTCGCCTCCAGCCTCTCCCCGGTGCGCCGCAGCTGCTCGGCCAGGTAGGTCGCGAGCGCCGCCGAGGCCAGGAAGGCGCCGCCGTGGGCGAAGAGGGTGAGCACCGGGGGCTGGCCTGGGGCCGCCAGCAGCAGGGTCGGCACGTAGGCCGTGAGCGAGAGCAGGAGCGCGCCCGCGGCGCCCACCCGGAAGAGGAGGAGCGCTCCCTCGACGATCGCCAGCGAATACATGAAGACGAAGACGCTGTCGTTCCACCCGGTGATGGCCACGACCGCGGTGGCGATGACGACGTCGGCGGTGATCTGCGCCCAGGCGAGACCCCGGAGCCAGCGTCCGCTCGCGAGCCAGACCCCGAAGCCGAGCGACGCCGCGAAGGTCCCGAGCACGATGACGTAGAGGGCGTTGGCCAGCGGGGGGCTGGCGCCGCCGGCGCGCGCCTGCCACGCCGCCGTGCCGCCGAGCAGCACCGTGTCGAGCACGAGCCGGAACAGGATGACCCAGGCGAGCTTGCGCCTGACCGGATCGGCCATCCACCCCGTCGCGGGGGCCACGCCCTGCGCCGGCGCCATGGTGCCTACTTGATGTTCCCGGCGATGCTGAAGATGGGGAGGTACATGGCCACGAGGAAGCCACCCACCACGCCGCCCAGGAAGACCATCATGATCGGCTCGATCATGCTGGTGAGCGCGCCGACCGCCACGTCGACCTCGTCGTCGTAGAAGTCGGCGATCTTGGCGAGCATCTGATCCATCGCGCCGGTGGCCTCGCCCACGCCGATCATCTGCACCACCATGGGCGGGAAGACCTTGGTCTCGGCCAGCGGACCGGCGATGTTCTTGCCCTCGGCGATGCGGGCGCGGACCGTGAGGATGGCCTTCTCGATCACCTTGTTGCCGGCCGACTTGGCGACGATCTCCAGCGCGTCGAGGATGGGCACGCCGGAGGAGAGCATGGTGCCGAGGGTCCGCGAGAAGCGGGCCACGGCGATCTTGCGCACCAGCGGCCCGATCACCGGGACCTTGAGGACGAAGGCGTCCCACTGGCGCCGACCGGACGTCGGAGGCTGACCCAGGCCCGCCAGGCGACCACCAGCGCGACCGGGACCCCGAAGAGCAGGTACCAGTAGCTGGTCATGAAGTGCGACAGGTCGATGAGGAACTGGGTGGGCGCCGGCATGGCGCCGCCGAAGTCCTTGAACATCTTCTCGAAGGTCGGCGTGACGAACATGAGGAGGACGACGGTCACGGCCACCGCCACGATGAGCACGATCGACGGGTAGACCATCGCGCCCTTCACGCGGCGCATCAGCTTCTCGTTCTTCTCGATGTAGGCGCCGAGGCGCTGCAGGATGGTGTCGAGGATGCCGCCGATCTCGCCGGCGCGGACCAGCTGGACGAAGAGCTCGTCGAAGACCTTGGGGTGCTGGGCGAGGGCGTCGGCGAAGGTCGAGCCCGACTCCACGCGGACCTTCACGTCCATGAGCACGCGCCGGAACTCGTGGTTGTCGGCCTGCGTGGCGATGATCTCCAGCCCCTGCACCAGCGGCAGGCCGGCGTCGATCATGACCGAGAACTGGCGGGTGAAGACCAGGATGTCCTTGGTCGTGACCCCGCCGAACCCGGGGATCTTGATGTGGATCTCCCTGGGCTTCCGCTTCACCCGGGTGGGCTCGAGCCCCATCTGCGAGAGACGCGCCTTCACGGCTGCGTCGTCGGCGGCCTCCATCTCCCCGCCGCGGACCTCGCCCTGACGGGTCTTCGCCTCCCACTTCCAGACCGGGAGCTTCCGCACCGCCGGTGCGTTCTTGGTCGCGACCTTGGTGGCTGCTGCCTGTGCCATGAGTCCCCTCACTCCGCGCTGCGTCCCCCGATTCTAGGACATGGAAGCCGTTGCTCCAATCCCACCTTCCCCTACCGCTGGGGCACCCCACCCACGTTCCGGGTCCCGGTACCGCTCGTCAGCATGTTCTTCAGCTCCTCCGTGTCGCTGGAGCGCCCCATGGCCTCGTCGACCGTGATGAGGCGCCTCTGGACCAGGGACGCGAGGCTCTGGTTGAAGGTCTGCATCCCGAACTTGGTCTGGCCGATCTGCATCTGGGAGTAGACCTGGTGGACCTTGTCCTCGCGGATGAGGTTCCGGATGGCGGGGTTCGGGATCATGATCTCCATGGCCAGGACCCGGCCCGGCGCCCCCGACCTGGGCATGAGGTTCTGCGTGATCACGCCCTCGAGCACGAAGGAGAGCTGGGCCCGCACCTGCGGCTGCTGGTAGGGAGGGAAGACGTCGAGGATGCGGTTGATGGTCTGCACGCAGCTGTTGGTGTGCAGCGTCGCGAAGGCCAGGTGGCCGGTCTCGGAGATCACCAGCGCGGCCTCGATGGTCTCGAGGTCCCGCATCTCGCCGATGAGGACCACGTCCGGGTCCTGGCGCAGGATGTACTTGAGCGCCTTCTTGAAGGACACGGTGTCCGCCCCCACCTCGCGCTGGTTCACGATGCAGTTCTTGTGGGGGTGCAGGTACTCGATCGGATCCTCGATGGTGATGATGTGCTCGTGCCGGTCGGTGTTGATCTGGTCGATGATCGAGGCCAGCGTGGTGGACTTGCCCGAGCCCGTCGGGCCCGTGACCAGCACCAGCCCGCGCGGCTTCTTGGCCAGGTCGTTCACGATGGGCGGCAGGCCCAGCTCCTCGAAGGTCAGGATCTTGAACGGGATGGTGCGGAAGGCGCCGGCCACCGCGCCGCGCTGCATGAAGACGTTGGCGCGGAAGCGGGAGAGGGCCTTCACGCCGAAGGAGAGGTCGAGCTCGCTCTCCTCCTCGAACTTGTGCTTCTGGGCGTCGGTGAGGATCGAGTAGCAGAGCTGCTTCGTCTCCACCGGGGAGAGCGGGCTCGTCTTCAGCGGCACCAGCTTGCCGTCGATCCGCAGCTGCGGCGGCGAGCCGGTGGTGATGTGGAGGTCGCTCGCCCCCTTCTCGACCATCGCCTTGAGGAGCTGATGGAGGTTGGCCACGGTCACTCTCCTAGAAGCGGTCCGGCGCGGTGTTGCCCACCGCCTCGGCCAGTGTGGTGGTGCCGTCCTTGACCTTGTTGAGCGCGCTCATGCGCAGGGTCCGGAAGCCGAGCCGGATCGCCTCCTGCTTCAGCTCCGCGGTGGAGGCGCCGTTGATGACCAGTTCCTTCAGCCCGTCCCACATCGGCATGACCTCGTAGACGGCCACGCGTCCCTTGAAGCCGCGGTCGTTGCAGTTCTTGCAGCCGACCTTGTCGAAGGCCTGGAAGGTGCCGATCTGGTCGGGGGCGAACCCCGCGTCGAGGAGCGCCTGCTCGTCCACCGGGGCGGGCGCCTTGCAGTCGGGGCAGAGCCGGCGGCAGAGGCGCTGGGCGATGACGGCGTTCAGCGAGGCGGTCACCAGGAAGGGCTCGATGCCCATGTTGAGGAGCGGGTGATGGTGCCGGGGGCGTCGTTGGTGTGGAGGGTGGAGAGCACCAGGTGGCCGGTGAGGGCGGCCTTGACCGCGATCTCGGCGGTCTCGAAGTCCCGGATCTCGCCCACCATGATGATGTCCGGGTCCTGCCGCAGGAAGCTGCGGAGGGCGGCGGCGAAGTTGAGGCCGATGTCCTCGTGCATCTGGACCTGGTTGATCCCGAAGAAGTTGAACTCGACGGGGTCCTCGGCGGTGCTGATGTTCCAGGCCACCTCGTTCAGGCGCGGAGAGCGCCGAGTAGAGCGTGGTGGTCTTGCCCGAGCCGGTGGGGCCGGTGACGAGCACCATGCCGTACGGCCGGTCGATGGCCTCGAGGAAGTCCTTCATCTGCTGCTCCTCGAAGCCCAGCTTGGTCATGTCGAGCTGGAGGTTCGACTTGTCGAGGAGCCGCAGCACGACCTTCTCGCCGTAGAGCGTGGGGCAGACGGAGACGCGGAAGTCCATCTCCTTGCCCTTGCCGAGCCGCAGCTTGATGCGGCCGTCCTGGGGCAGGCGGCGCTCGGCGATGTCGAGGTGGCTCATGATCTTGAGGCGGCTGATCATGGCCGCGCGCAGCTTCATGGGCGGCTTCATCACCTCGTAGAGGACGCCGTCGATCCGGAAGCGGACGCGGAACTCCTTCTCGTAGGGCTCCACGTGGATGTCCGACGCCCCCTTCTTGATGGCGTCGAGCAGGATCATGTTGACGAGGGTGACGACCGGCGCCTCGGCGGCGCTCTTCTCGAGGTCGAGGATGTCCCCGCCGTCCCCCTCCTCGATGACCGAGAAGTCGGCGTCCTCGAACCCCTGCATCACCTCGTCGTAGCTGGGCCCCTTCTCGCCGTAGTAGTGGTCGATGGCCTCGCGGATGGCCTGCTCGGAGGCGACCACGACCTCGACGTTGTAGCCGGTGGAGAACTTGATGTCGTCGAGGGCGAGGATGTTGGACGGATCGCTCATCGCGATGATGAGCGACGACCCGGCCCGGTTCACCGGCACCACGCCGTGCTTCACCGCCGTCTGCTTGGGGACGAGCTTGATGACGTCGTCCCCGATCTCGAAGTCCTTCAGCGAGATGGACGGGACGCCGTACTGCTTGGAGAGGAAGCTGGTGAGATCGCTCTCGGCGATCGCACCCTGCTTGACCAGCAGGGACCCGTGGGGCTGCTGGTAGGGCGGGAAGACGTCGAGGATGCGGTTGATGGTCTGCACGCAGCTGTTGGTGTGCAGGGTCGCGAAGGCCAGGTGGCCGGTCTCGGAGACGACCAGCGCCGCCTCGATGGTCTCGAGGTCGCGCATCTCGCCGATGAGCACCACGTCCGGGTCCTGGCGCAGGATGTACTTGAGCGCCTTCTTGAAGGACTGGGTGTCGGCCCCCACCTCGCGCTGGTTCACCAGGCAGTTCTTGTGGGGGTGGAGGTACTCGATGGGGTCCTCGATGGTGATGATGTGCTCGTGACGGTCGGTGTTGACCTTGTCGATGATCGAGGCCAGCGTCGTCGACTTGCCCGAGCCGGTGGGCCCGGTGACCAGCACGAGCCCGCGCGGCTTCTTGGCCAGCTCGGTCACCACCGGGGGGCAGCCCCAGCTCCGGAGAAGGAGAGGATCTTGAAGGGGATGGTGCGGAAGGCCCCGGCCACGGCGCCGCGCTGCATGAAGACGTTGGCGCGGAAGCGGGAGAGCGACTTCACGCCGAAGGAGAGGTCGAGCTCGGTCTCCTCCTCGAAGCGGTGCTTCTGGGCGTCGGTGAGGATCGAGTAGCAGAGCTGCTTCGTCTCCACCGGCGTGAGCGGGTTGGTCTTGAGCGGCACCAGCTTGCCGTCGATGCGGAGCTGGGGCGGCGAGCCGGTGGTGATGTGCAGGTCGCTCGCGCCCTTCTCGACCATCGCCTTGAGCAGCTGATGAAGGTTGGCCACGATCTTCCTCCTAGAAGCGGTCCGGGGCGGTGTTGCCCACCGCCTCCGCCAGGGTGGTGGTTCCTTCCCTCACCTTGTTGAGCGCGGACATCCGCAGGGTCTGGAACCCGAGCCGGATGGCCTCCTGCTTCAGCTCGGCGGTCGAGGCGCCGTTGATGACGAGCTCCTTCAGCCCGTCCCACATGGGCATGACCTCGTAGACGGCCACGCGCCCCTTGAAGCCGCGGTCGTTGCAGTTCTTGCAGCCCACCTTGTCGAAGGGCTGGAAGGAGCCGATCTGGTCGGGGGCGAATGCCGGCGTCGAGCAGCGCCTGCTCGTCCACCGGGGCGGGCGCCTTGCAGTCGGGGCAGAGGCGGCGGCAGAGGCGCTGGGCGATGACGGCGTTCAGCGAGGCGGTCACCAGGAAGGGCTCGATGCCCATGTTGAGGAGGCGGGAGATGGTGCCCGGGGCGTCGTTGGTGTGGAGCGTGGAGAGCACCAGGTGGCCGGTGAGGGCCGCCTTCACCGCGATCTCGGCGGTCTCGAAGTCGCGGATCTCGCCGACCATGATGATGTCGGGGTCCTGCCGCAGGAAGCTGCGCAGGGCGGCCGCGAAGTTGAGGCCGATGTCCTCGTGCATCTGGACCTGGTTGATCCCGAAGAAGTTGAACTCGACGGGGTCCTCGGCGGTGCTGATGTTCCAGGCCACCTCGTTCAGGCGCTGGAGCGCCGAGTAGAGCGTGGTGGTCTTGCCCGAGCCGGTGGGGCCGGTGACGAGCACCATGCCGTAGGGGCGGTCGATGGCCTCGAGGAAGTCCTTCATCTGCTTCTCCTCGAAGCCCAGCTTGGTCATGTCGAGCTGGAGGTTCGACTTGTCGAGGAGCCGCAGCACCACCTTCTCGCCGAAGAGCGTGGGGCAGACGGAGACGCGGAAGTCCATCTCCTTGCCCTTGCCGAGCCGCAGCTTGATGCGGCCGTCCTGGGGCAGCCGGCGCTCGGAGATGTCGAGGTGGCTCATGATCTTGAGGCGGCTGATCATGGCGGCCCGCAGCCTCATGGGCGGCTTCATCACCTCGTAGAGCACGCCGTCGATGCGGAAGCGGACGCGGAACTCCTTCTCGTAGGGCTCCACGTGGATGTCCGACGCCCCCTTCTTGATGGCGTCGAGCAGGATCATGTTCACCAGCGTGACGACCGGGGCCTCGGCGGCGCTCTTCTCGAGGTCGAGGACGTCGAGCCCGTCGCCCTCCTCGATGACCGAGAAGTCGGCGTCCTCGAACCCCTGCATCACCTCGTCGTAGCTGGGCCCCTTCTCGCCGTAGTAGTGGTCGATGGCCTCGCGGATGGCCTGCTCGGAGGCGACCACCACCTCGACGTTGTAGCCGGTGGAGAACTTGATGTCGTCGAGCGCCAGGATGTTCGACGGGTCGCTCATGGCGATGATGAGCGAGGACCCGGCGCGGTTCACCGGGACGACGCCGTGCTTCACCGCCGTCTGCTTGGGGACGAGCTTGATGACGTCGTCGGAGATCTCGAAGTCCTTCAGCGAGATCGACGGCACGCCGTACTGCTTGGAGAGGAAGCCGGTGAGGTCGCTCTCGGCGATCGCACCCTGCTTGACGAGGAGCGAGCCGATGCGGCCGCCGTTCCGGCGCTGCTCGTCCTGTGCCTTCTGGAGCTGCTGCAGGGAGACGAGGTTCTCCCGCACCAGCAGTTCGCCGAGACGTCCCGACATGTGGCCACTCTCCCCCGGGATCGAGCGGGCTGGAAGAAATTCGACGGTAGCACCGCGTTTCCGGAGCGGTCAAGGAACGGTGGGGCGCAAGCCCCCGGAATCCGGCCTGGTTTTCGAGCGCGCCCGGTCAGCGATCCCGGGAGCGCGGCGCAGGAGGTCCCGCGCCGCCGCCGGCGTCGGCGGCGATCTGGGACCGGAGCGCGTCGAGGGAGGGGAAGCGCCGCTCGGGCCGGATCCGGCCGACGAACTCGACCCGGACCCGCTCCCCGTAGAGGTCGCTCCCGTCGTGCCCGAGGAGGTGGGCCTCGAGCCCCACCGGTCCGGACTCCTCGACGGTGGGCTTCACCCCGACGTTGCAGACCGCGTCGAAGGTCCGGGCCCCGCCGGCGTGGGATACCCCGTCGGGGCGCAGGCCGACCCCGAGCCGGGCCCGGGCCGCGTAGACGCCCAGGGCGGGGAGGAGCCCCTCCGGGCGCAGGTTGGCGGTGGCGAACCCGATGGCCCGCCCGCGGCCGGCGCCCCGCTCCACCACCGCCTCGACGTCGTGCGGCCGCCCGAGCAGCACCGACGCCCCCTCGACGTTGCCCTCGAGCAGGAACTCCCGGACCTTGGTGGAGCTCACGGTGAGGCCGTCGGCGGTGACCGGCTGGATGACCGAGAGGCCGATGCCGCAGGCGAGCAGGAGCTCCCGCAGCGCGTCGACCCGGGCCCGCTCGTGACCCGCCGTGAAATCGTAGCCGACCACGACGTCGGCGGCGCCCAGGCCGCTCGCACAGGTCGCGCCGCACGAAGGCGGCGGCCGGCGTGGCCGCGTAGGCCATGTCGAAGGGCAGGACCACCGCGGCGTCCATGCCCGCCTCCTCGAGGAGCTCGAGCTTGCGGGAGGGCGGCGTGAGCGTGGGCGGCGCCATGCGGCGGGCGCAGCACCCGCGCCGGGTGGGGCTCGAAGGTGAGCGCGACCGCCGGGCGCCCGGTGGGTGGCGGCGCGGGCCCGCGCCGTCTCGAGGAGCCGCCGGTGGCCCAGGTGGACCCCGTCGAAGTTGCCGATGGCGACCGCGCACCCGCGCAGGGCGGCGGCGCCGTCGAGGCCGCGGAGGACCCTCATCGGCCGCCCCTTCCCGAGGCTGGCGGCGCCGGAAGGCCCGGGGGAGCAGCGCGCCGAGCGTGGTCTCGACGCGGGAGCCGCGCGCGCCCGGCGAGCGTCACCGGGAGGTCCGGGCCGGCGAACTCGGCCAGGGTCTGCAGGCACATCCCGCAGGGAGGCGTGGGCGGGACGGTGCCGCTCGCCACGGCCACGGCCTCGAGGGCGCGCCGCCCGGCCAGGACCGCGGCGCCCGACCGCCAGCGCGCTCGGCGCAGACGGTGAGCCCGTAGCTGGCGTTCTCCACGTTGGCGCCCTCGAAGACCCGGCCGCCGGCGCGGACCGCGGCCCCGACCCGGAAGCCCGAGTAGGGGGCGTAGGCGCGCCGGCGCGCCGCCGCGCGCCGCCGGCACCAGGGCGCCGCGCCTTCACGCGCTCCTCCAGGAACCGGTCCACCGCGCGCCGCGTCCGCCGCGTCCATGCCCGTCGAGCCGGGCGTGGGCCACGAAGGCGTCGCCCTGCGCGGTCCACCCGGAGCACCTCGCCGCCGGCGCGGGTCTCGACGTCGGCGCCGGGGAGCAGGAAGCGCAGCTCGAGGCGGCGCGCCGGGGGATGACTCATGGTGAAGTGGATCCCGGCCGCGTCGAGCCAGCCCGGCCACTCCTCGAAGGAGCCGCCCGCGGCGGGGTCGCGGACCAGCACGTGGAAGCGGCGCTCCCGCGGTCACGGGCCGCCTCCGCCGCCCAGGCCGGCGACGAGCCGCGCGCAGCCGCTCCGCGGCGCCGGCCCCGGCCGCGAGCACCTCGTCGTGCGAGAGCGGCGTCGCGCGAGAGCCCGGCCGCCAGGTTGGTCACGAGCGAGACGCGCCGCCACCCGGACGCCGGCGTGGCGGGCCGCGATCACCTCGAGGACGGTGGACATGCCCACCAGGTCGGCGCCCAGCGTCGCGGAGCATGCGGATCTCGGCCGGGGTCTCGTAGCTCGGGCCCGGCCAGGCCCGGCGTAGACCCCCTGCCCCAGCGGGATGCCGAGGCGCGCGGCGCAGGCGTCGAGCAGCCCGCCCAGCCGCGCGTCGTAGGGCTCGCTCATGTCGGGGAAGCGCGGCCCGAGCCGCTCGTCGTTCGGCCCGGTGAGCGGGTTCGCGCCGGTGAGGTTCAGGTGGTCGGTGATGCGGACCAGCGTCGCCCGGGCGCGAGCGCCGGGTTCACGGCGCCGGCGGCGTTGGTGAGGAGCAGCGAGCGGACGCCGAACCAGGCGAGGAGCCGGACCCCGAAGGTCACGTCGCTCGGCCGAGGCCCCCTCGTAGAGGTGGACGCGCCCCTGCAGGACGGCCACCGGCACGCCGCCCAGCGTGCCCCACCACGAGCCGGCCGGCGTGGCCCGGGCACCGTGGCCGCCGGGAACTCGGGGATCTCCTCGTAGGGGATGGCGACCGCGCTCCTCGAGCCGCGTCGGCCAGCGCGCCCAGCCCGGAGCCGAGGACCATGCCCCACCGCCGGCCGGAGCTCGGTGCGGCCGCGGACCCAGGCCCGGGCGTAGTCCAGGCGCGTGTGCAGGTCGGCCGTCCGGTTCATGCTTCCTCCTCCTCGATCCGCTCGCAGGACGAGCGGCTCCCGGCGACGCCGGGCCCGGCGCCGATCCGGCCAGGCCGCGCGCAGGCGCGCGGCCACGGCCTCCGGGCGCCTCGAGCGGCCGCTCGCCCGAGGTGCAGCGTCGCGAGCGGCTCGCCCGCCTCCACCGGGTCGCCCACCTTCTTCCAGACCTCGAGCCCGGCCGCCGGGTCGACCGCGTCCTCGACGCGCGAGCGCCCCGCGCCGAGCGCCATGGCCGCGAGCCCGACCGCCTCGGCGTCGATGGCCTCGACGACGCCCGGCGGCCGGCGCGCCGACGTCCACCGTCCGGCGCCGCGCGCGGGAGCCGGTCGGGCTCGGCGAGGGCGCGCGGGTCGCCGCCCTGCGCCTCGACGATCTCCGCAGAGCTTCCGGAACCCGCGCCCGTCGGCGATGGCCTGCTCGACGAGGGCGCGCCGCCTCGGCGGGCGTCGCCGCCACGCCGGCCCAGGAGCAGCATCTCCGCGCCGAGCGCCACGGTCAGCTCGCGCAGGTCGGCGGGCCCGCCGCCGTGCAGCAGCTCGAGGATCTCCTTCACCTCGAGCGCGTTGCCGACCGCGCCGGCCGAGCGGCTGGTCCATGTCGGTGACGAGCGCCACCACGTCCTTGCCCATGCCGCGGCCGATGCCGACGAGCGTCCGCGCCAGCGTCGCGGGCGTCGGGCGAGCCGCTTCATGAAGGCGCCGCTGCCGACCTTGACGTCGAGCACCAGGCCGTCGATCCCCTCGGCGAGCTTCTTCGACATGATCGACGAGGCGATGAGCGGGATCGACTCGACGGTCGCGGTGACGTCGCGCAGCGCGTAGAGCTTGCGGTCGGCCGGCGCGATGCGGTCGGTCTGGCCGATGAGGCAGGCGCCCACCGAGGCGACGCAGCTCGCGGAACGCGCTCCACGGGGAGGTCGACGCGGAAGCCGGGGATCGACTCGAGCTTGTCGAGCGTGCCGCCGGTGTGGCCGAGGCCGCGCCCCGAGACCATCGGCACCGCGCACGCCGCAGGCCGCGACCAGCGGCGCCAGCGGCGAGCGAGATCTTGTCGCCCACGCCGCCGGTCGAGTGCTTGTCGACCTTGGGCCCGGGGATGTCGGAGAGGTCGAGCGACGTCGCCGGAGTGCAGCATGGCCGCGGTCAGGGCCTGCAGCTCCGGCTCGCGTCATGCCCCGGAAGAAGACCGCCATGCAGAAGGCGGCCATCTGGTAGTCGGGAACGGCCCCCTAGATTGTACGCCGCCTCCGTCTGTCTCACGCGATAACA
>CAVYBH010000008.1:0-892929 GCA_963766715.1 uncultured delta proteobacterium
GCGACCCGATCCGGGCGCCGGTCTTGCGCTGCTCTTCCTGGGCTTTCTGGAGCTGCTGCAGGGAGACGAGGTTCTCCCGCACCAGCAGCTCGCCGAGACGTCCCGACATGTGGCTACTCTCCCCCGAGGAAAGACGTGCTGGAAGAAATTCGACGCTAACACCCGGTTTCCGGCGCGGTCAAGGAATCCACCGGCGCAAGTATCGGAAATTCCGGCAGGTTTCAGGAGAGGCGGGCGTTCCCGGGACCGCGGCCGCGCAGCAGCTCGCCCGCCGTCCGGGCGTCCTGCCCGATCTGCGCGCGCAGCGCCTCCAGGGAGGGGAAGCGTCGCTCGGCCCGGATGCGGGCGACGAACTCGACCCGGACCCGCTCGCCGTACAGGTCGCTCCCGTCGTGGCCGAGGAGATGGGCCTCCAGCCCGACCGCCCCGGCCTCCTCGACCGTGGGCTTCACGCCGACGTTGCAGACCGCGTCGAAGGTCGGGGCCCCGGCGGCGTGCGCGACCCCGTCGGGGCGCAGCCCTACCCCCAGCCGGGCCCTCGCCGCGTACACCCCGAGCGCAGGCAGGAGCCCGACCGGCCGGAGGTTGGCGGTCGGGAAACCCAGCCCGCGCCCACGGCCGGCGCCCCGCTCGACCAGCGCCTCGACGTCGTGCGGGCGGCCGAGCAGCACTCCCGCGCCCTCGACGTTCCCCTCGAGGAGGAACTCCCGGACCTTGGTGGAGCTGACGGTCAGGCCGTCGGCGGTGACGGGCTGGATCACCGAGAGGCCGATCCCGCAGGCGAGCAGCATCTCCCGCAGGACGTCGACCCGGGCCCGCTCGTGACCCGCCGTGAAATCGTAGCCCACCACCACGTCGGCGGCCCCGAGCTGCCCGCACAGGTCGCGACGGACGAACTCCGCGGCCGGGGTGGCTGCGTAGGCCAGGTCGAACGGGAGGACCACGGCCGCCTCCATGCCCGCCTCCTCGAGCAGCTCGAGCTTCCGGGGCAGCGGCGTGAGCGTGGGCGGCGCCATCTGCGGCCGGAGCACCTGGGCCGGATGGGGCTCGAAGGTGAGCGCCACGGCGAGCGACCGGTGCGTGGCGGCGCGGGCCCGGGCGGTCTCGAGCAGCCGCTGGTGCCCCAGGTGGACGCCGTCGAAGTTCCCGATGGCCACCGCGCAGCCGCGCAGGGCCGCCGCCCCGGCGAATCCCCGGATCACCTTCATCGGCGCCGTTCCTTCCGGAGGAGGACTTTCCGGAACGCCCGGGGCAGGAGGGCGCCGAGCGTGGTCTCGACCCGGGAGCGGCCGGCGCCGACCAGCACGACGGGGAGATCCGGGCCGGCGAACTCGGCCAGGGTCTGCAGGCACATGCCGCAGGGAGGCGTGGGGGGCGTGGTGCCGCTCGCCACGACGACCTCGTCGAGGACGCGCGCCCCCGCCAGGACGGCCGCCGCCACCGCCACCCGCTCGGCGCACACGGTGAGCCCGTAGCTGGCGTTCTCGACGTTGGCGCCCGCGTGGACCCGGGTTCCGGCCCGGACGGCGGCCCCGACGCGGAAGCCCGAGTACGGGGCGTAGGCGCGTCTCCGGGCCGCGCGGGCCAGCTTCGCGAGGGCGGTCGTCTTCACGCTTCCTCCAGGAACCGGGACACGGAGAGGGCATCCTCCGGGGAGAGGGCGTCCAGGCGGACGTGGGCCACGAACGCGTCGCCCTCGCGATCGACCCGCACCACCTCGGCGTCGACCCGCACCTCGTTCGAGGCCCCGGGGAGCAGGAACCGCAGCTCCAGGCGCCGCGCCGGTGGATGACTTTGAGTGAAATGGAGCCCGGAGGCGTCCAGCCTGCCGGGCCACTCCTCGAAGGAGCCCCCCGCGGCCGGGTCGCGCACGAGCACGTGGAGCCCGGGAAACGGGGTCAACGGACCGCCTCCGCCGCCCAGCACGTCGCGAGCCGCTCCAGCCGGTCCCGGGCCCCGTTCCCGGTCGCGATCACCTCGGCGTGGGAGAGCGGTGCGCCGGACATCCCGGCCGCCAGGTTGGTGACGACCGACACCGCCGCCACCCGGAGCCCGGCGTGGCGGGCTGCGATGACCTCGAGGACGGTGGACATGCCCACCAGGTCGGCCCCCAGCGTCCGCAGCATCCGGATCTCGGCCGGGGTCTCGTAGCTCGGGCCGGCCAGCCCGGCGTAGACCCCCTTGCCGAGCGGGATGCCGAGCTTCCCCGCGCAGGCGTCGAGCAGCCCGCCCAGGCGCGTGTCGTAGGGGTCGGTCATGTCCGGGAACCGGGGCCCGAGGCGGTCGTCGTTCGGCCCGGTGAGCGGATTCTGGCCCGTCAGGTTCAGGTGGTCGGTGATGCGGACCAGGTCGCCCGGCGCCAGCCCCGGGGCCACGGCGCCGGCGGCGTTGGTGAGCAGCAGCGAGCGGACGCCGATGGCGGCCAGGAGTCGCACGCCGAAGGTCACGTCCTCCGCGCTCCAGCCCTCGTAGGCGTGGACCCGGCCCTGCAGGGCGGCGACCGGAACCCCGCCCAGCGTGCCCAGCACGAGCCGGCCCTCGTGGCCGGCGACGGTCACGGCCGGAAACTCGGGGATCTCGCCGTAGGGGATGGCGACCGCCTCCTGCAGGCGATCGGCGATCCCCCCAGGCCGGAGCCGAGCACCAGCCCCACGGCCGGCCGGATCTCGGCGCGCCCCCGGACCAGCGCGCGGGCGTAGTCGAGACGGGTGTGAAGGTCGGGCCTGCGGCTCATGCTGCCTCCTCGATCCGCTCCAGTACCAGGGGCCCGGCCGACGCGGGGCCGGCGCCGATCCGGTAGGCGTTCCTCACCCGGGCCGCCACCGCGCCGGGCGACTCGAGCGGGGCCGCGCCGACGTGCAGCGTGACGAGCGTCTCGCCCGCCTCCACCGGGTCGCCGATCTTCTTCCACACCTCGAGACCGGCCGCCGGGTCCACCCGGTCCTCGATCCGCGTGCGACCGGCGCCCAGCGCCATGGCGGCGAGCCCCAGGGCCTCGGTGTCGATGGCCTCGACCCGTCCGGAGGCCGGCGAGGCGACGTCGGCCGTGGCGGCCGCGAGCGGGAGGCGCCCGGGGTCGGCCAGGGCGCCGGGGTCGCCCCCCTGGGCCTCCACGATCTCGCAGAGCTTGCGGAACCCGCGCCCGTCGGCGATGGCCTGCTCGACCCGGGCGCGCGCCTCGTCCGCGCCGGCGGCCACGCCGCCCAGGACCAGCATCTCCGCGGTGAGGGCCACGGTCAGCTCCCGGAGGTCGGGCGGCCCCCCGCCGTGGAGGAGCTGGAGGATCTCCTTCACTTCGAGTGCGTTGCCGACCGCTCGCCCGAGCGGCTGATCCATGTCGGTGAGGAGCGCCGTGACGTCCTTGCCCATCCCGCGTCCCAGGCCGACGAGCGTCCGGCCCAGCGCCCGGGCGTCGGGGAGCCGCTTCATGAAGGCGCCGCTGCCCACCTTCACGTCGAGCACCAGGCCGTCGATTCCCTCGGCCAGCTTCTTCGACAGGATGGAGGCGGCGATGAGGGGGATCGACTCGACGGTGGCGGTGAGATCCCGGAGCGCGTAGAGCTTCTTGTCGGCCGGCGCGATCCGGTCGGTCTGGCCGATGAGGCACGCGCCCACCGAGCCGAGCACCTCCCGGAAGCGCTCGACCGGAAGGTGGATCCGGAAGCCCGGGATGGCCTCCAGCTTGTCGAGCGTCCCGCCGGTGTGGCCGAGCCCCCGCCCGCTCACCATGGGCACCTTCACGCCGCAGGCGGCCGCCAGCGGGGCCACGGCCAGCGAGGTCTTGTCTCCCACGCCGCCGGTGGAGTGCTTGTCCACCTTCGGGCCGGGGATGTCGGAGAGGTCGAGGACGTCGCCGGAGTGGAGCATGGCCGAGGTGAGCGCCTGCAGCTCGGCCGCGCCCATCCCCCGGAAGAAGACCGCCATGCAGAAGGCGGCCATCTGGTAGTCGGGCACGGCCCCTTCGGCGTAGCGGGTCACCAGCTCGGCGATGGCCTCCGGCGGCACCGGGTGGCCGTCGCGCTTGCGGTGGATGACCTCGTAGGGGCGCACGCCACACGGCTAGCACACGCCCCGGGGAGCGGCAATTCGACCGCGTCCACGGACGATGCGGTATGGTCGGAGCGCGGTGAAGATCCTCGTCTGCTGCGAGAACCAGATCGTCTGCGACGCGGTCGCGCTGTCGCTCTCCGGGGCCGGCCACCAGGCCGTGGCGTCGGCGGACCCGATGCAGCTGGCCTCCAACCTGGCAGGGGCCGGCGCCCTGGTCGTGGACGCGGCCGGCGGCCGCCGGGCCATCGCGCTGCTCCGCGATCGGGGCTTCGCCGGGCGCGCGCTGGTCACCGGCGTGGGGCCGATGGAGGACCTCGCCGAGCTGGCCCGCAGGTGCGGGGCCGACGGCGCGCTCGGGCTCGACCCGCTGGAGGAGCTGCCCGCCCGCTTCACCGCGGCCCTCGCCATCCGGCGCCGGATCCTGATCGTCGACGACAACGAGATCGTGGCGCGCTTCCTGGAGCGGGAGCTGGCCGGGAAGGGGTTCGAGGTGCTCTACGCGCCGGACGCGGAGGTGGCCACCACCCTGCTCGCCCGCCGCGAGACGCGCCCCGACCTCATCCTGCTCGACGTGAAGATGCCGCGCATCGACGGCCCGCAGTTCTGCCGGTTCGTGAAGCGGAACGAGCGCTTCCGGGGCATCAAGGTGATCCTCTGCACCGGCGCGGCCCGGGACACGGTCGAGCAGCTGGCCGCCGAGTGCGGGGCGGACGGCTTCCTCTTCAAGGACGAGTTCCTCGGGAAGTGGGTCGCCGAGCACGCCGGCGGCTAGAACGGACGGCGGGGGCACTCCGCCGGGGGCGTCGTGCCGTTGCAGGCGCCGGGCGTCCCGGGTGCGGCCTGGGCGCAGGCGAAGCCCGGGGTGGCGTCCTCCCCGTCGGGATGGATCCGCTCCGTGGATCGACCCGTGCAGCGGACGGACGGCGCGGCCCAGCCGAAGCCCGACACCACCGTCCCGGAGGGCGTCTCCAGGGCCACCGCCGGGGGACGCTCGTCCGCCAGCCCTCCGGCCAGCGACGTGGACCCGCAGTGGAACAGCCCCGCTCCGGCAGGGACCGCGTAGCGTCCGTCCCAGCTGCCGCCGACCAGGAGGGCGTGACCCCCCGGCGGCAGCGCTCCCGTCCCGGCGTCGAGCGTGCAGCGCGTGACCACGCCGCTCGCGCTCCGCTTGGCGAGCTTCCAGCCGGTCAGGTCGGCGTCGCCGCTGCCCAGGTTGGCGATCTCCACGTACTCGCCCCCGGCCTGCGGGGTGGCGGCGTCGGCGAGCACCTCGGTGACGACCACGCGGGGCGCCGCGGAGCCGGTGGCCGCCGGCGCCCAGGCCCCGGGGACGGCCGCGTTTCCCGCCAGGTCCTCGGCCAGCAGCCGGACCTTCACCCGCCGTCCGGGACAGAGCCCGGTCACCGTCGCCACGGCCGGGCAGCGCGTGGGCGCCCCGCACGGGTCCCACCCCGGACAGGCGGCGAAGTCGCCCCAGGCCACCAGGCTCCCGGGCGCGTCGGGGAGGGCGCCGCACGCCTCGCCCAGCCTCTCGACCGCCACCTCGACGCCGAGGCGGACGGGCTCGCCGGCGTCGGCCGCCACCGAGAGGGACGTGTCGCCGGGGAGGATGCGGGCGGTGGCCGGCTCGACCACCGGGGCCCGGTCGTCCCGGCAGGCCGCCACGGCGATGGCCGGCAGCGGCGGCGGACGATTGCCCGCGGCGTCGCGCACGTCGTCGAGCAGGGGGGAGAACGGCCCGGCCGGCAGCGACCCCGCCAGGACCAGCGAGAGGACGTCCGGCGAGATCGCCCGAGGCGTCCCGGCCACGGACTTCACCGCGAGAGAACCCGACACCGGCTCGGAGAATCCCAGGCGGATCTCCTTCAGGTTGACCGGGACGGGTCCGGCCGGAGGCGAGATCCAGCGCGCCACCGGGGGTTGGCGGTCGGGCATGACGCCGGTCCGGAAGGTGGTCGCGAACGCGCGCTTCCTCCCGGTGGGGTCGAGCACGGCCCGTCCGCTCACCGAGCGGATCCCGGTGCCCACCACGATCGCGTAGGCGGACATCGGGTCGAGGGGGGCGACCGGCGTCCAGGTCGCGAGCGTCCCGCCGTCGGTCAGCGCGACCCGGCCGCCGACCACCGCGCCCCCGGGGCCGATCCCGGTGGCGGACGCCGCCGCGGTCGCCACCGACTTCGCGTCGACCTCGGTGGCGAGCGCCAGGAACCGGCCGTCCTCGACCCCGGACCCTTCCACCGGCTCGCTGAACCGCACCGCCACCTGCGGGAGATCGGGGGCGATCCCCTCCCCCTCCGGCACGACCGAGACGACGCGCGGGGCGGGCTCGGGCGCCTCCGGACCGCAGGCGAGCAGCGTGGCGAGCGCGACGGCGACGGGAAGGCTGGCGTTCCTCATCATGGGTTCCTCCTGCCGGAGAAGAGTCCTCCGGTGAGCTCGTCGAGCTCGGCAGTGACCTCGTCGACCTGGTTCTCCCGCTCGGCGCGCTGGAGCGGCTCGCGAGGCGGATCGAGCGCCAGCTGGACGAGCAGGCGGCGGCGCTGGAAGAAGAGCCGGGTGGCGCGCCGGACGCGCTCCTCCCGCCGATCGATGAGGCGGGAGGCGGTCCAGGCGGCGGCGGGCTCGTCCCGGGAGAAGACGAGCTGGTCCAGGTCCCAGCTGGCCCGGATGCCGAACTGGGTGGACGGGTTCAGCCGCAGGTAGTCGGACTCGACCGTTCCGGTGACGCCGACCACCCGCGTGTCGCGCTCGGTGCGGCTGGCGTCGAGCGTGATCCGCGGGAGCCAGTGGGCGCTGCGCGGACGCGCCACCCAGGCCCGGAGCCGGTCGGGGTCGACCCCGTCGTGCGCCGCCGCGGCCCGCTGGACGTCGGCGATGGGAGGGTCGCCGGACGCGACCAGCGCGAGGATGCGGCGGACCTCGCTCCGGGCGGAGGGAGCGGCGTCGCCCGCCACGGGTGCGGGCGGGGATGATGGCAGCGGCGCGGCCGGGGGCGCGGCGAGGAGGAGCGCGAGGAGCGGGAGCACGCGTGGGACCGGAGCACGCGCCGGGCCACCCGGGACGCGCCGGGTTCGGGCCTCCTGCCGCACGCGACGGGCCACGCCGTGGCCCTTCCGGCCGAGCGGCGAACGCCCTTGCCGCCGGTGCGAGGCCGCGGCGGCGCCGCCTCAGGTCGCCTGGGCCGCGTCCCAGGCCGGCGACATCTCCCGCAGGCGGGTCGCCTTCTCGATCACCAGGCGGGCCGCGTGGTCCACCTCCTCCTCGGTGTTGAACCGGCCGAGGCCGAAGCGGATCGAGGCGTGGGCCATCTCGTCCGGCACGCCCATGGCGCGCAGCACGTAGGAGGGCTCGAGCGAGGCCGAGGTGCAGGCCGAGCCGCTGCTCACCGCCACGTCCTTCATGGCGATCATGAGCGCCTCCCCCTCCACGTGCTCGAAGCTCAGGTTCAGGTTCCCGGGCAGCCGGTGCTCCAGGCTCCCGTTCACGCTGACGCGGTCGAGGCCCCCCAGGATGGCCCGGCGCAGCCGTTCGCGCAGCGCCAGGATCCGCGGCGCCTCGGCCGGCATCTCCTCGCGCGCCAGCGAGGCCGCCCTCCCGAAGCCGACGATGCCGGGGACGTTGAGGGTGCCCGACCGGTAGCCGCGCTCGTGCCCTCCCCCGTCGATCTGGGCCACCAGTCGCGCACGGGGCCGGCGGCGCACGTAGAGCGCCCCCACTCCCTTCGGCCCGTACATCTTGTGCGCCGACAGGGAGACCAGGTCGGCGTTCGTCGACTCGACGTCGAAGGGGATCCGCCCGATCGACTGCACCGCGTCGGTGTGGAAGAGCACCCCCTTCTCCCGGGCGATCCGCCCGATCTCCTCGATCGGCTGCACCGTGCCGACCTCGTTGTTGGCGTGCATCACCGACACGAGGACGGTGTCGGGGCGCAGCGCCTCGCGAACCGACTCCGGGTCGACGATTCCCTCCCGGCTCACCGGCAGGACCGTGACCTCGAAGCCCTCGCGCGCCAGCGCCGCCAGGGAGTCCAGGACCGCCTTGTGCTCGATGGCGGTCGTGACCAGGTGCCGCCCCCGGGCGGCGTGGAAGCGCGCCACCCCCTTCACGGCCAGGTTGTCCGACTCCGTGGCGCCGCTCGTCCAGACGATCTCCCGGGCGGTGGCGCCGATGAGGCGGGCCACCTGCTCGCGCGCCTCCTCCACCGCCTCCTCGGCCTTCCAGCCGAAGGAGTGGCTCTTCGAGGCCGCGTTCCCGAAGTGCTGCGTGAAGTAGGGCAGCATGGCCTCGAGGACCCGGGGGTCGACCGGGGTCGTCGAGTGGTGATCCATGTAGATCGGAACCTTCACGCCTCTGCCTGCCTCTCACGGAATGGAACGCCTCGCGGTTGCGTTCCGGCCTGGGTATCTATAAGGGTGTGCCCGGGCGGGTCAAGGACGGCCTCGCCCCCAAGATCCCGTCCCGACGAGGGATTTTGCCGGCGCCGGGAGTGGTTACATTGGAAGGACGCATGCGGATCCTCACGAGAATCCTGGTCGCGGGCCTGACGTTCGCGGCGGTCGCCTGGCTGCCCGACCTCGCCGCGTCCGGCGCCACCGGCGCGACCACCGACCTGGGGCTCGGGAGCCTCCTCGCCCAGGGCTCGGCGCTCGCCTACGTCGCGGCCTTCGGCGGCGGCGTCCTGACCAGCCTCACGCCGTGCGTCTACCCCCTCATCCCCATCACGGTCTCGATCTTCGGCGCCCGCCAGGCCAGCTCGCGCCGCCACGCCATCGCCCTCTCCGCGCTCTACGTGCTCGGCATCGCCATCATGTACTCGGCGCTCGGCGTGGGCGCGGCGCTGACCGGCAAGGCCTTCGGCAGCGTCATGCAGAACCCGTTCGTCATCGGTGGCGTGGCGCTCGTCTTCGCGACCATGGCGGCCTCGATGTTCGGCGCCTTCGAGCTGCAGCTGCCGGCGAGCTTCCAGGCCCGCCTCCAGACCGTGGGCGGGGCCGGCTACCTGGGCGCCCTCGGAATGGGGCTCGTCTCCGGCATCATCGCCGCCCCCTGCACCGGCCCGGTGCTGGCCGCCGCGCTCGCCTTCGTGGCCACCAAGGGGTCGGTGGCCTTCGGGCTCGGCATCATGTTCACCTACGCGCTCGGGCTCGGGCTCCTCTTCTTCCTGATCGGCGCCTTCTCCGTCTCCCTGCCCAAGAGCGGTCCCTGGATGGACACGGTGAAGAGCGTCTTCGGCGTGGCCCTCCTCGCGGCCGCCGGCGTGTTCCTGAAGGACTCGCTCCCCGCGCTCACCCCGATCTTCCACGCGTCCCGCGCCGCCGCGCTGGCCGCCGCCGCCTTCGCCGGGACGGGCGTCCTGCTCGGCGCCTTCAGCGGCAGCTTCCACGGGCCGGCCCTCCACAAGGTCGCGAAGGGGCTCGGCGTGGCCCTCGTCGTGGGCGGGATCGTCTACGCCTCCGGAGCCGCCTCGGCCCGCTCCCGCGCCCAGGGAGACCGGCTGGCCTGGCACTTCCACCAGGACGAGCTGGCGGCCATCGCCGAGGCCCGCGCGCAGGGGAAGCCGGTCATCATCGACTTCTGGGCCGAGTGGTGCACCGCCTGCAAGGAGCTCGACAAGACCGCCTGGGCCGACCCGCGCGTCCAGGCCGCCGCCGGGCGCTTCGTCACGTTGAAGATGGACGGCACCAACGACACCGAGGCGTTCCAGAAGGCCTTCGACAAGTACGGCGTGGTCGGCATGCCCACGGTCGTCTTCATCGACTCGTCGGGACGCGAGGTCCCGCAGCGGATCACGGGCGCCGTCGAGGGGGACGAGATGCTCAAGTTCCTCGAGTCGGTCGACCGGACCTGCGGGCCGGCCATCGCCTGCGTGGCCCGCTGGTAGCCGGGCCGGCGCAGCGCGGGGAGCGGCCTAGAACACCTTCCAGGTGACGAGGGCCACCACCTCGCCCAGGAGCTTCCGGTCCACGCCGGGGATCCCGGCGCTCCCGCTGGCCCAGCGCGCCCAGATGCCGGCCCGGGCGCCGATGGTGATGTCCTTCACCACCTGGGCCTCGTAGGCCACGCCGAGGCGGGGCAGGAAGGCGAGTCCCATGCCGCGCTGGAAGGCCCATTCGAGGCCGAGGTCGAGGGTCACGCTGGCCAGTCCCGGCCCGGTGGACGCCGTCCACCCGACCCCCGGAGCGACGAGCACGCCGAGGTTGGCCTGGTTCTCCGGGTAGATCCAGGTGGCTCCGAAATCGAACCACGGCCCGGCCACCAGCCGGAAGCCGGCCCGGCTTCCGGCATCGCCGGCCAGCTCCCGCCGCCAGACCGCCGCCAGGACCATCTCCCCGGTGGTCCAGCTCAGTCCCATCGTCCCGCCCAGGTCGTTCCACTCGTCGAGCCCCTGCGCGTAGGTCACGGAGAGCTGCGGGTATCCGACCTCGGCGAGCCAGGCCGCTCCTCCGGGTCCCAGCGCACCGGCTCCGACCAGGGTGACCGGTGCGCTCGGCGAGGGAGCGGCCGAGAAGGCGAGGGCGAGAAGCGCGGGGACGAGGTTCATGGCGGCGGCATTGTAGCCTCGGAGCGGGCCTTCGACCTCTTCCGGGCGGCCGAATGCCGTTGACACCGGACGCCTCCCCTGGCTAATGAGGGGCGCACCTTGCCCAGGTGGCGAAACTGGTAGACGCACTAGATTCAGGGTCTAGCGGCTGAAAGGCCATGGAGGTTCGAGTCCTCTCCTGGGCACCATTCACGGGGGCGGCGGGCCGCGAGGCTCGCCGCCTCGCCCGTTTCCGCCCCCCCGCGTTGACCTCGCCGGCCGAGTTGCATATTCATGCAACTCCATGCATACGCTCACCGCCGCCGTGGTCGGAGCCTCCGGGTACTCGGGGCTCGAGCTCTCCCGCATCGTCGCCCGCCACCCGCGCCTGACGCTCTCGGCGCTCTACTCCGATCGCTGGGCCGACGAGGCCGCCGGAGCCCGGCTGCCGCTCTCCGCCCCGGCCGCGGCGCTCCGCTACCTGCCGCAGGCGCAGGCCCCCGATCTCCAGGCGGACGTGGCCTTCCTGGCCACGCCGGCCGAGGTCTCGCTGGCGCTGGGACCGGTCCTCCACGCCCGCGGGGTGAAGGTGGTGGACCTCTCCGGCGCCTTCCGGCTCCACGACCCGGCCGCCTATCCGACCTGGTACGGCTTCGAGCACACCGCGGTCCCGCTCCTCGGCGCCGCGCGCTACGGCCTGCCCGAGCTCGATCGGGCCGCGCTGCGCGGCGCCACCTTCGTCACCAACCCGGGCTGCTACGCCACCGCCATCGCGCTCGCCCTCTCCCCGCTGGTCCGTTCCGGGCTGGTCGGGCGCGACGGGATCGCCGTCTCCGCCATGAGCGGCGTCTCCGGCGCCGGCCGCAAGGCCAGCGAGGAGTACTCCTTCTGCGAGGTGGACGAGGACCTGCGCGCCTACCGGATCGGGCGCCACCAGCACGTGCCCGAGATCGAGCAGACCGTGGGGCGCTTCGCCGGCGGCGTCGGCCCCATCTCCTTCACGCCCCACCTCGTCCCCATCCGGCGCGGCATCCTGGCCACCTGCGTGCTCCGGGCCGGCGCCGGCGCGACCGAGGCGGGCCTCCGGGCGGCCTACGACGCGGCCTACGGGGGCGAGCCCTTCGTGCGCGTGATGAAGGCGGAGCAGGTGGCGGTGAAGGACGTGGTCCGCACCAACCGCTGCCACCTGGGCGCCTCGCTCGACGCCCGCACCGGGCTCGTGGTGGCGGTCTCCGCCATCGACAACCTCGTGAAGGGGGCGGCCGGACAGGCCGTCCAGGCGCTCAATGCCACGCAGGGCTGGGACGAGACCCTCGGGCTCGATCTCGTCGGAGGATAGGCGTGAAGATCCCCAAGGGTTTCCGTTTCAGCGGCGTCGCGGTGGGCCTGAAGCCGCAGCGCCGGGACGTGGCGCTCGTGGTGTCCGACGTCCCGGCCGCCGCCGCCGGCCTCTTCACCGTCAACAAGGCCGCCGCCGCACCGGTGATGGACGCCCGCGACCGCGTCCCCGCCGAGGGGATGCGCGCGGTGCTCGTCAACAGCGGGAACGCCAACGCCCTCACCGGGCCGCGCGGGATGGAGGACGTGGCCAACCTGCGAGGCGCGCTGGCCGACGCGCTGGGCGTGCAGAAGCGCGCGGTGCTCACCGCCTCGACCGGCGTCATCGGCGTCCGGCTTCCCGCCCAGAAGATCCTCGACGCCATGCCCTCGCTGGTCGAGCAACTCGGCGCCCGCGCCGACTTCGCGGCCGAGGCCATCATGACCACCGACACGCGAACCAAGATGGCCTCGCGCGAGGTGGTGGTGGGCGGCAAGACCGCCACCGTGGCCGCCATCGCCAAGGGCTCGGGCATGCTGGCGCCGCAGCTGGCCACCATGATCTGCGTGCTCGTCACCGACGTGTCGGTGACGCCCAAGGTGCTCCAGGAGATCCTGGGACGCGCGGTGAAGTGCACCTTCGAGATGCTCACCGTGGACGGGGACATGTCCACGAACGACAGCCTCATCGCGCTCGCCAACGGGCTGGCGGGGAACTCCCCGCATCTCGGAGGCCGGCCCGGACCTGGAGGTCCTGGAGGCCGCGGTCACCGATCTCTTCCGGGAGATGACCCGTGCCATGGCCGCCGACGGCGAGGGGGCGTCCAAGCTCCTCGAGGTCGTGGTGACCGGCGCACCGTCCGACGCCGCGGCGCGCGACGTGGCGCGCTCCATCGCCAACTCGCCGCTGGTGAAGGCGGCGCTGTTCGGCGCCGACCCGAACTGGGGCCGGGTGCTGGCCACGGTGGGATCCCGGGCCGGGACCCGCGGCTGGCTCATCGATCCGTACAAGGCCCGCGTGCTCCTCCAGGGCGTGCCCGTCTTCGCCAGCGGCGCGCCCACCGACTTCGACCGGGAGGCCCTGAAGGCCCGCATGCGCGAGCCCTCCATCGACCTCCGGGTGGAGCTGGCCGACGGGGACGTCTCGGCCACGGCCTGGGGCTGCGACCTCTCCTACGACTACGTGAAGATCAACGCCGACTACTCCTCGCAGATCGTGCAGAAGGCCGACGGCGGGATGGCCCGCGAGGACCACGTCGCCAACTACTCTCCCGCCTTCAAGCGCGCGCTGCTGGCCGAGGCCCTGAAGTACATCGCGGCCTTCTCCGGGACAGGTCGCGGTCATCAAGTACGGCGGCGCAGCCATGGTGAAGGAGTCGCTGAAGGAGGCCTTCGCGGAGGACGTGGCGCTGCTCAAGCAGGTGGGGCTCAAGCCGGTGGTGGTCCACGGAGGCGCCCAGGAGGTCACCCGCACCATGGAGCGGCTGGGCGAGCGCTCCGAGTTCGTGGACGGGCTGCGCATCACCGACGCGACGTCGCTTCCGGTGGTGGAGATGGTCCTCACCGGGAAGGTGAACCAGGAGCTGGTGGCGCTGCTCAACCAGCGCAACGCCTCGGCGGTGGGACTCTCCGGCAAGGACGGGCAGCTCCTGCGGGCCCGCAAGATCGTCCACGAGAGCGGCCGCGACCTGGGCCACGTCGGCGAGGTGGTCGAGGTGAACAAGGACTTCCTCCGCATGCTGCTCAAGTCGAGCTACGTGCCGGTCATCTCGCCCATCGGCAGCGGCGAGGATGGGCGAGGACTGTCCGTGAATGCCGACGACGTGGCCGCCGCGGTGGCGGTCGCGCTGGGCGCCAAGAAGCTCATCTACCTCACCGACGTGCCCGGCATCCTCGAGTCGGCGCCGGACGGCGGGATGGTGCGCCAGAATCTCCGGTCCGGACCTGGAGGCCCGCATCGAGGCCGGGGCCATCACCGGCGGGATGAAGCACAAGGCCCGGGCCATCCTCCGGGCGCTGGCCGGGGGCGTGGAGCGGGTGCACGTGCTCGACGGCCGGGTCCCGCACACCGTCATCGCCGAGCTCTTCACCGACCGTGGCGTCGGCACCCTGGTCTACCGGTGAGCGCGATCGACATCCGGCGCCGCCGCGAGGCGGTGTCCCGCATCCTGCGGGCGGGCCCGGTCGCCACCCAGGAGGAGCTGCTCGCGACCCTGCGGCGCGAGGGCTTCCGGGCCACGCAGGGGACGCTCTCCCGCGACCTGGCGCGGCTCGGCGCCCGCCGGGTGTCGCGCCCGGAGGGCTCCTTCTACGAGGTGGGCGACGGCGCGCCCGCCGCGGTGGCGGCGGCGGTGGCGGGGCTGGTCTCGGCGTCGCCACCAACGGCTCGCTGGTGGTCATCCGCACGCTGCCGGGCAGCGCGCCGGCGGTGGCCCGGGCCATCGACCTGGCGCGGCATCTCCGGCGTGCTCGGCACCATCGCGGGCGACGACACGGTCTTCGTGGCGCCCGCGCGGGGCCGTGGCGCCCGCGCACTGGCCAGCCGGCTGGCCGGGCTCTTCGGCGACCGGCCCCGAGGTGCCGGGCTAGCCCGCCGACGCGATCCGCGCCCACTCGGCGCGGGACCGCAGCACGCAGTCCTCGATGGCGAGCCCCTCGAAGTAGTTCCCGGTCAGGGCGAGGCGCTGCCCCGCCAGCATGCGGTCGAGCTCGGCCACCACCCGGTCGTGGCCGAGCACCGGCGAGGGCAGGAGCGTCATCCGCTGCGACACCTCCTCGAAGGCGGAGGGCGGGACGCCGAGGATCTGCGAGATGCGCGCGCGCTTCTCCTCGTCGGTCTTGCCGGTCTTGAAGTGGAACGCGAAGGCCCGCCGCTCGGGATCCGGCACCGGGTCGCGGGTCACCGCCGACCAGAAGACGTCGTCGGCGGGGACCAGGAACGCCATCTCGGGCAGCTTCAGCTGGTCGCGCCGGACCACCACGGCCATCGAGTCGGTGGCCGCCATCTTCACGCGGGCCAGCTCGGCCGCGAGCTCCGGGAAGTCCGTCCGCAGGAGCGCCGACGCCATGGCCGGCGGCACCGCCAGCGAGAGCACCGGCGACTCGAAGACGCGCCCGTCGAGGAGATGGACCTCGTAGCCGGCGGCGCGTCGCCTCACCTCGCGCACCACCGCGCGGGTGACGACCTCGATCCCGGGCTGGGCCGCCACGGCGGTGGCGACGGCGCCCAGGCCGCCGTCGAGCGTGAAGCTCTTCACCACGTCCTTGCGCCGCTCCCGCTTCTTGAAGAGCGAGCCCGGGCCAGCCACCGGGAAGGCGTCGACGTTCTGCGAGGGCACCGCCGACAGGAACGGCGCCAGGATCCGGGAGTAGTTCCGCTTCCCCACCACGCCGCCGTACCAGCCGGCCGTGGTCGCGCCCTCCTTGGGCGCCCGCATGCCGCGCAGCGCGTTGCGGAGGAGCTCCATCTTGTCGAAGCGCCAGAGGACCGAGATCGGGCCCAGCATGTCGATCGCGCCGTCGCGCAGGAAGGCGAAGCGCTTGCGGGCGTCGCCGCGGGGCACGATCCGGTCGCGGAGCCCGGTCCCCTCGATGATCTCCAGCAGGCCGGCGTAGGAGTTGTAGCAAGTGTGGGCGCCGAGCTCGTACCAGTACCCGGAGGCCGTGCGGCGGGAATCGAGGCACCCGCCGGCCCGCTCTGCCCCCTCCAGGACCAGGACCTTCTTGCCCGCCCGGGCGGCGTGCCAGGCGAAGGCCAGACCGCTGATCCCACCCCCGACGACGATGACATCCCTTGATTCCATCTAGGCTTTCCGACCTCCGTGCGCCTTCCGACGCGACCGCTCAGCGTCGCATGGCGCGGCGCGGCACGCCAGGGAATTTGGCCCCGGGAAGACCGTCGGATCGCGCTTTCACCCCCTCGCTCCTTGGGCTACAACCTTCGAACCATGAAGATCGGATTTCTCGGAACGGGGACCATGGGCGCGCCCATGGCCAACAACCTGCGCAAGTCGGGCCACACCGTCACCGTCTGGAACCGCACGGCGTCCCGGGCGGAACCCCTGGTGAAGAAGGGCGCCAGGAGCGCAGCGACGCCCCGTGACGCCGCCACCGGCCAGGACCTCGTCTTCCTGTGCCTCTCCGACGAGAAGTCGGTCGACGCGGTGCTCGAGGGGCCCGACGGCGCGCTGGCCGGCCTGCAGAAGGGCACCATCGTCGTCGACACGTCCACCGCCGGCGTCCGCTGCGCGAAGTCGGTCGAGGAGCGCGTGAAGGCCCGCGGCGCGTCCTTCGTGGCCGCGCCGCTGCTCGGCACCAAGTCGGCCGCCGAGAAGGCCCAGCTGACCATCGTCGCCGGCGGCCCCGCCGAGGCCCGCGAGAAGGCCCGCCCCGCGCTCCGCGCCATCTCGGCCCGGGTCATCGAGCTGGAGGGCGCGCAGCAGGCCGCCCTCATGAAACTGGTGGTGAACTCGGTGGGCGGCGCGATGATGGCGGCCTACGCCGAGGGGCTCGCGCTGGGCGCGTCCGGCGGGCTCGATCTCGCCAAGGTGGTGGAGACGCTGCAGGCCTCGAGCTTCCACTCCCCGCTCTTCCTCATGAAGGGCGAGCAGATCCTGGCCAAGGACTGGGCCCCCCGCTTCGCCGTGTCCCTCGCCGAGAAGGACCAGCGGCTCGCCCAGGAGGCGGCCGCCGATCAGGGCGCGAAGATGCCGGTGAACACCGCGGTCCGTCGCCTCTTCAGCGACGCCATCGAGAGCGGGCGAGGCGGCGACGACATGTGCGCCGTGGCCGACGTCTACTTCGGCTGGGCCGGCCTGAAGAAGTAGCCGCGACGCGCGGCAGGGCCCTAGTGCTTCAGGGCCTCGCTCACCGTGGTCCAGAGATCGTCCAGGTGGAACGGCTTCTTCACGAAGCCGCTGCACACGAGCCCGGTGGGAAGGAGCTTCTCCCGGACCTCTTCGGCGGGAGTGGCGGAGACGAAGAGCACCTTCGGGCACTTGTCTCCGAGCTGGTGCTTCATCGCGTCGAAGAAGGCCACGCCGTCCATCCCGGGCATCCGGTAGTCGACGAGCGCCAGGTCGGGCGGGTGCATGCGCGCGAGCTCCAGCGCGACCAGCGGGTCGGACGCTCCCTCGACCTCGTGCCCGAGCTTCTGCACCCCGACCTGCAGGGCCTTCCGAACGATCTCCACGTCGTCGACGATGAGGACTCTTGCCACGGCGCCACCTCTGATGGGGGGACTGCTGCGAAGGGCATGCCGGACAAAAAGCCCGCGATTCCGTGGGAGGCCGATCGGGTCGAACCGAACCCCGGGTCGTGCCGCATGCCCACGGGACACTCGAACGGAATGTAGGTGTCGTCCCGACGTCCTAGGTCTCATCGGTAGCGGGCGAGCGCACGGCGCACCGCGTCGCCGTAGTGGCGCCGTGCGGACGGCGGCGCGAGGACCTCCGCGTCCCGTCCGAACGAGAGGGCGAAGCGGGTGGCCCACTCGTCGCTCACGCCCGGCACCTCGACGACGGCGCCGCCCTTCGCGTCGCGCTTCACCACCCGCCACTGGCCGGGACGCGCCAGCGCCCAGGCCGCGGCGAGAGGCCCGAGCCGCAGCCGGACCGGGGTGCCCTGCGCCTCGGAGAAGAGGCGGCCGCGCGCCAGCTCGGCGTCGCTGGGGGGCTCGAAGCGCTTCTCGTCCACCGCGCACTCGCGGATGCGGTCGAGGCGGAACGGGAGCGCCTTGCCGCGGGCCTCGTCGTGCCCCCACAGGTACCAGTGGCCGAGCCGCTGCGCGAGCGTGTAGGGATGCACGACGCGCTCGCTCTCCTCGCCGCGCGTGGCGGTGAAGTAGCGGATGCGCAGCGCGCGCCGGGCGGCGATGGCCTGCTCGATGCGGCCGAGCAGCGAGTCCGGCGCGGGCGGCGACCCGGCGAAGATCCGGTCGAGCAGCTCGTCGAAGATGGCGCGCCGGTCCCGGGGAACGGCGTCGCGGAGCGCGCGCACCACGCGCTCCTTCCCCTCCCCTCCCAGCGCCCGGGCCGCCGCCGCCAGGGCCGCCGCCTCACTCTCCGTGAATCGCGGAGGGCGGGAGAAGCTCTGGTGGAGGGCCACGTGGACCTTGTCGCCGTCCACGTACAGGTCGAGGAAGTCGTCGGGCGCGAAGGGCGGGCATCCCACCCCGAGCAGGAAGTCGAGATCCTCGAGGATCTGCTTCTCGGGCACGCCGCACCGCTTCGCCAGGTCCCGGACCGGGATGCCGGGGTGGCGCACGGCGTAGGGGACGAGGAAGAGGACCCGGCGGAGCCGGTCGCGCGAGTCGGCCTTGGCGGCGACCTTCCGGGTCATGCCACCCTCCGCGCCAGCGCGGCGAGCACCTTCCGCGCCTTCTCCCGGAGCGACTTCGGCGCCAGGATCTCGGCCCGGTCGCCCAGCGAGAGCACGTGGCGGAGCAGCGCCTCCTCGTTCGTGGCCTCCACCTCGACCACCGCGCCGCCGTCCCCGTCCTTCCACGTGGCGCGCGGGCCGAACGACTCCCGCTCCTCCGGCATGGCCGGCCCCTCGAGCCGCACGCGGCACCGGACCGGTGCGTGCATGCGGAATTCCCAGGACTCGCGGGTCGCCAGCTCGGCGAGCGAGAACCCGCGACGCACCTCGAAGTCGGCCGTTCGCGGGGCGGCGGGGTTGACCTCCACCGAGACGATGCGTCCCAGGTGGAAGCTGCGGACGTCCTGGCGGAGGTGGCAGAACCCGGCCACGAACCAGGCCCCGCCGCGCTGGTAGAGGCCGTACGGGTCGACGTCGCGCTCCGTCCGGGCCCGGCGCTCCGCACCGGCGTAGACGAGGTGCACCCGCTTCCGCCCCGCCACCGCGACGGAGAGGACCTCCAGCCGCCTCGCCGCGTCGGCCCGCGCATCCTCCTCGGCGTCGTCGGCCGACAGCTGGAGCGCCGCCACCGCGGCCACCTCCGAGGCGCCCGGGGCGCGGGCCGCGAAGGAGAGCTTGTTCATGGCGTGGGCGAGATCGCGGGCGTACGGGAAGACGCGCTGCGCCAGGGCGGCCGAGCCCGCCACGTAGAGGAGCGCCAGGTCCTCGGGCGGGAGCTTCAGATCGGGGAGGTAGAAGTCCTCCTTGTCGACGAGGTAGCCGGCCGAGAGATCCTCGTCGCCCCCCACCCAGCGGACCGGGATGCCGAGCTCCAGGAGCTCGGCCTTGTCCCGCTCGAACTTGCGGATGGCCGCCTCGCCCGGACCGCCGTAGTCGTCCGGGAACTGCTCCTGGATCTCCCGCCACGAGACCGGCTCCGAGGCGCGCAGGAGCAGCGCGGCCAGATCCAGGAGTCGTTCGGCCTTCTGCATGGGGCGTCGACCTTAGCAGGGGATTGGGAAGCGTCAACGGTGGTAGGCTCTCTCGTCCGCGGTCGCGCGGGCATCCCACATGGCTGGCATCGGAATCGGCCCCGACGAGTTCGCCGTCTTCGAGATCGAGGATCCCGAGGAACGGGCGCGCGCGGCCGACGGGCGCCTGGCCCCTCGCCTGCTCGTGCTGGGCGCCCTGCTCCAGGGCGGCCTGTCCCGGGTGGTGGGGCGGGAGGTCGGCCCGCGCCTGGGCGGCGCCGCCCGGCGGCGGGGCGGCGGTCCCGGCGAGGTCTGGGTGGCCTTCTCGGAGCGCGCGCGGATCGGGCGCGGCGCTCCCTACCTCGCACTCTCGGTGACCCGCGACGGCCTCCACGCCCGGGTGGCCGTGCGGGGCGGATCGGACCGGCTGGAGGCGATGCGCGGGGCGCTGGTCCGGGAGGCCGCCAACCTGGCCCGCCGGGGCAAGCCCTTCCGCCGGGTCCGCGCCTATGCCGGGTGGGACCACGAGCACCTGCCGGAGATCGCGCCCACGTCCTCGGCCGCCTTCTGGCTGGAGGTCGCCGACGGCCTGGCCGGCGCTCCCCGGCGCCCGCCCGTGGCCGACCTGGGCATCGCCTGGCCGCGCGAGGAGGCCCGCAGCCTGGCCATCGGAGACGTGCTGGGCGCCTTCCGCGACCTGGCGCCGGTCTGGAAGCTCCTCGCCAACGCCGGAGTGACGCCGGCGTCGGCCGCTGGCTCGCTGGCCCGCTACTCGGCGGCGGGCGGGGCGAGGAGGCGGCGCGGCCGCGGCGGCGGCGCCTTCCTGGGCCCGCTTCTCCTCGCGGGCCGCCTGCCGGACGGCGTCGATGAGCTCCTCGTGCTCCTTGCGAAGCGCATCGTACCGGCGCCGCAGCTCGGCGTGCCGGTCCTTGGCGATGTCGAGCTCGCCCTTCTGCACCATGTAGACGCGCCGGTCGGTCTCGAGCCGGCCGCGCGCCGCCTTGAGGTCGCGCTCGAGGTCGGCGGCCTTCTTCCGCGCCTCGGCGAGCTTCGCCTCGGCCTTGTCGGCCCGTTCCTTCTCGGCGCGAAGCTGACCCTCGTCGGGGGACGCGGCAGCCGGAGCCGACGGCGCAGGCGCCTGGGACGCGGCCTGGGCTGCCTGGGCCTGGCTCCGCGCCTGGGCGACGGCCTGCGCGGCCGCCGCCTTCTCGCGCTCCAGCTCGCGGGCGGCGCTGGCCGCCTGCCCCTCGAGCGCCTTGGCCCGCTCCGCCGCCGCGCTCGCCTCCGCGCGGGCGTCGGCGAGCCGGGTGGTGAGCTTCTCGATCTCCTCGCGCAGCGCCGGGGCGCCGGCCACCTTCTTCACCGCGTCGGCCTGATCGAAGGCGCGCTTCTTGGCCTCCTTGAGCTGATCGCGAAGCTGCGCCGCCTCGTCGCGCCTCTCCTTCGCCTCGGCGCGCGTCGCGGCGGCGTCCCGCATGGCGGATTCCGCTTGCTCCTGCAGCTTCCGGAGCGCGTCCTCCTTGCCGGCGAGCTCGGCGCGAGCGGTCTTGTGGGAGGCGAAGAAGTAGACGGCCGCCAGCACGGCGGCGAGGGCAATGAAGAGGAAGAGGCCGGTCATGGGGGGACGAAGCTATCCCCCGTCCGGACCTCTTGGCAAGGTCGGAAGGGGTCGCGGGAATGGCGTCCGGCAAGGAATCCGGCCGTGGGTTACCATCCCCGCTTGCGCCGCGTCGCCACCAAGATCTTCCTGGCCTTCGGGGTCTCGCTGGCGGCCTTCGCGCTCGTGAGCGCCTTCGGGATCGTGCGCCTCCACGACCTGGGCCGGAAGCTCCGCCTGCTCAGCGAGGGCTACCTTCCCCTCACCCGCATCGCCGCCCAGATCGACGTGAAGGAGTGGGTGACCCCGCGGGTCCTGGAGGCGGGCGCCCTCGATCCGGCGGCGCGACGGGCCTGGATCCCGCTGGCGCGCGCCCGCTTCCCTGCGCTCGTCCGCGAGAAGATCGCGGAGGGGCGCGCGGTGGCCGCACGGGCCGGGAAGGACGTCCCGGAGGAGGAGGCCGCCTTCCTGGCCGAGGTGGACGGCCGGCTCGTCGCCCTCGACGCCGCGTGGACCCGCTACGACGCCGCCGCGCGGGCGCTCCTCGACGCCGTCGAGGCCGGCGGGGCCGCTCCGCCCGAATCGGCCATCCAGGCCGCCCGGACCATGGAGAAGGCCCTCGCCATCGACGTGAAGCTCCTGCAGGCCGCCCTGGAGAGCCACACGAGCGAGCTCCTGCTCACCGCCGAGCGGGAGGAGTCGCGGACGGTGGCCTCGATCGTCATCTACACGCTGCTCGCGCTCTCGGTGGGCGCCGGGGCGGCGCTCGTGTCGCAGCGCCTGCTCGCGCCCATCCGGACGCTGACCGAGGGGGTGAAGGCGGTGGCCTCCGGCGATCTCACCCGCCAGGTGGAGGTCCGGGGAGGCGACGAGCTGGGCGTGCTGGCCCGCGAGTTCAACGCCATGGCGGCGTCGCTCGAGCGGCAGCGGCAGGAGCTGCAGCGGGCCGAGCGGCTCGCCGCGGTGGGCCGCATCTCCGCGCACATCACCCACGAGATCCGCAACCCGCTCAACTCGCTGGGACTGAACGCCGAGCTTCTCGCCGAGGAGCTCGAGCCCGGCGCCTCGGCGGAGGCCCGGGCGCTCGTCGTCGCCATCACCCGGGAGGTGGACCGGCTGAACGCGGTGGCGGAGGAGTACCTCCGCTTCGCGCGCCTGCCCCGGCTGGTGATGGCCAGGGAGGACCTGAACGAGATCGTGGGCGGGCTGCTCGACTTCGTCGCGCCGGAGATGCAGGCGGCCGCCATCGCGGTGGAGCGCGACCTCGCGCCGGATCTCCCGGCGGTCCGGGGAGACGAGGGGCAACTCCGCGCCGCCCTGCTCAACCTGCTGCGCAACAGCCGCGAGGCGATGTCCGGCGGGGGGACCATCCGGGTCCGGACCGTCCGTGCCGCGGACGGGGGCGTCGTCGGTCGCCGTCGAGGACACCGGATCCGGCATACCCTCGGAACAACTGAAGAATCTCTTCGACCCCTTCTTTTCGACCAAGTCGGGAGGAACCGGGCTGGGCCTGGCGTTCACGTTGCAAGTCGTCCAGGAGCACGGCGGAACCATCCAGTGCCAGAGCGAGCCGGGTCTCGGAACCACGTTCGTGGTCCGGCTCCCGCCTGCGCCAGTGGACGGAGCGACGACGCAGGAGGCGAGGCACACGTGATCCGGGCGAAGCGAGGTGTGGGACGTCTGCGGGATCCCCTTCGGGGCCATTCCCCCATGGCGGAGGGGCCTTTCCTGCTGGGTCAGCGGGCGCAGCTCCCCAACGGAGCCCGGATCGTGGTCGCCCGGACGCCCGGGCTCCATTCGGCCATGCTCGCCCTCTACGTGAGAGCCGGATCGCGCCACGAGCATCCGTCGGCGAGCGGGGTCTCCCACTTCGTGGAGCACCTGCTCTTCCGCGGCAGCGAGGGCTATCCGGACAGCCGGGCCATGAACACGGCCGTGGAGGCGGCGGGCGGGAGCATGAACGCCATGACCGCCCGCGATCACACCTGCTACTACACCTCGCTCCACCCGGCCGGCCTCGAGACCGGGATCGACGTCTTCGCCGACCTGGCGCGCCGGCCGCTGCTCCGCGACATCGAGGTGGAGCGCGGCGTGGTCCTCGAGGAGATCCTCGACGAGGTCGACTCGCGCGGCCGCGACGTCGATCCCGACAACCTGGTGAAGCGCATCGTCTTCCCGGGCCACGGGCTGGGCCAGAAGATCGCGGGCTCGCGCAGCAGCGTGCGCGCGCTGGGAGAGGGCGCCATCCGCGCCCACCACGCGCGCCACTACACCGGATCCAACGTGGTGCTGGTCGCGGCCGGGCCGGTCTTCTACGAGGAGGTGGTCGAGCTCGCCGCACCGAGGCTCGGCGCCCTGCCTCGCGGGACGCCGATCCGCTCCGATCCCCCGCCCCCGTGGCCCGCTGGCCCGATCTTCCGGACGGTGGAGCACGACGACGCGCAGGTGGAGTTCTCGCTGGCCTTCCCGAGCGTCCCGGAGCACCACCGCGACCACCCGGCCGCGCTCGTGATCCGGCGCCTCCTCGACGACGGGCTCTCGTCCCGGCTGCCGTTCGAGATCGTGGAGCGTCACGGGCTCGCCTACTCGATCCACGCCAGCCTCGAGACCTACGAGGACGCGGCGGTCTTCACCTTCGAGGGCGCCTGCACCTCCACCAAGCTCGGCCGGGTGGTCGAGGAGATCTTCCGGGTGGTGAGCGGCCTCTGGAGCTCGATCCTCCCGGGCGACGAGCTGGCGCGGGTCCAGGAGCGCCACCGCATGTCGCTCACCTTCGCGCTCGACAACCCGTCGGAGCTGGTGGGCTGGTTCGGTTCCGGGGAGCTCTTCGGATCGGAGGAGAGCCTGGAGGAGCGCTGCCGGCGCGTCGAGCGGGTCACCGTCGCCGACGTCCGGCGCGTGGCGCGCTCCATGTTCCAGCGGCGGCACATGACGGCAATCGCGGTCGGGCCCGGAGCGTCCGCGCTTCGCCGCTCGCTCCAGCGGGCCACCGAGCGCTCCTCGCTTCCGTGACGGGGGCGAGCGAAGTCGGGTACGCTCGCCCGATGGACGCGGTGCGCCTCGAGTGGACGGCCGCTCTCGCGCTGGGGATCGAGGAGATCGATGCCCAGCACCGGGAGCTCTTCCTCCACGTGGCGCGGGTGCGCGACGCGGCCTTCTCCGGCGACGCCGCCGAGATCGAGCGCACGCTCGCCTTCCTCGAGGGGTACGTCGCGTTCCACTTCGCCGCCGAGGAGCGGTACATGGCGGCGCAGCGCTATCCCGGCCTCGCCCAGCACCGGGAGGAGCACGCCTGGTTCCTCCAGGCCGTCCGGGAGATCGAGGCCGACCACCGGCGCGACGGGCCCTCGGCCGACGCGATCGCCCGGGTCGAGCGCTTCCTCTCCGACTGGGTGCGCACCCACATCGGCGTCGTCCGACCTGGGCATGGCGCGCTTCGTCCGGCGCGCGCGCCCGGGCTGACGCGTGGGCCGTTCGGCGGTCCTGGCCCCGGAAGGGGCCCCTCTGGTAGCCTCGCGCGGATGGCCGGTTTCGTCGAGAGAGCGGTTCGCCGGATGCGCGAGGACCGCGGCTTCAGCCGCAACCGGCACTTCCTCGCCCTCTCCTCTCCCGAGGGGAAGCGGGCCGTCCGGATCGCGCGACACCTGAGGTCGATCGAGGCGGACCTGGAGCGTGGATGGCCGGCGCACGCGGAGCGGCGGGACGGTCGCATCCTCGTGACGGTCGCCTACCGGGGCGGGAGCCGCGCGGCCTGGCTGTCGGGCGCGGAGTACCGGATGCTGCTCTCGAACCCGCTCGCCCGCGCCGCGCTCGTCCTGGACGACGCGCCCTCGGGCGCACCTAGCGCGCCCGGGCCGGCGAGGCCGAGAGGAGCGACCGCAGCGCCTCGACCGGGTCTCGCCCCTCGAAGGGGACGCCGCCCGGCGCCTCCCGGATCACCGGTGGAACCGTCTCCCCTCCGGGCCGGCCACGGCCACCGGAAGGCGGAGCGCGCGGGTCAGCTCGAGCAGGAGCGCCTCGGTGCCCTCTGCCGGGAGGAGGACGAGCGCGCCCAGGGCGCCCGCGGCGAAAGGCCCCCAGAGCGGGCGGTGGGAGCGATCGCCCGGAAGGGAGACCAGGTCGATGCGCACGGTCCCGAGGTCGAGCGTGCCGAGGGTCCCCAGGCCGGCGACGTCCGCGGCGCTGGCCGTGGCCTCCCAGCCGGGGAGCGCCGTGAGCTGCGCCAGCGCCGCCTGGCGGATCGCGCGGCTTCCCCCGGCGACCACCACCTTGCCGGTCGGCCGCCCGCCGCGTGCCCCGCCGCGCGCCACGCGGAGGCGGAGCGCGTGGAGCTGGTCCGGGGGGAGCAGGGGGTCGGCGACCTGCGCGGGCTCCGGCGCAGCGGCCTCGACGTGGGCGTGGTCGAGGAGGGCCGCCACCGCGCGAGCCGCCTCGAGATCGGAGGCGGTCGCGGCGTCGAGCAGGTCGGCGAGGGTCCTCGGAACCTCGAGCAGCCGCACCACCTCCTCGGTGACCGGCTGGAGCCCGCGGGGAATGGACGCGCCGGCCGCGGAGAGCCGGAGCACGGCGCCGGGCTCGGGCAGCACGCCCTCGAGCCGGGCCAGCTCGTCGGCTTGCCGGAGCCCCTCGAGCAGGAGCTCCTCGAGGCGCCGGACGATGGATCCGGACCCCGGAACCGGCCCCGGCTGGAAGGAGAACGTGCCCTGCTGGCGCGCCAGCAGGCGGAAGAAGGCCTTCTCCCCGCCCGCGGCCCCCGCGCGGGCGTCCACCGGCTGGCCGGCGGAGAGCGCGATCTCGCCCCGCTCCCCGTTCCGCTCCAGGCGAAGCCGCCCGGACTTCCGGTTCATGGCCAGGATCTGGAGGAGGTCGGGGAGCGGCATCTGGGCCAGGTCCCCGGCGAGGTCCCGGGCGTCGCCGGCGCCGCGCGCCTCCTGCGCGCGCCGCAGGAGGTGATCGACGCGGGCCAGGAGGACCTCGGGCCGGTAGGGCTTCTCGAGCCAGCCGGCGGCCGCCGCGCCGGCGCTCCCGGACTTCCCCCCGGCCAGCAGGACGGGGATCCCCTCGGTGCGCGGGTTCGAGCGGAGGATGCGCAGGAAGGTGCGGGGATCGAGCAGCGGGGTCTGCGCGTCGTAGACCACGAGATCCGGGATCCGGAGGATGGCGAGCTCCAGCGCGCGGGACCCGTCGGCCGCGGCGTGGACCTCGTAGCCACGCTCCCGCAGCAGCGGAGCGACGCCGCGCAGGGCGTCGGGGTCGGGATCGGCGAAGAGGATCTTCTTCGGCGCGGACATGGCTAGAATCGGCTGGAGCTCGTAGGCGCCCTGCAGCTTGGCCACGAGCAGGTCGACGAGCGGTGCGTCGGAGGTGTGGAAGAGGACGCCGTCCGGCCTCTGTAGAAGGGCGTAGGCGGCCGACTCGCCCAGGAAGAACAGGAAATCGTGCGACGTGATGCGGGGGTCGCCCTCCACGTGGACGCGGCTCACGAGCGGATGGGGCGCGGACTCGCCGCCGCTCCTCGGGCCGAGGACGAAGACCCGGGCCGGGTCGTCGCCCGCCCGCGAGGCCCCCTGCCCCTCCGGCAGCCCCTCGAGCAGCGAGGGCGCCCCGGTACCGGACGAGGACGCGAGGTAGAGCACGCCGCGCGCCCGCCGGTCCCGGCCCAGCTCCCGGGCCGCCTCCCGCTGCACCGCCTCGAAGAAGGCGGGATCGGCGCGGCGGCGGGCCGAAGGGCTCGACTCGGGAAGGCGCGCGCCCTCCGAGAGAAGCAGATCGACCAGCTCCCAGAAGGCGCCCGGCGGGAGGTCGCCCAGGTGGAGCCGCCGGACGAGCGACCCTCGCTGCTCCTCGACGCGGGCCCGGCAGCGCTCGGCCAGCGCGTCCTGGTCCTCCCCGTCCCGGGGATAGGTGGCGATCCCCATCGAGAGCAGGAGGGGCACGCGGTGCTCGAGCGCCTGGACGGCGGGGTCCCGCGCGATCTCCTCGGTCGCCCGGCGAAGGAACGTGCGCGCGCCGAAGTGATCGGTCTCGGGGAGCAGCACCTGGAACTCGTTCTCGTCGGCGCGGGCCAGGACGTCGGCCTCCCGGGCCGCCCGGCCGATGGCGTCGGCCAGCGCGCGCGTGCCGGCGCGGAAGAGCTCTCGCGGCGCCTCGCGGCGCGCCTGCTCGAGGTTGTCCACCGCGACGAGCCCGAGCGAGAACTGGCGTCCGTAGCGCCGGGCCTTGTGGAACTCCTTGGCGACGTGATCGACGAAGTAGGGAAGGTTGTAGGTCCCGGTCTCCCGGTCGAGCAGCGCCCTTCGCTCGGCGGCCTGGAAGCGGCGGGCGTTCGCGAGCGCCACGCCGGCGAACCCTCCGACCGCGGCAGCCGAGGCGTGCTCCGGCGCGCCGAACCGGCCGGCGGCCCGGCGGACGAGGAGCGCCACGCCGGCCACCTCGTCGCCGACGAGCAGCGGGACCTGGATGGCCTCGTCCTCCGGCCACCCCGGGGCATCGAACGGGGTCCCGGAGCGAAGCCCCCGGGCCAGGACCGCATCGCCGGGGTCGAGCACCCCGGGCAGCGCGTCGGGCTCGACCACGCCCCGGTGGGCGGCGAGGCGGAGGGTTCCCTGCTCCCCGGCGACCCAGAGGGCGGCGCCCTGCGCACCGGTCGCCTGGGCGAGCGTGGAGAGGATCTGGTCGCCGAGCGGCTCGGCGTCGAGCGTGGCCAGGAGCCCCAGGCACCGGCGGAAGACGGCGTCGGAGATCTCCGGGCCCGGCGCCTCCCCCTCCTCGGGCCGGGATCCTCCCGCGCGCATCCTAGAGCCCGGTCTCGCCGCTGAAGACCCGCTCGGCGGGTCCCTTCATGAGGACCGAGAGGTCGGGGCCCACGAGTGATCTCGAGCTCGCCGCCCGGCAGCCGCACCGTGACGGGCCCCGATCCGGCGAGCCGGCCCTCGTGCAGCGCCGCCACCACGGCGGCGCAGGCGCCGGTTCCGCAGGCCTCGGTCAGTCCGGCGCCGCGCTCCCAGACCACGAGGTCGATGGACGAGCCGCTCGCACGTCCGAAGCCGACGTTCACGCCACCCGGGACCCGGGCCTCGATGGCCGGGCCGAGCGTCGCCGCCCGGGCCGGATCGGGGCCGTCGAGGATCACGGCGTGCGGGTTGCCCATGGACACCCGGAGCGTGCGGACCAGCTCGGGGCCCAGCTCGAAGTCCTGGGGACCCTCCACCCGGGCCCGCCCCATGTCGACCGTGACCGCCGCGACGCCGGCGGGGCTTCGGTGCACCGTGCAGCGCTTCGGGCCGCTGTCGGTCTCGACGACGAACTCCCCGTCGAGCCCGCGCGCCTCGGCGAGGTGGCGGGCCACGCACCGGATGCCGTTGCCGCACATGGCCGCGACCGAGCCGTCCGGGTTGTAGATGTGCATGTAGGCCACGCCGCCGTCGCGCGGCGGCAGCACGGTGAGCACCCCATCGGCGCCGATTCCCCGGCGGCGATCGCAGAGCCGGATGGCGCGGTCGGGCGCCATGAGCTCAGGCCCCTCCACCACGACGAAGTCGTTGCCGAGGCCGTGATACTTCCAGAAGTGGAGCGGCACGCAGGGGATCCTAGTCGATTCCTTCACCCGCAGAAACGGGCGATCGCCCGCCCGTAGAATCTCCGCGGCCTGGTGGAGCTCGGGCAGGGGAACGAACTCCCCCGTCCGGTGGGCCACCCGGATGTCGCCCGGGCCGAAGACGCAGGCCTCGGCGCCCAGGTGGATGAGCTCGGGGAGCTCCGTTCCGAAGGGAATGGCCGTCGAGCCGTTGCCGCTCTCGGCCTCGAGGAAGCGGACCACCTCGGCCTCGGGCGGCGTGACGCCGGCGGGGTCGACCCGGAGCGGCGTGCGGGTCACCGCCAGCTTTCCCCCGGCGGCCTCCTCGAGCATCCGCGACGCCGCGTCGACCATCTCCAGCGCGCGCTCGGGCGGCTGGCCCGGGAGCGGCCGCCACTCCAGCGTGAAGAAGCACTCGCCGGCCAGCACGTTCCGGGCCTTGCCTCCGCGGATGATCCCCACGTTGAAGGTGGTGTGCGGGGGCGAGAAGACGGGGTCGGTGTGCTCGTCGGCCAGCCGCGCCTGGATGCGCTCGATCTCGGTGACCAGCCGAACGGCGGCGTGGATGGCCGAGGCCCCCACGTCCGGGAAGGCGCTGTGCCCCTCGACGCCGGTGAGCGTGACGTCGACCGCGCAGTAGCCCTTGTGGGCGCGCACCGGCACGAGGCGGGTGGGCTCGCCGATGATCGCCTTGGCCGGGCGGAGCCGCCCCTCGTGCGCGAGCGCCTTGGCGCCCTGGCAGCCCACCTCCTCGTCGGCGGTGAAGACGAGCCAGAGCGTGCCGGCCCCCGGGCGAACCCGCGAGGCGGCCGACAGCATGGCGGCGATGCTCCCCTTGGTGTCGGCCGAGCCGCGTCCGTAGAGCCGTCCGTCCCGGACGTTGCCGGAGAGCGCCTCGCCCCAGTCGGCGTCGAAGGGGACGCAGTCGGTGTGGCCGACGAGCGCCAGGCCCCCGGGCTCGTCCGGGCCGAGCCGCCCGATCAGGTTCCCCTTCTCCACCCCGTCCGCGTCGAGCCACGCCATGCGGCGGGTCTCGAAGCCGAGGTTGCGGACCCGGGGCTCCAGCCAGTCGAGGACCGGCAGGTTCGACCGGGTCGAGGTCGAGTCGATGGCGACGAGCTGCCGAAGGGTGTCGACGAGGTCCATCTCAGCCTCCCCAGAGCTTCTTCATGGTCCGGGTGAAGTCGCGGGCGACCTCGCGGGCACCGGGCCGTCCAGCCGTTATTTCACCATCCGTCACGATCGCATCCCCGCCGACCACCACGTCGCACACCGCCGTGCGGGCCGCGGAGAAGACCAGGGCCGGGAGCAGGTCGCCCTCCGAGGCGCCGGCCACGGAGGGATCCTCGAGGTCGACGCAGAGGAAGTCGGCGGGCTCCCCGGGGGAGAGCGTGCCGCCCGGGATGCCCAGCGACCGCATCCCCCCCTGCGACGCGAACCCGTACAGGCGCGCGGCGAGCCCGTCCACGCGGTTCCCGGGCTCCGGGGGCGCGAGCAGGGCGCGCTGCCGCCGGACGAGACGCAGGTTCCCCTCGAGCGCGCGGGCGTCCTCGAGCAGGTCGATCTGGACGTTCGAGTCGGTGCCCAGCGCCAGGCCCGCGCCGGCGCGGAGCAGGTCGTCGGCGGGAACCACGCCGTCGCCCAGGTCGCGCTCGGTGCTGGGGCAGGCGCAGACGGTGGCGCCGGACCGGCCCAGCGCCTCCACGTCGGCGGGGGACAGGTGGATGGCGTGCACGGCCGTGGTGCCCGGCCCGAGCGCCCCGAGCCGCTCCAGCAGCTCCACCGGACCGGCGCCGTGCTCGGCGCGGCACTGCTCCACCTCGGCCACCTGCTCGGAGACGTGGAGGTGGAGCGGCCAGCCGCGGCGGCGCGCCTCCGCGGCGAGCGTCTCGATCCACTCCGCCGGGCAGGCGCGGACGCTGTGCGGCGCCAGGCCGACCGTGGCCCCTGGGTCACCCTTCGTGAAGTCCTCGAGGCGGAGCGCGCTCTCCACCACCTCGGCCGGGGTGGCGTCCACGAACCGGCGCTGCTCGGGCAGGGCGGCGAGTCCCGCGCCCCCTCGTGCGTAGGCGGTCCGGAGCAGGGCGATGCGGAGGCCCACCTCGCGCGCCGCCCCGACGACCTCCTTCGCCAGGCGCTCCGGGTCCGGGTACGGCCGGCCCCCGGGCTCCCGCGACAGGTAGTGGAACTCCCCCACGGCGGTGATGCCCGCGCGGGCCATCTCGTGGAAGGCCATCCGGGCGACGGCGCGCACGTCCTCGGGATCGAGCCGCGCCGCGGCGCCGTACATGGCCTCGCGCCAGGACCAGAAGTCGCTCCGGCCGGCGTGCCGCACCTCGGTGCGCCCGCGGATGGCCCGCTGGAACGAGTGGCTGTGGGCCGAGACCAGCCCGGGCAGCAGGGCCTTCCCGGGCAGCCGCACGCGGTCGAACCCCGGCGCCGGCGGGCCCACCGCGACCACCGCGCCGTCGGCCACGGAGAGCGCCGCGCCCGCCTGCACCCGTCCCCCGGCGAGGAGGAACTCGGGCTGGTAGGCGCGGGGGGGCGTCGGCATGGGAGGTGAGACTACCCCGGGAGGACCACCGCCGCGGCGTCGAGCTCGAGGTCCACCTTTCGCAGGGCCTCCTCCACCAGCTCCCGGTGGAGCAGCACGGTCACGAGCCCGCGCTCGACCGCCTCGCGGGTCGCGCCGCCCTCCTGGGCCGAGGCCACGAGCCGCTCCTCCTCGGCGTCGGCATGGACGCCCAGCTTCTTCACCGCGCGAGCGACCCGCCGGGCGAGCTCGGCGCGGGCGGCCTTCTCCGCGATGGCGGCCGCCGGCTCGACGACGGTGGAGGGCGGTGGCGCCCCTCGGGCGTCGCGGGCCCGGTCGACCGAGTCCTCCAGCCGTTCGCCGCCGCCGTCGATCACCGTGTGGCCGGAGCCGAGGTCGACGAGGATGGAGAGCGGGGACTCGTCCAGGTAGCGGGAGGCCTGCCGGGAGGGCACCCGGGCTCCGGGCGCCAGGTCGGCGGGCGAGGGCCAGCGCACCTTCCAGCGGGCGTAGAGGCCCCCTCCGCGGGGTGCCGCCTTCGACTGCAGGAAGGCGGTGCGCCCGGCGTCGCCGTCGCGGGCCAGCTCGAGGAGCGCCTCGACGAGCCGGTGGCCGGTGGCGAACCACTCCAGCTCCTCCCGGGCCACGGCCGTCTCGCGCCAGAAGCTGCCGAGCAGGGTCCGCTCCTCGGCCGGGATCTCCATCCCGGGCAGCGCCTCGATGCGCATGCTGGAACCGAACGTGAACGCCGCCTCGAAGGGGTGCACGTTCTCGTCGGTGTCGACGTCCATGCCCACGCGACGGCCGGCCTCGACGGCCAGCTCCTCGAGCTCCTCCTCCAGCCAGCGGGAGAGGGTCTGGAGGGAGGTGCCGATCTCCACGTCCGGGCCCGGGAGGATCCTCGCCCATTCGCTCGAAGGCCGAGGACACCAGCGCCGTCAGCTCGGGAATCGCCGCGGAGCGGACGTCGAGCAGCGGGTCGTAGCCCTCGTGCTGGGCCCGGCGCCCCTCGGCGACCCGGGCGGCGAGCTCGCGGCGGAAGGCCTGGCGCGCCTTCTCGGTCCGCTTGCCCCGGAGCTTCTCCAGCTCCTCGGGCACGGAGGCGAGCACCGCGTCGAGGCCGCCCACCGGCTCGTCGAAGATGCCGATCTCCTTCTCGTACAGGTCGGCCAGGAAGGCTTCCTCGCCGGGCTCGGGGAGCACGTGGATCTCCACGGGCCTCGACTGGCCGAGCCGGTCGAGCCGCCCGATGCGCTGCTCGAGCGTCAGCGGCGAGTCGGGCAGGTCCAGGCAGACGAGGTGGGAGGCGAACTGGAAGTTGCGCCCCTCCCCTCCCGATTCTCCGGAGAGCAGCACCATCGGCCCCTCGGGGTCGCGGAAGCGGGCCACCAGCCGGTCGCGCGCCTCCAGGCTGGGCGCATCGTCGTAGAGCAGCGCCTCGAGCCGCTCGGCCTCGGCGATCCGGGCCTGCAGCTCCCGGAGCCGATCCAGGTCGCCGCCGAAGACGAGCACCTTGTCCCCGCCGCGCGCCAGCTTCCCGCAGAGGGCCGCCACCGCCTCGATCTTCGCGCCCTCGGCCACGTCCTCGCGCCGCAGCACACGGCGGGTGAAGGCGCCCACCTTGACGCGCCGGTTGCGCACCAGGCGGGCGGAGAGGCCGTAGTGGCTGGCCAGGTGCTCGAGCAGCGCGGGGCGGGAGGGCCCCTTCTTCTTCCCGGCGGGCGCGACGAAGGCCTCGTCGTCGGGCGAGAGCTTCCGGAGGCGCTCCAGCGCGTCCTCCACCTTTCCGCCCGCGAGCAGGTCGCGCGCCACGGCCGCGTACGACCTCGTGGGACTCGAGGCGGGCCAGGAAGGCCGGGAGCGTGGTGGTGGGAACCGGCTCGACGAGCGAGAGGAGCCGGAAGTACTCGCGCGGATCGAGGCGCACCGGCGTGGCGGTGAGGAGCAGGAGGCCGAACGAGGCGCGGGCCACGGGGGCCACGGCCTCGAAGAGCGCGTCCTCGGCGAGGTGGTGGGCCTCGTCGACGATCACGAGGTCGAAGGAGAGCGCGGCCGCCGCCGCGGCGAGCTCCGGATCGGCCGCCATGGCCTCGTGGGAGACGATGGCGAGCTTCGACTGGGCGAGCGCCGCCTCCACTCCCCCCATCGCCGCGATGCGGTCCGGCCCGAGCAGGGTGAAGAGCGCGTTGAACTTGTGGAACAGCTCCGCCAGCCACTGGAAGGCCAGGTGCTCGGGGACGATGACGAGGACCCGCTCGGCCAGGCCGAGCTGCCGGAGACCGGAGAAGACGAGGCCCGCCTCGATGGTCTTGCCGAGGCCCACCTCGTCGGCGAGGACGAAGCGGGGGACGCGATCGGAGAGGATGCGCCCGGCGGCGCCGACCTGGTGCGGGAGGACGTGGACGCGGGAGGAGAGCAGCGCGCCCAGGCTGTCGGCGCGGCGCTGGGCCTCGAGGCGGACCACGCGGGTGCGGAGCGCGAAGGCGCTGGCCGGTCCGGTGTCGCCCGAGGCGAGCCGATCGAGGAGTCCACCGGCCGGCTGATCCAGCGGGGTGTCGTCCGGCACCGCGGCGAGCGCCCGATCGCGCCCCGAGACCACGGTGACGCCTTCGCGCCCTGCGAAACGGACCGCGATCCGGCGGGCGTCCTCGCCCACCTCGAGCACGATTCCGACGCCCCACCCGGGTTGTGCCCGGTGGACGAGCTTCTGCCCCTTCTTCCAGGTCATTTCGCCCGGTCCTCTACCCCGACGCGTGGCCCGAAACCATTCATTTAAACCCCCGCGGCGCCAGGCCCCTGGAACCCCCGACGATCGTTGACACCGGCCCCCCGCCAAGCTAGAACCCCGACCGCTCCACCGCCTCGGGGGCGGATAGCTCAGGGGTAGAGCGTCGCCCTTACAAGGCGAGGGTCGCAGGTTCGAAGCCTGCTCCGCCCAATCGTCTTTGAATTGGGGAGTTAGTTAAGTCGGTTATAACGCCGGCCTGTCACGCCGGAGGCCACGGGTTCGAGTCCCGTACTCCCCGCCACATCGGCAGCAATGCCACAAGGCTCCAAGCTCCCAAGCTTGGGGCCTTTTCTTTTGCGGAAGGGGGGCTACGGATTTGTACGGCCTCTTTCGGCGCGATGCGGTTGCACTCCACCGCGCGGCACATCGCCGGCCAGACCTCCTCCAGGCGACCTTCATCCCGGCGGCGGCCTCCCCCGCCCTCATGCCGGTGAAGAACTCCAGGGCGTACGGCACGCGCCGGTCCTCGGCCACGCGCTCGTCGTGGGTCAGGCCGTACAGACGCAGGGGCTCACCACGATGAGGTCCTTCCGCGCGGAGTCGCCGATGTGGTCGAGCGCCGTGCCGGAGGAGTACTCTCCTCCACGTCGCGGCGCACAGGAGGCGTCACCCGATGGCCAGAACGACGAAGAAGCCGGACGTGAGCCCGTCGAATCCGCGCGACGGAAAGCGCACGAAGCACGACCTCGCCTGGCACCTGTCGCAGGAGGAACGGTACGCGGCGGGCAAGGCACTCCGGAAGGCCTGCCCCCGGGAATCGCACGCCGAGTGGAAGGCGCCCGCCGGACGCCGCGATCCGATTGAGATGGTCCTCGCGGCCGAGAAGGGGCGGCTGCCCGAGCTGCTCCCGCTCCGCCACGGACGCATGGTCCGCTCCGCGTTCACCTTCTATCGCGGGTCGGCCCTCCCCATGGCGGCCGACCTGGCGTCCACGCCGTCGTCGGGCGTGTACGTCCAGTGCTGCGGGGACGCGCACCTCTCCAACTTCGGGGGGTTCGCCACCCCGGAGCGGAGGATCATCTTCTCCATCAACGACCTCGACGAGACCCTTCCCGCTCCGTGGGAGTGGGACGTGAAGCGCCTCGCCGCGAGCTTCGTCGTGGCGTGCCGGGACAACGGCCAGAAGGATTCGGCAGCCAGGGACGTGGCGACCACGTGCGTCCGCACCTACCGCGAGGCGATGGGCAAGTACAGCAAGCTGAAGACGCTGGAGCTCTGGTACGAGTCGCTGGAGGCTCGCGAAATGCTGCGCACCATCAAGGATCCCGGCGATGCACCGGCGGGTCGTCGAGCGCCTGGAAAAGGAGAGGGGGAAGAGCAAGGGAGAGGAGATCTTCCCGAAGCTCGCCGGGCGGAAGGGGGACCTGCACGTCATCAAGGACCAGCTCCCGACCATCTTCCACGCCAAGGGTCACGCTCCCGGCGAGGTCCAGCAGGCCATCCGGGACGCGATGGCCGGCTACCGCGCCACGCTGCCGTTCCGCCTACCAGTCCCTGCTCGAGCGCTACGAGCTGCGGGACGCCGCCATCAAGGTGGTGGGGATCGGAAGCGTCGGGACGTCCTGCTGGGTGCTGCTCTTCATGGCCGGCGAGAGCGATCCCCTCTTCCTCCAGGTCAAGGAGGCGCGTCCCTCCGTGCTGGAGCCCTACGCGGGAAAGAGCGCCTTCCCGAACCAGGGCCAGCGCGTGGTGGATGGGTACCGGCGCATGCAGCCGGCGAGCGACATGTTCCTCGGGTGGACCCGGGGCCCGGCGCGCGACTTCTTCGTGCGGCAGCTCCGGGACATCAAGGTTAGCGCCCGGGTGGAGACCTTCGACGAGACCGTGATGGCCCTCTACGCCACCTGGTGCGGGAAGGCGCTGGCGCTGTCCCATGCCCGCTCCGGGCTCTCGGCGGTGCTGAGTGGCTACATGGGGAAGAGCGACGTCTTCGACGAGGCCATCGCGGCCTTCTCGATGGCGTACGCCGACCAGAACGAGAAGGACCACTCGGCGCTCGCGCGTGCGGTCCGCACGAAGAAGGTGAAGGCGGTGTTCGAGGAAGACCGGTGAGTCCCGATCCACGGGACTTCTCGGTCGTCCTGGGGGGGCTCCGCTCGCGCTCACCATGATGCCCCTGGAGCAGCTGCTGCGGTCGCTGCTCCGCGTCCTGGTCTAGACGGCGACCACGGCCCCCGGAGGATCTCGAGGCCGGTCACATCTCCGGGGCGATCTCCGCTCCGCTCGTCGACACGCGGCCGCATGCGCGGCTGAGCGTCTCGCTGGGCTTCTCGCCGAACATCGCGCGGTAGTCGCCGGAGAAGCAGCCGAGCCGGAAGAATCCCCACCTCATTGCTACGGCCGCCACGGTCGTGCCTCGCCTCGCCCGCTCCAGGTCCTTGCGGGCCGCCGAGAGCCGGAGCGACTTCCAGTACGCCATCGGGGAGGTCCCAAGGGCAGCCCGGAAACTGCGGTGCAAGGCTGGCCGTGAGGCGCGAACGGCCGAGCAGACGTCGTCGATCTGGACCGGCTCATCCAGGGATTGGCGCAGGAACGCCTCGGCCCGGAGGGCGACGTCCCGGCTCGGCCGCAGGGGCGTGGTCACGGGTACCGGTTCGACGCCATCCATGACGGCGCCGATGACCTCCTGCTCCATCAGCTCCACCAGGCCGGGGTCCGTGAGTATCCCGGGCTGACGCCGCGCGTGTTTGAGCCACCAGGCCCAGGTGGAGAGGAGGCGCCGCCGGCTTGCCGGGTCCCGGAAGCGCAGCCCGGGCCCGGAGAGCCTCGTCGGGAACCGCACCCCCCAGTGCGTCAGGGAGGCGTCGTCGAGACGGTCCGGATCGACGCACAGGCCGAAGAGCGTGTGCGGGGCGGTCGAGATGATCTCGAACTCGCCACCCCGAGGCACGACGCCGAGCAGGTCTCGCGCCCAGGGGTGTCGCTGGAGGTGAAGGGAGGGCCCCCGGAGGTTCACGGCGACGACGGTCAGGCCTCGAGGCGGCGCGCCCCGGAGGAGCACCCCGGGGGCACGGGAGATGACGGCGAGTTCCATGGACGGCGTGTGTGCGAAGGTCGTCCGTGCGCACGGAACGCCGCGACCGAGTTGCACGTGCGACTGGTCCCAACCGGGGCTCAACCTTGGGATGGCGTCGAAATCGTCGACGCGGATCGGCCCGCCGGAGCCAGCCGGAAAGACGGGGGGTGGCGAGGGCGGGGTCGGGATCACGCGAGGACAGGATAGTCGATGTGCGTGCGCCGCCCCGGCGAATTCCCGGCACGGTGACCACTTTGGGTGAGGCGGGTTCGCCTCGGTCGGCGCGGAACCGAGGTGAGCGAGACAAACCGGACAGACGTGTGACAGGCATTCGGCGATAGTGATTCGCTCGGGGTTCATGGGCTCGGGCTTGCGCCACCCCTTCGTCCGGACCTCCTTTGGGCCCAGGAGACGACCGCATGACTTTCGCCACCTTGACCGCCGCGCTGCTCCTCGCACTGGGGGATGGCGCCGCCCCAGCGAAGCCATCCGAACCCGGGACCCAGCCACCCGCGGCCTCGGCTCCGGCGAAGGACCCCGCGGCGTTGACGCTCCTGAAGCGGATGTGCGACCGCCTCCAGGCGGCGAAGACCTTCACCGTCCGGGGGCAGGCGTCCCTCGAGCTTCCCGTGGCCGACGGCACGCTGGCCACCTTCTTCAACGAGTACGACATCGCCGTCCGGCGCCCGGACGGGCTGGCGGCGCATCGGGTGGGCGACCTTCCCGACTTCCGCTTCGTCTACGACGGGAAGGCCATGACCGTGCTCGTGTCGGGCAAGGGGCGGTGGGGCACGACGGGCGCTCCTCCCACCCTCGACGCCATGCTCCCGGTCGCCGGGGAGCAGGGGGGGCTCAACATGCCCTTCGACGAGCTCCTCGTCGCCGACCCCTGCGCCGCCATCACCGCAGGAGTCAGGGAGATCGTGGTGACCACGCCGGCCACGATCCGGGGGAAGAAGGTCGAGCACCTCGTGCTGTCGGGCCCGCAGCTCCGCATCGAGTACTGGATCGACCCGGCCACGGCGCTGCCGGCGCGCTCGCTCGTGGTCTACGTCGACGACCCGCAGCGGCCGCACTTCCAGGTGGAGTACGCCGAGTGGAAGCTCGACCCGAAGCTGCCCGCCTCCACCTTCGCCCTGCCCAAGCCGAAGGGCGCCACCCAGGTCGACTTCCGCGAAGCCGCCAGCGAGTTCCAGTAAGGGGGCCGAGCATGCGCGCCAGCAACCTCGTCGTCGCAGGCCTTCTCGCCAGCCTGGCCATTCCAGGCACCGGCCAGGCAGTCGTCGTCGTCCGTCGTCGCCCGGCCCCCGTCGTCGCCGCCGTGCGTCACGGCGACGGCGGTCGTGGTCGCGGCCGTCGTGTCCAAGCCACCGCCCACCCCGCCGCCTCCGCCGTCGGCGCCGCCGCCGCCGCCGGTGACGAGCCCCCTCCCCATCGACAGCACGACGTGGGTGCTCCCGTCGGGTTGCCTGGGAGTGACGGTGAAGGGCGAGACCCTCTACCAGTGCGGGCCGAGCTGGCTGAAGAAGCAGCAGAGCGACAAGGGCACCTGGTACCTCGTCGTGCCGCCTCCGTAGCGCGCGAGCCTGCCGGATTCGATTCAGGAGAGGGAGTTGCCCATGAACCGCTTCACGATGGCCCTGGCCCTCGTCGGCCTGGCTGCCGCACTGTCCGCACCCGCCCCGGCCCGTGGCGCCGACGCACCTCGCCGGCCCAACATCGTCATCATCCTCGGCGACGACCTGGGGTACGCCGACATGGGCTCGTTCGGCAGCGAGATCAAGACGCCGAACCTCGACGCCCTGGCCGCGAACGGGACGCGCTTCACCGACTTCTACACCCACGCGACCTGCTCGCCCACCCGGTCCATCCTCCTGAGCGGCGTCGACACCCACGTGAACGGGCTGGGCAACATGGACGAGTGGACGGCCCCCAACCAGGAGGGCGTCCCGGGCTACGAGGGGCACCTCAACCACCGCGTGGCCACCCTGCCGCAGCTGCTCCGGGATTCCGGCTACCACACGTACATGGTGGGCAAGTGGCACCTGGGGAAGTCGCCCGACCTCATCCCGGCGGCGCGCGGCTTCGAGCGCGACTTCTCGCTGCTCGACGGGGCCGGAAGCTACTGGGACATGACCAACTTCACCGCCCTGTCGCCGCGGTCGCTCTACACCGAGGACGGGAAGTACCTGAGCTCGCTGCCGTCGGACTACTACGCGACGAAGACCTACACCGACAAGCTCATCGACTTCATCGACGCCAACCGCGGCGACGGGAAGCCCTTCTTCGCCTACGTCGCCCACCAGGCGCCGCACGACCCGTACCACCTGCCCCGGGACTGGCGCTCCCGCCACGTCGGCGAGTACGACAAGGGCTGGGACGCGGTCCGCCAGGAGCGGCTGAAGCGCCAGATCGAGTTCGGAATCCTGCCCAAGGACACGGACCTCGCCGAGCGGATGTGGTTCATTCCCGATCCCATCGTGCTCGCGCCGGTCGCCCGGGCCATGCTCGGCAAGAAGATGGAGCTCTACGCCGGCATGGTGGAGAACCTCGACTTCCACGTCGGCCGACTCGTCGATCACCTGAAGGAGATCGGCGAGTACGACAACACGGTGTTCATCGTGTTCGGGGACAACGGCGCGGAGGGCACCGACCTCTTCGCCATGATCTCCGGCAGTCCCGGCACGCTGAACTTCCTGTTCGCCGCGCAGAACTGGTCGAACACGTCCAGCCCAACGCCTGGGGCGACCCGGGCTCGTACGTGGCCTACGGGCCGATGTGGGCGCAGGTCTCGATGACCCCCTTCAGCCAGTACAAGGGATGGGTCGCGGAAGGGCGGCATCCGGAACGCGCTCATCGTCAGCGGTCCGGTCGTGAAGCGGGTCAAGGGCGACATCAACCACGGCATCATGCACGTGGCCGACATCCTGCCCACGCTGCTCGAGATCGCCGGCACGACCTATCCGAAGACCCAGGGCGGCCAGGAGCTTCCCCCGCTCATCGGCAAGTCCTGGGGTCCGGTGCTGGCAGGGAAGGCGGAGTCGCCGCGGACGGAGAAGGACTATCTCGCCTGGGAGATCTTCGGGAACCACGCCGTCCGCCAGGGCGACTGGAAGCTCCGCTGGCAGTACAAGCCGCTGGGCAAGGGGGCCTGGGAGCTCTTCAACCTGAAGGCCGATCCCGGCGAGCGGAAGGACCTCGCCGCGGAGAGGCCGGAGAAGGTGAAGGAGATGATCGCGCTGTGGGACGAGTACGCCCAGGCGAACAACGTGATCCTGCCCAGCCGCTCGGTGTTCGAGACCCTGGACGACCAGCTCCCGCCGCGCACGCCGGTCGACCCGGGTTACCCCCCGCTCATCTACAAGCGGCAGTTCGTGCCCCCGAAGGACATGGTGGCGGAGCCCAAGCCATGATCGCACTCGACGGAGGTCCCATGAGGCCGGTCGCCCTGCTCCGCTGGTTCCCGCCGTGCTGGTCGCCCTGTGCGCGCTGCTCCCGCGCGTGGCGGAGGCCCAGGCGCGCTACTACTGGAAGTCGCTCGCCGGGGCGAACGTCGTCCCGGTCATCTTCGAGGCGCTGAGCGGCAACGCGAACCCGGCCGACCCGGCCCACACGTCGTGCCCGGCGGCAACGTCTCGGGAACGATCGGGGTGGCCGGCTACTCGCGCATGTTCTCGCTCTTCGACCGCGGCGCGATGGCCGCGATCATCGTCCCCATGGGGCACATCTCGGGCGAGTCCAGGCTCGCGGGCAACACGTTCTTCCAGTCGGCGAACGGCTTCGGCGACCCGATGCTCGAGTTCGTCATGAACGTCGTCGGCCCGCGCGCGCAGAAGAACCTCGCCGACGTCGTGCGCTACGAGCCGGGGTTCTCCCTGGACGTCCTCACCGATTTCGCCTTCCCCATCGGCCAGTACAGCAGCAGCCAGCCGCTGAACCTCGGACAGAACCGCTGGTACGGGCGCGTGGGCCTGCCCATCGTCTGGCAACTCGGGCCATGGGTCCCGGGGGAGCGGACGACCGTGGAGGCCCTGCCCGCGCTGTGGTGGTTCGCGGCCAACACCGACTACATGGGGGGGAAGACCCTCACGACGGACCTCCTCTTCCAGCTCGACGGGCACGTGACGCGCGACCTCACGTCGAGCCTCTGGGTGTCCCTCGACGTCCTCTGGTACTACGGGGGCACCGCGTCCATCGACGGCATCGCCGGGGACAAGCTCAACAACTTCGGCATCGGCGCCACGGCCGGCTACCAGATCACGGAGAACCTGGGGCTCACGGCGAGCTACATGATGCTCGTGAGCAGCGGCTCCCCGAACTCCCTGCAGATGGACAAGTTCGTGTTCTCGCTCCTCTACGGGTGGCATTCCCTCGTCGAGGGGGCGCGGCGGCTGGAGGAGAACGGCAAGAAGTAGGGGAAGCGGTCCGGGGGTCTCGCTTGCGCCGCCGCCTCGCCACGCTCTCCGCCGCGACCGTCGCGCTGCTCGCGCTCGGCTCTCCCTGGGCCGCCGTCGGCCCGGGAGACGACCGACCTCGTGGTGCTCGTGAACGGGAACAACATCAACGGCGAGATCATGGGGCTCTCGCGCGGGAAGCTCGACTTCAAGACCGACGACGCGGGCCGGCTCTCCATCGAGTGGCTCAAGGTGGTCCGGGTAACGAGCACCTTCACCTACGAGGTCGAGACCTCGGCAGGGGTGAAGCGCTACAGCGCCCTGTTCGCGCCGGACGGGGACGAGCGAGGCGTCGTCCAGCTGCACGACGGGACCCGGATCCCCGTGGAGGAGATCGTCTCCCTGGTCCCCATCGACGCCGGCTTCTTCAGCCGGCTCAGTGCCTACTTCGACCTGGGGCTCTCGCTCGCCAAGGCGAACAACGCACTCACCCTCACCTCGGACGGCTTCGTCGGCTACCGCGGCGAGCGCATGGGAACGAGCCTCCAGTTCAACCTCTACCTCCAGGCCACCAACCGCACCCCCGCCGCGTCCAGCGCCACGATCCAGTGGACGGGGGACCTCTACTTCGGCCGGTGGACGGCCACGGTCGGCGCCGTGGCCCAGGAGAACAGCGAGCTCGACCTCAAGCTCCGCCTCATCCTGCTCGGCGGGGCGAGGTACTCCGCCATCCAGACCAACCTCATGGACCTGCTGGCGGGCGCAGGGCTCGCCGGAATCCGGGAGCAGTACACGACGGGAGATCCCAGCGTGGTACCTGGCCGGGTACGTGGCCGGGTCGTGGAGCATGTTCCGCTACGACAGCCCGAAGCTCGACCTGGGGCTCGACGTGGCCGCGTATCCGTACCTCACCGACTTCGGGCGCGTCCTCCTGCAGGGGACCATCCGGGTCACCTACGAGATCTTCGCGGACTTCAACGCCGGGCTGAACTTCACCGACACCTACGACAGCCGCCCCCCCGAGGGCGGCGTGAACAACGACTTCAACATGTCGATCACCATCGGGTGGTCGTACCGCAGGTAGCTCGGTGCGCAACCCGCTCCAAGGAGGAGATCCCGTGAGGGCAGCATGTCTGTGATGGTGCTCTCCTGGCTGGCGCTCCTCGTTCCGGGCGCCGGCCGGGCCGCGGACGAGGCGGTCCGGGCCGACGACCCCTGTGCCGACGACCTCAGGCAGTTCTGCCCCGACGTGAAGCCGGGAAGCAGCCGTGTCGTCGAGTGCCTGCAGAAGAACAAGGCCCAGGCTCTCGGCCGCCTGTCGGAGCGCGGCTCGACGCGTCCCGCGCAGAAGGCGAAGGCGCTCATCGAGGAGTTCGGGCGGTCGTGTCGCAGGGACGTGGACCGCTACTGCCCGGGGTCGATCCCGGCGGTGGGCGCGTGCTGGGATGTCTCCGCCAGCACCAGCTCGAGCTCTCGCCCCCTGCAAGGGCGAGATGACCCGGATCACCGACGCCCGGGACCGCATCGCCACCCTGCGGAGCGCCTGCCAGGCCGACGCCGAGAGCCTCTGCAGGGACGTGCCTCAGCGGGCGGGCCCGCTGCTGGAGTGCCTCCAGGCGAACGAGGCGAAGCTGTCGCCGGAGTGCAACGCCGGCCGACGTCCGCAAGGCGATGGAGGCCGCGAGCCTGGTCGACGTCATCGAGGAGATGAGCAGCAAGGACCGGATCCTGGAGGCGCTGGAGATCCTGCAGGGGGTCGACTCGGTCGCCTTCGCGCGAAGCCAGATCCTCATCCAGGTGGACGGCTTCACCGGTACCAGGACGTCGCCAACTCCGGCGTGCTGACCTTCAACCCGCAGTTCGTGTTCGGGCGCCGCAACGAGTTCGCCGTCCAGGCCAAGGTCCCGCTGCTCGATCAGCGTCCCCACCGACCCCAGCTACCCCACCATGCTCGGCGTGGGAACGCTCTTCACGTCCTTCGCCTGGAACTTCTTCGCCCAGGGGCAGGTGCGCCAGTACGTCGGGCTCGGCATGCAGTGGGAGACGGCCACGTTCCCGGTCACGGGCTACACGTGGGGTCTCGTCCCCTCCTACGCCGTCGCGGTGGGCCTGGCCCGGTGGGTATCGCTCACCACGCAGGTCTACTGGATGCGTTCGCTCGGAACGAGCGACAGCTACCAGGAGCTGAACCAGCTGTGGCTCGAGCCCATCCTCGTGTTCAACCTTCCCGGAAGGACGTTCCTGGCGCTCGACACCAAGCTCGGCTGGGACTTCTTCCGGGGCACCTTCGCCCCGGTGATGAAGGGCGTGGGTGGCATCTTCCTGGACCGGCAGCGATCGGTCGCCATCTCGGCCTGGTACCAGGCGTCGCTGACCAGCGAAGCCGTGCCCGTGACCTTCAAGTACGGGGTCGGGATCGGCATCGCCCACTACTTCGACTGGTGACTGCTGGCGCAGTGCCAGCGCTCGGCTTGCCGGGCCCGGAGCGGAGTATGATGCGCGCCGCTCGACCGCGGCCCCAGTTCCCTGGAACAGACGGAGATCTCATGACACCGCATCCCTTCCGACGCGTCCCCGCAGCCTGGCTGCTGCTCTCCGCGGCGGTGCTGTTTCCCGCCCCCGCGCTCGCCTGGATCTGGCCCGAGCACCGGGACATCGCGGCGGCGGCGGTGAACGATCTGCCGGCGGCGCAGCGCAAGACGCTCGACACGATGTGGGCCGAGACGCAGAAGCTGGGAGGCAAGCAGGTCTGCGAGAAGCTGGTCGATCCCGGCGCCCAGCCGGACGTGAAGTTCGGAGAGTGGGAGAAGGTCTGCGTCGACTTCGCGTCCTTCCCGGCGCTGGCGGCCGACCACTCCTGCTCCGCCGACGAGCTCTGGGCCGACGTCTCCAGGGAGCTGTGGGCGGTGAAGGTGGTCTGGGTCGCGGCCGCACCAAGGAGAAGCTCGCGACCTCCACGAGCGCCGCGCAGCACGAGGACGTCTGGAGCCTCTCGCACCTGGCCATGCAGTACGTCGATCCCCGGTACCTGACCCGGGCCGAGGGCAACAACGCGCACTTCCTCGTCCCGCGGGCCCCGGTGCAGTCGAAGGAAGACCTGGACACGTACCTCGACCGGGTGCTGCTGCCGGCCACCGAGATCAACGCCACCGGGCTCTACACCGAGTACCACATGCTGGCGCTGCGGCTGGCGGCGCTCTACCACGCGGCTCCGGCCGCCGAGAAGGCGGACCTCGCGCGCCGGGCGCTGGTGGCGGAAGGCGTGGCGTTGCACTTCCTCGAGGACTCCTTCTCTTCGGGCCACTACGCGGCCACCTGGGGCGGTGCCGCCTGGCAGAAGGGCACCCACGACTTCTACTCCACCATCGGGCTCACCACGATGACGTGGAAGGGCGACCTCTTCGCGAGCCACGGCGACGCCAACATGACCGAGCAGGACATGAGGGTCGCCGCGGTGACCATCCGGCAGAGCCTGGCCCAGGTCGCCAGCGCCGCGGAGGGTCGGATGCCGCTCGCCGGTCGGCGCTCTCTCCCCGCGGAGAAGGAGGTCGAGGCGCTCAACTTCTGCAAGGCGGAGCACCTGCCCCCGCCGCCGGTGGACACGGTGGCCCGGAGCGCCACGACGATGGTCCTCCAGAACAGCCCGGTGCCGGCGGGGGGCAAGGACGAATCGATCCGCCCCGGGCCCGCGCCGACATGGGTCCGTTCGTCGGAGCCATCTCGGGCTACACGCTGGGGACGGCGATGGGCGGGTACGACAGCTCGGCCAATAGCGCGGCTCCGGTCCGAGTTCGAGATCGGCGCCCGGCTGGGCTACGGGCTGGAAGGGCTCCTGACGAGGAGCATGGACGGCCAGATGTGGGTGCAAGGTGAGCTGGTATCGGATCCGGTCCAGCTGGACCTGGGGTGCACGACCTGCAGCCCGTACCCGCGGCCTCGTCGGGGAAGCGAACCGACGTCGCGGTTCCGCGGGTTGGCGCCCGCTCCGCGCTGAAGCTCTCCCTGCGGATGCCCTTCTACGTGGTTCCGTTCGACCTCGTGATCCTGGCTCCCGTGCTGATGTTCACGTCCCCTCAGGCCCTCACGAGCGTGGTCTTCGCCTCTGCAGCGGGAGGACTCCTGCCCATCGAGCGCAAGTTCGAGACCGACATCGGCACGTTCCAGTTCATGGCAGGCCGGGAGGTCGGGGTCACCCTGTGGGGGTTCACGGGCCACACCAACCAGTTCCTCTACACGCCCACTCCGGAGAAGACGGCAATCCGTGCCGTGAACTACGACTCGCTGGAGCTGGACTTCCCGATCTTCGAGTACGTGCCGCCGCGCGTCTTCGCGACCACGCTCTCCCTCGCCGCCGAGTTCCAGCTGGGCTTCAACGTCGAGATCCCGATGAACGTGGCCTTCGACGACAACGGGGAGCCGTTCAGCCTCGGCCCCAGCTGGAACATCTACCTCCGGTTCCGGCTCGACGCGCGCAAGTACTTCGGCGGCTCCTCCGACTGAGGCGGGCCCCACCCTCGTCAAGCCTCCGGGCCTACGGCAAGCACGAGGGCAAGCAGGGCCAGGAGCAGTAGGGGTCGCGGGAAAGGACTGCCACCCACGCTTCGAGTCAACGCAGCGGATCCGCCGCAAGTGAGGTGGGTGGCAGGGAGGTTCGTGCCCTCGACGAGCACTCTGTCTCTCGGACAGGCGCCTCCACGTCGAGAGCATAAGAGCAGCGGCAGGCAAGTCCAGCGGGCCCGGAGAGGCGCGCGGCCAGGCCGTGCGCCCCTCCTGGACGCTTCTTCCTGCCTTACTTGACCGCGCCCTTGGCTGCGGCCGCGGCGTCGTCGCTGGCCTTCTTCGTGGCGGCGGCCGTGTCGCCAGCAGCCTTCGTGGTCGCCGCCTTCGTGTCGGCCGAGGCCTTCGTGGTCGCTGCCTTCGTGTCGGCCGAAGCCTTCGTGGCCGCGGCCTTGGTGTCGTCGCTGGCCTTCTTCGATGCGGCAGCGGTGCTGTCCGCTGCCTTCTTGCTCTTGGCCGTGGCGTCGGCGGAGGCCTTCTTGCTCTTGGACTTGCTGGTGTCGACGGCCTTCGTGCCCTCGGCCTTGGTGGCATCGACGGACTTGGCGCCCTGGGCCTTCGTCGTCTCGACGGCCTTGGTGCCTTCGGCCTTGGTATCGGCGACCGCCTTCGCGCCCTGGGCCTTGGTGGTGTCGACGGCCTTGGCCGCGTCGTCCGCGAACGACGGACCCGCGACGGCGACGAATGCGACGGCGAGGACTGCGCTCAGGATCTTCTTCATCATGGGTCTCTCCTTGGTGGGGGAACTCGAAGCCGCGCGAAGTCGCGCGTACCCCAGGAGAAGAGCACTGCGGGTGCCAACGAAGCCATCCGCCGCAATCGCTCGTCGTTGCAGCGCTTCCGGAATCGTCGCGCCACCCGCCTGGGCGATCCGGTGCGAAAGCGAACAGCCAGTTCGGGTCAGGGTGGGTCAGATCTCCTCGATCCTTCGCCCCTCGTGACGTGCGGAAGCGCACCCGTTGTGGGGGCCATGCGCGACGAACGGTCGGAGCGCGCAGACATGCGAGTACGGGAAATCCCGTAGACCCGGAAGGCGCGTGTCCCCAGGCATGGAGGCACGATGAAGTCAGGCAGCACATCGAACGAGGGGGAACGACCATGGCGAGCGGCAAGACGGATGAGCTGAAGGGCCGAGTAAAGGAAGCAGCGGGAGTCCTGACCCGCGACGAGAAACTGCAGCGGGAGGGGAAGACCGACCAGGCCGTCGGAAAGGTCAAGCAGCAGGCGGAGAAGATCCTCGACAAGGTCAAGGACGCCCTCAAGTCCTGACGCCACATCGAGGAAGGAGGCTCGAGATGCTCTGGACCATCGCGGTCGTCCTGCTGGTCTTGTGGCTGGTGGGCCTGGTGTCGTCGTACACGCTGGGCGGACTCATCCACGTACTCCTCGTCATCGCGCTCGTGGTGCTCGTCCTTGGCGTGATTCAGGGCCGAAGGGGCGCCGGTTGACCGTGAGCGAAACAACGACGGGAGAATCGATCATGAAGAAGGTCTTGAGTGCGCTCTGCGCGGTTGCCTTCGTCGCCCTCGCCGGCCCCGCTTCCGCCGACGACGTGAAGAAGGCGGTCGACGACACGAAGGACTGGTCGAAGAAGGCCGCCGACGACACGTCGAAAGCGACCAAGAAGGCCGCCGACGACACCGCCGACTGGTCGAAGAAGGCGGCCGACGACACCAAGGACTGGTCGAAGAAGGCCGCCGACGACACCAAGGACTGGACCAAGAAAGCCGCCGACGACACCGCCGACACCGCCAAGAAGGCAGTGAAGTAGGAACTCGCCGGCGGTTCAGCAGAGCGCGAGCAACACCTGCACCAGCAGGATCTTGCCGATCGTCGCAGCAGGATAGACCGAGGCGTAGCCGAGGTTGGGAACCTCGTTCCCGGTCTGCTCCAGCGCGTACCCGAGGACGGCGGGCTGGGTCTGGATGCCGGCCACCATGCCGAGCAGCAGGCTGAACGGAAGGTGCAACAGCCGGTAGCCGACGGCCAGCGCCGTGAAGGCGGTGAGGAACGTGACGACCGCGCCGGCGGCGAAGATGGCGAGCCCCCCGCCCGAGGCGAAGGTGGCGAGGAAGCCGGTCCCTGCCCGGGTCCCGATGCCCGCCAGGAACAGCACCAGCCCTATCTGCCGCAACGTCACGTTGGCGCTGTAGGGAAGGCTCCAGACCATCGGGCCGGTTCGCTGCAGCGTGCCCAGGACCAGCGCCACGATGAGCGGGCCGCCGGCGAAGCCGAGGGTGGCCCGAACGCCCCCGGGCAGCGGCAGGGGCAGGATGCCGAGCAGCAGTCCCAGGGCCAGCCCGAGGCCGAAGGTGAGCACGTCCACCTCGCCGGCGGCCCGGTAGGAGTCGCCGAAGAAGGCGGTGACCGCCGGCAGTTGCCGCACCGGCGCCAGCACCCGCACCCGGTCACCCAGCTCCAGGCGCATCCGGTCGTCCGGCAGGATGTCGACGTCGCCGCGGCGCACCCGGGTGATGACCGCGCCCATGCGTCCCGGGAAGCCGAGCTCCCGGAGGGGGACGCCGGCCACCGCCTGGTGGGAGACGAAGATGCGGCGAATGTCGAACTCGCTCCGGTCGACGTCGATGGCGTCGGCGGCGCGCCGGCCGAGCCGCGCCACCACCCGCTCCAGCGCGCTGGCGGTCCCCACCGCCACCACCAGGTCGCCCCGCTCCAGCCGGGTCTCCCCGTCGCAGAGCTGGAACTTCCCGGCCCGCCGGAGCCGCCCGAAGATGACCCGCCAGTCCAGGCCGCGCTTCAGCTCGTCCACCGTGAGCGCGCCGAGGTCCTGCTGCACCTCGATGGTGAAGCTGGTGAGCGGTTCGTTGGTGGCGCCCAGCTCGCCGAGCTTCCTGGCCTCGGCGGCCAGGTCCGGCTTCCAGAGCCTCGCGGCCAGGCGGATGGCCAGCACCACGCCGATGACGCCCATCGGGTAGGTGATGGAGTAGGCCACCACCGGCCGGGTCAGCGCCTCGGTGGGGGCCGATTGCTTCAGGGTCTCGATGGCGCCCGCCAGCGCCGGCGTGTTGGTGAGCGCTCCGGAGAAGAGCCCGGCGGCGAGCGGCCCGTCGAGCTTCAGCAGGCGCTGCGCCGCCAGCGCCAGCAGCAACCCGAACCCCAGCACGCCGAGGGCCAGGGCGTTGTGGCGCAGCCCGTCCCGCCGCAGCGAGGCCACGAAGGCCGGACCGGAGGCGAGCCCCACCGTGTAGACGAAGATGGCCAGCCCGAGCATGTAGACGATCTCGGGCAGCGCCAGCGTCGGAGAGAGCGCACCGGCGGCGAGGCCGACGAAGAGGACGGCGGCCACGCCGAGCTGGCTGCCCCGGATCTTGACGCGGCCGAGCGGGTAGCCGACGGCGGCGACGAGGAAGAGCAGGAGCAGCGGGTTCTGGGCGAGGAGATGGACGAGCGAGTCGAGCATGGTGGGGGGAAGGCGGGGCAGTGTAGCGCCTATGCGACCGGCGCGCCTCGGTGTCGAGGCCGCGCGGCGCTCACGAAGGGAGCGACGGCCCGGATGAAACGCGACTCGAGGCCTCCTACGTCAGCCTTCCTCCTCGTACACGGCTTTCACCCGCTTCTTGCGGACCGCGCTCGCGAGCGCCGCGTGGTCCTTCTCGTTCTGGTCGGCGTAGGCCATGGAGAAGGCCGCGATGGCCTCGTCGAAGACGTCGCTCTTTCCCATGTACCCGCTCAGCACCGAGGAGAGCCCGGACCGTGCATGGGAGAGCAGCGCAAGGGCGCGCCCGCACCACATCGCGTAGATGTCCATCAGGCTCTCGTCGAAGGTCTCGACCCGGACGCTGATCTTGATGTCCCGGAGCTGGCGCACGAAGAAGTCGCGGCTCCGGCCCCGGGTCCATCCGAGGAACATGTCGCTGGCCGGCTGCATGCGACGGTATCCGTCCACCACCCTCTGGCCGTGGTTCTCGAAGACGGTCTTCCCCGCGTAGCGCTCCAGGACGGACGTACGCGCCTCCTTCACCTGGAGGAAGAGGGGATCGCCCTCGCCGGCCATGAAGAGCAGCACCCAGCAGGACGTCCCGACGCTCCCGATCCCCACCACCTTGATGGCGGCGTCGCGGAGCTCGTAGCGGTCGAACAGGGATTGGTACGCGGAGGGGAGCGAGGCGCGGTAGCCGGCGATCGCGTCCCGAACGACCTCCTGGATCTCGCCGGGAGGGTGATCCTTGTGGTGGAAGATGGTCGGGAGCTGGTCGCGGATGAGCGGCAGCTCTCCCTTGTGCTCGACGAGCTTCGGGAAGATCTCCTCGGCCCTGCTCTTCCCGCGTTCCTTCTCCAGGCGGTCCGCGACCCGCTGGTGCATGTCGGGATTCTTCACGCCGCGCAGCAGGTCGCGAGGCTCCAGCGACTCGTACCAGAGCTCGAGGGTCCGGAGCTTGCTGTATCCCGCCATGGCCTCCCGGTAGCTGCGGACGCAGGTCCGGACCACGTCCTTGGCGACGGTGTCCTTCAGGCCGTTGTCCCGGCTCGCCACGACGAAGCTCGCGGCCAGGCGCTTCACGTCCCACTCCCAGGGAGCCGGCAGCGTCTCGTCGAGGTCGTTGATGGAGAAGATGACCCGCCGCTCCGGGGTGGCGAACCCGCCGAAGTTGGAGAGGTGCGCGTCCCCGCAGCACTGGACGCGGACCCCGGACGCCGGAGTGGACGCCAGGTCGGCCGCCATGGGGAGGGCCGACCCGCGATAGAACGTGAAGGCGGAGCGGACCATCCGTCCGTGACGGAGGGGAAGCAGCTCCGGCATCCGGCCCTTCTCCGCCGCGAGGACCATGTCGATCGGGTCGCTGCGGCCGGCGGGCGGCTTCCAGGGGGCGTGCGACTCGCGGGGGCAAGCCTTCCGGAGCGCCTTGCCCGCCGCGTATCGCTCGTCCTGCGACATGCGCCAGGTGAGATCGCGGCGGTACGTCGCGACCGGCGCGTACTTCGCGCCGGGTGTCGCCTCGGCGGCCTTCTTCGTTCGAGCCATCGGGGGTGCTCCCTTCCCTGGGTTCAGCCGATCCGTGAACTTCGGTGGAACTCCTCGACGACGTCGGCCACCGAGACCCTGCGGTCGATGTGGCCGACCCGCTCGTCCAGGTCCTCGGCGCGCAGGATGTCCCGCACCGCCGCGCGCGCGTCGACGAGCCGCAGGGTCGCCCCGGCCTCCTTCAGCTTCGACTGCATCGCCTCGAGCATGCGCGCACCGGCCAGGTCGACCATGGGCGAGGACGAGAGGTCGAACACGACCACCCTCGGCGTCTCGGGGCGGGAGCGGATCTCCTTCCAGACGGCGTCCCGCACGTACTCGACGTTGAAGTACAGGAGCGAGGACTCGACGCGCACCACCAGCACGCCCGGGGTCACCTCGTTGTCCGGGTTTCGCTCCACGTCGGAGAAGATCGCGGGTGCCCGGGATGCGCCCGAGGAAGGCCACGTTCGGGTGGGCCGCGCGCCGGATGAGCAAGAGCAGCGAGACCACGACCGCCACCATCACGCCCTGGAGGATGCCCAGCAGCAGCACGGCCGCGAAGGCGACCATCGACACCAGGAACTCGACGCGGCTCACCCGCCAGACGTGGCGCAGCTCGCGGACGTTGACGAGCCCCTTCACCGCGACCAGGACGATGGCGGCGAGCACGACGGTGGGCAGGTTGGCGAGCAGGCCGGTCAGGAACATCAGGCACAGGCCGATGGTCACCGAGGCGAAGACCAGCGCCAGCGGCGTCCGGGCGCCCGCCTTGTCGTTCACCGAGGACTGCGACAGGCCGCCGGCCACCGGGTAGGACTGGAAGAGGGCCGCCGCCAGGTTCGCCGCGCCGAGCCCGAGAAGCTCCTGGCGTGGGTCGACCTCGTCGCCATGCGCCTGCGCCAGCGCGCGGGCCGCGGAGACGCTCTCCACGTACGCGAGCAGCAGGCAGGCGAAGGCCAGCGGGATGACGCCATCCACGTCCCGAAGCCTCAACGCCGGAAGGTGGAGGCCGGGCAGGCCTTGCGGCAGCGCGCCGACGATCTTGAATCCGAGCTCTCCCAGCGAGGTCACCGACAGGACCACGATGGAGGCTACGACCACGAGCAGCGCGACCGGCCGCCCCGGCAGGTACCTCTCGCCCAGCAGGAGCAGGGCGAGCGCGGCGAGGCCGAATCCCAGGACGGCGAGGTTGGTGCCGGGGAGCTGCCCCCAGAGGATGCCGATGCGCTCGAAGAACCCTTCGCCGCCGCCCTTCACGCCGAAGAGCTTGGGGAGCTGCGTCATCGCGATGGTCAGCGCCGCCCCGGCCTTGAAGCCGAGCAGGATGGTCTCGCTGATGAAGTTGACGATCGAGCTCAGGCGCAGGAGCCAGCCCAGCAGGCACATGGCCGCGATCACCAGCGCGGTCAGCGCTGCGATGTCGGCCCACCGGGCCGGATCGCCCCCGGCCATGCCGGCGACCGTGGCGCCGACGAGCATCGAGATCGCGGAGGTGGGACCGATCGCGAGCTGCTTGGACGATCCGAGGAGCGCATAGGCGAATCCGCCCGCCAGGTAGCCGTAGATGCCGTACTGGGGCGGCAGCCCCGCCAGCGACGCGTAGGCGAGCGACACCGGGATGCCGTAGGCGGCGAGCGTCACGCCAGCCACGGCGTCGTTCTTCAGCCACCGCGCCTGGTACGTGGGCAGCCATTGCGCGGGCGGGAAGGCCGACCGCCATCCCCGCGCCGGGCCAGTACCGCCAGGATTCGCCGCTGCGTGCGCCCCTTCGGACATCCAGACCTCCAGGACCGGATGCTACAGCGATCGTGGCGCGAGGACGACGGCGTGGACACTGGCCCCGTCATGCCCATGCGGCTGCTGGCTGCCGCCTCGAGGAAGGTCGCGAGGATCCGGACCTGGGTCTTCCCGACGTTGGTCGCGGCGTGAGGCGCCGCCATCGCCTCCATGAAGGCGTCGCCGGCCCGGTAGACCTTCTTCCCGTGCCCCTCGTAGTCGACCGACACCTCCCCCTCCAGCATGTAGATGAAGACGGGCACGTCGTGGTGGTGCTTCGCGGTCGTCTCGCCGGGCGCCAGCGTCACCACCACCGTGCGCACGGAGGGAGTGCCCGCCGGGTAGCGCAGCGGCTCGCCGATCGTGGACGTGCCGGTCCGGAGCAGTTCCTTCACGGAGCCGTACGGACCCTGGGATGGACCGTCCGCCGCGAGCGCCGAGGACCCGAGGAGGAAAGCGGCGAGGGCGAGGGGGGCGCGGGAGCGGATCGAGACGGGGATCAATGGGGTCTCCGGTTCCGGAATCCTGCCGGGGACGTCCCGGTCCAGCTCCGGAAGGCGCGGGTGAAGCTCTTCTCGTTGCGGAAGCCCACGGCCGAGGCCACCTGCTTCACCGACCGCTGGCCGCGGGAGAGCAGCTCCACGGCCTGGTCCCGCCGGGCCTCGTCCTTGAGGGCCTGCAGCGAGGAGCCCTCCTCGCGGATCTGCCGGTGCAGGGTGCGCACCGACACGTGGAGGAGCCTCGCCGCGTCGCCGGCGGTGCGGACCTCGCCCGCCCTCCCCTGCAGGAGCTCCCGCACCCGGCGCACCAGCAGCCGGTCGCGCCGGTACTGGAAGACGGTGAAGGCGAGCGCGCGCTCGAGCATCACCTGCATGTCCCGCTCGTCCCGCCGCAGCGGCAGGGCGAGGTACTGGGCGTCGAAGGAGAAGCCGGCGTGCGCCGCCCCGAAGGTCGACGGTCCCGGGAACATGTGCGAGGTAGGCAGGCGCGTGCGGGGGAGGCTCGAAGGGGAAGGTGACCCGGGGCAAGGGAATCCGGGAGTCCACCGCCCAGCAGGCGTAGCCATGGGCGTACCGGAGCAGGGTCACGAGGCAGAGCTCGCGAAGCTCGCCCAGGCGGCGGTGCTCCGCGATCGAGAAGGTGGCGAAGGGCCCCTCCCGGACGAGCGAGAGCTCCACGTCCCCGGTGAGGAGCCGGTGGTGGCGGCACCAGCGCTTCAGCGCCACCTCCAGGGTGGGCGCGGTGAGCGAGGCGCGGCAGAGCATCCCGTAGCTGCCCCAGGGCAGCCTGCGGGAGAACCAGCCGAGCGCCTCGTCGTCCAGCTCCTGCATGGCGACGCCGGAGAGGACCTCCATCTGCCGCGCGGTGATCCGCCCGTCGGGGTCGGCGACCCGCTCTGGCGCGATCCGTGCCTCCCGGAGCGCCGTGCCGGGGTCGATGCCGCGTCGCTCGTAGGCTCGCACCACCGCGCGTGCAAACGCCATGGGCGTCTCGGCGGGCTCGGTGGAGGGCGGGGCGGGGCGGGGGGTGGGCCCGGGCACGCCAGGATCATCCGTCCTTTGGCACGATTTGCAACCTTCCTGGCTCCCTGTGTGCCCCCGGCTCCCTACGGTCGGACCCAAGGAGCCACACATGAACTGGAAGGGACTGGAGTTCGACCTGGGAGAGACGGCCGACGCGATGCGGGACATCCGTCCGGCAGTTCGCGCAGGCGGAGATCGCGCCGCGCGCGGCGGACATCGACCGGGAGAACCACTTCCCCATGGACCTGTGGCGCAAGATGGGCGCCCTGGGGCTCCTCGGCGTCACCGTCGACCCCGAGTACGGGGGCGCCGGCATGACCTACCTCGACCACGTCGTCGCCATGGAGGAGATCAGCCGGGCGTCGGCCGCGGTGGGGCTGGCCTACGGGGCCCACTCCAACCTCTGCGTGAACCAGATCCACAAGAACGGGACCCCGGAGCAGCGGCGGCGCTACCTGCCCCGGCTCGTCTCCGGCGAGCACGTGGGCGCGCTGGCGATGAGCGAGCCGGGCGCCGGCTCGGACGTCGTCTCCATGAAGCTCCGGGCCGACCGGAAGGGCGACCACTTCGTGCTGAACGGCAACAAGATGTGGATCACCAACGGCCCGCACGCCGACGTGCTGCTCGTCTACGCCAAGACCGACCCCACCGCCGGGCCGCGGGGCATCACCGCCTTCATCATCGAGAAGGGCATGCCCGGCTTCTCCACGGCGCAGAAGCTCGACAAGCTGGGCATGCGCGGCTCGGACACCTGCGAGCTGATCTTCGAGGACTGCCGCGTGCCGGCGGAGAACGTGGTCGGCGAGGTGGGACGGGGCGTGAACGTGCTGATGAGCGGGCTCGACTACGAGCGGGCGGTGCTCGCCGGCGGGCCGCTGGGGATCATGCAGGCCTGCCTCGACGTGGTGGTTCCCTACGTCCACGAGCGCCACCAGTTCGGCCAGGCCATCGGCCAGTTCCAGCTCATCCAGGGCAAGCTGGCCGACATGTACACCACCCTCTCCGCCTGCCGCGCCTACGTGTACGCCGTGGCGAAGCAGTGCAGCGCCGGCAAGACCGCCCGCAAGGACGCGGCCGGCGCCATCCTCTACGCCTCGGAGCGGGCCACCCAGATGGCGCTCGACGCCATCCAGTGCCTGGGCGGGAACGGGTACATCAACGACTACCCCACCGGCCGGCTCCTGCGCGACGCCAAGCTCTACGAGATCGGCGCCGGCACGAGCGAGATCCGGCGCATGCTCATCGGCCGGGAGCTCTTCCAGGAGACGGCTTGATCGGCGACCCGCCGCGGAGGAAGGTCCTGCCATGAGCGCCCTCGACACCACCATCGACACGAACTCGCCCGAGTTCCGGCGAAACGCCGAGGCCATGCGCGGCCTCGTCGCCGACCTGCGATCCAAGGTCGCGCACGGTCGAGCTCGGCGGGGGCGAGCGGGCCCGCGACCAAGCACACCGAGCGGGGCAAGCTCCTGGCCCGGGAGCGCATCCGGCAGCTCCTCGACGTGGGCGCCCCCTTCCTCGAGCTGTCGCAGCTCGCCGCCTACGGGATGTACGGCGGCGACGTCGCGTCGGCCGGGCTGGTCACGGGGATCGGGCGGGTCAGCGGCCGGGAGTGCATGCTCGTCGCCAACGACGCCACCGTGAAGGGCGGCTCCTACTTCCCCATCTCGGTGAAGAAGCACCTGCGCGCCCAGGAGATCGCGGCGCAGAACCGGCTCCCCTGCATCTACCTGGTGGACTCCGGTGGGGCGAACCTGCCCACCCAGGACGAGGTGTTCCCCGATCGCGACCACTTCGGGCGCATCTTCTTCAACCAGGCGAACCTCTCCGCCGCCGGCATCCCGCAGATCTCGGTGGTGATGGGCTCCTGCACCGCCGGGGGCGCCTACGTGCCGGCCATGTCCGACGAGAGCGTCATCGTCCGCAAGCAGGGGACGATCTTCCTGGCGGGGCCGCCGCTCGTGAAGGCGGCCACCGGCGAGGTGGTCACCGCCGAGGAGCTGGGCGGGGCCGACGTCCACAGCCGGACCTCGGGCGTCACCGATCACTACGCCACCGACGACGCGCACGCGCTGCGCATCGCCCGCCGCATCGTGGGCGCCCTGAACTCGGTGAAGCGCCCGCAGCTGGCGCTGCGCCCGCCCTCCGAGCCGCTCCACGACCCGTCGGAGATCCACGGCGTGGTCCCCACCGATGCCCGCAAGCCCTACGACGTCCGGGAGGTCATCGCCCGGATGGTGGACGGCTCCGAGCTCGACGAGTTCAAGCGGCTCTACGGCACCACGCTCGTGTGCGGGTTCGCCCACGTCTACGGCTACCCGGTGGGGATCGTCGCCAACAACGGCATCCTCTTCTCCGAGTCGGCGCTCAAGGGCGCCCACTTCATCCAGCTCTGCGCCCAGCGCGGCATCCCGCTCGTGTTCCTGCAGAACGTCACCGGGTTCATGGTGGGCTCGAAGTACGAGGCCGGCGGCATCGCCAAGGACGGCGCCAAGATGGTGACGGCGGTGGCCTGCGCCAAGGTTCCCAAGTTCACCTTCATCCTCGGCGGCAGCTTCGGCGCCGGGAACTACGGCATGTGCGGCCGGGCCTACTCGCCGCGCTTCCTCTGGATGTGGCCCAACGCCCGCATCTCGGTGATGGGCGGCGAGCAGGCGGCGAGCGTGCTCGCCCAGGTGAAGCGCGACGCCATGGAGGCGCGCGGGGAGACCTGGCCCCGGGAGGACGAGGAGCGCTTCAAGGCCCCCATCCGCGAGCAGTACGAGACCCAGGGCCACCCCTACTACGCGAGCGCCCGCCTGTGGGACGACGGCATCATCGACCCCGCCGAGACCCGCAACGTGCTGGCGCTCGGCCTCTCGGCGGCGCTCAACGCGCCGATCGAGCCCACCACCTTCGGCGTCTTCCGGATGTAGGGGTGCGCATGTTCGACAAGATCCTGGTGGCGAACCGCGGGGAGATCGCCTGCCGCGTGATCCGGACGGCGCAGCGCATGGGCATCCGCACCGTGGCGGTCTACTCCGACGCCGACGAGGGGGCGATGCACGTGGCCATGGCCGACGAGGCCTTCCGCATCGGCCCGCCCGCGGCGCGCGAGAGCTACCTCCAGGCCGGCGCCATCGTCGACGCCGCCCGCCGGAGCGGCGCGCGCGCCATTCACCCTGGGTACGGGTTCCTCTCCGAGAACGCCGCCTTCGCCGAGGCCTGCGCCGCGGCCGGCATCACCTTCATCGGCCCCCCTCCGCAGGCGATCCGCGCCATGGGATCGAAGAGCGCCGCCAAGCGCATCATGGAGGAGGCCGGCGTCCCGCTCGTCCCGGGCTATCACGGCGAGGAACAGGCGCCGGAGCGGCTGGCGCGGGAGGCGGAACGGATCGGGTGGCCGGTGCTGGTGAAGGCCACGGCCGGGGGCGGGGGCAAGGGCATGAGGGTGGTGGCCGACGCCGCGTCCTTCGCCGACGCGCTGGCCGGGGCCCGCCGCGAGGCGCTGGCCTCCTTCGGCGACGACCGCGTGCTCCTCGAGCGATACCTGGGCCGGCCGCGCCACGTCGAGGTCCAGGTGTTCGCGGACACCCAGGGGAACGCCGTGCACCTCTTCGAGCGCGACTGCTCGATCCAGCGTCGTCACCAGAAGGTGCTCGAGGAGGCGCCCGCACCCGGGCTCGATCCGGCCACGCGGGAGGAGATGGGGCGCGCCGCCGTCGCCGCCGCCCGCGCCATCGGGTACGTGGGCGCCGGGACGGTGGAGTTCCTCCTCGACGAGGACGGCCGCTTCTACTTCATGGAGATGAACACCCGCCTCCAGGTCGAGCACCCGGTCACCGAGATGATCACCGGGCAGGACCTGGTCGAGTGGCAGCTCCGCGTCGCGGCCGGGGAGCCCCTTCCCCTGCGGCAGGAGGCGCTCGCCATCACCGGGCACGCCATCGAGGCGCGCGTCTACGCGGAGGACCCCTCCCGCGACTTCCTGCCGTCCATCGGCGTGCTGGCCCACCTCCGGCCGCCCCGCGAGTCGGCGCACGTCCGGGTGGACACCGGCGTCCGCCAGGGAGACGCGGTCACCATCCACTACGACCCGATGATCGCCAAGCTGGTGGTCTGGGACACGAGCCGCGCCGCGCGCGGTCCGCCGGCTGCGCACCGCGCTCGCCGAGTACCAGGTGGTCGGCGTGACCACCAACCTCGCCTTCCTGGGCGCGGTGGCGGCCCACCCGGCCTACGCCGCGGCCGAGCTCGACACCCGCTTCCTCGATCGCCACCGGGACGACCTGGTCGGCCACGAGGGCCGGGCCAGCGACACCGTGCTGGCGGTCGCCTGCCTCGACGAGATCCGGCGGCGCGCCACCGAGGCCGAGCGGGCCGCGCGGACCTCGGAGGACCCGTACTCACCGTGGAACCGCACCGACGGCTGGCGGCTCAACGCCGACTACCACCACACCCTCACCTTCGTGGACGCGGGCGAGCTGGTCCGGGTGGTGGCCCACTACCGGGCCGACGCGGTGCTCCTCGACCTCCCCGGGGGGCGGGTGACGGCGCGTCTCGGGCGCAGCGGCCCCGACGAGCTGGTGGCCGACGTGGGCGGCGCCCGCATCCGCGCCACCGTGGTGCGGAACGGCGTCGACCGGGTGGTGATGATCCAGGGGCGCGGGCACCGGCTCGCGCTGCACGACCCCGACGCGGCGGCGGAGCGCGACGTCGGAGCCGGCAGCCTGGTCGCCCCCATGCCGGGCAAGATCGTGGCGGTGATGGTGCAGCCCGGGTCCGACGTGAAGAAGGGGGCTCCGCTCCTCGTGCTGGAGGCGATGAAGATGGAGCACACGGTGATCTCCCCGCGGGACGGGCGGGTCTCGGTGGTCCACTTCGAGGCCGGGTCCATGGTCGCGGAGGGCACCCAGCTGGTGGCGCTCGAGCCCTTGCCCGACGAGGGCTGACGCGAGGACCTCAGGGGTCTGCGAGCAGCTGCGGGGCGACCTTGCCGAGCAGGATGGTCTCGGGACCCGGCCGCGTCACGCCGGCGTTCTCGTCCCGCCCTTGCAGGATGAACCGGGGTCACTCCGTTCACCGAGTCGGGCAGGATCGCCCGGAACTGCTCCTTCGTCAGCTTGTACCGGAGGCCGTCCGCCTGGAAGCGCAGCACGGCCTCCTCGACGTCGAACTGGGCGGTGGTGCTGTCCCAGTCGAGGACGACGTAGGCGGGCTTCCCTGCGTCCTGGAAGCGGCCACCGGGCCCGTGGTCCTTCATCAACTGGTTCAGGACCCCGAGATTCCTGTCCGACCAGTTCAGGCGGTCGAGGCTCCTCGCCGCCTGGGGCTGCGGGCCCTGGCATGCGGCAACGAGGCAGGACCCGGCCGCGAGCACGGGGAGGAACCAGGGGCGCCGAACGGAAGGCATGGAGATCCAGGGGTCAGCAATCGACGGGCCCGGGCCCGGATCCCCCAATCTCCGGAAACGACAGGGGATCCACCCTTGACTCCCGGTGACGCCTGGCACCCGGGGTGTCGCACGACCCCCATCCCTCCCCGACGGGATGACCCCCTCGAGCCCCCGCATCCCGTACAGTGCTGCCACCTCATGCTCCCGGGAAAGCCATGACCAGACTCGTCGCGTTGGCGGTGGCGTTCGCGCTCGCCGGTTGCGCCTCCAGCCCCCCCACTCCGCGCATCGACACCTACGACCGGCCCGGCGAGGCGACGGAAGCCGCCGTCGGGAACCCGATGGTGAGCAACCGGAGCACGACCCTGGTCGTCACGTCCATGGTGCCGAAGCCGCGGGTGGACGGGCTGACCGCCGAATTCGTGTACCTGGGGCTCCTCGGGTCGGATCCGGCCGGCAAGAGCACCATCCGGGTGCGCTACGAGGAGCACAAGATCGCCAACGGCGTCGAGGACCCGCGCCCCGAGTATCGCGCGGAGGTGACCCTCGACCTGAGCCGGAGCCGGGTCATCGAGTTCCGGGGCTGGCGCATCGCCATCCTCGATGCGACCGACCGCTCCATCCGGTACCAGGTCATCGGGAGCCCTGCCCCGCCGTAGGGTCGAATCCGTCCTCGATGGGTACCCCGATGCGCGGCCGTCCACCGGCCCGTTGGGGTCAGCTACCATCGAGGGGAATGACGCCCAAGGAATGCCTGGAAGCCGCGGCCCGCATCGAGGTCCTCGTGCAGACGATCTACGGCGGCCTCGCGTCCCGCTACGCGGATCGGCCCGCGCTCCGCGACCTCTTCCTCCGGCTCGCCGCGGAGGAGGAACAGCACGCCTACCGGATCCGCACCCTGTCTCGCCACGACGTGCAGGCGGCGTGGGACGACGGCACCGCGGCGAACCTCCCCGCCCTCCTGGGCGCGATGGAGGCAGAGCTCGCCTCGATGGCGGCCGAGGAGGCCGAGGGCCCGGGAAGCGGCAGCCCGCGGAGCATCCTCCTGCGCGTCATCGACTTCGAGAGCCGCTTCGCGTCGATCCATGCGGAGTACCTGGCGCGAAGCGTGGAGCCGGGAGTGCAAGGCCTCTTCTCCGCGCTCGCCATGCAGGACCGCCACCACATGGAGCTTCTCGAGCAGGCGCTGCAGGCGTAGACGAGGCGCGTTAGGATGACCGGACTGCCATGCGCATCGCGATCGTCGGCTCCGGCCCCGCGGGATTCTACGCCGCAGAAGCGCTCCTGAAGCGCACCGATACCCCTGTCGACGTCGACGTCTTCGACCGGCTTCCCACCCCGTACGGGCTGGTTCGAGGCGGTGTCGCCCCCGACCACCAGAAGATCAAGTCGGTGGCCCGCGTCTTCGCGAGCACCGCAGCCCGCCCCACGTTCCGGTTCCTGGGCAACGTGCAGCTCGGGCGCGACCTGACCGTGGAGGACCTGCGCCGGCACTACCACCAGATCGTCTACGCCACCGGAAACGAGGCGGACCGGCGTCTCGGCATCCCGGGCGAGGGCATCGGCCGTTGCACGCCGGCCGCCGTGTTCGTCGGCTGGTACAACGGCCACCCCGACTACCGCGCCGCGCAGATCGACCTGTCGGTTCCCAGGGTCGCGGTGGTGGGCAATGGAAACGTCGCGATCGACGTGGCCCGAATCCTGCTGCGCACCCGCGCCGAGCTGGAGCAGACCGACATCGCCGCGCACGCGCTCGACGCCTTGCGGCACAGCCAGGTGCGCGAGGTCTTCGTCCTCGGACGCCGGGGGCCCGAGCAGGCCGCCTTCTCGCCGGCCGAGCTGAAGGAGCTGGGCGCGATGGAGGGCGCCGATCCGGTCGTGGACCCGGCCGACCTGGCGGGCTGCGCCGAGGGGGAGAAGGGCGGGAACCTCGAGATCCTGCGCTCCTTCGCCGCCCGGCAGCCGAACGCGGACGCGAAGAAGCTCCACCTGCGCTTCCTGGTGTCGCCGACGGAGGTCGTCGCCGACGCAGCCGGCAACGTGGCCGGCCTGGCGCTGGAGCGGAACCGCCTGGAGACGCGCCCGGACGGCAGCGTCGCGGCCCGGGGCACCGGGGACGTCGCGGTGCTCGACGTGGGAATGGTGGTTCCTGCCATCGGCTTCGCCGCCGAGCGCATCCCGGGCGTTCCCTACGACGAGAAGGCCCGGATCGTCGCCAACGTGGAAGGGCGCGTCGTCGATCCCGTCAGCCGCGCCGTGGTTCCCAACGAATACGTGGTCGGCTGGGCTCGCAGCGGACCGCAGGGGCTGATCGGCGAGCACAAGCGCGCCTCCGCGATGGTGGTGGCGAACATGGTCGCCGACGGCGCGGGGCTCGCCGCGCGCCCGCTGCCTCCGCGCGACGCGATCGACGCCCTGCTGCGCGACCGGGGCGTCCAGCTCGTGTCCTTCGAGGACTGGAAACGGCTCGACGACGTGGAGGTGGCGCGCGGGGCCCGGCGCGGCGCCCCGCGGGACAAGATCGTCGACGTCGATGCGATGCTGGCCGTCCTCTCGCAGGACCGGTAGCGCGCGGCGCGTCACCCTCCCCGCCGGAGCGCCTTCCGGAGGGGAGGTCGCATCGTGGAGCACACGATAGCCTCGACGGTGCTCCCGTTCCACAGGGGGGGTACACTGGATTGGCCGTCGACATCGGCCTTCCCGAATGACCACCCCCACCACCGACGACGGCTGGATCCACGTCTGGCACGCCGACCCCGGACTGGCCGCGGACCCGGATGCCCGGCGCGCCTGCCTCGACCTGCTCGACGGCCCGGAGCGGGAGAGGATGGGGCGCTTCCGCTTCGAGGCCGACGCGACGGCCTACCTGGCCGCCCATGCGCTCCTTCGCTCGGCGCTTTCCCTCCTCGCCCCGGTGGAGCCGCGATGCTGGCAGTTCCGTCCAGGGGCGCATGGCAAGCCCTTCGTCGAGGAGCCCGGCGAGCACCGCGGGCTCTCGTTCAGCCTCTCCCACACCCCGGGGCGGGTCGCCGTGGCCGTCGCGTCGAGAGGCCCGGTGGGGATCGACGTCGAGCACTCGGGCGTCGCCCGTTCACTCCTGGAGAATCCGGAACGGTTCCTCTCGCCGTCCGAGGCCAGAGCACTCCGGCGCCCTGCCCGTCGCCGACCAGCCGGACCGCTTCCTCGCCTGCTGGACGCTGAAGGAGTCCTACTTGAAGGCCTCGGGGCTGGGACTGTCCGTGCCGGTGCAGGCCTTGTCGTTCCACCTCGACCCGGGAGCCCGGATCCGGGTCAGCTTCGAGCGCGCCATCCAGGACGACCCCGAGGCCTGGCGGTTCCTCCGGTTCGCGGCGACGAGCGAGCACCCGGCGGCCGTCGCCGCGCGGTGCGCGCCGGGAACTGAGCTGTCGGTGCGCATCCTGGAGGCTTCGCGCCTGCCCCTTGCTGGCTCGTCGCATCATCATGTGACGCCCAATGGGGTGTGATCCCGTGCTCTGGTGAGAGGATCCATGGCGTTCGATTCCCCAGCCGTCGATCCTGTCGCGCCCGGCCCTGTTCGACCCGGGCAGGAAGCGCGAGTGGAGTCACGGAGAGTTGCGTGCCGCCGCCGTGGGGCTGGCGAGCCGGATCGCGGGCGCCAGGAGCGGCCTGGCCTTCCTGCTCTCGCGAAACACGTTCGATGCGGTCGTCGCCTACCTGGCCTGCCTGGAGGCCGGCGTGGCGGTGGTCCTCCTCGACTCGCGGACCCGGCCGCCGGACCTCCAGAGGCTCCTCGAGATCTACCGGCCGGAGCTCGTGCTGGCGGTCGACGAGACGTCTCCGGGCGCCGGGTACCGGCTGGAGGGGCCCGTCGACGATCTCCGGCTCTGGTGGCGCGAGCCCGGCGAGGTGGCCGCCCCGGTACACCCGGACCTGTCGGTGCTGCTCTCCACGTCGGGGAGCACCGGCAGTCCCAAGCTCGTGCGCCTCACGCGACGCGCCGTCGAGGCCAACGCCGGGTCGATCGCGACCGCCCTCGGGCTCGACCCGGACGAGCGGGCGATGGCGAGCCTGCCGCTGTACTACTCGTACGGCCTCTCGGTGCTGAACAGCCACCTCCACGCGGGGGCGAGCGTCGTCCTCACCGACGAGACCGTCGTCTCGCCGCACTTCTGGAGACTGTTCCGGTCCCAGAACTGCACGTCGATGCCCGGGGTCCCGTACACCTACGACCTGCTCCTGCGCATCGGCTTCGAGAGCCTGGAGCTGCCTTCGCTGCGCGCCCTCACCCAGGCGGGAGGGCGCCTCGCCCCGGATCTGGTCCGGCGCTTCCACGCCGAGATGGCGCGCCGGCGTGGCCGGTTCCACGTCATGTACGGGCAGACCGAGGCGACGGCCCGGATCGCCTGCCTGCCACCGGATCGCTTGCCCGGGAAGGCCGGCACCGTCGGCGTGGCGATCCCCGGGGGCCGGCTCTCGGTCGACGTCGGGGGCGGCCGCGAGGGAGCTCCCTCGGAGGTGGGCGAGATCGTCTACACCGGTCCGAACGTGATGATGGGGTACGCGGAGTGCCGGGCCGACCTCGCTCGTGGCGACGAGCTGGGGGGCGTGCTGCGGACCGGCGACCTCGGCTTCCTCGACGAGGACGGGTTCCTGCACCTCACCGGGCGCAGCAAGCGCATCGGGAAGGTGCTGGGGATGCGCGTGAGCCTCGACGAGGTGGAGGCCCGCCTGCGGGCCCGGGGGCCGACCGCGGTGGTCGCCGGCGACGACCGGCTGCTCGTGTTCTGCGAGTACGGAGATCCGGCGCTCTTCTCCGAACTGGCGAAGGAGCTTGCCCGCGACCTGCGGGCAACCGAGAATTCCTTCGTCTTCCGGCGGATACCGGCGCTTCCGCTCACCGCGAGCGGAAAGCCCGACTACCAGAAGCTCGTGCCGCCGTAGACGCTCCGTCGATTCGAAGGGGGGGGAATGGTTTCAGGCCGCGATGGATCGCCAGATGGCTGGACGGCGCTCGAGCTGCGCCTGGCCCGGATTCTGGGAAGAGGTCCTCGGGCGGGAATCCGTCGACCGGGAGGACGACTTCTTCTCGCTGAACGGCTCCTCGATCACGGTCATCGAGCTGCTGGCGCGCGTTCACGGCGAGACCGGCGTCGAGCTGGGATTCCAGGACGTCTTCCGGGCCCCGGTCCTCCACGAGCTCGCCGAGCTGATCGAGAAGGCCACGGGCGGAGACCGCTCCAGGCGCCACCTCCCGGATCGCGCGTTCGCCCCCGCGGGAGGAATACCCCCTCTCCTTCGCGCAGTCCCGCCTCTGGTTCCTGGAGGAGCTCTACCCGGGGATGCCCGCGTACCGGACCATCACGGGAATCTCCCTTCGCGGCGCGCTCCGCCTCCCCGAGCTGCGGACCGCGCTCGACCAGGTGGTGGCCCGCCACGCCATCCTGCGCACCACCTTCCACGCCCACGGCGGCGTCCCGGTCCAGGTGATCCAGCCAGCCTCGCCGGTCCCGCTTCCCGCGGTGGATTCTGCGCGGACACGCGTCCCCCGAGGACGAGGTCCGGCGCCTGGTGCGGGTGGACGTGCGGGCACCGATGGACCTGGAGGAGGGCCCGTTGTTCCGGGCCAGGCTCGTCCGGCTCGGAGAGGAGGAGCACCTCCTTCTCCTCACCATCCACCACATCGTCTTCGACGCCTGGTCCCGGAAGGTGCTCCTGCGGGATCTCGGCGCCTTCTACCGCCGGGCGTGCCGAGGACGCGACCGCCGTCGAGGCGGTCGAGCCGCTCCCGGTCGACTACGTCGACTTCGCGGTGTGGGAGCGCTCGCCCGAGAACGACGCCCGGCTCGAGGTCGACCGCGCCTTCTGGAAGGAGCACCTCGGCCGGGATCCGATTCCGCTCGAGCTCGCGACCGACGAGGCGCGGCCGGCGGTCGAACGGTTCGAGGGGCTGCGCGAGACCCTGAGCCTTCCGCCGGAGGTCTGCGCCGGGCTGGAGCGCCTCGCCGCGGCGAAGGGAAGCTCCCTCGCCACGGTGGTCCTGGCGGGCCTCCAGGCCCTGCTCCATCGCCACACGGAGAGCGATTCGGTGGTGCTCGGCCTGGTGGTCGGAGGGCGGGACCAGGCGGGCACGGAGCCGCTCGTCGGCCTCTTCATGAACGAGCTCGCCCTGCGCACCGACGTGGCGCCCGACGAGACCTTCTCCACCCTGCTCGCCCGGGCGACCCAGGCCACGCGGGACGCGCTCGCCCACCAGGGCCTCCCGCTCGACGAGCAGATCCGCATCGCACGCCCGGGTCGCCAGATCGACCTGTCGCCCCTGTTCCGCGTCGCCTACAACTTCAAGCCCCGGCTGCAGGCCACCGTGGACTTCGGCGGCGGACTGGTGGGGGCGGACGTCGACCTCGATCCCGGCGTGGCGCTCATCGATCTGATCCTGAACGCGGTGCAGGTCGACGAGGGGCTGGCCGTTCACTTCGACTACGACCGCGACCTGTTCCGGCCCACCACGGTGAAGCGCCTCGCCCTGCACCTCCGGGCCCTCCTCGAGGGCGCGATCGCCGACCCGGACCGGCCCGTGGCGCGCCTTCCCCTGATGAGCGCCCCGGAGCGGGAAACGGTGCTGCGAGGCGTCGCAGGGGCCGTGGCCGGCGGAGGCGGCGCCGGACGTGGTGGAGCGGATCCGGGAGCAGGCGGTTCGGCGCCCGGAGCACGTGGCGGTGGAGGCGCCGGACGGGAAGCTGACGTACGCCGAGCTCGAGGCGGCGAGCAACCGGCTGGCGCGGAAGCTCCGCTCGCTGGGCGTGGTCCGGGAATCGCGGGTGGGCGTGGCCGTTCCGCGCGGGGCGCGCGAGCTGTGCGCGCTGCTGGGGACGCTCAAGGCGGGCGGGGCCTACGTCCCGGTCGACCCCGGTCACCCGGTGGAACGGGTGCGCGTGATCCTGGAGGACGCCGCCCCGGAGGTGCTGATCGCGCCGTCGGACTCGCCGCTGCGCGACGCCATGCCGCCGGGGACGCGCGCTCGCTCGCGCTCGACGACCTGGCGGCCGCCACCGCCGGCCTCGACGGCTCGCCGCTCGACGAAGCCTTCGACCCGGAGCAGCTGGCCTACATCCTCTTCACCTCCGGCTCGACCGGGCGCCCCAAGGGCGTGGAGGTGCTGCGCGGCGGCTTCGCCAACTTCCTGCGCTCCATGGCGAGGGAGCCGGGGCTCCGGGAAGACGACCGCTTCCTCGCCATCACCACCACCACCTTCGACATCTCCGGCCTCGAGCTCTTCGGGCCGCTCTGGGTCGGGGCGACGACCGCCATCGTCGACCGCCAGACCTCCATGGACCCCCGCCTCCTCGGGGACCTGCTCGCCACGGGAGGATTCACCGTCCTGCAGGCCACGCCGGCCACCTGGCGCATGCTCGTCGACGCCGGATGGAAGGGCACGCCGGGGCTGCGGATGTTCTGCGGCGGCGAGGCCCTGAGCCGCGACCTCGCCGACCGCCTCCTCGAGCGGGGCGGCGAGCTCTGGAACCTCTACGGCCCCACCGAGACCACCGTCTGGTCGACCCTCGACCGCATCCTCCCGGACGGCGCGCGCATCACCATCGGTCGCCCCGTCGACCGGACCCGGGTCTACGTCCTCGACCCGTCGCTCTCGCTCGTGCCGCCCGGCGTCGTCGGGGAGATCTTCATCGGCGGCGACGGCGTCGCCCGCGGCTACCGGGGGCGCCCCGACCTCACCGCCGAGAGGTTCCTCCCCGACCCCTTCGGCCCTCCGGGCTCCCGCTTCTACCGGACGGGCGACCTCGGCCGCCTCCTCGAGGACGGGCGCTTCGAATGCCTCGGCCGCACCGATCACCAGGTCAAGGTTCGCGGCTTCCGCATCGAGCTCGGCGAGATCGAGGCCGCCCTGCGGACCGTCCCGGGCGTTCGCGAGGTGGTCGTCGTCGCCGAGAGGCGAGCCGAGGGCGACCCTCGCCTCGTCGCCTACTGGACCGGCGACGTGGAGCGCCTCGCGCTCTACGAGCGGGCCCGCAGCGCGCTCGCGCCGTACATGGTTCCCTCCGCCTACGCCCGGCTCGACGCCTTCCCGCTCACCACCAGCGGCAAGATCGACCGCAAGGCCCTGCCCAGCCCGGACGACGTCGCCTCCGACGACGTCCCCGCCCTCGTCCTGCGCCCGCGCGACGACACCGAGGCCCGCATCGCCTCCATCTGGGCCGACGTCCTCGGCCTCGACGCCGTCGGCGTCGACCAGGACTTCTTCGCCCTCGGCGGCACCTCGCTCCTCGCCATCCAGGCCCGCTCCCGCATCGAGCAGGAGTTCGGCCTCGAGGTTCCCCTCCGCGCCTTCTTCGAATCCCCCACCGTCTCCTCCATCGCCAGCGGGGCTCGGCTCCAGCGCCGCGCCGGCAGGACCGTCCGCGGCCGGCCCGAGCAGCGTCCGGGCGACCGACCCGGAGGCGCCGGGGGCCGACGCGCGGTCCCTCGCCCTCGGGCTGGCCCGGGCGCGCGCCGTTCCCCTCACGGCTCGACAGAGCCTGATGTGGCTGGACCAGCAGCTCTTCCCGCACGCCCGCTACCACAACCTGGTCCTCACCCTCTCGATCACCGGCGACCTCGACATCGAGCGGTTCCGGCGCGCCTGGGCGGATACCGTGGCCAGGCGGGACTTCCTCCGGATCGCCGTGAGCCCGCGCGGGGCCAGCCAGCGCCTGGTGGAGGTCTCTCCCCCGACCTCCCGCTCGTGGACCTGAATCCCGAACGGCTCCAGGCCTGGGTCGCCGAGCACGGCACCCGGTCCTTCACCTCCGACGGGGTGCGCTGGGAAGCGGCGCTCCTCCGCCTCGACCGGGAGCACCACGTCTTCTTCCTCGCCACCGACCACATCCTGGTCGACGCGCTCTCGCTCCGGGTCGCCGTCGCCGACCTGGACCTCCTCTACCAGGGAAAGGCGCCTCCACCGCCTCGCTCGTTCGCCGAGTACCTCGACTTCGAGGCGCACTACAGGGCGTCGGCCGGCGCGGAGCTGGACCGTGCCTACTGGGAACGCAAGGTGGCCCTCGGGGCACCGCCCCTTCGCCCGTATGGCCTTCGGCGCACCGATCCCTCGGTGGCCGCCGAGGTCCGCTGGACCGACGCGGATCCGGTGCGAGGGGGGCGCCTGCTCGAGCTGACGCGGTCCGAGGCGTTCCGTTCCGTGAATGGACCGCTGTCCAGGATGGTGGTGTTCGCCACGGCCCTGGCGGCCTTCCTCCACCGCATCACCGGCAATCGCGAGGTGGTGCTGGGAGCCCCCGTCGCCAACCGGAACCCGCGCTTCGCATCGACCAGCGGGCTCCTCATGGAGCAGGTCTTCCTGCGGATCCTCGTCGAGGAGGAGGACACCTTCGAGACGCTGGCTCGCAGGGTTCACTCGGAGCTGCTGGAGTCCCTCCGCCACGGGCAGGCCTGCGTGAGCGACCGCGGGATGGAGTACGTGACGCTGAACCTCCTGCCCCCACTCCCGACCTCGTTCGGCGAGCTCGCGGTGGAGATGCACGCTCGACGCCGCCGCGTCGCTCGGCGGGCCCCAGGCAGGCACCGGCGATCTCCGCGATACCTTGCGACTCCAGATCGTGGACTCGGCATCGAGCGACCTGATCCAGGTCGGCTTCGTCTTCCACAAGGCGACGTTTCCCCGCGAGGTCCAGGAGCGCGTCCTCGACCATTTCCACCGGATCCTGGACACGATGTCGGCGGATCCCGCCACGTCGATCGAGTCGGTGGGGCTTCAGGACGAGGTCGAACGCGACGGCGGTGCTCCAGGCGTCGCAGGGGCCGTGGCCGGCGGAGGCGGCGCCGGACGTGGTGGAGCGGATCCGGGAGCAGGCGGGTCGGCGGCCGGAGCACGTGGCGGTGGAGGCGCCGGACGGGAAGCTGACGTACGCCGAGCTCGAGGCGGCGAGCAACCGGCTGGCGCGGAAGCTCCGCTCGCTGGGCGTGGTCCGGGAGTCGCGGGTGGGCGTGGCCGTTCCGCGCGGGGCGCGCGAGCTGTGCGCGCTGCTGGGGACGCTCAAGGCGGGCGGGGCCTACGTCCCGGTCGACCCCGGTCACCCGGTGGAACGGGTCCGCGTGATCCTGGAGGACGCCGCCCCGGAGGTGCTGATCGCGCCGTCGGACTCGCCGCTGCGCGACGCCATGCCGCCGGGGACGCGGCTGCTCGCGCTCGACGACCTGGCGGCCGCCACCGCCGGCCTCGACGGCGCGCCGCTGGACGAAGCCTTCGACCCGGAGCAGCTGGCCTACATCCTCTTCACCTCCGGCTCGACCGGGCGCCCCAAGGGCGTGGAGGTGCTGCGCGGCGGCTTCGCCAACTTCCTGCGCTCCATGGCGCGGGAGCCCGGGCTCCGGGAGGACGACCGCTTCCTCGCCATCACCACCACCACCTTCGACATCTCCGGCCTCGAGCTCTTCGGGCCGCTCTGGGTCGGGGCGACGACCGCCATCGTCGACCGCCAGACCTCCATGGACCCCCGCCTCCTCGGGGACCTGCTCGCCACGGGAGGATTCACCGTCCTGCAGGCCACGCCGGCCACCTGGCGCATGCTCGTCGACGCCGGATGGAAGGGCACGCCGGGGCTGCGGATGTTCTGCGGCGGCGAGGCCCTGAGCCGCGACCTCGCCGACCGCCTCCTCGAGCGGGGCGCCGAGCTCTGGAACCTCTACGGCCCCACCGAGACCACCGTCTGGTCGACCCTCGACCGCATCCTCCCGGACGGCGCGCGCATCACCATCGGTCGCCCCGTCGACCGGACCCGGGTCTACGTGCTCGACCCGTCGCTCTCGCTCGTGCCGCCCGGCGTCGTCGGGGAGATCTTCATCGGCGGCGACGGCGTCGCCCGCGGCTACCGGGGACGTCCCGACCTCACCGCCGAGAGGTTCCTCCCCGACCCCTTCGGCCCTCCGGGCTCCCGCTTCTACCGGACGGGCGACCTCGGCCGCCTCCTCGAGGACGGGCGCTTCGAATGCCTCGGCCGCACCAATCACCAGGTCAAGGTTCGCGGCTTCCGCATCGAGCTCGGCGAGATCGAGGCCGCCCTGCGCGGCCGTCCCGGGCGTTCGCGAGGTGGTCGTCGTCGCCGAGAGGCGAGCCGAGGGCGACCCTCGCCTCGTCGCCTACTGGACGGGCGACGTGGAGCGCCTCGCGCTCTACGAGCGGGCCCGCAGCGTGCTCGCGCCGTACATGGTTCCCTCGGCCTACGCCCGGCTCGACGCCTTCCCGCTCACCACCAGCGGCAAGATCGACCGCAAGGCCCTGCCCAGCCCCGACGACGTCGCCTCCGACGACGTCCCCGCCCTCGTCCTGCGTCCGCGCGACGACACCGAGGCCCGCATCGCCTCCATCTGGGCCGACGTCCTCGGCATCGACGCCGTCGGCGTCGACCAGGACTTCTTCGCCCTCGGCGGCACCTCCCTCCTCGCCATCCAGGCTCGCTCCCGCATCGAGCAGGAGTTCGGCCTCGAGATTCCCCTCCGCGCCTTCTTCGAATCCCCCACCGTCTCCTCCATCGCCAGGGGGCTCTCGGCGCCGCGGTCGACCCCGACGAGCCCATCGTCGCCTGGTTGTCCCGCAAGCCGGCTGGCGTGCCCCCGGTCTTCTGCCTGCTCGGGATCCAGCTCTACCAGGACGTCGCCGAGGCCCTCGGCGGCAGCCAGCCGGTGGTGGGCATCCACGTCCCGGTCCGGTACCGCCCCGGCGACAGCGCCTCCATCCAGATCGAGGCCATCGCCGCGCGATACGTCTCGCTGATCCGTTCCATCCAGCCGAGCGGCCCGTATCACCTGGCGGGCTTCTGCTTCGGGGGGGTGGTGGCCTACGAGGTGGCGCGACAGCTGGAGCGCGCGGGCCTGGAGGTCGCCCAGGTGGCAATCTTCGACGGGGGGCTGCCCGGCGCCTTCCGGACGCAGCGCCTGGCCCAGATCCGCGAGGCTGGCTCCTACCTGATCCGGCCGTCCAGGGCCCTTGCGTGGTTCCGTCGCCGTCGACGCAGCCGCGCCGCGTCGGTCCGGCCATCGGCGAGCCCGGCGAGAGGGCCTCGTCGATCTCGACGTCACCAGCCCTGAGCTGCGAGTGACGGGGCGCAGGTACGAGCGCACGCTGGGCCGGATCCGCGCGCACGTGCTGGTGTTTCGCGCCCTCTACCGGGAACTGGGAGTCGGCGTGCAGGTCGACCCCGATCTCGGGTGGTCCCGCTTCGCGGAGCGGGTGTCGGTCTGCATCGTCCCGGCCGTCCACATGGACCTGGTCCAGGCTCCGCAGGCCGAGACAGTGGCCGCAAGATGGACCGAGGAGCTCCAGATACGGGGCGCCCTGCCTCGAGCCTGACCCACCCAGCCTGCCGCTCGACCGAACGAACGGGCAGTCGCCCGCCCAGTCTCGGCCCCTACCCGGAAGGGAACGTCAGGATCCAGGGGGCCGTCCTGTCCTTCTCAAGGCAACGCCGCGCCGGCTCTCCATCCCGTGTCCCGGGACTCCACGACATCCGAAGACAGGATGTGTGCGAGTGGGGCAAAGGTGGGAAAAGGTAACTGGGAGTTTATCTGGCGGGAACAAGGCGAGGGGTGGGAATGACTCGGAATCTCAGGGCCGTCGCAATGGTGTTGCTTCTCGCGTCCTGCGGCGACGGGGACTCCCCTGGACGGCGCGCTCCGTCGGCGGACGCTTCGCCGCGGCTCGACGCCGGCTCGCGGACCTTCGGCTACAACACGACCGACGGATTTTACTACGCGTCTCACAACTGGCCCCTGGTCAACAATCACCAGGTGCAGCAGGCCACGCTGACGGAGCCGGGACTCCTCACGGCGATCCGGACGTATTTCTACACCGTCAAGGATGCGCCTGGCTCCGCCATGCGCGTTCGCGGCCTCATCTACACCGACGAGCAAGGAGCCCCGGGCACGCTGCTCGCGGTGACCCCGGAGGTGACCAACATCGTCGGCGCCGCATGGCGCGAGCTCCCGCTCAGTCCCCCCATCCAGCTGGAGCCCGGGACCTACTGGATCGGCATCTGGGCCGACGGCAGCCAGGAGGCGCTGTCCCGACCTGGCGTCAATCGCTACAAGCCCGTCCCGTACAGCACGCTCGGTCCGGCGCAGAATCCCTGGCTCCAGGATTTCAATGGCGGCGTGGACGGCGGCGTCATCCGGCCCGTCTGCGGCGTCTATACGCCCGCCAGCACAATCACGGCCTCCGTGTCGCTCCAACCCAGCAGCGTGGTCGGCGGTACGGGCGCGACCGGAACGGTCACCCTTTCCGACGTTGCCCCCGCCGGCGGCGCCGTGATCGCGCTCGCGAGCAGCAACGTGGAGGTGGCCACGGTGCCAGCAAGCGTCACCGTGGACGCCGGCGCGACCTCGGCCACCTTCGCCGTGACGACCACGGCGGTGACTGCCACGGCGAACGTCACGGTCACCGCTGGCTACGGCGGCGGGACGCGAACCGCGAGCCTGGCGGTCAATCCTGCGCCGGTCGTCGTCACCCTCTCCTCGGTCTCTGTCAGCCCCGCCAGCGTCGTGGGCGGAACGGGTTCGACCGGCACGGTCACCCTTTCTTCCGCCGCTCCGGCCGGTGGCGCCGTGGTCACGCTCGCGAGCAGCAACGCCGCGGTGGCGACGGTCCCCGCGAGCGTCACCGTCCCTGCCGGCGCGACCTCGATTGGCTTTGCCATCGCGACGACGGACGTGCCGGCCTCGACGATCGCCACGATCACCGCCGCCTATGGAGGGTCCACGCGGACGGCGATCCTGGCGGTCGACCAGGCGCCGGTCGTCGTCACCCTCGCCTCGGTCTCCCTCAATCCCGCCAGCGTCGTGGGCGGAACCGGGTCACCGGCACGGTCACCCTCTCCTCCGCCGCTCCGGCGGGCGGCGCCGTGATCGCGCTCGCGAGCAGCAACGCCGCGGCGGCGGTCCCCGCGAGCGTCACGGTCCTCGCCGGCGCGACCTCGGCCACCTTCGCCGTGACGACCACGGCGGTGACTGCCACGGCAAACGTCACGGTCACCGCGGCCTACGGCGGCGGGACGCGCACCGCGAGCCTGGCGGTGAATCCGGCGCCGGTGGTCGTCACCCTCGCCTCGGTCTCCCTCAATCCCGCCAGCGTCGTGGGCGGAACGGGCTCGACCGGCACGGTCACCCTCTCCTCCGCCTCTCCGTCGGGTGGCGCCGTGGTCACGCTCTCCAGCAGCAACGCCGCGGCAGCGGTCCCCGCGAGCGTCACGGTCCTGGCCGGCGCGACCTCGGCGACCTTCGCCGTGACGACCACGGCGGTGACTGCCGCGGCCAACGCCACGGTCACCGCGGCTTACGGCGGCGGGACGCGACCGCGATCCTGGCAGTCAATCCCGCGCCGGTCGTCGTCACCCTCGCCTCGGTCTCCCTCAATCCGCGCCAGCGTCGTGGGCGGAACGGGCTCGACCGGCACGGTCACCCTCTCCTCCGCCGCTCCGGCCGGCGGCGCCGTGGTCGCGCTCGCCAGCAGCAGCGCCGCGGTGGCGTCGGTCCCCGCGAGCGTCACGGTCCTTGCCGGCGCGACCTCGGCTGGCTTCGCCGTGACGACACGGCGGTGACCTGCTGCGGCAAACGTCACAGATCACCGCGGTCTACGGAGGGTCCACGCGGACCGCGAACCTGGCGTCAACCGGCGCCGTCGTCGTACCCTCGCCTCGGTCTCCCTCAATCCCGCCAGCGTCGTGGGCGGCACCGGGTCGACCGGCACGGTCACCCTCTCCTCCGCCGCTCCGGCCGGCGGCGCCGTGGTCACGCTCGCGAGCAGCAGCGCCGCGGCGGCGTCGGTCCCCGCGAGCGTCACGGTCCTCGCCGGCGCGACCTCGGCCGCCTTCGCGGTGACGACCACGGCGGTGACTGCCACGGCCAACGTCACGGTCACCGCGGGCTACGGCGGCGGGACGCGCACCGCGATCCTGGCGGTCAATCCTGCGCCGGTCGTCGTCACCCTCGCCTCGGTCTCCCTCAATCCCGCCAGCGTCGTGGGCGGAACCGGGTCGACCGGCACGGTCACCCTCTCCTCCGCCGCTCCGGCGGGCGGCGCCGTGGTCACGCTCGCGAGCAGCAGCGCGGCGGCGGCGGTCCCCGCGAGCGTCACGGTCCTGGCCGGCGCGACCTCGGCCACCTTCGCCGTGACGACCAGGCGGTGACTGCCACGGCCAACGTCACGGTCACCGCGGCTACGGCGGCGGGACGCGCACCGCGAGCCTGGCGGTCAATCCTGCGCCGGTCGTCGTCACCCTCGCCTCGGTCTCCCTCAATCCCGCCAGCGTCGTGGGCGGAACGGGCTCGACCGGCACGGTCACCCTCTCCTCCGCCGCTCCGGCCGGCGGCGCCGTGGTCACGCTCGCGAGCAGCAGCGCCGCGGCGGCGGCGGTCCCCGCGAGCGTCACGGTCCTGCCGGCGCGACCTCGGCCGCCTTCGCCGTGACGACCACGGCGGTGACTGCCACGGCCAACGTCACGGTCACCGCGGCCTACGGCGGCGGGACGCGCACGCGCGATCCTGGCGGTGAATCCTGCGCCGGTCGTCGTCGACCCTCGCCTCGGTCTCCCTCAATCCCGCCAGCGTCGTGGGCGGAACGGGCTCGACCAGCGCGGTCACCCTCTCCTCCGCCGCTCCGGCCGGCGGCGCCGTGGTCACGCTCGCGAGCAGCAGCGCCGCGGTGGCGTCGGTCCCCGCGAGCGTCGCCGTACCTGCCGGCGCGGACCTCGGCCACCTTCGCCGTGGCGACCACGGTCCGTACGAGCAACACCACCGCGACGATCACGGCATCCCTTTCCGGACGACCCGGACGGCCCGGCTGACCGTACTCCGGATCGCGGTGCTGTCGCTGGCGCTCAATCGCCCAGCGTGGAGGAGGCACCTCGGCCATCGGCACCGTCGCAATCAACGTCGCGGCTCCGGCGGCGGGATTCCGCGTCACGCTCACCAGCAGCCTGACCTCGATGGCGACCGTACCGACCAGCGTGACGGTGCCAGCCGGCGCGACGAGCGCGACCTTCCCGGTGACGACGAGACCGGTGACCACCTCGGGTTCCGTCCGAATCTCCGCCTCCGGAGGCGGGGCCACCCGGTCTGCCACCCTGACGGTCAATCCTGCGCCGGTCGTCGCGACCCTCGCCTCGGTCTCCCTCAATCCCGCCAGCGTCGTGGGCGAAACGGGCTCGACCGGCACGGTCCGGCTTTCCGCCGTCGCGCCCGCGGGCGGCGCCATGGTCACGCTTTCCAGCAGCGGTGCCGCGGCGGCAACGGTCCCGGCAAGCGTCGCCGTCCTTGCCGGCGCGACCTCGGCCACCTTCTCCGTGGCGACCGCGGCGGTGACTGCCACGGCCAACGTCACCGTCAGCGCGAGCTACGGCGGGGTGACTCGCACCGCGAATCTCGCCGTGATGGTCGCGGGGAGCATCTCGCGCGTCTTCGGATACGACACCATCGATGGCTTCTCCTATGCCTCACACAACTGGCCCCTCGCGAACAACCAGCAGGTCCAGCCGGCCACCCTGACGGAGCCTGGACTCCTCACGTCCATCCGCACCTACTTCTACTCGGTGGCAGATGCTCCGGGCTCCGCCATGCGCGTGCGCGGTCTCGTCTATGCCGACGCGGTGGCGCACCGGGGGCGTTGATCGCCGTGACTCCCGAGGTCTCCAGCATCGTCGGCGGCGCCTGGCGCAATCTTCCGCTCGCCACGCCCGTCGCCCTCCCACCGGGCACCTACTGGATAGGAATCTGGGGCGACACCAGCCAGGACGCCCTTTCGCGACCCGGCGTCAACCGCTACAAGCCGGTCACCTACAGCAGCACCGGGCCGGCGCAGAGCCCCCTGGCTGCAGGATCGCAACGGCGGCGTGGACGGCGGGGTCGTCCGGCCCGTCTGCGGCGTGTACACGCCCTCCAATTGATCCGGCTCGCGGGCCGTGCGTTGGGGGGGCGCCCGTTGGAGGCATCTCGACGGGGACGCGCTCGATTCGATGCCGATGGCCAGGGCCCCGTTAAGAGAATGCGGCGCCATGCCACCGATCCGCGCAGTCCGTGCAGCGCGTGAACGGCGAAGGCGACACCCGCGCAGAAAGGGATGACCATGAACCCGGCCAGTTCCGTTCGACGCGCCGCCCTGGCGTTCGCCACCCTGCTGGTGCTGGGCGCCTGCAGCGGCACGCCCACCCCCGCGCAGCCCGGGCTACCCGGGGATACCGGGGGATCCCGCCACCGTGGCCGTCGTGGTCAGCCCTCCGGCCGCGCAGGTCTCCCCATCCGGAACGCAGGGCTTCGTCGCGACGGTGAGCGGGGCCTCCAATCTGGCCGTGCGCTGGGACGTCGCCGAGAGCGGCGGCGGCACGATCGATTCGAATGGCCTCTACCGGGCCCCCGCCCAGGCCGGGACCTTCCACGTCGTCGCGACCTCGCTCGCCGACGCGTCCAAGTCCGCGACGGCCGCCGTGACCGTCACCGCCTCCCAGCCCGCCGTCGTGGGGGTCTCGATCTCGCCCCAGTCCCGCTCCGTGACCACGGGAGGATCGATCCAGTTCACCAGCGGCGTCTCCGGCACCTCCGACACGCGGGTCACGTGGACGGTCTCCGAGGGTTCGGCGGGCGGCTCGGTCGACTCGGGTGGCCTCTACCAGGCTCCCGCCCAGGCCGGGACCTTCCACGTGGTGGCGACGTCGGTCGCCGATGCGACCCGGTCGGCCACCGCGACGGTGACCGTGACGGCGCAGCCGCTCCCGGCCACCGACCTCGCAGCCCAGTTCGACGTGCTCTCGCGCCACGCGATCCTGTTCGAGCATGCCTCGGTGGGCGAGAACATCATGGACGGCGTCGCGGGATCTGCTCGCAGGGCGTGAGCGGGCCGAAGCCCACCATCATCAACATGAACGCCTCCATCGGCGGCCTGAAGCCCGACCTGATGCGCGCGGGCGTGTGGGCCGAGTCGATGAAGCTCGCCCTGCTGAACGGCAGCCCGATGCAGAAGATCACCACGTTCAAGGACGACCTGGCCGGCGGCTCCGGCGCCAAGGTCGACATCGCCTTCATGAAGTTCTGCTTCGTCGACTTCGACGGGAGCACCGACCCGGCTGCCCTCTTCAGCGCCTACCAGTCGATGATCACGTCGGTGAAGGCCCAGTACCCGGACGTCCACTTCGTCCACTTCACCGCGCCCCTGGAGACCGTCTCGAACGGCGCCTACAACGTCGTCCGCGAGGCCTTCAGCGCGCGGGTCCGGGCCGCCTACGGGTCGGACGTCTTCGACCTCGCGCTCCTCGAGTCGACCTGTCCGGGCGGCAGGCGCGAGCTGTCGGGCGGCGTGCCGGCCCTGTGCCCGGAGTACACGAGCGACAGCGGCCACCTGAACGCGACCGGCCAGGCCGGGTGGTGCCGGAGCTGGTGAAGTTCCTGGCGAACCTCCCCTAGGCGGCGGTCCGGCGGGCCAAAAAACTCGCCCCTCCCCGCCTCCGCTGAGAGACTCCTGCCCATGGCGCCTCCCGACCCGACACAGGCGCCCGCGGCCGCCAGCGGCGCGGGTGCGCCCCGGCGGCTCCTCCTCATCGCCTCGTCCGGCGGCCACATCTTCGAGATGTTCTGCCTGCGGGACTTCTGGGGGGACAAGGACCGCTTCTGGGTGAGCTTCCCCACGGCGGACGCGCAGTACCTCCTGAAGGACGAGAAGGAGGTCTACTGGGCCGCCCATCCCACCGTGCGCAACGTCCCCAACCTGCTCCGGAACCTGGCGCTGGCGGCGAAGCTCCTCCGCACCAACCGGCCCGACATGATCCTCACCACCGGATCGGGCGTGGCCGCGCCGTTCCTCTGGCTGGCGCGCCTCCTCGGCATCCCCACCGTCTTCGTGGAATCCATCACCCGCATCACCGAGATCTCCCTCACCGCACGGATGGTGAAGCCCTTCGCGACGAGGATGCTGGTCCAGTGGCCGGAGCTGGTGGATCGCTACCCGGGCGTGGAGCATCACGGGAGGATCGTGTCGATCTTCGTGATCATGGGGATGGAGGTCCACCCGTTCGACCGCCTGGCGCGCGCCGTGGACGAGCTGCAGGCGAGCGGCGTCGTCGGGGAGGACTTCCTCGTCCAGCTGGGCGCCTGCACCTACGAGCCCCGCCACGCGCGCTACGAGCGGTACGTCTCCTTCGGCGCCCTCTGCGAGCACGTCCGCGTGCCTCCAGCGTGGTCATCACCCACGCCGGCGCCGGCTCGACGCTCGTCTGCATCCAGCAGGGCAAGCACCCCATCATGGTTCCCCGCCGCGCGCGGTGGGGAGAGCACGTGGACGAGCACCAGGTGCCGTTCGCGGAGAAGCTGTCGGAGGGCGGGCTGGCCACCACGGTCGACGACCTCTCGACGCTGCCGGCCGCGATCGAGGCGGTCCGGGGCCGCGTCGCCCGCAAGCGACGCCATGGGACGCGCCGCCGAGCTGTCGGCGTGGCTGGAGGGCTTCTGGCGGGCCCTCCCCGGGCGCGCCCCCTAGGCGGCCGGCCAGGCCTGATCGATGAGCGACTTCGTCTGGCGGATGTTCGCCGAGGACGACGCGCCGAACACGATCGAGTCGAGCCCCTCGAGCCCGCAGACCCAGTCGATGGCCTCCTTGGCCGGGATGGCGCCGGAGGCGAACACCGACATGGCGATGGCGCGGCAGCGGCGCTGGCGGAGCAGGTCGCGGTAGGCGTCGACGCCGCCGGACATGCGGAACCCGATCTTGTTGATGTTGGCGCAGACGATGGGGTTCGTCGATGCCCTTCTTCTCCAGGGCGTCGACGAGCCGCGGCAGGTTCATGGTGATGAAGCCCGCCTCGGCGCCGTACTTGCGCTGGATGTGGTGGGCGAAGGCCGGGAAGACGTCGTCGAGCCCGAGGCCGAGCAGGAGGTCGGTGACCACGTTCTGGACGAAGATCACCGGGGTCTTCACGCCGGCGAAGCGCTTCATCTCCGCGTCGACCAGGATCTCCATCAGCTTGTAGATGTCCTGGGTGACCGCCGAGACCGCGCCCTTGAACAGCGTCTCCACGAGGCCGCCCGGCGCGAAGCGCTTGATGGTCTCGAGGATGCCCACCTCGCCCACCGAGTTGGCGTACTTGTGGGCGTACGGCATGCACGGGTAGAACTCGAAGTCCGGGTAGCGTCCGGGGTTGCCGCGCACGATGTCGGCGATCTCGCCGACCCGGTCGTGGGTCGTGCACATGAAGATCCGGATGCCGCTGTCGTAGGCGATGTCGAGCACGCGCATGATCGACGCGGTGTCCTTGAACTGCATCGCCTGCGCCCGGGCCTTCTCCTCCGACATGTGGTTCACGCCGAAGAACTGGTTGTCGCCGAAGAGGATGCGGTCCATGGCTAGCTCCTCTCCTGGCCGGCCTTCTGGATCTGGTCGATGACGCGGTCGGTCTCGCTAGGCGCTCGCGAACGAGTTCTCGTGCTCGGCGGTCCCCTGCTCCGACCGCGTCGACGAAGGCGTCGATCTGGGCCGAGTACTCCTCGCCCCGGAGGTAGAACGCCACCGGCTTCTGGAGGTCGGTGATGTAGCGGATGGTCCAGCCCGGCCGGTACGTCTCGAAGTCCGGCGCCCTCCCGCAGGAAGACCCGGCACTCCTGCCGGTCGGCGACGATCTTGCCCTTGGTGCCGTAGACCGTGATGCGTGGTGCTCATCTTGCGGTGGCTGTCGTCGCTCCAGTTCGTCTCCAGCTTGCCGCTCGACCCGTCGGCGTAGCGGAAGGTGGCGTAGACGGCGTCCTCGACGTCCTTGGAGAAGATGCGCCGCAAGTCCGCGGCCGCGACCTCGCCGGGGCACGCCCACGACGAAGTTCATGAGGTCGACGACGTGGGACGCGTAGTCGTGCAGGCAGCCGCCGCCCTCCGACTTCTTCGCGCGCCAGGTGCATGCCGGTCTTGGGCCGGATGACGACCTGGCCGAAGGCGCTGCCGGTCACGTGGTAGACGTCGCCGATGGCCCCGGCGCGGACGAGCCGCCGCGTCTCCTGGAAGGTGCCGATGAAGCGGTTGTGGTAGCCGACCTGGTTGGCCTTGCCCTTCTGCCGCGCCAGCTCGGCGAGCTGCGGCGCTCTGGGCCGGGTCGAGGCAGAGCGGCTTCTCGACGAAGACGTGCAGGCCCCTGCTCGAGCGCGTGCGTCGCCGCCTCGAAGTGGGTGGCGCTGGGCGTGGCGACGAACACCGCGTCGAGCCCGCCCGCCTCGATCATCTTGCGGTAGTCCTTGAAGGTCTCGACGCCGGTGTGCTTCCGCAGCGCCGAGGTGACGTAGCGACAGCTGTCGCAGACGGCGGCGACCTTCACGCGCGGGTGCGCGCCGAGGATCGCGTAGTGCGAGATGCCCATCTTGCCTGCGCCGATCAATCCGACTCTCGTCATGAAGCCTTCTCCCCCTGGCCGCGGGTCGAGACCCGCTGGCGACGATGATGCCCGCGTCCCCTGCGGGCTGGCCCGGCGCCTCCCCGAGGAGGCGCACGGACGAAAGGGACCGTCGTGCTCGAGGCCCCTACGGCTCCCTGTTGAACTCGGCCAGCACCGGGAGGTCGAGGCCGATCTCGATCTGCGAGCGGGTGAAGATCTGGCCCGTGCGCGACTCCCGCCAGACCGCGGCGCCGAGCGCCAGCGCGAGCACGAGGAAGCCTCCCAGCCCGAAGATCTTGAGGGGATTGGGGCTCACCGGCCGGCGCGGGACCTCCGCCGGCCAGACCACGCTGTAGCGGTACTTGAAGGCGGCGCGAGCGCTGTCCAGGTCGAGCTGGGCCGCGTTCACCCGCTCCACCATCTGCTGGTAGCGGAAGCGGGCCTCCCGCACGGCCTCGGTCTCCGAGCCCGGAGCGATGACGACCTGGCGCGGGCTCCGGTCGAGCCGTGCTGGAGCTCGCCTGCCGGCTCTCCAGCGCGGCCCGCTCGTTGTACTCGCGGCGGAGCGCCTGCTCCTCCTCCCGCAGCGCGGCGATCTGCGGCGACTCGCGGGAGAGCCCGGCGATCTCGTTGCGCAGCGCCACCATGTTGGGATGGGCGTCGGAGTAGACGCCCCGCTTCTCGTCGAGCTGGGCCTGCAGGTCGAGGAGGCGGCGGCGGCGGAAGTCCTCCATGTCCCGGAGGGCGCGCTCCTTCGCGTCGAGATTGGCCTTCAGGACCGCCAGGCCGTCGCTGACCGGCGCGGCGCCGCGGGGCGGCGCCGCGCGCGGCGAGGCGCGTCGGACGCCGGGGCGGCCACCACGCGGGGAACGGACCGGCGATGGCCGCGTCGAGCTCCTGGCGCAGCGTCGACACCCGCCCCTGCAGCAGGGTGATGGTGTCGTCGATGGCGGTGATCTCCTGGAGCTGCCGGGCCTCGAGGAAGTTCTGGAGGGCGGCCTCGACGAGCTGGTAGGCCTGCTGGGCGTCGGGCCAGTCCACCGAGATGGTCACGGTGCCGTCGCCCGTCTCGACGGTGAGCGCCTTCTTGAGCCGGAGGACGAGGACGTTGAGCGGGTCCTCGGGCGGGCGCGGAGCCGCTCCAGAGGCGCGCGGCCGCCAGCTCCAGCCGGATCATCCAGTCCGACTTCGGAGCGGGGCTCGAGGGGTTGTAGACGTTCGTCTGCTTGAGCAGCGAGACCAGGTTCTCCCGCCGCTGGATGAGCTCGAAGGCGGCCTTGGTGGGCAGCTCGTTCGGGACGCTGGCCCGGACGATGGACGGCATCGCCTGCTGGCGCTGGGTGAGGAGCGTGGTGCTGACCCGGTAGAGCGGGGTCTTCGTCGCGTAGTAGACCCCGAGACCCGCGAAGCCCACGACCAGGATCGCGGCGAAGAGGAGCTTCCCACGTGCCACGGCCCCGGCCATGAACTGGAGCCGGCGCGGAGCGTGGGCGCGCGCGCCTCGTCCAGCGCCTCGTCGGTCTCGTACGACGCGTGAATTGGCCCCTGGCCCGGGGCGGACCGGTACCCGCTCATTGTCGACGAGGCTATCACACGATCTGCGTCGTCGCCGTGCCACGACCCGGGTGCATCCGGAATCCGGTGTCACCAGGTCAGGGTGGCGATCGTGCGGTGCACCCAATCAGGTCGTTCACCGCCCGGCGGCGAAGTCCATCACGGCCTGCCACATGGGCGTCGGCGAGGGGGTTCCGGTCAGGGGCCAGGGAAATCCATCGGCGGCCGAATAGGAACGCGAAAGCTCGTTCGTGGTGCGGACGCCGCGCACGGTGGCGCTCTGCACGGCGACGTCGGCGTGGGGCATGGTCCGCATGTGCGCGAGCAGGTTGTAGTAGATGACCCTCATCTCCGGGTCGGACCACGCCGCGCCCACCTGACCGGGCTTGAAGATCTCGATGCCGGTCTCGTACGAGGTGAAGCGGACGCCGTGGCGCGCCGCCAGCTTCTCTCCCGTCTCGTGCAGCTGGTAGATGGATTGCTCCCACTTCCCCTGGTTCCCACCCTTGACGCTGAGCGCGCGCTTGAGCTCGCCGAGGAAGCCCGACCCGTCGCCGAGGACCCCGAGGGTGCCAATCTTGCCGACCGAGGTCGCCGTCGGGACGCCGTCGTTCATGGGGGCGTGGAGGTAGAAGCTCCCGGAGAGGTCGTGGAGGTAATGGCCGACCGGCTTCCTGGGATTTGGGAAGCCGGCGATGGTGTCGAATCGGGATCCAGGTCCCCAGACGGCCGTCACGTAGTCCAGGCCCGCCTGGTGCCGCCCCAGCCGCCCCAGTCGCCCTGGTTCGCGTAGACGATGCGGATGGTGTCCTGCATCGCCGCGTCGCCCCACACCCTGCGACCGAGCAAGCTCAGGCGAACGGCGTTCCATGCGCCCCATCGGTCCCCGGGGTGGTCCCGCTTCCCGTCCCAGGCGAGCTGGTGGACGTCTCCAGCGTCAATCTCCGCCTTTCCGCGCGGGTCGCCGTACGAGTAGTACGTGAACAGCTCGTTCGTGAACTCCACGTACACCTTGCGGCCAGGCAAGAGTCCCGGGTACCACGTCGCAGTGGGCGTCCAGGCCGCCGGATCGTTCGTCCGCACGGTGTAAGGCACTTGACCGTCGCTTCCGTACTTCAGCAACTGGAAGACCTTCGTGACGTAGTCGTCGTCCGCGCCGATGGGGATGTTCAGCCAGAGGTCCATCCCGGTCAGGTTGGCGAAGACCACCGTGTCTTCCCACGGCATGCCCTTGTCCGCGTACCCGTAGAACCCCGGTCGCGCGCGCGTGCTCCAGGTCGTGTCGCACGAGTCCATCACGCCGCTCGCGTTGTTGCAGCCTCCTCCGGAGGGGCCCAGCGCCCACTCGAAGCGCATCAGCGAGAAGACGTTGCGCATCGACACCACTTCCTTGCGCCAGTAGTCCTGCGGCCACGAGTGGCCAGGCGCCATCAGGCGCGGATTCGAGAATCCCCGGGTGCTCCCGGTGGCGTCGGCCGCGTGATCCGCCCTGCGCCAGGCGTTCCTGAACTCAATCCAGTAGTTCGACCCGCTTGCCGGGATGACGACGTCGGCCGTCGTCGTGTTCGTGACCGCGTCGTACTTCTGGTTCTCGATGGTCCCGGCGTCGCCGATGGCCAGCGTCGCCTGGCCGGTGAAGGTGAGCTTGTAGGTGCCCCCGATCACCTCCGTGGGGCCTGCCCGGACCCCTCGATGAAGAGGATGCGGGCGTCCGTCGTCGGATTCCCCTTCGCGTCGTACCTGTCCAGCGGCAGCGGGTTCAGCGAACCCGGGACGCACCACCTTCGCCCCTGCTTCAGCGCGTTCGCGTAGACCGGGGCCGTCCATCCGGAGATCTCCGGGATGTGGCCGCCCACGTAGACCGGTGGCCTCGGCGGGGAGGCTGCCGCCCTCGCGGCCGACCCGGTGCCCGCCAAGGCGACCATGCCGGCAACGAGCAAGGAACGAGGGATCCAGTCGAGGGCGCGCATGTCCAGCGTGCCAATGTCCCAGACGACGTCCGGGACCGTCAAGCAACGTCCACCGCGACGCGGCGGTGGTCTCACCGCGGGACGTCCGGGGGCGACCGGGGCAGCCCCCGGGCGTTCGTTCAGTTCCCGCCGGCGAGGTCGATGATCGCCTGCCACATCGGAGTCGGCGACCCGGTTCCGGTGAGCGGCCACGGGTACCCGTCGGAGGCCGCGTAGGAGCGCGAGAGCTCGTTGGTCGGGTAGATGCCGCGAACGGTGCCGCTCTGCACGATGACGTCAGGTGAGGCAGCGTGTACGCGTGCCCGATCAGGTTGTAGTAGATGGTCTTCATCTGCGGGTCGGACCACGCGGCGGCGACGGAGCCCGCCCGGAAGATCTCGATGCCCGACTCGTAGGACGAGAACTTGATGCCGTAGCGTGCCGCCATGTCCTCGCCGTCCTGCTGGCGCTCGTAGATGGAGCTCTCGTAGGGCTGGCCCGACCCGGTGCAGGAGAGCTGCTCCTTCAGGTCGTGGAGGAAGCCGGAGCCGTCGGCTCGAACGCCCAGCGTCCCGACGCTTCCCACCGACGTCGCGGTGGGGGCGCCGTTTCCATCCATCGGGGCGTGCAGGTAGAAGCTCCCGGACACGTTGTGGATGTAGTAGCTGACCGGCTGCTTCGGGTTGGTGAACCCGTCGATGGTGTCGTACGTCGAGTTCGGCCCCCACACGGCCGTCATGTAGTTCATCGCCGTCTGGTGGCGCCCCCACCCGCCCCAGTCTCCCTGGTTCGCGTAGACGATCCGGATGGTGTCCTGCATCGCCGCGTCGCCCCAGACCTTGCGAGCGAGCAGGCTGATGCGGACGACGTTCCACGCGCCCCACTTGTCGCCCGGGGTTGACGTGTTGCCGTCGTAGGCCAGGTGGTGCTCGTCACCGCCGCGATGTCAGCCGCTCCCTGCGGGTCACCGTAGGAGTAGTAGCTGAACAGCTCGTTGGTGAACTCCACGTAGACCTTCCGGCCGGGCAGCAGGCCCGGGTACCAGCCCACGCCCTGCTGCCAGGTTGCCGGGTCGTGCGTCTGAACCGTGTAGGGATCGCGTCCGTTGCTGCCGTACTTGAGCAACTGGAACACCTTGGTGACGTAGTCGTTGTCCGCGCCGATCGGGATGTTCACCCAGACGTCCATCCCGGTCGTGTTGGCGAAGATCACCGTGTCCTCCCACGGCGTGCCGAAGTCCTGGTAGCCAGGGACTCCGGGGTACTGCCGGGTGCTCCACGACGTCTCCGTGGACCCCATGATTCCGGTCGCGCCGTGCGTGCAGGCCAGGGGTGCCACCGAGCGCCCACGCGAAGCGCATGAGGGAGAACACGCGGTTCAGGGCCACCACTTCCTTGCGCCAGTAGTCGGTCGGACACGAGTGGCCCGGGTACATCAGCCGGGGGTTGGTGAAGCCCCGGGTGTTCCCGGTGGCGTCCGCGGTGTGCGCGGCGTTCCGCCAGGAATTGGTGATCTCGACGTAGTAGTTCTTGCCGCTGGAGGGGATGTTCACGTCCGCGGTGGTCGCGTTGGTCGAAGCGTCGTAGACGAGATTCGTGACCGAGCCCGTGTCCCGACGGAGACGCTGGCCTGGCCGTTGAAGAAAGCTTGTAGGTCCCGGCGACGACGGCCGAGGGCCCCGCTCCGGAGCCCTCGATGTAAGAGGCGCGGCAGTCGACGGTCGGGTTGCCGTTCACGTCGTACTGGCTCGCGCCGATCGTGTTGAGGGTCCCGGCGGCAGCCAGCCTGGCGTCCCTGCTTGAACGGATCGGCGTAGATCGCGGGCCGTCCAGCCGGAGATCTCCGGGACGTGACCGCCGACGCGCCCACGGGCGTCGTCGTCGGGCGCGGGGGCGTAGACGCAGTCGACACCGTGATCGTGGCGGTCGCCGAGACGGAGCTGTCTGCGGCGGAGGTCGCGACGACGTGGAACGTCCGTACGTGCCCGGCGCGAGTAGGAGGCCGCTGGCATCGACGGTTCCGCCTCCCGACTTCCGTCACGACCAGACGACGCTCCGGACGGGGTGCCGGTCACCGCGGCCGCCAGGGAAATGACCCTCCCGGGGTCACCGTTGCGGCCGGGGGACGACGGCAACGTCGACGCCGGTGGCCGCCGACCGTTGGGGGCTCCGCGGAACGTCGGCGGAGTTCCCCCGCAAGCCGACAAGGAGGATCGCGGCGCCAAAGATGCCAAGGAGGGCGTGAACGGGCGCTGTTGAACATGAATGCCCGTCGTTCAAGGCGGCTGTACCCGGCCGATAACGGCGGTCGCCTGAGCCGCCTCACATGATAGGGTACTTCGTTCGCGGGGTCGTCACCATTATTCCCGGCCGAAAACACCCTAAAGTATCGCAGTCACAGTAGGAATTTTCACTACACGGCAGGCAAATTCGGAGAAAGCTCCGTAAGCCAGGGATTCTTGAGGGTAATCTCGGGGCGACCCCAACCAGACGCGTCGCAAAAAGGACCAGGTAAAGCGTCTTTTTTCAGACGAACCCTTCCTTTTCCTCGCGAAGGGCCGAGGGAAGCGGATTGGCCCATTTAGGGGCCTACTTTTTCGGCGGAGGACGGCCGGGGCTCGACTCGGTCACGGGCTGCGCGGCGTCACGCGGCGGTCGCCGAGGTACCAGAGCGCGACCACGCCCCAGAACAGCGGCACGACGGCGGCTGCGGCCAGCGAAGGGGAGGATGCTGCGGCTCGGCGTGGACGACAGAGCTTTGGCGGCCGCGAAGCCGGCGAGGATGCCACGCCGCGAGAGGCCGTGAAGCGAGGCGTCGAAGCGGGTGGCTCGCAGCCCGTGGGCCGAGACGCCGATCATCGAGACCGTGTACTTCGCCAGGTCGGAGCAGCGACGAGCCCGATGAGCGCGCCGCGGAATCCGCCCAGGTGGAAGCCCAGCGTCACGAACGCCACGAGGGTCGCGACCTTGACCGCGCTGATGGCCGCCTTCCAGTGGGTGTGCCCCATGGCGAGGAGCGCGGCGCCGTTCGTCGACTCCAGGATCTGGAACCAGGCGGCCACCGACAGGAACTGGAGGATCCAGCCCGCCTCCCAGTAGCGGCTGTCGTAGAGGATGCGGACCAGGGAGGGCCCGCAGGCGATCATCCCGCTCACGATCGCACCACCGCCGAGCAGGAGCGGCAGGCGCACCACCGCGAACGTCTTCGAGAAGTCGTCCCGCCCCGCGATCCGGCTGTAGGTGGGGAAGAGGACCCGGCTCCCGATCGCCTCCATCGCCTGCGTGGGCATGACTCCCAGCGTGGCGCCGATGTTGTAGACGCCGAGCGTCTGCGATGGGCAGGAGCTTGCCGAAGAGGAGCCGGTCGGACTGGTCCGACAGGAAGTGCAGGATGGTGCTGAAGGCGATCCATCGTCCGAAGCGGTACTGGATCCGGAGCCAGTGCCGGTCGAAGACGAAGCGGTGACGGATGTGCTCGACGATAGGTGTGGGTGAGCACCAGCCTGACGAAGTTCCCGGCCAGGTTTCCGCCCACGACCGCCCAGACCACGCGGGGGTCGTTCGCCGCGTGCGTCGATCGGTAGGCGAGCGCCAGGACGATGATGGCGACGATGTTCACCACCTGGCTCACGAGGTCGACGATGACGACCGGCTTCATCTTCATGTGGCGGCACGCTGCGTGTGCATCGAGGTGGCCTCGAAGCCGTTCATCACGGCGTTCAGCCCGGCCACCGGGAGGAGCTGCGCGAGCAGCGGCTGGCCGTAGAAGGACGCCACGGGCCCGGCGATGGCACAGGAGACGAGCCAGATCGAGCCGCCGCGCACGATCTGGATCGACCAGCAGGTGTTGAGGAAGCCCGGGTCGTCGCCGTGCTGGCTCTGGATGATGGCGGCCCCGGTCCCGGTGTCCGAGAACATGAAGAGGCCCAGGATGAAGATGGACACCAGGGCGGCGAGGCCGAAGACCTCCGGGAAGAGGAGCCGCGTGAGGATCAGGTTGCCGACGAAGCGCAGCAGCTGGGCGCCGCCGTAGCCGCCGAGCGTCCAGATCGAGGCCCGCATGGCGCCTCATGCCGGCCGCCGGAGGCCGGTGGGCGGTCCCGTCCCGCTCCGGCCGCCTGGGTGATCACCGAACCCTCTCTCGCGAGGCGTCCGGACCCATTCCTGTTTGGAGCGGCGGCGCGGGCGCAGCAGGAGCCCGACCTTCCAGACCAGGTAGAACGGGCGCTCCCAGCAGGCCGAGCAGGCCGGGCCAGCCCGGTGCCGGAGAGCCACCAGCCGCGCAGCGACGTAGAGCGCGAGCGCCGCCAGGCTGGCTCCCCAGGGCCAGACCGGCCAGAGCAGCGCGTCCGGCCAGACGCGGAAGCCAGGCCAGCCAGGAGCGTGCCCGCCGCGGCGGCGGCCGCGAGGTAGGCGAGCGGCGGGACGAGGAGGTCGAGCCCGAGATCCACCAGCACCCGGTCTCCAGTACGGAGCCCGCGCCGCAGGACGGGCAGGCCGTAGCGGCGCGCCATCTGGCAGCGCCCGCCCTCCCACCGGCGTCGCTGGACGTCGGCCGCGGCCCCGCCGACCGGCCATGTCCCCGAGGACCGAGGCCTCGGCCGCGAAGTGGACGCGATGGCCGGCGAGCCCGAGCCGGATGCCGTACTCCAGGTCCTCGACGATGGAGAAGGCCTGGTGCGGGACCTCCCGCAGCACCGCGGCCGAGAAGCACATCCCGTTGCCGCGCAGGCCGGCCGAGCAGCCCAGGCGCTCGCGCCCGAGCGAGCGCAGCATGTGGAAGAGCGCCAGCGCGACCGCCATGAGCCGCGTGCGCCAGGAGGCGCCGGGGTTGCGCACGCCGTAGAACGCCTGCACGGCGGGCGCCCCGGCCTCCAGCCGCGCCGAGAAGGCGCGCGAGCAGGTTCGGGCGACACCTCGCTGTCGGCGTCCACGACCACCACGGCGTCGGCGAAGCCCTCGGCCAGGCTCTCCGCGAAGGCGTACTCCAGGGCGTAGCCCTTCCCGCGCCGCTCGGCGTCCGTCCGGACCAGCACCTCGGCGCCGGCCGCGCGCGCCCGCTCGGCGGTGCGCGTCGGTGCAGTTGTCGGCCACCACCACCACGCGTCGAAGCGCTCCGGGTAGTCGAGGGCGAGCAGGCTCGCGACGGTGGCCGGCGATGCCCGCCTCCTCGTCGTGGGCCGGGACCACGACGTCGAAGCGCAGGCGCGGGAGCGCACGGCGGGCGGCGCGCGCCGGCGCCGGAGAGAAGCGTGAGCACGAGCAGGTAGCCGGACGCCAGCCAGCACCGGCAGCGCAAGGAGCCCGAGCAACGCCTCGGCGACGTCCGCAATCAAGGCAGGGCTCGGGGGCGGAATGGGACGTGCGAGTCGGTTGGTCGGTCCAGGCGTTCAATGCGGGCGTCGAGCTCGCACGGGAGCGGTCTCCGAGTACCACGGGGCTGCATCGGGTGCATGATACCGAGGTCGAGGGTAGCGGCCGTCGCAACTACGGCGCGGGCGGTTGTCTTTCGGCCCGGGTCTGTTAATGATTCGCCAGGCTTTCCGCCATTCCCGCCGACGAGCGTCACGTCAGGGACATTGCGACGAGGCGCCGACGAGGGGCGCGTGAGCGCACTGATCCACATCGCGATCGCTTCCTGGTTGGTGCTGGTCTTCGCGCTCTTCTGGCTGCGACCGCCCGCGCAAGCCGCGGTGGCGTCCTTCGTGGTGGGATGGATGTACCTGCCCATCGCCGGGTACCCGATCACCGGGCTCCACTCCAAGGCGGAGATCGTCGCCACCGGCGTGCTGGTCGCGAGCCTGATCTTTGCGCCCCGCGCGTGGCTCCGGTTCCGTCCGGCCTCGATCGACCTCCCGATGGCGGTGGCCTCCCTGGCGCCCTTCTTCGCGGCGATCGCCAACGACGAGGGCCCCTACAACGGCAGGCTCCGTCCTCTTCTCCGGCCTGCTCCGATGGGGTTCGCCCTACCTCGTCGGCCGCGTGTTCCTCTCCGACCTCACGGGGCTCCGGACGATCGCCCTCGGGGTCTTCCTGGGTGGACTCAGCTACGTCCCGCTCTGCCTGTACGAGATCCGGATGAGCCCCCAGCTGCACCGGATCCTCTACGGATTCCACCAGCACGAGTTCGTGCAGACCCTGCGCTGGGGTGGCTTCCGGCCCATGGTGTTCATGAACCACGGCCTCGCCCTCGGGCTGTGGATGACCCTGGCCTGCCTCTCCGGATACTGGCTGTGGCGGACCGGAACGAAGAAGCGCCTCTGGGGTGTCCCGATGTCCTCGCTCTCGTGGTCCTGTTCCTGACCACGCTGCTCGTGAAGTCCCTGGGGTCCCTCGTCCTCCTCGCCGCGGGGATGGCAGCGCTGACGCTGGCGCGATCGCTGCGGACGTCGTGGCCGGTCCTCGCGCTGGTCCTCGTCGCGCCTGCCTACATGACCGCGAGGGCGACCGGGTACTGGTCCGGGACAGGAGCTGATGCAGTTCGCCGGACGGCTGGACGCCGAGCGGGCGCAATCCGTGCAGACCCGCCTCGAGAACGAGGACGAGCTCGTCCGGAAGGCCATGGAGCGGAAGGTATTCGGCTGGGGCGGATTCGGTCGGGCCGAGATTCGCGACGAGGAGGGGGTCAGTCCACTCCGTCCGCGACGGCATGTGGGTGATCTTGCTGGGTGAGGTCGGGGCTGGTCGGGCTGATCAGCCTGACCGCCGCGTTCCTGCTTCCCGTCGTGTACCTGGTCCGTCGCTACGGGACGCGGCTCTGGCGCGACCCGGACCTGGCGACGGCCGTGGTGCTCGCCATGTTCTTCATCCTCTTCCTCATCGATTCCCTCTTCAACTTCTTCGCCAGCCCGGTTTACTCGGCCAGCGCCGGAGCACTGGCTGGATTCGCGCTGCGCGCACCCCCTGAAGGTCCGCCGCCGGGTCCGGCGCGCCGCCCGATCCGGCTGGGCGGTGCCCCGGATCAACCCGCAGCCCGTGCTCGGGCCGAAGACCGAGAGCGGCGGCGGAACGTGAATCCAGCCGGCCCGGCGCCCGTTCCGCTCGCGTCACCTGAATCCGGTGATCCCGCCGGACCGCCCTTCCGCTATTATCCGGCTCGCCCCCATGTTCGAGACGCTGCGGCGCGACGGCGCGAGGTACTCCCAGCTGGGAGGGTGGGCGTCCAGCCCCGGCTTCTGGGTGGGCGCCATCTACCGCTTTGGGGTCTGGGCCCACTCCCTGCCCTCGGTCTTCCTCCGCATCCCGGTCATCACGCTGTACCGGATCGTCAAGCTGCCCTGGCGCATCCTGCTGAACGTCTACATCCCGCCCTCGGTGCGGATCGGCCCGGGGCTGTGCCTCATCCATCCCAACAACATCCTCATCGCCCCGAACGTGGTCATCGGCGAGGACTGCCTCATCTTCCACGAGGTGACGCTGGGGACGGGCCCGACTCCCGGGGGTCCCGACGATCGGGAACAGGGTCGACATCTACGTCGGGGCCCGCGTCCTGGGCGGCGTGGTCATCGGCGACGCCTCGATGATCGGCGCCAACTGCGTGGTCACGCGGAACGTGCCCGCCCGGATCGGTGGTGGTCGCTGCCCCGGCGCGGGTCGTCCCCCGTTCGCTCGCCCCGGTGGCCCGCGCGGCCGACGAGCGGGCCCGCTCGAACCAGGAGTGAACGCGCCGCGGGTCTCCCGGGACGCTGCGGCTCGACCGCTCAGGACGCCGGGGGCCGGGCGGCGAGCTGCGCCCGGAGGAGCTTGCCCGACTCGTTCCGGGGCAGGGATTCCACCGGGGTGAAGCGGACCGGGACCTTGTAGGCGGGCAGCGCCTCCCGGCAGAAGCGCCGGAGCTCGCGCCTCGTCGACGGCGCATCCGTCCCGGGGGACGACGAAGGCGGCCGCCACCTCGCCCATCAGGGCGTCGGGGACCCCCACCACCGCTGCGTCGGCCAGGTCCGGGTGCCGGGCCAGGACGTGCTCGATCTCCACCGGGCTCACCCGGTGTCCGCCGATCTTGAGGATCTCCTTCGACCGCCCCTGGAGGAAGAAGAATCCGTCGCGATCGCGGTGGGCGAGATCACCGGTCCAGAGCCACCCGTCGTGGAGGATGGCGGCGGTCTCCTCCGCCTCGTCGAGGTAGCCCGGCGTCACGTTGGCGCCGCGCGCCACCAGGTGTCCCGTCTCCCCGGCCGGAAGCGCCCTGCCCGTCTCGTCGGCCACCTGCAGCTCGACGCCGGGGATGGGGACGCCGATGGAGCCGGCCTTCTCCGCGGAGCGGGACGGCGGCAGGTAGGACAGGCGCGCGGTGGCCTCGGTCTGGCCGTACATCACGAAGAGGTGGGCCGGCTGGAAGGCCTGGCGCACCCAGGCGATGGTGTCCGGGGACATCGCGCCCCCGGCCTGGGTGAGATACCGGAGGCGAGGGAAGGACAGCGACGCGACGTCGACCTGGCGCCGGATGATCTCGAAGGTGAGCGGGACCCCGGCGAACCCCGTGCAGCCCTCCGACCCGAGGTTCTCGAGCACCACCCGGGGGAAGGCGAAGCGGGAGTCCAGGAAGACCGAGCCGCCCGCGAGCAGGTGGGTCTGGAGCACGCTCCGGCCGTAGCAGTAGTAGAGGGGGAGGACGACCAGCGCCCGGTCGTCCGGGCCGAGCCCCAGGTACTCGACGATGGAGCGGGAGTTGGCGTCGACGTTGCGAAAGGTCTGGATCACGCCGCGGGGGCGCCCGGTGCTCCCCGAGGTGTAGAGGATGAGGGCCGGCGAGGCGGGATCCAGCGACGGGAACCTCGGCGGCGCGGCCGCCGGGAGCGCGGGATCGACCCGGCCGTCGTCGAGCACCCAGGACACCTGCGTCCCGGAGAGCTCCGCCCGGAGCGGCTCGGGGAGCGCGGCCGGGTGCACCACCCAGAGCCGATCGAGCGGGCTCCGCTCGATCACCCTCCCCCAGATCCGGGCGTCGCGTCCCCAGACCACCGCCGTCCGGACGCCGGTCCTCGCCACGATGTCGCCCAGGATCTCCGCGCCCCACTCCCGGTTCACCTCGACGGCGGTGCCACCGAGGGCCTGCACGGCGAGGGCCGCCACGACGGTCGCAGGGACGTTGGGCAGCGCCAGCAGGACCCGATCGCCCGGCCGCAGGCCGCCGGCGGCCAGATGGGCGGCGAGGGCGCGCACGCGCCCGGCCAGCTCCCCGTAGGAGAGACGCGTCGTGGGCGTCGCCACCGCCGGCGCCTGCGGGCGCCGCTCGGCGTGCTCGAACAGCCAGTCGTGGAGGAACGGGGAGTTCACCATGGGTCCGTGCACGCGGGGGAGCCTAGGGCGACGACGGCGCAGGGCCGGAAGGGACGCGGGCGAGGACGCCGACGAGCTCCCGCGCCGCCCGGAGCCGGCCCGCCTGGTTCAGGTGGCCCCCGTCCTCGCTGTAGGCCTCGGCGAGCACCGGGATGGACCTTCCGCTCCACTCGACGACCGTGCGCGCGCCGTCGGGACCGGTCGACTCGACCGCCGCCAGGTCGAACAGGGGTTCGCGCCCCTGGTACGCCTGGCGCATGAGGGCGTTGAACTCCTCGCGCCGCGCGTTCTCCGCCACGCCCCCGGGCGCCTTCCCGAGGAGGCGCTTCACGAGGGCCTTCGGCCCCCCCTGCGTGGTGGTGAGGGGAACCGTCACGTGGACGAACGTGGTGCCCGGATGGCGTCGCGCCAGGTCGGCCACCGTGGACTGGTAGCGGGCGAACAGCCGGGGCGCGTCGGTGTCGGATCGGAAGTCGACGTAGCAGAACTTCACGAGCGCGACGTCCACGGCCGAGGCCGGCCCGGAACCGAGGACCCGGGCGAAGCTCTCGAGCTTCTTCTCCGGGTTGCCGTTCTCCTCCACGGGTCCGTGCCCGAAGGAGCCGGCGGGGACGGCGAGCGGGCCTGCCTCGACCTCGACCCACCGGATCGGCACACCCGCCTGGGCCGAGAGCTGCTTCAGGCCGTCGACCAGGTTCCAGCCCACCGACTGGTGACCGAAGTAGATCCGGTGGCGCCCCATCGACTCCAGGTCGGCGCGCAGCTTCGGGTCGCCGGCGTCGGCGCGCGCGCCGCCCGCCGCGGTGACCGCGAGTCCGGCCACGAGCCCGAGCATCGCCCCGCCGATGAGTTCCGTCCCCACCATCCCGAACCCTCCTGTGGTGCCGCGACCCAGCCTACCTATATAAATGGACATTCGTGCCGGAGCCCCATTGACCCGCCTCGCCGTCGTCATCGTCAACTACCGCACGGCGGACCTGGCTTGCCAGTCCCTCGCCAGCCTGGCGCCCGAGCTGGCGAGCCGGCCCGGGAGCGTCGTGCGCGTCGTGGACAACGACTCCGGCGACGGCTCCCTGGAGCGGATGGCCCGCTTCGTCGAGGAGCGGGGCTTCGGGGCCTGGGCCCAGGTCGTTCCGGCCGGCCGGAACGGCGGCTTCTCGGCGGGGAACAACGTGGCCCTGCGCGCGCTCCTCGCCGAGGGGCGGCACGACGCCTTCCTGCTGCTCAACCCCGACGCCTGGGTGCTTCCGGGGGCCATCGACGCGCTCGTCGCCCGGATGGAGAGCGATCCGGGGATCGGCATCGTCGGAAGCCGGCTGGAGAACCCGGACGGCTCGCTCCAGAGGGCCGCGTTCCGGTTCCCGTCGCCGGGCAGCGAGCTGGAGCGGGCCATCTCTCTCGGCCCGATCACGCGCCTGATGGGCAACTGGGCGATCTCCTTTCCTCCGGCGGACGAGCCGCACCGCTGCGACTGGGTGGCGGGCGCGAGCCTCCTCGTGCGACGGGAGGTCCTCGAGAAGGTGGGCCTGCTCGACGAGGGGTACTTCCTCTACTTCGAGGAGGTGGATCTCTGCCTGCGCGCCGCCCGCGCCGGCTTCTCCTGCTGGCACGAGCCCCGCAGCCGGGTGGTCCACCTCGAGGGGCAGGCGACGGGGGTGACCGATCCCCGCAACGCCCGGCGCCGGCTGCCCACCTACTGGTTCGACTCCCGCCGGCGGTTCTTCCTCAAGAACTTCGGCCGCGCGCGGACCGCGGCGGCGGACGCGTCCTGGCTGGCGGGGTGCGTGGTCGGCGCTCCGGGCCGCGCGCTCCGGAAGGCCGTGCGGGGAAAGGTCGAGGAGACGCCGAGGCGGATGCTCGTCGACTTCACCCGGCACAGCGTCTTCGTCCGGGGCTTCGGCTGGTGAGCGCATCCGGGCAGAAGCGCCGGGTGGGCGTCGTGGCCATCGGACGCAACGAGGGAGATCGGCTCCGGCGCTGCCTGGAGTCGGTGGTCCCGCTGGCCGACCGGGTGGTCTACGTCGATTCCGCCTCGTCCGACGGAAGCCCCGCGCTCGCCCGATCGCTGGGCGCGACCGTGGTCGACCTGGACATGTCGAAGCCCTTCACCGCCGCGCGCGCGCGCAACGAGGGGTTCGAGCGGTTGCTCGAGCTCGAGCCCGGCCTCGAGCTCGTCCAGTTCGTGGACGGGGACTGCGAGGTCGTGGCGGGGTGGATGGCCGTCGCCGTGTCCGCCCTCGACGCGGACCCGGGCGTGGCCGTGGTGTGCGGCCGCCGGCGGGAACGACACCCGGAGAGGAGCATCTACAACCGGCTCTGCGACTTCGAGTGGGACACGCCCGTGGGCGAGACGCTCTCCTGCGGAGGGGACGCGATGATGCGCGTGCCGCCCTTCGTGGAGGTGGGCGGGTACGACGCCGGCCTCATCGCCGGGGAGGAGCCCGACCTCTGCCTCCGGCTGCGCCAGCGCGGCCATCGGATCCTCCGGGTCGGGGCGGAGATGACCGTCCACGATGCGGCCATGACACGGTTCGGACAGTGGTGGCGCCGGGCGGTGCGCGCCGGGCATGCCTTCGCGGAGGGAGCCGCCCGTCACGGCCGGCCGCCGGAGCGCCACTGGGTGCGGGAGACCCGAAGCCTGGTGATCTGGGGCGGCCTGTTCCCGCTCGCCGGGCTCCTCCTCGCCCCCGTCACGCGCGGCGCCTCGGTCGTCGCGCTGCTCGCGCTCTATGCCCTCCAGTTCGGCCGGATCTACGCCTCGGAGCGGCGCCGGGGCCGCGGTCCCGCGGACGCCCGGACGCTCGCGGCCTTCCTCCTCCTCGCCAAGGTCCCGGAGTTCCAGGGCGCCTCCCAGTACGCGCTCCTGGCCCTGGCCGGCCGGCGCAGCCGCGTGATCGAGTACAAGAGCGGGTGACACGCGCGACCCGCCCCCTCGTTCGAGGGACTCACCAGGAAGACTCCCCCGTGCTAGCCATTCGATGCACCGAGGCCACATGCCCCTGACCCATCCCCTCACCATCGACCCGGAGAAGGTCGCCGAGCAGATCTCCCTGGCCATCCGGGAATCCGTCCTCGGTACGCTGAAGCGGCGTGGCGCCGTCGTCGGGATGTCCGGCGGCATCGACAGCTCCGTCGTGGCGGCCCTCTGCGCCCGGTGCCCTCGGGCCGGAGCGGGTCTTCGGGCTCCTCATGCCCGAGCGCGACTCCTCCCCCGACGCGCTGCGACTCGGCCGGATGCTCGCGGACCACCTCGGGATCCGCCACGCCGTCGAGGACATCGCTCCGGCGCTCGCCGGGCTCGGTTGCTACGACCGGCAGCTCGAGGCGATCCGGATGGTGGTCCCGGAGTACGGCGAGGGCTGGAAGTGCAAGCTCTACCATGCCGTCGATCCTCGGACGGCGACCGGCTCAACATCACGTCGCTCGACGGTGGCCGACCCCGCCGGGGAACCAGCGCTCGGTGCGGATGACGCCGGCCGCCTACCTCCAGATGGTCGCGGCCACCAACTTCAAGCAGCGCACGCGCAAGATGATGGAGTACTACCACGCCGACCGCCTGAACTACGCCGTCGCCGGCACGCCGAACCTGCTCGAGTACGACCAGGGCTTCTTCGTGAAGCAGGGCGACGGGGCGGCCGACTTCAAGCCCATCGCGCACCTCTACAAGACCCAGGTGTACGCCCTGGCCGAGTACCTCGGCGTTCCGGAGGAGATCCGCTCCGCGGCCGCCCACGACCGACACCTTCTCGCTCGCGCAGACCCAGGAGGAGTTCTACTTCGCTCTCCCGTACCGCGAGATGGACCTCTGCCTGTGGGCGCACAACCACGGCATGCCGGCAGCCGAGCTGGCCCCGGTCGTCGGGCTCACGGCCGACCAGGTGGAGCGCGTGTACCGCGACATCGAGGCCAAGCGGCGGGTGAGCCGCTACCTGCACCAGGCGCCCGCTGCTGATGGGCCCCGGCGGTCGCGGAGCCTAGCCATGTGCGGCATCGCCGGCGTCGTCACGCTCCGCGACGGGCTGTCCCCCGCCGACGATGGCGGAGCTCGAGGCCATGGTGGGCGCGCTTCGGCACCGCGGGCCGGACGAGTTCGGCATCTACCGGGACGCGCGCGCCGGGCTCGGGCACGCCCGGCTCTCCATCATCGACCTCGCCACCGGCCAGCAGCCGCTCTCGCAACGAGGACGGGACCCTGTGGGTGGTCTTCAACGGGGAGATCTTCAACTACGTCGAGCTGCGCGACGAGCTGACCGCCCTGGGACACGTGTTCCGGACCCGGAGCGACACGGAGGTCATCGTCCACGCCTGGGAGGCCTGGGGCGAGGAGGCCTTCGGCCGGTTCAACGGCCAGTTCGCCATCGCCCTGTGGGACGAGCGAGCGGAGGAGCTCGTCCTGGCGCGGGACCGGCTCGGCGTCCGGCCCCTCTACCTCTGCGAGCACGACGGCCGGCTCTGGTTCGCCAGCGAGGTGAAGGGCATCTTCGCGGGCGACCCCGCCATTCCCCGGGAGCTCGACCCGGTCGGAATCTCCGAGACCTTCACCTTCTGGACGGTGGTGCCGCCGCAGTCCGTCTTCCGGGGCGTGACGGAGCTCGAGCCGGGCCACCTGCGGCGGGTCTCCCGGCGCGGCGTGGTCGACCGGGCCTTCTGGAGCCCGACGCTACCCGGCCTCCGGACGGGGCGCCTTCGCCGGCTCGCTCACCGACGCGACGCGCGAGGTGGGGGGAGCACTCGAGCAGGCCGTCCGCCTCCGCATGCTGCGCGCCGACGTCCCGGTGGGTTGCTACCTCTCCGGCGGCCTCGACTCCTCCCTCGTCGCCGCCCTCGGACGGAGGGTGAAGGGCGACCGGTTCCTCACCTTCTCGGTCCGCTTCGAGGACGCCGAGTACGACGAGACGCCCTACCAGCGCAGCGTGGCGGCCATGATCGGAAGCGATCACCGCGAGCTCGCTGGTGCGGCGGTCGGACATCGGGGAGGCCTTCCCGCGGTGGTCGCCCACGCCGAGCGGCCGTTGCTCCGGACCGCCCCGGCTCCGCTCTTCCTGCTCTCCGGGCTGGTGCGCGAGTCCGGGATCAAGGTGGTCCTGACCGGAGAGGGCGCCGACGAGATGTTCGCCGGGTACGACCTCTTCCGGGAGGGGAAGGTGCGGCGCTTCTGGGGACGCCAGCCCGGGTCCTCCCTTCGCCCCCGGCTCCTGGAGCGGCTCTACCCGTACCTGGCCCGATCTCCCGTGGGGCAGCAGGCCCTTGCCCGGGAGTTCTTCGGCCGCGGACCGGGGCGACTGGGCGGCCCCCGGCTTCGCCCATCGGACGCGCTGGCAGCCGACCGCGGCCCTCCAGCGCCTCTTCGCTCCCGGGTTCCGGCAGGCCGCCGAGGCCACCGACGTGGTGGGGCGCCTGCTCGCGCTCGCTTCCCGAGGCGTTCCCGTCCTGGGCGCCGCTCGCCCAGGACCAGTACCTCGAGACCCGCACGCTCCTCGCGGGCTACCTGCTCTCGTCCCAGGGCGATCGCATGCTCATGGCCCACTCCGTCGAGGGACGCTTCCCCTTCCTCGACGCGGACCTGGTCGAGCTCGCGAACTCGCTCCCTGCCTCCTACAAGCTGCGCGGGCTCGACGAGAAGCACGTGCTGAAGAAGGTCGCCGAAGGGCTCGTTCCGGACGAGGTCGCTGCGCCGCCCCAAGCAGCCGTACCGGGCACCGGACGCCCTCTGCTTCGTGGGGCCCGGGGCGCCGTCCTGGGTCGACGGCGTCCTGGACAGCCGCGCCGTCGTCCGATGCCGGCGTCTTCGAGCCCCGGTCGGTCGAGCGGCTCTGGAAGAAGTGCCGGGCGTCGGGCGGGGGAGAGCAGTTCTCCAATGCCGACAACATGGCGCTCGTGGGCGTGCTCTCGACCGGGCTGCTCCACGAGCGCGCTCGTCCGTTCCCCTCCCGGCACGGGAACGGAGATCGAGGTCCGGACGCGGGTCGACCACCTGGCCGGCCCTGGCGCCGGACGCCGTCTTGCGGCAAAGTCCTGGACGGGGGGAAGTCATGAGCACGCACGGGGGAGCAGTGGTAGCCTCGACCGCTCGACGAACGGAGGAGGCTCCACTGGAAGTCCGAGATCGCGTCAGGCAGTTCATCATCGAGAACTTCTACGTCAGCGATCCGTCCGAGGTCGGCGACGACGTGTCCCTCATCAGCAGCGGGCTCGTGGATTCGACCGGCATGCTCGAGGTCATCTCCTTCCTGGAAACCGAGTACGGCTTCCACGTGGAGGAGCAGGAGACCACCCCGGCCAATCTCGAGACGGTCGGCCGGATCGCCGACTTCGTCGTCCGGAAGCGACCGCCGCCTAGACGCCCGGCCTCAGAGGATGGCGCGCAGCCGCGTCCGCCGCAGGACCGACGACGAGCCACAGGGTCGGGCGGCACGCTCACGAGGACGAGCAGGACCGGGCCCAGCTGGATGCCCATGACCCGCTCCAGCCGCATGACCGTCTGCGTGTAGAGCGGTTCCTGCAGGAGGTAGCCGCCGAGAAGAGCGGCGTGATCTTCTCGATCCATCGCCCCGGCGGGTTGGGCAGCAGCGCCCCCGCCGCCACCAGGCCGAGCGCCAGCGCATAGCGAAGGGGCTCCGCCGTCACGAGCGGCGTTCCCGCGGGACGGAGTGCGAGGCTCGCACCCAGCGCCGCGACGCAGGCGGCCAGCACCGCCCACCACACGAGCCGGACGTTGGCCCAGGGACGCGCCAGCGTCCTCCCCAGCATGAGGCCGAGCGGGACCGCGGGCAGGCCGAAGGCCCACTGCCGGAACGGCTCGACCCGGATGTCGGCGAGGTGCGCGAACGCGATGGCCGCCACGCCGAGCAGGCCGCAGGCGACGAGGAAGAGGCGCGTGGGGACCTTCTGCGTCCAGACGTCGAGGTAGTGGACGGCGATCCCCACGATGGCCGCGAAGGGCAGGAACCAGAGGTGGATGGTGGTCCCGTAGAGGAGCATCCGGGCGTTGACCATGTCTCGGCACGGAGACCCCGTTCCGCAGCCCGATCACCAGGCCGGCCGCCCCGAAGAGGAGCGACCAGGCCACCCAGGGAAAGAGCAGCTTCTCCACCCGCACCTGGATGAACTTCCGGGTCGGCTCCGGCGTGGGAAGGCGGGACGCGAGCGCGAAGCGGAGCAGGAGGAAGATGGGCAGGCCGGCGCCCAGGAACAGGTACTCCCCCGACATGTGGAACGACGCGATGTCCAGGAACGAGAGGAGCCGCAGGCGGTCCCAGTTCGCTCTGGCGCGCGCGCTTCGGCTGGCCGGGGCGCGGCGGCGTCGTGCGGGGGCGCCTCCTCCCGGGAGGAGGGGCCGCCCGCTCGATCGCCGCGCCGGCCTAGTCACTGGCAGTCAGCGAGGTCCCGGAGAGCCTGCAGGCCACCGCCGCCTTCACGTATCCCTGCCACGGCTCGGTTCCGGTGTGGTCGCTGCCCACCGAGATGGCGCCCCCGGCCAGGTCGGGCGGCGCGCCCGTGAGCGGCGACCCGTCCGGCCGGCGTCAGCGCGACGTCGTTCACGTACAGGGTCATGGTGCCGTTGGGCGCGACGCATCCCTTGATCCGGGCCGACGTGTCGACCGGGATGGAGAAGTCCGCCTTGGCGAACCCGTTCACCGCGCCCTGCACGAACATCTCCAGGAGGTGCCGCCCGCCGTGCCCATGACCATGAGCCTGCACCGTCTGGCGCCTCGACGTCGGCCGGGAAGGACCACCGACCAGGGTTCGCCGGTCGAAGAACGGTCCCTGCCAGGTCATCCCGGTGGGCGGCTGGGCCTCGGCGCCGATGCAGAAGCCGGTCGCGGCCGTGCTCGGGCTGAGGGCCGGGAGGGTGAGCACCTCCCGGGTCGGCTGCGTGGCGAGCGAGCTGTAGATGGTCGGGCCCGGGTCGAAGCCGAGCGGGATCACCGGGCGCCGAGACGCCGGCGATGTCCCGGCCCAGCTGGGTGAGGACCACGCCCCAGGCGTGGAACTCGATGGGCGTCGCGCCGTCGTTCCGGAGGTAGACCGTCCCGAGCGCGGTCGGGCGGGGCGGCGTTGAGCCCGGTGAGCTGGACGTTCGTCCACGTGGTCAGCGCCGCGAGCGGGATGTCCTGCGAGCCCAGCGGCGTCGGCGGAACGGTGCCCGGGATGTCCGAGGCGACCGTGAGCGTCCCGGTCTGCGTTCCCACCGCGCGCACCCAGATCTGGCCGTGGGCGGCCCCCGGGTTCACGAAGGCGGTGAGGGGGAGCGAGAGGCTCGCGCCGGCGGGCAAGCAGGATGCGGGCCGCGTTCGCGATGTCGGCGTCGCCCGGCGGGAGCGCGTCGTTCGGGGTCACCACGGGGGCGCCTGCGCCGCCCGCAGGAGTACGCGACCACAACTGCAGCGCCTCCGGGTACTGGACGCGGTTGGTCGCCTGGAGCCCGAAGAGGAAGCCCTTGCCGGCCGGGTCGATCCGGGGCTGGTTCTTCCAGGCCGTGTGGTAGGGCGCCCCGGCCCCGACGCCGGGGTAGTAGCCCTCGCGGTCGCGCACGTAGCTGACGGTCGTCGAGCCGTCCGGCATGAAGAGCCCCAGGATCGCGGCCGTCTTGGCCTCGATGTTGGCCCGGGTGGCGGGGAGCCTCCACACCGCGGTCTCGTAGACCCGGCCGCCGAAGTCGTGGTGGAGGTCGTTCGCGGCGTAGCCACCCACCGAGGCGTGCGCGAGCGACGTGACCATCGTATCGGTCGGGGGAACCGCCGTGGCCGGCGTGGAGAACCGGCCGTTCGCGGCCATGGCGAGGGTCCCGCCGGCGGCGTCGCGCCCGCCGCAGAGCACCACGTACGAGGGGTTGATCGGGCCCTGCGGGTCCCCGAGGGGCATCGCGAAATCGGTCGCGATGGCGGCGACCTTCTCGCCGGAGGAGCTCTGGTAGCGGAAGGAGAAGAAGACGCTGCTCTGCATGAGCGCCCACCCGGCGATTCCGCGCTCGCCCTTGGCGATGATGATGCTGTCGTCGGCGGGTGCATTGACCGGGTTCCAGTCCGGCTTCACCACGGCGCAGACGAGGAGGTCCCCCTGGATGTCGAGGGCGTCGTCACCGGCGGTCGCGACGTAGCGCGACCCCGGCGCGGACGTCGAACGGGCCGGCGCTGTAGCGGGTCACGCCCAGGCTGCCGACGCCGTCGAGCGGGTTGTTGGTGACGGGCGCGCCGTCCGGAGCGGTCCACACGATCGCGCTCGACTCGTGCTGGACCGGGGTCAAGACCAGGTGCTCGACGAGGTCCGGGTCGGCGTCCGGCCAGAAGGACGCGCTCGTGCCCCCCCACGCGGTCGGCGCCTGCCACTTCTGGAGCAGCACGACCGGCGGGCAGGTGACCGTCACGCTGGTGACGTTCGCGCCTCCCACGGTGCCCGTGCCGTTCGCCGACCGTGCAGACCTGCGCGGGCGCGCTCGGCTGCGTGAACACCGTCACCGCGTAGGCGCCGCCGCTCACCACCGGCGTCGCGAAGGTGAAGCCCCGTTCGCCGCGACGGCGAGGTTGTCGCCGCCGTTGTTGCGGAGGACGAGCCCGGTGCCGTCGAGGCCGGTCACCGTTCCGCCCACCGTGAAGCCGCTGGTGACGCAGGTGACGACGACGTTCGTGACGTTGGCGCCGCCCACCGTGCCGGTCCCGGCGCTCACCCCGCACGTCTGCGCGGGCGAGCCGGGCTGGGTGAGCACGGTCACCGCGTAGGCGGCGCCGCTGGCGACCGGCGTCGTGAAGGTGAAGGAACCGCTCGCGGCGACGGCCAGGTTGTTCCCTCCGTTGTTCTGGAGCACGAGCCCGCTGCCGGCCAGGCCCGAGACGGTTCCGCCGATCGTGAAGGTCCGGGTGACGCAGGTCACCGACACGCCGGTCACGTTGGCGTTCGCCACCGTGCCACTGCCGCTCGTCACCGAGCAGGTCTGGGCCGGGGAGCTCGGCTGGGTGAGCACCGTCACCACGTAGGCCCCGCCGCTCGCCACGCGCGACGTGAAGGTGAACGCGCCGTTCGCGGCGACGGTCAGGTTGTTGCCCCCGTTGTTCTGGAGCACCACGCCGGCGCCGGTGGCGAGCCCGCTCACCGTCCCGCCGACCGTGTAGGTCTGGCTGGCGCACACCACGCTGACGTTGGTGACGTTGGCGCCCGCCGACGATGCCGGTCCCGTTCGCGACCGTGCAGGTCTGCGACGCCGGGCTGGGTGAGCACGGTCACGGCGTAGGAGGCGCCGCTCGACACGGACGTGGGGAAGGTGAAGGCGCCGTTCGCGGAGACGGTGAGGTTGTCGCCCCCGTTGTTCTGGAGCACGAGGCCGCCCCCGACGAGGCCGGTGACCGTGCCGCCGATCGTGTAGGAGCCGGTGGCGCAGGTGACGGCGACGCTGGTGACGTTCGCGCTCCCCACCGTGCCGCTGCCGCTCGTCACCGTGCAGGTCTGGGACGGAGCGGACGGCTGGGTGAGGACGGTCACCGCGTAGGCGGCGCCGGTCGCCAGCGGCGGTGGCGAAGGTGAAGGGCCCGTTGGCCGAGACGGCCAGGTTGTCGCCGGCGTTGTTCTGGAGGACGAGGCCGCTGCCGGCCAGCCCGCTGACCGTTCCGCCGACCGTGCGGGTGACCGCGGCGCAGGTGACGGCCACGCTCGTGACGTTCGAGGCGCCCACCGTGCCCGCGCCGTTCGCGACCGTGCAGGTCTGGGCGGCGGGCTGGCTGGCGACCGTGACCGCGTAGGTGGCGCCGCTCGCCAGCGCGGTCCCGAAGGTGAAGGTCCCGTTGGCCGAGATGGCGAGGTCGCTTCCCCCGTTGTTCCGCAGGACCAGACCGGACCCGGTGAGGCCGGTCACCGTGCCGCCCACCGTATAGGTGGTGGTGGGGCCGCCTCCGCCGGAGCTCGTGCAGCTGGCGAGGACGGCGACCGACAGGACGGCTAGCCACTTCGGCGAGACAGGCATTCAGGACCTCGTGACAGGTGGACCCGGGTCGCCGACGACCCTCCCGGGTGGGAACTGCTACGACCCAGTGCAGCACCCTACCCCGCGACCGGGGCGGTGCAAGTCGATTGTCCCGGCGACAGCAGCGGGGTTGGTGGGATGACGACCTACCCGGGGCTCGCGCCGCGGAAGAGCGCCTCGAGCCGCTCCGCCGAATGGGCCACGTCGAACTCCGGAAGGAGGCGCGCCCGGCCTCCCTCCACGACCCGCGCCCGGAGGGCCGCATCCCCTGCCAAGGTGGCCATCCGGTCGGCCAGCTGGTCCCAGCGGCCCACGGTGTAGAGCAACCCCGTCTCCCGGTGGATGACGAGCTCCGGGATCCCCGTGATGGCCGGCGCGATCACCGGGAGCCGGAGCGCCATGGCCTCCATGAGGACGACCGGCAGCCCCTCCATGAAGCTCGAGAGGACGAACACGTGGGCCCGGGACATGGCCTCGAGCACCGCGGACTCGGGCAGCGCGCCGCGCAGCTCGACCCGGTCGCCGAGGCCGAGCGCGTCGACCACCGCCCGGATGCGCGCCTCCTCCGGCCCACCCCCGATGAGCACGAGCTGGGCGTCGAGCCCCTTCCGCACGGCGCCGGCAAAGGCCTCCACCAGGCCCACCTGCCCCTTCTCCGGCGAGAGGCGCCCGACGGAGAGGACCTGGATCCGCTCCCCGGGCGCGGGCCAGCGCGGCGCCGGCTGCGGGAGTGCGTCCGCCTCGACTCCGCAGCGGACCACGTGGAGCTTGTGCCAGTCGCCGGGATCGCTGAGCCGCATGGTCTGGCCGCGCCCGAAGTCGGTCACCGAGATCACGAAGCGGCTCGCGGCCACCTTCCGGGCGAGCAAGGGCGTCGTCGGACCGTCGAAGTCGCCGAGGCCGTGGAGCGCGATGCTCCACCCGATCCCGAGATACCGGGCGGCGGCCATTCCCACGTGGGACGCCGGGTTCGCGAAGGTGTTGTGGAGATGGGTGACGCCGCGCCGCTCGAGCTCGAGCGCCAGCCGCATCGCCTCGGCGAAGTACGCGAACGACAGGAAGAGGCGCTTCGCGCCGGGGAGGCGGTGCCCGAGCGTGTCCGACAGGGTGGACAGGAAGCGCCCGGGGCTCCGCGCGAAGGTCCGCACCAGGCTCGCCGCGATGGGCAGCCAGGGACGCTGCAGCACGTAGAAGGTCCGCGCCTCCTCGGCCCGGTCCGCCTCGGAGAGGCTGTGCGCCGGGCGGATCGAGAAGGTCTCGACCTCCACGCCGCGCTTGCGCAGGGCCGCCACCTCCCGCCGCACGAAGGTGTGCGACGGGAGCGGGTAGTGACTGACGAGATATCCGATCCTCAACGTGCCCCCGGGAAGAAGTGGCTCAGGCGGAGCGCCATCCGCGCCTCGGAGAGGGCCCCGGCCCGGCTCCTGGCGCGTCGCGCGTCGATGTCGCACCGGCGTGAGCCGGAACGGGTCGGCGCCGGGCGCGTTCGGTCCCCACGCCGTGGTCACGGCCCGCAGGTAGCCGGCGCGGCGAACCGCCTCGACCACGCGCTCGTCGCAGTCGCCGTTCGGGTAGCAGAAGGACTCGCAGGGCACCCCCAGCTCCTCCTCCAGCCTGGCCCGGGAGCCGGCCACCTCGCGCTCGAGCTGGGCGTCGTCGACGAGGGGCAGGATCGGGTGGGTCACGCTGTGCGAGCCCACCTCGTGCCCCGCGCGGGCCAGCGCGCGGAGCTGATCCCAGGACATGAGGCCGTCCCAGGCTGGCCGGGCCGGTCCCGGGAGCGTCCCCTCCACGCGCGCCACGAAGGCGAGCCGGTCCGCGGGCGACAGGCGCTTGGCCCGCTCCATCGCGCCCTTCACGATGGCCCGATCGTCGCCGGCGCCGCCGAGGATCGCCTCGGCGCGGGACCGATCGGCGGCGATCAGGCGGGTCGCCGCGTAGCCGAGCCGGTCGTGCCAGAGGAGCTCGTTGCGGTCCACGCCCTCCACCGGGACGAAGAAGCTCGCCGCGATGCCGGCGCGATCGAGCACCGGCCGGGCGTGCTCGTGGCCGTCGAGCTGCCCGTCGTCGAAGGTGATGGCCAGGAACGGTCGCGCGGGGCGTTCGCCCTTCTCCCAGCGCCGGTAGGTCGAGGCCAGCGTCCCGCAGGTGTAGTGGGCGGCGAAGAACTCGACGAACCAGCCGAACTCCTCGACCGACACCGCGATCTCGGGGATGGGGTACTCGCGGAGCTGCTCGGCGGGCAGGACGCGGTGGAAGGTGACCACGGTGAGCCGCCCGCGGGCCACCCGGGACGGACGGGTGACGCCCGAGGCGAGCAGGAGGGCCCCGGCCACGTCCCGCGCGAGCGGCTGGAGAGTTGACCGGAGGGAGGCCATCGGAGGCGCGGGCGAGAGTGGCACAGGTGGCGGGAGGCCATCAACCATGGCACGATTCGCGCCCCGGAGGTGCCCGTGCCCGTCGCGATCCAGGATCAGATCCCCCACAACCACTGCTGGGGCTGCGGGACGGAGAACCCCCGGGGGCTCCGGATCAAGAGCTACGTCGACGGGGAGGAGGCCGTCTGCACCTTCCGGCCCTCGCCCGACCACATGGCAGGGCCGACGCACGTGGTCTACGGCGGGATCCTCGCCGCGGTGGTCGATTGCCACTCGGTCTGCACGGCCATCGCCGACGTCTACCGCGCCGCCGGCCAGCCCATCGGGTCCGAACCGCTTCGCTGGTGCGTGACCGCGTCCTTGAAGCTCGACTTCCTGGCGCCGACCCCCATCGACCAGCCGATGGAGCTGCGCTCCCGGGTCCGGGAGACGAAGGGGCGCAAGCGCGTGGTGGAGTGCACCGTCCGCTCCGGCGGGCGGGAGGTGGTGCGCGCCGAGGTCGTGGCCGTGGAGGTGCCGCCGACGTGGACGAGCGGACCGGGGAGCCCGCATGAAGCGCGTCGACGTCCCCGCCCGGCTCTGGTACGACAACACGGATCGTGAACTGACCTTCCCGGATCGCTGGGAGGTCTCGGACCTGGCCTCTCCCGGCATGGGCAAGCCGGGGCTCACCCCGGAGGAGATCCGCGCGCGGCTGGAGCGCCCGGTCGCGGGCCCGACGCTTCTCGACCTCGCCCGGGGCAAGCAGCAGGCGGTCGTCGTCTTCGACGACATGACGCGCCCGACCCCGGTGAAGGACGTGGCGCCCCACGTCCTCGAGACCCTGCACGAGGCGGGCCTGCGGGACGACCAGATCCGCTTCCTCTGGGCGCTCGGCTCCCACGCCGCCTACGACATGATCGCCGCCCGGAAGAAGCTCGGCGACGCCATCGTGGAGCGGTACGCCGTGTACAACCACGACCCCTTCCAGAACACGGTCCGGGTCGGCGCGACGCCGTCGGGCCTGGAGATCTGGCTCAACCGCGAGTACATGGCCTGCGACCTGCGGATCGGGATCGGCTGCGTGACGGCGCACGTCCACGCCGGGTACGGCGGCGGGGCCAAGCTGATCATGCCCGGGGTCGCGGGGCTCGAGACCATCGGCCAGTTCCACGACCTGTTCCGCAAGAACGCCGCCCGGACCGGCCTGGGCAGGTTCGAGGGCAACGTGATGCGGGCCGAGATCGACGCCGCGGGCGACCTCTCCGGGCTCGACTTCAAGGTCGACTGCCTGGTGAACCGCCGCGGGCAGATCGCGAGCCTCCATGCCGGGCGCTTCCGGGCCACGCACGCCGCGGGCGCCGAGGAGGGCAAGGTCCACTACGGCATCCCGGCCTCGGGCGTCTACGACGTCGCGGTGTGCAACACCTACGGCAAGGCCAACGAGTCGGCCATCGCGCTCGCCATCGCCATCCGGCTCCTCCGGCCGGGCGCGCAGGGCACCGGCGTGATCATCATGGACGCGCCCGAGGGGCAGGTCGCGCACCACGTCATGCGGGCCTGGGGGACCGGATACGGCGGGCGGCATTACACCCCGAGGGAACCCGGGTTCATCCGGCGGTTCATGAAGCGGCTCATCGTGCTGAACCCGTACCCGGACCGCACCTGCCTGGACCTCGTCTGCCACCCGGACGACGCGGTGGTCGTGAAGACCTGGCCGGAGGTGCTGCGCCTGCTCGAGGAGGACTTCCCGGGCCCGGCCAGGGTGGGCGTCGTCCAGGACGGAACGATGGAGTACGTGAGGGCGTAGCTCGCCCGAAACGATCGCTTCGCCCCTCCCGGAGGCGAGCGAATTTTCCCGTCGCGCCGTCCCGGCCGGCCCGCTATGGCCGGAGCGTGCGCGTCCGTGTCGGCACGAGCGGCTTCTCGTACCCGGAGTGGAGGGGAGGCTTCTACCCCGAGGGCCTCCCTGCCGGGCGGATGCTCGGCTACTACGCCGAGCGGCTGCCGGCCGTCGAGGTGAACAACACCTTCTACCGGCTGCCGTCGGCGAGGGTGCTCGCCACCTGGAGGGCGCAGGTGCCGCCGGACTTCCGCTTCGCCATCAAGGCGTCGCAGCGCATCACGCACCGCGCCCGCCTCCGGGACGTCGCCGAGCCGGTGGGCTACCTCTACCGGACGGTCGCCGAGCTCGGCCCCACGCTCGGGCCGTGCCTGTACCAGCTGCCCCCGCAGCTCCGGAAGGACCTGCCCCGGCTCTCCGCCTTCCTCGATCTCCTCCCCGCCGGCGGGCGAGCCGCCATCGAGTTCCGCCATCCCTCCTGGTTCTCGGACGACGTGTTCGAGGCCCTGCGCGCGCGCGGCGCGGCGCTCTGCATCGCCGAGTCCCAGGACCTCGAGACGCCGGTGGTGGCGACCGCCCGGTGGGGATACCTCCGGCTCCACAAGGCGGGCTACGACGGCGGCGCGCTCACCGCCTGGGCGGAGCGGATCCTGGAACAACCCTGGGAGGAGGTCTTCGCGTTCTTCCAGCACGAGGAGATCGAGGGGCCACGCCTCGCCGCCGCGCTGTCGGCGCTCGTCGAGGCGCGCCCCTGAGGGAGGGACGGGCCGCGCCCCTGGCGGCGAGCAGCCCCTCGAGCCTCCGGTCGAGGCCGTAGATGTCCTCGAAGAACGACTCGGTCCCGTCGGGGTCCGCCGAGGCCGTGGCGTAGACCACCGCGACGTCAATCGGCTCCGCCAGCCGCACGGTGGTGGAGTGGGTGTGCCCGATGGCGGTCTCGATGCGCTCCCGGTCCCAGCCGTCCTGGTCCCGCAGGACCCAGTCGGCCAGCTCGGTCGGCTGCTCGAGCCGGACGCACCCGTGGCTCCGGTCCCGCCGCGGCTTCTCGAACAGCCGCTGGTGCGGGGTGCCGTGGAGCCCGATGCAGGCCGGGTTCGGCACCACGAACTTCACCAGGCCCAGGTCGTTGCGGGGGCCGGGACGTTGCCGGATGGTGAGCTTGCCCCGGGCGACGGCCTCGAGATTGGCCTCGTCCGGCTCGAGGGCCGGTGCGTCGTCGCCCCCGCTCGCCACGATCTCCATGCCGTGCGCGGCCAGCCACTCCGGCTTCTCCTGGACCTTCGGCAGGATCTCCTCCCGGACGATGGGCATGGGCGGGACCCACCAGGGCCGGAAGACGACCCCGGTGATCCGGGACGCCATCATGGGGGTCTCGTGCTGCGGCGCCGCGCCCACCACGAGCCGCATGGTCAGGACCGGCTTCCCCTCCTCGAAGGCCCAGAGCCGGGCGCGGGGCACCTCGACGAAGACGAGGCGCCGCCCGGGCGCGGGGAACCAGCGCAGGCGCTCCATCGCCAGCTCGATCTGCTTCACTCTCAGTGAAGCAGGCGCGTTCAGCGCCGCCACCGTCCGGGCGCCGGGGACGCCGTCGGCCTCGACCCCGTGCCGCGCCTGGAAGCGCCGGAGCACCTCGACGAGCGGAGGATGGCCGGGCTCGTCCTGCGCGCCGGGTTCCCCGAGCCAGGCCAGCCGCGCGCGGAGGGCGGGGGCGCCCTCCCAGGCCTCCAGGTCCCACTCCTTCGGCGACTTCACCTTGGGTGCGGCAGGGACCGGGGGCGGCTCGGGCGACGCGGCCCGGGCCCGCCAGCGAGCCAGGGCGGCGCGCAGCGGGGCGTAGGCGGGAAGCCGGGGCTCGAGGGAAACCGCCACGCGGCGGAGGTCCTCGCCCGCGAGCACCGCGCCCACCGGCCCGTCCAGGCTGGAGGGCGAGCTCGCCTCGTCGACGAGAACCCCTCGATCGGCGGCCGCGACGCGTCCTCCCTGCAGGTCGCGGAGGAAGCGCCGGACGGCGCGCTCCACCTCGGCGCTCGCGCGGGCCCGCTCCTCGTCGCCCTGCGCCGCCGCCAGCCGGGTCGCGAGTCCGGTGGCGTCGTAGTCGGCGGGGTCGAGCCCCTGCTCCTGCGCATCGGCCAGGACGCGCACGGCGGCGGCCAGCGGGTCTGCGTGCGCCGTCCGGTCCGCCGGCTGCGCGGCGATCGCGGCGGCCAGCAGCACGAAGAGGACGCGCTCGGCGATCTGGAGCATCTCCATCCTCCGGGGGAGGACCGCCGCGACCCCACCGCCACCCGTTGCGCTCGCGCCATTCATCCCTAAACTGATGCTACCCCTCGTGACCGACGACCGCTCCCCCATCTCCCCGCCCCACCCGGACGGGCTCACCCGACGCCGGTTCCTCGGCGGCCTCGCGGCGCTGGGCGGCGCGTTGCTCCTGCCCTCCCCCGTCCTGGCGGCGTTCCCGCAGCGCGGCGAGCGGCGCCTGTCGTTCGTCCACACCCACACCGGCGAGCGGTTCGCCACCACCTACTGGGGCGACGGCAACTACCTCGAGCGGGAGCTCGGTCGCGTCGACGACTTCCTGCGCGACTTCCGGACCGGCGAGCGCCACCCCATCGACCCGGCCCTCCTCGACCAGCTCCACGAACTCGCGCTCGCCACCGGGACCACCGCGCCTTTCCAGGTGATCAGCGGCTACCGCTCGCCCGCCACGAACGCCGCGCTGCGCGCCGTCCGGGGCGGCCAGGCGAGCCACAGCCTCCACATGCGCGGCCAGGCCATCGACGTGCGGCTCGCCGACGTCTCGAGCGCCTTCATCCGCGACGCGGCGCTCGACCTCGGCCGGGGCGGCGTGGGGTTCTACCCGGGCGAGGACTTCGTCCACATCGACACGGGCCGCGTCCGGCGCTGGTAGCGCCGGTCGGGCCGCAGGGCCCGCGATCCCGGACGGGGTCGCACAGGACCAGGACGGGGCGCCTCCGCGGAGGCAGGGAATCCGTCCGGAACGGTGAGAGGATCTCCGCCGGGGGGGTTGCTCGTTGGTCCACGACCTTCGCGAGCTGCGAGAGCGCGTCCAGCGTCTTCCGGGACCGGCATCACGCCGGCGAGGTCCTGGCCGGCATGCTCGAAGGCAGGCTGCCGGCCGGAAGCCGGATCCTGGCCATCCCGGCGGGCGGCGTGCCCGTGGCCGCCGCGATCGCGAGCGCGCTCGGCCTCCCGCTCGACGTCGCGGTGGTGAGCAAGGTGACCCCGTCGTGGAACACCGAGGTCGGCTACGGGGCGGTGGCCTTCGACGGCCGCGTGCGCATCGACGCGCGCAGGCAGGCCGCGCTGGGCGTGGACGAGGCGGACCGGAAGCGCGACGTCGACCGGGCCTTGGCCAAGGTTCGACGCCGGGTGAGGATCCTCCGCGCCGGACGGGGAACGCTCGTCCCTCCCGGCGACACCGTGATCCTCGTCGACGACGGTCTCGCCTCCGGCATCACGCTCGCCACCGCCGTCGAGGCCGTCCGCGCCGCGGGCGCGGGCCAGGTCATCGTGGCCATCCCCACCGGTCACGAGGACGCGATCGTCCGCATCGCCGGGATCGCGGACCAGGTCCACTGCGCGAACGTGCGCTCCGGCCGGACGTTCGCGGTGGCGGACGCCTACCAGGCCTGGATGGATCTCGACGATGCCGCGGTCCTGAAGGCCCTGGGGATGCCGGAGGGAGAGGTCGCGCAGTAGGACGCCGAGGTCGTGCCGTCGTCGGGTGGCGAAGGAGACCGAATGCCCAACCTCCCGCTTCCTCCGGATGCCCTGCGGCACCGGTGCGAGCTCTCGGCCCTTCCCTTCCAGACCACCGCCGAGCTCGAGCCGCTCGACGGCCCCTTCGAGCAGGCACGCGCCGCCGAGGCGCTCGCCTTCGGCGCCTCGATGCGCTCGGAGGGCTACCACGTCTACGCGCTCGGACCGCCCGGCGTCGGCAAGCACAGGCTGGTCGCCCAGGTCCTCGCCGAGCAGGCGCCGCGCGCGCCGGTTCCCTCCGACTGGTGCTACGTCCACGACTTCTCGGCCCCGCAGCGGCCGAGGCGCCTGGAGCTGCCGGCCGGCGCCGGCGTCCGGCTGCAGCGCGACATGGAAGCCCTGGTCGAGGAGCTCCGCGCGGCCGTTCCCGCGGCCTTCGAGAGCGAGGAGTACCGCAACCGGCTGCAGGCGCTGCACAAGGAGATGGAGCAGCAGCGCGAGGCGGCGCTGGCCGCGCTGTCGGAGAAGGCCCGCGCCCGCGGCGTCGCGCTGGTCCGCACGCCCGTGGGCTTCGCGGTCGCGCCCTTGAAGGAGGGGCAGGTCGTCGACCCCGAGGAGTTCCACAAGCTGCCCGCGGCGGAGCAGGACCGGATCCGCGTGGACCTCGAGGCCGTGCAGGAGGCCCTCGGCGAGGTCGTCCGGGACTTCCCGGCCCAGGACCGCAAGCACCGCGAGCAGGTGAAGACGATGAATCGCGAGGTCGCCCTGGGCGTGGCGGGCCACCTGGTGGACGAGGTCCGGAACCGCTGGGCCGAGCTGCCCCAGGTGGCGACCTATCTCCAGGAGGTCGGGCGGGACGTGGTCGAGAACGTGCACGAGTTCCTGGCCAGCCCCGAGAGCGGGGAGGACGGCCTGGCGCCGCAGATCCGCAAGCTCCTCGCCGAGGGCCCGGCGCTCCGCCGCTACGCGATCAACGTCCTGGTGGACCGGACCGGCCTCTCCGGGGCACCGGTGGTGTACGAGGACCTCCCCTCCCACGCGGGGCTGGTCGGCCGGATCGAGCACCGGGCGCACTTCGGCGCGCTCTGGACCGATTTCACGCTGGTCCGCGCCGGCGCCCTCCATCGCGCCAACGGCGGCTACCTGGTCGTCGACGTCCGCCGGCTCCTCGCGCAGCCGTTCGCCTGGGAGGACCTCAAGCGGGCGCTTCGGTCCGGCCAGATCCGCATCGACCCGCCCGAGCGCCTCCTCGGCCTCTCGGGCGTCGCCGCCCTGGAACCGGAGCCCATCCCGCTGGTCGTGAAGGTGGTCCTGGTCGGGGATCGGCTCCTCCACCTGCTCCTGTCCGAGCTCGACCCGGAGTTCTCGGGCCTCTTCAAGGTCACCGCCGACTTCGAGGAGCAGGCACCGCGCGCCGAGGGCGGCGAGCTTCGCCTCGCCCGCCTCGTGACCGGCATCGTGCGCGACGAGCAGCTGCGTCCGCTCGACCGGGAGGCCGTCGCGCGCGATCGTCGAGCAGGCGTCGCGCCTGGCCGAGGACGGCGAGAAGCTGACCACCCGGGTGCGCGACATCGCCGACCTGGTCCGCGAGTCGGACCACGCGGCCGGCCAGGCGCAGCGACCGGTCGTGGGCGGAGCCGACGTGCAGGCCGCGCTCGACGCGGCCGAGCGTCGCCAGGACCGGACCCGGCGGCTCACCCGAGCAAGCCATCGCCGAGGGCACGCTGCTCGTGGACACGACGGGTGCGCAGTGGGCCAGGTGAACGGCCTCTCCGTCGACGAGCACGGACGGTTCACCTTCGGCCGGCCGAGCCGCATCACCGCGCGCGTCCGCCTGGGACGCGGGAGAGGTCGTGGACATCGAGCGGGAGGTCGAGCTGGGGGGACCCATCCACTCGAAGGGGGTCCTCATCCTGGCGGGCTTCCTCGGCGCCCGCTTCGCTCCCGACTGTCCGCTGTCCTTGCGGGCCAGCCTCGTCTTCGAGCAGTCGTACGGCGGGGTCGAGGGGGACAGCGCCTCCTCGGCCGAGCTCTACGCCTTGCTCTCGGCGCTCTCCGGGCTCCCCATCCGCCAGGGGATCGCGGTGACCGGGTCGGTGAACCAGCACGGCCGCGTCCAGGCCATCGGGGGCGTGAACGAGAAGGTGGAGGGCTTCTTCGACGTCTGCCGCGCGCGCGGGCTCGACGGGTCCGCAGGGCGTGATCGTGCCCGCCGCCAACCGTCGTCACCTCGTGCTCCGATTGGACGTGGTGGACGCCGCGCGCGAGGGGCGGTTCCACGTCTGGGCGGTCGAGACGACGGACGAGGGGATCGAGCTGCTGACCGGAGTGCCGGCCGGCGAGCAGCTCCCGGACGGCACGTGGCCCGCGGGAAGCGTGAACGCCCTCGTCGATGCGAGGCTCCGGGCGCTGGCGGAGGCGAGCCGGGTTCTGCTGGGAGGCGCGCCCTGACGGCGGGCGTGATTGGCCGCGCGGTCACCGCAGGCCGACGATCCTCCCGTCCGGCCCGACGTCGATCTCCTCCGCGGCCGGCCGCTCGGGGAGCCCGGGCATGAGCACCACCTCTCCGGTGAGCCCGGTGACGTAGCCCGCGCCCGCGTAGAGCCTCACCTCCCGGACCGGGAGCCTGTAGCCCACCGGGTTCGGGCCGAGCAGCGGGTCGTGGGAGAAGGAGAACGGCGTCTTCGCCATGCAGACCGGCAGGCCGCCGTGGCCCAGCGCGGTCAGCTCCTCCAGCTGCTCCGCGGCCGGCCGCGAGAAATCGACGCCGTCGGCGCGGTAGATGCGGCGCGCCACGGTCTCGATCTTCTCCCGCAGCGGGAGCTCGTCGGGGTAGAGCAGGCGGAATCGGCCCGGCGCCTCCGAGGCGGCGGCGCGGACCGCCCGGGCCAGGTCCAGCGCCCCGTCTCCTCCCTCCGCGAAGTGGCGGGCGACGACGGCCTCGCGTGCTCCGGCGGCGAGCGCCGCCTCCAGCACCAGGGCCTGCTCGTCGGAGCGGTCCCCGGGGTGCGCGTTCACGGCCACGACCACCGGCACGCCGAAGGCGAGCACGTTCCCCACCTGGAGCCGCAGGTTCTCCACGCCCCTCCGGACGGCGTCGACGTCCGGCGTCGCGATGGCCTCGTCGCGCGCCCTTCCCGAGAGCCCCCGGCCTGCCCCCCCGTGCTGCCGGAGCGCGCGCACCGTGGCGACGAGCACCGCCGCGGCCGGCCGGAGCCCGCTCTGCCGGCACTTGAGATCGAAGAACTTCTCCGCGCCCAGATCGGCGCCGAAGCCGGCCTCGGTCACCACGATCTCGGCGCAGCGGAGCCCCAGCCGGTCGGCGACGACCGAGCTCGTTCCCTGCGCGATGTTGCCGAAGGGACCGGTGTGGACGAGCACCGGCGAGCCCTCCAGCGTCTGCATGAGGTTGGGCTTCACGGCGTCGACGAGGAGCGCCGCCATCGCCCCGGGGGTCTTCAGGCTCTCCAGCGACACCGGGGACCCCTGCCGATCCCGGGCCACCACGATCCTCCCGAGCCGGAGCCGGAGATCCGCGAGGTCGCCGGAGAGCGAGAGCACCGCCATGACCTCCGAGGCCGCCGTGATGATCCACTCCGCGGCGCGCACCGGGCCGTTCGCCCGGCCGCCGAGCCCGATCACCGCGCTCCGCAGCGCGCGGTCGTCCGCGTCCACGACCCGTGGCCAGGCCACCGAGCCCGGCTCGATGCCGAGCCGGTTGCCGTGGTTCAGGTGGTTGTCGAGCATCGCCGCGGCGAGGTTGTGGGCGGCCGCCACCGCGTGGAAGTCCCCGGTGAGGTGGAGGTCGAACGTCTCCATGGGGACGACCTGCGCCCGGCCGCCCCCGTTCCCTCCCCCCTTCTTGCCGAACAGGGGACCGAGGCTGGGCTGGCGCACCGTGAGGACCGCGCGCGTCCCCAGGCGGCGGAGCGCGTCCACCACCCCGATCGCGGTCGTGGTCTTCCCCTCTCCGTGGGCGGTCGGGGTGATGGCCGTGACGACGACGAGGCGCCCCTCCGGCGCGTCGCCGAGCCGCTTCAGGGCGGATGGATCGATCTTCGCAGCGTGCCGCCCCCACGGCTCGAGCTCCCCGGGACGCAGCCCGAGCTCCGCGGCCACGTCGACCAGGGGACGGAGCACCGCCTGCTGCGCGATCTCGAGCGAGGTGGCCATGGACCGAGGGTACCGCCGGACGGCGCCGGGGGATCGCCCCTCAGGGGCCGTCCCGCAGAGGTCGGATTGGCCTGCGCCCTCTACGAGCCTTCCGGGCGTAGCATGGCCTGGGGGTTGCCGTGGCGAGAGGCTGGAGTGGCTTCGCCGGTGGGTCTGGTACCTCGTCCTCCTCGGCTGGGCGGGGTTCGTCGTGTACGCGCTGCTGGGCGAGCCGGGCCAGGTCGGCCCGCTCCGTACACCGACTTCAAGGCCGCCGTGGTCGAGCACCGCGTGGTCGAGGCCGCGGTGTCGCCGACCGAGATCCGCGGTCGCCTCCGCCTCGCCTCCGCCGCCGATCCCGTGCCCTTCGCCACGGTCCGGGTGGACGACCGGGAGCGGCTGCGGACCCTGATGGATGCGGGGGTGAAGGTCTCCGGGGTGGTCGATCGCGCGCCTGGTGGAGCTCCCTCGTGTGGATGGTGCCGCTCCTCGTCTCGGCGATGCTGCGCTGGCCGCTGCTGCGGCGGGGCGGAGGCGGCGCACAGGGGCTCTTCGCCGCGGGACGCAGCCGCCCTCGCGTCTACGTGGAGACCCGGATCGAGACCACCTTCGCGGACGTGGCCGGCGTCGACGAGGCCAAGGAGGAGCTGAAGGAGGTCGTCGACTTCCTGAAGACCCCGGAGAAGTTCCGCCGGCTCGGCGGCAGGATCCCGAAGGGCGTCCTGCTGGTCGGGCCGCCCGGGACCGGGCAAGACGCTGCTGGCCCGGGCCGTGGCCGGCGAGGCCGGGGTCCCGTTCTTCTCAGCATCACCGGCTCGGAGTTCGTGGAGATGTTCGTCGGCGTGGGCGCGGCCCGGGTCCGCGACCTCTTCGAGCAGGCCCGGGCCAAGCGCGCCCTGCATCATCTTCATCGACGAGCTGGACGCGCTCGGGCAAGGCGCGGGGGCTCGGCCCGATGGCGGCCACGAGGAGCGCGAGCAGACCCTGAACCAGCTGCTCGCCGAGATGGACGGCTTCGACCCGCGCAACGGCGTCATCCTCATGGCGCGCGACCAACCGCCCGGAGATCCTGGATCCGGCGCTGCTGCGCGCCGGGCCGCTTCGACCGGCAGGTGCTCGTGGATCGGCCCGGACATGATCGGCCGCGCTCGCGATCCTGCGGATCCACTCGCGAAGCGTGAAGCTCGACGCCCGACGTCGGACCTGCGAGGTGATCGCCGGGATGACCGCCGGGCTTCGTCGGCGCGGACCTCGCGAACATCGTCAACGAGGCGGCGCTGCTGGCCGTGCGCCGCGAGGCCGAGGACGGTGGCGCTGCGCGGACTTCGAGGAGGCCATCGAGCGGGTCGTGGCCGGCCTGGAGAAGAAGAACCGGGTGCTCAACCGCGATGGAGAAGGAGCTGGTGGCGCTACCACGAGGTGGGCCACGCGCTGGTGGCGCATCTCGCTGCCCGGCGCAGGACCCGGTCCAGAAGATCTCGATCATCCCGCGCGGGATCGCGGCGCTCGGGCTACACGCTCCAGCTCCCGACCGAGGACCGCTACCTGATGACGAAGCAGGAGCTCGAGGACAAGATCTGCCGTCCTGCTGGGCGGCCGCGTGGCCGAGGAGGTCGTGCTTCGGCGACGTCTCGACCGGCGCCCAGGACGACCTCCGCAAGGCGACCGACATCGCGCGCAGCATGGTGCGCGCCTACGGCATGAGCGGGGTGCTGGGACCGCTCCCTTCGAGCGGGGCGGCGGCCGCTCTTCCTCGGCGCTGGCGAGTCGCGGGGCCGGGCGACGTCTCCGAGGACGGTGATGCGCCAGATTGACGAGGAGGTCCGGCGTATGGTGGAAGCGCAGCACGAGCGGGCCCGGCGGACGATCGAGGAGCGGAGCGCGCTTCTGCGGGAGGCCGCACGCGCTTTGCTGGAGCGGGAGATGCTCTCCGGGGAGGAATTGCGGGAGATTCGACCCGGATCCGGTGTAGCCTCCCCACCGGCATGAAGAAGACCCTGGCCCTGATTGCGTGCACGCTCCTCGTCCTGGGGTGCTCGAGCGCGACGCCGATCCGGACCCTCTCCTGGAAGCCGCCGCCCGAGGCGGCAGGGTGCAGCGAGGCCGCTCCCTGCGAGAACGTGAAGCGCTGGTTCGCCTTCGAGGGCCGGTCGGCGGGGGACTCGGCGGCCTGCCACCCGGTGGCCCAGAAGGGAACCGAGGAGGCCTGCGCCCGGGCCGACGAGGCGTACGCCCGGACCCACCAGAACTACCTCGAGTACGTGGCTGGCCTCTGCGGCGACTCGGTCGGGGTCCCGGGCCGGGCGGTGTTCCCCTACGTGGGCGTGCCCGACAACGACAAGCAGATCACCTGCGGCGGGAAGGGGGGCATCCCGGCCTTCCCCTGCCGCGTGTGGGAATGGACCTGGGCCACCGCCACGCGCGGGGGCGCGTTCCTCGTCTTCCTGGTCCAGCCGGCCGGCGGTCCGCCCGGGGAATGGGTGCTCAACAGCTGCTCCTACTGCGAGCCGGGCACACCCTGCCGCGACGTGCCCTTCCGCCCCTGAGCCGCCGAGGCCTCCTCAGGCCGGAGAGCCGGGCGGGGTCAGGTCGTCGTAGATGCGGACCGTCGCGATGTGGCCGCCGACCGGATCGAGCCCGTAGGTGGCCATGCCGGCCTGGGGCTCGAAGCGGGCCTTCCCCCAGCGATCGCAGGCGTACTCGGCGGCGAAGAGCTTGCCGTCGAAGGTGGCCGTGCAGTGCTTCACCGCGATCCCGCCCTCGCGGAAGGCCGCCTCGTAGAAGGCCCGGCGCGCCTCCGGGCCGGCGTGGAGGAAGGCGTCGCCGCTCGGCTCGCGCACCGTCGCACTTTCCGTGAACGTGGCCAGGATCGACTTGAGGTCGCCCTTCTCGAGCGCGTGGAAGTAGGCCTTCACGATGGCGGGCTCGGCCAGCCCGGCGACCGGCGGCAGGACGGCCTTGCGGACCGCGTGCTTCCCCTCCAGCGGCCAGGTGGAGTGGTAGACGCGGATCGAGGAGACCTTGCCCGCGTGGCAGGCGAAGACCACCGCCACCGGGAGGTCGATCTCCTCGCCCCCCAGGTCGAGGCGCAGCACGTACTCGGTCACCGTTCGCTCGGGGACGGACACGGACGCCACCACCCGGGACACGGCCGCCCGCTCCCGCAGCCACTCCGACATCGAGGCGGCGAGCCGGCGCCAGGGCTGGGCGCCCCAGATCGGCGAGTCGGCGGCGACGTCATGGGCGAGCGGTCCCTTCCAGTCGTGGGCGTCGCTCGTGAGGCCTTCGAAGAACCTGGAGGTGTCCATGAACGTTGCCCGTCCTCTCGTGGCTGCGGCTACAGCAGGGGGAGCTGACCGCCCGGGGGGCGCACCGGCGCGGGGGCGGCGGAGATGGCGGAGACCACCCGCGGGACGTCGCGGGCGCCGAGCAGGTCCTCGGCCCGGAGCGCCGCGAACACGTCCTGCTCGTCCGGCCCGGACTGTCCGCGCGCCGCGGCCGAGGCCAGCGCGTCGCAGATCTCGTTCACCGGGTGCCCCACGTGGCCGCGCACCCAGGTGTAGCGCACGCGCAGCGCGGATTCGCGGGCCGAGAGCTCCTCGATGATGTCGCGGTTCAGCACCGGGCCGCCCGAGGCGGTCCGCCAGCCCTTCCGGCGCCACCCGTGGATCCACTTCGAGAGCGCGTCGATCACGTAGCGCGAATCGGACCGCGCCTCGACCGTCTCCCCGTCCGGGAGGCCGTGGAAGGCGTCGAGCATGGCCCGCAGCTCCATGCGGTTGTTGGTGACCCCGGCCGGGCCGTCGTCCACCCAGCGGGTCCCGCCGAAGCGGACCGCGAGCCGGGCCCGGTCGAGGACCACGTACCCGGTGCCACCGGGCCCCCCGGGGTTCACGAGCGAGGAGCCGTCGGTGAAGGCGACGAAGCGGGGGTGTCCGTGGGCGGCCATGCGGCGGCAGAGTACCCCGCCTCGGCCCGCGGCGCCCCCCTTCCCTGGACGATTCCGCTCAGGCGGCCGTCTTCACGAACTCGACGCGCCGGTTGTTGGCCCGTCCCTCGGCCGTGTCGTTCTGGTCGATCGGCTTCGACTGCCCGAGCCCCTTCGAGGTCAGGCGGCCGCCGTCGATCCCCTGCTTCACCAGCCAGGCCTTCACCGACGCGGCGCGCCGCTCGGACAGCGGGCCGTTCACCTTGGGTCCGCCCTGGTCGTCGGTGTGCCCCTCGATGGAGAACTTGAGGGCCGGGTCCTCGGTGAGGAGCGCCAGGATGGACCGGAGCGTCGGGCCGGACTCGGGCTTGATCACGTCGGAGCCGGTGTCGAAGAGGATGCCGTGGGTGACGATCCGCCCCTCGCCGGCGAGCATCTGCTTGGCCGGCTTGCCGCCCTCGGCGAGCCGGAAGCCGGTGAACATCTGGTGGTCGCCGCTCTTCTGGTAGGGCTGGTCGAAGGTGATCCCGATGCGCTTGATGGGGCGCACCACGCCGTCGGGGTCGGAGACGACGCGCTCGCCGGCGACGTAGAGCTTCACCTGGGTGCCGCTCACCGCGATGGCCACGTGCTGGATCCCGGCCTTCACGGGGAGCTCGCCCGTTGGCGTTGGAGGTCCTGGCGATGCCGTCCTCGCGGGCCTTCATCTCGATCTCCTGGCCGCCGAATCCAGCCCTTCGTGGTGGTGAAGTTCACCGAGAGTCGCCGGCGATGTCGGCGTCGAACTCGATGGTGAAGTTCTTCGGCATGTCGCCCTTGATCTCGTAGCGGAGCCAGTGCACGGGAGGACTGCTGGTTGTGCTCCATGTAGCGCGACTTCACGAAGTGCCGGTCGCCGACCTGGACCACCTCCACCTGGTTCCCGCCTCCGCCCTTGATGGTCCACTTGGCGGGATACTCGCCGACGTCGGTGTCGGAGAAGTCGTCGTAGACGAGCACCTTGTCGCCCGGGACGAAGTCGTAGCGGTTGCCGTAGACCTCTCCTGCGGCGCGGCTGGGCGGCGGCGCCCGTCGCCTGCGGTGCAGCCTCGGAGCCCTCGCCCTGCGCCGGCATCGGGAGTGGCGGCCGGCGTCGAGGCCGGCGCCTGCTTGGCGGGCTGCGCGGCAGGAGCGGGCTTGGCGGCGTCCCGGGCCGCCTTCTCGGCCGCGTCGGCCGCGGTCCGCTGTGCGCGGTTCAGGAGGTCGCCGAACTGGGCGTGGGCAGGTGCGGCGACGAGCAACGCTGCGCAGAGGACTGCGGTCCTTGGCGACATGGTTTCCCCCTCGAGTTGCAAGGGAATTCTAGGGGACGCCGGGAGCGGCGAGGTCACCGCTCCTGGGGTGCCCCTTGGGGGTGTACCCGGGTGCTACCCGGCCGGGCGGAGGGCCCGCGACCGGCAGAGGGGCGCGCAGAGCCCGCACCCGGTGCAGACGGCCGGATCGACGGCGACCGACTCCTCGCCCCGCGTCCGATATCGCCGGACAGGCCAGCGAGAGGCACGCCCCGCAGCGGTTGCAGAGGGAGGCCTCCACGACCAGCGGCACCGCGCGGGGCAGGTTGCGGACGCACGGCGAGAGCGCGACGAGGACCGCACCCGGCCTCTCCACGGCCTCCCGGACCCGGTTCTCGGTGGCGGCCGGGTCGCGGAGGTCGAGCCGGACGACCGACGCCCCCGCGCGAACCAGCGAGTCCTCCAGCGCGGTGGAGCGAACGGGGCCGACCCCGTCGGCGACGACCAGGAAGCGGGCCCCTGCGCGGCCGACCTCGTCGAGGAGCGCCGGCGCGCCGTCCACGAGGAGGCGCGAGGCCCCGGTCACGGCGCACCATCGCCCGGCCGCGGCCGCGAAGCGATCCTCCGCGCCGGGGTCGCAGCCGATGGCCGCCCTGCACCTCCAGGCCCGAGCGCCGGAGCGCGCGCAGCAAGGCCAGCTGCGGGCACCCTGCGCATCCCTCGTCGGCCGCGGGACGACCGGAGGAGAGCACGCGGGGCCTGGCGACGGGGGGGCTCATCGGGCGTGCTTGCCATGGACCGTCAGGGACCGCGGGCGGCGAGCAGCCGGCTGCCCACCCAGTGGGTCGCGAACTGGAGGGCGATGCGGCCGCTCTGGTCCCCCTTCTTCAGCGCCCAGTCCACCGCGGCGGCCTCGGACTCGCGGCCCCAGGACAGCTCCGCGCCCGCGCGCTCCACGAGCCGCTCGGTCCACTGCCGGGCCACGGCCAGGTACTGCTCCCGCGTGAAGGAGTGGAACCCGACCCAGAGGCCGAACCGCCCCGAGAGCGAGATCTTCTCCTCCACGGCCTCGCCGTGGTGGATCTCGTTGTTGTGCAGGATCGCCCCGAGGTTGTCGGTCTCGAACTCGGGCAGCATGTGGCGCCGGTTCGAGGTCACGTAGATGAGCACGTTGTCCGGGGCGGCGTAGACGGAGCCGTCGAGGGCGCTCTTCAGCATCTTGTAGCTCGACTCGCCAATCTCGAAGGACACGTCGTCCGAGAAGACCAGGAAGCGGAACGGCTGGTCGCGCACGCCGTCCACGATCGCCGGGAGGTGGACGAGGTCGTCCTTGTCCACCTGGATGACCCGAGGCCCTGGGGGGCATAGGTGCCGAGGAGCGCGCGGACGAGGGACGACTTCCCGGTGCCCCGCGTTCCCCAGAGGAGCACGTTGTTGGCGGGGAACCCGGCCAGGAACTGCCGCGTGTTCTCCTCCACCACCCGCTTCTGCTCGTCGATGCCCAGGAGGTCGGGCAGCCGGATGGGCTCGCCGGCCGGGATGGGCTCGAGGTACCCGGTCAGGGAGTGGCGCCGCCAGTTGGCGGCATGGGTCTCCCGCCAGGCGATGGGCGGGACCGGCCTGGGCAGGAGCATCTCGAGCGAGCCCAGGACCCGCCGGAGCTGGTCCTGGACGTCGGGGTCCAGTGGCATCGGGCCAGTGTAGACGCTAGCGCTCCGGCCACACCAGGTGACGCAGTCCGAACAGCGTGAGCGCGGCCCCGGCGCCGAGCTCCCAGGACGGCCACCGTCCCAGGAACGCCAGCCCGGCCAGCGGGACGAGCCCGACGACGAGCAGCGCGAACGCCAGCCAGTCCCGTTCGGCGTCGGTCGCGGACGGGGGAGCGACGGCCTTCGAAACGGGAACCATCCGGAGTGGTGGGACGTGGGCGTTCATGGGTAGCCTCGGTCCAGAGGCTAGCCACCGCGGCGTCAGTCCGGTGGCAAGGTTCGTGCCCGGAGCATCAAGAGTCGATCAAGGGCGCGAGCGCCCCTTCATGCCACCCCCATCTTGACGCGTTCTTGACACCTGGACGCCTCCTCTTGACCTATCCCTGAGGCGAGCGCGCCTATCCTCTCGGTCCGCGGAACGGAGGGTTTACTCCCACCTCCACGGTGCGCTGCAGGAGGTCGTTCGGCATGGCAGTCCAGAACCCGGCGGGGCCCGGTCCGACACCGGAACCGGCGCCGGGAGCCGGTGTCTACCCGGCGCGACACGCTGCGCCGCGTCCTCTTCGGTGCGCCCCGGGACATCAACGACCCGCGGACCTACCACAGCGTGTCGCTCATCGCGCTGCTGGCCTGGGTGGGGCTCGGCGCCGACGGCCTCTCCTCCTCCGCCTACGGTCCCGACGAGCTCTACCGGGCCATCGGGGGCCTGCACTTCCTGGCCCCCGCCCTGGCGCTCGCGACCGCCGGCACGGTGCTCCTCATCTCGCTCGCCTACTCGCGGATCATCGAGCACTTCCCCTTCGGCGGAGGCGGCTACGTGGTGGCCACGCAGGCTCCTCGGATCGGGAGCCGGCCTGGTCTCGGGATCGGCGCTGCTCGTCGACTACGTGCTCACGATCTCCGTGTCGATCGCCGCGGGCGGCGAGGCGATGTGGAGCTTCCTCCCCCCGCACCTGGCCGTCTGGAAGGTGCCGGCCGAGGCCGCGGCCATCGTGCTCCTCGTGGTGCTGAACCTCCGGGGCGTGAAGGAATCGGTGAGCGTGCTGGCCCCCATCTTCGCGCTCTTCCTGGTGACCCACGCGGTCCTGATCTTCGGCGGGGTGGGGAGCCACATCGCCGAGGTCCCGGTCATCGCGCCGGAGCTCGTCCGCGAGGGGCGGAGCGCGCTGGGATCGATGGGGTGGATGGCGATCGCGGGGATCTTCGTCTACGCCTACTCGATGGGCGCCGGCACCTACACCGGCATCGAGGCGGTGTCGAACGGCCTCGCCATCATGCGCGAGCCGCGCGTGGCCACCGCCAAGCGGACGATGGCGTACATGGCCATCTCGCTGTCGGTGACCGCCGGCGGCATCCTGCTCGCCTACCTCCTCTTCCGCGTGGCGCCCGAGGAGGGAAAGACGATGAACGCCGTCCTCCTCGAGAACTTCGCGGGGAAGTGGCAGCTGGGGAGCCTTCCGGTGGGGCGGTGGTTCGTCACCGGGACGTTGATGGTGGAGGCGGCGCTCCTCTTCGTCGCCGCCCAGGCCGGCTTCCTGGACGGTCCGCGCGTCATGTCGAACATGGCCACCGACAGCTGGCTCCCGCACCGGTTCGCCTCGCTCTCCGACCGGCTCGTCACGCAGTCCGGCGTGCTGCTCATGGGCGGGGCCAGCCTGGTCACGCTGGTCCTCACCGGCGGCCACCTGGACCAGCTCGTCACGATGTACTCGATCAACGTCTTCGTGACCTTCTCGCTCTCCCAGGCGGCCATGCTGAAGTTCCAGTGGACGCACCAGGAACGGCGGCGCCGCCAGGACCTCGTCCTCCACTCCCTCGCCTTCCTGCTCTGCGCCGGGATCCTGGTGGGCATCGTGTCGCAGAAGTTCACCGCGGGTGGCTGGGTCACGATCGTGGTCACCGGCGCCGTGGTGGCGCTCTGCTTCTGGATCCGCCGTCACTATCGCGAGGTGCAGGGTCATCTCGGACGGCTCGACGCGATCATGGCGGCGCTGCCGGCGGCGCCTCCGGGGCCTCCGCGTCCGGTCGACCCGAAGGCGCCCACCGCGGTGATGCTGGTGGGGTCGTACGCCGGGCTCGGGGTCCACGCGCTGCTCACCGTGCAGCGCCTCTTCCCCAACCACTTCAAGAACGTGATCTTCCTGTCGGTGGGCGTGATCGACGCCGCCACCATGAAGGGGGTCGAGGAGGTCGACCGGGTTCGCATCCGCACCGAGGCCTCCCTGCAGCAGTACGTCGACCTCGCCCGGCGCCTCGGGCTCGCCGCCGACTACCGGACGTCGGTCGCCACCGAGGCCGTGGCGGAGGCCGAGCGACTGGCCCTCGAGGTGAGCCGCGAGTTCCCCCGCTCGGTCTTCTTCGCGGGCAAGCTCATCTTCAAGGAGGAGCGCTTCTACCAGCGGCTGCTCCACAACGAGACCGCCTACTCGCTCCAGCGCCGGCTGCAGTTCGCCGGGATGAACGCGATGGTCCTTCCCGTCCGGGTGACGATGGACGCGCCCTCCTAGGACGGCGCGGAGCCGACGGGCGGGGGCCCTGCATCCTCGGCGAGGCGGTAGCCGACGCCAGGCTCGGTGAGCAGGAGGCGGGGGCGCGAGGGATTCCGCCTCCAGCTTCTTGCGCAGCTCCGCCATGTAGACCCGGACGTAGTGACTCTGCGACGAGGCGTTCGGGCCCCAGACCTCGCGCAGGATCTGGGCGTGGGTGAGCACCTTCCCGGCGTGGCGCGCCAGCAGGGCCATCAGCCGCCACTCGATGGGCGTGAGCTTCACGGGACGCCCGTCCACCGTGGCCTCGTGCCGCTCCAGGTCCATCCGGAGCGCGCCGGCCGCGAGGACCGGGCTGTCCGGCGCCGCGCCGGCCCGGACGTGGCGGAGCGCGACGCGAAGCCTGGCCAGCAATTCCTTCGTCCCGAAGGGCTTCGGGAGGTAGTCGTCGGCGCCTGCGTCGAGCGCCGCCACCTTGTCGTCCTCCCGGCCCCGGGCGGAGACCACGATCACGGGGACCGACGACCATTCGCGAACCTGCCGCACCAGGTCGAGGCCGTCGCCGTCGGGAAGGCCCAGGTCGAGAAGGACCGCGTCCGGGTGCTCGGCCGTCACCATGCGCACGCCGTCCGCCACCGTCCAGGCCTCCTGGACCCGGTACCCCTCCGCGCCGAGCGAGGCGCGCAGGAACCTTCGCATCTGCGGCTCGTCCTCCACGACCAGGATCGTGGGCTGGGACTCGGTCACGGGGATCCCCTCCTCGACGCGTCGATGGTATCGGCTTCCGGCTCTTCCGGCACGGCCGGCGACGCACCGTCCCCGGGCAGGACGAGGCGGAAGGCGGCTCCGCCCCCGGGACGGGCCGACACCCGCAGGGTGCCGCCGTGCACCTCGGCGATGGCCCGGGCGATGGCGAGCCCCAACCCGGCGCCCTGGCCGGTGGCCCGCCCCCCCCGGTGGAAGCGCTCGAAGACCGCGTCCTCCTCGCCGGGCTTCACGCCGGGCCCGCGGTCGGAGACCTCCAGGACGAGCCCGCCCGCCCCGCCCTCCGCGAGGACCCGCACCTCGGTGCCCGGCGGGGTGTGTCGCGCGGCGTTCTCCAGCAGGTTCACCAGGAGCTGTTCCACGAGGACGGGGTCCACCCGCACGAGAGCCGGGGTTCGCGGGATCTCGGTGCGAACGACGTGGCGGGCGAGCGTCCCCTCCGTCCTCGAGAGCGCGGCCCCGACCAGCTCGTCCACGGGGACCCATTCCCGCCGCAACGCCACGGCGCCGGAGGCGAGCCGGGTCATGTCGAGGAGGTTCGCGACGAGCCGCTCCATCCGATCCGCCTCGTCGCAGATCGCCTCGACGAGCTCCCGGCGCGTGGTCTCGTCGACCGCCTGGTCGCGGAGGGTGGTGGCGGCCCCGGTGATGGCCGCGAGCGGCGTGCGCAGGTCGTGCGAGACCGAGGAGAGCAGCGTGCCGCGCAGCGCCTCCGACTCGGCCCGCACCGCGGCCTCGCGAGCCCGGTCGGCGAGCGAGCTCACCGAGCAGGCCGATCCCGAACATCATCGCGAAGGTGAAGAGGTAGCGGGGATCGGCGACGTTGAGGGTGTAGGTCGGCGGCACGAAGAAGAAGTCGTACGCCACCACCCCCACCACCGCGGACGCGATGGCCGGGCCGCGTCCGAGGAAGACCGCGGAGACGAGGACCACCACGACGTAGAGCATCTCCACGTCGGGCACGTCGAGCACGGCCCGGGCGGCGGCGCCGACGGCGGTGGTCGCCACCACGAGCGCCACGGCTCCCAGGTAACCGAGCCAGCCGCTCCCCCGGCGGGCGGTGCGGCGAGACGCGGAGGGCACGGTCACGCCCGCATCAGAGCGCGTCCGGTGCGTGCGTCAAGTGCGGAGCCCGGCCTGGAACGGGAAGAGGCCCCTCGGGGCCTCTTCGTTCCTGCGCTTCCTGTTGGACGCTCATGGGCGAGCGCTGATCCGGCTCACGCCGGTGGAGACTGCGAGTCTGTCGTTTGCTGCGACGGCTCCGCTATCTCGACCTCCTCGGTGACGAATCGTGTGATCCGATGATGTGCCTCCCCACGAGGAGGCGCAAGTCGCACCCCCCAAGAAAATGCTCAGCACTTTTTTCGGGAAGCGGCTTGCTTCGGCCGCCCCGTCTGGCGACCCTGGCAGCGGGTCGAAGGGGCCCGGTTCGGACCCTCTGTGGGAGGCACACGTGGACGACAGGACGCCGCCGGAAGGACTCACGGCCGAGCAGGTTCGCGCGGCCGTGGACTACGCCATCTCCTCCCGGCGCAGCCTGCGGGCCTTCCTCCCCACCCCGGTGCCCCGCGAGACCGTCCAGTCGATCCTGGCCGTCGCCAGCCGCGCGCCTTCCGGCACCAACACCCAGCCATGGAAGGTGCACGTCGTGACCGGCGAGGCGAAGGCCCGGATCGTCGCCGCCATCCTGGCCGTCCACGACGACCCGCCGGTCGCTCGCACCCATACCGAGGAATGGGACTACTACCCGCGGGAGTGGGCGACGCCCTACGTCGAGCGCCGGCGCAAGGTGGGCTGGGACCTCTACGGCCTCCTCGGGATCGCGAAGACCGACAAGCTCGCGATGCACGCCCAGCACGGTCGCAACTACCGGTTCTTCGACGCACCGGTCGGGCTCTTCTTCACCATCGACCGGGTCATGCGCCAGGGGAGCTTCCTCGACTACGGGATGTTCCTCGAGAACATCATGGTGGCGGCCCGCGGCCGCGGTCTCGACACCTGTCCCCAGGCGGCCTTCATGCAGTACCACCGGATCATCTGCGAGCAGCTGGCGGTCCCCTCTACCCAGATGCTCGTCTGCGGGATGAGCCTCGGGTACGCCGACCCTTCCAAGGTGGAAAATCGGCTCCAGACCGAGCGGGAGCCGGTGAGCGCCTTCACCACGTTCCACGACTGACGCGACGGCTGACGCGACGACGCACCGCGTTAGCCCAGCGCTGGCCAGCGGCCGCGCTCGCCAGCGTGGCGCCGGGCTCCTGTCAGAAGAGGGTTTTGCCCGTGTCGTTGAAGGTAGGCACGTGGATCTGCTCTAGTCCCGATTCTCCGGATGGAATGCGGGCAGACACGCGCCGGCGGCGATCGACCCCTGATGTCGGGAGCAGACTCGACTTGGCCAAGAGCACTCGTTCCGGATCCGGCGAAGACTCGGGAGAGCGCGCCCCGTTGACGCCGTCCGGCGACCCGCGTGGGCCGCGAGGGACCGACGACTCGGCCGACGGCCGGTCGGAGCTCTTCGGCGAGCTGGCGCGCGCCACGGCGGACGCCGGCGCCGGAGCGGGCGACGACCCGACGCGCCTCGCCCAGGCGTCGATGATGGCGGCCGCCGACGGCCGGTCCGCCCTCCTGCAGCAACTGGTCCGCGAGGCCGCGCCCGCCGGTGCGCCCGAGGACGAGCGGTCGCGCATCCTGGTCGAGGCGCTCGCGTCGATGATGGCCGGGGCCGAGGGCCGGTCCGCCCTCCTCGAGCACTTCGCCCGGGCCCCCGGGGCGGCGGGCGAGACGCCCGACATGACGCACCTCGCCGCCCATCCACGGACGGTGAATGCACCGGGCGCCGACGGACGGTCCGCGCTCCTCGAGCACCTGGTCCGGGCGCTCCCGGCGGACGGCGCGCCGGGAGCGGGTGCACCGGCCACCGTCGCCGACCTGGTGGCGAGCCTGCTGGCCGTGCCCGAGGGGCGCTCGGCGCTCCTGCAGCAGCTCGCGCGCGGCGGCGGGGCGGGAGGCGGGGCGCGGCCCCCGGCCGGACGGGGACCGTCGGCGGCGGCCGGGAAGGAGCTCGTCCCGGGGATGGTGGTGGGGCGGTTCGAGATGGTGAAGGAGATCGGGAGCGGAGGCTTCGGGGTGGTGTTCGAGGCCCGCGACCGGGACCTGGGCCGTTCGGTGGCCTTCAAGGCGGTTCGCCCCGGGGTGCGGACGCGCCAGCTCGACACGATGCTGCTCCAGGAGGCCGAGTCGGCGGCCCGGCTGCAGCACGAGAACATCGTCTCCATCTTCGACTACGGCCAGAGCGAGGCCGGCCCGTACCTGGTGCTCGAGCTCCTGAAGGGCGAGACGCTGTCGGCGCGCCTCGCGCGCGGGCCGATGCCGGTGAACGAGGTGGTGCACGTGGGCTCGGAGGTGGCGAGAGCACTCGCCCACGCGCACGGAGCGGGGCTGCTCCACCGGGACCTGAAGCCGGGGAACGTCTTCCTGACCGGGTCGGGCGGCGTGAAGGTGATGGACCTGGGGCTGGCCCACTTCTTCGGGCAGCCGACCGGCCTGTCCGGGACGCCGGCGTACATGGCGCCCGAGCAGTGGAAGGGCGAGGCCCAGGACGGGCGGACCGACGTCTTCGCACTTGGAGTGACGCTCTTCGAGATGCTGGCGACGCGCCGGCCGTACGAGGTCCGCGCCGACCGGAGCACCGTGCTCGACCCCGGCCCCGAGCCGAAGCTGGGCGGGCCCGGCATCCCCCCGCGGCTGCGCAAGCTGGTCGAGCGCTGCATCGCCAAGGACCCGGCGAAGCGCCCCGCCAGCGCCCGCGCCGTGCAGGAGGAGCTGCTGGCGGTGGAGCGCGGCCTCGCCACGAAGGCAACCCGCAGGGGGCAGCTCTTCGTCGTGCTCGTCCTGGGCGGCGCGCTCACCGTGCTGGGCGTCGGAGGCGCGGCCGCCTGGAAGTTCTGGCCGCGCACCATCGCCAAGGGAGCGCCCCGCACGGTGCTGGTGGCCGACTTCGAGAACAAGACGGGCGAGGACATCTTCGACGGGACGCTCGAGCCGGCCATCGGCATCGCGCTCGAGGGCGCGCCCTTCATCACCACCTTCAAGCGCTCCGCCGCGCTGGGGACGGCGAACCGGCTCCAGCTCCAGGGCACCGGCCTCGGCGAGGCCAGGGCCCGCCTCATCGCGCAGCGGGAGGGGATCCACGTGGTGGTGGCCGGCGGGGCCGAGAAGTCCGGGAACGGCTACAAGGTCCGCGCGAGGGCCATCGACGGCTTCACGGGCAAGTCCATCGCCGAGCGCACCGAGGAGGTGCCCGGGAAGGAGGCCATCCTCTCGGCGGCCAACAAGCTCGCCGTCCACGTCCGAACCGCCCTCGGCGACACCAAGCCCGAGGCGGTCCAGCTGAAGGAGGCCGAGACCTTCAGCGCCGCGTCCCTCGAGGCCGCCCACGAGTACGCGCTCGGCATGAAGCTCGCGAGCGAGGGGCAATCGGCGGACGCGAAGAAGCACTACGCGGAGGCCGTTCGCCTCGACCCGGGCATGGGCCGGGCGCAGAGCGGGCTCGCGGTGCTCGAGTTCAACGGCGGCCACCACGCCGAGGCGGATCGGTACTTCCAGGCCGCCATGTCGAACCTGGGCCGGATGAGCGACCGCGAGAAGCTCCGCACGCGCGGCGTGTACTACGGCTTCAAGCGCGACGCCGACCAGGCGGTGACCGCCAACCAGGCCCTGGTGAAGGAGTTCCCCGCCGACACCGCAGGCTGGGCCAACCTGGGGTTTGCGTACCAGCTGAAGCGGGACTTCCCGAACGCCATCCAGGCCTCGCGCCGCGCGGTCGAGATCTACCCGCGCAACGTTCCCCAGCTGAGCAACGTGGGGCTCTTCGAGATGTACGCGGGCAACGCCGACGAGGCCGGTCGCGTCCACCGCCAGGTCCTGGAGATCAATCCCTCCTTCGTGAACAGCCTGGTGGGCCTGGCGCTGGCGCAGTTCGCGGCGGGCCATCGCGACGAGTCGCTCGCGACCTGGACCCGGCTCCAGGCGACCGACGGCGAGGGCGCGTCGAAGGCCGCCGAGGGTCTGGCCGACCTCGCGTACCACGACGGGCGGCTCTCCGAGGCGCGGGAAATCCTCGAGAAGGGCGTGGCGGTCGATCTCGCCGAGGGGGACGGGGACTCGGCGGCACGGAAGATGGCCTCGCTCGCGTCCGTCCACCTGGCGACCGGCCAGCCGAAGAAGGCCACGGCCACCGCCGAGCAGGCGCTCAAGAAGAGCCAGCAGGACTACGTGATCTTCGCCGCGGCCCGGACGCTCGCCGAGGCGGGCGAGTCGAAGCGCGCGCTGGCGCTGGCCGACGAGCTCGACCGGCAGGTGGCGGCCGAGTCGCGCATGTACGCCGAGATGGTCCGGGCCTCGGTGGCGCTGAAGGCCGGTTCCGCGGCCGAGGCGGTGGTCCGCTCCCGAAGCGCGGTGAAGCTCGTCGATTCCTGGCTCGCCCGGCTCTCGCTGGCGCGGGCCTACGTGGAGGCAGGGTCCTACCCGGAGGCGCTCGACGAGCTGGAGAAGCTGGAGAAGCGGCGCGGCGAGGGGACCGACGTCTACCTGGACATCGTCCCCACCGTCCGGTTCCTCCCCGCCCTCCCCTACCTCGGCGCGCGGGCGAAGGAAGGCGTGAAGGATCCGAAGGCGGCCGACGCCTACCGCGCCTTCCTGGCCTTGAAGAAGGGCAGCGAGGACCCGCTGGCGGTCGACGCGGTTCGCCGGCTGGCGAAGCTGGACGCGGGCGCTCCGCGGCCCTGAGCGGTCACGAACGGGTGGCGGCCGTCAATGAGGGGCCCCTGCCGGCGCCTTCTCGTGGCCAGCCTCGGGGGCGCCCTTGGCGTGCTTGACCCCGTGCCGGTGATCCCACGGGCGCAGGATGGCGAGCGCCGCGATGCCCGTCCCGACGGCGAGGATACCCGCCGTCCACCGCAGGGCGGGCTCGTGGATGTGGGGAAGCTCGATCACGAAGAACTTCACCAGCTCGGCGGCGTAGGCCACCACGATGAAGACCTCGATCCAGACCAGCGCCATGTGGATGCGGTGCGAGCTCTCCTGCGACTCGGCGGCCCCGCGCGCGATGTCCCGCTGGGCCTCCGCGATCTCCATCTGCTGGTGGGCCGAGAGCTGCGCCTCCAGGTCGCCGAGCGCGCTGCGCACCTGCTCCAGGTTGCGGTCGAGGTCCACCGCCTCCTGGCACATCCGGTAGTAGCGGTGCAGCGAGTAGCGGACGCTCACCTCGGGGAGAGCCCCGGCCAGCGCGAAGGCGAGCACGTCCGAGCGCAGCCGGGAGACCGGCGCCCGCTTCACGTCCTCCCGGAGCACCATCTCGGTGGCCTCCTCGGCCGCCTTCTTGATGGCGCACCGCTGCAGGAGCGCGGTGAGGTAGGGCACGAAGTAGCGGTCGCGCGCCTCGGCCAAGGTGTCCTCGCCCAGCGTGTGCGTCTCGCGGGCGCCGAGCAGGTGGGCCGCTCCCTGGAGGCTCGCCGCCGTCCAGTGGTTCGACCCGACGAAGAGGTTCGGCACCCCGAGCTCGCTCCGCCCCGGCGCCGGCCGGAACCCGGCGTGGACCTGCGCGAGCGACGACAGGAAGGGGCCCGTCCAGGCCCTCGCCTCCGGCGCGCCGATCTCGACCTCGGGAGGGAGCGCCACGACCGAGTAGGCGCCGAGCGATTCCTGGATGGGCGCGATCCCCATGCCCCGCAGCGGCTCGAGCAGCTGGGCCAGCAGCTCGGTGAGCGAGAACCGGGCGCCCGGCTTCCCCAGCCGGTCGCCGAGCGGCACGGCGCTGGAGTGCGGCTCCGGCGCCGCGGCCGGATCCGCCCCCTCGGGGCGCGGCACCGACAGCCACGGCGCTCGCTCGCCGGGCCGGGTCAGGATGGAGAGGCGCCGGTTCAGCTCGAGGATGGAGGCCAGCTCCACGTCGGCGCCGAGGTCGAACGTCAGGGAGAGGACGCCCGCCCCGTGCGCGGTCAGGAACAGCTCGACGCCGGTCGTGGGCGCGAGGCCGACGCGGGCGATGCGCGAGCCCAGGTCCACGTCGAGGGCTCCGAGCCACCGGCGGATCCGCTCGCCGGAGGCGTGCAGGTAGGCGCCCTCCACCGTTCCCTTCTCCCCGTGGGAGAAGAGGAAGCGGTCGAGCTGCCCGGTCATCTCCAGCCGGTAGCGGTAGAGCTTTCGCGGCGGCTCCCTCGTCCAGAGACCGCGGGCGATCCCGGTCGAGGCCGACTCCAGCGCCAGCGCCGCGCGGTCGGCGGCGCGCCGCTCGAAGAGGAAGGGCAGGAGCAGGCGCGTCTGCGCCGAGACGGCGCGGGGGAGCGGCGCTGCGACCGTCGGTGAGGCGGTGACGTCCATGGGGGGCCCTCGGAGGAGGGGCCATGCTACCGGAGCGCGCGGTCGGGATTCCAGGGGCCCACGGGCGGAACCGGGCATAATCACGGACGTGGCGAACCCTTCTCCCCTCGACCCGCCGGCCAGTCCCCTCGTCCCGCTGCCGTTCGAGGGCGCGCCGCGCTCGCGCGTCCTGGCTCTCCGCCACGTCGACGGCGCCGAGGCGGGTGGGGCTCGCCGACGACCGGACGACCGCGGACGACGCGCTGCGGCGCATCCGGGCCGGGGAGTCGCTCCTCTACGGGGGCGACTTCCAGAACGCCCGCCAGCTTCTCGCCGCGCTGGGGCGGAGGCTCTCGCCTCGCTCCTCCTCCCGCGAGGCCATGCCGGAGGCGTTCCGGCGCGAGCGACACCGGCGCCGGGAGGCCCACCTGCTCCTCAACCGGCTGCTCGTGCCGGTGGCGCCCGGCTGGCGCATCCCGCTCTCCCGCGCGCCGGACGTGGCGGAGGCGCTCGCCGAGGCCCTCGGCCCGGCTCCGGAGGGCGAGGGGCTCCTGCCCCTGCGGGAGGTGCTCGGGGCCATCGGTGCGCGGGAGTGGCGCAGGAGCGGCGTCCCCGTCCCGGCGCTCTCCGCCCGCGTGCATCCGCACCACGGCGTGTTCGCCCCGATCCGCGGCGAGTACGCGGCGCTGGTCGACTCCGCCCTGGCCGGCCGCGACCTGTCCGGCAAGCTGGTCTTCGACGTCGGGACCGGGACCGGCGTGCTCGCCTTCCTGGCGGCGCGGCGGGGCGCCCGCGTCGTCGCGACGGACAGTGAACCGCGGGCGGTGGCCTGCGCCCGGGAGAACGCCGCCCGGCTCGGCCTGGACGCGCAGGTCGAGGTGCGGGAGGCCGACCTCTTCCCGGAGGGGCAGGCCGACCTCGTCCTCTGCAACCCGCCCTGGGTCCCGGCCGACGCGCACACGCCGCTCGAGCGGGCGGTGTACGACCCGGGCGGACGGTTCCTCTCGGCCTTCCTCGCCGGGTCTGCCGTCCCACCTGGCGCCCGGGGGCGAGGCCCTGCTCGTGATCTCCGACCTGGCCGTGCGGCTCGGGCTGCGGCCGGCCGGACACCTGGAATCGGCCTTCGCTGCGGCGGGGCTCGAGCGGGTCGCCGTGCACTCGGCTCCGCCCTCCCATCCGCGCGCGCGGGACGAGGACGACCCGCTCCACGCGGCGAGGGCCGGCGAGATCACCTCGGTCCACGTGCTGCGGCGGTCGTGAGGCTACCGGCCCGGGTGGACCCGCAGCAGGAGCGCCCGGAAGTGCGGGTCGCTCGCGCTCGGCCAGGTCTCGCCGCGGTGGACGTGCTCCAGCACGTCGGGCGGCGGCCGCGCCGCGCCCGTCCGCCGCTCGTATTCACTGCACGTGAGACAGAGACCGTGACGGATCAACTCGGGCGCGGTGACCCAGCCGCAGTTCACGCACGAGACCATCGAGAAACCCCCCTGCCATGACGTCATGGTACGCGCCGGCGTTTCCCCGGGATCGGCCAGATCGGGCTCCCCGGGAGGCACTAGGCGATCCGGCGGCGCCCCTGCTGCGACGCGTCGCGGTGTGATACGCATTTCGAGCATGGGACACCTCGGCCGGCTCAAGGAGGAGTACCGCGATTCTGGTCACGCGGCTCGACGCCGGAACGGTCGCGCTCCCGGAGCCCACCGATCCCCAGGCGTGGGCGGGCTGGAAGGAGATCCTGGAGATCCTCTACACGCCGGAGGAGGCCGCGCTCGCCGCCCGGATGCCCGTCCGGCCGGTCTCGCTCCCGAAGCTGGCCCGGCGGCTCGGCGTGCCGGAGGCCGAGCTCGAGCCCCGCCTCGACGCCATGTGCGACAAGGGCGTGGTGATGGACCTGGTCCACCCCCGCACCGGGCACCGGTCGTACCTGCTCTCGCCGCCGGTGGTGGGCTTCTTCGAGTACTCGCTCATGCGCGCGCACGACGGCATCCCCAAGAAGCGGATGGCCGAGGCGCTGCGCGCCTATACCCACGGTGACGAGGCCTTCGCCCGCGAGGCGCTGGGGCGCGACACGGTGGTGGGGCGCGCGCTGGTCCACGAGCCCGCCATCTCCGACGACCCGCTCCCCGACGTGCTCGACTGGGAGCGGGCCACCCACGTGATCGGCGAGGCCCGGGCCTGGGCGGTCTCGCTCTGCTACTGCCGCCACAAGATGGAGCACCTCGGCGAGGCCTGCGGGGCGCCGGTCGACGTGTGCCTGACCCTCAACGCGGGCGCCGACTTCGTGGTGCGCCGCGGCTTCGGACGCGCCGTGGAGCGGGCGGAGGCCCTCGACGTCCTGGCGGCCTCGCGGGCGCAGGGTCTCGTGCAGATCGCCGACAACGTCCAGGACCGGCCCACCTTCGTGTGCAACTGCTGCGGCTGCTGCTGCGAGCAGCTCCAGGCCGCCAACCGCTGGGGGCTCCGCGCGGTGAACGGCAGCGGCTTCGCGCCCCGCAGCGACGCCGCCCGCTGCTCGGGCTGCTCCCGCTGCGCGCGCGCCTGCCCGGTGGCGGCCATCGAGATGGTCCCCTCGCGACGCGCTGCCGACCGGAAGAACGCGCTCGCGCCTCGCGTCGACGAGGCGCGCTGCATCGGCTGCGGGGTCTGCGCCACCGCCTGCCACAAGGACGCGATGCGGATGGAGCGCGGCGGGGAGCGCCGGCCGGTGCCCGGGAACCCGGTGGAGAAGGCGGTCCGCCAGGCGCTCGAGCGCAACCGGCTGGCGGAGCTGCTCTTCGACGGGGGCGAGGGGCTCGGCAACCGCTTCCTCCGGCAGGCGACGAAGGCCATCACCGCCCTGCCGCCGGCCCAGCGGCTGCTCGCCACCGAGCAGGTCCGGTCCCGCTTCGTCCGGGCCGCGACCGCCCGCTTCCGCGGCGGTTGAGGCGCGCGCTCGCTGCGCTGACCGGCACGTTCCACCAGGGACGGCGTCAGCGTTCGCTGGCCCCCGATCGAGCCCGGCGAGGCGAGGGAGCGCCGCTATTCGTGCGGCCACGGGGGGAGCCAAGGAGCCGAACATGGCGACCGTCGAGAAGAAGCAGGCGAGCCTCTCCAGCATCCGCGAGGAGATCAAGCAGACGTTCGGGAAGGTCCCGGCCTGGGTGGACGAGATGCCGCCCAGCGCGCTCGAGGGCTTCTGGACCACGATGCGGGACTTCCAGCTGGCGGAGACCCGCATCCCGAACAAGTACAAGGAGCTCATCGGACTGGCCGTGTCCGGGGCCACCCGCTGCCGGTACTGCACGCTCTTCCACACCGAGGCCGCGAAGCTGTTCGGCGCGACCGACGAGGAGATCCGGGAGGCGGCGTCGATGGCGGCCCACACCATGTCCGCGTCGACCTTCGTGAACACGGTGCAGGTGGACTACGACGCGTTCCGGAAGGAGACGCTCGACGCCATCTCCCACGTCCGGAGCCACATGCCCGGGCCCCAGGCCTCCTCGGGTTCCTCCCGCGCCCACGCCTGAGTCGCACCCAATCCCGTGGCCCCCGCCGTGGCGGGCGGGGGTAACATGGGGCGAGGTTCCTCCATGAAGAGACCCGCCTTGCCGCTCGTCGTCTCCGCGCTGCTCGCCGCGGCTTGCGCGCCAGCGGTCCCGCTCTCCCGCGACGAGGCGGCGCGCCTCGCGTCCGCGCCGCCGATCGCGGTCCTGTCCGTGCATGCCCCGCCGCCCTGGGTCGACTGCCCGAACGACGAGGGGCAGAAGACCTGGGAGTACCCCGGCTCGGCGCGCGGGGACGACGCCGGCGGGTCCTCGCTGGTGAGGCTGGCCTCCGCGCCATCGCCGTCCGTCCCGGTGCTGCGCGCGAGCGGCATCTGGCAGTCCATCCAGGATCAGTGGACCGAGCCGCTCCAGGTCCCGCCCGTCGATCCCGCCGCCGCCACCGCGGCCCAGCTGCTCGCCCGGACGAAGGCCGCCGACGTCCGCCTCCCGCTCTCCGGGGCGGCCGAGGAGGTCCGGAAGCTCGACCGCACCGCGCTCCGGACCCGCTTCGGCGAGTCGCCGGTGCTCGTGGTCGAGGCGGTCCGGTGGGTGCTGGTGGGGTGCTTCTTCACCTACCAGCCCTGGTTCGAGGTGCGGGCGACGCTCCTGCGTCCGTCCACCGGCGAGGTCCTCTGGCGGGACACCTGCGACGACGGCGTCTACCCGGGCGGCTCGCCGGCGCCGGCCTCGCGCGACGAGCTGACGGCCGGGAACGGCGCGCTGTACGCGCGGATCATCCAGGATCGGGCGGCCGCCTGCGCGACCCAGCTCGTCGCCGCCCTGTCCGGCGCCGGCCGGACCTGACCATCGCCGCCGTCGATCCACATTTTACTTACAGGCTACTTTGGTGGCGGCCCGACAGAGCAGGGCGCGTTGCACGTGCAAGGACTAGAGGCCGCCCCGTTCCCGGGAGGGAGCGAGGGAGACCCACACATGGAGACGTTCGTCCGACTGCCGTTCCGCAGCCACCTCTTCCGTCGCTGGCTCTACGTCGTCGCCGCCATGGCCCTGGGGGCCTGCGGCATGTCCACTTCGGGTAACACCGCCGCGGTCCCGTCCCCGGTGTCATCCGAAGGGGCCCAGGGCAAGGGCGGAACGGCCGGTGCGGCCTCCGCCTCCGGGGGCGCGCAGGAGGCTCGCGACGACGAGGCGGGGCAGCGATCCCGCGCGAGCCAGGGCCTCGCAATCTCGCCCGTGCCGCCCGACTTGAAGGGAAGGACGCCACGGGAGCGGACGCTCATCGGCCTGGGGAGCTACATCGTGAACGCGGCGAGCGATTGCGCCGGGTGCCACAGCGGACCGGCCGGATTCCTCTCCGGGGGGAATCGGTTCTTCCTCGGCAAGGACCTGCTCGGCGACGACCAGTTCGTCTTCTCGCGCAACCTCACGCCCGACCCGACCACGGGCCTCGCCCTCACGCACGACCAGTTCGTGGAGGCCATCCGCACCGGCCGCGACTTCCACGCCGGCGCGACGCGGATGCTCGTGGTGATGCCCTGGACCACGCTTCGCTGGTCGAGCGACGTCGACCTCGACGCCATCTACGCCTACCTGCGGGCCATCCCGCCGGTCGTGAATGCCGTCCCGCCGGACGGGAAGGACGGACTTCCGCTGCCCGCCTCCGTCCCGTTCGACCCGACGACCTACGCGGACGGCGACGTGACCCGGCCGCTGAAGGGCGCCAACCAGAGCTTCTCGTCCCACCGCGGCTACTCGATCTCGCCGGTCGCGCTCGACACCTCGAAGAGGGGCGTCCACGACGACGAGGGGCAGGGGCGCAGCGTGGGCGTGGGGTCCTACATCGTCAACGCCACGGCCCATTGCAACGACTGCCACACCCACCCCGACCGCTCGGCGAACGGCTCCAAGGTGAACACGGCAGCGTTCCTCACCGGTGGAACCGTCTTCAACACGCCGCCGCCGCTCCAGCCGATCACGGGGTACGTCCGGGCGACGTCCGCCAACCTGGAGGGCGCCAGCCAGGGCTTCTTCCACGAGCCGGGCACGACCTACGCCCGGTTCCGGGAGATCATCCACACCGGCACGCTGGTGGACGCGCTTCCGCCGCGCCCGCTCGCCTTCCCCATGATGCTCGTGGCCCCGAACCTGGCCAAGCTCCTGGAGAGCGACCTGCGCGCCGTCTACGACTACGCGACGTCCATTCCCGCGACGACCGGCGCCTCCGACGTCGCACGGCAGTCGCCGGCCCGCGGGTGCGCCACCGACGCCGGCTGCGGCAGCGGCGAGACCTGCGTCTCGGGCGAGTGCACCGGTTCTGCCTGCTCGGCCGACCTCGATTGCGGAACCTGCCAGGCGTGCGGCGGCGGCGCCTGCCAGGCAGCCGACCCCGCCTCGATCTGCGTGCTCACGGCGCAGTGACCGCGGCCCGGCGACCGGCGCCCAGCCTCTTCCCGGCCAGCTCGATCCAGGCCCGCGTGGCCGGGGAGAGGTGCCCGTCGCGGCGCCAGATGAGGGCCACGTCCCAGGGGATGACCGGCTCCTTCATCTTCACGCTCCGTACCTGGCGCCGGTCGAGCCGGCGGCAGATGGTCACGGGAAGGAGCGCCAGGCCGATGTTGGCCGCCACCATGGCCACGATGAAGTCCCAGTGCGAGCTCTCGCTCACCACCGTGGGCTGGAACCCGCTGCGGCGGCAGGCGTCGAGGATGTGGCCGTGGAGCGCGAACTCCGGCCGGTAGAGCACGAACGGGGTGTCGGCCAGCTCCCGGAGCGAGAGCGACCGCCTCCCGGCCAGCGGGTGGTCCGGGTGCAGGACGGCGCGGAGGTGGTCGTGCACGAAGGGAAGGGTCGCGAAGGTTCGCTCGTCGGTGGGGAGCACCACCGCCCCGACGTCGAGCTCGTGGCTGCGGACCAGCTCCGCAATCTGGTGCGACCCTTCCTCTCGCAGCTCGAGGGCGATGCCGGGGTAGGCCTCGTGGAAGGCCTTCAGGAGCGGCGGCAGGAACGCGACCCCCACGATGGGCGGCGTGCCAATCCGCAGCCGCCCCCGCCGGAGCGCCGCGAGCTCCTGCACCTCCTCCTCCATGACGCGCAGCGAATCGAGCACCCCCTGCGCCCCGGCCAGCACGATCTGCCCGGCCTCGGTGAGCTTCACCCGGCGGCGCTCCCGGACGAGGAGCGGCGTGCCGAGCTCCTCCTCGAGCGACTTCACCACCTTGCTGATGGCCGGCTGGGTGAGGCGCAGCGCGCGGCTGGCGCGGGTGAATCCCTGGTGACGGACCACCTCGGTGAAGACCCTGAGGGCGTGGACGTCCATGGCTTCCATTCCTCCAGGGAATCCATACTATAGCGTTAATCGATTTCCGTAATACTTGAGAGCCCGCTAAGTACCCCGCCATGGACATCGTCGAGCTGTTGAAGAACGAGGAAGACGCGATCGTTGGCGAGGCTCTTACCGCCGTGACCTGGCTCGAGCACTACGAGCGGGACGGCCAGGACATGGCCCGGGAGCGGCTCCGCGCCCTGTGCCGGCTGGTGGGCCAGGCCATCCGGACGCAGAACCTGGAGGACCTGCTCTCCCACGCGGCTCGCATCGCCCGGGAACGCCACGCAGCCGGCTACGATCGCGCCGAGGTGGTGAGCGCCTTCTCGGCGGTCGAGGAGTCGATCTGGCACCGCGCCCTCTCCGCGCTGCCGCCCGAGGAGCGCACCTGGGGTCTCGGCCTCGTGGGCACGGCCCTCGCTCACGCCAAGGAGGCCCTTTCCCGCGCCTTCGCCGAGGCCGGAACCGGGTCCCACCCCTCCTTCGTGGACCTCACCCCGCTCTTCCGCGGCGCCCCCGCCCGTCGCGACCGCTTCCGCGAGGATCTCGTCCACCCGGTCTGAGCGCCCCATCCGCGACGTTTCGCGCCGGGCCCAAACGAGGGAACCTCTCGGCACCCGCTTCCCGGAGCCCGCCCATGACCCTCAAGCACCTCCTCGTCCACCTCGACGCCAGCCCGCGCACCGAGGAGCGACTCGCACTCGCGGTCACGATGGCGCGGCGCCACGGCGCGCGCCTCACCGGACTCTTCTCGGAGAGCAGCTCGCTGGGATCGGGGATCGTGGGCCGGCGCGACCCGGCCGCGCTGGCCGCGGACGTCGCCGCCGCGCGCACGGCCTTCGAGGCGCGCACCGCGGAGGCGCGGCTGGAGACGGACTGGTGGGCCATCGAGGGCGGCGACTACGCCCACGTCGTGGGCTGGACCGTGGTGTGCTGCCGGTACGCCGACCTGGCCATCTTCGGGCAGCGGGAGGAGGGAGCCCGCGTGCCGGCCGACCTGATCGAGCAGGCGCTCGAGGACGCGGGACGCCCGCTCCTGGTGGTTCCCTCGGTGGGGCACTACCCCGACGTCGGCCGGCGCGTCCTCGTGGCCTGGACCGGGAGCCGGGAATCGGCGCGGGCCCTGAACGACGCGCTGCCGCTGCTCTCCGGCGCCGAGGCGGTGTCCGTCCTCTCCATCCAGCGTCCCAGCACCGGCGACGCGGGCGCGGTGCCCCCCGTGGACGTGGTGGCCCACCTGGCCGCACACGGAGTGAAGGCCAGCTACGAGCGGCTGCTCCTCGACGAGATGCACGTCGCCGATCACGTGCTCAACCGGGCCGCCGACTGGAACGCCGACCTGACGGTGGCGGGCGCCCACGGACAGCGCGGCTTCCCCTACCTGCCGCGAAGCAGCATGACCGACGACTTCCTGCGCACGATGACGACGCCGCTCCTGCTGTCCCGCTGACGGGTCCCGGGAGCTACCGCGGCGCCGCGGCCATCCGCGCGTCGAGCCGGGCCCGCTCCGCCTGGAAGGCCGGCAGGTCGGCCGCCGGGATCGACTCCCGGCGCGTCTTGTGGACGGCGAAGGGATCGAGCACGCGGCCGCCCTGATCCTCGATCTGGTAGTGGAGGTGGGGCGCGAAGGAGTGGCCGCTGTTGCCGCTCACCGCGATCTGCTCGCCCTTCTTCACCGCCTGCCCCTTCTGGATGGACTTGGGGACGACGTCGAGGTGGAGGAAGATCGCGTGGCGCCCGGTGGCCGGATCGGCGAGGTCGAGGCAGTTGCCGTTGCTCGCGAACTTCCAGTTGCGGCGCGCGATGACGCCGTCGAACGGGGCGTACACCGGCGTTCCCACCGGCGCGCGGAAGTCCACGCCCTTGTGGCGCCGCCCGTCCTTCACGAGCGAGGTGACCTGCTCGTAGTCGCGGATCGGACCGTCCACCAGCCGCTCCTCCACCTCGCTGCCGTCGGCGCGGTAGTAGCGCGGGTACTTCGCTCCCGGCGCCTTCCAGCGATAGGCGGCGAAGGTCTTGCCCCGCTTCTGCGAGGTGTAGCGGAGCGCGTCGACGACCGGCTCCTGCGAGCCGCTCGCCCCCGCGCCGCCCGGGGGCGCAGGCGAGAAGAGGACCTCGATCCGGTCCCCCTTGCGCCCCTCCTTGGCCACCTGCAGGTCCCAGACGAGGAGGCGGTTCACCACCTGCGTCAGCTCGGCGCCCAGCGTCTGGCCGCCCGGCCCGACGGCCACGGTGATGGTCTCCTCGAGGGGTCCGGCGAGCGATGCGGTGATGAGGCGCGGGCCCGCGGGAGATGCAGGGGCCGCGGCAGGCTGGGGTGCGGAAGGTTGCGCTGCGGCCGTGGCCAGCGGCGTGGCGGTGGGCGGCGCGGCGGTGGGCGCCGGCCCGGCGATGGTGCGGCGGCGGACGGTGCGGCCGCTCCTGGCGCGGCCGCGGGGGACGCGGGTACCTCGGCCACGGGGGCCGGTGACGAGGGGACCGCGGCGGACGACGCGGCCGGTGCCGGGGCGGGCGGCGTGCGACGGCCGAGCAGGTAGCCGGCGGCCGCGGCGCCAATCGCGAGGACGAGCGCGCCGAGGATCACGACGGGGGTCGCGGACTTCCGGGGGCCGGAGGACTGGGGATCGAAATCGATGCGGGCCATGGGGGGCGAGAAGATACACCCAGTCGACCCTTCCCGCCTCGTTCCGGACGGAGCGTCCGCCTCCCGGCGCCGCCTCGTGAGGCCTATTCACCGTCCGTCAATCTGGGCCTTCCGGCAGGGCGACGCCGCGGGGTTCGTCCGTCCCGGATCGAGGCGAAGGGCCGCGGGCGCGCGGGAAGGGGAGCCGGGCCGGATCCGGAGAACGGCCGACCGTTTCCCCTCAGTCAAAATCTACTTCATCGCTCCTTCTTGGGTCGTAATCGAAAATGCACCGTGACGCGGGTGTCGGGGCCGGCTGCCTGGCCGGTCGGTCGCGTCCCGAACTTGTCCGGTCTCGCCGAGCCACCAGGCCGCCCCGTTCGGGGCACGGGGCCGTGATGAGAACAGCCTCATAACTGCCGGTCAGGCCTGAGGATTTCCCTGGAGCCGCGGCTCGGAACCGAGCAAACCCGGTCGCTTGGATGCAATGCGTCGTTCCGTCGTCCTGATCTGGATCAATTGCCCATGGAGGTGGATGTACCCCGCGCGTCGGGACATGTGGTCGCACCCCAAAAGGACGAAGGATTCGCCCTCGCTGGACACCGGCGCGAGCGGAGGGCTCGAGCGGGGGAACGTCCGGTAGCAGGACGGCGGGGGGAGGCACTTCACCAAAAGTGAGTGCTCCGTCGGGCGAGCCAGACAGGGAGGCATTCGTGAAGCGGATCCAGATGGCCATCTTCGCAGCAGCCGTCGCCGGGGCAGTCGCCTGGGCGTCGTCCGCCAGCGCGCAGCAGTTCACCGCGTTTCCCACCCAGAACCCGCTCGGACCGACGGGGGCGGCGTACCAGACGAACTATCCCTACCCGGGCCAATGCGTCGCCGATTCCACGCAGGCGGCCCTGTTCCCGGGACTTCCCGCTTGCTCCACGGCGGCCGGCGCCTCGAGCTTCGCGTGCGACGGCTCGTCGTCGAACCGCACCGCCGGCGGCTGGGCCGCCTGCAACGCCGTGAGCAAGTTCCAGACCCTCGCACCCGTCATTCCCAACTCCGCGCCGACCCCGGGCGCCGTCGCCACGCCGCGGTTCGTCTGGGAGATGCTGAACCCGCCCGACTACGCGCCGGACAGGACGACGTTCCCGAACGCGGACTACTACGAGATCATCCTCCACGAGGCCTGGGGCTTCCAGGCGGCCGCCGGGCTCGACCTCTTCCCCGATCCCACCGTCGGGGTCTGCAGCATCACCGGCGCCTACTGTGACGCCGCGTCGCTCCCCGCGGGCTGTGGATCCTGCAACGCGGTCTTCCCGGGCGCACCGCCCGTGCCAAACGGCATGCAGTGGACGGGGCTCACCTGCAACAGCCCGGGTGGCTGCAGTTGCCCGGCAGACCTGGCCGCCGGCGCCTTCAAGAGCGCCTACTGCAACGTGGGAGGCGCCACGGCGGCTGCGTCCCCGGCCGGCCGCGTCCCCTACGGCTATCCGCTCTACACGCCGATTTGGGGCGTGGGCATCCCGCCTGAACGGCGTCGGCCTTCCCGGCACGGCGACCTCCTGGTCGGCGAACGACTTCCTGGCGACCTGGCCGTCGATCAGCATCCGCGCCAACCGGGGCACGCCGGTCGTCGTGAAGTGGGTGAACGAGTTCCCGAACACCCACGTCCTCTGCCCGTACCCCGACGCGGCGGACTGGCCGTGCGCGATCGACCGCACGTTCATGGGCGTGAAGGCCCGGATGGACCCGGCCGCCCTCCAGGGAATGACGCTCAACAACGCACCGCTGAAGGCCGACGGCGTGAACCTCTTCGGCAGTCCGCAGCAGCCGGACAATTCCTGGGTGACCCACCTGCACGGCGGCGAGATCCCTCCGTCGACCGACGGCTTCGCCGAGAAGTGGTTCGGCAACCTCAACTCCGCGAAGACCTACAACGTGGGGGACAAGCTCGTCACGCCGGCCTTCGAGAGCGTGTCGGGCGTCGAGCTGCGCCGCCCCAACGGCAACTCCGACACGTACACGTATCCGATGGACCAGGAGGAGGCGACCATCTGGTTCCACGATCACACCCTCGGCAAGACCCACCACAACGTGATCGCGGGCCCCGCCGGCTTCTTCCCCGTGAAGGAGCCGCTCAAGCACGGCAAGGTCGTGGCCGGAGCCTGCGTGGCGTCACCCGGCGCGAGCTGTGACTACACCTGGGTGGATCCGGTCACCGAGCCGCGGACCAGCGCCACCGCGCTCAACCTCCAGATCCCGACCTACGACCTCTTCATGGCGGTCCAGGATCGCGCCTTCAACGACGACGGGAGCATCAACTTCTCGAACGGCCTCGGCCAGACCTTCGCGCCGGTGGTGGCCGGCCAGACGTCCATCACGAACGGCGTGAACCCGCTCGTGCACCCGACCTGGGTTCCCGAGTACTTCGGGGATCACGCGCTGGTGAACGGCGTCCTCTGGCCGAAGAAGTCGGTCGAGCCGGGCTGGTACCGCATGCGCCTCGTCGACGGGTCCGACTCGCGCTGCTACACGTTCGGGTTCCAGGTGGGCGCGATGCCCGCCCCCGGCGCGGCGGTGACCTTCCAGGTGCCCTTCTACGTCATCGCCAGCGACCAGGGGTACTACCAGAAGCCGGTGAAGGCGGTGCAGAACCGGCTCACCATGTGCCCCGGCGAGCGCTACGAGATCCTCGTCAACTTCGGCGCGCTCCCCACCGTCGCGGTCAACACCGGCACGCTCCAGCCCAACCCCTCCACGGTCTGGCTCGTCAACAACGCGCCCGCACCCTTCCCGGCCGGCTTCTCTCCCCAGGCGGCGGGCGGGCAGCCCGAGCTCAACGTCCTCATGCGCTTCGACGTGAACCCGGCCTTCGGACCGGGCGTGAAGAGCTGCGGCGCCACCGTGAAGACGGGCAAGGTCGCTGACCCCGGTCGCGCCCGCCAGCCTGAGCTGGGATCCCGGCAACGTGGCCGCCAACCTGACCCGGTCCTCCGGCGCCGCGGGTGCGCCCCCCGCCGGGTTCTACGACCGGATCTGCATGCCGGCCGACCCGACGCTCCTGCCCGCCAACCCGAACTTCGTCGACATCCGGCCCGCCGTCACGGTCGCGAACGGCCAGCCCCTCGCGTTCCCGGCCGGCACCATCGTCCGCCAGGTGTACCTGAACGAGCGGGTCGACGGGACCACCGCCGCTCCGCTGGGGATGCAGCTGAACGGCGTGCCCTTCGAGTACAAGGTCACCGAGACGCCGAAGCTCGGGTCCCGGGAGGTCTGGCAGTTCATCAACCTCACGGTGGACGCGCACCCGATGCACCCGCACCTGGTGCGGCACCTGACGGTGGCCCGGCAGAAGTTCAACGTCGGCGCCTACAAGCGGGCGCTCTGCGGGTCGACCACCTGCCAGCCGGGAACCTCCCCGGGCGGCGAGATGCAGGTCATCCCCGACGTGAACCAGGTCGTCGGCGGCGTTCCCACGTTCATGTCGGGCGCGGTCACGCTGGTGAACGGCACGTCGAACGACTCCGGCTACAAGGACGTGACGCGCGTGATGCCCGGCGAGGTGACCACCATCGTCGCCGACTGGAAGCCGCGCTGGAACGCCAGCGGCGCGCCGAACGCCCCCGGGACCGCCGGATGCCCGAACGGCACCACCGGCTGCTCGGCTCCGTACGTGTACGAGTCGGTGACCTCCGGCCCGTACGTCTGGCACTGCCACATCAACTCGCACGAGGACTCGGAGATGATGCGCACGAGCCTCGTGGTGCCGTAGACGCCCGGATCCGGCAACCGTCCATCCGTCAGGGGCGGCGCCTCCGGGCGCCGCCCTTCTTCTTCGTCGCCTGCGGGGAATCATGAGCCTCCACCTTCGTCGCCTCGTCGCGGTCGGCCTCTCCCTCGCCCTGTCCGCGCCGCTGGCCGCGCGAGCCGAGCCCGCGGAGGCCTGGCGCTCCGCCCGGTGGGGGATGTCGCCGGCCGAGCTGCTCGAGGCCTTTCCCGGTCAGGCCTTCGCCCTGGAGCCCGCGCTGAGGCTCGCCGACGGAACCGTCGTCGCGGCCGGGATCGACGGGGTCACCGAGGAGGGGATCCGGCTCGACGCCCGGTTCCTGTTCTCGAACGGCCGCCTGGTCCTCGTCAGCCTCCGGACACCGAAGGGCGAGCCCGCGGACGCGGCGGTCTACGGCAGGATGCGCGCCGCGCTCGAGACCCGCTGGGGCGCGCCCGCGGAGACGTCGTCCGAGGACGAGTTCGTCGACCTCCGGGAGACGCGATGGGTCCTGGAGTCGCGGCGCGCCGATCTGAAGTTCATCCCGGGCGTGGTCGTCCTCCTCTTCCATGCACGCTAGGATGCCGACATGCACGCGATGCTGATGGCAGCGATCCTCCTCGCGGCCGGGTCTCCGGCGACGGCCGCGGTCGAGACGCCTCCCATCGCGGCGGCCGCGCGGCCGGACGACTCCGACCCGAACCCCGTTCCCTCCGGCTCCGCCGCCGACCAGGCGCTCTGGAAGGAGGCGCACGCGGTCTCCCGCGGCGTCGCGGCGGAGCGCCTCCGGTCGAACGAGATGCAGTGGCGCATCCGCCAGCAGGGGCAGCCCGCCCGGCTCGAGTCCCTCGCGCAGAAGGCTCCGCCGGACGAGGCGGCCCGCCTGCGCGACCTGCATCGCCCGGCTCGTGAACGTCGCGCAGGAGAACCAGTCCCTCCTGATGGCGCGGTGGCCCGTCGACCCGACCCGCGGCTGCCAGTACCCGGCCCTCAATCTGCAGGGCGTCATGGAGGCGGCGGAGACCCCGCGCAAGGCCTCGCAGCTCGCCGTGGTGCGCGAGGAGGCGACCGATTGCGTGGATCGCGCCCGCGTCTCCATCCAGGCCATGGCCGAGTCGAACGGCCGCCTCGAGCGCGTCCTCGCGGAGGCCGATGCGGCGCTCCCTCCGCTCCCGGTCGCGACTCCGCCGGGCCCGCCGGCAGGAAGGACGCCGTGAGCGCTCGCGCGATCCTGGTCTCCCTGCTGCTGGCGGCCGGAACGGCGGTGCACGCCGCGCCGCCTGCGTGCGAGGGGACGCTCTCCGGCGCCGTCACCGCCCGGTTCGCCTGCACGGTCGTGCTCGCCACCCAGCCGGACGGGGCGACCTATCTCGTGATCCACGGCAACGCGCCCATCGAGGGCGTCCCCTCCTACGCGCCCGGGGCCTTCGAGAATCCCGGGAGCCGTCGCGGAGCGGACCTACACGCTCGACACCCTCGGCATGGGTCGGGCGAGCGTGGCCGCCGACGGCGGCACGCTCTACATGGCGTCGAAGACCTCTGCGCAGCGAGGGGAGGTCACGCTCGTCCTCCTCCGCGTGATCAAGGACCCGGCTGCGCCGGCGGCCTTCGAGGCGCATGGCACCTACCGCGCCCGCCTGCTTCCGGTGGGAGCGGGGAAGCCGGGCGAGGTCGTGGTCGACGTCCGGTTCTAGGGCGCCTGGCACGGCCGGACGGATCTGGGGAACTCATGAGAAAGCTGCTGCTCGCGGTCGCGGCCATCGTCCTCTTCGGCGGGGGCGCGATCCTCTTCGTCCTCCTCGCGACGGGAGGCCCGGACGGATCCTCGTCGGCGAGCCCCGACCCGTCCGCTGCCCAGGGTGCGACGGGGCCCGCGGGGGCCCTGCCACCGATTCCCGCGCGCCCCGCTCCGGACCTGACCGGCCTCGGCGTGACCGCGACGGGCGTCCAGGGTCCCCGGATCGAGACCCTCCCGCCCCCGCCCAGGCCGCCTGCCGGCTCCTGGGAAGCGGTGGATCTCTCGCGCCCGCGGGCCCTCGGCCCGCTCGGCGGCGCGCTCGCGGCAACGCTCGCCGACCTCGAGCCGGACCTGTCGGCCTGCTTCGGGAAGGAGTCGCAGGCCCGGCACGCGCTGGAGCACTACACGATGACGAAGGACCACTCTCCGCTCGGGGACGTCGGCGCCACGATCCTGGTGCTCCAGGTGGAGACGCAGGATGGCCGCGCGACCATCGTGGATGCTCCGGTGGAGACCCTGGGGGATGCGAGCGACGGGCTCGTCGCCTGCGCCCAGCAGCGTCCTCCGCGGCCGCTCCTTCCCGGCCCCCGGGGCGAAGGCCGGAGCGAAGTACCGGGTCGTCCACAACCTGATGCAGTGATCCTCACCGCGCGAGCGGCAGCGCCATCCGGGCTCGACCGGGTCCCGGCACCACCGGCGCCGGGAAGACGTGGCCTCGCAGGACCTGCTGGGCGCAGGTGATCGCGCCCTCCGACGCTCGCCCCTGGGACTCGACCGTGCGCGTCCTCGATGCGGATCCGGCCGGCTTCCAGCTCCAGGTTCAGGACGAGGATCGTGGGGACGGGCTCGTCGGGGCTCCCGGGCTCGGGGGCCTGGGGCGGCGGCGCCTGGGCAGGGCGGACCTCGCGATCGTCGTCGAGGCACGCCGCCAGCCTGGGCTGGAGGATGCTCAGCTCGCTCGCCAGGATCGGCCCGATGAGTCCCATCCGGTCGGTGCGCGTCGCGACCGGCACCGCCTCCCACCTGTCCAGCTCGGGCGGGAGCGGCGGGGGTCCGGGCTCGACCCGCGGGCCGGGCTCGGCGCGCGCGAGCGGACCCTCCGGGGCGGCGGGGGGCAGCGGAGGAAGCGGCGCGGCGACGGGGGGCGCGGCGGGCGGAGTCCCGGTCTCCGGCGCAGGGCCGTCGAGACGGGGCGTCCCGCTCCCCGTCGTCAGGATGAAGGCGATGGCGGCCGCGCCGACGAGGAGGATGGCCACGGCCGCGATGGCGAGCGTTCTCAGATCGTCCCCTCGAGGGGGGATCGCGGGTCACGGCACGAGCGGGTACGTCACGCGCGCCCGCTCCCCGTCGGAGGCCTCGGGCACCTGCACGGTGCGACCGCGCAGGATGCGCTGTGCGCAGGTGACGGCCGCGTCGCTCGCCGCGCCCCGATTCTCCATCGGCGCATCCACGATCCGGACCTCTCCCCGGTGCATCTCCAGCAGGAGCACGAGCACCGTCGTCCCCGTCTCCTCCGGCGGCGGCTCGCCGCCCGCGACGCCCTGCCGCTTCCCGCCGCGCCGGGCCTGGCTCACCTCGTCCGAGCAGGCGGCGAGCTGGGGCTTGAGATTGAAGAGATCGCGCCAGACCGCCACGCCCACCGGCCCCAGGGCGGAGAGCTGGGCGACCTGCTTCACCGCGTCCCAGGACCCGTCGGGCGGTGTCGTCCGGGGAGGCGCTTGCTCGACCACCGGGACGGGCGCGGGGCCGCCGGAAGCACGGCAGGAGGAGCGGAGGAGGGGCCGGCGCCCGGTCGCCCACCGGGGCCGGCGCCCGCGGCTCCGGCGAGGCCGGTCCGCCCGGCGCGAGCGTGATGAACAGGATGGCCCCCGCGCCGACGAGGACGATGCCGATGGCGATGAGCACGAACGAACGCACGGCCAAAGGATAGCAGTTGCCCGCCGGAAGGCGAGCCTGGACCGGCTGCGCCGGGAGGCTACCCCTGCGCCGCCGGGAACGGCGCGACGCGCGTCTTCAGGAAGGCCACCACCTCCGCGTCGGTCCGCTCGGGCGCGCCGGGGAGGCGCACGAAGGCGCGGGCGATCCGCGCCCAGTTCCCGGTCATGAGCAGGAACCAGACCTGGAAGAAGTCGACGCCCTCGAACACCACCGCATCGTTGCTCGCGTACTCGGCGAGGTGACGCTCGAACTCGGCCGGGTGCTCCGTCCAGTGGCAGCGAGGCACCACGTGGTGGACGGCGTGGTAGCCGTCGTTGAAGCAGCGGCGGTTGTAGCGGGTTCCCACGCAGGTGATGCTGGCCCGGAGGGGATTTTCGGGCTGCTCCTGGCAGAGGAAGGCGTGCTGGGCCCAGTTCCCGGCCATCATCATGGTGCGCATGACGAGCAGCGGGAGCAGGAAGACCACGAAGGTCGCCGCGGGGTTCACGTAGAGCAGGACAATCATCGAGGACCAGTAGATCCCCTCGCCCACGATGATCCGCCGGCGCAGCTTCCTCTTCCCCTTCCGCGTGAAGTAGCGGGCCAGGTCGAGGACCCCGACCGTCATGAAGCGACCCCAGTACCGGAGCCAGTCGCCGATCCGGTCCCGGCGGAAGCGCATGGTGGAGCTGAGGTCGTCGGGGAGGTTCTCCTCCACGTGGTGCATCCCCATGTGGTGGGCGAAGTAGGTCTCCGGCGTCTGTCCCAGGAACGGTGCGAGCACCCAGGGGATGACGTGGTTCAGCATCGCGTAGCGGGGCCGGAAGAGCTGCCGGTGTGACGTACAGTGAAGCATGAGGGTGAAGCGGTCGACCAGGCCGGCGAAGAGCGCCACCCCGTAGAACGGCACGAGCCACCAGAAGTACCGGCCCGCGAAGAAGAGCCCCACCCCGGCCACGGCCAGCGCCAGGCACTGCATCATGAGGGCGACCATGACGACGTCGCGGGGATCGTTCAGCAGGGGAATCGCCCAGCGGGCGTAGGCGGGGCTGGAAGCCTCGCGGGGATCGGCTCGTGGACATGGGGCGCCGGGGCTCCGTGCCGGCGGGCGACGACCCGCGCGACGTTCCGCTCCGGAGGGGGCGGGGGACCGGCTTCCTTCTCGTACCGGGCCATATAGGGCGAGCGCTCGTCCGGGCGCCCGTCCAATCCCGGACGCGGTCAGTAGGCGTGCACCAGCGGCCGGACCTCGCTGCACGGGCGGCAGAGCGCATTGGGCAGGCCGGAGTTCCGCCGGGTGCGCCCGGCCACGCCCTTGAAGACCGCTCCGCTCTGCGTCTCGTCGCAGCGGATGCACTCGTTCAGCCGCCCGTCGGGCAGGTGGTAGGGCTGGTTGAGCGCGGCGAGGCACGGCGCGAGGCAGGCCGTCCGGGTGTTCGACGTGTTGTAGGCCCAGACCTGCGCGCAGGGCAGGTCGAAGCCCAGCGCCTGGAGGCAGGCGACGTCGTCGGCCTGGGCCGGATGGCTGATCCCGCAGGCGCGCACGGGGGCGGTGAGGTCGTTCTCCCTCACGTAGACGGCCAGGTCGGCGAGCGTCGAGCAGACCCCACAGTGGCCGAAGTGCGTCGGGCTCGCGCCGGCGGCGCGGGCCGCCGCCTCGCTGGGATAGGTGACGAGCCGGTAGGGGCGCGGCCGGGTTCCCGCGGGACCGGTGGGGAGGACGCCGCAGACGGTGTCGGATGGGTCGTCGGGAGGCGCGGGGGACGCGTACGGATCGCTCGTGAGCGGCGGGTACGGATCCGCGAGCGCCCAGTCCTCGACGAGCGAGCGGACGAACGCCGCGTCGTAGACGGGCGGCTGGAAGACGGTACCGCCGCAATCGCACTGCGGACGGCACTGGGCGGCCGTGAGTCCCGTCTGGTCGTTGGGGCGGCCGAACTGGATGGCGCAGGCGTCGGCGGCCGGCGCCGTCGACTGGGCGCACGCCGTGGCGAGCACCGCGGCGAGCAGGGTCGCGGAGGCGGATCGGATGGACATGGCCTCGTACGCTACCCCATGGCCCGGATCGCGGCGACCACCGCGTAGAACTGGCAGGCCGAGGCCGCCACCACGAGCACGTGGAAGATCTCGTGGAACCCGAACACGCGCGGGAACGGGTCGGGGCGGCGCGTGGCGTAGATGACGGCCCCCACCGTGTAGAAGGCCCCGCCGACGAGGAGGTAGAGGAACGGCCGCAGGCCCAGGCTGGCGTACAGCGCGGGCAGGAACGGGACGATGAGCCAGCCGAGCAGCACGTAGAGCGCGGACCGGACCGGCTTGGGCGTGCGGGGGAAGAAGACCACGAGCAGGATGCCGAGCGACGCGCTCGCCCAGACGGTGGCGAGCAGCGCGTAGCCGGTCCCCGAGCCGATGAGCAGGCAGAACGGCGTGTAGGTCCCGGCGATGAGCAGGAAGATGGCCGAGTGGTCGACGCGTCCGACGAACGAGCGAACCCGCGGATCGGTCCAGATCACCCGGTGGTAGGTGGCGCTCACCGCGAAGAGGAGGACCACCGACGCGCCGTAGACGGCGGCACCCGCGGCGGCCAGCCGCGAGCCGGACCCGGACACCAGCCAGGCCACCGCCGGGATGGCGGCCACCGCGGCCACGACGTGGAACGTGCCCCGGAGCAGCGGGCGCGTCCGGACCAGCGGTACCTGCCTCGACTCGGCCTCCCCCACGCTTCCCTCCCCGGAGATCAGCGGCCCTGCCTCGAGAGCCCCGCCGCGATGACGCCCGCGGCCAGCGCGAGCAGGCTGACGAGCGCGATCGTGCGCCAGTCGTCGCTCCGCATCGCGATCCACCCGGCCGTGAAGACGGTGAAGGCGCTCACCCCGACCCCGACCTTGGCCGCGATGCGCCGGAACCGATCCCGACCGGTGGAGTCGCTCATGGGGCTCATTGTACCGGCGAATGGCACCGCGGCGGGTGCCCGTTATCGAGTGAGGGTCGCCCCTTCCCGGGAGGTCCCGTGTTCCGACACATCCTCGTCCCCACCGACGGCTCTCCCCAGGCGGAATCCGCCGCCCGGGAGGCCGTCGCGCTCGCCAGGCTGGCGGGCGGGCGCATCACCGCCCTGACCGTGAAGCCCGAGTACCACGTCTTCACCCTGCGTCCCGCCGAGCTCGAGGACACGAAGGGCGATGCCTGGGACGTCGATCTGCACGCCCGGAACCACCTCGACGCGGTGGAGCGGATCGCCAGGGAGGCCGGCGTGGCCTGCGAGCGGATCACGGTCCAGAGCAACCACCCCTGGAAGGCGATCGTGGAGACCGCCTCGGCCCAGGGCTGCGACGCCATCGCCATCGCCTCCCACGGCCGGAGCGGGATCGCCGCGGTGCTCCTGGGGAGCCAGACCCAGCGGGTCGTGACCCACGCCACGGTGCCGGTGATCGTCTACCGGTAGCTCGCCCGGGCGCGCCCTATCCGGCGCGCTTCGCGGACGCGTCCTCGGCCTTGGCCTCGGAGGCGAGCTGCTGCAGGGCGTCCTGCGTGCCCTCGTCGCCCCGGAGCACCTCGGGACGCAGCCGGGCCAGCGCCAGGTCGGCGAAGTCGCCGATCCCGGCCATGCTCTCCGGGACCCACAGGCGGGCGCCCCCGGGACCGGTCAGGAAGAACCACCGGCTGACGCCGTTGTAGGCGATGCGCTCCACCTCCGGCCAGGCGAGCCGGCGGCGCTTCATGGGGTCGATCCGCTCGATGCCCGCCTCGTCCACGCGAACCCGCATGCCCCGCTCGGCGAGCAGGAAGTAGGCGGTGACGGCGAGCCCGGCCAGGACCACCAGCCCGACGAGCGCCAGGCCCGCCGAGCCGATCCCGTTGCGGCGCGCCGCCGTGAACGCGACGGCGACGACGAGGAGGGTGGGCCCGAGCGCCATGACGCCCAGGACCGCGTAGCGCCAGGGGGGCGGGCGCAGGACGACGGCACTCCCGTCCCGCGCGCCTCGCAGGCGCGAAGGCGGGCCCGGACGGAGGAGGAACCCGCCGGCGACGAGGAGGAGCCCGAGGACCCCGAAGGCGATGATGAGCTGCATCGGGGGACTCTCTCCCGAGGGGGAGGCGTCACGCAAGGGGGGTGAAGCCGGACGGTCAGCCGATGATCTGGGCGTCGTCGGCCAGCTCCTCCAGGACCTCCCGGGCCTGCTGGTCTCCCCAGAGCGCGGCGGGGGGCAGCCGCGACAGCGCCATCTGGGCGAAGAAGCCGATGCCGGTGAGGTCGTCCCACAGCCAGAGGTGCGTCCCGTCGACGAGCGTGATGAAGAACCACTGGTTCACCGGGTTGTAGGCGAACCGGGCGATCTCGCTCCATTCCACGACCCGGTGGCCGAGGACGCCCACCCAGTCGAGTCCCTCAGGGTCCACCCGGACGCAGGCGCGGAACTCCGCCGCCAGGCACCACGCGCCGGTCGACGCGCAGGTCGTGACCAGGCCGGAGGCGAGGAGCACGGCCGCCCAGTCGTTGGGGGTCGGGCGGAGCGTCAGGACCACCCAGGAGACGATGGCGGCCGGGGCCAGCGCCAGCGAGGCGAGGCTCGTGTAGCGCCAGCGGCGCATCCGGAGAACGGTCTCGCCGCCGGGCCCGCGGCTTCCTCGCCCCGGGGCGCGCCGCCCGATGAAGAACTGGGTGACGAGCAGGAGGCCGATGACGGCCGCGATGACCCCGGCGACGCGGGACATGTCGCCAATCTTTTGTCGCCCGCCCGCGATTTCAAATCCGTTCGACTGCACCCGATCGGGTACATGTGCAGGCGGTTAGACTTGCGCGGCTCGTTTCGAGCAGGGGGATGCGATGCCCGAGGAACGCCGAGGTCGAGACCGAGAAGCTCCACGAGGCCATCCAGGAGGAGCTGGAGCGCGACGGTGGGAGGTTCCTCCGGCGGATCGCGCTCTCCACCGCGCTTCTGGCCGTCCTGGCCGCCCTCGCCGCGCTGCGCTCCGGCGCAACGGTGAACCAGGCGCTCCTGCTCCGCGCAGACGCGACCCAGCTGCAATCGCAAGCGTCCGACCAGTGGGCCTACTACCAGGCGAAGGGTGTGAAGGGGGCCGTGCAGGAGGCGGTCCGAGCGTCCTGGCTCGCCGCCGGAAAGGAACCGCCGGCCTCGTCCGAGGAGAAGGTCGCCCGGTACGAGAAGGAGCAGGAGGCCATCCGGGAGAAGGCCATCGCGCTGGAGAGGGAGCGGGAGGTGAAGGTGGTGGAGTCGGAGCACCTGCTCCACGGTCACCACCGGTTCGCGAACGCGGTCGCGCTCTTCCAGGTCGCCATCGCGCTCGGCGCCGTGGCGGCGCTGACCCGGAGCCGGCTGGTGTGGGCGGGCTCGATGCTCGTCGGCCTGGGGGGCATCGCGCTGCTTGCCTGGGCTTTCACCCTCTAGGTGGGCTCGAGCCGGGCGGCGGGCGCCGCACGGACGACGGCCATCCGAAATCTGACATCCCGAATCCGGGGTGTCATTTTTCGGAGCGATCCATCCGTCCATGTCCGCCCTGCCGCTAGGATATCTTCGTGCGGCTGAAATCGGGCGAGGAGAGAGGCGAGTGGCATTGCGCGCGAAGGGACCGGACGATCGAGAGGAGCGGATCCGGTCCCTTCTCACCGAGGGACGGGCGGAGGACGCCGCCACGCTGGCCATCCGCTCCTACGGCCCCCAGATCCTGCGGTACCTGCACTCGATCCTCGGCGATGGACGACGACGCGCGCGAGGCCTTCTCCCAGTTCGCCGAGAACCTCTGGCGCGGCCTCCCGGAGTTCCAGGGCCGGGCCCCCTTCCGGATCTGGGCCTACCGGATCGCCTGGAACGCCGCGTGCGACATCCGCAAGCAGCCCTGGCGCAACCGGCGCCGGAGGCCTGAGCACGGGAGCGGCGTCCCGGATCGCCGACACCGTCGCCACCTCCACCGGCGAGAAGCTGGAGCAGCGCCGGCAGGACCTCGCATCGCTGCGCGAGTCGCTCTCCATCGACGACCGCGCGCTCGCGGCCCTGCGCATCGACCAGGGGCTCTCCTGGGCCGAGTGCGCGGAGGCGCTCTCCATCGACGGGCGCACGGTGAAGGCGAACACCCTCACCAAGCGCTTCGAGCGGATCAAGGAGCGGCTGGGCAGGCTGGCCAAGAAGAAGGGGCTCCTCGAGCCGTGAGCGCGCGACCGTCCGGCGCCGGGGACGAATCGCCCGGGACGCTCACCTCCCTCGTCGAACGAGGTCTTCCGCGGCTCGCCCACGGACGCCGCAGCGACTGGGTGGACGGGCTGGCTCCCGGCGCCGCGCTGGGGCGCTACGACCTGCATCCGCGAGGTCGGTCGCGGCGGGTTCGGCGTGGTCTGGGAGGCTCGCGACCGGGAGCTGGGGCGGCGGGTGGCCGCTGAAGGTCATCCGGGTGCGGCGCAGCGGCGTCCCGGAGAAGCGGCTCGTCGCCGAGGCCGAGGTGGCCGCCCGGCTCTCCCACCCCGGCATCGTCACCATCCTCGACGTGGGGCGGAACGACAAGGGCGGCTGGCTGGTGCAGGAGTTCCTCACCGGCCGGACGCTCGACGCGCGGCTCGAGGAGGGCGCGCTCCCGCTGCGCGAGGCGCTGCGCGTGGGGATGGACGTCGCCCGGGCGCTCGCGCACGCCCATGCGAACGGCGTGGTGCACCGCGACCTCACCGCGCGCAACGTGTTCCTCTGCGAGGACGGGCAGGTGAAGCTCCTCGACCTGGGGATGGCGCAGGCCTTCGGGCGGCGCAAGCTCGAGGGCGGCACGCCCGACTACATGGCGCCCGAGCAGGCGCGGGGCGCTCCCGAGGACGAGCGGGTCGACGTCTTTTCACTGGGCGTGATCCTCTACCGGATGATCGCCGGCGAGTCCCCCTTCCCGCCGGGGGCGCGCGGACGGCGCGCCTCGCTCCCCGGCTCGACACCCCGGAGCTCCCCGGCCTGGGAGAGCTCGTCGGGCACATGCTCGCGCCCGACCCGATGGACCGCCCGCGAGACGCGGCCGAGGTGCTGGCGGAGCTCGACGCGCTCGCGCTCACGCTGCCCCAGAACCGGCACGGGCACCCGGCCGGGCGCGGTGCGGGTCCGCAAGCGATGGCCGCGCTGGGCCATCGCGGCCGCGGCGCTGGTGGTGCTCCTGGCCGCCGCCGGGGCTGGTGCACTCGCGGCGAGGCGCTGGCTCGCGCCGCCTCCCGACCGGCTCGCCGCCGCTCGCCTTCGGCGCCACCGAGTCCTCCATCGGGTGCAGCTGGGGCCGGGCCACCTGGTACGACCTCGATCGCCTGCCCGAGGGCGCGTTCACGCGCAACGGCGAGATGGGCGGGCAGGGAGTCGCCGAGGTCGGAGGGCCGGAAGGCCTGGAAGGTCACCTCCGACTGGGGCCAGCTCGTGGTCCCCCTGGGCGCGGCCGCGCGGGGCGACCCCTTCGCGATCGAGGTCGAGTTCTTCATGCCCCCGCCGACCGGATGGATGCGCGGGGCGAACATCCACGCCTTCACCGATCCCGTCGGTGGGGACCGACACGGGCGAAATCGTCGCACGGGGTCACGCTGGCGGTGGCCGAGGAACCCGGCAAGCCGCCCCGGTTCGAGTGGTACGAGCCGGACGGGCGAGGGAGGAGTGCCGCCACCGGTACCTGGGGACGCTTCCCGGCCCGGTCAGCGGGAAGTGGCACACGCTCCGGATCGAGGGCTCGCCGTCGAAGGGCTGGTATCCGGGGGCTCCTGGACGGGCGCCCGCTGGTCGTGGCCCGCGGGGAGTACGACCTGTCCGGCGCCCACGTCGTCGCTCGGCGCCGGCTACGGCTACATGAACCCGGAGGACGTGGCCTGGTCCAACCTCCGGACCTTCGCCGGAACGCCGGAGTGCCAGTAGCCCCTCGCGCGACTAGGAATCCGGGATCCCGCTCCGGAGGCCTCCCATGCGTCGCGCCCCGATCCTCGTCGCCCTCCTCGTCGCCGTCGTCGCGGCCGTCCTGCCCGCCCTCCCGCTCGCGGCCGACCCGCCGAAGTTCGAGATGGAGTCGTACCAGCTGGTGCTCCTCATGCGCGCCCCGACCTGGCAGAAGCTCCCGCAGGAGGAGGCGGAGGCGCTGCAGGCGAAGCACATCGCCCACCTCACGGCGATGGGCGAATCGGGAAAGATGGTGATCGCCGGGCCGTTCTCGAACCAGGCCGACCCCGCCTACCGGGGCGCGTGCCTCTACCGCGTCTCCACGCCCGAGGACGCGCGCGCGCTGGCCGAGCAGGACCCCATCGTGAAGGCGGGCCAGCTCCGCGTCGAGGTCATGACCTGGTGGGTGGGCAAGGGGTACATGGCCTTCCCCCGGGCGCCGGTGGCGAAGTGAGCCGGCGCCTGCCCGGGCTGCTGGCGCTCTCCTTCGCCGCCGCTGCTCCTCCCGGCGTGCACGCCGTCCGCCGTGCTGATGACGCCTCCTCCCACCGTGAAGCCGCCGCCGGGCCAGGGAGAGGAGACCACCGGCCAGGTGACCTTCTCGGCCGGGGGACTGGGCACCGCGATCGCCTACGGGCCCTGGCGGGTGAGCGGGCCGGGCATCGAGCTCCGCTACGCCGGCGACGGGGCCTGGACCGGGCAGATCGCGGGAGCCGACGTCCGGGTGCAGGCCCAGGCGGGGCTCGTCACCGGACCCGGCATCCGGCTCGACCTGGTGCAGGACGGCTCGTCGCTCGCGATCCGGGGCACGTGGACCGGGCATCGGGTCGACCTCACGGTCGGACGCCTCGGCCTCGTCGGAACGCTGGAGAAGGGGGGCTGCGACATCCAGCTGCGCCCCGTCGAGACCGGGATCTTCGGCGGGCCGCTGGGCTGCCCGGCTCGTCCCGGGGGCGCGGCCACGTCCAGCGAGGGAACGCTCCGCCTGGCCGGGGAGGCCCTGCTCGTCCCCGACGTGCTGCTCCCCCAGTTCGTCCTGGCGCTCCTCGCTGCGCTGCCCACCTGAGGGCCCGGCCTTGAACTTCGTCGCCCTGAGCATCGCCCTCTCGCTGGCCGCACCTCGCGCCGCGGCGCCCGCCGCACCGTCTCCCGAGCTGCACGAGGTCGCCACGAGCCCGGACCAGTGGACCGGGATCGCCATCTCCCGGAGCGGGCGCATCTTCGTCAACTTCCCGCGGTGGTCGGAGAAGTTGCCGATGTCGGTGGCGGAGCTCGTCGACGGCAAGCCCGTTCCGTTCCCCGACGCGGGCTGGAACGCATGGAACGGCAAGGGGACGCCAAGGGGCTTCGCGTGCGTGCAGAGCGTCGTGGTGGACGACCAGGACTTCCTCTGGGTGCTCGACCCGGCCAACCCCCGCTTCCAGGGCGTCCTCCCTTCCGGTCCGGTCCTCTACAAGTTCCGGCTGTCCAATCGGGCGCTCGTCGCGACGCTTCGCTTCCCCCCGGAGGCCTGGGTCGCCACGTCGTACCTGAACGACGTTCGCGTGGACACCCGCCGGGAGGTGGCCTACGTGAGCGACTCCGGCGCCGCTGCCATCGTGGTGATCGATCTGAAGGCGGGGACCTTCCGGCGCCTGCTCGACCACGCGGCCGTCACCCGCGCGTCCCGGAACTCGCTGCGCGTGGCCGGGCACGTCTGGAAGAACACGGTCAACGTGGACGGCATCGCCCTCGATCCGTCCGGCGACCTGCTCTACTTCTCGGCGCTCACCGGCGACGACCTCTACCAGGTCCCGACGAGGGCCCTTCTCGACCGCACGATGTCGCCGCAGGCGCTCGTCCGGGAGGTGGAGCGCGTGGTGCGCATCGGCGCCGCCGACGGGATGCTCTTCGGACGGGACGGGAGGCTCTACTTCGGGGGGCTCGAGACGGGCTCGGTCGAGGTGCTCGTTCCGCCCGACCGGGTGGCGACGGTCGTCCGCGATCCCCGCATCCGCTGGGCCGACAGCTTCGCCCAGGACGCCGTGGGGAACCTCTACTTCACGACCTCCCAGATCCACCTTCCCCCGGCCGAGCGTGGACCGTACGCCATCTACCGCATCGACGCGGCCTCGCTTCGCTGACCCTCCCGGAGACCCGAATTGAACCTGCCTGCCCTCCTCGCGCTCGTCGCCGTCCTTCCCGCCGCCCCGCCACCGGAGACACCGGAGGCGCTGGCCCGGGGGGAGGACCGGATGCGCGACTTCTGCCTGGCCTGCCACGTGCTCGAGCCGGGCCCGGGCGTGACCAACCCGCTCCACCCCAGGATCACCCCGGAGAAGTGGGGGACCTACGAGCAGGCCTGGGAGAACGTGGGGAACCTGAACCGCATCCGTCCGCAGATGGCCCACGCCTTCCGGGGCAACGACGAGGACCGGCGCGCGCTCGCCCTCTTCCTCTCCCGGATGGGACGGGAGAACGTCGTCCCCTGGTGGAAGAAGGCCCTGCCCTACGCCGGGCTCGCACTGGCCGTGGCCGCGGCCGGCGGCTTCTTCTTGAAGTCCCGGCGCGGCTCGGACCGGGAGTGACGACGACGTCCCCGCGGACGTCACGACGCCGGATCGACGGGAACGGGAGGACGGACCGCCTCCCCGTCGCCCCTCGCGAGCTCGGCGAGGCCGGCGATGCGGATGGCCCTGCCCCACCCCACCGCCGCGGCCGCGACCTGGGCCAGCAGGACCCCGCGCCCAGGCGCTCCAGGCCGGCCCGGCCGGCAGGCGCTGCCGGAGCGCCATCACCACGAGTCCCAGGCCGATGCCGGCGACGGCCCCCACGAGCCCGACGCGGACGGCGCGGACCGGGCTGCGAATCACCATCCAGGTCCCGGAGAGCCAGGCCAGGAAGCGCGCTCCGTCGCGCCGGCTGCGCGGCCATCCGGGCGCGCCCGGCGTCCACGGTCAGGTGGGCCAGGAAGAAGAGGCCGGCCGCGACGGCCAGCGCCCAGCGCCCCTGGACCACGGCCGCGTGCTCGGTGACGGCCTTCTCCGCCGGCCTTCCGCGCCAGGACGAAGACGCCCGAGGTCGCGAGCCCGGCGGCGCCGAGCGGGAGGACCGCGGCGACGGCCATCCGGAGCATCCGCCCGTAGGCCTCCCCGGCCCCGGCCAGCAGGGGACGGAATCGCAGCGGCTGCTCCGAGCGGGCCTCGGCCAGCGCGACGCCGGCCATGGCGGGCGCCACGAGCAGCGCCAGCACCAGGCCCCCGAGCAGGCCGCCCGGGATGGCCTGGGCCGCCGGCTTCTCCTCCAGCCCGTGCAGGAGATCGGGCAGCCAGGAGCTCTCCATGCCCCGGGCCAGGAGGTCGGCGCGGGGGGCGTGGTCGAGGAGCCCGGAGAGGAACTGCCAGACCGGGAGGGTCGCGAGCGCGGCCGGGACCAGGGTGGCGAGCGCGAAGAGGAAGAGCATCCGCCAGCGCGTGGCGCGGGCGAGGCCGACGCGAACCGGGGCCGCGGGGATCACAGGGCCTCCACGAGCGCGAGCAGGAACTGGATCCAGCCGCCCGTGCCGAGCGCGAGCCGGGCCGCCGGGCCGCCCTTCGCCTCGCGCCGCCGCCCGTCGTCGAGCTTGTCGAGATCGAGGTAGACGGCCCGATCGACGTCGAGCTGCGCCGAGCGGACCTTCACCGGTCGTATCATCTCCCAGCGCCCCCATCGTCTCCCCGGCGGGCCAGTCGATGCGCTCCTCCGATCCGTCCTCGAAGGTGACGACCACGGTCTGGGGCACGCCCGTCCCCCGGCGCCGCGCGGTGACCACGCTGCGCCACGGGAAGGGGCCCGGCTTGCCGTCCTCGACCTTGCCGTGCTCCTTCTTCCAGGCCTCGCGGGCGTCCGCGACGGCCTTGTCCCGCGCCTTCCCGGTCACCTCCGACCGCTTCCCGTCCTTCTCCGCCTGTCCCAGCCCGGGCAGGACCTCGGTGGCCTTCACCTCGACGATCCGGTCGTCCACCGGGCCGTTCGCGAAGACCTGCGCCTCGAACCAGCGCTCGACGATCCCCCGGTCGGCGCCCGCGTCCACGAAGGCCTCGCGCAGGTCGGCCGTGCCCGGGTGGCGGTGAGTGCCAGCGCTGGTAGTAGAGCTTCATGGCCTTCTCGAAGAGCTCCGTTCCCAGGACGCGCTCGAGGTCGTGGAAGACCAGCGCGGTGCGGGGGTAGACGAGGCCGTAGCTGGCGCCCGACCAGCGCTTCCACGAGTTGCCCGCGATGGGGTCGGCCTGGTGGCGCGACGGTGCCGGTGGCCCGCTCCAGGTCCCAGATGCCCAGGCCCGGCAGGCGGAACCCGAGCCAGCGCAGCGGCGCCGGCAGCCGGAAGGTGACCACCTCGTCGGCGAGCATCCGCGAGTTCCACAGCTCGTTCATGCCCTCGTCGAGGAAGGGCTCCTCGAACTCGTTCGAGCGCGAGCAACCCCATGAAGTAGCCGTGGCCGAACTCGTGGACCGTCACGTAGCGCGTCACGCCCTCGGCCTGCATCGGGAACTCGTTGCCGCCGACCGTGGTGAAGAAGGTCTCGTACTCCATCCCTCCGGCCTCCAGGGCGTTGAAGGGCGGGACGAGCACCGTGACCTGCTCGTACGGATAGGGGCCCAGCGTGCGGGAGTAGTAGGAGAGCGCGTCGGTGGTCGCCTGCAGCGCCTCCCGGGCCGAGCGCTCGAACTCGGGCGGGTACCAGACCTCGACCCGCACCTGGGGGCTCCCGGGGCCGGTCCAGGCGCCGACCAGGGGCTCGGCGAACCCGTTCCACGCGGTGAAGGCGACGTCGTGCACGTCGGCCGCGCGGAACCTCCAGGCCACGCCGTCGGCTCCCCTGGCCGGCTTGCCCACCGGCACGCCGCTCGCCGCGACCCGGTAGCCCTCGGGGACCACCACCTCGAGGTCGTAGGCGCCGAAGTCGGCGTAGAACTCGCTGTGGAAGTGGAACTCGTGGACGTTCCAGCGCGGCCTCGTCGCGCCCCGCTCCCCGGGCAGCTCGAGCACCCCGATCTTCGGGTACCACTGGCCGGCCAGGTGGAAGGCGTCGAACCAGCCGGTGCGCGCCGTCACGCGAGGAAGCTGGTCGAAGAAGTCGATGTCGAGGGTGGTCGTGCCGCCCGGCGCGACCGGCTCGGGAAGGTCCACGCGGACCACGGTGTGGTCGGTGTCGGGGCCGCCGTCGGGGTGGACGAACGCCCAGGCCGCGGGGCGTCCCCGCTGCGCCACCCGGCGGAGCTCGATCCAGCCCCACTCCCCCTCCTCCATCTCCACCCCGCTGCGGAAGGCGCCGTAGCGCCTCCCCTCCCGCTGGAACGTCGACCCCTCCGACTCGAAGGCGTTCAGGTAGAGGTGGAGGTACACGCTGTGGACCGCGACGTCGCTCCGGTTGCGCCAGGTGAGCGTCTCGCTCCCGGTGAGGGTGTGCTTGACCGGATCGAGCACGGCGCGGATGGCATAGTCGGCGACGCGGTCGGAGAGGGTCGCCTCCTTCCCGGTGCGCGCGCCCCCCCAGGCCCCGGGCGAGCTGGGCACGCGGACCGCCCCGGCCTCGGCCCCGGCCACCTCGATCTCGACGGCCTGCGTGGACAGGAGGAGGACCGACAGTGCGAGGGTCGAAATGGGCATTCACCCCCAATACCCCGATGTGGCCTCCCCTTTCCACCCGGGGGCCCCTTAGATCCGCGCCATGCTCACCATCCGACGCGCCGGGGATCGCGGCCACTTCGACCACGGCTGGCTCGACACCCGCCACACCTTCTCCTTCGCCGACTACCACGACGATCGGTTCATGGGCTTCTCCGATCTCCGGGTCATCAACGAGGACCGGGTGAAGGGCGGGCAGGGCTTCGGCACCCACGGCCATCGCGACATGGAGATCCTGTCCTACGTGCTGGAGGGCGAGCTCGGCCACGGCGACTCGATGGGCAACGGCTCGGTGATCCGCCCGGGCGAGCTGCAGCGGATGAGCGCCGGGATCGGGCGTCACGCACTCCGAGCGGAACCCGTCCCGGGACCTCCCGGTCCACTTCCTCCAGATCTCGGATCCTCCCGCGCGAGCGCGGCATCCAGCCCGGCTACGAGCAGCGCGCCTTCCCGGAGGCCGAGCGCCGCGGGCGCCTGCGCCGGGTCGCCTCGCCGGACGGGCGCGACGGGTCCCTCACCATCCACCAGGACGCGTCGGTGTTCGTGGCGCTCCTCGGCCCGGGGGACCGGGTCCGGCACGAGATCCCCCCGGGCCGGGCGGCCTGGGTCCAGGTCGCCCGGGGTGAGCTGACGGTGAACGGGCGAGCGCCTCCGGGCCGGCGATGGGCTCGCGGCGGTCGACGAGGCGGCGCTCGAGCTGTCCGGCGCCGGCACCGCCGACGCGGAGGTCCTGGTGTTCGACCTGCGCGGCCAGGTCCGCGACCCGGCGTCCTAGTGCCTGGGCGGCATCCCGGCCGGGGCGCAGGCCAGCGCGCCCTGCCCGTCCGGCCCCGTCCGGCAGGTCCCGGCCATGTCCTGGCCGTGGAAGCTCACGCTGCAGGAGGCGCCCTCGGCGAGCCCCTGGCATGCCTGGAAGGCCTCCGGCGGCGGCCCGCGGTGGTGGGCGGGCATGCAGGCGGCGGCCTGGCCGTCCGGGCCGGTCCGGCAGGTGCCGGTGACGGCCTGATCGCCCATGGTGAAGGAGCAGGCGGCGCCCTCCTGGATGCCGCTGCAGGCCTGGATGGACTCGGGCGGGGGACCGTGGGGGGGCGGCGGGGGGTCGTCGGCCAGCGCCGTCAGGCTTCCCAGGACCAGCGCGGCGCCGAGCACCCACTTCGTCGTTCGGTGCGTCATGTCGTTCTCCCGTGGCCGCGGGCGGTGCGCCCTGCCCGGCCTGCAGGAAGGACCGGCGGCGAGCCTCCGGCGTTAGCGGCGGGGGCGGAGGGCGGCGCCCGGCGGCGGCTCACCCGGGGGTGGGCCGGGCGGCTCCATCCCGCGCGGCCCGGGGCCGGGGGGCCCATCCCGTGACCCATGCCGGGAAACGGCGGGCGGCGCGCCCGCACGGCGTCGAACCGGGCGGCCTGCTCCGGCGTGAGCAGCGCCCGGACCTCGGCCTCGGCGCGCTCCTGGATGGCGCGCACGCGCGGGAAGGACTCCTGGATGGCGGCCTCCAGCTCCGGGCGGTGTCGCTCGAAGATGGCGCGCGCCTTCTCCGCCTGCTCCGGGGAGAGCCCCAGCTCCACGAGCGGCGGGGGAAGCATTCCGCCGCGACCGGGCGGCCCGGCGGGGCGCGGGGGCGGACGGAGGAAGTGGGCCAGCCCGGCGCCGGTCGCCGCGCCGGCCAGGAAGACGCCGAGGAGGATGAGGGCCGTCCAGAGGTGGAGGCGGCGGGCGGCGGGGTCAGCGGGCATCGTTCACTCCCAGTACATGAAGGACGTCGACGCCGTCGGGGATGGCGCCCTGCTCGGCCCAGGCGGTGACGACCGCCACCGGGTCGGCGGTGCGCGACTCGGACGCACCGCCCCCGCGGGCCAGCAGCACGGGAACCCAGACCAGGATCGCCGCCGCGGCGGCCAGGGCGACCCCGACCCGGCCGCGGGCCACCAGCGCCGAGGCGATCGACTCCGGCCGCGGCTGGCCGGCCCGGGCGAGCACCGACTGCACCATGCGCTCGAAGCGCTCCGGATCCCCGCCCGGATCGAGCGCAGAGAGATCAATTCGCCGATCGTCCATCGCTGGCCTCCTTCGGGGCCGGCGCCGCCGCCCCGTCGTCTCCGAGCCACTCCCGCATCACCCGGCGCGCCACGAACAGGTGCTGGCGCGACATCACCTCCGAGATCCCGATCGCGGCGGCGATCTCGGCGTGGGTCCAGGACTCGAGGTCGTGGAGCAGCACCACCTCGCGCTGCACCGGGCCCAGCTGCCCGAGCGCGCCGACGAGGCGCCTCCGGAGCAGCACCTGGGGCGCGTCGGTTCCCGCCCACTCGCCCCGCGGGACCTCGTCGAGCAGGCCAAGGCGGGTGCGCCGCTGCTCGGCGTGGTTCTTCACGCGGTTGCGGACCCCCTGGAACAGCCAGCCCGCGAAGCGCTCCGGCTCCCGGCACTGGTCGAGCCGCTCCAGCGCCGCGACGAGCGACTCCTGCGCCAGGTCCTCGGCGTCTGCCACGTTCCGGGTCAGCGAGAGCGCGACCGCGTAGGCCGGCCGAAGGTAGCGGCGCACCAGCGCCTCCCGGGCTGCGGCCTCGCCGCGCCTCGCCCGCACCACCAGCGTCCCGTCGCTCTCGGTCCCGTCCGCCATGCCTGTCCACCGGTAGACCGGCGGCCAGCCGGGAGCGTTAGCACGGGGGGGCCGGAGGGGATACGGCGGCCAGGGCGTCCCGGCCCAGGGTCGAGACGAGGACCACGGCGGTCTCCACGTCCCATCGGCGGGCCGCGGCCCTCCGGCGCGTCTCGGGGGCGGGCGCAGGCAGGGCCCCCACCTCGCCCGCGCGGTCGCGCAGGTCCTCGGCGAGCGCATGCAGCACCGCGTCGAGGACCCCTTCGCGGGTCCACTTCTGGAACCGGCGGTGGCACGTCTGCGGTGGCGGGTAGCGGCGCGGCAGGTCGGCCCACGGCGCGCCGGTGCGAAGCACCCAGAGGATCCCGTTCATCACGTCCCGGGGGTCGCGCCACGGCCGCCCTCCCCTCAGGCCGGTCCGGACCACCTCCGGCTCCGGGATCAGGTGACGGATCACTTCCCACTGCGCGTTGGTCAGGTCGGCTCCCATCGTGTCCCCTTGGCCTCGGCCCTCCCGGCCGGGCGGTTCGGGGAAGAGACCGGCGACGGCCCGAGGGCGTTAGCGCGGGAAGACCCGTTCGGGGCCGGAAATTCCACGGGGTCCGAGTGCGGCCCGATCGGGGTATAAGGATGCCCTCTTCACCGAAACCGAGAGGAAATCCATGCGCCGCCGCGCTCTTTTCCCGTCCCTCGCCGCCTCCGTCGTTCGCCGTCCTGCTCGCCCTGGCCGCCTGCTCCAAGGAGAAGGCGCCCGGCCGCGATGCCCCCGCCGGAGATCCCGGTCGTGACGGTGACCGACAAGGACACCCCGCTCGACTTCGACCTGGTGGCCCAGCTGCGCGGCTACGAGGACGTGGAGATCCGGGCCCGGGTCGAGGGCTACCTCGAGTCCATCGACTACAAGGAAGGCTCGACGGTGAAGAAGGGCGCGCGCCTCTTCACCATCGACGACCAGCAGTACATCGCCGCAATGGCCCAGGCCCAGGCCCAGCTGGCCGCCGCCCAGAACCAGTTCGACAAGGGCGACCTGGACGTGAAGCGCTTCACGCCGCTCGCCGCCGAGCGCGCGGTCAGCCAGGCCGAGCTCGACAACGCCATCTCCGCGCGCAAGTCGGGCGCGGCGCAGGTGGAGGCCGCCAAGGCCAACGTCGAGAAGGCGCGACTCAACCTCTCGTACACCAAGGTCACCTCGCCCATCGAAGGGGTCGCCGGAAAGGCCGAGCACAAGGTCGGCGACCTGGTGGGCAAGGGGGAGCCCACGCTCCTCACCACCGTCTCCTCCATCGACCCCATCCGCGCCAGCGTCGCCATCCCCGAGGCCGACTACCTCCGCTTCACCCGCTCGGTGGAGACGGGCCAGTCGCTCAAGTCGAAGTCCGCGCCGGTCCTGATCCTCTCCGACGGCACCACCCATCCCTACCCGGGGAAGGTGCTCTTCGTCGACCGCGCCGTCGATCCCCAGACCGGCACGCTCCGCGTGGACCTGGCCTTCCCGAATCCCGGGAAGACGCTGCGCCCCGGGCTCTACGGCAAGGTGAAGGCGGAGTCGGAGATCGTGAAGGGCGCCATCCTCGTCCCGCAGCGCGCCGTGCAGGAGCTCCAGGGCACCTACACGGTGGTGGTGGTGGGACAGGGAGACAAGATCGAGACCCGCAAGGTCACGCCCGGCCAGAAGGTCGGCAGCCAGTGGATCATCCAGGACGGGCTGAAGCCTGGCGATCGCGTGGTGGTGGAGGGCTTCCAGCGGCTGCGCGACGGCATGACGATCGTCCCGAAGCCGATCGCCGCACCCGCGCCGGCGGCGAGTCCCGCGCCGGCCGGGGGGAAGTGAGCCATGGGCTCCTTCTTCATCCGCCGCCCGATCGTGGCGATGGTGATCTCCATCGTCATGGTCATCATGGGCGCGGTGGCCATCACCCGGCTGCCGGTGGCGCAGTTCCCGGAGATCACGCCACCGCTCATCCAGGTCACGACGACCTACACCGGCGCGAGCGCGCTCGACGTGGAGTCGTCCGTCGCGGCGCCCATCGAGCAGCAGGTGAACGGCGTCGAGAACATGATCTACATGAAGTCGACGAACGCGAACGACGGCACCTACAACCTGCAGGTGTCGTTCGAGGTGGGCTCCAACCTCGACATGTCGAACGTGCTCGTCCAGAACCGCGTCTCGCAGGCCACGGCGATGCTGCCGCAGGACGTGAAGAACTACGGCGTCACGGTGAAGAAGTCGCTCAACTTCCCGCTCATGCTGGTGGCGCTCACCTCGCCGTCGGGCGCCTTCGACAACAACTTCCTGTCGAACTACGCCGCCATCAACATCAACGACCAGCTGAAGCGCATCAGCGGCGTCGGCGACGTCGTGCTCTTCGGCGGCTCCGACTACGCCATGCGGATCTGGATCCGCCCCGACCGCCTGAAGACGCTGGGGCTCACGGTGGCGGACCTCTCGAACGCCGTGAAGCAGCAGAACGTGCTGCTCCCGGCCGGGCAGATCGGCGGCCCGCCGGCGCCCAAGGGCACCGAGTTCACCTACGCGGTCCGCACCAAGGGGCGCCTCCTCGACGCCGAGGAGTTCGGCCAGATCGTGGTGCGCTCGAACCCCGACGGCTCGCAGGTGCGGCTGAAGGACGTGGCCCGGATCGACCTCGGCTCGGTGCTCTACAACTCGGTCGGACGCCTGGACGGAAAGCCGGCCGCCGTCATCGCGGTCTACCAGACCCCCGGCTCGAACGCGCTCGCCGTCTCGGAAGCGGTGAAGAAGACCGCCTCCGAGCTCTCCGCGCGCTTTCCCCCGGGCGTGAAGCACGAGGTCACGCTCGACACCACGCTCGCCATCTCGGCCGGCATCGAGGAGATCCTCAGCACGCTCCTCGAGGCGGTGCTGCTCGTCATCCTGGTGGTCTTCGTCTTCCTGCAGAACTGGCGGGCCACCCTCATCCCGCTGCTCACCGTGCCGGTGTCGCTCATCGGCACCTTCATGATCTTCCCGCTGCTGGGCTTCTCGGTGAACACGCTGTCGCTCCTCGGCCTCGTGCTCGCCATCGGCATCGTGGTGGACGACGCCATCGTGGTGGTCGAGGCGGTGATGCACCACATCGAGCGCGGCATGTCGCCCAAGGAGGCGACCGCCCAGGCCATGAAGGAGGTCTCCGGGCCGGTCATCGCCATCGCGCTCGTGCTCACCGCGGTCTTCGTGCCGGTGGCCTTCATCAGCGGCATCTCGGGGCAGCTCTACCAGCAGTTCGCCATCACCATCGCGGTCTCGGTGATGTTCTCGGCCGTGAACGCCCTCACCCTCTCCCCGGCGCTGGCCTCGTTGCTCCTCAAGCCCAAGGGCGGGAAGCGCTCCTTCCTCCAGCCCTTCTACGACGGCTTCAACAAGGTCTTCGACAAGTTCACCGGCGGGTACATGTCGATCACCTCCATCCTGGTGCGGAAGCTCTTCCGGAGCGCCGTGCTGGTGGCCGTCTTCGCGGTGCTGGCGGTGGTCATCGCCGGCCGCATCCCGGGCGGCTTCATCCCCGACGAGGACAACGGCTACTTCCTGGCCGCCCTGCAGCTTCCCGACGCCTCCTCCCTCGAGCGGACCGACGCGGCCGCGAAGAAGGTCGAGTCGATCCTGATGCAGAACCCGGCGGTGGCCTACACGACCACCATCTCCGGGTACAGCATGCTCTCCGGCGCCTACGCCTCGAACACCGGCTTCTTCTTCGTCTCGATGAAGCCATGGGAGGAGCGCAAGTCGAAGGACGGAGCGCAGCTTCGAGGTCATGCGGTCGCTCAACGCCCAGTTCGCCCGGGAGGTCCCGGAGGCGACCGCCTTCGCCTTCGGGCCGCCCCCCATCCCCGGCCTGGGCACCGGGTCGGGCTTCTCGTTCATGCTCCAGGACCGGAGCGGCGGATCGCCCGAGTACCTGGCCGAGAACCTGGCCAAGTTCATGGCCGCGGCGAAGAAGCGCCCCGAGATCGGCATGGCGAACAGCATCTTCCGCGCCGCCGTGCCGCAGATCTTCGCCGACGTGGACCGCGACAAGGTGCTGAAGGTCGGGGTGCCGCTCACCGACGTGCTCTCCACCATGGGGAGCTACCTGGGCGGCAACTACATCAACGACTTCAACCGGTTCGGACGCGTCTACAAGGTCTTCATGCAGGCCGAGCCGGAGTACCGCACCTCGGTGAAGGACCTGGGGCTCTTCTACGTGCGCGGGCCGAAGGGCGACATGATCCCGCTCGACACGCTCATGTCGACGGGCCCCACCTCCGGCCCCGAGTTCACGAACCGCTTCAACCTCTTCCGCTCCGCCGAGGTGACCGGCATCCCGGCCCCCGGGTACAGCTCGGCGCAGGCGATGAAGGCGCTCGAGGAAGTGGCCGCCGAGGTGCTGCCCAAGGACATGGGCTACCAGTGGTCGAACGTCTCGTACCAGGAGAAGAAGGCCGAGGGCACCGCCGCCATCGTCTTCGTCTTCGCCATGATCATGGTGTTCCTCATCCTGGCGGCGCAGTACGAGAGCTGGTCGTTGCCGATGAGCGTGCTGCTGGGCACGCCCTTCGCGGCCTTCGGCGCCTTCCTGGGCCTCTGGCTCGCGCGCTTCACGAGCGACAGCTACGTGAACAACATCTTCGCCCAGATCGGCCTCATCATGCTGGTGGGGCTGGCGGCGAAGAACGCCATCCTCATCGTCGAGTTCGCCAAGATGAACGTGGAGAAGGGCATGGAACCGGTGGCTGCGGCCCTCGACGCGGCCAAGCTGCGGCTTCGCCCCATCCTCATGACCGCCTTCGCCTTCATCCTGGGCGTGCTCCCGCTCGTGCGCGCGGCCGGCGCGGGGGCCGAGAGCCGCAAGGTCATGGGCATGGCGGTCTTCGCCGGCATGCTGGTCGCCACCTTCCTGGCGGTGTTCCTCGTCCCGGCGCTCTTCGTCATGATCGAGAAGATGGGCGGGAAGAAGCACGCGCCCGCCCCCACCGCCGGGGAGGCCCCTCCGGCCTCCCCTGCCTCCCACTAGGAGCGACACCGTGACGAGAACGCTCGCCGCCGTCTCCCTCCTCGCCTTCTCGGCCTGCGCCGTCGGCCCGAAGTACCAGCGCCCCGAGGTCGAGGTGCCGCAGGCCTACCGGTACACGCTGGGCGCCGACGAGGCCGCCTCGATCGCCGATCTCCCCTGGTGGGAGATGTACCGGGACCCCATCCTCCAGGGGCTCATCGAGGAGGCTCTCCGCAACAACCAGGACCTGCGGGTCGCCGCGGCTCGCGTGGCCCGGTCCCGGGCGCTGGTGGGCGTCTCCGCCGCCGACTTCTACCCGCAGATCGGGCTTGGAGCATCCGGCGGCTACGGGCAGCAGAACGCCAAGAACTACTTCCCCGGCCAGGGGCCGCAGGGCGCCTTCGCCCTCAACCTGGGCCTGTCCTGGGAGCTCGACGTCTGGGGGCGCGTGCGCAACGCCACGGACGCGGCGCGCGCCGACCTGTTCGCCACCGAGGAGGTCCGGCGCGGGGTGGTGCTCTCGCTCGTCTCGGACGTGGCCCAGGCCTACGCCGAGCTCATGGAGCTCGACGTGGAGCTGGAGATCGCCCAGCGGAACACCGTCACCCGCCAGGGAACCCTCGACCTCTTCACCAAGCGCTCCGTGGGCGGCGTGGGCAACGAGCTCGAGGTGAACCAGGCTCGCGCCGACCTCGCGGTGACGGCCGCCGCCATCCCCGCCACCGAGCGGCTCATCGCCCTGAAGGAAAGCCAGATCGCCGTCCTGCTCGGGCGCCCCCCGGGCGCGATCGCGCGCGCCAAGGCGCCCTTGCAGCAGAAGACGCCGACCCTGCCCATGGGCGTCCCGGCGGCGCTCCTCGAGCGGCGTCCGGACGTCCGCGCGGCGGAGGATCGCGCCATGTCCGCGACGGCCAACGTGGGCGTCGCCGTGGCCAACCGGCTGCCCAAGCTCTCGCTCGAGGGGGTCATCGGCCTCGCCGGGCCGTCCCTCGCGACGACCTTCACCCCGGAGGGATTGCTCTGGAGCGTCGGCGCCGGGCTGCTCGCGCCGATCTTCACGGGCGGGCGCCTCGCCTCGCAGGAGGAGGCGGCCTGGGCCGACCTCGAGCAGTTCGTCGCGCTCTACCGGCAGCAGGTGATCAACGCCTGGCGCGAGGTGAACGACGCTGCGGTGAGCGTGCGGAAGCTGGGCGAGGTGGCCGTGCAGGCCGAGATCCAGGTGACCGCGGCGACCACCGCCGAGCGGCTGGCGCGCCTGCGCTACGACGGCGGCGTGTCGAGCTACCTCGACGTTCTCGACGCCCAGCGGTCGCTCTTCAACTCCGAGCTGACGCTCGCCCAGACGAACCGCGACCAGCTCGTGGCCCTGGTCCAGCTCTACCGGGCGCTCGGCGGGGGCTGGCAGGAGCAGGTCCCTTCCGCCCCTGCGGCCGGGACGGCGCCGGCCGGCGCTCCTCCCGCCACGCTTCCACCGGCCCCGGTCACCCCGGCGCCGGCGGCGGCGCCGCGGCGGCGCCCGAAGGGCTGACGGCCGCCGGTCAGGTCAGGTCGCGCGGCTGGCCGGTGGAGGCCAGCACGCTGTTCCAGAGGTCCCCGTCCGGATCGATCGTCTTGCGGCGCGCCGCCGCGAGCGCGATCGGGACGTGGGTGAACTGGTGGCTCCAGAACCCGACCACCATGTTCGTCCGCCCGGTCATGCCGGCGTGGACGGCGCTGTGGCCGAGGAGCAGGCAGAAGGCCGAGTCGTGGGCTCCTGCGGGCACGCTCCGGATGGCGTAGCTGGGGTCGATGTACTTGAGGCTGAACTCGACCCCCGCCCCGGCCAGGTGCGCCGAGATGGCGTCGCGGAGGAACACGCCCACGTCGCCGTGCTTCAGGTTCCCCGACGCGTCGCGCACCGAGGACGGCGGGAGGAGGTCCTGCCCCGCTCCCTCGGCCACCACGATCGAGCGCGTGGCCGCGCCGCTCCAGGCGCCGGCGCAGCTCGGCGAGGAGCCGCTCCAGGCGGAACGGGACCTCGGGCACGAGGCAGAAGTTCACGTGCCCCCCGACCAGGACCGAGTAGGCCGCGATGAACCCGGAGTCGCGCCCCATGAGCTTCACGAGCCCGATCCCGTTCCGCGCCGCCTCCGCCTCGACGTTGGCCGCGTAGGTGGCGCGACGCGCCTCGCCCACCGCGGTGTCGAAGCCGAAGGTCTTCTGGACGAGGAGCACGTCGTTGTCGATGGTCTTCGGGACCCCGATCACGGCGAGCGGGAACCCGCGGCGCAGCGCCTCCTCGCCGATCTTCTGCGCGCCCCGCAGCGTCCCGTCCCCGCCGATGGCGAAGAGCAGGTGGACCCCGCGCTCCTGGAGCGTGTCGACCATCTCGGCGGGTTCCTGGTGACCGCGGGACGTGCCCAGGATGGTCCCTCCCATCTCCTGGATCCGGTTGACCGACTCCGGGGTGAGGGCCATCGGCTCGTGGCCGTGGCGCCGGACGAGGCCCGCGTACCCGTGGCGGAAGCCGAGCACGTTCCGGACGCCGTAGTGGTGGTGGAGGCTCAGGACGATGGCCCGGATCACGTCGTTCAGCCCCGGGCAGAGGCCGCCGCAGGTCACGATCCCGCAGGCCAGGCGCGCCGGGTCGAAGTAGATCCGCTCCCGGGGGCCCGCGACCTCCATCGACGGGGGCGCGGCCCCGGCCTGGAGCCAGGGCTGGATGTCCTCGAGGCGGGAGTGATGGAGGATCCGCTCGTCGTCGCGGGTGAAGCGGACGCCCGTGAGCGGCGACGGGAAACGGCACTCGCCGAGCCGGGGCACCGTGAAATCGAGGTCGGCGGTCGCCATGGCGCGCTACGCGGTCTTGTCGCCGACGAACTTGTCCCGCTCGTCGCGGAAGAGCAGGTTGAAGGTGGTCAGGCTGCCGTAGCACTTCGTCACGTACCCCTGCATCTCCACCTTCTCCGCGTCGGAGAGCTTCGGGTGCGCGTTCAGCTTCTGCTCGAGCACCCGCAGCCGGTCGCGCAGGAGGACCACCTTGTGGAAGAGGGCGTCGATGGGGAGCTCCTTCGACTGGAGCGCCGGGTCGGCCGGCTTCACGAGGATGGTGCCGCCCTCCCACCTCGCGTGCGAGCGGGACCTCGGGCACGTCTTCCCGGAGGGCTTCCCGGATGGCCTGGACGAACTCGTCTCGCGTCATGTCGAGGATCTCCTCGGGCAGCGGGGCTGGGGTGCCCGGTGGACGGCGGGCGGACGCGCGGCGGGTGCGCGGTGGGTCTCTCGCGGGGGCGCGGGCGCCGGGATGGCGTCGGTGCGCCCCAGGTACTTCTCGCAGGCGGGAGCGGTTCCGGGAAAGTCACCGGTCCGGACCCTCTGCCGGCAAGGGCCGATGGGGCCGCGCGCGTCCTCCAGGATGGGGCGCCACCACCGGCAGCTCCCGCACTCCCTCGGTCCGTACACCAGCTCCTGGGCTTCCATCGGTAGCGGCAGTCTAGCCCCCGATGGGCCGCCAGGCCAGGCGCCCGTGACGTGCCCGTGACAAGCTGCGGTCATGTTCCCCCCGCGGCCCCACTCCGCACCCATGACCATGAAGACGCTCGAGCTGAAGCGGTTCCAGGACCGCACGCTTGCCCGCCCTGCTGCGCGCCACCGCCCGGCGGACCCCCGACGCCACGTTCCTGCGCGTCCTCGAGCCGCGCGCGCGCGACGCCGCGCCCACCGTGGTGACCTTCGCGGCCTTCGAGCGCGCCGTCCGCCGCGCCGCCGCCACGCTCGCCGCAGCCGGGCTCGGGCCCGGCGATCGGCTGCTCATGCTGGCCGAGAACTCGCCGGCCTGGCAGGAGGTGGCGCTCGGCGCGCAGGCGCTCCGGGCCGAGCCAGCCGCGCTCTTCTCCAACCTGGCCGAGGAGCCGGCGCTCGCCATCGCGCTGCGCGTCCGGCCCCGGGTGGCCTTCGTCTCCGGCCCGGCGCAGTGGGCCAAGCTCTCCACCGCAGGAGCGGAGCTCGCCGCGGCCGGCCTCGTCGCGGTGGTCACCGAGGCGCCGCTCCCCGCCGGCGCGCTGCCCCCGGGCGTGCGGCAGCTCCCGTCGAGGAGGTGGTCGGCGACCGCGCCGCCCCGCTGGACGACGCGGCCTGGAACGCGCTCGTGGACGCGGTGGGGCCGGAGGATCCCTTCCTGCTCCTCTTCACGAGCGGGACCACCGGGCGACCCAAGGGCGTCCGCCTCCCGCAGCGCGCCATCGTCCACGCCATCGACGGCGGCAACTCGTCGGTGGGCACCGGGCCGGACGACCTCGGGGTCCACTTCCTGCCGTTCGCGCACGTGGCCGGGCACGATCAGTTCATGCTGGCGCTCGCCCAGGGACACGCCCTCCTCCTCGTCCAGCGGCGCGAGGACATCGAGCGGTCGTTCGCCTTCGGTCCGACCTACGCCTTCTCGGTCCCGCTCGTGTACGACCGCTTCCGCACCGCCGTGGAGGAGAAGGTGGCGTCGCTCCCGGCCCCGCTGCGGAGCCTCACCCGCGCGGCGCTGGCCGCCGGCGTTCGCGTCCGGGTGGAGGGGAGCCGCAATCCCGTCGACCGGATCCTGACCCGCCTGGCCGACCGGCTGGTGGGCGGCCCGCTGCGGCAGAAGCTCGGCGGGCACGTCCGGGCCCTCTTCTCCGGGGGCGCCCCCGCGTCGCCGGCGCTCTTCCGCTTCCTGGAAGGGCTGGGGATCCCGTGCGTCGAGCTGTACGGGATGACCGAGACCGCCGGGCTGGTCAGCTCGAACCTGCTCGACGTCCCGCGCCGCCCCGGGCTGCGCGGGCTTCGTCACGCCCGACCACGAGGTTCGCTTCGACGACGACGGCGAGCTGCTGGTTCGCGGCCCGCTGCTCCTCTCCGGGTACCTCGAGCCGGAGGACGCGGCCGGCGCCTTCACCGACGACGGGTTCTATCGCACCGGCAATCGGGCCCGGATCGACGACGAGGGAAGCCTGCGCATCGAGGGGCGCAAGAAGCACCTGCTCGTGCTCTCCACCGGGAAGAAGCTCGCCCCCGAGCCCCTCGAGCTGATCATCGCCGGCACGCCGCCGTTCCAGGGGGCGGTGCTCCTGGGCGAGGGGCGGCCCTTCGTGTCGGCCGCCGTGTTCGTGGCCCCCGAGTTCCTGACCCGCATGGCGGCGGAGGGGCGGGACGCCGCCGAGGCCCTCCTGCCGGCGGTCCGCTCGGCCCTCCACGCCTTCAGCGACTTCGAGAAGCCGAAGAAGCTGGTGGTGCTCCCCGGGTCTCCCGCCGACCATCCCTCCATCGTCACGCCGACGCTCAAGGTGAAGCGCGAGGCGCTGCTGGCGCTGCTCGGGCCCCGCTTCGCGGCGATCTACGAGCCCCACGCGGAGCACGCGGGCTAGAGGCCCGCGCGCTACACCGAGAGCCGGTCGAGGAAGTAGGGCAGCATCCTGCGCCACCACGGCCAGTCGTGCGCCACGTCGGGGCCCCAGTAGTCGAACCAGGCCGGGATGCCCTTGTCGCGGAGGATTCCCTCGAGGGCGCGGGTGTCGGCGAGGCAGTCCTCCTCCCACTGCCCCTGCCCCACCGCGAAGGCGATGGACCCGCGGCGGTAGCGGTCGAGGTAGGTGGGATCGGTGAGGCCCGGCAGGTACTGCAGCGGGCTGTTGAAGTAGGTGGTGTCGTCCCAGTGATCGCCGACGAAGCTCCTCGCCGAGTAGAGCCCGGAGAGGCCGATGACGCCGTCGAACACGTCGGGGCGGCGGAAGAAGAAGTTCGCCGCGTGGAAGGCCCCCATGCTGCAGCCCGTGGTCCACATCGTCCCGCGCCCGGCCGTCCGCCGGACGAAGGGAACGAGCTCGTCCATCACGTAGCGGTCGTAGTCGAGGTGGCGGCGGGCCCGCTCGGCCGGGGGCACGGCGGCGTTGGTCCAGCTCTGCCAGTCGTTGCCGTCCACGACCACGAGCCGGATCCGCCCGGCGTCGAGGAACTCGCGGCAGGCGTCGATCATGCCGAAGCCGGCGAAGTCGCCGACGCGTCCGTCCTGGGAGGGGAACGCCAGGATCGGGCGCCCCGCGTGCCCGTACACCTCGACCTCCATCTCCTGGCCGAGTGCCGGGCTGTTCCAGCGGTGTCGCTCCACGTGCATCGCGTCCCCTCTCCGGATCAGGCCTTCTGCTGGATGGCCGCCGCCGCCGCCGCGAGCTCGTCGAGGTCCGGCGAGCGCAGGATGAACCCGTAGTTCCCGATGGCGGCGCTGAAGACGTCGTTCACCGGCTCGTGGTGCACGATGAGGGAGCCGAAGCGCGAGAGCACGTCCTGCACCGGGAGCGCGTAGCGGAACCGGTCCTTCCGTCCCACGTAGGCGACGCACCAGGGACGCTCGAACCGCTCCATCACCTTGCCGTGGACCACCAGGTCGGCCCAGGTCCGGTAGAGGTCGGCGTCGTTCTGGTAGTTCCACATGTCCACGGTCATTCCGCCGGGCGGCCGGACGTTCACCTCCAGCGCGACGAGCGACCCATCGGGGCAGCGGAAGAACTCGACGTGGAAGAAGCGCTCGCGGATGTCGAACGACTTCACGAGCCGCCTCCCCGCGTCGACGAGGTCGGGCTCGATCACCCGGGCGGCGTGGTACCAGACGTCCGCGTCCTCGTTCACGACCTCCATGATCCCGCGGCTGTAGCGGAGCGAGGCGTCGAAGACGACGTGTCCGTCGCGGTCGGCGAGGCCGTCGTAGGTGACGATGTCCCCCTGGACGAAGCCCTCGAGCACGTAGTCGACCGCGGGGCGCGAGCCCAGGAAGGCCTCCAGATCGGCGCCGGTCTCCAGCTTCCAGGTCCGGGAGGCGCCCACGCCGATGTCGGGCTTCGCGACCAGCGGGTAACCGACCTGGCGCACGAAGGCCCGGACCGCCTCGGGATCGCGAACCAGGTGCGCCGGCGCCGCCGGGACGCCGGCCTTCGCGAAGAGGGACTTCATCCCGGTCTTGCGCTGGATCACTTCCAGGTCGGCGGGGCGGAGGCCCCAGACGTTGAAGTCTTCCCGGAGCCGCGCCTCGGTCGAGAGCCAGTACTCGCTCATCGAGTCGATCCGGTCGATCTTCCCGTGCCGGAACGTGAGGAATCCCAGGGCCCGGACCAGGTCGTCGTACCGGTGCATGTCGGCGACCCGGTAGTACTCGGAGACACCCGCGCGCAGCTCGGGGCGGAGCCGCTCCCAGGGCTCGTCGGCGATCGCCAGCGCGGTCGCGCCCACGTCGTGGAGGCGGGCGACGAACTGCCAGAAGTTGAGGGGGAAGTGGGGGGACAGGAACAGGACGTTCAAGGGGGCCTCCCCCCGTTGCTTACCACGTTCGAAGCCCGCCTCGTTCGGGGCCCACCTTCCCGGATGACAACGTCAGATGAGCAATCTACGGTGCGTCGCTTCTTTTCACTCACCACAACCGGGGTTCACTCCACATGAACACGCCGCTCCTTCGCAGGACGTTCCCGCTCCTCGCCGCGCTCCTCGTCCTCTTCGTCGCCGCACCGGCCGTCGCCGAGGAGGCGCCGCCTCCGCCGTCGAAGGAGGACTCGTTCTTCACCACCACGAACGTCCAGCTGCTCTGGGGCGGCGGCTTCTCCGACGCCCAGCTCGGGTACTTCACCAAGACCCAGAGCATGTTCACGCTCACGTTCAACAACTACACGCAGTTCAAGTTCGGCGACAGCTTCGCCTTCGTCGACATGTACCAGGGCGACTTCATCAGCCCCGTCACCGGCCTCTCCGACGGCAACGCCAAGATCTACGCCGAGTGGCACCCCCGCCTCCTCGTCAACCAGATGCTCGGCATGAAGGACCCCGTCCTCGGCGTCATCGGCAACTGGGGCGTCGCCGCCGAGATGAACGTCGGCAGCAACTTCTCCGCCTACCTCGTCGGCCCCAGCGTCGACCTCTTCCTCCCCCTCAACATCTACGTCGGCATGGCCTTCTACTACCGCTACAGCGCCCTCTGGCTCGCCCCGGGCGTCGGCGGCACCATCTACACCAACACCTGGCAGTTCAGCCCCTACTGGACCGTCCCCTTCTCCATCGGCCCCGTCCCCTTCCTCTTCACCGGCTTCCTCGACATGTACCAGTACTCCACCGGTGGCGTGGACGTGATGTTCCAGCCCGAGCTCCTCGTCGACGTCCTCGCTCCCTTCGGCAGCAAGAAGAACACCCTCTTCGTCGGCTGCGAGTGGTACCTCCACTCCTACGTCCTCTTCGACGGCGCTCCCCGCCACACCGTCTCCGCTCCCCAGATCATGGTCCAGTGGAACATCCACTGAGCCACGGCTGACCCGGGGCGCGCGGAGGTGACATGACCTCGGCCGCCCCGCCCCGCAGCACGCTGGACCGGTTCTTCGGCTTCTCGGAGAGAGGGTCCAGCGTGCGCACGGAGGTGATCGCGGGAGCGACCACCTTCATGACGATGGCGTACATCCTCCTCGTCAACCCGGTCATCCTGGGGAAGGTGACCGACGTCGCCGGGAACCGTCTCCCGGTTCCGGCGGTGCTCACCTCCACGGCGCTGGTGGCGGCCGCGGCGACGCTGGCCATGGGCCTGCTCGCCAACCTTCCGCTCGCGCTGGCCGCGGGCATGGGACTCAACTCGGTGGTGGCCTTCCAGCTGGTGGCCACCATGCACCTCACCTGGCCACAGGCCATGGGCGTGGTGGTGGCCGAGGGACTGGCGGTCACGCTGCTGGTCCTCTCCGGGTTCCGCAGGGCCGTGTCCGACGCCGTCCCGCTCGGGATGAAGCGGGCCCTGGGCATCGGCATCGGGCTGCTCCTCACCATCATCGGGCTGGTCGACGCCGGCTTCGTCTCCCGGAGCCCGGCCGACCCGGTGCCGGTCACGCTCGGCACGGCCGGCCACCTCTCCGGCTTCCCGGTGCTCCTCTTCGTGCTGACCTTCCTGTTCACCGGATTCCTCGTCATGCGGGGCGTGAAGGGAGCGCTCCTCATCGGCATCCTCTCCGCCACGGTGGCGGCGGTGGTGGCGAAGCTCGCCTTCGGGGCGGCCGCCGGGTTCGGGCCCGGCGAGGTGGTCGTCCCGCGCTCCATCTTCGCCGCGCCCGACTTCTCGCAGCTCGGCCGGTTCAGCTTCTCCTTCGTGGGCGCGCTGGGCGCCGGCGCCGCGGCCCTCACCGTCTTCTCGCTCATGCTCTCCGACTTCTTCGACACGGTCGGCACGGTCGTCGCGGTCGGGCAGGAGGCGCGCTACCTGGACGCCAGCGGGAACTGTCCGCGGCCGACCACGGTCCTGCTCGTCGACTCGCTCGCCGCGGTGGCCGGCGGCGCGTCCGGCTCCAGCTCCGCCACCACCTACGTGGAGAGCGCCTCGGGCGCCGCCGCGGGAGGCCGCACCGGCCTCGCCTCGGTCGTCACCGCGCTCTGCTTCGCCGCCTGCCTCTTCATCTCCCCGCTGGCCGGCGTGGTGCCGGCCCAGGCCACCGGCGCGGTGCTCGTGCTGGTCGGCTTCTTCATGATGCGGGACGTGGGCGCCCTGCCCTGGCACGACTTCACCGAGGCCGTCCCGGCCTTCCTCGTCCTCACCGTCATGCCGTTCACCTACAGCATCACGAACGGCATCGGCGTCGGCTTCATCTCGCTCGTGGTGCTCAAGCTCCTGGCTGGTCGGGCCCGCGAGATTCACCCGCTCATGTACCTCTCCTCGCTCGGATTCGTCGTGTACTTCGTCGTCAACTGACCGGAGTTCCCTTGACCACTCGCACCATCGGCATCAACGAGCGGCTGCCGCTTCCCCAGGCGCTGCCTCTCGCCCTCCAGCACCTCTTCGCGATGTTCGGAGCCACCGTGCTGGTTCCGTGGCTCGTCGGGCTCGACACCTCCGTGACGCTCTTCACGAGCGGACTGGGGACGCTCATCTACATCTTCATGACCAAGGGAGGGATCCCGGCCTACCTGGGGTCCTCCTTCGCCTTCATCGCCGGCCTTCGGGCCCTCATCGGCGATGGAGTCGCTTTCGGGAAGATCGCCCCGCCGGCGCGCGTGGGCGTGGCCATGGCGGGCTGCGTGGTGGTGGGGCTCATCTACTTCTGGTCGCCCTGGCCATCGGGAAGTTCGGCACCGGGTGGATCGACCGCTTCCTGCCGCCGGTGGTGATCGGGCCGGTGGTCATGGTGATCGGCCTCGGCCTGGCGCAGGTCGCCGTGGCCATGGCCACGACCGGGTCGGGCGTCGCCGCCAACCTGTTCGACCCCACCAAGTACAACGGCAAGTTCTTCGCGGTGGCCATGGCGGCCCTCGCCATCGCCGTCCTGGCCGCCATGTTCTTCAAGGGATTCCTGGGGGTCATCCCGATCCTCATCGGGATCGTCGGCGGGTACGTCGTGGCCTGGTTCGCCGGCCTGGTGGACCTCTCCGCGGTCCGGACGGCCCCGGCCATCGCCCTCCCGGCCTTCACGTTCCCCATCTTCAACTGGAAGTCGATCCTGGTCCTGGCGCCCGTCTCGCTGGTCGTGATCACCGAGCACATCGGTCACCTGATCGTGACCGAGAACGTGGTGGGGAAGAAGCTGGTGAAGGACCCTGGTCTCCACCGGTCGCTGGCCGGCGACGGCATCGCCACCATGGTGGCCGGCTTCCTGGGCGGCCCCCCCAGCACGACCTACGGGGAGAACATCGGCGTGATGGCCGTCACGCGTGTCTTCTCCGTCTGGGTGATCGGCCTGGCGGCCGTCATCGCCATGGCGCTCTCGTTCCTCCCGGGCGTCGGCGTCATCATCCGTTCCATCCCCGTCCCCGTGATGGGCGGGATCTGCATCCTGCTCTTCGGGATCATCGCCTCCTCCGGCATCCGCATGATCGTGGAGGCGGGGATCGATTTCTCGCAGACGCGCAACCTGATCATCTGCTCCGTCATCCTGGTCATCGGGATCGGCGGCGCCAAGATCCACATCGGCGGCACGGAGATCGGCGAGATGGCGCTCGCCACGTACGTCGGCGTGCTGCTCAACCTCGTGCTCCCGGCCGCCAAGGGCACGCCGGAAGGCGCGGCCTCGGCCGTGCCGGACGTGTAGGAAGGGGTCTCGCGCAGGGCGCTCTCCGGCCGGTTCGCCGGCCGGGGGCCCCCTCGTTTCCCTCGCCGGTTCAGTCGCCGAGGAAGTACTCGACGGTCGTCACCACGCGAACCACCTTCCGCTCGGGAGAGTTGGGGTCGCGGTCGGTCACGGTGAAGAGCCCCTGCGAGGCGGTCCGGATCTTCCCCACCTTGCTGCCCGAGTCCTTGGCGAACTTGGCGGCGGCCTCGCGGGCGCTGACGGTGGCCTGCTCAATCATCTCCGGCTTGATGGCGTTCAGCCCCGTGAAGAGGAACTGGGGGCGGTTCTCCCAGTCCTGGGCGAGCATGACGCCGCGCCCGACCAGCTGCCCGGAGCGGTCCATGGCCTTCTTCACCGCGGCCACGTTCTTCGAGCGGACGATGACGGTGGCCTGCTCGAGGTAGCGCGGGCCGGCCGGGCGCCCCGGCTGCCCCATGTTCTCCGTCTGCCGGTCCTGGATCCGGGGCACGGCGAAGCTCACCTCCTCGCGAGGGAAGCCCGACTCGACGAGGAAGCCGGCCACCACGTCCCGCTTGGCGTCCACGCGCCGCTGCAGGTCGGCCAGGTCGTCGCCCGTGTCCTTGAAGGTGACCGGCCAGATGGCGAGGTCGGCGTCCACGTCGCGCTCGGCGAGACCCTTGACGGTGACGAAGCGCTGGGACTCCCGGATCTGGGTGACGGCGCCGGCCACCGTGAATCCGGCGAAGGCGATCCCGAGTCCGAGGAGCGCTCCGAGGAGCAGGGCGGCGAGGGTGTTTCGTTGCATGCGGCCTCCTTAGGCCGCACAGAGGACCACGGCGTCCGGGCAGCGCGCCATCCCAGGCCCCCATCGGTCCGGGTGGCGACACGGACGGTCGTCCGCTATAACGGAACACATGCCGACCCTCCGGACCGCCGACCCCTATCGCGACCTGGCCGTCATCGACGCCCGGGCCCCCCGCCTGAACCAGCTCCTGACCGGGCTCCTCGCGCTCGGCTCGCTGCTGACCGGCGCCTGGCCGCTCGTGGCGGTCGCGGCCGCGCAGCTCTCGGTCGGGCTCCTGCTGGGCCGGCGCTTCTGCCTGGCCTGCCGCGTGTACTTCGCCTGGGTGCAGCCGCTCCTCGGCGAGGGGCCGGTCGAGGACGCCCGCCCGGTGAAGTTCGCGAACCAGGTCGGCGCCACCTTCCTCTGGTCGGCCACCGCCGCCCACCTGGTGGGGCTCCACCTCGTGGGGAACGTCCTCGCCGGCGCGGTGGCCGCGCTGGCCCTCCTCGCGGCCACCACCGGGTTCTGCGCCGGCTGCTCGCTGTACCGCGGCTGGGCGTTCCTGCGCGGCATCCGCGGCCGGACGCCGGGGCACATCGACCTCGCCGAGGTGGGAGGGGCTCCCGGGCGGCCCGCGGTGGTCCAGTTCACGCATCCTCTCTGCGCCGACTGCCAGTCGCTTTCGACCCGCCTCTCCGCGCAGGGGGAGGCTCCGCTCCTGGTGGACGTGTCTCGCCGGCCGGAACTGGCGCGGAAGTACGGGGTGGCGGTGGTGCCGCTGGCCGTGGTCGTGCGCGCCGACGGCAGCGTGGCCCGGCAGATCCACTAGGGCCCTGCCGAGGGCCTGCTACGCGGGCGTCATCCAGGCTTCCCAGGCCGCCCCGACGAGGAGCGGGCCGCCGGGCAGCTCGGCCGGGGGAGCCACGGGCTCGCCCAGGGCGAGCCGCACCAGCGTCGCCGGAAGGTTCGGACCGTACGAGGCGAAGAGCTGGACCCAGGCGGGCAGGCGCGGCTCGACGCGGCCCACGTGATATCCCGCCGCGTCCCGGACAATCTCCAGCTCCGCCGCCCCGCGGAGCGAGCTCACCGAGAAGAAGCCCTCGCACCGCCGCGAGCAGCCCCTCGTCCTGGGCGGCCACGCCGACCCAGCGCTGGGACCCCCGCTGCGGCACGACCTTTCGCAGGGCCGCCACGCCGGCGACGCCACCCCGCCCGTCGCCCACCGCCGCGACCGCATAGGAGACGTCGCCCTGGGCCGTCGCGCGCGACTCCCCGCTCCCGCCGAGGAGGTCGAGCTGGGCGCGGGTGGGGACGAAGGTGTGGAGGCCGAGCCCGGCGATCTCCGGCTCGAGACGGGAGATGGCGAGCACGTCGGCGGTGCGGGCGCCGAGCAGCACCTGCACGCCCCATCGGTCCCGCACGCCCTGGAGCGCCGCGAGGAAGTGCGCGTCGTCGTCGATGGACGTGCCGACCACGCTGGCGAGGCCGAGGTCCGCCGCGCGCAGTCGCGACGCGTCGTGCTCCCAGGCGAGGCCGACGACCCGGTCGAGCAGCCCCTGCTCCCGGCGCAGGGCGCGCGCGAGCGCGATCCCGGGGCTCGCGGCTCCGGTCTCGATCATCGCGATGGCGGCGCACCCATGCCGCTGCACACTCGAAGACAACAGGCTGGTCCCCTCCAGCGTTTTCGCGGGCGACCCGGTGTCCCCGGCCGTCCCAGCACCGCCGAGGCTATCACGCCCTTCGCGAGAGCCAACGTCGCAAAAGGGTGATGACGGCCAGGCTCCAGAAGGTTCCCCAGAGCGCGCCGAGCAGCACGTCCCCTGGCCAGTGGACGCCGACGTAGATCCGGCTCCAGGCCACGCCGGCGGCCAGCGAGAACAAGAGCGGGGCGAGCATCGGCCAGCCGGCGGCGCCCACCACCGCCATCGCGAAGAAGTTGGCGGTGTGCAGGCTGGGGATCGATCCCACGTTGGCCGCGGGCGACAGGTAGCGCACGGTGCCGGCCGGGAGCGCGTAGACGGGGCGGGCCCTCGGGACGAGCGGCCGCAGGACCTGGGAGCCGAGCGCGTCGGTGAGCGCGAGCGCGATGCCCAGCGCCAGGACCCAGCGAAGGCCCCGGTCGCGCCGGTGCACCAGCAGTGCGACTGCGAGGAGCACCGCCACCGTCCCCCCGAAGACGGGACTCGACAGGAGCCGGGCCAGTCCGTCCATCCAGGAACCGGCGTCGACGTTGACGGCGCGGAAGAGCCGTTCCTCGACGGCGAGATGGTGGTCGACGGGCGTCACGGGAGGGGACGGAGGCAGGCGAGGATACTACGGACCTGCCCCCTCAGGGCCGGTGCGCGCGCAAGCGTCCCGCGGCTACATTCGAGGCTCCGGCCCGGGGGTGCCGCGGAGGGAAGCCATGCTCGCGAGGATCGCCTTCCTGATCTGCCTGGCCTGGGGATCGGCCCGGGCCGAGGGCTTCGATGCGGGGCCCGGTGTGGCTCGACCCGGCGACGCCGGCGAGGTGGAACGCCGCGGGCGCGAAGGTCCCGCCCGCGCCCAGGAGCGCGCCCGGCGCCCTGCTCACCGGCCCGTGCACGGCCCAGCTCCGGCAGCCCGCCTCGGCGGCCGACCGGGCGGTGGCCGCCGCCGGCTGGAGGCTCCTGGGCGCCTCGCAGCGCTTCGGCGACACGGAGGTCGTGGGCGGGCAGTCGGGCTTCGACGGGATGTGCCGCCCGACCGGCTACCAGTTCTTCGTCTTCTCGGGCGGCCGCTTCGCGGGAACGGTGTCGCCGGGCCCGATGGACTCCCGCACCGACGGCGCGGCGCAGGTGCCGGTGCTCGGCTCCGCCCGCGACCTCGCCGTCACGTTCTCCCGGTACACGCCGTCCGACCCGCTCTGTTGCCCGTCCTCCCTCACCACCGTCCGGTACCGGGTGGACGACCAGCCCCGGGGGCCCGTCCTCCTTCCGGTCGGCGCCACGACCACGCGGACGGGCGATCCGCAGGCAGCCGCGGCGGCTCCCGCTCCCGACACCGGTCTCTGCACGCCCGCGCCCACCGCCGCCACCTGCGGCCCCGTCCCGGCGGCCGGCGGTCCTTCCGGTCCCTTCCTCCATCGTGATGCGGGTATGGCACCTGGTCCGCATCCTCATGATGGATGGCGCGGTCCACGTGCCCGATCACCCGGCCAAGTACACGCTCGAGCTGGCGAGCGACGGGCGGGCCAGCCGTCCGTGCCGACTGCAACCGGGGCACGGCCACCTACGTGATCGACGGCCGCTCGCTGACCTTCGGGCCCATCGCCACCACGCGCGCGACGTGCGCCCCGGCCTCCCTCTCGGAGCGGTACGTGCAGCAGCTCGGGCTCGTGGCCTCGTACCTGGAGCGCGACGGCAGGCTCCACCTGGCGACGCGCGCCGACGGCTCCATCCTGGAGTTCCAGCCCGCTCCCGGGTCCGACGGCGTGATCAGCCCGGCCGAGCGATGCAGGCGCGCCGGGGGCACCGTGGGATCGGCCTCCTGCTGCGGCCTGGTGGGCGACTTCCCGAACACCTGCCTCATGGGCGCGTGCGGTTGCGCGCCCGAGCACAGCCACGAGGTGCAGGTCTGCCGGTGCCCGGAGGGGCGCTGCTTCGACGGGAAGGCCTGCCTGGAGCCGCGCGGCGGAGGCGCCGCTCAGCTCCGGTAGTCGGCGTTCTCGGTGACGTACTCGTGGCTGCGGTCCGCGCCGAGGACCTCGGTGGCGGCGGCGCCCATTGCCAGGTCGACGTCGATCTCCACCGACCGCTCGTGCGGGGGGTAGTCGATGGGCACGCGGAAGGTGAGGCCGTCGGCGGGCGGGACGGACGCGTAGAGCTCCGCGTCCTTCAGCTGCCGGTGGATGAGCCGCTCCTTCTCCGGATCGAGCCGCATGGCCCCACCCTCGAAGAGGATCTCGCCGCCCATCCGGATCCGGACCGCGGCCGGGTCGAGCGCGAGCCCGGTGCGCCCGGCCTGCTTTCCGATGGCCGCGAGCAGCCGTCCGACGTTGGGATCGTTGCCGTTCACCGCGCACTGCACGAGCGGCGAGTTCACCACCGACTTGCCGATCTCCGCGCGCCACCCGGACGCTGGGGGCGCCGCGGACGACGACGTGGATGACGTGGTGCACCCCCTCGCCGTTGCGGACCACGTCCTCGGCCAGGTCCCGGCACACGCGGCCGAGCGCCTCGCGGAAGGCGCGCGGATCGGGCGCGGGGCGGCGCATCGAGGAGACGAGCGCGACCGTGTCGGAGGTGCTGGTGTCCGAGTCCACGGTGATGGCCTGGAAGCTCCCCTCCACCGCCTCGTCGAGCGCGGCCCGCAGCTCCTCGCGCGGGACCGACAGGTCGGTGAGGAGGTAGACGAGCATGGTCGCGAGGTCGGGCTCGATCATCCCCGCCCCCTTGGCGATGCCCACGATGCTCCCCTCGCCCACCGCCGCCCTGCGCACCTTGGGATAGAGGTCGGTGGTGAGGATGGCCTCGGCCGCCGGGAGGATGCTCTCCCCCTGCAGCGCGGCCACGGCGCCCGGGAGCGCCTCGACCATCGCCTTCACCGGGAGTCGCCAGCCGATGACGCCCGTCGACGAGGGCAGCACCTCCTTCGCGCCGACGCCGAGGAGCCGCGCGGCGGCGCCGGCCACCTCCTCCGCGGCCGCCACGCCGTCCGGCGCGCAGACGTTCGAGATCTTGTTGTTCACCACCCAGGCCGCCAGCCGCGGCTCGGCGAGGCGGGCCCGCCCCACGATCACCGGCGCGCCAGGGAAGGCGTTCCGGGTGAACTTCGCGGCGAACGACGGCGTGGGCTCGTCGGCGGCGATGACGACCAGGTTCATCCGGGCCGGCTTGGGGACCTCCACCGGCACGAACTCGAGCCGGGTGCGACCCGACGCGGAATCCGAGCGGGAGGCGGGACTGGGTCTCGAGCCAGGCGCGGTGCTCCTCGCGGCTCCGGAAGGTCAGCTGGGTGCTCGGCATGGGGCCCCATCCAAACCCCGCCGGGGCGTGACGTCAACCGCGCACCTGCCGGGGTGAGACACGGTGTGTCCGTCCCAATCGGGTCCTCCGGGTGGCTTCGCCGCTCCGGCGTTCCTAGATCACGCCGCCAACCCCAGCCATCCGATTTCCGGAGGAGAAGAATCCATGAAGACCGTTCGCACGCTGCTCGTCGCCGCCCTCGCCGTTCCCGTCCTCGCCTTCGCCCAGACCCCGGCGATGCCCGCGCCCCGGCGGTTCCCTCCACCGCCGCCGTCAAGGACGCCGCAGCACGCCACGGGCAAGTCCGCGACCGATGCGACCGCCACCCAGGCGAAGTCGACCGGCACGCAGCTGAAGGACACCGCCAAGACCGAGGGCAAGAAGCAGTCGAAGACGGGCGTGGACGCGGCCGCCAAGAAGACGGGCGCCGTCGGCGCGGCCGTGGCCCCTCAGGCGCCAGGAGGCGGCTGGCGACGGGCGTGGACAAGGGCGTGGACGCCGCCGCCGCCAAGGCCGGCATCAAGTAGGCCGGCGTCCTCTTCGTACCCGCGGCCCCGCCGGGTTGACCCTGGCGGGGCCGTCTTGCGTCCGGTCCCCAGGTGCTACGCTGTGAGTGATGGCACCGGAAGGCGCCCCCGCGCCGGCTCCCGCCGCGATCGAGCTGTCGCGGACGGACGGATCGGCGCTTCTCGGTCCGGCTCGTCGGCGCCTGGCGCCTCGCCGACGAGCTTCCCCCGGTGGGCGAGGTCGAGCAGGCGCTGGCCCGGCGAGGGCGCGACGGCCGTCCGGGTGGAGGCCTCCGCGCGTCGCCGACTGGGACAGCGGTCTCGTGGTCTTCCTCTTCGGGCTGCTGGAGTCGTGCCGCGCCCGCGGCGTCGCGGTGGCGTACCAGGCCCTCCCCGGGAACCTCGAGCGCATGCTGGCCCTCGTGCAGGCGCCGGCCCTCCCGCCTGCCCCGCCGCCCCCGCGCGGCGGATGCTGGAGCGGCTCGGGAAGCGCGCGCTGCGCGTGGCGGGAGAAGGTGCGCGCCGCCTCCTCTTCGTGGGCGAGACCACGCTGGCGATGGGGCGGATGCTGGTGGGCGGGCGCGATTCCGCGGCCAGGACCTGGGGCTCCTGCTCGAGGGCGCCGGCCCGTCGGCGCTCCCCATCATCGCGCTCGTGAACTTCCTCGTGGGAATCATCCTGGCCTTCGTCGGCATCACCCAGCTGCGCCGGTTCGGGGCCGAGTACTACGTGGCCGACATCGTGGGCATCGCGGTGGTCCGGGACATGGCCGCGCTCATCACGGCCATCGTGCTGGCCGGGCGCAGCGGCGCCGCCTATGCGGCCCAGCTCGCGACCATGAAGGTGACCCAGGAGGTCGACGCGCTCTCCACCCTGGGGATCTCCCCGGTCGAGTTCCTGGTCGTCCCCCGGCTCGTGGCGCTCACCGTCGATGATGCCCTTCCTCGTCCTGTTCGCGGACCTGATGGGCGTGCTCGGCGGCGCCGCGGTCGGGCACCACCATGATGAACCACCCGCTCTCCGGCTACCTTCGCCAGACCGCCCAGTCCGTCACCACGGGTGACATCGTCGGCGGCCTGGTGAAGGCGGCGACCTACGGGGCGCTGGTGGCGCTCACCGGGACGGCGCGCGGGCTGGCGGCGGAGCGGAGCTCGGAGCAGGTGGGCGTGGCGGCCACCCAGGCGGTGGTGACCGGCATCGTGGCCGTCATCGCCGCCTGCGGCATCTACCAGTACGTCTTCTTCCTGTTCGGGTTGTGAACATGGCGGACGCGATCCTCGGCGTGCGGGACCTCACCATGGCCTTCGGGGACCGGGTGGTGATGGAGCACCTCGACCTCGCGATCGAGGCCGGCGAGATCTACGTGATCATGGGCGGGAGCGGTTGCGGGAAGAGCACGCTCTTGCGCCACATGCTCGGGTTGCAGGAGCCGGCCTCCGGGGAGGTCTTCTACGGCGCGGAGAGCTTCACCCGCGCCTCCTCCGCCGACCGGGAGCGCCTGCTCCGCCGGGTGGGCGTCCTCTACCAGGGCAGCGCGCTCTGGACCTCGATGACGCTGGCGGAGAACGTGGCGCTCCCGCTCCAGCAGTTCACGAAGCTGCGCCCAGGGCGCATCCAGGAGGTGGTGGAGCTGAAGCTGGCGCTGGTCGGGCTCCACGGCTTCGAGGAGTACTACCCGTGGGAGCTCTCCGGCGGCATGCAGAAGCGGGCCGGGCTCGCCCGGGCCATCGCGCTCGACCCGGAGATCCTCTTCATCGACGAGCCCTCGGCGAGCCTCGATCCCCCGACGGGCCGCCGGCTCGACCGGCTCATCCGGGAGATCCGCGACGCGCTGCACACCACGGTGGTGGTGGTCACCCACGACGTCGCGAGCATCCTCGGCATCGCCACGCGGGCCCTCTTCCTCGACGGGGAGACCCGCCGCTCCATCGCCGAGGGGCCCCCCGGCCGAGCTTCGTGACCACGGGCCGGATCCGGTCCGCGCCTTCTTCGCCGGGGGAACCCTCCCCTAGGGAGCCGCCATGGCCCGCAGGTTCAATCCCAGGAAGGTCGGCCTCTTCGTCCTCGCGGCCACCGTGCTCGGCATCGCCGCGACCCTGTACCTCGGCGGGAGCCGGATCCTCCAGCGCAAGGTGCGCTTCGCGGTGGTCTTCGCGCAGGACATCGCCGGCCTGGAAGTCGACGCGCCGGTGAAGTTCCGCGGCGTGCCGGTGGGACGGGTGGCGAGCATCCACCTCTCCATCGGCTCGCCGGAGGCGCCGCTCCGGGCGCTCTTCATGCCGGTCGTCATCGAGCTCAACCCGTCGCGCATCCAGGAGCTCGGGGAGTCGACCGACCTGGGCAACCCGGCGGTGGTGAAGACGCTCGTCGAGCACGGGCTGCGAGCCCGCCTGGCCCTCGAGAGCTTCCTCTCCGGACGCCGCTACGTCGACCTCGACATCATCCCCGATGCGCCGCTGCCCGGAGCCTCCGCCGTTCGCGCTTCCCTACCCGGTGATCCCGGTCTACCGGGAGCCGAATCTCATGGCGCTGCAGGCGGACGCCTCCAAGCTGATCAGCAAGCTCCAGGCCCTCGACCTCGAGGGGCTCATCGCCGACTTCCGTGCGGCCGCGGCGGGCGTCGCGCGCGCCTCCGGCCGCATCGACGACGCCGGGCGCGGCATCCCCCGGACCCTCGAGAGCATGGACCGCGCGCTGGCCGCCATCCGCGACGCGGCCCGGTCGCTGGAGAAGGAGATCCCGAACGTGGCCGGCGACGCGCGGGGGGCCATGCAGCGGCTCGCCGCCGCGCTCGACCAGATGGACGGCACGCTGCGCGAGGTGAAGCTGTCGCTCTCGCCGGGCGCGCCCGTCCCGGTCCAGCTCGAGCAGACGCTGCGCGAGGTCGGCCAGGCCGCGCGGTCGCTGCGCGTGCTCGCCGACAGCCTGGAGCGGGACCCGAGCCAGAATCGTCCGCGGTCGACCGGAGGCCAAGCCATGACCCACCGCATCCTCGCCGTCGCCCTGCTGGCCGTCGTCACCGGCTGCCTCTCCCCGCGCACGGAGACGTCGCGCTACTACACGCTTCCGGACGCATCCCCACCTCCCACCGCGGCCGCTCCGGTGGCCTCGGTCGGGCTCGGCCCGGTCACCTTCCCGCCCTACCTGCTTCGCCCGGAGCTGGCCACGCGGCTGGGGCCCGAGCGCATCGCCTACGCGGCCTCCGACCGCTGGGCGGGACCGCTCGACGAGCTCGTCCTCCGGGCGCTCTCCGAGGAGCTCCGCGCGGGGCTGCCAGCCCGGGCAGTCACCCGCTGGCCGTGGCCGCTCGGCGCCCCGCCCGAGGTGGCGGTGGCGGTGGATCTGCTGGCCTTCGAGGCCGACGCGGCCGGGGGGGCGTCGCTGGACGGCCCGCTGGACGGTGACGCGCCCCGGCATGGCGCCGGTCGCCGGCGAGACCCGCGTCGCGAGGACGGGAAGGCAGGCGACGTGGCGGGCTCGGTCTCGGCCCTCGGGCGGGCCCTGGGGGTGCTCGCCCGGGACGTCTCGGCGGCCGCCCGGGCCCCCGCCTCCCGGTGAGCGCCAGGGGATGCGATTCGCACCTCCCCTTCGCGCCGGATTCGTGGTTTGTACGGGGCCTCGCTCGCCGTCCGGAGGTCACCGTGAGAAGAATCGCCCCGCACCTCGCGCTGCTCGCTCTCCTTCTCTCCCCCGCGGCCGCTCTCGCGGACGGCGGCATGTGGATGCCGCAGCAGATGATCGACCTGGCCCCCCGCCTGAAGAAGCTCGGGTTCCAGGGCAATCCCAAGGCCTTCGCCGACCTGACGGGCATGCCCATGGGCGCCGTGGTCTCGCTCGGCGGCTGCAGCGCGTCCTTCGTGTCGCCCGACGGGCTCATCATCACGAACCACCACTGCGTCACCGGCGCGCTCCAGTACAACGCCACCCCGGAGCGGAACACCGTGAAGGAGGGCTTCCTCGCCCCGACCCGCGAGGAGGAGGCCTGGGCCGGCCCCGGCTCGCGCGTCCTCGTCACCGTCGCGGTGCGGGAGGTGACGAAGGACGTCACGGGCAAGCTCGGCGCCGACCTGACCGACTTCCAGCGGGGCGAGGCCATCGAGAAGCGGACGAAGGAGCTCACGGCCGCCTGCGAGAAGGAAGGGCTGCGCTGCCGCGTCGCCTCCTTCTTCGAGGGGCTGCGCTGGTTCGAGACCGCGGCCGTGGAGCTGAAGGACGTGCGGCTCGTCTACGCCCCGCCCTCGTCGATCGGCAACTACGGCGGCGAGACCGACAACTGGCGCTGGCCGCGCCACACCGCCGACTTCGCCTTCTACCGGGCCTACGTGGGCAAGGACGGCAAGCCGGCCGCGTTCGACAAGGCCAACGTGCCCTTCAAGCCCCGTCACTTCCTCGCCGTCGACCCGGCCGGCGCCAGCCCGGGCGAGCTGGTGGTCGTGGCCGGCTACCCGGGGCGCACCTCCCGCCACGCCACGGCCCGGGAGATGAAGGACCTCCTCCAGTGGAGCTACCCGCGCACCGCGCGCCGCAACAAGGACATGCTGGCCATCCTGGCCGAGCTCTCGAAGGGCTCGAAGGAGACCGAGATCCGGGTCGCCACCCGCGTCCGCGGCCTGGCCAACTCCATGAAGAACCGGGAGGGCGTCATCGAGGGCGCGCAGAAGGGCAAGCTCCTCGACAAGAAGTCGGCCGCCGAGGCCGAGCTCGCCGCCTGGATCGACGCCGACTCCGCGCGGAAGAAGAAGTACGGCACGGTCATCGGCGCGCTCGACGACCTCCAGGCGAAGCGGGAGGCCGTGCGGGAGCGGGACGCGACCCTCCTGGCCCTCTACTCGAACTCCTCCCTGCTCGGCTCGGCGCGCACCGTCCGGCGGCTCGCCGAGGAGCGCCAGAAGCCCGACGCCGACCGCGACCCCGAGTTCCAGCAGCGCAACTGGGAGCGGCTCCGCGAGGCGCAGGAGCGGGTCCAGAAGACCCTCGACCTCTCCGCCGACCGGGCGCTCCTCCGCTACGCGCTCGTCGAGGCGGCGGCGCTGCCCGCCGCGCAGCGCATCGAGGCCGTGGACGCCGCCATCGGGCTCTCCGCGGGGATCGCCGAGGCCGACGCGAAGGCCAAGATCGACGCCTGGCTGACCCAGCTCTACGCGACCCCGTCCCGCCTGGGAGAGACGAAGTCCCGGATGGCGCTCGTCGACGGGAAGCCGGAGGAGGTGCTGGCGGCGAAGGACCCGTTCCTCGACCTCGCCGCGGCCCTCGCCCCGCTCGACAAGCAGATCCGCGACGCCGAGAAGTCCAGGGCCGGCGCCATGTCGCGGCTGGGCCCGGTCTACATGCAGGCCATGCTGGACAAGGCCGGCGGCCTCGTGGCCCCCGACGCCAACTCCACGCTGCGCGTGACCTTCGGCACCGTGAAGGGGGTCTCGCCCCAGGACGGGGTGATGTACCTGCCCCAGACCACGCTCCAGGGCGTGGTCGCCAAGGCGCGCCCCGGGGACAAGGAGTTCGATGCGCCGCCGGCGCTGCTCGCCGCGGCCGCCAAGGTGCTCGCCACCGGCAAGGGCCCGTTCGTCGACCCCAAGCTCGGCGACGTCCCGGTCGACTTCCTCTCCGACGTCGACACCACCGGCGGCAACTCCGGCTCGGCCGTGCTGAACGGCAAGGGCAAGCTCATCGGGCTGCTCTTCGACGGCACCTACGAGACCATCGCCTCCGACCTGCTCTTCGACCCGGTGAACACCCGCTCCATCCAGGTCGACATCCGGTACGTGCTCTGGGTGGCGAGCCAGGTCTCGGGCGCGACCCGCGTCCTCACGGAGTTGGGCATCAAGCCGTAGCCGGGAGTAGCATTCGCGGGTGACCCGACGACCGGAGGACCTGGCAGCGCTCGCGCGCCGCATCGAGCGGGCGCATGCGCTCCAGCTGGAGCGCACCCGGGCGGCGCGGGGCTCCGGCGCTCCGGCCATCGAGGTGGCCGGCGGGCTCGCCGTCTCGCACGGCGTCCGCTCGCCGTTCTCGGCGGCGGTGGGCGTCGGGATCGGCGCCCCCGTCACCCCGGGCGACGTGGACCGCATCGAGGCCCACCTCGGCCTGGGCGGAGGGCCGGTGCGCGTCGAGGTCACCCCGTTCGCCGACTCCTCCCTCACCGAGGAGCTCGGGCGCCGCGGCTACCAGCTGGAGCGCTTCTTCCAGGTCTGGACGCGCAGCCGGCGAGCGGCGAGCCGGGCCGGGCGGTGCGGGTCGCCGCCGCGGGGGACGCCGACCAGTGGGTGGACGTCTTCTCGCGCGCGTTCCTGGGCGCTCCCGCCCAGTCGGAGGCGCAGCGCGAGGCCCTGCGCTGCATGGTCCTCGCCGAGGGCAGCGTGGCCTGGCTGGCCGAGGAGTCGGGCGCGGCCGTGGGCGTGGCGCTCGCCTCCTCCGAGGGCGGCGTGGCCTGGCTCTCCGGGGCCGGCGTGCTCCCGGCCCACCGCGGCCGCGGCCTCCAGGTGGAGCTCGTCCGCGCCCGCCTGGCGTGGGCCTCCGCCCGGGGCTGCGACCTGGCTGCGACCGCCACCGAGCCGGGCACGGCCTCCCAGCGCTCGCTGGAGAGATGTGGATTCCGGGCCGCCTATCCGAAGGCGGTCCTCGTCCACTGACCGCTGGCACCTCGCTGGAGGGACGTCTCATGGCGACCGAAGCGGCCGGACCTTCTCCCCTCTGCCTGGTGACCGGGACGAGCTCCGGCATCGGGGCCGCCGTGGCGGAGGAGCTCCTCCGGCGGGGATGGGAGGTGGCCGGCCTGGCCCGCCGCCCCTCCCCGATCCACCACGCGCGCTACCGGCACGTCCGGCTCGACCTGGCCGACACCGCCAGGCTCGAGGCCCTCCTCGAGGGCAGCCTGGGCGACGAGCTGGGGCTGGAAGGGCGTCCCCGCGTCGGGCTCGTGAACGGCGCCGCCACGCTCGAGCCGGTGGGACCGACGGGCGCGCTGCCGGCCGCGGGGCTGGCCCGCGCGTTCGCGGTGAACGCGGTCGCGCCCATCTGGCTCCTCGGCTTCTTCCTGCGCAGGGTCCGGGGCGCGAAGCTCCGGATGGTGGACGTCTCCTCGGGCGCGGCGCGCCACCCGTACGCCGGCTGGTCGGCCTACTGCTCGACCAAGGCGGCGCTTCGCATGGCGGGCGAGGTGATCGGCGCCGAGGCCAGGGACTACGCCCCCGGGACCGCGCTCCCCACCGACCTCTCGCTGGTGAGCTACGAGCCCGGCGTGGTCGACACCGAGATGCAGCAGGCGGTGCGCGGCGCGCTCGCCGGGGCCTTCCCGCAGGTGAAGCGCTTCCTCGACCTCCACGCGTCCGGCCAGCTCCATCCGCCGTCCCGGCCGGCCGTCGAGATCGCCGACCTCCTCGAATCGGACGGGCTCCCGGTCTTCTCCGAGCGTCGCCTGGGCGGCAGGTAGGCCCCGTCCCGGCCGTCGCGCCCGCTCTCCTCCCCGTGTATGGGTGTCGGATGGCCGTCCTGTCCACCCGGGCCCTGCTCGCCTCCGGACTCCTCGCCGCCTCGGGCGCCGCCTGCGGACCCATGAGCCACGCGCCCATCCGCCCCGACCTGCTCGACAGGAGCACCGGCCGGGCGAGCCCGCCGTTCGCCGAGCCCGCCCCGGAGAGGATGCGGGTCGCCGTCTACGGGGACTCGCAGGGCAACACGGCCGCCCACCGGGCGATCGTCGCCGCCATCCTGGCCGAGAAGCCCGACCTGGTGCTCTTCGCCGGGGACGCCATCGACCACCTCCCCGCCGGGCACATGCCGGACTGGGGCGGCTGGCAGTACCTGATGCCCTTCTGGCCCCAGTACGTCCGCGGCTACGGGGCGGTCTCGCTCGCCTCCATCGTTCCCTTCCCGGCCGCCATCCACGAGACCCTCCTCGGCGCCGTCGCGCCGCCCCGCAAGCCTCCCGACCTGAACGGCTGGCTGGAGGACACCGCTCCGCTCCGCGAGGCCGGCATCCCGATCCTCGCCGCCCGCGGCAACCACGACTCGTATCACCGCGAGGACGAGGCCCAGTTCGCGGCCATCTTCTCCCCGCCCGGCGGGCCGCAGCTCGCCACCGACGCCTTCTGGTACGCGGTGGACCGGGACGGCTGGCGCTTCCTGGTGCTCGACACCGGGACCGACATGCTGGGCGACCGGGATCCCATGCCGGCTGGCGGCCCGCAGCTCTCCTGGCTCGAGGCCCAGCTCGCCGAGGCCGACCGGACCGGGCGCCGCGCCATCGTGCTCGCTGCACATCCCGCCCTTCTCCTCCGGCAAGGAGGAGCGTGGCGCTCCGTGGGTGAAGAAGCTGGTGGTGGAGGGCATCCTCGACCGCCACCCGGTGGCGCTCGTGCTCTCCGGGCACATCCACGCCTACGAGCGCATCGTCCGCCCCGGGTTCGAGGGGCGGCCGGTGAGCTACGTGGTGAGCGGGGGGGCGGGCGGCCGGTTCTTCCAGCGCGCCCAGTCGCCGGTCGAGGGCTCGGCGATCTTCGTCGAGCAGGTCCGGAACTTCGTCCTGCTCGACCTGGGACCGGACGGAATCTCCGGGCGGGTCATCCCGGTCCGCGTGCCGGGCGAGGACTGGCGCAAGCCGGCCTCCCCGCTCGACACGTTCGAGGTGGCGCTGCCGCGCCGGGGCGCCGGCGATCCGGCTAGTGGTGGACGAAGTCCCAGCGGCCGGTGATGCCCGCCGACCACATGGTCTGGTAGACGCCGGTCATCGGGAAGTTGAGGCCCACCATGCGCCCCTCGATCCCCAGGGCGAACGGCTCCGGACGCCACACCATCGCGCTCAGGCTGGCCATGAACCCCAGGCTGAGCTGCGACACGGTGTTCGTCGAGCCCGACACTCCCGGTCTTCACGACCACGTCGTACAGCCCCAGGCCCACCCGGATCCGGAACCAGTCGATGTCCCAGCCCGGGCCGATGGCCAGGCCCAGCGCGTAGGAGGAATTGTTGGCGAAGATCGTCTGGCTGCCGCCGGGGGAGAGGACGTTCACGTACTGCCCGCTCGCGAGGATGGGGACGTACGAGATGTCGATGAACGGGTGGGTGAAGTGCTCGCCCCGGTAGGCCACGGACAGCGCGACGGAGGGTCCGCCGTTGTACCAGGCCAGGTTCGAGCTATCGATGCCCGGGAAGGCCAGCTGACCGTAGCCGGCGAAGAGATCGACTTCCCAGGCGTAGTGCGGGGTCTCGACGGGAGCGGGACTCTCGGCGCGGGCGGCGCTGGTCGACGCGGCGAGCGCGAGTGCGAGGAGGACGTGTCTCACGGTGTCGTGACCTTGGTCGGTGCCCAGATCGGCGCGGTCCCCACCACCTCGAAGCGCTGATTCGCCAGCCCGAGGTAGTTCGTGAGGAATCCGTTCGGCCCGGCAGTGGTGAGGAACGCGTCCATGGTGGCGGGGTCGTTGATGGTCCAGAAGCCCACGAAGTAGCCCTGCTCCTGGAGCGACTTGACCTCGCTCGTCATCGGGCCGCGGGTGTAGCGCGGCATCCACGCGACGCAGGGGACCGTGGTCACGTCGGCGCTGTTCTCCTCGATGAGACAGTGCTGGTTCGGCGCCAGCTGGCCGGCGGCGAGCGCCTGCTGGTAGGTGGTCACGAAGTCGGCGCTGGGCAGGCCGATCACCCCGCGCTCCCAGACCGGGCGGCTGCCCGGGTAGAGGCACTTCTTCCCGGCCGGCGGCCACGCCGCGGGGGAGCCGGGAGGAGGCGGATTGCAGGGGACGAGCTTGTCCTGGAGCTCGCCCAGGATCTGGCTCACCGGGACGATCACGTCGGTGGTCTTGCTGTCGAGGTAGGTCGGGAAGTTCGTCCGGGTGAAGATGTACTCCAGCATGTCGACGACGCGCGGGATGATCTCGCCGTTCCGGAGCCGGCAGTTCGCGAGCAGCTCCTCGTACGTGTAGTCCTCGATCTGCCCGGTGCAGTACACGCCCTGCACGTCCATGGGGTAGAGCCCCATGTGGAAGAAGACCGGCACCTTGTCCTTCGTCAGGTGGAGGTCGATCTCCATGTAGTCGGCGCCCATCTGGGTGGCCAGGATCGACGTCTCGGGGGTGTTGATGGAGACCCCGCAATCGTCGGCGTTCTGGCAGGCGCCGTGGTGGACGCCCACGAAGAAGGTCTGCACCCCGTCGGCGTTGGCCTTGCTCTTCCGGGGCCGCACCCAGTTCACCGATGAGGGGAAGGCTCGGAGCGTTGACGCCGTTGCCGGTGGAGCCGACGAGCTGGGCGTGAACGGCCGGCGGCGGACGGGGATCGCCGGGAAGGTCGGTCGAATTCCAGGCCGGCGCGTTGCAGACGTAGTCGATGATCTCCGGCGGCGAGACGAAGAGCCGGACGAGCCCGTTCGTGGTCGGCGAGGGCTCCTGATCGAGATAGCGCCAGTAGCCCTCGAGGACGAGCCGCGTGACCGGAACGTCTCGCCCGTGGTGTCCAGGAAGCAGCCGGGCTGCAGGATGGCGAACCCGGCGTGCTCGCCTGCGAGGATCGACACCGAGGACTTCATCCCGTCGGTCACGCCGCCCCACTGGCTGCCGTGGACGATGACGGTGGAGCCGAACCGGCTCGAGGTGTCGTAGACCCCCTCGAGCGCGTTCTGGAGCGACCACGGGTTGGGCGGCGCCTTGGAACGGGCGATCAGGCCGCCTCCCGGGAAGACGGGCGGCTCGGTGCTGGCTCTGCCGCGAGAAGCAGCCGGTGGCGGCGAGGGCCAGAAGCCCGAGCGCGACGAAATTGCGGTCAGAATTCATAGCCAGCCAGGAGTCCGATGTACCAGATCTTCTTCGAGACGAAGGGCTCGCTCGTCGGCGTGGCCTCGACGTTGAAGAAGATCGGGTAGTTCGACGCGGTGTTGTAGAGGGACGCCCCGTAGTAGAAGACGCCCTGCTTCGTGGGCGAGTACTCGACGAGGGCCGTCAGGCCGAACCCCGCGTAGGAGGCGGCCGAGGGACTGAGGACGAGCCCGCCGAGGTTCACGGCCTGGTACAGCGAGAGGTAGGCCTCGTACTGGAGCGTGAGCCAGGAGTCCTTCGAGACCTGGATGCCGGCCTTGGCTCCGGGGTCGAGGAGCACGCCCCACCCGGTGGTGTTGAAGGACGTGGTGGCGATGAGCGCCTTGCCGAGCGCGCCGAAGTAACCGTTCACGTGGGCCATGACGCCCAGGCTGAAGGGGCCGACCTTGGCAGCCCACTCGGCGCCGACGCCCAGCTGGTTGTAGAGGACGATGGTCTGGAGCCGGGCGTCCACGCTGAACCCCGCGCCCACGCCGCGCGTGTAGCTGGCCGTGAACATGGGGGCGATCTGCCAGAGCCCGCCCACCGCCCAGCGATCCTTGCCCTTGCCCGGGCCTTCCGGGAAGAAGGTGAGGCCGCGCTCCGGGTAGGCCCACGCGGGGGTCTCCCAGGGAGGCTTCGGAGTCTGCTGGACGAGGATGACCGTGGTGTCCTTGGTCGTCTTCTCGTCCACGACGACGAGCGGCGCGGCGGCCGCGGGGGGGACCGGGTCGGCGGCCAGCGCCAGCCCCGGCGCCAGCGAGGCGGCGAGGGCGGCGAGGACCGCGATACCGGTGCGTCTGCTCAGTTGGACGTCACTCACGATCAGGCTCGTCGCTCCGGACAGGGGCTGGACACCAAATGTCGAAGCTTGTTGGTCTATCTGTCGCCACCGGGGTCGTCCATCCGTTTCGTGCCACGCCCCTTCGGGGACGCCGGGGCTTCCCGTCTTCCTCGTCCTCCAGCATCCGGTACTTCGGGCCCTCGGGGTCGTCGTACTGGCCGCTGCGGACCGACCAGAGGAACCCCAGCCAGGCGGCGATCCCCAGTCCCAGCGAGATGGCGATGAGGAAGCCGAGCGACACGTTCACCTCGGGTGACGGGCCGGCAGGGCGCGCCGGATGCGCAGCGAGTTGCCCACCACGAAGGTCGAGCTGGCCGCCATGGCGCCGGCCGCCACGATGGGGTGGAGCAGCCCGGCCATGGCGAGCGGCACCGCCACGACATTGTAGACCAGCGCCCAGAAGAGGTTCTCCCGGATGATCCGGTAGGTGGTCCGCGAGAGGCGGACCAGCTCCGGGACGAGCCGCAGGTCGTCCCGCACCAGCACCGCCTCGGCGCTCTCCATCGTCACGTCGGTCCCCCGGGACATGGCGACGCCGACGTCGGCCTGCGTGAGGGCCGGCGCGTCGTTCACGCCGTCGCCGGCCAGGAGCACCCGGCGCCCCCCGGCCTGGAGCGCCGCCACCCGCTCGCGCTTTCCGGCCGGCGTCACCTCGGCCATGGCGTCGGCGATGCCGAGCAGGGCCGCGACCGCGTCGGTGGTCCGGCGGTTGTCGCCGGAGAGGAGCCCGACGCGCAGGCCGAGCTTCTCGAGTTCCTCCACCGCCTCCTTCGCCTCCGGCCGCAGCGCGTCGGCGACCACCAGCATCGCGAGCAGGCGCCCGTCGCGGGAGAGGAAGGCCACCGTGTCTCCGCGCTCCTCGAAGGCCCGCGCGCGGCCGTCGGCCGGCTCGGGCACCACCGCGCCGTCCGGAGGCCAGGAAGGCCCGGGTGCCGATCCGGACCGCCGCGCCGTCCACCCGCGCCTCCACGCCGCGCCCCGGGACGGCGGAGAACGCCGACACCTCCGGCTCCGGCCCGACGGGGAGGTCCCGCGCCGCCTCGACGATCGCCCTTCCCAGGCTGTGCTCGGAGCGCCGCTCCACCGCCGCCGCCAGCCGGAGCAGCTCCTCGCCCCCGGGCGCGCCCTCCACCGCCACCACCTCGCGCAGCTCGGGGCGGCCGCGCGTCACCGTGCCGGTCTTGTCGAGGAGGACCTCGTCGGCGCCGGCGGCGCGCTCGAAGACGTCGCCGCCCTTCACCAGGAGTCCACGGGCGGTGGCCACCCCCGTGGCGAGCAGCACGGCCAGCGGCGTGGCGAGCCCCAGCGCGCAGGGGCAGGCGATCACCAGGACCGAGACGCCGATCATGAGCGACTGGGAGGCCGGGGCGCCGCGGGCCAGGTGCCAGGCGGTCGCGGCGACGGCGAGCACCAGGATGGCGGGCACGAAGACCCCGACCACCCGGTCGGCCACGGCCTGGATGCGCGGGCGCGAGGCCTGGGCCTCCTCGACGGCCCGGATGATGCCGGCCAGCACGGTGGCGTTCCCGGTGCGCGTGACCTCCAGCTCGAAGGACCCGTGCAGGTTGACGGTGCCGCCGATGGCGGGCGAACCGGGCTCCTTGGCCACCGGGCGCGACTCCCCGGTGACGAGCGACTCGTCCACCTCGCTCTGGCCCGCCCGGACCACGCCGTCGGCGGGGACCCGCTCCCCCGGCACCACCTCGACGCGATCCCCGGGGCGCAGCTCGGCCACCGGGACCCGGCGCACCTCCACGCCGCCCGCCGGGCCCCGCTCGATCCGCCGCGCCTCGCGCGGCTGGAGCGCGGCCAGCCGGGCCACCGCCTCGGAGGCCCGCCCCTTCGCGGCCGCCTCGACGTAGCGGCCCAGGAGGACGAGCGTCACGATCATGGCGGCGGTGTCGAAGTAGACCTCGCCCCCGCGGAGCATCTGCCAGGCGCTGTAGGCGAGCGCCGCCCCCGCGCCCAGCGCGATGAGCGCGTCCATGTTGAACCGGCCGTGACGCAGGCTCGCCACCGTGTTCCGGAGGAAGGGCGCCCCCGAGTAGAAGTAGACCGGGACCGTCAGGCCGAGCCCGACCCACTCGAGCAGCCGGCGCGTGCCGGCGTCGATGCCCTGGAAGTAGCCGGCGTAGAGGGCGATCGTGACGACCATGAGCTGCGAGGAGAGGAAGCCGGCCGTGCCGAGCCGGACGAGCAGGTCGCGGGTCTCGCGCCGCTGCGCCGCCTGCGCCTCGGTCTCGCCGTAGGGCTTCGGCAGGTAGCCCGCCGAGCGGATGCGTCCGAGCACGCCCTCCAGGCCGGCCCGGGCCGGGTCCCAGCGGATCCGGGCGCGGTGGGTGGCGTAGTTCACGCGCGCGAAGGTCACGCCGTCCATCCGGGAGAGCAGCCGCTCGTTCAGCCACACGCAGGAGGCGCAGCGGATGCCCTCCACGTAGAGGTCGATCTCGGCCAGGCCGCCGGCCGCGGGCCGCACCGCGGCGCGGAAGGCCTCCACCTCCTGCGGACCCTCGGGCCGGGCGGCGAGCCCGCCCTCCTCCCATTTCCGGCCCGTCGTAGAAGGCCCCGAGCCCCTCCTCGCGGATCAGGCGGTGGATGCCCTGGCAGCCGGTGCAGCAGAAGACCCGCGGGACGCCGTCGACCGTCTCGCGCACGGCCTCCCGGTCCGGGAAGTCGAGCAGGCAGTGGTCACAGCGAAGGGACATGGACGCGGAGGCCCCGGAGCAGGAAGAGCAGGCCGAGGAGGGCCACCAGCACGCCGCCCATCCGGTAGAGGAGACCGCGGGCCCGCGCCGTGAGCGCCGCCACCACCGCGCCGGCGAGGAGCAGCGCCGGCAGGGTCCCGGCGCCGAAGGCCAGCGCGAGGAGCATCCCGCGGGCCGGCGATCCGGTCGCGGCCGAGGCGGCGAAGGCCGAGTAGGAGAGCCCGCAGGGGAGGAAGCCGAGCGCGAGCCCGAGCGGGTAGGCGCGCATCGGCGCCTCGTGCCCGGCCAGCCTGCGGACCGCGGAGAAGATCTGGGCGCCCACCGTCCCCTCGGCGCGCTTCACCCACAGCGAATGGGAGGCGGCCCCCACCCCCATGGCCAGCATGAGGGCCCCGGCCAGCACGGCCACCAGGTCCTGGAGGCCGGCCAGTCGTCCGGCCACGTTGACGAAGGACCCGAAGAGCCCCATCAGCGAGCCGATCATGCCGTAGGTGGTGATGCGCCCCAGGTGGTAGGCGAGCTGCGGGACGAGCGCGCGCCGCGCCGGGATGCCGGGCGGCGCCGAGATGCCGAGCGCCGCCACGAGCGGGCCGCACATGCCCACGCAGTGTCCGAAGCCGCCCAGGAAGCCGGTGGCGAGCGCGATCGGGAGGGTGGCGTCCATCGGAGACCTGCCCGGCGAGCTACTCCGACGCCTGGAAGGGGAAGCGGGCCCTCGCCTCGCCGCCTCCGGGCAGGTGGGCCACCACCTCGGCCACCCAGTCGCGGCGTCCGCTGGCGCATCGCAGGAGGACCCCCTCTCCCGCGTACCGTCCCTCGCCCTGCGGGCGGAGCACGATCCGGTTGTCGCCCATGAACATCCCGCTCATGGAGAGCTCGACCACCGCGTCGGTGACGGCGACCGGCGCGCCGTTGCGGGTCAGCTGCACCGCCGTCGCCAGCGCCTTCAGCGGCAACGGGGGCCGGGGCGTCAGCTCGAGCACGACGCGCAGGTCGCCCACGCTGGCCGCGCAGGGGCGCGTGCCGGCGTCGCAGTGGATCCCCTCGCCGACGCCGGCCGACACGTGGATCCACTTGCCCAGGGTGAGCGACTCCGCGCCGAGGCGGATGACCGCGTCGAGGTCCCAGAACCCGGCCTCGGTCATGGGGAGCACGGCGGCGTAGCGGCCGCCGCCCTCGGCGCGGGCCTGCGCGGAATGGTCGAAGCGGCTCGTGCCGGGACGCGCCACCCGGAAGGTCACCTCGGCACCCTCGAGGGGTGCGCCCGTGCTGCCGGACAGCCGGATCGCCAGCACCGCCTCGGGGCCGGCGCGGAGCCCGCTCTCGTCGACGACCACGGTCCATCCCAGCCGCTCGGCGCGCTTCCGGTCCTGGTCGTGGTGGATCCCGGACTCGTAGGGATCGGCGACCACGGTGCGCTCGTAGCTCCGCGTGGCCACCCAGATGGTGGCGACGATCGCGCCCACGACCAGCGGCGGTCACGACGGCGATGACGACCTTCACTTGGCCCTCGGCAGGAACATGGGAACCTTGGCCGTCACGGTATCACCGCTCGCCCCGGTCGCGCTCAGGACCGCGTCCACCACGGGTCCAGGCCCGAGGCCGGACGCCGAGGCCACCAGCGTCACGCGCCGGTGCTCGCCGGGCGCGAGCTCGACCCGCTCCGGGCTCACCGTGGCCTCGCCGCGGGCCGGCGCGAGCGCGAGGCGCAGCGTCACCGGCGCGTCGCCCCGGTTCTCGAAGGAGACCTCGTAGGCGTTCACCACCCGGCCGTCCGGGCCCAGCCGGGGCGCGAAGCGCGTCGAGAAGGCGGCGGAGAGATCCAGGCTGGCGCGCCCGGCGTGCACGCCGGCCGCCACCGTCCCGCCCAGCGCCAGGACCGAGGCCGCGCCCAGCGCGAGCACGGTGGGGCGGAGGAAGCGCGGGCGCCCGCCGGGAGCGCCCCAGAAGTAGTCGACGAGCGTCGGACGGCCGAGCCTCGCCAGGATGGGCTCGCAGGCGTCGATGCACTGCGCACAGGCGATGCACTCGGCCTGCAGCCCGTCGCGGATGTCGATCCCGGTGGGGCAGACCCGCACGCAGGCGCCGCAGTCGATGCACTCCGCGTCACGCCGGTCGTCGTAGGCCACCACCAGCGTGCTCCGGTCGAAGAGCACGCCCTGGAGCTTGGCGTACGGGCAGGTGGTGGCGCAGAAGCGTCCCCGGACGAAGCCCAGGTCGAGGAAGAGGACCGCGCCCAGCACCACCCAGCTCCAGCCCAGCACCGGCCCGAGGTCGAGGGCGAGCAGCCGGTGGAGGAACTCGGACGGGCGGGACGAAGTACCAGAGCGTGGCGGCGGAGAAGACGACCGACACGGCGGCCACCGCGAGCCACGCGAGCGCGAGCCGCAGCGGGCGCCGGCGCTTGCGCGCCCGCTCCTCGGCGAGCGAGGCGGTCAGGTCCCCGAGCACGGTCTGCGGGCAGCTCCAGCCGCACCAGACCCGCCCCCACACGAAGGTGACGAGGAGGAAGATCGCCCCGGCGGCCAGGATCCCGAGGAGGAGGACGAAGAACTCGTCCATCCACAGCGTCGTGCCGAGCAGGTGGAGGCGGAGCGTGGGGACGTCGAAGCGGAGCGCGCTCTGGCCCCGGATGGTGACGAAGGGCAGGCCCAGGAAGATCGCGGCCTGCGCGATCCCCGCTCCCCGGCGCCACGTCCCGATCCGCCTACTCGTCGTCATCGAGCATCTTGTACTTCGCTTCCTCGATGCCCTTCTTCCTCTTCCTCGAGAAGTAGAAGACGATCACCCAGACGAGCGCGGCGCTGAGGAGCAGGCCGAAGGCCAGGTAGACCCAGTCGTCCCCGGGCAGGCCCTCGCGGCTTCATGGCGGCTACCGCTTCGCCGGCTTGCGCCGCGCCGCCGCGATGATGAGGACCACCGCGGCGAGCGTGGCGAGCGCGGTGAAGAGGACGGTCGCGAAGATGTTGCCTCCGCTCTCCCCGGCGACCGTCGCGGCGACCTTCGTCGACTCCTCGAAGGCCCTGTCCTGGGACCAGCCGCCCAGGGACGGGGTGTAGGTCCAGGCGTAGTAGATGCCCCAGACGATGAGCCCGAAGAACAGGGCCCACCAGCCCAGCGGGATCGTGCTGGCCGTCTCCTTCGCCTCGAGCGCTTCCGGGGTATCGGGCAGTTCGTTCATGGCCGTCGTCCTCTCAGTGCTTTCCGCCGGCGTCGTGCTCGCGCTGCTCCAGCGCGGGCGACTCGCTGGCCTCGTGCTTCTGCTGGGCCCGGATGAAGCTGACGAGCTGCCAGATGCCGTCCGGCGGGATCTGCCCGCCGAAGGCGTCCATGCCGCCGTCCGGCGAGCCCGGGCGGCCGATGGCCTTCTTGGCCTCGCTTCCGGCCGAGATGATGGCGAAGTAGTCGCCGTCCGAGCCGTAGCCCTTCTGTGCGAGGAAGTCACCGCTGGTGAGCGACGGGCCGATGCCGCCGTGCCCCTCGTCGCCGTGGCAGACCGCGCAGTTGTCGGCGAAGAGCTTGGCGCCCGCGGCCACCGCCTGCGGGGAGTCGCGGAAGGGGTTCACGGCCGCGAGGTCGCAGCCCGCCGGCGGCCGGCTTCCTCGCCACCGCGTGGCCGAGCTGCTGCGTGTAGGCCACCAGCGCGTCCAGCTCGGTGCGGGTCGAGAGCTCGGCGATCTGCTGCGCCGTGAAGGGCATGCCCAGCGCCTCCATGTGGGCCTTCACCGTGACCGGGTCGAGCTTGCTGGCCTTCATCCAGCCGTAGGGCGGCATGTTGGAGCGGGGCACGATGGCCTGGGGGTTCTCGTAGTGGGCCAGGTGCCAGGAGTCGGGGCGCTTGCCCCCCTCGCGGGCCAGGTCGGGCCCGGTGCGCTTCGAGCCCCAGAGGAACGGGTGGTCGTAGAAGAACTCCCCGGCCTTCGAGTAGTCGCCGTACCGCATGACCTCGCTGCGCAGCGGCCGCACCGTCTGGGTGTGGCAGTTCATGCAGCCCTCCCGCTGGTAGATGTCGCGGCCGGCGAGCTGCAGCGGGGTGTAGGGCTTCAGGTTCTCCAGCCTGGGATGCATGTCCGGCCGGAGCATCGGGTAGGCCATCATCACGATGGACCCGGCCAGCACCGCCGCCGTGACCATCAGGGTGAAGAGGATGGGCTTGCTGTAGATCTTTCCCGCCATGGCTCGTCCTCTCCCCTACGCGGTCGCCGGGGCAGCGGTCCGACCGCTGGCCTCGAGGGCGCGCCCCTTCTGGATGGTCAGGAGCACGTTCACCACGAACACCACCATGCCCACGATGAAGATGGTCCCGCCCAGCGTGCGCACGTGCCAGTACGGGTAGTTCTTCACCAGCCCCTCCATGAACGTGTACTTGAGCGTCCCCTCGGGGGTGAGGGCCTTCCACATGGCGCCCTGCTGGATGCCGGTGATCCAGAGGGTCACCGAGAAGATGAGCTGCCCGACCAGCACCAGCCAGAAGTGCACGTTGGCGAGCTTCACGCTGTAGACCTCGGTGCCGTAGATCTTGGCGATCACGTAGTAGATCGAGGCCGTCACCGTGAGTGCGACCCATCCCATGGTGCCCATGTGGACGTGGCCGGGGACCCAGTCGGTGTAGTGGATCAGCTGCGAGACGACGCGCAGGCCCTGGGTGGGCCCCTGGACCGTCTGCAGGCCGTAGAAGGTGATGCCCAGGATGAAGAACTTGGCGAGGTAGTCGGTCTTCATCCTCGACCAGTCCTCGCCGATGGTGCCGTACCCGTTCACCACCGAGCCCCACGAGGGCGCGATGAGGAACAGGGTGAAGACGATGCCGAGCGTCTGGATCCAGTCGGGCAGCGGCGTGTAGACGAGGTGGTGCGCGCCGGTCCACAGGTAGCCGAAGACGAGCGACCAGAAGGCCACGATCGAGAGCCGGTGGCTGTAGATGGGCAGCCCCGTCGACTTGGGGAGGAAGTAGTAGAACATGGCCAGGATGGGCGTCGTGAAGACGAAGCCCACCACGTTGTGGCCGTACCACCACTGCACGTTGGCGGAGTTCACGCCGGAGAAGAGGTGGTAGCTCTTCATCGGCCCGGCGATGATCGACAGGTTGTTGACGATGTAGAGCACCGCCACGCCGACGACGGTGGCGATGATGTACCAGAGCGCGATGTACATCTGCTCCTCGCGCCGCACCAGGATGGTCCCGATCACGTTCACCGCGAACATGACCCAGAGGATCACGATGGCGATGTCGAGCGGCCACTCCATCTCGGCGTACTCGTTGGTCTGGGTGTAGCCCATGGCCAGCGTGACCAGCGCGAGGAAGATCCCCACGTTGAAGAGCCAGAGCTGCACGCGGGCCAGCTTCGGGAAGAGCAGCGGCCGGCGCGTGAGGCGCATGACGATGTAGTAGGAGAGCCCGAAGATGGCTCCCACCCCGAGGCCGAAGCCCAGGATGTTGGTGTGGACGGTCCGCATCCGCCCGAAGGCCGCCCAGGGGGCGAAGTTCGCAGCGGGCGCGAACATCTGGATGGAGATGAGGAGCCCGACCACCAGCCCCACCACCGCCCAGACGATGGCGGAGAGGATGTACCCCTCCACCGTCTTGTAGTCGTACCTGTATTCCTCGTTCATCGTTCCCTCCGCCTGGAGCGGCGCGCGGCGAGAGAGCCTACAAGAAGCGTTCCGCTCCGGAACGGGCGATCTGGGGCGGGACAGGAGAGGACCTGATCGCGATCAAGGGTAATCACGCAGGGTTTGCGTCATCATGGACTCTTGGACGCGATTTTGGCGTTATTCACCCGTGGTGCGGCACTGGGGTTCTCGGCGGCGGCCTCGCCCGGACCCTTCCAGGCCTACCTGCTCTCGCGGGCGGCCCGGCTCGGGGTCCGCGGCGCGCTGCCGCTCGCGCTCGCGCCGCTCCTCTCCGACGGGCCGGTGGTGGCCGTCGTGCTGCTCGCCCTCTCCACCGCGCCGGCCTGGCTCCTGCGCGCCCTGGGGATCGGGGGCGGCGCCTTCCTGCTCTGGATGGCCTGGGGAACCCTGCGCTCCCTCGGCGAGGTTCACGCCGGGTCGACCGAGGCCCCGGAGGGCCGGGGCGGCTCGTTCCTCCGCGCGGCGCTGGTGAACGCCGCGGGGCCCGGACCCTGGATCTTCTGGAGCACGGTGTGCGGCCCCATCCTGGTCGAGGCCTGGAGGGCCGCGCCGGCGCGGGGGCTCTCGTTCCTGGCCGGGTTCTACGCGATGCTCGTCGGGGGGAACGCCGCCGTCGTCGTGCTCTCCGGCCTGACCGGCCGCGCCGGTCCCCGGGCCGCGCGTGCGCTGGGCGCCGCCTCGGGGATCCTGCTCGCGGGGATGGGCGCGGTCCAGCTGTGGCGCGGGCTCAGCGGCCGGTGAGCTTCTCCGCCGTGACGAACCTCGGCGCGATGTCCACCGGGATCCCCCGGAGCCTCTCGAGCACGCGGGCGACCTCCGGCCGCACCACGGCCATCCGGTCGAGCAGCGCCTTCGCGCCGGCCCCGTCGCCCTTCGCCTGGAGGGTCAGGAGCTCCCGGGAGAGCGACTCGACCGCGCCCCGGACCTTGCCGTCCACCACCGAGAAGCGGCCGTCCTTCCCGACCGCGACCGCTCCCTGATCGAGGAGCCAGTTGAGCTGCAGCGCCACGCCGCGCCCGTGGGCCTCGGTGATGCCGAACCGGATGGAGCGGAACGAGGACGCGAGGAACGTGGCGTACATGGTCCGCTCGAGCGTCCTCGGGAGCACGCCGCGATCGACCAGGCGCTGGAGGGCGAAGAGGCCGGCCACGTCGGCCTTGGCCTCCTCGATGGCGGGGTAGGCGGTGTCGAGCCGCTCCCGGACGGTGGTGCGCCCGCCGTCGTCCTTCCGCAGCTCGTGCGGCCCCACCCCGTGCACCAGCTCGTGCATGAGGATGTGGGTGAAGAAGGCCTCGAAGGAGACCCGCGACTGGTCGGCGCCGGTGAGCGCGACCTTCGAGATGGGCAGGAGCACCTTCTGGAACTTGGCCTCCTGGACGTTCTTCAGCATGACCCGCTTCGAGCCCTTCTCGAGGAGGACCCGCTCGTCGTTGGGCAGGTTGTAGGCGGCGGTCGTCACCCCGCGGCGCCCGTCCCCGGCGGCGAAGAGCTCGTTCACGATCCGGATGGGCGCCAGCGCGCCGAGCTTGGGGTTGCGGAAGGCGGGGTCCATGGGGAGGTGGTCCTCGATGTCCTGCAGCTCCGCGGAGAGCTTCGCGACCTTGCGGCTCTCCGCGTCGTCCCGCACGGTCACGAAGGCCTCGAAGGCCGCCTTGGCGTTGAACCAGCCGTCCTCGTAGGTCTCGTAGGGGCCGAAGGTCGGCTCGACGGCCGCGTCGAGCTCCATCCAGGCCACGTCGCTCGCGTAGTAGTCGTCGGAGAGGAGCGCCGCGGCCCTCGACTCGAGGAAGCGCCGGAGCGTGGGCTCGGCGGTGGCGGCGGCGGCCTCGCGGAGCCTGGCCGCCGCGAGCCCCAGCTCGCTCTGGTACTCGACCGAGTAGGGGACGACGGCGAGCCCGGCCGGCGTGCGCCGGATCACCGAGAAGAAGCCGGTGGCGGCGGCTCGCTCCTTCTCCGGGAAGCGTCGACGTCCAGCGCGCGATCTCCTCCTTGGTGGAGCCCGGCGGGTAGAAGGTCCCGGCCTCCGGCTTCGGCGGCGCGCCCGGGACGAACACCCGGTCGTGATCGAGCCGGTCCCAGGGACCCTTGTTGCGGAGGAAGAAGCCGAGGCGGGCGCGGCCGAGCGGCGACGGATCGTCGAGGAGCGAGAGCAGCATCGCCTCGGCGCCGGCCCATTCCTGCCGCAGGAAGAGGGCGTCGACCACCTAGCTCGCCTCCACCAGGCGGGCGAGCGCGATCCGCTCGCCCTCCGGGAGCTTCGAGAGGTCGACGGCGAGGTCGACCGGCGCGTACTGCGCCTCGAGGCGGCGGAGCTCCTCGACGCCGGGCGTCTTCGGGGCCGCCGGGGCGGCGAGCGTGGAGGAGGCCAGGACGGCGGCGAGGAGGGCGAGCGGAGTGCGCATGGCGGGCGATCCTACTAGCATCCCGGGATGCTCGCGCTCCTCCTCGCGACCTGCCTCGCCACGGCGCCGGCCCCCCTGCCCCGCGTGGCGGTGCGGACCTCGCTCGGCGACGTCGTCCTCGAGATCGACGTGGCGCGCGCCCCGGCCACCGCCCGGAACTTCCTCCGCTACGTCGACGCCGGGCGCTACCGCGGCGGCGCCTTCCACCGCACCGTGACCACCCGCCCGGACAACCAGCCCACGAACGCCGTGAAGATCGACGTCGTCCAGGCCGGTCCAGGGTCCGGGAAGGACCTCGCGCCCGTCGCGCTCGAGCGCACCCGGGACACGGTCCTCGTCCCACGTCGACGGGGCCGTCTCGATGGCCCGGGACGGCCCGGACACCGCCACCTCCGACTTCTTCCTCTGCGTGGGTCCGCAGCCGGAGCTAGACTTCGGGGGACGGCGCAACCCGGACGGACAGGGGTTCGCGGTGTTCGGCCGCGTGGTGGCGGGCATGGACGTGGTGCGGCGGATCCACGAGTCCCCGGCCAAGGGGCAGGCGCTCGCGCCGCCCGATCGCCATCCTCGAGGTGGTGCGCCTGCCTCCCTGAGCGGAGGCGCGCGCCATGTGGAACCGGAACGAATTCACCCGGAGGCTGGGCGTCGAGTGGCCCATCCTGCAGGCCCCGATGGCCGGCGGCATCTCGACGCCGGCGCTGGCGGCGGCCGTGTCGAACGCCGGCGGGCTGGGCGCCTTCGCGGTGGGCGCGCTGCCCCCGGACGCGGTGCAGCGACGGGATCCGCGAGATCCGCCGGCTCACCTCCCGCCCCTTCGCGGTGAACTTCTTCACGCCGGACGGACCGGTCGCGACCCCGACCGAGGCCGAGCGGGACGCGGCCGTGGCGGCGCTGCGCCCCTTCCGCGAGGAGGTCGGCCTGGGGGCGCCTGCGCGCCCGCCCCCCTTCCCCGGCTGGAGGACCAGGTCGAGGCCGCGCTGTCGGAAGGGTTCGCCGTCTTCTCCTGCACGTTCGGCATCCCGGCGGCCGGGCTGCTCGAGCGCGTCCGCGGCGCGGGAGCGCTCCTCGTCGGCACGGCGACCACGCCCGCGGAGGCGGCGGCGCTCGAGGCGGCCGGGTTCGACGCGGTGGTGGCCCAGGGCGCCGAGGCCGGGGGCCACCGGGGGACCTTCGCCGGGGCGCCGGAGCGGGCGCTCATCGGGACGATCGCGCTCGTCCCGCGGGTGGCGTCCCGCGTGCGGATCCCGGTGGTCGCCGCCGGCGGGATCGCGGACGGACGCGGCGTCGCGGCCGTGCTCGCGCTGGGAGCCCGCGCCGCCCAGCTCGGCACGGCCTTCCTCGCCTGCACGGAGAGCGGGGCCTCCGCCGCCTACCGCGCCGCCGTGACCGCTCCCCACGACGTCGACCGCACCGCGCTCACCGTCGCCTTCTCCGGCCGCATGGCCCGAGGCCTTCGCAACCGGTTCGTCGACGGCATGGCGGGGAAGCCGGTGCTCCCCTTCCCCCTCCAGAACGCCCTCACCCAGGACATGCGCGCCGCCGCCGCCCGGGCGGGCGACGCGGGACTGCTCTCCGCCTGGGCCGGGCAGGGCCTGGCGCCGCGATCCGGCGTCTCCGGCGGCGGAGGTGGTGGCGGCGATCGTCCGGGAGGCCGGGGCCGCGCTTGACGCGCTCCGGTAGGCGGGCGATTCCTCTTGCCGCCCATGGACGAGACACGGGACGCGGCCGACCAATCCGGACGTCGCTTCCACCTGCGCGGGACCGTGCAGGGGGTGGGCATGCGCCCGTTCGTCTGGCGGGTGGCCCGCGACTGCGGCGTGGGCGGGCGGGTCCGCAACGGGACGAGCGGGGTCACGGTGGAGGCCTTCGGCCCGGCGGCCGCGCTCGGCCGGCTTCGAGGCCCGCCTCCGCACCGAGGGGCCGCCGTCGGCGCGGGTGGTCTCGTTCCAGGTGGAGGAGATCCCGGCCGAGGAGGGGCGCGACTTCGTCATCGAGGCGAGCCAGGGCGCCGACGAGCGGCGCGTCACCATCCCTCCCGACCTCTCCACCTGCGCGTCGTGCCTGGCCGAGGTGCTCGACCCGGCCGATCGCCGGTTCCACTATCCGTTCACGAACTGCACCGACTGCGGGCCGCGCTTCACCATCGTGCGCGACGTCCCCTACGACCGCGCGGCCACGACCATGGCCCCGTTCCGGATGTGCCCCGCCTGCGAGCGCGAGTACGGCTCGCCGGCCGACCGCCGCTTCCACGCCGAGCCGAACGCCTGCCCGGCCTGCGGACCGAGGGTCGCCCTGCGGGGGCGGGACGGCGCCCGGGTGGAGAGCCGGGACCCGATCGCCGACGCCGGCGCGGCGCTCGCGGCCGGCTCCATCGCGGCGGTGAAGGGGATCGGCGGCTTCCACCTGGCCTGCGACGCGACCTCCGACGAGGCGGTGCGCCGGCTGCGGGAGCGCAAGCGGCGCGAGGAGAAGCCGCTCGCGGTCATGGTCCGGGACCTGGAGGAGGCCGGCCGGCTGGCCCACCTCTCCGGAGAGGAGCGGGCGCTGCTCTCCTCCCCGGAGCGGCCGGTGGTGCTGGTCCGGCGGCGGGCCGGAGCGGGGCTCGCGGCCGGGATCGCGCCCGACGCGCCCACCGTGGGGCTGCTCCTCCCCTACTCCCCGCTCCATCACCTCCTGCTGGCCGCGGCGGGGCGTCCGCTGGTGATGACCTCCGGAAACCTCTCGGAGGAGCCCATCGCCTACCGGGACGAGGACGCCCTGGCGCGCCTCTCCGGGATCGCCGACCTGTTCCTCGTCCACGACCGGGAGATCGAGGCCCGCGCCGACGACTCGGTGGCGCGGATCGTGGCCGGGCGGCCGCTCGTCATGCGCCGGGCCCGCGGGTTCGTGCCCCGCCCGGTGCTCGTGGCGCACCCGTTCCGCCGCCCGGTGCTGGCCTGTGGCGCCCACCTCAAGAACGCCTTCTGCCTCGCCGCCGGGGGCGAGGCCACGCTCGGCCCCCACGTCGGCGACCTGGAGAACCTCGAGACCCTCCGGTCCTTCGAGGAATCGGTGGCGCGGCTCGAGCGCTTCCTGCGGCTGCGCCCCGAGATCCTCGCCCACGACCTGCATCCGGACTACCTCTCGACCCGGTACGCGCGCTCGCGATCGCGCGCCGAGGGGATCCCCTCCGTCGCCGTGCAGCACCACCACGCGCACGCGGTGGCGGCCATGGCCGAGCACGGGCTCGAGGGACCGGTGCTGGCGCTCACCTGGGACGGCTCCGGCCTGGGCACCGACGGCACGGCCTGGGGCGGCGAGCTCCTGCTGGCCTGGCGCGATCGCTTCGAGCGGCTCGCCACCTTCCGCCCCATCCCGCTCCCCGGCGGCGACCGGGCGGTGCGGGAGCCGTGGCGGGTGGCGCTCGCGGTGCTCGACGAGGCGTTCGACGGCGAGGCGCCGCTCGCGGCCTTCCCCGCGCTCTCGGCGGTCCCGGCCACCGACCGGGAGACCGTCCGGCGCATGATCGCAGCCGGGCTCAACTCGCCGCCGGCGCACGGGGCCGGCCGCCTCTTCGACGCCGTGGGCGCGATCGTCCTCGGCCGGGGCCTCTCGCGCCACGAGGGGCAGGTGGCCATCGCGCTCGACGCCGCCGCGGACGAGGGGGCGAGCGGCCGCCTTCCCTTCTCCCTCGACACCACCCCCACTCCCTGGCAGCTCGACTGGCGGCCGCTGGTGCGGGCCGTGGCCGACGAGACGGCCGGCGGCTCGGGCCCGGGCGCCGTCTCCATGCGCTTCCACCGGGCGCTGGCCGCGGCCGGCGCGGAGCTGGTCCGGATGGGGGCCGGCCTCCACGGACGGTTGCCGGTGGTGCTCGCCGGAGGGGTCTTCCAGAACGCCCGCCTCGCCGAGATCTTGCTGGGCGAGCTCTCGGGCCGTTTCGATGTATACCTCCCCGGTCAGGTACCCCCTGGGGATGGAGGAATCGCCCTCGGCCAGGCGGTCGTGGCGTCCGCGACCTCGGAAACCTGACAGGAGAAGATCTTCCATGTGCCTCGGTGTTCCCGGAAAAGTCCTGTCCATCTCCGACGACGGCCTGTCCGCCCAGGTGGACTTCTTCGGCGTGCAGAAGGAACTGCGCCTCGACATCGTCGACGTGCCGGTCACGGTCGGCGACTACGTGCTGAACCACGTGGGCTTCGCCATCCGCCGCATCCCGCCCGAGGAGGTCGGCGTGACCCTCGAGCTCTTCGACCAGATCCTGAAGGAGGCCGCGGCCGACGACCTGATGGCCGAGGACGTCCGCGGCGAGATGGCCGCGGGCAAGCCCGCCAGCGGCGAGAACGGCCGTGGCTAGCCTCTTCGACGAGCTGAAGTTCCGCGACCCGGCCCGGGCCCGGGCGCTCGCCGAGGCCCTGCAGCGCGAGGTCGATGCGGCCGGCCGCACCATCTCGCTCATGCACGTGTGCGGCAGCCACGAGCAGGCCATCGCGCGGTTCGGCCTGCGGGCCGTCTTCCCCCGGGCGCTCGACGTGATCATGGGACCGGGCTGCCCGGTCTGCGTGACCGACACCCCCGAGGTCGACGAGGCCGTCGCGCTGGCCGCCCAGGGCGCCCGCGTCTGCACCTACGGCGACATGCTGCGCCTGCCCGGGACGGTGAAGTCGCTCGCCGACGCGCAGTCCGACGGCGGCAACGTCGAGGTGGTCTACAGCGTGGCCCAGGCGGTCGACCTGGCCCGCCAGCGCCCCGCCGAGCAGGTGGTCTTCTTCGCGAGCGGCTTCGAGACCACCGCCGTCGCCACGGCCGCGGTCCTCCTCTCCGGCGTCCCCGAGAACTTCTCCGTCCTCTCGTCCCACAAGTACGTCCCGGCCGCGATGGACGTGGTGAGCGAGATGAAGGAGACGAACATCGAGGGCTTCATCGCCGCCGGCCACGCCGCGACCATCACCGGCTGGGGGATCTTCGAGCCCTTCGCCGCGCGCACCAACACCCCGGTGGTGGTGGCCGGCTTCGAGCCGCTCGACGTGCTGGCCGCCGTGCTGGAGCTGGTCCGGCTGGTCCGGGCCGGGCGCCCCGAGGTGATGAACTGCTACCCCCGGTGCGTCTCGAAGGAGGGCAACGGGCCGGCCCTCGAGAAGCTCTGGAAGGTGTTCGACGTGGTCGCGGGCAACTGGCGGGGCATCGCGCGCGTGCCGCGCGGGAACCTCGAGCTCAAGCCCGAGTGGGACCACCTGAACGCGCGCCGGCGCTTCGACATCGACATCGCGTCGGTGGGCGGCGAGACCCGCAACGTGCTCGCCGAGCACTGCATCTGCGGCTCGATCATGTCGGGGCTCGCCAAGCCGTCCGACTGCAGCCTCTTCGGCAAGCAGTGCCGCCCGGAGTCGCCGGTGGGAGCCTGCATGGTCTCCTCCGAGGGCTCCTGCAAGATCTGGCACGTCTACGGCGGCCCCCCCGACCTGAAGGAGGTCGCCTGATGTCCGGCGGCAAGGTGGCTCTCAAGCACGGCGCGGGCGGTCGCGCCATGCGCACGCTCATCGAGGAGGTGTTCCTCGGGCTGGCCTCGCCGGTGGACGGCATCGGCCTCGCTGCGCTCGACGACGGCGCGGCCATCCGGATGGGCGATCGGTGGCTGGTCATCACCACCGACTCCCACGTGGTCCACCCCATCTTCTTCCCGGGCGGCGACATCGGCCGCCTGGCGGTGTGCGGCACGGTGAACGACCTCGCCATGATGGGCGCCACCGAGCCGGTCGCGCTGACCTGCGCGGTGATCCTCGAGGAAGGCTTCCCTCGCGACGACCTCGAGCGGATCCGCGACTCCATGCTGCTCGCCAGCCAGGAGGCCGGCGCCCCCATCGTCACCGGCGACACCAAGGTGATGGGGCACGGCGAGATCGACGGGATCGTGCTCAACACGGCCGGCGTGGCCATCGCCGACCGGGTGGTCACCGACGCCGGGCTGCGCGTGGGCGACCGGATCATCGTCACCGGCTCCGTGGGCGACCACGGGATGGCGGTGATGGTGCGCCGCCACGCGCTCGGCATCCAGGGCGACCTGCGCAGCGACGTGGCCCCCATCAACGGGCTCATCCGCGCCGCGCTCCGGGCCGGCGGCGACGGGGTCGTCGCCATGAAGGATCCCACCCGCGGCGGGCTCGCGTCGGTGCTCCACGAGATGGCCGGGAAGGCCCGCGTCGGCGTGCTGCTCGACGAGACCGCGGTCCCGGTCAACCCGGAGGTGCGGGCCGTCAGCGAGGTGCTGGGCATCGACCCGCTCGTGGTGGCGAACGAGGGCAAGGCCGTCATCGGCGTGCGCCCGGAGGTGGCCGATCGCGTGCTGGCCGCGCTGCGCGCCCACCCGCTGGGGCTGCGCGCCGCCATCGTCGGGACCGCCATCTCCGACCGGCCCGGGCAGGTCATCCTCGACACCGGATTCGGGCGCCGGCTGCTCGCCGAGCCGGACGGCGAGCCCCTTCCCCGGATCTGCTGAGGCGACCCTTGCACGAGTACTCGCTGGTGCAGTCGCTCGTCACGCGCGTGGAGTCGCTGGCCGGGGCCCGCAAGGCCACCGCCATCCACCGCCTGGTGGTCTCGGTGGGTGAGCTCGCCGGGCTCGACCCGGAGCTCTTCCAGACCGCCTACGACACCTTCCGCGCGGGAACGATCTGCGAGCGCGCGACGATGGAGCTGAAGCGGGTTCCCGCGGCCTGGGCCTGCCCGGGCTGCGGGCGGGTGATCCCGAAGGGCGAGGTGCTCACCTGCCCGGACTGCGCGCTCCCGGCGAAGCTCTCCGCCGGGGCGGACGAGATCCTGCTGGAGACGGTCGAGATGGAGGTGCCCTGATGTGCACGACCTGTGGTTGCGGCGACACGAGCCTGGTGCCGGTGGACGTCCACGAGAAGATCCTGGCCGGCAACGACCGGGTGGCCCGGCACAACCGGGAGCACTTCGGCGCGGCCGGCGTGCTGGCCATCAACCTCATGGGGTCGCCGGGCGCCGGGAAGACCGCGCTCCTCGAGGCGACCTCGAAGGCCGCCGGCGGCCGCTGGCGCCTCGGCGCCGTCTCCGGGGACCTCGCCACGGACAACGACGCGCGCCGGCTCGAGAAGGCCGGGATCCCGTCGAAGGCCATCACCACCGGGCAGGGCTGCCACCTCGACGCCGAGCTGGTGCACAACTCGCTCCACGGCTTCGCCTGGAAGGACCTCGACGTCTTCTTCATCGAGAACGTGGGGAACCTGGTCTGCCCGGCCGTGTACGACCTGGGGCAGGCCGCCAACGTCGTCGCCCTCTCGGTGACCGAGGGCGAGGACAAGCCGCTCAAGTACCCGGTCATGTTCAAGGGCGCCGACCTGGTCCTCCTCACCAAGTGCGATCTGCTGCCCCACCTGGAGGTCGACGTCCCGGCCATCCTGGACGGCCTGCGCCGGGTGATGCCGCGCCCGGAGGTGATCCAGGTCTCGGCCCGCACCGGGGACGGCATGGACGCCTGGGTCCGCTGGCTCGAGGCCCGCCGGGCCGGCCTGCCGCGCGCCAGCGGCGTCGCCGCGCACGTCCACGCCCACGAGCACGTCCACCAGCACGCCCACGCCCACGAGCACCGGCACGCCGACGGCACGGTCCACGCCCACGATCACGGGCACGAGCACGCCCACGGCCACCTGCACGCCCCCGGGTCCGAGGAGGACCACGGTCACGGCGGCGCGGACCACGCCCACGGCACGGGCAGCGGGCACGACCACCGGCACTGACGCCGGGCCCGCCTACGCGGCCGGCAGGCGGGACTCCCAGCCCAGGGCGGCGCGCTCGGCGGCGAGCTCCTGCTCCGCCGCGGCGATGCGCTCGCGCACCGTCGCCATGAGCTTCACCACGTCGGCGCCGGTCATCCCCTTCGTCTCGACGGGCTCGAGGACGCGGATGAGCACCAGCGTGGGGCGGATCCAGGGGCTCCCCTTGGGCATGCCGAAGGCCGATCCGGTGACGGCCACCGGCAGGATCGGCACCTGCGCCTCGATGGCCAGCCGGAACGCGCCCGGCTTGAAGGCGCCCATCTTCCCGTCGCGGCTGCGCGTGCCCTCCGGGAAGATCATGACCGGCATCCCGTGGTCCAGGTACCAGCGCGCCTTCTGGAGCGCCGCCCCACCGCTCTCCCGGTCGCCCCGGAGGACCGGGATGTCGCCGGAGAGGCGGAAGAACAGGCCGAAGAAGGGCATCTTGAAGACCTCTTCCTTGGCGATCCACTTCATCTCGCGCTTCTGGCGCGACATGGCGAAGATGTCGAGGAACGACTGGTGGTTCGAGACCGCCACGTACGCGCCCTTCCTCGGCTGCTCCCCCTCGATGCGCACGTGCCAGAAGGGGAAGATGTAGGTCGAGCTGGATCCGATGCGCCGCAGGAAGAGGCCCGGGATGCGCCGGGTCTTGTCGAAGGGGAGCGTGACCGCGACGAGCAGCAGCATCACGGGCATCGAGAGGACGATGACGAGGACCGTGAGCACGTAGGACACGGCCGCGAGGACGTTGACGACGAGCTGGGGGACGCGAGGCGGGCGCACGATCGGTTTCTACCATTTCCCTCTACAATCCCGCACCGTGCCCGAGCTTCCGGACGTCGAGGTCTATGTCGAGGCGCTGCGCGACCGCGTGGTCGGCGAGCCCCTCGCGCGGATCCGGCTCGGAAGCCCCTTCCTCCTGCGCACCGTCGAGCCCCCGCTCTCGGCCTTCGAGGGAAAGCGGGTGACCGCGGTCTCCCGGCTCGGCAAGCGGGTCGTCCTCGAGCTCGAGGGAGACCTGTTCCTCGCCATCCACCTCATGATCGCGGGCCGGCTCCACTGGAAGGCCCCGGGCGCGAAGCTCCCGGGCCGGGCCGGGCTGGCGGCCCTCGACTTCCCGGCCGGGACCCTCACCCTCACCGAGGCGGGGACGAAGCGGCGGGCAGCCCTCCACGCGGCGGCCGGCCGGGCGGCGCTGGCCGCCCTCGACCGCGGCGGGATCGAGCCGCTCCGCGCCACGCCGGAGGCCTTCCGCGATGCGCTCCGGAGGGAGAACCACACCCTCAAGCGGGCGCTCACCGATCCCCGCCTCCTCGCCGGCATCGGGGGCGCCTACGCCGACGAGATCCTCCACCGGGCCTGCCTCTCCCCCCTGCAGCTCACCTCGCGCCTCGACGACGGCGAGGTGGAGCGACTGCGGCTCGCCACCTGCTCCGTCCTCTCGGAGTGGACGGAGCGGCTGCGCCGGGAGGCCGGCGGCGAGTTCCCGGAGGGGGTGACGGCCTTCCGCGAGGGGATGGCGGTCCACGGGCGCCACCGGCAGCCCTGCCCGGCGTGCGGCACGGCGGTGCAGCGGATCGTGCACGCCGCGAACGAGACCGACTACTGCCCGCGCTGCCAGACCGGCGGCCGGATCCTCTCCGACCGGTCGCTCGCCCGGCTGCTCAAGGACGACTGGCCGAGGACCGTGGAGGAGATGGAGGCGCTCGAGGAGCGCCGGAGGTGACGGCTCAGCCGACGCGGCCCGCCCGCGCGGCGATGACCTTCCGGTAGAGCTCGACCAGCCGGTCCGCCGAGACCTCGACCCGGTAGCGCTGCGCGGCCTCGCGGTAGTCGACGCGGGCGCGGGCGAGGCCGGCCGGGTCCTCGATCCACCGATCGATCCGGGCGGTGAGCTCCTCGCGGCTCCCGGTCTGGAAGAGGAACTCGTCGGAGAGGGCGAACTGCGACGTCGCGCTGAGCGGCGAGCGGGCGATCACGCACGGCAGGCCGCAGGACATGGCCTCCAGCACCGACATGCATTCGACCTCGACGTCGGCGGCGTGCACGCAGAGGTCGGCGCCGCCGTAGTAGCGGATGAGCTCGTGGGGCTTCAGCCAGCGGAACACCGGCGCATTCGTGAGGATCTTGCCCTGCGCCTCGAGCATGAGCCTTCCGGGGACCGTCGCCGAGGATGACGAGCTGGATCTCCTTCTCGTGCCGGGACTGGCGGATGGCCTCGATGAGCAGGTCGTGCCGCTTCTCCTTGGCGAGCCGTCCCACCGACAGGATCGTGAACTTTCCCTCGAACCGCTCGCACTCCTCGGGCGGCAGGGGCCGGTACTCGGGGGGCACGCCGTTCGAGATCACCTCGGTGGGGGCGCGCAGCCCGTGGCGCCGCAGCTCGGCCTCGGCGAAGGCGCTCGGGCAGAGGACCGCGTCGGATCGGTCGTAGGTGGTGCGCAGGAAGAAGCGGTAGACCCAGTCGACGGCCGTCTGGCTGCGGATGCCCACGTTGTGGAGCAGGTGCTCGGCCTGGACGTGGAAGGTGGAGACCACCGGCACCCCGGCCGCGTGGGCCACGCCGATGGCGCGGATCCCCAGCCAGAAGGGGAACTGGTTGTGGACCACGTCCTGGCGCCCGAGGGCCTCCTGGAGGATGCGCCGGTCCGGCCAGGCGAAGGGCAGCCGCATCTTCTCCATGATGTTGCCCGGGGTGGGGATCACGAAGGACTTGAGCGGGATCTTGCCCGGCGCCGGCACGCCGGTGGCGAGCACCTCGACGGTCGTGGCCGCGGGCCCGGAGCAGCTCGGTGAACCGGCGGGTGGAGACGACCGCGCCATTGTTGGCGTCGTCCCACGCGTCGATGACCATCGCGATCCGGAGCGGCCGCGCGTCGGCGGCGGGGGCGACCGGTGTGGCGTCAGGGGGCTGTGTCACGGCGCGCAATCTACCCCGGACCCCGCGCCCGGCCGGCGGAATTCCGGGGAGAACCGCGGGCGGATCCCGGCGCTCGCGTGCGGCCCGTACTCCGCCGGTCCGGCTGGGCAAAGCCGGGCTTTACATCTTTTACATTGGTGCGTCGCGTCATTTTCTTTCGTTGACAAGCCCGTAGAATCAGGGTTCTGTGCTGCCTCCACAAAACAGAGGGAGTACCGATGGCCACCGACTTCTCCTCCCCGAAGAACCCCGAGACCCCGAAGAAGAAGATCCGGAAGGAGGAGGCGCTCGCCTACCACTCCTCGGGTCGTCCCGGGAAGATCGAGGTCGTTCCGACGAAGCCCTGCGCGACCGCGCGCGACCTCTCCCTCGCGTACAGCCCGGGCGTCGCCGAGCCGTGCCTCGAGATCGAGAAGGACCCGGATCTCTCCTACGCCTACACCGCTCGCGGGAACCTGGTGGCGGTGATCTCCAACGGCACGGCGGTCCTCGGGCTCGGCGACATCGGCGCCGCGGCGGGCAAGCCCGTCATGGAGGGCAAGGGCGTCCTCTTCAAGAAGTTCGCCGACATCGACGTGTTCGACCTCGAGATCGAGGCCAAGGAGATCGACCGCTTCTGCGAGGTCGTGAAGGCGCTCGAGCCCACCTTCGGCGGCATCAACCTCGAGGACGTGAAGGCCCCCGAGTGCTTCGTCATCGAGGAGCGGCTGAAGCGGGAGATGAACATCCCGGTCTTCCACGACGACCAGCACGGGACCGCCATCATCTCCGGCGCCGCGCTGCTCAACGCCGCGGAGCTGGCCGGCAAGAAGCTCGACAAGCTGAAGGTGGTGGTCTCCGGCGCGGGCGCGTCGGCCATCGCCTGCACCAAGTTCTATCTCAAGCTCGGCGTGAAGAAGGAGAACGTCCTCCTCGTCGACACGAAGGGCGTCGTCTTCAAGGGCCGCACCGAGGGCATGAACGAGTACAAGGCGGAGTTCGCCGCCGACACGAAGGCCCGGACCCTCGAGGACGCGCTCAAGGGCGCGGACGTCTTCCTGGGCTGCTCCGCCAAGGGGCTCATGACCCAGGACATGGTCCGCTCCATGGCGAAGGACCCCATCGTCTTCGCGCTCGCCAACCCCGATCCGGAGATCAGCTATCCCGACGCCAAGGCGGCGCGGGCCGACGTGATCATGGCCACCGGGCGGTCCGACTACCCGAACCAGGTGAACAACGTCCTGGGCTTCCCCTACATCTTCCGCGGCGCCCTCGACGTGCGGGCCAAGGCCATCACCGAGGAGATGAAGATGGCGGCGGCCCGGGCGCTGGCCCAGCTGGCCAAGGAGGACGTGCCCGAGTCGGTGTCCCGCGGCTACGGCGGCGAGCGCTTCAGCTTCGGCCGCGACTACATCATCCCCAAGCCGCTCGACCCCCGCGTGCTGCTCTGGGTGGCGCCGGCGGTGGCCGAGGCGGCCATCACGAGCGGCGTGGCCCGGGCCAAGCTCGACCTCTCCGAGTACCGCGAGCGGCTCAAGAAGCGGCAGAGCCGGGTCCACGGCGTGATGAGCCTCGTGCACGGGAAGGCCCGCGCCAAGCTGGCCCGGATCGTCTTCCCCGAGGGCGACAACGAGAAGATCCAGCACGCCGCCCAGATCCTCCGCGAGGAGGGGCTCTGCGAGCCCATCCTGCTCGGGCCGTCGCAGAGGATCCGCGCCTCCATCGAGGAGCGGCGGCTCGACGGCCTGGAGGGCGTCGCCGTCATCAACCCCGAGGAGAGCCCGGAGTTCGACCGCTACGTGGCCCGCTTCTGGGAGCTCCGCTCGCGCAAGGGCATGACCTTCGCCGAGGCGCGCCGCCGCATGCGCACCCGCAACTACTACGCGTCGGTGATGGTCGACCGGGGTGACGCCGACGGCATGGTCACGGGCCTCACGGTGGGCTACCCCGACGGCATCCGCGCGCCGCTCGAGGTGATCGGGACGCGCGAGGGGCGCCGCGCCGCCGGCGTCTACATCGTGGTCACGAAGGACGACTTCAAGTTCTTCGCCGACACCACGGTGAACATCGACCCGAGCCCGCAGGAGATGGCCGAGATCGCGGTGACCACCGCCGACCTGGCCCGCTACTTCGACGTGATCCCGCGGGTCGCCATGCTCTCGTACTCGAGCTTCGGCGCCTCCCCCGGGCCGAGCCCCGCCAAGGTGCGCAAGGCCACCGAGATCGTCCGCCAGCTCCGCCCCGACCTGGAGGTCGACGGCGAGATCCAGGTCGACATCGCGACCTCGGCCGAGATCCGCGTGCCCGAGTTCCCCTTCTCGACGCTGAAGGACGACGCCAACGTCTTCGTCTTCCCCAACCTCGACTCGGCCAACATCTCCTACCAGCTGCTCGAGGCCATGGGCGGCGCCGAGGTCATCGGCCCGGTCCTGCTCGGCATGGACAAGCCGGTGAACGTGCTGCAGATGGGGACGAGCGTGCAGTCGATCGTCAACCTGGCCGCCATCACCGCGCTCCGGGCCCAGGGCGACCAGTTCATCTTCTAGGTCGTCCTCGATCCCGCTTCACCCTGGGGCCGGCTCCGAAAGGGGCCGGCCCCTCGCGTCCGGTCAGCCGACCATGGTCAGCGCGCGCTGGAGCGCGAACTTCACCTCGCCGGCGATCACGTTCAGGCCGGGGTGGGTGGCGGCGATGGTCGCCATCGGATCGATGGCGCAGATCACGGCCTTCCCGTCGTCCCCCTCGTAGACGATCACGTTGCAGGGCAGCATCACCCCGATCTCCAGCTCCGCCGAGAGCGCGCGGTAGGCGAGCTTGGGATTGCAGGCGCCCAGGATGCGGTAGCGGCGGAAGTCGGCGCCAATCTTCTGCTTCAGCGTCTCCTTCACGTCGATCTGGGTGAGCACGCCGAAGCCCTCGTGCTGCAGGGCGCCGGGGAGGCGGTCGAGCGCCTCGTCGAAGGTGAGCTGGGTCTTCTTCTGGATCCGGAAATCGGCCATGTCGCGCCTCCTCGTTCGGGGTTCACAGGCTCAGCCGCAGCGCGACGCCGAAGTCGGCCACGGGCGGGGGATAGGCCACCGGCTCGGCCAGGTAGGGCGGCACGGCGGGGAGGTCGAGGGCGAACCGGAAGGCGCCGCCCTGGGTCCCGTAGTGCACCGACGCGTAGGCCTCGAGCCGCAGGTAGGTGAGCAGCAGCACCGAGTAGTCGATGCGGCTGATGAACGTGGTGTCGCTCAGGTTGGCGAGCGTGGAGAAGATGAAGGTGGTGTCGTACCAGTCGAAGGGCTTGGGCAGGAGCAGGTAGAGCCCGACCTGGTTCCGGCCCACGTAGAACGGATCGTACTGCCCGTTGAAGATGAGCCAGGGGTAGATGGCGGGGTCGGCGTAGCCGAGCGAGTTGTAGAAGTACTCGGCCCCGAGCGTGAGCGTGTGCCGGTCGTCGTACTTCCAGGTCCAGGAGGCGCCCGCCGTCACCTGCGGCGCGAAGCCGGGCTGGTACGACTGGTACGCGCCCGGATAGGGCGGGGTCGCCTGCCAGTCGGGCGGGGTGAGCACGTTCCACTGCGGGAGCCCGTTGGGCGTCCCGCGCCCGAGGGAGGCCTCGCCGTAGAAGTCGATCTCCCAGAGCGCGAAGGACGCGTCGAGCCCCAGGCGCGGCAGCGTCCCCGACCGGGCCACCAGCTCGGCCGCCACCTCGAGCGGACCCAGCACGACCTCGGCCCGGAGCGCGCCGCCCACCTTCCCCAGCTGGTCCACCACCTCGTTCCCGCTGAAGAGCGCGAAGGCGTAGAAGTTCCAGCCCGCCTTCTCCCAGGGCACGTGGAGCTTCAGCATCCACTCGCCCTGGCGCTGGTCGAAGACGGAGAGGGGGTCGCGCTTGCGGAAGTGGAGGAAGTCGGTGGGGTTCCAGAAGCGGGCCACCCCCCAGGTCACCTGCTGCTTCCCCACCGCGACGAAGACGGTCCGCTCGATGTCGAACCGGATCCAGGCCTGGTCGAGCACCACCTGCGTGCCCAGGGTCTGGCCGAGCACCGAGGCCTGCACGGAATCCGGGACGAGCGGGTTCACCTGGGCCCGCCCGAGCACGAAGGCGCGCACGCGGTCGTTGGGGCGGACGTCGACGTAGAGGTCGATCAGGTTGGGCGAGGTGAGCAGCCACTGCGAGGGGGCGAGCCCCTTCTGCCACTGCGTGTCGAGCCGCAGGTAGAGCATCCCGCCGATGCGGAGCGGGTCAGGGGGCGCGGGCGGCGCGCCGAAGCCCGGGGGCGCCGGGCTCGCGGTCTCCTGCCCCGCGTCCGGGGGCGCCTTCGGCTCGCCGGGCGGAGGCGGCTTCGGGTACGGCGCGGCGGGGGAGGGCCTGGCCGGCTCGGCCGACGCCGGCTTGCCGAAGATCTCCTCCTCGCTGGGGCGCTCCTGCGCGGACGCCGGCAGGGCGGCGAGCGCGAGGAGCAGGGCGAGGGCGGGACGGGAGCTCATCGACTCTTGGACTCGAGCCAGGCCTTGGTGAACAGGTTCGGGTCGAGCGGGCGCATGTCGACCGACTTGATGAGGACGAGGGTCTGGTTGGCCTTCTCCACCTCGTCGTAGAAGCGCATCTCCTCCGCGTACCACACGTCGGCCTTCTTGGACTCGCTGAAGACCTTCTTCCAGCGCGGGTAGTAGGCGGTGCGCATGAGCCGTCCCGACAGCGCCATCTCCTGCTTCTTCAGCACGTTCCCGGTGGCCTGGTCCACCCAGAGTCGCACCGAGGGGAAGGCGACGTCCACCCCCGGCCGGGCGGTGAGGAGGATCCGGTGCACGTCGAACTTGCCGAGCTTCTCGTCCTGCTCCCACCTCGCGGTGTACTCCTCGGCCAGTCGCGACTCGTCGAGGTCCCCGCGGCGGGTGTCGGTGCCCCCGATGCGCTCCCGCTCGGTGCGGCGCTCCCATCTCCCCACCCGCGGATCGTAGAACCAGAGGTTCTTGTCGATGCGCAGGTAGCCCTTCCCCTGCTCGGTCTTCGGCTCCAGGAAGAGGAAGAGCAGCTTCTGCTCCTTGTCGCGCCGGTAGACCACCAGCTCGTAGACCACGTCGGTCTTGTCCTTCTCCTTGGCCTCCATGTAGGCGAGCGCCTTCCAGTCCCCGGAGTTGCGCTCCCGCTCGTCGATGGTGCGGATGATCCGGTCGGCCTCCTCCTGGCCGAGCGGCGCGGCCGGGCGGGGGACGGCGAGGACGGCCAGGGCGAGGACGAGGAGCTTGCGCATGGGGTTCACCCGACGTGATGCATGGCGGTGACCGGCCGGAGGCGGGCGGCGTGGACCGACGGCCAGACGGCGGCGGCGGTGGTCAGCCCGGTCACGAAGGCCACGTAGGCGGCGACCTGCCCCGGATGGATGGCGAGGTGCAGGTTCCGCTGGAGGAGGAAGTACTGCATGGTCTCGGGCAGCTCGATCCCGGCGGCGTTGAGCGCCGCCCCGATGGCCCCGCCGGCGAGCGCCCCCAGGGCCGCCCCCGCCAGGCCGAGCAGGAAGGCCTCGAGCAGCGTGAGGCGGAGCACCTGGGATCGCTGCATCCCGATGGCGCGCAGGGTCCCGATCTCGCGGGTGCGCTCCCGGATGGCGATGGCGAGCGTGTTCACGATTCCCACCGCCACGATGACCAGGAGCACGGTGACGAGCACGTTGCCCAGCCAGGTGACGGCGGTGACGATCCAGGAGAGGAAGCTCATCTCGTCCTCCCAGGTGGTCACGTCGAGCTTCTGGCCGGTCCAGTCCTCGGCGTTCACCTTGAACATGAGCTTCTGCCAGTAGGGCTGGGGATCCGGGTCCATGACCCGGTACCCGGCCTCGCGCAGGGCGGCGCGCAGGCGGGTGGCCACCCGGGACGAGTCGGCCGGGTCCCGGAGGTAGAGCTGCACCGCCCCGGTCGTGCCGGCCTTGAGCTGGTAGAGCTGACGCAAGGTCTCGGCGGGGACGAAGGCGTTGAAGGCCGAGAGCAGCCCGATGTTGCGCGCCACCGCGCCGATCCGCACGTCGGCGGTGTTGCTCGCCCCGCGGGTGGTGGGCGCCGACAGCGTGATCGTGTCGCCGGGCTTCACCCCGAGCCGCTTGGCCTGGTCCTGGAAGATCAGGATCGTGCCGGGCTGCCGCAGGTCGTCGAGGTTCCCCTCGATCACCTGGACCACCTCGCGGAAGCGGGGCTCCCGGTCGAGCTCCACGCCGGCCAGGATGAGGTCCATCGAGCCCGAGTCGGCGACGGCCTTGGCCCACCCCCGGCCGCGAGGCGCCGCGTAGACCAGCTCGGGCACCTTTTCCTTCACCGCGTCCCAGGGCTTCTCCCATCCGGCCACGATGGGGGCGGCGGTCCCGCTCGTGATCTTGAAGAACCCCGCCAGGTTCACGTGCCCGGTCATGAGCGTGGTGGCCGACTGGAGCATGGCCTCGCGCATCCCGGTGGTGAGGCCTCCCAGCAGGACCAGCATGGCCGTGACGCCGCCGATGGCCGAGCCCAGCAGCACGTTGCGCCGCGTGTGGCGGGTCAGGTTCCGGGCGGCGATGGCGAGGTCGGTGCCGATCATCATTCGTCCGATTGCATGGCCTCGAGCGGGGTCACGCGCATGGCCAGCACCGCCGGGTAGAGGGCGGAGAGGATGCTCACCAGGAACACGATGGCCACGGCCGAGAGCAGGCTGGCGGTCCCCAGGCGGGGAACGAGCGCGGGGCCGGAGAACAGGAAGTACATGGTGTCGTTGGTGGCGGCGATCCCGCCGGCCCACCCGATGGCCTGAACGATCAGGATGCCCAGGCCCGCCCCCAGGCCGCCGAAGACGAGGCCGGTGGTCACGACCTCCACGACCACCAGCACGAGCACGAAGCGGCGCTGCGCCCCGATGGCGCGCATGGTCCCGATCTCCTTCACCCGCTGCAGGGTGGCCATGACCATGGCGTTGTTGATGATGACGAGCGCCACCGCGAAGATGATGAGCACCGCCAGGTAGAGCACCATGCGGAGCAGCCCCATCGACTGGCCGACGATGCCCGAGGCCTCGAGCCAGGTCATGGCCTTCACCTCCATGCCGGCCTGGTGCGCCGCCTCCACCAGCCGCGGCATGGTCTCGGCGATGCGTCGCGGGTCGTCGAGGATCACCGCGGCGTTGAGCGCCACCCCCCGGTCGGTCTCGTCCTGGCCGTAGCGCCTGTGGAAGAGCTCGTCGCGCGTCCGCCGGGTCCCGTTGCCCTCGAGCAGCCTCGACTCGTCGATCGCCTGGGGCGCCGTGGCCTGCACCGGCGCCGGCCTCGCCGCCTCCGCCGAAGAGCGCGGCCTCGGCGTCCTCCCGCGCGACGAGCCTGGCGCCGGCCCGCTCCTTCAGCTTCCGGATCTCGGCGGCCCGCTCCGGCGTGAGGTAGCCGTAGAGGTCGCGCCAGGAGTGGATGTCGAGCACGCTCATCATGCCGGCCAGCGCCGAGCGCTCCAGGCCGCGGAACTCGACGAAGCCGTAGACCGGCACGTTCACCGAGTTGACGTAGCCGCTGCGCGACGGCGCCTTGATGGTGAGGGTGTCGCCCACCTTCACCGAGTACAGCTGGAGCAGCGGCGCCAGCTGCTCGTAGAAGATCCGGTAGCGCGCGTCGAAGCTCGCGTCGTCGGTGTCGAGCAGGGCCGCCAGCAGCCGGGCCGGGTCGGTCTCCTGGGTCCCCAGGGCCGCCTGGAGCCGCCTGGCCGCCTCGCGCGTCCGCGTGGGGTCGAGCTGCAGGAGGATGTCCCGGGTCTGCTCGGTGTTCTCCTTCACCCAGCGCTGCAGCTCCTCGTCCTTCGCGATCCGGCGGCCGTGGACGTCGCGGGCCTCCTTGATCTTGTCGAGCCGGCGCGCGGTGCGGAGCTTGAGCCAGTCCTCGGCGTAGAGCTTGCCGAGCAGGACGCCGCGCTGGCCCGGCGGGATGGCCGTTCCCTCCACCACCTGCGCGCCGGGGAACGCCCGCTGGAAGGCCTCCGGATCGGTCCCGACGTACCGGATGAAGGTGAAGCCGCCGTCCAGCGAGAGCGGCGCCACCCGGTTCTCCAGGAACTCGAGGGAGCCGAGCGGGTCCTGGTCGAAGCGGTCCCAGAAGCCCCCCTGGACGGCCTGCTCCAGCGCGTCGAAGTCGGCCTTGCGATCCTTGTACTCGCCCGCGCTCTCGTCGGCGATCTCCCGGGCCTGGCGGAGCTCCTGCTGGAGGAGCGTGGCCATCCGGCGCAGGTGGGCCTTGTGGGCCTCGTACTCCGGATCCTCGGGGGGCGGGCCCTGCTCCGCGCGCCGGCGCACGTCGGCGCGCAGCCGCTCGAGCGCCACGTCGAAGACGTTGCCCATGGACACCATCGCCTGGTCGATGCCCATGGGCACGACCTGCTTCACGCCGGGGACGGTCAGGGCCGCGGCCTTGAGCCGCGCGAAGTCGTCGATGGGCTCGAGCATCGACTCGCCCATGGTCCCGCCGTAGAGGGCGAGCGGGTCGCGGGACCTGGCGTCGTAGAGCTGGACGTGGCCGCCCAGGCTTCCCTGGATGCTCCGGGTCATCCCGGCGTCGATGGAGTCGAGCAGCGAGCTGCCCAGCACCACCACGATCACGCCCAGGGCCACGATGCCGCCGACCACCAGCGTGCGCACCCGGCTGGCCACGAGGTTCCTCATGGCCATCTCGAGCAGGATCCGCGCCTGCCGGAAGCGGGACGAGGCCGATCCCGGCACCTTACGCCTCCGCGCCCTGCACCGCGTCGCGCCCGACCACCCGCCCGTCCTCGAGCCGGACGATGGCGCTGGCGTGCGCCATCACCTTCGGGTCGTGGGTGGAGAAGATGAAGGTGGTCCCGTCCCGGCGGTTCATCTCGCGCATCAGGTCGATGATGGTGCCGCCGGTCTTCGAGTCCAGGTTGGCGGTGGGCTCGTCGGCGAGCACGAGCGGCGGCCGGGCGACGAGCGCCCGCGCCACGGCCACGCGCTGCCGCTGGCCGCCGGAGAGCTCGCTGGGGCGGTGCCGGGCGTGATCGGCCAGGCCCACCGACTCGAGGAGCTCGTTGACCCGGCGCTCGCGCTCCGCCGCGGTCATGCGCCCCTGCAGGAGCAGCGGGAACTCCACGTTCTGGAACACGGTGAGCACCGCCACCAGGTTGAAGGTCTGGAAGATGAAGCCGATGTGGTCGAGCCGGAGCCGGGTGAGGGCGCGCTCGGTGAGCCGGGAGGTGTCCTCGCCGTCCACCCAGACGGTGCCGCTGGTGGGCACGTCGACGCCGCCGACCAGGTTGAGGAGCGTCGTCTTCCCGCTACCCGACGGCCCGGCGATGGAGAGGAACTCGCCGCGCTGCACCACCAGGTCGACGTGGCGCAGCGCGTGCACCTCCGTCTTCCCCAGCTGGTAGACCTTGGCGACGTCCTGCGCCGCGACGATGGGTTCCGGCATGTGCTCCCCCGCGTGGCGGCGGGCCGCCCGCTCGATGTCCGATCCCTGGCCAGTTATAGTCCCGGGCGCGTGACCGCGGAGAAGAAGCCATTCCACAACCCTTTCGGGAAGCTGAAGGAGCTTCGGAAGGAGGCGTCCGCGCCGCCCGCCCCGCGGAAGCCGGCGCCCCCCGCCGCCGCCCCCTCCCCCTCGCGAGCCCTCCGACGCCGACCTCTGGGCCGCGGCGATCGCCGACGCCCGCCCGGTGGAAGGCCGGGGCAAGGTGGTGGCGCCGGCCGCGCCGCGCGTCCCGTCCCCGGAGTTCTGGCATCCCGACCTCGACGCCATCCGGGAGCTCGAGGCGCTCGTCTCCGGCGAGGCCCCCTTCGACATCTCGGACAGCGACGAGTTCATCGAGGGGCGCGTCTCGGGGCTCGACCCCGGGCTGGTGAGAAAGCTCCGGCGGGGCGACTTCTCGGTGCAGGCCCACCTCGATCTCCACGGCCAGTCGAGGGCGGAGGCCAAGGCGGAGGTGGACCGCTTCCTGCGCCGCTCGCGGGAGCAGGGCAAGCGCTGCGTGCTGCTCGTCCACGGGCGCGGGCTCCACTCGAAGGATCAGGTCCCGGTGCTGAAGGAGGCGCTCCGCAGCTGGCTGGCGACCGCGCGGTTCGGGCGGCACGTGCTGGCCTTCGCGACGGCGCGGCCGCAGGACGGGGGCGCGGGGGCGATCTACGTCCTCTTGCGGCGCATCGGCCGCTGAGGAAGGACGGGCGGGAGGTGACAGCCGTCCCCCCGGCGATTAGGGATGGCCGCGGCTTCCCGCCGCACCGGAGGTTCCCATGCGCTTCCCGATCGTCGCCCTGCTCGTCTCCCTTCCCCTTCTCGCCGCGGCCTCGCCTGCCGCGACCGCCACGCTTCGCGACGCCCAGGGCAAGGCCGTCGGAACGGCGACCCTCACGCCGGCCGAGGGCGGCGTGAAGATCTCGGTGACCGTGACCGGCGTCTCGCCCGGGCTCCACGGCTTCCACGTCCACGCCGTGGGGAAGTGCGAGGGGCCGGACTTCAAGTCGGCCGGCGGGCACTTCAACCCCGCGCTCGAAGGAGCACGGCCTCGAGAACCCGAAGGGCTCGCACGCCGGTGACATGCCCAACCTGTCGGTGGGCGCCGACGGGACCGGCAAGGGAGACTTCCTGGCGCGCGGCGCCTCGCTCGGCGCGGGCGCGGGCTCGCTCTTTCCCGAGGGCGGCACGGCCGTCGTGCTCCACGCCGCGCCGGACGACATGAAGTCCGACCCGGCGGGGAACGCGGGCGCCCGGATCGCCTGCGGCGTCGTCGAGAAGAAGTGATCGGCGGGGCCTCAAGGCCCCATCGACGAACGCACGTCCCTCATCGCCTGCTGGCTCACCCGGAGGAATCCCTCGCCCGGTCGGTCGAGGTCGAGGATGAGCGCGAGCACCACCGCGAGCACCATCGAGAGGATGAGAGTCGCGAAGGCGCTCCGGTCGCCCGCCAGCCCTCTCGAGTAGCCCAGGGCCGCGAGGACGAGCAGGCTCACCACGTACAGCGTCCCGAAGATGATCGGCGGGATGGGGTTCCGGGTGGACGCGGCGAGGCGCCGGGCGTGCATGTCGATCACCTCGTTCACGGCGGCCACGAAGAGCGCCACGGTCGGAGAAGGAACCGCGGTCGCTGCGGCCACGGTGATGGTCCAGAGGGAGACGTGCAGGCGCTCGGATCGCGCGATGGCCTCGTTCCTCGCGGCGATCCCACCCGCGGTGGCGTCGAGGCGCGCCTGCGCGTAGTCGCGCAGGACCGCGCGCGCCTGCGTGCGCATCGGCTCGGGGATGAGGTCGGCCCGGAGCCACGCCGTCCCGATGGCGTTGGCCTCCTCGACGACCAGGGTCTTCCTGTCGTCGAACCGGGCTCCCGGCCATGCCGAAGGTGAATGCGAGCAGCAGCCCGAGCAGGCCGAGGAGCCCGCCCAGGGTCGTGCCCATGTCGGCGAGCGAGCCCGTGGAGTGGCGAGCGACGACGCGCCTTCCGAAGCGGTAGCCCGCCTCGGCGGCCACGAAGAAGGCCACGGCGGACCCGAGGAGGACCACGAAGAGCGGGATTCCCTCGAAGAGCCCCCGGGTCACGCCGGCCGTACCTGCCCCTTCCAGGGTCGCCGCGATCCGCCGCGCCGCCCCCGCGGGGTCACCGCCCTCGCGCAGCGGGCGCCCGATCACCACCACGTCGGCCCCGGCGAGGACCGCCTCGGCCGGCGTGGCCACCCGGGCCTGATCCCCTCGCGCCGCGCCGGGTGGCCGGACCCCGGGCACGACGAGCAGCGGCCCGGGCCCCACCGCGGCCCGCACCGCCGCCACCTCGTGGGGCGAGCACACGAGACCGCCCGCGCCGGCCCCGACCGCGAGCCGCGCCAGCCGCACCACCGCGCCGGCGGCCGGTCCGGCGAGCCCGATCCGCTCGAGCGCGGCGTCGTCGAGGCTGGTCAGCACGGTCACGGCCAGGACCCGGAGCCGCCCCGCCGCGCCCCGGACGGCCGCCCGGACCATCTCGTCGCCGCCGGCCGCGTGCACCGTGAGCAGCGACGCACCGCTCGATGCGGCGCTGCGCGCCGCGCCCTCGACGGTGTGGGGGATGTCGTGGAGCTTCAGGTCGAGGAAGACCGGACGCCCCAGCGCCGCGGCGGCGCGAACCACCGGCGGGCCCTCGGCCACGAAGAGCTCGAGCCCCACCTTGAGCATCCCCACCTCGGGCGCGACGGCCCGGGCGAAGGGCTCGGCCTCGCTCCACGAGGGGAAATCGACCGCTGCGCAGATCCGCTCCCGTGGAGGCGCGGTCACGGCTCCCCCACCTGCATGCGGCCGACCTCGGCGAGCACGCGCGACGCCTCCACCGGCGCCAGGCAGTTCTTCACCTCGAAGAGCGCGAAGGAGAGGTAGGACTCGAGCGCGTCCAGCGCGCGGGCGCGCGCCGCCGGGCCGGGGCGTCCCGAGCCCTCGCCGACGTTGAGCAGCAGCTGGCCCACGTCGATGTCTCCCTCGGCGCCGATGCGCACGCCGTCGAACACCGCGCGCCGGCCCGGGGGGAGCCGCTCGAAGAAGCTCTCCAGGCGGCGCCCGGCGTCGGGCTGGACGCGGGACAGCTCCTCGAACACGTGGCGGATGATGCGGGCGTAGGCCTCGAACGGACCGCCCGCGGGAACGGCCCGCTCCGGTGCTCCCTCCGGCTCGGAGGCGCGGGGGGCCGCACGGGCCACCCAGCCGCTCCGCACCAGCTCGTCGAGGATGCGCATCCCCTCGTAGGTCCCCAGCCAGGCGTCGTCGAGCGCGCGCCGGACGGTCCGGACGCCGTCGAGGGTGTCGAGCAGCCGCCGGCCCTTCTCTCCCGGATCGCCGGATCCTCCCGCGGTCCGGACGGCGACGGCGTCGCGCTCCGGCAAGCCCGGCGCGAGCCGCTCCACCTCTTCCCGCCTCCGCATCCCCTCGAGGAGCAGGTCGCGGGTGCGCTCGGGCAACCGCACGGCGTTCCGCTCGTCGGCTCGCCCCTCCACGAAGACGAACTCCCCGTCCGCGTCGAGGAAGGCGCCGAGCACGATGTCGCGGATCTGGAGGCCCATGGCGCCGTAGAGCTGGCCGGGGTCGAGGAGCCCCTCCTCCACGAGCACCTGCCCGAGCGGCCGCGCCGCCTGCCACCAGCCGGCCGCAGCGCGCGAGCTCCTCGGCCGGGACCAGCCCGTTTCGCCAGAGCACCGCGCCCAGGCGATCGGCGCGCTCGCTGGAGGACGCGAAGGTCACCTGGCCGTCGCGGAAGCTCACCGTCTTGCGGCGGAGCCCCTCCGGCGCGTCCGGCAGCTTGGCGTCGTGGCCGCCCGCCCCGAAGGACAGGAGCAGCGTGCCGGTCTTCAGCGAGGTCGACAGGAAGTGGAAGACCTCGGGCGCCGAGAGCGACCGCAGCGACCCGGCCAGGTAGGGCGCGGGCAGCTCGCGCCGGGCGCCGCGCAGCATCGCGAAGGCGCCGGGCACCGACTGCATCTCCACCGGATCGCCGTCGAGGAGGCCGAGGAGGTCGGCCTCGCGACGCGGCAGGCCGATGCGTCCCTCGGGACCGATGGCGAGCGTGAAGCGCACGGCTCCCTCACTTCACCTCGGCTTCCAGGAGCGCCCGCGCGCGGGCCTCCAGGTCAGCCAGCGGCACGAGATCGACCTGCTTGCCCCGACGCAGCTTCCACTCCACCTTGCCCTCGGCGAGCCCCCGCTTCCCCACCGCGATCCGCAGCGGGATGCCGATCAGGTCGGCGTCCTTGAACTTCACCCCGGCCCGCTCGTCGCGGTCGTCGAAGAGGACCTCCATCCCGGCGCGCCCGAGCGCGGCGGCGACCTCCTCCGCGGCCTTCGCAGCTCCGGCTCCTTGCCCATGGTGAGCACCGTGGCGTGGAACGGGGCGATGGAGAAGGGCCAGACGATCCCGTCGGCGTCGTGGTGCAGCTCGACGGCGGCCGCCATGACCCGCTCCACCCCGATGCCGTAGCTCCCCATGACGATGGGCGTCTCCTTGCCGTCGGCGAGCAGGACGTTCGCTCCCATCGACACCGAGTACTTGGTGCCCGAGCTTGAAGATGTGCCCCACCTCCAGCGCCTTGAAGAGCTCGAGCGTGCCGTCACACTGGGTGCACCCCTCGCCGGACTTCACCTTGCGCAGGTCGGCGAGGCGCCCGGCGGCGACGTCCCGCTTCACGTCCACGCCCTCGAGGTGGACGTCGTTCTCGTTCGCACCCGTGACCATCCCGGCCGCGTCGGCGAGGGTGGCGTCCACGAACACCGGGACGTGGCGGACGCCCACGGCGCCGAGCGATCCGGCATCGGCGCCCAGCAAGCGGCCGGATCTCCTCCGGGCGGGCCGGGCGGACCAGGGCCGCGCCGGTGGCGGTCTGGAGCTTGGCCTCGTCGAGCTCGTCGTCGCCGCGGACCACGGCCAGGACCGGCTTCTCGTCGCCCATGTAGACGAGCGTCTTCAGCTGCCGCGCGGCGGGGCGGCCGTGCGGGGCGCGCTCCAGCGCCTCGATGGTGCGCACGCCCGGGGTGGGGAACTTGCGCGGCGCGTCGAGCCGCTCGCCCGCGTCGAGGGGCCGGGCCGGTCCCCGGCTCCGGGCCGTCTCGGTGTTGGCGGCGTAGCGGCACTTCGGGCAGGCGGCGACGTCGTCCTCGCCGGCGTCGGTCCGGACCATGAACTCCTGCGAGCCGGAACCGCCCATCGCGCCGGAGTGGGCCTGCACCGCCACGAAGTCGAGGCCGCACCGGGTGAAGATCTTCTCGTAGGCCCGGCGCTGATCCTCGTAGCTCCTGTCGAGTCCGGCCGCGTCCACGTCGAAGGAGTAGGCGTCCTTCATGGTGAACTGGCGGACCCGGAGCACCCCGGACTTGGGCCGCGGCTCGTCGCGGAACTTGGTCTGGATCTGGTACCAGACCTGCGGGAGCTGCCGGTAGCTGCGCAGCTCGTCCCGGGCGATCGCCGTGAAGATCTCCTCGTGGGTCATGCCCAGGCAGTAGTCGGCGCCCTTCCGGTCCTTCAGGCGGAACATGTTCTCGCCCATCACGTCCCAGCGGCCGCTCTCCTTCCAGATCTCCGCCGGGTGGAGCGCCGGCAGGTGGAATTCCTGGCCGCCGATGGCGTCCATCTCCTCCCGGACGATCCGCTCGACCTTGGCGAGCGAGCGGCGGGCCAGCGGCAGGTGATCGTAGATCCCGGCGCCGAGCTGGCGGATGAACCCGGCGCGGACGAGCAGCCGGTGGGAGGCGACCTGCGCGTCGGCGGGCGCTTCCTTCAGCGTGGGGATGAACATCTGGCTGTAGCGTGCGAGTTGCATGGTGGCCGCGTTTATACCCCACCGGGAGCCGGAGGAACGAACGTCCGATGGGTTCGGGCCGACCCGCCGGCGTCAGGGACGGTGCACGCCGCAGAGGGCCTCGTAGCCGGACAGCCGCTCCTCGAGCCGCATGCGTCCTTCCGGGCCGCCCCGCTCGGGATAGACGTCGATGGCGCGCCGGGCGGCCAGCACCGCCTGCCCGCAGTTGCCGAGGTCGGCGCTCACCGCGCCGTAGGTGTCGAGGACCTCCGGGCTGAACGGGAGAGAGCTGGACCGGCTTCCGGGACGGCGGGAGCGCCTCGCCCGGACCGCCCCGCCTCGAGGAGCAGGCGGGCCAGGGCGGAGAGCGCCAGGGGGTTCTCCGGGCGCGAGGTCGACGGCGCGGCGGAGCGCGGCCTCGCGCTCGGCCCGGTCGGCGGCGGGGAGCGAGTCGGCGAGGAAGCTCCAGGCGCGCGAGTCGCCGGGGTGTCCCTTCACCGAGACGCGGGCCAGCGGGAGCGGGATCGATCCCGTCCTGCCGGGCCAGCAGGCGAAGCAGGACGGGATGCGCCGGGTCCTCGGCGAGCGCCTCGGCGAGCTCGCGCCGGCGGGCCTCCTCGTCGCCCTCGCCGGTCCGCCCTGCGCTCCAGAGCAGCAGGCGGACGGCATGGACCTCGGCCGGCGCCACCGGCTGCTCGGCGAACACCGGCGCCGGGATCGACGGTCACCGGGCGCCCCTGGAAGCGGCCGTTGCGCGCCCAGGCGTCGAGCTGCGTGTCGAGGAGGTCGAGCGCGCCCGGGCACGCGCGGGTCCCACTCCGGGAAGGTGGTCGCGGAACGCCTCGTCCGGGTCCGCGGCTCCGGCCAGGCGGGCCTCGAAGGCCGCCCGAGCCGATCGGGCTCCTGGCTCGTCAGGAAGTGCACGAGCAGCCAGGCGGCGTCGTAGTACGCGCCGAGGCTCTCCGGGGGCACGTCGCCGTTCCAGGCGAGCAGCCGGGCCGCCGGGATGCGCTGCGGCCGGGTGAGCGGGCGGCGCCCGGGCGGGAGCGCCTCGGTGACCATCCGCCGCCCCCTGGCGGTGACGCCGATGGTCTCGGCCCAGGTCGCGAGCCCCTCGGAGAGCCAGCGCGGAGTCGCGGAGCAGGACGTAGGAGGCCACGTGGTGGGCGAGCTCGTGCGCCAGCACCCGGCGCTGCTCCGTCCCGAGGCTTTCCCGGCATGACGATTCTTGGGGTCCGACGCGCCGCTCGCGTAGTAGGCGGCCGCGCCGCCGGGCGCGAACGACTCGAAGTCGGCCGTGGACCGGAAGGCGATGACGGTCGGACGGACCGGCGGATTGTGGCGGTTCCGGAAGAGGGAGGTGGCCACCCCGGTGCGGACCCGGTCGAGCTCCCGGGACAGCTCGCGGGCGTCGCTCGGAGTCGAGGTCGGTCACCACCACGAAGTGCTCGGAGTACACGGCGCGCCACGCCGGGCCCCCGCTCGCCTCGCAGCGGAACGACGGGCGCGACGTGGCGCACCCGGCAAGGGCGGCCGTGAAGGCCGCGGCCAGGCAGGCGCGCCGCATGGCGCCATTGTACGCCCGTACCCCTAGGCGGCGGGCTCGATGCGCCCGGTACCGGCCGTTCCGTGCCGGATCACGCGGCTGTAGAGCGTGATCTCGGGATCGGTGAGGAACCGCCAGAGGAGCGCGGACCAGCTCCGGTGGAAGTGCAGCGGCTCGTAGAGCTCGGGCGCCATCTTCTTGAGGGCCGGCAGCCGGCTCCAGGGAACGCGCATGAGGTCGTGGTGCTCGTTGTGGTAGCCGACGTTCAGCGCCACCACGTTCATGGGCCCGTAGTAGGAGAAGGTCTCCTGGTTCCCCGGGAACGTGAGGTAGTGCTCCTGGATCCAGCGCGCGCCCACCGGGTGGAGCCCGATCGCGAAGGCGGAGGACATGAACAGGTAGCCGAGCGCCATCCAGCCGGCGAAGTGGACCACCGCGAGGACGAAGGCCACCTGGACGGTCACGTTCGCGATGTACCAGGCGTCCCAGAGCTTGATCCGCTTCAGCTGCGTGGCCCGCAGCCCCTGGGCGAGGAAGTAGAAGAGGAGCCAGAGGGTCTTGCGCACGGTGGAGCGCCCGACCAGGCGCGCCTCGGCGGGGGCGGCCAGGTCCGCGTCGATCTCCGGGTCCCCCTGCCAGGCGTGGTGGAGCAGGTGGTAGCGCCGAAAGGCGATGGCGCCCGGGAAGACGATGGGGAGGTTGGCGACGAGCGCGGCGAGCGAGTTCACCCAGGGAGTGCGCACGATCAGGTTGTGGGAGGCCTCGTGGATGAGGACCCACAGCGCGTGGTCGGCGACCGCGCCGAGGAGCCACGCCGCCGCCAGCACGATCCAGAAGCTCTGGTCCCGCAGGACCCACGCCATCGCCAGCTGCAGCCCGACGACGCCCAGCAGGATGATCCCCGACATCGGCTCCGGGCCCTGCAGCAGCTTCGCCTCCGGGTGGGCGGCGAGCAGGCGGCGGGTCCGCTCCCGGTGCGGTTCCGGGTAGTCGACGCAGCGGAAGTCGAGGGGTTCGGCCATGGGCGAGGGGGCTCCGGGTTCGACGTGGGGCGCTGGAAGCGAAACCGCCCCCGCGCCACGGGGGCGCGGGGGCGGGAGAATGCTACTCCTTCGTTGCGGCTAGAAGTAGTAGTTGAACGTCGCCGTGATCTGGTTCGCCTTGATCACGTTGTCGGCGTTCAGCTGGGCCTGCGTGTTCGTCGCCGCAGCGGCGACGTTCATGGTCGCGCGGGAGTACAGCCACTCCGCGCCCATCGCGAAGCCACCGGTCTGGTAGCGGATCATGCCGACGTTGTTGATGTTCCGCATGATCGACATGTTGGCCGCGAAGATGTTGCTGTAGAGCGGGTGGTCGATGCCGAAGGTGTACCAGATCGAGAACTCCTTCGAGAAGTTCAGGCCGGCCTGACCCCAGGCGCCGTAGCCGAACACGTCACCCTTGTAGGTGGCGGGGACGGGCTGGACCACGTTGCCGAGCACCGGGTAGGTGTTCTTGCCGTACCAGGCGCTGCCCTGGACGACGACCATGCCGGTGTCGAGCTTCATGCCGACGTTGCCGAGGGCGGTGGTGAGGGTCGTCCAGTTGGCCTTGTCCTCGATGACGCCGGGGCCGTTGCGGTCCTCGACCTGCCAGTGGCCGCCGATCCAGACGTCGAGCATCTTGCCCATCGACAGCTTGCCGCGGGCCTCGAGGGCCGGGAGGCCGGAGGAGACGCCGAGGCCGACGTTGTCGGCCAGGACGGTGTTCTGCCAGCCAGCGCGCTGGATCGACCAGGCGAACTCGAACTTCGTGTCGCCGCCGAAGGTGTGGTAGCCGAAGATGCCCGGCTGCCTCCAGCCGACCGTGCCGGCCCCGTACGTCATGGGGAAGGCGATGCCGCGGAGGGACTGCGGGATCATGCCGACGATGAGCATGTTCTGCTGGCCGAACTGCAGCGTGGTGTTCGCCCACTTCAGCTCGGTGTAGGCGAGGCGGACGCGGGGGAAGATCGAGACGTCGCCGAAGCCGCCGGGGCCGTCGCCGCCGAAGAGGTCGAACTCGACGACCGCCTTCGGGGTGGCGCCGCCGAGGATCTCGCGGGCCGCGCACGGAGAAGTTGAGCCGGGTCTGGCGGATGTCGGCGCCGAAGAGCGGCTTGTCCGTGTCCCAGCGCTTCAGGGCGTTGAGGGCCTGCTGGCCGTTGGCCGGCGCGGTGCCGACGCCGAACTGGGCGTCCTGGAAGTACAGCGACATCGAGGTGAAGCCGTGGAGCTCGAACACGAAGTCGGGCGGCTTCGGCGTCTCCTTGACGACCACGGTGACCGTTTCGGTCTTCTTCTCCTCCACGACCACATTCTGCGCGGGTGTCGCCTGGGCAAGTGCCAGGCCGGCGTATCCGAGAACTGCCAGACTGAAGAGAGCCTTGATTCTCACGTTTATCCTCCGGTTCGACCGTGCGGGAACGGCGCCAACGCCGGGGCGGCGGCCTCTCGGCGAGTGTGCAAACTTCTCGCATGCGTTTGGTGACATCGCAAGTTGCGGCGCGTCATGCCCCCCGACGGGACCCGAAAACTTGACGACGCTCAATTTCGTCATTGACGGACCGGAAACGTACACGCACGGGCTGGGGGCGTGCGCCTAGCCCCTCAAGGGGGATTTCGAGGTCCCGGGGCGACTTTTCGCTCCACTTGTCCCGGCGTCGCCGCGGGTGATACGAAACTCGGTCCCCACCTCGTCACCTGGAGGTCGAATGAAGCCCAATGTTCGCTGGCTCGCCGCCGCGGCGGCCGCCCTTCTCGCCGCTCCCTCCCTCGCCTCGGCCGAACCCGTCAAGATCGGCGCGGCCTTCTCCATCACCGGAAACGCCGCCGCCTACGGCGCCCAGCAGAAGTACGGCGTGCAGGCCGCCATCGACGACGTGAACAAGAGCGGCAAGCTGAAGGGCGTCACGCTCGAGCTCGTCCTCGAGGACGACGGCACCTCCAAGGAGCAGGGCATCGCGGTCTACCAGCGCTTCATCAACCGCGACAAGGTGAGCGCCATCATCGGTCCGACGCTCTCCACCACCGCCACGGCAGCCGACCCCATCGCCCAGGGCGGGAAGACCCCGGTGGTCGCGGTGTCGAACACCGCGCCCAAGGGCATCACCGACATCGGCGACTACATCTGGCGCGTCTCCCTCACCGAGGGCCAGGTCATCCCGTCCGCGCTCCAGATTGCGAAGGCCAAGCTCGGCTTCAAGACGGCCGCCATCCTCTACGGCAACGACGACGTCTTCACCAAGGCGGGGTTCGACGTCATGAAGGCCGCGCTCGAGGCCCAGGGCGTGCAGATCCTCGACATCCAGACCTTCGCCACCAAGGACCGCGACTTCAACGCGCAGCTCACCGCGCTGAAGGCCAAGAACCCCGAGTTCCTCATGGTGTCCGCGCTCGTCGAGCAGGCCGCCGCCATCGTGAGCCAGGCCCGCCAGCTGGGCTGGAACGTGCCCGTCATGGGCGGCAACGGCTTCAACTCCCCCAAGTTCATGGCCAACGCCGGCCCGGCCGCCGAGGGCGTGCTCGTCGGGACGGCCTGGAACAAGGCCTCCACCGACCCGGTGAACCTGGCGTTCATCGCCGGCCAGAAGGCCCGCGGCAACGACCCCGACCAGTTCTGCGCCCAGGCCTACACCGGCGTGCTGGTCATCGCCGACGCCATCGCCCAGGCCGGCATGAAGGGCGGCCGCGACGACATCAAGGCCGGCTTCGCCAAGGTGAAGGACCTGCCCACGCCGCTCGGCAAGTTCTCCTTCCTGCCCAACCGCGACGGCAACCACGCGGCGGCGGTCCAGGTCGTGAAGAACGGGAAGTTCGAGATCCTGCAGTAGCCCACGGGACCGCACCGCGTGGGGCAGCAGATCGTCAACGGCCTGTTCCTGGGGAGCATCTACGCGCTCTTCGCGCTGGGGTACACGCTGGTCTTCGGCGTGCTCGACATCCTCAACCTCGCGCACCAGGCCGTCTTCATGATCTGCGCCTACGCGGCGCTGGTCCTCGTCGCCCACCTCCACATGCCGATGGTGGCGGCGTTCCCGGTGGCGGTGCTCGCCGGCGGGCTCCTCGGCATGCTGGTGGACCGGGTCGCCTTCCGGCCGCTGCGCGGGCGCAGCGACTCCAACATCGCCGGGCTCATCAGCTCCATCGCGCTGGCCACCATCCTGGAGGCGGTGGTGTCGCAGATCTTCGGGCCGGACGTGGAGCGCTTCCCGTTCGGCACGGTGCCCACCCGGACGCTGAAGATCGGCGACGCGGTGGTCTCCGAGCTCCAGCTCGTCATCATCGCCATCGCGGTGGCCATGCTGGTGGGCCTGACCTGGCTGCTCCGCCGGACCCTGCTCGGGCGGCGCATCCGGGCCGTGGCGGAGAGCCCCCGGGCGGCGAAGGTGCTGGGCGTGGACGTGGACCGCATCATCTCCGCCTCCTTCTTCCTGTCCTCGGCGCTGGGGGCGGCCGCCGGCGTGCTCTTCGGGCTGGCCTTCAACAACGTGGCCCCGGACATGGGCCGGTCGGTGGAGCTGAAGGGGCTCGCGGTCATCGTCCTCGGCGGCATGGGGAGCATGCCCGGGGCGGCGCTGGCCGGACTGGCGCTGGGCCTCCTCGAGGTCTTCACGGTGGCCACCATCGGCTCCTCCTACCGGGACGTGGTGGCCTTCGGCGTCCTCTTCCTGGTGCTGGTCCTGCGCCCGCGCGGGCTGTTCGGCTCCGCCGCCCTCCGCGAGGCCTGATCGCGCGTGTCGCCCGGCGCCCTCCAGGACCTCTGGCTCACCTACCAGTCCACCGTGGCCTTCGTCGGGCTGAACGGGCTTCTTGCACTATCCGTGTACACCACCCTCTCCTGCGGACAGCTCTCGCTGGCCCAGGCGGCCTTCATGGCCATCGGCGCCTACGCGTCGGCCATCCTCACCTTCCACACCCAGGCCCCCTTCCTCGTGAACCTGGCGGTGGCCACCCTCCTCCCCGCCCTGGTCGCCATCCCCCTGGGCCTGCCCGTCCTGCGGCTGAAGGGGGTCTTCCTGGCCATCGCCACCATCGGCTTCGGCGAGGTGGTGCGCCTCTTCTTCGTGAACCTCGACTTCACGAACGGCGCCCTCGGCCTCACGGCCGTCCCCCAGCGCACCTCCATCTGGATGATCTACCTGGCGCTCCTCGCGGCCCTCTTCGTGCTCTGGCGGATCCGCGGCTCCCGCGTGGGGTACGCCCTCGAGGCCATCCGCGAGGACGAGCCGGCGGCCCGGACCATGGGCATCCACGCGGCGCGCTACAAGCTCGCCATGCTGGCGCTGGGCGCCGCCTTCGCCGGCCTGGCCGGCGCGCTGGAGGCCCACTACACCTTCATGGTCGCGCCCGGCACCTACTCCTTCACCCGCGTGGTGGACATGCTGGTCTACGCGGTGGTGGGCGGCACCTCGGTCTTCTACGGGCCCGGTGGTCGGCGCCACCTTCCTCACGCTGCTCCCCGAGGTGCTCCGGGAGATCAGCTCGCGGATCGGGCTCGCGCCCGGGCCGGTGCGGCTCTTCGTGAACGGCCTCGTGCTCCTGCTCGTGATCCTCTTCCTGCCCGCGGGCATCTCCTCCCTTCCGACCCGGCTGCGCGCCTGGCGGCGGTCGAGGCGGGAGGCCCATGCTGCTTGAGCTCCGGGAAGTCCGCCGGACCTTCGGCGGGCTGGCGGCGGTGGACGGCGCCTCCTTCGCGGTCGGCGCGGGCGAGGTCCACGGGCTCATCGGCCCGAACGGCGCGGGGAAGACCACGCTCCTCAACCTCGTCTCCGGGCTCATCCCGCCCACCTCCGGCGCCATCGCGCTCGACGGGGTCCGGCTCGACGGGCTCCCGCCCCACCGGATCGCCGGGCTGGGCGTGACCCGCACCTACCAGAACATCCGGCTCTTCCCGGCGCTCTCCGCCGCCGACAACGTGCTCGTCGGCGCGCACCTGAAGCGGCACGCGCCGCTCTGGCGCCGCATGCTCTTCCTCCCCTCCGCCGGCGTGGAGGAGCGGGCGGCGCAGGAGGCGTCCTTGGCGCTCCTCGAGCGGGTGGGGCTCTCCGCGCGGGCCGGGGAGCGGGCCAGCAACCTCTCCTACGGCGAGCAGCGCCGCGTCGAGATCGCGCGCGCCCTCGCCTCGGCGCCCCGGGTGATGCTGCTCGACGAGCCCACCGCGGGGATGAACCCGGGGGAGGTGGCCGCCATCGCCGAGCTCATCCGCGGGGTGGCCCGGGCCGGCCACTCGGTGCTGCTCGTCGAGCACAACGTGAAGCTGGTGATGGACGTGTGCGACCGGATCACCGTGCTCGACTTCGGCAAGGTCATCGCCGACGGGACGCCGGCCGAGGTGGCGCGGGATCCCGCCGTGATCGCCGCCTACCTGGGCGGGGAGGCCGCGGCGTGAGCGCCCCGGGAACGCCGCTGCTCGAGGTGAAGGGGCTCCACGTCTCGTACGGCCACGTCCACGCCGTGCGCGACCTCTCGCTCCGGGTGGACGCCGGCCAGGTGGTCACCCTGATCGGCCCGAACGGCGCGGGCAAGACCAGCACGCTGGCGGCGGTGGCCGGCCTGCTCCGGCCGGAGCGGGGCCAGGTGCTGCTCGAGGGCCGGGACGTGACCGGGCTGCCGGCCCACCGCGCGGTCGCCGAGGGCATCGTGCTCGTGCCCGAGGGGCGCTGCATCCTGGCCCGCATGAGCATCGAGGAGAACCTCCTCATCGCCGCCGAGGCCCGCACCCCGCGCCCGCCCGGCGCGGAGCTCCGCCGGCGCATCGACGCGCAGTACGAGCGCTTCCCGGTCCTGGGCGAGCGGCGCAAGCTGGCCGCCGGCTCCCTCTCCGGCGGCGAGCAGCAGATGCTGGCCTTCGCGCGGGCGCTGCTCATGCGACCGCGCATCCTGCTGCTCGACGAGCCGTCGATGGGGCTGGCCCCGCTGCTGGTGGCCCGCATCTTCGAGCTGGTCGAGGCCATCCACAGGGAGGGCGCGACCGTGCTGCTCGTCGAGCAGAACGCCCGGCTCGCGCTCCAGGTCTCGGATCACGCCTACGTGCTCGAGCGCGGCAACATCGTGCTCGAGGGGCCGTCCCGGGACCTGGCGGCCGATCCCCGGGTGCGCGCGGCCTACCTGGGCGGCGACGTCTCGACCTGATCCCGGCCAGGCGTCCTGCCCACGGGAGGCCGTTCCGTCGCTCCGCTACTTGGCCTCGCGCTCGGCGGAGATGCGCTCGGCCTCGGCCACCAGCGCCTCCTCGAGGTCCTCGGCCTTCATCCGCTTCACGATCTTGCCGCTCTTGAAGAGCAGGCCCACGCCGCCGTGCCCGTAGGCCACGCCCACGTCGGCGGCGGCCGCCTCGCCCGGGCCGTTCACCTCGCACCCCATCACGGCGACGTTCACCTCGCCCTTCAGCTTGGAGAGGCGCTGCTCGACCCGCTCGGCGATGGGGATCATGGCGACCGAGCAGCGGCCGCAGGTGGGGCAGGCCGTGAGCGTGGCCCCGCCGAACTTGAGGCCGAGCGCCTTGAGCAGGCTGCGTCCGACCTTGACCTCCTCGACCGGGTCGGCGGCCAGGGACACGCGGAGCGTGTCGCCGATGCCCGCGGCCAGCAGGATGGCCAGCCCGGCGGCGCTCTTGATGGTCCCGGTCATGAGCGTGCCGGCCTCGGTGATGCCGAGGTGGAGCGGGTAGTCGAAGCGCTGCGAGAAGAGCCGGTTGGCCGCCACCGTCATGCCGATGTCGTGGGCCTTCAGGGAGACCTTGATCTCCTGGTAGCCCTCGTCCTCGAGCAGGCGGATGTGGCGCTCGGCGCTCTCCACCATCCCCTCGGCGGTGGGCCAGCCGTGCTTCGCGACGATGTCCTCCTCCAGCGATCCGGCGTTCACGCCGATGCGGATGGGGACCTTGCGGTCGCGGGCGGCCTTGACCACCTCGCGCACGCGCGACGGGTTCCCGATGTTGCCGGGGTTGAGGCGGACGCAGTGGATCCCGGCCTCGAGGGCCGCCAGCGCCAGGCGATAGTCGAAGTGGATGTCGCTGACGAGCGGCACCGGGGAGCCGCGGACGATCTCGGCGAGCGCGGCGGCGGCTTCCGCGTCGGGGACGGCGACCCGAACCAGGTCCGCCCCCTCGGCCGCCAGCGCCCGGATCTGGGCCAGCGTGGAGGCGGCGTCGGCGGTCTGGGTGGTGGTCATGGACTGCACCGCCACCGGCGCCCCGTCGCCAATGGGGACGGGACCGACGTGGATGCGCCGCGTCTTCCTTCGCTCCGCGATGGCGGAGATGTCTCCGTGGTCGTATGCGCCCATGAGGAAAGCCCGGCCCACCCCTTCTTAGCGGGGCGGAGCCGGGCTCGCCAATCCGAGTCGCCTACTTCTGGGCCAGCTCGACGTCGATGATCTCCTTGAAGGCATCGAACGGCTGGGCGCCGTTGATCATGATGCCGTTCACGAAGAACGCCGGGGTGCCGTTGATGCCGAGCTCGTTGCCGGCCTTCTTCCCTTCCTCGACCAGCGCGGCGGTGGCGCCGGAGTCGAGGCACTTGTCGAACTTGGCCTGGTCGAGCTTCAGGTCCTTGGCGTAGCCCTTCAGCGCCGGGACCTCGAGGGCGCGCTGGTTGGCGAAGAGCTTGGCGTGCATCTCCCAGTACTTGCCCTGCTCGCCGGCGCAGTGCGCGGCCTCGGCGGCCTTGGGCGCGTGGGTGTGGTTGGGCAGCGGCAGGTCGCGGTAGACGACCCGGATCTTGTCCCCGTAGACGCGGACCACCTCGGAGACGGTCTCCTCGGCGCGGCTGCAGTAGGGGCACTCGAAGTCGGAGAACTCGACGATGGTGACGGGCGCGTTGGCCGGGCCGCGCGACGGGCCCTTCGCCTCGACGGCCTGGCGGGGCGGCCGGTAGGCGGGGAGGAGGATCTCCACCTTGGCCTCGGTCTTCAGCTTGTCGTAGTAGGCCTGGGCGGCTGCCTGGGCCTTCTGCTGCTGGATGAAGCGGACGATGGTCTCCTTCACCTGGGCGATGGGCGGCAGGTCGCGGCCCTGGGCCTTGGCGGCGTCGTAGACCTGCTGGATCTCGGCGTCGCTGGGCAGCGGGAGCTTGTCGAGGACCTCGGCCTTCACGTAGTCCTCGGGCGTCTTGCCGGCGGCCTTGGCCTTGGCCTCGACGATCTTCTTCATGATCATGGAGTCGAGGGCCTGGCGCTTCATCTGGTACAGCTGCTCCTGGTACTGCTGGTCGAGCTTCTTGAACTCGCCCTTGCCGAACTCCTCGAGGTCCTTGGCGGAGATGACCTCGGCGCCGATCTTGGCGACGGGCGCGTTGGGGTCGGCGGCCGGGGCGGCGGCGGACTTGGCCTGGGTGGTGGACGGCGAGGTGCAGGCCAGCGCGCCGAGGGCGGCGACGACCGCGAGGAAGTGGCGGGGCGAGAACGGCATTGGACTCCCGGTTGCTGGGGGTTGGAAGGCGGGGATTGTTCTCGACAACCACCCACCGGTCAACGGCATTCCCTCCCATGGGTCGGGGCCCTTGCGGGGCGCCCGGACGGCTGGCGGGGTGGTATCCTTCGCCGCCGGAGAGGAACCATGTCCCACGACGTCTGGAAACCGGAGCTCTACGCCCGATTCCGCGCCGAGCGTTCCCGCCCCTTCTTCGACCTCCTCGCGATGGTCCGCCCCGTCCCGGGCATGCGGGTGGTCGACCTGGGTTGCGGCACCGGCGAGCTGACGGGCGAGGCCCACCGGCGGCTGCGGGCCCGATCCACGCTGGGTGTCGACTCCTCGCCGGCCATGCTCGAGAAGGCGGCGCCGCTCGCCGGGGATGGGCTCACCTTCGCGACGGGCGACATCGGTCGCCTCGACGCACCCGCCGGCGGCTACGACCTCGTCCTCTCCAACGCCGCGCTGCACTGGCTTCCCGATCACCCCGTGCTCCTGGGGCGGCTGGCCCGGCTGGTGGCTCCGGGCGGGCAGCTCGCCGTCCAGGTCCCGGCCAACCAGACCCACGCCTCCCATCGGCTCGCGAACGAGCTCGCCCGGGAGGAGCCCTTCGCGTCGGCGCTCCAGGGCTACGTCCGGCACCGCTCCGTGCTCACCCCGGTCGAGTACGCGCTCCTGCTGCGGCGGCTCGGGTTCGCGGAGCAGGAGGTCCGGCTCCAGGTCTACGTCCACGAGCTCTCCGAGCCCGCCGACGTGGTGGAGTGGTGCCGGGGAACCCTGCTCACGGACTACGAGAAGCGGCTGCCGGCCGACCTCTGGCCGCGCTACCTCGACGCGTACCGCGAACGGATCATCCGGACCATCCCGGACGAGCGCCCGTACGCCTACACGTACCAGCGCATCCTGTTCTGGGCGCAGCGTTCCGGGTAGTCGCGGGTGGGATGATCGAACCCGGGGTTCGGCTGCACCCAGGCCGGCGCCGGAATCGGATCCAGGAATCATCCATGGTTGCCTCTTGGCCCGGCTTGGCACGAGCCGCGCAGAGATGAATGCGTGTGGTGCTGCTGTTTGGCTCCTCCGAGCCCGAGGCACGGCGAGTTCTCGTCCCCCCCGAGAACCCGAAGTGTCTCGGGCATTTCTCTTTTGGGGGACGGACGCGGCTTCGGCGCGACTGCCGGACGCTAGGCCGGCGGAGGCGCTCCGCCCGACGGGCCCGCGAAGGCGAAGAAGGAGCGAAGCTTCTCGCTCGTCTCGCGCAGCCGCGACGACAGCGTCCGGACGAACGCCCAGAGCACCGCGTAGGCCAGGTCCTTGTCGAGGAACATGATCCGGTCGAGGTCCTCGCGGCGGATGGCGAGCAGCGCGCAGGCGGTGTGGGCCACGGCATCGGCGGACCGCGGCGCGTCGTCGATGGCGGCCATCTCCCCGAAGTAGGTGCCCGGCCCGAGCAGGGTGAGCGCCTCCTCGCCCGCGCCGGGGATCTCCTTCGAGATGCGCACCGTGCCGTCCAGGACGACGTACATCTCGTCCCCCGTCGATCCCTCGCGAAAGACCACCTGCCCCCGGGCGAACTCCCTGCGGGCCGCGATCTCGGACACCTTCCCCAGCTGCTCGGCGGAGAGGGACTCGAAGAGGGGGCACTGCCGCAGCACGGTCGGAAGCACGGCGGGATGCTAGCACGGGCGCGCCGCCCCGAACCTCTCCGTGACATCGCGGCTCGAAGGGGCTAGAATCCCCTGGAACCCCCCTCTACGTGGAGAAAACATGCCCCAGCACGAGAAGCTGGCCATCATCGGCTCCGGCCCCGCCGGATACACCGCCGCCCTCTACGCGGCGCGCGCCAACCTCTCCCCCGTGCTGTTCGAGGGGATGCAGCCCGGCGGGCAGCTCACCATCACGACCGAGGTGGAGAACTATCCCGGCTTCGTCGAGGGCGTGATGGGGCCCGAGCTGATGGAGCGGATGAAGGGCCAGGCCGAGCGCTTCGGGACCCGGTTCATCCCCGGCGAGATCACCCGCGTCGACCTCTCCACGCGGCCGTTCCGGCTCTGGTCGGAGGCGGAGGAGTTCACCGCCCACGCGATCATCGTCGCCACCGGCGCGTCGGCCAAGTGGCTGGGCATCCCGTCGGAGAAGGCCTACCAGGGCAAGGGCGTGTCGGCCTGCGCCACCTGCGACGGCTTCTTCTTCCGGGGCGTCGACGTGGCGGTCGTGGGCGGCGGGGACACCGCGCTCGAGGAGGCCACCTTCCTCACCAAGTACGCGACCAAGGTCTACGTCGTGCACCGGCGCTCCGAGCTGCGCGCCTCCAAGGTGATGCAGGAGCGTGCGCGGAAGAATCCCGAAGATCGAGTTCGTGTGGAACCAGGGCGTCGACGAGGTCCTCGGCGACGGGAAGGCGGTCACGGGGCTGCGGCTCAAGAGCACCAAGGACGGCGGCACCCGGATCCTCCCCGTCCAGGGCTTCTTCCTCGCCATCGGCCACGAGCCCAACACCGGCGTGTTCAAGGGCCAGCTGGAGATGAACGAGGTGGGCTACCTGAACGTGAAGTCGCCCACCACGCGGACCAGCCAGGACGGGATCTTCGCCGCCGGCGACGTCGCCGACCCGAACTACCGCCAGGCGGTCACCGCGGCGGGATCGGGGTGCGCGGCCGCCATCGACGCGGAGCGCTGGCTGGGCGAGCAGGGCATCCACTGACCCACACACCGGGAGCGCGCACCGTGCGGATGATCGACGTCGGGGACAAGCCCCGCACCGAGCGCGTGGCGGTGGCGCGCGGCCGGATCACCATGTCGCGGGCGACGCTCGGCATCCTGCGGCGAGGGGAGTCGGAGAAGGGGGACGTGGTGGCGGCGGCGCGCCTGGCCGGGATCATGGCCGCCAAGCGCACGCCCGACCTCGTCCCGCTCTGCCACCCCATCGCGCTCTCCGGCATCGAGGTCGACGTGGCCCCTCGCGCCGGCGGCGTGGAGGTGCTCGCCACCGTGCGCACCGTGGACCGCACCGGCGTGGAGATGGAGGCGCTGGCCGCCGTCGCCGCCGCCTGCCTGACCGTCTACGACATGCTGAAGCGCTACGAGCGCGGCATGCGCATCGAGTCGATCGAGCTCACCGAGAAGGCCGGCGGCCGGACCGGGCGATGGGTGCGCAAGCGCCCCGGACCTCGTCCGGCCCGATCCCCAGCGCCGCGAGCGCGTTCCGCCCGCACACGCGGCGGATGACGGCGTCGGAGAGGCCGAGCCGCGACATCCGGTCGGCGGCGCGCGGGATGGCGAGCAGGTCGCCGAGCCCGTCGCCGGCGTGGGAGGCCAGCGAGATGCCCTCCGGCCCCAGCTCCCGGACGGTCTGCGCCGCGACATCGACTGCGCGTGAACCGGCGGCGAGCGAGAGCACCGCGCCGTAGCCCACCGCGCGCAGGAGCCGGACCGATCGGGCGTCGACCACGTCGACGAGGACCCGGCCCGGGTCCAGCGCCGCTCTCCCGGAGGATGGCGAGCGCCCGGCGCGTGCCCCGGAGCGGCTCCCGGGGCGGCGTGGCGACGAGCACCGGCCGGCGCAGCAGGACGGCCATCTCCAGCTGGCGGCGGAGCACCTCCTCCTCCCGCGGCGTGCCGCTCCCGAGGGCGAACGGCCCGATGGCGGCCACGCCCCGCTGCGACAGGAAGTCGGGCAGCTCGGCGAGCAGGGCCTCCAGGCCGCGCGACGGGATGCGCGCCGGAGGGACCGCCAGCGCGGCGAAGGCGCCCAGCCCGGCCCGGCGCAGCGACCGCACCGTGCGCCCGGCGAGGTCGCCCCAGTCCCGGCGCAGGAGCGGCGCGGTGACGGGCGTGCCCTCCTCCGGGAGCGGACAGAGCGCTCCCTCGACCCCGAAGAAGCGCAGGTCGGCGGCGTCGCGCGGCCGGAGCGACCCGGCGTGCAGGGAGGCGTCGAAGAACACCCCGCGAGGGTAGCACCCGCGGCGGGCGAACGCGGGTCACTGCCCGGCGGCGCGCCCCTCTCCCCGGGGCTCGCTCGCCCCCTCCCTCCAGCCCGTGGCGGGGTCGACGCGGACGGCCTGGGGATTCCCGAACGGGCCGGGGATCTCCTCCACGCGGTGGCCGCGGGCCTCGAGCGCCTTGCGGGTGGCGTCCTGCAGGGCGCCCGGCTCGGCCACGATCACGTCCGGCATCCACTGATGGTGAATCCTGGGCGTGCCCACGGCCTGGTCGAGCGGCTGCCCGGCGTCGAGCACGCGCAGGACGGTCCAGGCGACCGTGGACGGGATCGTCGAGCCGCCCGGGGAGCCGACGGCGAGCAGCAGCCGGCCGTCCGGCCCGAAGACGAGGGTGGGCGCCATCGACGAGAGGGGGCGCTTCCCGGGAGCGGGCAGGTTGGCCTGGCCGCCCTGGAGCCCGAAGGCGTTCCGGGCGCCCGGAGCGGCGTCGAAGTCGTCCATCTCGTCGTTGAGGAGGATCCCCGTCCCCGGCACGACCACGCCCGAGCCGAACTGGAGGTTCACGGTGGTGGTCAGCGCCACGGCGTTCCCCTCCGCGTCCACCACCGAGACGTGGGAGGTGTGCCCGGCGGGCGCGGCGGGTCCGGGCAGCCCGGACGGCGTCGCGCGCTCCTGGATCCGGGCCCGGACCTGGGTGGCGAAGCCCGGCGACGCCATCTCCCGGGCCACCTCGTCGGCGCCGCGCGCGAAGTCGGGGTCGCCGAGCCCGGCGGAGCGCCGCTCGAAGAGGACCTTCTCCGCCTCGACGAAGGCGTGGAGGAATCGCTCCCGCGCGGGACCGACACCGGCCGGGTCCTCGGCCTCGAGCGCCTGCAGCAGGCCGAGGACGATGGCGCCGCCGGCGGACGGCGGGGGGAACCCGGCCACCCGGTGGCCCCGGTAGCTCCCCCACAGGACCTCGCGCTCCCGGGTCCGGTAGGCGGCGAGATCGGCCGCGGTCAGGATGCCGCCGCGCGCGCGCACCGCCGCGGCGATGCGGTCGGCGAGCGGCCCGCGGTAGAAGGCCTCGGGGTCGCGCCCCAGGTGGCGCAGCGTGGCGGCCAGGTCCTTCTGGACGAGGCGCCAGCCGGGCCCGGGAGCCGCGGGCGCGCCCTGGGCGGCGGAGAGGAAGATCCGGGCCGCGGCGGGGTCCTCCCGGAGGCAGCCCTCGGCGGCGGCCGCGCCGCGCAGGTAGTGGCGCCCCACCACGACCCCTTCCCGGGCCAGCTTCACCGCGGGCTCCACGAGGGAGGAGAGCTTGCGCCGGCCGAAGCGGCGGGCGATCTCGGCGTATCCCTTCACGGCGCCGGGGACGGCCACGGCGAGCCCGCCGCACCGGGAGGCGCGCGGGTCCGGCTTGCCGTCGCGGAGGAACATGTCGCCCGTCGCCGCCGCGGCGCCCGTCTCGCGGAAGTCGATGGCGTAGACCCGGTCCTCCCGGGCCACGTACACGAGCGCCAGCCCCCCTCCCCCGATTCCCGAGCTCTGCGGGCTCCACGACCCCCAGGGCGAAGGCAGCGGCCACGGCCGCGTCCGCCGCGTTCCCGCCCGCCCGCAGCACCGCGGCACCCGCCTCGCTGGCGGCGGGGTGGGCGGTCGCCACGGCTCCCTGCGGCGAGACGGCGACGTGGGCGACGAGGAGGGGGAGGAGGAGGGACGGGGCCATGGCCTCATGGGTAGCACGACCGGCCCGGACGCCCCCGCAGGGCGCGCCCCACGACGGCGGTTCTTGCTTCCGGTCGGCCGCGGACCTAGCCTCCCGTCCATGCCGAGACCCACCAAGAAGGGGAAGGGGCGCACCCCCCTCGCCGCCATCGTCCTCGCCGCCGGCAAGGGCACGCGCATGAAGACCCAGCGGGCCAAGGTCCTCCACCGCGTCTGCGGGAAGCCGATGGTCTACTTCCCGGTGAAGCGCGCGCTCGAGGCCGGGGCGGACCCGGTCGTGGTCGTGATCGGGCACCAGGCCGACGAGGTGGAGGCGGCGCTGCGCGAGGCCCTGCCCGGCGCCCCGCTCCGCTTCGCCCGCCAGGAGAGGCAGCTCGGCACCGCCCACGCGGTCCTCGCCGCGAAGTCGGCGCTGCGCGGCCACCACGGTCCGGTCCTCATCCTCTCCGGGGACACCCCGCTGCTCACCGCCCACACGCTCCACGCGGTCGTGTCGGGGCGCAGGAACCCGGGCTCGCTCGCCTTCGCCACGATGGACCTCGAGAACCCGGAGGGCTACGGCCGCGTCGTCCACTCGCCCGGCAAGGGCCCTGCGGTGATCGTCGAGGAGAAGGACGCCACGCCCGAGGAGCGGCAGATCAAGGAGGTCAACGCGGGCCTCTACGCGGCCGACGCCGACTTCCTCTGGGCCACCCTCTCGCGCGTCGACGCCAAGAACGCCCAGCGCGAGTTCTACCTGACCGACCTGGTGGCCCTGGCCGCGGACGGCCCGGGCGCCGTGGCGGTGCGGGTCTCCCCCGTGGAGGCCTCCGGCGTGAACGACCAGGAGGACCTCTCGCTGGCGATCCGCGCGCTCACCCGCCGCATCGCCTCCTCGCTCATGGAGGCGGGCGTGACCGTCGAGGATCCGGAGCGGTTCGACGCCGACGAGGGCGTGACCGTGGGACCGGACACGATCATCGAGCCCAGCGTGCGCCTGCGCGGGACCACGCGGATCGGCTCGGGCTGCGTCATCGGCCAGGGCAGCATCCTCGTGGACACCGTCGTCGGAGACGGGGTGCAGGTCCGGCCCTACTGCCACTTCGACGGCGCCCGCGTCGGCGACGGGTGCGTGACCGGGCCCTACGCCCGCCTGCGCCCGGAGTCGACGCTGGGAGCGGGAGCCCACGTCGGGAACTTCGTGGAGCTGAAGAAGACCTCGATGGGCAAGGGGTCGAAGGCCAACCACCTCGCCTACCTGGGCGACGCCACCATCGGCGCGGACGTGAACGTCGGCTGCGGCACCATCACCTGCAACTACGACGGCGAGAAGAAGCACCCCACCCGGATCGGAGACGGGGTCTTCGTGGGCTCCGACTCGATCCTGGTCGCGCCCATCTCCATCGGGAAGGGCGCCTACGTGGCCGCCGGCTCGACCCTCACCGAGAGCGTCCCGGCCGGCGCGCTGGCGCTCGGCCGTGCACGGCAGGTGAACAAGAACGGCTGGGCCCGGAAGCGGGCCGCGGCGAAGAGCTCCGGGAAGGGACGCTAGGCCGTGTGCGGAATCGTGGGGTACGTCGGTCCGCGCCCGTGCGTGGACATCGTGGTGGGAGGCCTGCGCCGGCTCGAGTATCGCGGATACGACTCCGCCGGCGTGGCGGTGATCGGGCCGAAGGGGCTCGAGATCCAGCGCAGCAAGGGGAAGCTCCAGAACCTGGTCGACCGGCTGCGCGAGTCGCCGCTCGCCGGCAGCACCGGCATCGGGCACACCCGCTGGGCCACCCACGGGCGCCCGTCCGACGAGAACGCCCACCCCCACCGCCACGGCGGCGTGGCCGTGGTGCACAACGGCATCATCGAGAACCACCTGGAGCTGAAGAGCGCGCTCCAGGCGAAGGGGCACAAGTTCACGTCCGAGACCGACACCGAGATCTTCGCCCACCTGATCTCGGATGCGCTCGACGGGCCGGCGCACGGCGACCTCCCCCAGGCGGTCCGGCTCGCGCTGGGGCAGGTGCGCGGGACCTATGCCATCGCGGTGGTGTCGGACAAGGCGCCGCGCACCATCGTGGCCGCCAAGAACGCCAGCCCGCTCGTGGTGGGCTACGGCGAGGGGGAGAGCTTCCTCGCCTCCGACGTCCCGGCCATCCTCGAGCACACCCGGCTCGTGAGCTACCTCGAGGAGGGCGAGCTGGCCGTCCTCACCCCCGAGGGGATCGCCATCGAGGACGCCCAGGGGCACCCGGTGTCGCGGACGCCCCGCAAGATCGAGTGGAGCGCGGTCGCCGCCGAGAAGGACGGCCACAAGCACTTCATGCACAAGGAGATCTTCGAGCAGCCCCGGGCGGTGACCGACACCATCCGCGGGCGGGTCTCGCTCGAGGAGGGGGACGTGGTCCTCGACGGCATGGAGCTCGACGCCGACTGGGTCCGCGAGAATCGACCGCGTGGTCGTGGTGGCCTGCGGCACGAGCTGGCACGCCGGGCTCTCCGGCCGGCTCATGATCGAGCAGCTGGCGCGCCTGGCGGTGGACGTGGAGGTGGCGAGCGAGTTCCGCCACCGCGACCCGGTGGTGGGGCCGCGGACCCTCGTCCTCGCCATCTCCCAGTCCGGCGAGACCGCCGACACCCTGGCGGCCGTCAAGGAGGCCAAGAAGCGGGGCGCCCGGGCCTACGCCATCTGCAACGTGCTCGGCTCGGCCATCCCCCGCGAGTGCCAGGGGACGCTCTACACCCACGCCGGCCCGGAGATCGGGGTGGCCTCCACCAAGGCCTTCACCACCCAGCTGGCCGCGCTCTTCCTGCTCGCGGTGAAGCTCGGGCGGCTGCGCGGGACGCTCACGGCCGTGGCGGCCCGCGAGCACCTCGAGGCGCTCGTCAAGCTGCCGAAGCAGATGGAGCAGGTGCTCCGGCAGGAGCCCACCGTCCTGCCCGTGGCGAGGCGCTGCGCCGCGGCGCGCGACGTGCTCTTCCTCGGACGGGGCAGCCAGTTCCCCGTGGCCCTCGAGGGCGCGCTCAAGCTCAAGGAGATCTCGTACATCCACGCCGAGGGCTACGCCGCCGGCGAGATGAAGCACGGCCCCATCGCCCTCATCGACGAGAACCTCCCGGTCGTGGTCCTGGCGGTGAAGGAGCCGAGCTACGAGAAGACGCTCGGCAACATCGAGGAGGTCCGCGCCCGCGGCGGACAGGTCATCGCCGTCGTCGCCGAGGGGGACAACCACGCGGCCAGCCTGGCCACGGTGGCGCTCGTGGTGCCCCAGAGCCCGCCCCTGCTCGCGCCGCTCCTCACCATCCTGCCCCTGCAGTTCCTGGCCTACCACGTGGCGGATCTCAAGGGCACCGACGTCGACCAGCCCCGGAACCTCGCCAAGAGCGTCACGGTGGAGTGAGCCGGGAGGCGGAGGTCACTCGACGTGGACCTTCGGCTCTTCGTCGCCCTCGTCCCTCCCGAGCCGGTGCGGCGGGAGCTGGTCGCCTGGCAGGCCGACCTCCGCCGCCGCGCGGGGCAGCGGGCCGACGACCTTCGCTTCACGCCGGCCGACCGGCTCCACGTCACGCTCCGGTTCCTCGGCGCGGTCCCCGAGGAGCGCGTGCCCGCCATCGGCGAGGCGGTGGCCGCGGCGGCGGCCCGGTCGCGGCCGCTCCTCCTCGAGGTGGCGGGAGCCGGCGGCTTCCCGAACGCGCGGCGCCCGCGCGTGGTGTGGCGGGGCGTGCGGGACGACGCGGGCGGGCTCGCCGCCCTGGCGGCGGACCTGGGGCGGAGGCTCGAGCCGCTGGGGTTCCCGGCGGAGGAGCGCCCGCTCGTGCCTCACTTCACCGTGGGTCGATCGCGCGGGGCGCACGGCGCGCCGGGGTTGTGCGAGGCCATCGCCGGCGCCTCCTCCGCGGCGGCCGTCCCGTGGCGTGCGACGGAGGTCTGCCTCTTCCGCTCCCACCTCGGGCGGGCGGGGGCGCGCCACGAGGTCCTGGCCCGGTTCCCGCTCGGTCGGGCCGGAGGCGACGAGGGAGCGAAATAGGCGGGCGACCTCTCCGTAGGTGGATGCACAAGGAGAAACGCCATGAGAAACCTCGCCGTCGTCGCCTTCGCCCTCGCCCTGCAGATCGGCTTCCTCGTCCAGATCGCGTCGCTGTAGGGGACCCGTCCGCCGCCTGGCCCGCTTCGGCGGGAACGCGGGCTGAAATAGGCGGACGACCTCCCCGTAGGTGGATGCACAAGGAGAAACGCCATGAGAAACCTCGCCGTCGTCGCCTTCGCCCTCGCCCTGCAGATCGGCTTCCTCGTCCAGATCGCCGCGCTCTAGCTCCCCTCCCCCGCCGTCCGGCGCCGCGTCGCCGTGAGCAGCCGGTCGGCCCCCATCCGCGCGCACCATTCCTCGAAGCGGTCGCGCGGAATCCCGGTCCAGCGAAGCTCGTCGAACGACTCCTCCAGCGGAACGCTGGAGACGAGGGTGGCGAGCCGCCGGTAGAGCAGGACGTCCTCCTGCCCGGACGCGAGCGTCGCCGCCAGCGCCGCCGCGCCCCGGACCCCGGGCGGCCACGACCCGGCCTCGTGCGGGATGGCCTCGAGGTGGACGTGGGCGGCGAGCAGGGCCGCCGCGGTCTTCTCCCCGAATCCGGGCAGCCCCGGGATCCCGTCGGCGGTGTCGCCCACCAGCGCGAGGAAGTCGGGCACGCTCTCCGGCCCGATCCCGCGCCGCGCGCGAAGCGCGGCCTCGTCGATGACCCGGCCGCGGATGCGGTCCACCTGCACCACCCGGGATCCCTCCAGGCACTGTCCCAGGTCCTTGTCCGGCGTGAGGATCCGGACCTGCTCCACCTGGTCCCGGAATCGCGCGGCGGCCGTGGCCAGCGCGTCGTCGGCCTCGAACTCCCGCATGGACCAGACGACCAGGCCGAGCGCGCGCGCCGCCTCCTCGGCGGCGTCGAACTGGGCGAGCAGCTCGGGCGGGACGCCCTCCTCGGTCTTGTAGCCGGGGAAGAGGTCGTTCCGGAAGGAGCGGATGGGGTTGTCGAAGGCGACGGCCACGTGGCTGACCGCCTCACCGGGGTCGTGGAGCAGGGCGAGGAGGTTCGTCGCCAGGCCGACCACCGCCTTCGCCTCGACCCCGGCGGGGGTCCGGTGCCCGGGCCGCTTCGTGAAGTGGGCCCGGAACAGCTCGAAGGTGCCGTCGACCAGGTGGAGGCGCATGCCGGGGCGTATCGGGGCGGGCCGGCCGGCGCCATTCGCTTGCGTTCGAACGGATGTTCAGTATCCTTCCGTTCAGGTGCGGTGTCGGACCCCCCTGCTATGAGGCGGGTCGTCGGAACGAACGAACGGACGTACGAGGGGGCGCGGCGCGCCCCGACAAGGAGCGGTGAAGATGCCCGTGGCACCGGAGAAGGAAAAGGCGATCGAGCTGGCGGTCTCCTCCATCGAGAAGGCCTTCGGCAAGGGTTCCATCATGCGCCTCGGAAACGAGGAGGCCATGGTGAAGGACGTCGAGGCGATCTCGACGGGGTCCACCTCCCTGGACATCGCGCTCGGCGTCGGGGGACTCCCCCGGGGCCGCATCATCGAGATCTACGGCCCGGAGTCGTCGGGCAAGACCACGCTGGCCCTCCACGCCGTGGCCGAGGCCCAGAAGAAGGGCGGCATCGCCGCCTTCATCGACGCCGAGCACGCCCTCGACGTGGGCTACGCCCGCAAGCTGGGCGTCCGCACCGACGACCTGCTCATCTCCCAGCCCGACACCGGCGAGCAGGCGCTCGAGATCACCGAGACGCTGGTCCGGTCGGGCGCCATCGACGTGCTGGTCATCGACTCGGTCGCGGCGCTCGTGCCCCGGGCCGAGATCGAGGGCGAGATGGGCGACGCCCACATGGGCGTCCAGGCCCGGCTCATGAGCCAGGCGCTGCGCAAGCTCACCGGCACCATCTCCAAGTCCTCCACCATCGTCATCTTCATCAACCAGATCCGCATGAAGATCGGCGTGATGTTCGGCAACCCCGAGACCACCACCGGCGGCAACGCGCTCAAGTTCTACGCCTCCCAGCGGCTCGACATCCGCCGCATCGGCGCCATCAAGGACGGCGAGCAGGTCATCGGCAACCGCACCCGCGTGAAGGTCGTGAAGAACAAGGTCGCCCCTCCGTTCAAGGAGGTCGAGTTCGACATCATGTACGGCGTGGGCATCTCCAAGGAGGGCGACCTCCTCGACCTCGCCTCGAACGAGAACATCGTCGAGAAGAGCGGCGCCTGGTTCAGCTTCGACGGCGAGCGCATCGGCCAGGGCCGGGAGCAGGCGAAGACCTTCCTGCGGGAGCACCCCCAGGTCCTCCAGAAGATCGAGGGGCTCGTGCTCGACAAGTTCGGCATCCACCGCGCCCCGGTCGCCGTCCCGGCCGCCGAGGAGCCCGCCGACGAGGTGAAGCGCCCCAAGGTGAAGGCGGTCAAGTAGCGGCCGTCCCGGGAGGGAGTCCCACCGCGGCGCCGCGCAGGGTACACTCGGCGTTCCATGGGTGGGCCCCTCGACACGAAGGACTGGCTGGCCACGGCGATCGACGCCCGGCTGGCCGACCACGACCCGGCGGCCGTCCGGGGGCGGCTGCCGCGCGAGTTGCGCGACTCCGACCCGGAGGGGCCCGACGTCGAGGCCCGGGCGCGCATGCTGGTGGCCCGTTCGCTCCGTCACCGGCTCCTCGACCGGCAGGCACAGCGACGACGAGTCCGCGGTCGGGACGATGGACGGCCACGTCGGCATGATCCTCGACCTGGCCGCCCTCCTCGACGTCCCGTACGAGCGCGACCTGCGGCGGGCCGAGCTGGCCGCCATCCTGGCCGCGGGCTCGGGCGACATCGCGCTCGGGCTCAAGGCCGCTCCGGCCAAGGGCGTCCCCCCCTCCCCGGCCGTCGTCCGGCGCGCCCTGGTGAAGGCGGGAGAGCGGTTGCTCCGCGTCCACTTCCCCCCGGAGACCCCGCCAACGGGTTGCCCCTCTACGCGGGGACGGTGACCATCCAGCGGCGGCTCCTGGCCCGGATGGCGCTCGACTACTTCCAGGGGGGCGGGCTCGACGCCGACGCCGCCATCGCCGACCTCGACCAGGCCCGGGAGGAGGAGTTGCTCCTCGTCGAGGCGCTCGCCGGGCTCGCCACGGCCAATCCCCTGCTCCCTCGCCCCGACCGGCGCGTCGTGTCCCGGCAGGTCGAGCGCATCGGCCTCGACCGGGAACGGGTCCAGGCGGCCCGCGCCGCCGCGGCCTCCCCCCGGGATCCGGAAGAGATCGTCGCCGACACCCCCCCTCGGCTGCGGAACTTCCTGGCGGAGCAGATCCTTCTCGCCTCCCTCGGCATGGCGGCCGGCTCCACGCCCCGGGCCGAGTACGTGGCCCGCTTCGCCGCGGCCGCCGAGATCCCCCCGAGCGGCTGGCCGCCATGCAGGTGGAGGCGGCCGCCTTCCACGCCGACCACCAGGAGTGGTTCCGGGCCTTCGGCCTGCCGGCCGAGGCCGAATGGGGCGAGCTCGCCGACGAGTGGAACGAGTTCGGGGAGCGGATGGTGGACAAGGTGGCCACGGTCGTCACCGAGAACCTGGACGCCATCGCGGTGGAGTTCCGCGAGACCGGCGAGCTGGGATCGCTGCTCGCCAAGGCCGCTGCCGGGCAGCCGCTCGACGCCAGCGAGCGGAAGAAGGTGAAGGAGCAGCTCATCGACCTGGCCAAGGCGGTGCCGGCGCTCGCCATCTTCGCGGCGCCGGGCGGCATGGTCCTGCTCCCGCTGCTCGCCAAGCTCCTTCCCTTCGACCTTCTCCCCTCGGCCTTCGTCTCCAAGCGCGAGGCCTCCCGGGAGGCCGCCCGGAAGGAGCGGGACGCGGCCGCCCAGCGGCGCAAGACCGTGCGCGGCAAGACCTGAGCGCCGCCCGCTTCCGCGGTATACCTCCGCCCATGCGCATCGCCTTCCTCGGCACGCCGGCCTTCGCCGTCCCGTCGCTCGACGCGCTCCAGGGGGCCGGCCACGAGGTCGTGGCCGTGGTGGCCCAGCCCGATCGCCCCGCGGGGCGGGGCCAGGAGCTCCGCGAGCCGGCCACCAAGGCGTGGGCGCGGGCGCGGGGCGTGCCCGTGCTGCAGCCGCTCAAGGTGAGGGACGGCGCGCTGGCCGCGGCGCTCGGGGCGCTGGCGCCGGACCTGCTCGTGGTCGTGGCCTACGGGCGCATCCTGGGCGAGGACCTCCTCGGGCTGGCGCCCCAGGGCGCGGTGAACGTCCACGCCTCGCTCCTCCCCCGGTTCCGGGGCGCGGCGCCCATCCAGTGGGCCGTCGCGGAGGGAGAGCGGGAGACCGGCGTCACCATCATGCAGATGGACGCCGGGCTCGACACCGGCGACATCCTCCTGCAGCGCGCGCTCCTCGTCGGCGAGGACGACGCCGAGGCCCTCGCCATCCGCCTCGCGGCCCTGGGCGGCGAGGCCCTGGTGACCGCGCTTCGCCTCCTCGAGGAGGGGCGGATCCTGCCGGTCCGGCAGGACGGCGCGCGCGCCACGCTGGCCCCCGTGCTGGAGAAGGAGCACGCGCGGCTCGACTTCCGGCTCCCCGCGGCGCGGCTCGCCGCCCGGATCCTCGGCTTCCGCCCCTGGCCGGGCGCCTTCACCACGCTCGGCGGACGCACGCTCAAGGTCCACGCGGCCGCGCCCGCCGACGGCGCCGGGCTCGCCCCTGGCGCGGCCCGGGCCACGCCAGGCGGGCTGCTCGTCGGGTGCGGAGACGGCTCCGGGCTGCTCCTGCGGGAGGTGCAGCTGGAGGGAAAGCGCCGGGTCCCGGCGGCCGAGTTCCTGATGGGCCACCCCCTTCCCGCCGGCGCGGTGCTGGGCACATGAACGCGAGGGAGATCGCCTTCGACGTGCTCCGGCGGGTCGAGGAGGGCGGGGCCTACGCCTCGAGAGCCCTCGACGCGGCCCTCGGCCAGGCCGGGGCCATCGACCCGAGGGAGTCGGCGCTCGCCACCGAGCTCGTCTACGGCACCCTTCGCCGCGCCCTCCAGCTCGACGCGGCCCTGGCGCCGCACTCGCGGCGGGCGACCGACCGGGTCGACCCGGCCGCCCGCGTCGCGCTCCGGCTCGGGGCCTACCAACTGCTCTTCCTGCGAACCCCGTCCCACGCCGCGGTCGGGGAGAGCGTGGCGCTCGTGAAGGGGGTCGACCACGGCCGGGCCGCGGGGTACGTGAACGCGGTCCTCCGGTCGCTCTCCCGCGCCCCCTCCCCTCCCTCGCCGCCGCCCGCGGACCTCGACCCGGTCGCGAACCTGGCCGTGTCGGAGTCGCTGCCCGGCTGGCTCGCCGCAGAGTGGATCGCCTGGCTCGGCCCGGAGCGGGCCCGGACGCTGGCGGCGGCGATGAACCGCCCGGCGCCGCTCGTCCTGCGCTCGCCGCGGCGGGAGGAGCTGCTCGCCCGGCTCGCCGGGGCCGGGATCGCGTCCCGCGCCACCAATCGCTCGCCCCATGGCGTGGCCGTCGAGGGCACCTCGGTGGAGCAGGTGTCCCGCGCCGCGGCGGGCATCCCGTTCCAGGTCCAGGACGAGTCGGCCCAGCTGGTCACCCTCTTCGCGGCCGCGGATCTCGCGGGCGGGCCGCCGGTGAGGGTCCTCGACCTCTGCGCGGCGCCGGGCGGGAAGGCCTTCCACCTGGCCGAGATCCTTCCGCCCGGGTCCGAGGTGGTGGCGGTCGAGATCCACCCGCGCAAGGCGGACGCGCTCCGGCGGGAGGCCGAGAGCCGCGGTCACGCCGGCCTGCGCGTCCTCTGCGCCGACGGCTCGAAGCCCATCCCGGGCATCGAGCCCGGCAGCTTCGACGCGGTGCTCGTCGACGCGCCCTGCGCCGGACTGGGGACGCTGCGCCGCCACCCCGAGCTGAAGCTCCGTCGGGTCGCCGCCGACCTCCCGCGCTTCGCCAATCTCCAGCAGGCCATCCTCGCGAACGCCCTGCGCTACGCGAAGCCGGGCGCCGCGGTGACCTACTCGGTCTGCTCCCTCTCCCGGGCCGAGGGGCCCGCGCTCGTCGCCCGGTTCGCCGGGAGCACCCGGAGGTCCCCGCCGCCGCCGCTCGTCCCGGCGGACCTGCTCACCCCCGAGGGCGACCTCCTCACCCTGCCCGACCGGCACGCCGGCGACGGCTTCTACGCCGCGCGGCTCGTGGTCTAGACTGCCCCATGCGCATGCCCATCCGCATCGCCCCCTCCATCCTCTCGGCCGACTTCGGCCGGCTCGCCGACGAGGTCCGCGCCGTCGAGGCCGGCGGCGCCGACTGGATCCACGTCGACGTCATGGACGGACGGTTCGTCCCCAACATCACCATCGGTCCGCTGGTCGTCGAGGCGGTGCGGAAGGTGACGAAGCTGCCGGTCGACGTGCACCTCATGATCGTCGAGCCGGAGCGGTACGTGGAGGCCTTCGCGAAGGCGGGCGCCGACCTGATCTCCGTGCACGCGGAGGTCTCGCCCCACCTCCACCGGACGATCCAGGCCATCCGGGGCGCCGGCGCCCGGCCGTCGGTCTCGCTCAACCCGGCCACGCCCCTCGACTGCCTCGAGTACGTGCTCGGCGATCTCGACATGGTGCTCCTCATGACCGTCAACCCGGGCTTCGGCGGGCAGAGCTACATCCCCGCCGTGACCGAGAAGGTGCGGCGGCTCCGGCGCATGGCCGACGAGCGCGGCCAGCAGCTGGAGATCCAGGTGGACGGCGGCATCAAGCCCTCCACCGTGGGCGCGGTGGCGGAAGCCGGTGCGAACGCCTTCGTGGCCGGCACGGCGGTCTTCGGCGCGAGCGACTATCGTGCGGCCATCCAGGCCATCCGCGTCGCGGCCGAGCGCGGCCAGGCCTAGGGCGCATCCCACGGCCTCCGGCTCTCGCCGGGGCCGCTACCGGGGGAAGGCCCGCCGGATCTCCGGATGGGCCCCGAGCTCCTCGAGCGCCCGCCCGAGGAGCGACTTCCCGGGCTCGACCTTGAACCAGGTGGAGGCCCCGCTGGGATGGGGCAGCGGGATCACGTCCACGGCCACCCCGTGATACTCGAGGTGAATCCGGCGCCCCACCACCTCGTCGAGGCGGGGGCCGCGCCCCAGCACCTGCTCGATGGCGAGGCGGCCCACCGGGATGACCAGCCGGGGGCGCAGGATGTCCACCTCGCGGGCCAGGAAGCCGCGGCTGGCCTCGATCTCGGCCGGCGAGGGAACCCGGTCGCCGCCCCCGCTCGTCTTGCCCGGGAAGGCGCGCACCACCGCGGCCATGTAGACCCGCTCGCGGAACTGGTCCTCGGTGGCGCCGAAGGAGCGCCCCATCCAGGCGAAGAGCGTCTTGCCCGCGGTCCAGGCGAAGGGGCGGCCGAACTTCGCCTCGTGCGGCCCGGGCGCCTGGCCGAGCAGGAACACGCGGGAGAGGACCGGCGGCCCGTGGACCGGCGGCCCGGCGAAGCCCGGCATGCGCAGCGCGCGGATGTCGCGCTGGACCTCCTCGAGCGCCGCCTCGCGTGCGGCCCGGCTCAGTCGCGCCACGGCTCCTCGGGGACCGAGTAGATCCAGCCCTCGCTGCGCGGGACGTTGTGGGGCACCTGCTCGAACGAGCCCGACTGCGCCGAGGCGGCCGCCACCGCGCCCAGGACCGCGTCGAGGTGCACGCCGTTCCCGTCGCCCACGATCTGCGCGGCCTGCTCCATCTCGAAGCGGAGCCGCGCCGCGCTCCGCAGGAGCCTCAGCAGGCCCGCCCGGATTCCGGGGCGGCCGGCGCCGTCGCCGTCCCGGTAGCCGCAGAATCCCGGCCAGCGTCCGCGGGACATGCGCCGGGTGGACCTCGACGACGGTGGGCCGGTCCGGTCGAGGTGCGTCCCAGGGCAGGATCGCGGCCTCCATCCCGGACAGGGCCACGATCCCGAAGACGGCGCGTCGCATGGCGGTGGTCCGCCCGGACGGCGGGACGACGGCGCGATAGCAGTCGGTGACGCGCGGGCGGTCGCGCCCCACCTCGCCCCGGACCGCGTCGGCCGCCGCGCCCACGTCGGCGCCGGCCGGCATGTAGCGCTCGGCCAGCGCACGCCCCAGCGCACCGGGCCCGGCGATGGCCTGCCGCAGGATGCCCAGCTGGCGGAGGTGGGTCTCGGCCAGGCTGAAGGGAAAGTCGAAGCCGACCGTGAGTCGCCCCTTCGCGGCGCGCGACTCGTCGGCGAGCCAGTCGCCGATCCGGGCGATGACCTCGAGCCGGGCCGGGGTGTCGAGGAAAGGGCGCCAGAGCCGGGCCAGCCGGACCCGGTCGGGCTCGCACTCCAGCTGCGCCGCGACGATCTGCCCGCCTGCGCCCATCGCGGCGCTCCAGGCCACGCCCACGAAGGTGCCGCGCGCCGGCATCGCCAGCCTGGGCTGCGGGCACCGTCCGGGGATCCCCGGGGAGGGGCTCTCCTCGTCGTCTGCGGGTGGGCGGGCCATGAGAGGCACGTCTACCCGCACCGGGGCCTGGGGGCAAACCTCGGGCGGGGCGGATCCCCTGCTGGGCCGGCGCCCGGGCCCGGCGTACCATCCCCGCGTGAGCGCTCCCGACGACCTGCCCGTCCGGGGCGGCCTGCACCGCCTCGTCGATCGCCTGGCGATGGCGGCCGAGGACCGGGTGAGCCGGCCGCCGGTCCCCTGGCGAGCGGGGCCGGCGGGCCCCCTCGATCCCTTCGGTCCCCCGGGGCGCCTGCCCCCGCTGCGGGTGACCGGCGCGTCGCGCCCGCGCCGGGGCACGGCAATCCTCCTGCCCCCGTGGAAGTTCCGGAGTCCGGTCGTCCTCTCCGGCTGGGTCCGCTCGCTCGCCCGGTCCGGGCTCGAGGTGTGGCTGGCGGTCCCCCCCTCCACCTGGAGAGAACGCCGCCGGGAGGGCGCAGCGGAGAGGGCGTGGTCTCGCCCGACCTGGACCGGATGCGCGGGGTGCTCGAGCAGGCGGTGCTCGAGGCCAGGGCCTGCGCCGTCCGGGCCTCGGCGCTGGGCGGGGAGGTCGCCGTGGTGGGGCTCTCCTTCGGCGCGCTGGTGGCCGCCTGGGTGGCGACGGGCCCGGAGCGCGTCGACCGGGTCGCGCTCGTGGCGCCGCCGGCGGACCTGGGGGCCGTCTTCCGCGACACGCCCATCGGCGGCCGGTACGCGGCGCTGGCGGAGCGCGCCGGTGCGCCCTTGCCGGCCGGCGACGAGCTCGAGCGGCGGCTCGACTGGCTCGTCCCGCTGGGCCGGCGCCCGACCTGCGGCCGCGTCCTCGTGGCCGGCGGCGCGCACGACGCCATCGCGGTGGGCGGTGCGCAGGCCATCGCCCGGGCCTGGGGGGTGCCGCTCCGCGAGTTCCCCCGCGGGCACCTGACCTTGCTCTTCGGCTGCCCGGGCGTGCGGCGCGAGGTGGCGCGCTTCGCCGCGGGCGCCGACTGACGCCGGACGCCTCCTAGGGCTTCTTCCCGGCCCGCTGCGCGTCGCGGAGCGCCTTCACCTCGTCGAAGAACGCGGCCGGGACCACCTCGCCCCGCACGACCGGCCAGGACTTCTCGGCGACCGCGCGCCAGGCGGCGGCGTCGACCTTCACCACCTTGAGCCCCTGCTTCTCCATGGCGGCGACCGCATCCACGTTGAGCCGGGCCACCTCGTCGTCGACCTTCTTGCCGAGCTCCTTGGCGATGGCGAGGAGCTTGGGGCGGAGGTCGGCGGGGATCTTGTCCCAGGCGTCCTTGCGGATCACGGTGGCCCCCACCAGCCAGCCCCAGTTCACGTCGATCATGTACGGGGCCTTCTCGAAGAGGCGCGCGGTGAGGACGTAGAGGGGCACGTTGGGGATGCAGTCGATCATGCCGGTCTGGAGGGAGGTGATCACGTCGGTGGAGGAGAGCACCACCGGGTTGAAGCCGGCCGCCTTCCAGGCCTTCACGCTGCCGGGATCGCCTTCCCAGGCGAAGATCTTGGCGCCTGCCGCCTCGGCCGGCGTCTTGAAGGGCTTCGTGCAGAAGAGCTTGATGGCGCCGATGGCCCCCCAGGTCAGCGAGACGTAGCCCTTCTTCTCGAGCAGCGCGTCGAGCTTGGGCTCGAGCACGGGCAGCGCCCGCTGCAGCTCGGCGGCGCTGTCGAACATGAGGGGGGCGGCGAGCGCCTGCGGCTCGGCCGCGATGTCGTGGAGACCGACGGTGGTGACGGCGGCGCCCTGGAGCTGCCCCACCGCCATCTTCCGCACCATCTCGCCCTCGTTGCCCTGGGTGCCTCCGGCGTAGACGCGGAGCTTCACCGTGCCGTTCGAGGCCTGGCTCCACTTCTCGGCCATCTCCTTCAGGATCTCGTGCCAGGTCGATCCGTTGGGGGCGAGCGTGCCCAGCTTCACCTGCACCTGCTGCTGGGCCATGGCCGGGACGGCGACGGCGAGGCAGACCGCTGCGAGAAGGGTCTTCTTCACTTTGAGTATCTCCCGTTTCAGCTGAAGAGGTCGTCGGCGTGGTCGAGCAGCGCGCGGGCGCGGCGCTGGGCCAGCACGTTGGCGAGGCGGAACTCGGGGGCGGCGTCCACGTCGGCGGCCAGCACCTGCTTCAGGATCCGCTCGAACTCCTGGCGGTTCTGCTGGTGGACGAGCACCGTCTCGGCGTAGCTCACCTGCGCGCCCAGCTTCCTGCCGCCGGAGAGCTGCAGGGCGCGGTCGAGATAGGCCCGGGCGACCGCGGCGCCGCCGCCCTCGGCGGGCGTCCGGGTTCCCTCGTAGGTGACGAAGAACTCCTGGAACGCGCCGTGGTCGAAGCCGTAGTCGAGGGCCATGCCCCGGCGCATCATCGCCACCGGGGCGGGAAGCTCGGAGACCAGCCCCATGTCCGTCTTGCCGTTCGAGATGGCGAGCGCCCAGGCGGCGGCGGTCCAGTAGAGGACCCGCGCATCCTCCGGCCCGAGCAGCTCGAGCGTGGGCTCGAGATCGCGCGCGGAGAGGAGCTTCTTCGTGATGCCCTTGTAGCGCCCCTCGAGCGCCCGGAGCCCGTAGTTCCGGGCGCGCAGGAAGAGCTTCTTCGCGCGCTCGTGCCCCTCCCGGGCCTGGACGGTGCGCCCCGCCATCTCGTCCATGTCGGCGTCCTGGAGCACGAAGGCCCAGGCGTACTGGGTGTAGCTGGAGGCGAGGCTGACGAGGAGCTGGTCGTCGTCGGGGATCTCGGCGACGAGCCCGTCCATCGTCTTCAGGCCGAAGGGAACGGCGGCGCGCACCAGCTCGGGATCGTCCTCGCGGGCCATCACGTCGCCGCTGCCGGCGAACGCACCCGCGGCGATCTTGGCGCCCGTATACCTGCAGCCGGCCAGCAGGAGGGGCGCGATCGACACGACGAGGAGCCTGTTTTTCCAGGTTTTCACGGGGTTCGCGTGCTATCTCTAAGCGCCTCCTCGCGGGTCGTCAATCGCGACACCCATGTGACGACATGACCCAATCCTCTCATTCACCCGGCGACACGACCCCGTCGGGGAGCGAGGTCCCGGAAACGCCCGTCGCGCCGGGGGGACCGGGCTCGATCCTGCGCCGGCTGTTCGCCGGCGAGCGGCAACCTCATGGTGGTCGCTGGTGCTGCTCGCCATGGTCGCCCTGCCGGTGGTGGCGTCGATCTGGCGCCGCTTCACGGGCCAGTCGATCCCGAGCGCCACGGTGCTGGTGCAGCACCTCACCTTGTGGGTCGGCTTCCTCGGCGCCCTGCTGGCGACCCGATCGGGGAAGCACCTCCACCTCACCACGCTCGACCTCTTCCCGAACGGCCCCGCCCGCGAGGCCGTCCAGGTCTTCACCCGCTGGGTGTCGGCGGCGGTGACGGCGGTGCTCGCCTACGCGTCCGCGAAGCTCGTTCACGCGGAGAGCGAGAGCCGGCTGGTGATCGGCGGCATCCCCTTCTGGTGGAGCATGTCGGTGATGCCGGTCTCGCTGGCGGCCATGTCGGTCGTCTTCGCCTGGCGCGCCAATCCGGGACGCCTCCGCTGGCTCATCCGGCTGGGCGGGCTCACCGTCGTCGCCCTCACCTTCCTGTGGAGCGAGGCCTCGCTGCCGGACCCGGGCTCGTGGCCGCTCGACGTCCTGGGCGCGCCCGGCCGGGCCTTCGCGGGCGTCTCGGCCCGCTTCGGGTCGCCTGCTCGGGCCGCTCGCCACCCCGGGGGCCATCGTCTGGACCTTCGGCATCGCGGTGGGCGTCGCCTTCCTGCTCGGCGCTCCGGTCTTCGTGGGCATGGCGGGCATCGCCATGGTCCTCTTCGTGAAGGACAGCACGCCCGTGGCGGCCGTCCCCACCCAGACCTTCACGCTGGTCTCCTCGCCGACGCTGGCGGCCATCCCGCTCCTCACGGTGGCCGGCTACGTCCTCGCCGAGGGCGGCGCCGCGCAGCGGCTGGTGCGCGCCTACCGCGGCCTCTTCGGCTGGATGCCGGGCGGGCTGGCGGTGATGTCGGTGGCGGTGGCGGCGCTCTTCACCACCTTCACCGGGGCCTCCGGCGTCACCATCCTCGCGCTGGGCGGGCTGCTGCTCCCCTCGCTGCTCGACGACGGCTACCCCGAGGGATTCTCGGTCGGGCTCGTCACGGCGGCCGGCTCCCTCGGCCTGCTCTTCCCCCCGTCCCTGCCGGTCATCCTGTACGGGGTGGTGGCCGGCACCGCCATCGAGGACCTCTTCATCGGCGGGCTCGTGCCCGGCATCCTCATGATCGTGCTGGTGGCCGCCTACGGCGTCTACATGGGGGTGAAGTTCAAGGCGCCTCGCCAGAAGTTCCAGCCCGCCGAGGCCCTGCGATCGCTCTGGGAGGCCAAGTGGGACCTGGGCCTCCCCACGCTGGTGGTGGTGGTCGTCGTCTCCGGGTTCGCCACCATCGTCGAGGCCTCGGCCATGGCGGCGGCCTACGCGCTCTTCGTGGAGCTGGTGATCTTCCGGGAGCTCTCGCCGTTCCAGCAGCTCCCCAAGGTGCTCCTCGACGCCGGGACGCTGGTGGGCAGCGTGCTCATCCTGCTCGGGGTGGCGCTCGGCCTGACCAGCTGGTTCGTCGACGCCGAGATCCCCACCCAGCTCGTGGAGTGGATGACCACCCACGTGAAGAGCCCGGCCCTCTTCCTGCTCATGCTGAACGTGGTGCTGCTCGTGCTCGGCAGCGTGCTCGAGATCTACTCGGCCATCGTGGTGGTGGCGCCGCTCGTCGCCCCGCTCGGCAAGGCCTACGGCATCGACCCGGTCCACCTGGGCGTGGTCTTCCTCGCCAACCTCGAGCTGGGCTTCCTCTTCCCGCCCATGGGGCTCAACCTCTTCCTCTCGGCCCAGCGCTTCGGCAAGCCGCTGCCCTTCGTCTACCGGAAGGCCTTCCCGTTCCTGGTGATCATGTCGGCCGGCGTGCTGCTCGTGACCTACCTCGAGCCGATGACCACGGGCGTGGTCCGGCTCTTCAAGGGGTAGCGCCCCGGCGCGGGGCCGGCCAGCCCTCCCGCAGCGCGAAGATCGCGAAGGTGACGGCCCAGGCTCCCACCACGTCGATCGAGTAGTGGATGTGGGCGAGCATCACCGTCGCGGTCACCGCCAGGCTCGCCGCGAGCGCCACGGGCGCGAGCCGCGACCTCCCACGCAGGTAGAGCCAGAGCAGGAACGTGGTCGCCACGTGGCCGGAGAAGAAGAGGTCCTTGGTGAGGTAGGCGGCGATGGCGCCGCGGTCGAAGACGCCCACCGGCGAGAGGAGCTCGGCGAAGGCCGCGCCGAAGCCGCGCGCGCCGATGCCCGGCCCCGCGTGGGCCGGGTCGGGGACGCCGAGCCCGGTGAGCGCGATGGTGACGCCCCGCGCGAGCGAGACGAGCCCCCCGGTCACCATGTAGCGCACCCAGCGGCGTGGCTCGCTCCAGAGGAGCGCGGCCGCGAGCGGGACGTACACCCCGAGCCAGATCCAGTAGTTGGCCCGGTCGACCCAGGGCAGGTAGGGCAGGCGGGAGAGGAGCGCGTCCGGGAGCGTGGGCGCCGGCCGCAGCTCGGCCTGGAGCGCGAGCGCCGTCATCGCGGCGTAGGCGGCGTAGCGAAAGGCCAGCGCGCCGCCGATGGCCGGCCAGATCCGGAGGATGGCGCGAAGCCCGCCGGACCCGCCCCGAGGCGCGGCGTCCTCCGGGCCCCGGTTCACGGGAAGCGGCCTGCCGCGGAGAGCAGGTCGAGGTTCGCCTGCCTCACGGCGTCCTCGGCGATGACGGCCGTGGTGGCGGCGTCGCGGGCGCGGCGCTCGGCGTCGATGACGTCGAGGTTGCTCGTGGCGCCGGCCCGGTAGGCCAGGTTCGCCAGCTCGAGCGTCGCCGTCGCGCTGTCGGCTCCGCGGCGGGCGGCGTCGTAGCCCGCGTAGGAGTAGCGCATCGCCTCGAACGAGACGCGCACGTCGGAACGGGCCTGGCGGATCACGCCCTCGAGCGCCGCCTCGGCCTCGCTGGCCAGGGCGCGCCGCTCCTTCACCTGCGCGGGGCGCAAGCCCGCCCTCGAAGAGCGGGAAGGCCAGCACGAACTGGGCGACCCAGCCGCTCGCCGGCGAGAGCGCCGTCGAGGGATCCTGCAGGTATCCCTGGAACGAGCCGGCCAGCACCGGCATCCAGTCGCTCCAGCTGTCCTTCCAGATCGCCGTGGCCAGGTCCTTCCGGCCGGCTGGCCGCCTGCACGTCCTGCCGGCCCGACACCGCCTCCTCCGAGGCGTCGAGGTCGGGGTAGAACTTCACCGCGGGCACGTTGGTGGCGTCGAGCGGCCCGCTGGCGCCGCAGATCACGCCGAGCGCCTCCCGGCCGCGTGCGAGCAGGCGCGTAGGTCGCCTGCAGCTGCACCTCGGCGGCCCAGCGCTCCTGCTCGGCCCGCTTCACGTCGAGCTCGTTGCCGACCCCGCCCTTCCGGCGGGCCACCGCGTACTCCTCGTGCTCCCGGCCCACCTTCACGGCGCTCTGGCTCACGTCCACGGCGCGGCGGGCGGCGATCACGCCCAGGTAGGCCCGCGCCGCGGTGATGGCCACGGTGCGCCGCACGTCGGCGTCGGACAGCGTGGCCACGTCGATGCCCTGGACCCCGTGCGCCCACCCGTACCACCGGGAGACCGCGACGAGCGGGGCGCCCACCGTCGCCGTTCCCTGCACCGCCTGCCCCGGCTGGACCACCCGGCCCCCCAGGATGCGGTCGTGATCGAGGATCGTGTAGGTCCCGCCGAGGGTCGACGAAGGGGAGCGCGGCGGCGCGTGCCTGCCCCATGAGCCCCTCGGCCCGGACGATCTCCTGGGCCGCGATGAGCGCGTTCGTGTTGTAGGCGAGCGCCCGCTTCACGGCGTCCTCGAAGGTGATCGGCTCCGGCGCGGCGATGCGCGCCTGGAGGACCACGTCCGGGGCCGGCGTCAGCGCCGGGGGAAGGGTCGAGGTGGGGCCCGCGGGCGACTGCGCGCCGGCGGGGAGGGCCGCCAGGAGCGGCGAGGACGACGAGGACGGTGCGTTCTCATGTGGCTGCCTCCACGCTGCCCTCCTCCTCCGGCTCGTCGCTGCCCGGTGCCGGGGGCTCGAAGCGGGCGAGGAGCGTGTAGAGGGCAGGGATGAGGAAGAGGGTGAAGAAGGTGGAGACGGTCAGGCCGCCGATGACGGCCCGGGCGAGCGGCATGTTGGTCTCGCTGCCCTCGCCGATGCCGAGCGCCATGGGCATGAGGCCGGCGATGGTGGCGATGGTGGTCATGAGGATCGGGCGCAGCCGGGTCTTCCCGGCCTGGACGGTGGCCTCCAGGATCGGGCGCCCGCGCTCGCGCAGCACCCGCGCGAAGTCGACGAGCAGCACGCCGTTCGAGACCACGATGCCCACCATCATGATGATGCCCATGAAGCTGTTCACGTTGAGCGTCGTCCCGGTCATCCAGAGCGCCAGGAAGACGCCGCTCACGCCCAGGGGGACCGAGAACATGATGACGAGCGGGTCGAGGAGCGATTTGAACTGCGAGGCGAGGATCATGTAGACGAGCGCCAGCGCCATGAGCGCCGCGAAGCGCAGGCTGGCGAAGGCCTCGCGCTGCGCCTGGGTCTGGCCGGAGAGCTGGACGGTGAAGCCCTCGGGCGGCGGGATCTCGTCGATCACCTTCTCCGCCGCGGCGCTGGCCGTGCCCAGGTCGACGCCGGGCGTGGTGTTGGCGGTGATGTCCACGATGCGCTGGAGGTACTTCCGGTTCACCTGCACCGGGCCGGCGGAGCGCTTCACCTGCGCGACGTTGGCGAGCGGGAGCACGGAGCCGTCGCCGGCGCGGACCAGCACCTCGGCGAGGTCGGAGACCTCGTTGCGCCCCTCGTCCCCGAGCCGGACGTTGATGAAGTACTGGTTGCCCGACTTGGGATCGGTGAACGGCACCGGCGCGAACTGGGTGTTGCCGACCAGGCTGGTGAGCACGGTCTGCGCCACCTGCTGCTCGGACACGCCCAGCATGCCGGCCTTCTCCCGGTCCACCACCACGTCGAGCTCGGGGTAGTTCTCCTCCCGCGAGATCTGGAGGTCGGTGAGCATGGGCCGGCCGTCCGGGGCGGAGAGCGCCCGGAGGCGGGGCAGGAGCCGCTTCGCGTAGTCGCTCCCGGCGTCCAGGTCGTAGCCCACCACCTCGATGTCGATGGGGGCGGCGGCGCCGAAGTTGAGGATGCGCTTCACGATGCCGCCCACGAAGAAGTACGACTGCACGCCGGGGATGGCGTCCCGCAGCCCGGCGCGCACCTTGTCGGCGGCCTCCTCGTCGGTGACGGGCCGCTGGGTGTGGGGGACGAGGTAGGCCTGCACCGTCCCGGTGTGGGGACCGGTGTTGGAGGTGAAGAGCGCGGTGCGCCCCTGGGGCAGGCCGACCGTGGAGATCACCGTGGTGGCCACCGGGCCGCCGTCCGCCGCCTTCACCGGCGCCAGCGTGTCGCGGATCGTCTGCTCGATCCGCTTGGTGACGTCCTCCGAGCGCTCCACCCGGGTCCCGACCGGCGCCTTGAAGATGACCTGGAACTGGCTCTCGTCGGTGGGCGGGAAGAACTCGGTTCCCACGTAGCGGACGAGCCCCATCGACGCGACGAAGAAGACCAGGATCCCCACGATCACCATGCCGCGGTGGCCGAGCACCCAGAGCAGCGACCCGCGCGTAGCCCTCGTCGATCCGGTTCAGCTGCCGGGTGATCCGGCGCGCGAACCCCTCGGCGCCCATCTTGTGGCCGCGCCGGTCCAGGTACTGCAGGCAGAGGATGGGGGTGACGGTCCGGGAGACGAAGAAGCTCATCATCAAGGCGAAGGCGATGGTGAGCGCCAGCGGGATGAAGAGGTTGCGGGCCACGCCGGTGAGGAAGACCACCGGGAAGAAGACCACGATGGTGGTGATGGTGGAGACGAAGATGGGCATGGCCACCTCCTGGGCGGCGGCCAGCACGGCGCTGCGGCGGTCGCCCCCCATCTCCAGGTGCCGGTGGATGTTCTCCAGCTCCACGATCGAGTCGTCGACGAGCCGCCCCACGCCCAGCGCCAGTCCGCCCAGCGTGAACACGTTGAGGGTCTGGCCGGAGAAGTAGAGCAGGACGAAGGTGGCGACGATGGAGAGCGGGATGGCCACGGCGATGATGCCGGTGGCCGACCAGCTGGCCAGGAAGAGCAGGATGACCAGGATGGCGAGCCCGCTTCCCCAGGCCGCCTCGTGCTCCAGCGAGGAGATGGCCGCCCGGATGTAGGCCGACTGGTCGAAGGAGACCGTCAGCTGGACGTTGGGCGGGACCCCGCGAAGCCCGGGCAGGGCCTTGCGGAGCTGGTCCACCACGTCGACGGTGTTCGCGCCCGGCTGCTTCAGCACGCGGAAGTAGACGCCGCGCGCCCCGTTCACGCGGGCGATCTCGGTCTGGTCGGCGGTGCCGTCGACCAGCTGGGCCACGTCGGCGATGCGGACCGGCGCGCCGCGGTCGTTCCCGGCCCCCTTGGCCGCCGGGCGCACCACCACGTCGCCGAGCGGCCGGGCGGCGCCGATCTGGGTGTTGGAGAAGACGTTGTAGTCGCGGTCGCCGGCGCGCAGGTTCCCGCTGGGGAGCAGGAGGTTGGAGGCCCGCACGGTGTTCACCACGTCGAGCACGGTGAGGCCGCGTGAGCGCAGCGAGTCGTTCGCCACCAGGACCTGGATCTCGCGGACCTTGCCGCCGCCGAGGGGGGCGCTGGCCACGCCCTTGATCCGCTCGAGCTGGGGCTCGACCACGTTGTACCCGAGGTCGTAGAGCTCCTTCTCGTCGAGCCCCTCGGCGCTCATGGAGACGAAGGCCACCGGGATGTTGGAGACGTCGAACTTGACGATGAAGGGCTGGTCGATGCCCGGCGGCAGGGTGTTCAGGATCTGCGCCACCCGCTGCTGCACCTCGAACTGCGCGTTGTCGAGGTTCACGCCGTACTGGAACCACACCGTGACCGCAGAGAAGCCCTGCTTGGAGACGCTCTCCACCCGGTCCACGCCCGGCGCGGCGGAGACGGCCCGCTCGATGGGCACGGTGATCGACTTCTCGACGTCGATGGGGCCGGCCCCCGTGTAGAAGGTGGCCACCCGGATCTGGGGGATGTCGATGTTGGGGAAGAGGTCGACCGGGAGCCGCGTGAGGGACACCCACCCGAGGGCGAGCGTCATGAGCGACATCATCAGGATGAAGATGGGGTTGCGGAGGGCGAGCCGGGTCAGCCACATGACGTCTCGGTCCCTTCCCTACTTCGCCGCGGAGACGGGGGCGGTGGGCTTGCCCGAGTACGGGTCGACGCCCCGCACCGGCCGGATCGCGCTCCCGTCGGCGAGGGTGTCGGTGCCGGCGGTGACGATCTCGTCGCCGGCCTTGAGCCCGTCGAGGACCTCGTACCAGTTGCCGCCGTCGACGCCGATCCGGAGCTCGACCCGCTTCGCCTTCTCCCCCTGCACCAGGTAGGCGTAGTAGCGGCCGTCGGAGATCTGCACGGCGCCGGCGGGGACGACGACCGCGCCCAGGTGGCTGGCGGTCACGAGCGTCCCGCGCCCGTACATCCCGGGGGAGAGCTCCCCCGGGTTCACCAGGTGCACCTCGGCGTCCACGGTCCGGGAGACCGGGTCGAAGGCCGGGGACATGCGGACCACCTTGCCCACGTACCGCTTGCCGGGCAGGGCGTCGAACTCGGCGCTGGCGGCCTGGCCGAGCTTCACCCGGGGCGCGTCCTTCTCGTTGACCGGCACGAAGACCCGCAGCACGTCGTTCTTCTGGACGGTGAGGATCGTCCCGGTGCCGGCGTTGGGTCCCACCAGCACGCCCGGATCGAGCCGGCGCTGGGAGACCACGCCGTCGATGGGCGACTCGATGCGGGTCTCGCCGAGCCGGGTGGTCACGGCCTGGAGGTCGGCCTCCGCCTTCGCGTAGGCGCTCTGGGCGCTCTGCAGCTCCTGCTGCGACACCACCCCGGCCGGCGCCAGCGACTCGGCGCGGGCCTTGTTCACCTTGGCGAGATCGAAGGCGACCCGGGCCGCCTCCATCTGGCTGGGCAGGTCGGAGGGGCGGACCACGGCCAGCAGCTGGCCCTTGCGGACGCGGTCGCCCCGGTCGACCAGGACGGCGTCGAGGTAGCCGAGCGTCTTCGCGCCCACGTCGGCCTGGAAGAGGGGGCGGAGGTCGACCGGCGCGCGGATCTCGACGGGCACGTCGCGGACCTCGACGGGGGCGACCGTGACGGCGGGGGGTGGGCGCTGGCGGGCGGCGGGGGCTCCGCCCTTGCAAGCGCCGACGGAGAGCAGGAGCGCGACGGACAGCCAGCGTCCCGCCCGGGAGGAGGAGGGCATCGGGGAGGAATAGCCGCACCCCCCCGGAAAGACAAGCGCCGGCCCGGCCCCGCAACGCTTCTTCACGGAGACGGAGGAGGCGCCTCCGGACCCGCTCCCCACAGCTCCCGGACCAGCTTCGGGCGCACGCCTGCGGCTGCCAGGAGCGCGTCGAGCCGCGCGCGCGCCGGTCGCGACTCCCCGTGAATCCTGCGCCCCAGGATGAGCTCGTTCTTGAGCGAGTGCTCCCACCCCGCCAGCTCGGTCACCGTCACCTGGTAGCCGAGCGCCTCGAGCGCGATCGCGCGGATCACGTTCGTGAGGTGCGAGCCCAGCTCCCGGCGATGCCAGGGGTGGCGGTGCATCTCGGCCAGCGCCGGGTCGGCGCCCTGGCGGTCGGCGAGCTGTCGCGCCACCTCGGCCTGGCAGCAGGGAACCACCGCGACGTGATCGGCGCCGTGCCGGGCGGCGAGCACCAGCGCGTCGTCGGTGGCGGTGTCGCAGGCGTGCAGCGCGGTGACGAGATGCACGCGCTCCGGGACGGGCGCGGCGGCCACGTCGGCGGCCAGGAAGCGCATCCGATCGTAGCCCAGCCGCGCCGCCCGCTCGGTCGCCGCCCGGGCCAGCTCCGGCCGGGACTCGATGCCGACGAGGGTCCCCTTCCCCGCCGGCCCCACGAAGAGCTCGTAGAGGATGAAGCCCAGGTAGCCCTTGCCGGAGCCGCAGTCCACGATCACCGGGTCGCCGAAGCGGGAGAGCACGTCCTCGAGGGCCGGGGCGAGCAGGCGGACGAGGTGATTCACCTGCTTCAGCTTGCGGAGGCTGTCGGCGTTCAGGTCGCCGTCGCGGGTGAGGAGGTGCAGCTCCTGGAGCAGCGCCCTCGACTCCCCGGGGAGCAGCTCCTTGCCGACCTCCTCGCGATTCACCTTGCGGCGCATGGACGGCATCCTATCCCCGGCGCCGGGCCAGCGCGCGGCGCGCCGCCCGCCCGAGCAGGAGGACCCCGGCCACCGTGGCGGCGAGGCCGGCCCATTGCAGCGCCTGGGCGCCGGGCGCGGCGGCCGCGCGGGCGCCGATCCCCTCCAGGCTGCCGAAGGTCGAGCCGGCCCACACCCAGGCGAACGTGAGCGGCCCCATGCCCACGAGCGAGCCCAGCGCGAACGCGCCGAGGGGGACCCGCGTGCCCGACAGGCCGTAGTTCACGACGTTCTGGGGCGCGAGCGGGGAGAGGCGCAAGAGGACCACGAGCGTCGCTCCCTGCTCGGCCACGGCGTGATCGAGGGCGGCCCACCGGGGGTCGCGGGCCACGAGCCGCTCCACCAGGCCGCGCAGGAAGGTCCGCCCGGCCAGGAAGGCCAGCGTGGAGCCGGCCGCGCTGCCCGGCAGGGCGACGGCGAAGCCCGGCGCCGTCCCCCAGGCGATTCCCGCCGCGACCGTGGAGCGGCCAGACCGGCAGGGCCAGGACCGAGCCCGCGGCGTAGGCCAGCCCGAAGGCGGCGACGCCCGCCGGCCCCGCGTTCCGCGCCCAGGTCGAGAAGCCGCCCAGCCAGGCCCGCCAGGGGGCGACGAGGAGGATCGCCACCGCGGCGGCGAGGAGGACCCCGGAGAGGATGACGCGACGGCGCATGGCGAGGGGCGGAGGATAGCGCTAGGGTGCGGGCATGGCCACGGTCCGCGCTGTGGTGTTCGACGCCTACGGAACGCTCCTCGACTTCGCCTCCGCAGCCGAGCGGGCCGGCGACGCGCTCGGGGAGCGCTGGCGCACGCTCGCCGACCTCTGGCGCCGCAAGCAGCTCGAGTACACCTGGCTGCGCAGCCTGATGCGCCGCCACGTCGACTTCTGGCAGGTGACCGGCGAGTCGCTCGACTTCGCGCTCCAGTCCCTGGGGATCCACGACCCCCCGCTCCGCAAGCGGCTCATGGACCTCTACCTGCAGCTCGACGCCTACGCGGACGCGCGCGAGGCGCTCGTCGCCCTGCGGGCGCAGGGGCTCCGGCTGGCGGTGCTCTCCAACGGGTCGACCGGCATGCTCGACGCCGGCATCCGCCACTCCCGCCTCGACGAGCTGCTCGACGTGGTCATGTCGGTGGAGGAGGTGGGGGTCTACAAGCCTTCACCCGAGGTGTATGCGATGGCGGCCCGCCAGCTCGACCTGCTCCCGGGCGAGATTGGCTTCGTCTCGGCGAACGGCTGGGACGCCCACGGCGCCAGCGCCTTCGGCTTCCGGGTGGCCTGGTGCAACCGCTCCGGCCAGCCTCCCGAGCGCCTCCCGGGCGCCCCGGAGGTCGAGGTGCGGACGCTCGCCGACCTGCCGGCCTTCTTCGCCCGCTGACCGGCGCAGGCGGCGAGGCCGGTCCGTGCGCTACCGGTGCTCGGCGGCGAGGTCCGGGTGCTTCTCCAGGTACTCGGCGAAGGTCCCCGGGAAGTCGTTCACCGGCTCGCCCGCGCGCACGTGCCAGATCCGGGTGGCCGCCTCCTCGATGAGCTGCTGGTCGTGGGTCACGAAGACGGCCGTGCCCTCGTAGCGCTTCAGCCCGTCGGAGAGCGCGGCGATGGCCTCGAGGTCGAGGTGGTTGGTGGGCTCGTCGAGGACCAGCACGTTGGGCCTGTCCATCATGAGCTTGGCCATGAGAAGCCGCACGGTCTCGCCGCCGGAGAGGGTGGCGGTGGGCTTCATGCGCTCCTCGCCGGAGAAGAGCATCCGGCCCAGCAGGCCGGAGATCTCCTCGTTCGAGAGCTTGTCCTCCTGCTCGCGCAGCCAGCCGAAGGCGGTGGTCCCGGGGTGGATGAGCCCGGCGTGGTCCTGCGGCAGGTAGCCGGTGATGGCCTGGTGGCCCCACTTCACGGTGCCGGCGGAGGGCTCGAGCGCGCCGACCAGCAGCTTCACCAGCGTGGACTTGCCGGCGGCGTTCTTCCCGATGACGGCGATCTTCTCGCCCCGGGCGACGAGCGCCGTGAAGGGCTGGATCACCTCGTTGCCGTGGAAGCGCTTCTCCAGATCGCGGATCTCGATCGTCTGCTTCCCGCTCGGGGCCTTGGGCTCGAACTTGATGAACGGGGCCTGGATGTTCGACCGCTTCAGGTCCTCGAGGCGCAGCTTCTGGATCTGGGTCTTGCGGCTCTGGACCTGCGAGGCGCGGGTGCCGGCGGAGAAGCGGGCCACGAACTCCTGGAGCTGCTCGATCCGCTTCTTCTTCTCGGAGTTCTCCGACTCGATGCGGTTCCGGACCTCGCCCTTCTGCCGCACCATCCCGTCGTAGCCGCCGGTGTAGGTGATGATGGTCTCGTAGTCGATGTCGGCGATGTGCGTGCAGATGGCGTTCAGGAAGTGGCGGTCGTGGCTGATGGTGACGAGCACCCCCTCGTAGTCGCGGAGGAAGGTCTCCAGCCAGCGGATCGAGTCGAGGTCGAGGTTGTTGGTGGGCTCGTCGAGCAGCAGCCCCTGGGGCTTGCCGAAGAGGGCCTGGGCGAGCAGCACGCGCAGCTTGAGGCCGCCGGCCAGGCTCTTCATGGGCTGCTCGTGCCACCCGGTGCCGATGCCGAGCCCCTGGAGGAGCGCGGCCGCCTGGGCCTCGGCCTCGTAGCCGTCCTCCTCGGCGATGATCCCCTCGAGCTCGGCCAGCTTGTGCCCGTCCTCCTCCGAGATGTCGGGCTGGGCCAGGATGTCGTCCTTCTCCTTCATCGCCTTCCAGAGGACGGCGTTGCCCATGAGCACCACGTCGATGACCCGGTCGCCCTCGTAGCGGAAGTGGTCCTGGCGCAGGATGCCGAGCCGCTTGGGCCGGTGGACGTGGCCGGTGTCCGAATCCTCGTCCCCGGAGAGGATCTTCATGAAGGTGGACTTGCCGGCGCCGTTGGGGCCGGTGAGCCCGTAGCGGCGACCCGGGGAGAACGTGACGTTCACGTCCTCGAACAGCTTCTTGGGGCCGAAGGCCTTGGTGACGTCCTGGACCGAGATCATGACGGGCGCCGATGTAACCCAAGTCCGCGTTTTTCGCGAGGGGTGAGGGTACCCCCCACCCCGGGTGCGCACCCGGAGCGCGACGGCCTTATGACCATCCGACGATGGGAAAGGTGAAGGAGGTGCTCCGGCGGCGCGTGGCGGCCCCGGTCGTCCAGCAGCTCAAGCAGGGCGTGACGCCGGAGAAGCTGGCGCTGTCGCTCGCGCTCGGGGTGGTGGTGTCGGTGATGCCCATCCTGGGCATCACCACGATCTTCGCGCTCGCGCTGTCGGCTGCGCTGCGGCTCAACCACGCCGCGGTGGTGGCGGCGAACTACGCGGCCTATCCCCTGCAGATCGTCCTCTACGTCCCCTTCTTCCAGCTGGGCGCCTGGCTCACCCGGGGCCCGCCCGTCCCCTTCTCCCTTCCCCAGATCCGCGCCGAGCTCGCGGCCGGCATCTGGCCCACCGTCGTGAAGTACGCCGAGGCGAACGTCCGGGCCATGGCGGCCTGGGTCGCGCTGGCGCCGCTCGCCACCTGGATCCTCTTCCTCGTCCTCCGTCCGCTGCTCGCGAAGCTCCCCATTCCCCGGTCGGAGCCTGCGGTGAAGGAAACGGACCCGGCGTGAACGAGCGCGGGCGAGAGCGCATCTTCGCGGCCTGCGCGCCGGGGCTCGAGCCGACGCTCGCCCGGGAGCTCGTGGCGCTCGGGCTGCGGGCGCGCGCCGTCGCGGGCGGCGTGGAGGCGGACGGCCAGGACGCCACCGCGGTCGCCTGCCTGGGCTCCCGCGCGGCGGACGCCGTGAAGGCCCGGCTCTGGGAAGGCCCGGCCGGCGGGACCGCCGCGGCCCGCCGCGAGCTCGCGAGGAGGCTTCCCGGCGTGGAGCTGGAGTCGCGCCGCGACGGGGAGCGGGCCACCCTCTCCGCGGACGCCTCCGGGGCGATGCTCTTCAAGCGGGGCTGGCGGGCCCGGGTCGGCGCGGCGCCGCTGCGCGAGAGCCTCGCGGCCGGCCTGCTCCTCGAGCTGGGCTTCGACGGCGCCCTGCCGCTCTTCGACCCCATGTGCGGGTCGGGGACCATTCCCATCGAGGGCGCCCTGCTCTCGGCGCGCCGCGCGCCGGGGCTCGGGCGCACCTTCGCCTTCGAGGGCTGGCCGGGGCACGACGCAGCCCGGACCGGGGCGGTGCGCGACCGGCTGGCGGCGCTCGCCCGCCCTCCCCCGGCTGCCGTGGTCGGCTGCGACCGGAACGGCGGCGCGGTGCGGCTCGCCACGAAGAACGCCGAGGCCGCGGGGATGGCGCCCTTCGTCCGCATCGAGCGGGCCGACGCGGGCGACGTCGTCCCGCCCGCGGGGCCGGGCTTCTGCCTCGTGAACCCGCCCTACGGCGTCCGACTCGACCGCGAGGTCGAGGAGTCCTGGCGCGCGCTCGGCCGGCTCATCGGCCGGCTCGGCGGATGGACGGTGGGCGTGCTCGCCTTCGACCCGGCGCCCGCCCGGCTGCTCCCGGGGACGCCGGCCCGGACGCTCGACGTCCAGAACGGCGGCCTGCGCTGCCGGTTCCTGGTCTACCGCACATGAAAGCCAACGAAATCACTGAGGATTCCGGACGGCGACGCCGTCACCAGGATGTGACCTGGCCTACACACGCCGGTGACAGTCGCTCGGCATGATGCCTCCCGTGAGTGACCTGCGCGACACCGCCCCGATGTCCCTGACCGCTTCGGCGGAAGGGACCGACGCCTCCGGGATCCCGGCAGTGCCGGAGCTCTCCAGGCAGGTGGGCCGGCTCGCCAGGCTCCTCGCAATCGACGAGCGGCTCCTCGTCGCCGCGCGCCGGCTCCACGGTCCGTGGCGCACGGCGGTGGCGAGGGCGCTCACCCGGGCCGGCAACACGTCGTCCTGGACCCTCGCCTGCCTGGTCCTGCTCGTGGCCGGCGGACCCTTCACCGTCCTGGGCGCACGGCTCGCCGCCGCCACGCTGCTCGGGACACTCTTCTCGCAGGCCCTGAAGCGCTCGCTCCACCGCCCGCGCCCCACCTCGGCCATCCAAGGGTTCGAGGCGCTGGCCGAGAACCCCGACCGCTTCTCCTTCCCGTCCGGCCACACCACGGCCGCCTTCGCCGCCGCGGTGGCGCTGGCCGGCGCTCCGTTCGGCATCGGGCCGGCCGCGCTCGTCCTGGCCGTGGGCATCGGGCTGTCGCGGGTGTACCTGGGCGCCCACTACCCGCTCGACGTCGCGGTGGGCGTGGCCCTGGGCAGCACCGCCGGCGCGCTGGCGCGCCTCGGTCTCGGGCTCCTCGGCCTCTAGCCCTGGTTCTGCACCTGGTCCTGACCTTGGCCCTGGTCCTGCCCGGGCCGCGCCGGCTCGTACTCGTCCTCGGCCTCGACCCGCACCTCGACCTCGAGCTTCTCCCCGCCCCCGCCCACGAAGAGCGTCCCGGAGGTGGGGGTGGCGTCGCGGTAGCTGCGTCCGACCGCGACCCGCACGTGGTCGGTCTGGGTGAGGATGCCGTTGGTGGGATCGAAGCCCTTCCAGCCCACCTCGGGCAGGAAGACCTGCGCCCAGGCGTGTGAGGCCTCGGCCTGCCGCTGGTTGGGGTTCTTGGGGCCGGTCCAGAGGTAGCCGCACACGTAGCGCGCCGGGAGCCCGAGCAGCCGGGCCAGGCACATGAAGAGGTTGGTGAAGTCCTGGCAGACGCCGCGGCGGTTCGAGTAGACCTCGAAGGGCGTGGTGAAGACCGTCGTTGCACCCGGAGTGTACTTGTACTCCCGGAAGATCGACTGGTTCACGTCGAGCAGCGTGTCGACGAGGTCGAAGTCGTTGCGCACCGCGAAGCTCATGGCGTACTCGCTGAGCTCCCGCAGCTCCGACTCGGCCAGCTCGGGCGGCAGCAGGAAGGGCTGCAGGACTTGCTGGTGCCAGGGCATCCACACCACCGGGATCTGGGCCCGCTGGTGGAGCGGCTTGTAGGAGAGCGGATCGACGTCGAGCACCTCGACGCGCGAGGTGGAGGTGATGACCATCTCGTCGTAGGGCCGGTCGATCTCCATCCGGCGGGCCTGGTTCCCGAAGACGTCCTCGTAGTCCCGGTACTTCCCCCCCACCGAGACCTCGATGGCGTTCGAGATCAGCCGCTGGAGGCGGTCCTCGACGGGCACGAGCTTGAAGACGTGGGAGCTGCGCTCGACCGGATGGTCGTAGCGGTAGGAGGTCCGGTGGACCACGCGGAAGCGGCGCGGCTTGGCCCGGGCCGGGCGCGGCATCTGCCGGCGCTGCGTCCCGGGGAGCTTCGGATGGCCGCCCGGGATGACCCACGGCTCCACCACCTCGCGGACCGCTCCCTGCCGGAGGATGACCAGCTGGCCGGGGGGCACCGCTCGCCACTCCTGGTCCTCGCCGTTCACCTGGAGCGGGTGCGAGCTGGCCACCACGCCCTTGCGGCTCTTCACGCCGCGCTTGCCCAGGTCGACCACCAGCTCCCCGTCGCCCAGCGTGAGCCGGTCGTAGGGCGGGAGCACCTCCCACAGCCAGATGCCCGCCGACTCCCGGTCGGCGTAGACCGCCACGTCGTGCCCGTCGGTGAGCACGCAGGTGAGGTTGCCGTGGTCGTTCACCGACCCCAGCCACTCGAGGAGCGATGCGCGGGTCGGCCTCGCCGATGCTCTTCCAGCCCCTCTCGGCGAAGCGGTTCATCAGCTCGCAGAAGATGAGCTCGGTGTCGGTGGCGCCCACCGGCTCGAACGGCGCGCCCGGCCGGAGCTCGAGCCGGTGGAGCAGCGAGCCGGCGTGCCCGAAGAGCCAGTCCCGGCGCCCCCAGGCCCGCAGGAAGGGCTGGGTGTTGGCGTCGGAGATGGCGCCCCAGGTGGCGCGCCGGACGTGGAGCAGGAAGATGGAGGACTCGAGGTGCTCCCAGGCCTTCACCAGCTCGGAGCGGATCGAGCCGCTGGGCGGCGCGGGCTCCTTGAGCACGGACGCGGCGGGCTCGCCGCCGGGGTAGTAGCCGATTCCCCAGCCGTCGGGCGGAATCTCTCCCTGGGACAGGCACCGGAGGTCGAAGGAGGGCGCGAGCTCGCCTTCGAAGGACATCGCGAGGAGGTTGGGCATCGAGGGCGCAGGGTCACTGGGCCGACATCTCGGCCGCGGGTGCCGCAGCATACCCCAGGAGCTCGGTCCCGATGACGCCCGCGATCGCCGCGGTCTCGTCGACCACATGGGTGAGGAGCTCGTGCAGCCCGTTCACGTCGAAGTCCTTCTCCAGCGCCGCCACCCAGTTCGCCAGCCCCCGGAGCCGCTCCCAGCTCCGGATGCCCGGCAGCGACTCCTCCTCCGGCGGGCGGATCCGCTCGAGGCGGGAGACCGCGGCGCGCAGCGAGAACCGCACCGAGCGGGGGAAGATCGGGTCGACCACCAGGAAGCGGGCCACCGCGGCCGGGCTCACCCGCCCCCGGTGCACCTTCATGAAGGGCTCGAAGCCCGAGCAGGCGCGCAGGAGCGCCAGCCACAGCGCGGTCTCGATGACCTCGTGCGACCCCAGCGCCTGGAAGGCGTGGTGGTGCACGTCGAGGATCCGGGAGGTCTGGCCGGTGCGCTCGAGCATCGTGCCGAGGAGCATGAAGTGCATGGCGTCGTCGAAGAGCATGGTCCCCCGGACGATGCCCTGCAGCGACTGCATCGAGGTGCGGATCCGCCGGTAGAAGGCGTGCCGGTCCTCGCGCCACTCGACGCGGGCCCGGGGGCTCCCGGCCCAGAGGTAGATGGCGTTCAGGGCCTCCCAGGTCTCCAGGCTCACCACCTCCCGGATGGACCGGGCGTTGTCGCGGGCCGCGGCGAGCGAGCAGGTGATGGAGCTGGGGTTCTGGTCGTCCCAGGTCATGTAGTCCTGGATGCGCTCGCCGTCGTCGGGACGTCCCTGGCCTGCCTCCGCGTAGCGCTCCTGCTCGCCCGAGACGATGATGACCGGCAGCCACACGTGGCGCGGGTTGAGCCCCACGTCGAGCGCCAGGTTGCGGGTCACGCCCAGGACGCGGGCGGTGGACTCGGCCCGCTCCAGGTAGCGCCCCAGCCAGAAGCAGTGATCGGCGACGCGGGAGATCATGTGGCCTCCGGCTTCTGCACCCAGGTGTCCTTGGAGCCGCCACCCTGGCTGGAGTTCACGACGTAGGAGCCTTCCACCAGCGCGACGCGGGTGAGCCCGCCCGGGAGCACCCAGGGGCCGTCGCGCCCGTTCAGGATGTACGGGCGCAGGTCCACGCGCCGGGGCTCGACGCGCCCCTTCCCCTCCACCCAGGTCGGGCAGGTGGAGAGCTCGAGGCGGCGCTGGGCGATGTACTTGCGCGGCTCCGCCTCCACGCGCTTCCGGAACTCCTCGATCTGGGCCTTCGTCGCCTGCGGCCCCATCAGCATGCCGTAGCCGCCGGCCTCGTCGACGGCCTTCACCACCAGCTCGCCGAGGTGATCGAGCACGAAGCGCCGGTCGTCGTCGCGGGCGCAGACCCAGGTGTCGAGCTGGGCGAGCAGCGGCTCCTCGGAGAGGTAGTAGCGGACGATGTCGGGCACGAACGGGTAGACGGCCTTGTCGTCGGCGACGCCGTTCCCGGGCGCGTTGGCGAGCGTCGACGTTGCCCTTCGCCCAGGCGCGCATGATCCCGGGGACGCCCAGCAGGCTGTCGGGCCGGAAGACCTCGGGGTCGAGGTAGGTCTCGTCGATGCGCCGGTAGATGACGTGGACGGGGCGCGGGCCGCGGGTGGTCCGGCAGAAGACCCGATCACCCTGGGTGAACAGGTCGGCGGCCTGCACCAGCTCGAGCCCCATGGTCCGGGCCAGGAAGCTGTGCTCGAAGTAGGCCGAGTTGTAGGGGCCGGGGGTGAGCACCACCGCCGAGGTCTCGGCCGGGTCGACCGGCGAGACCGATCGGAGCGAGTCGGCGAGCCGCGTCGGGTAGGCGTCCACCGGCTCGACGCGCGCGGCGTCGAGGACGTCGGGGATGACGCGCTTGGAGATGATGCGGTTCTCCAGCACGTAGGAGACGCCCGACGGGGTGCGGAGGTTGTCCTCCAGCACGCGGAAGACGCCGTCCGGATCGCGGACGAGGTCGATGCCGGCGACGTGGATGCGCACGTCGCCCACCGGCCGCACGCCGCGCAGCTGCGGGAACCAGCTCTTCGAGGCGAGCACCAGGTCGGCGGGGACGACCTCGTCCTTCAGGATCTTCTGGTCGCCGTAGAGGTCGGCGAGGAACAGCTCGAGCGCCTTCACCCGCTGGATCAGGCCGCGCTCGAGCTCGGCCCAGTCGGGCGCCGAGACCATCCGCGGCACCAGGCAGAACGGGAAGATCTTCTCGGTCCCGCGCTGGTCCGAGTAGACCGAGAAGGTCACGCCCTGGTTGAGGAGCGCGCGCTCGGCGAGCCCCTGGCACAGGGCGAAGCCGGCCCGGGTGTGGGCGTCGAGCGCATCCATGGCGCGGCGGAAGGCCGGACGCGGGGCGCCGCTCGGCGTGAAGAGCTCGTCCCAGGTGCCGGGGAGGCCTGGGTAGTCGGCGAGGAGCGAGTCGGCGGCGTCCATGGGGTGGCTCCGGCGTCGTTCAGGTGGGCAGCGCCGCCGGAAGGCGGCGGAGATCGAGGGTGAGGCGCGCCGACGGCGCGCGAAGCGGGTTGCGGAACCGGACCGGGCGGATCACCACCCGCTCGCGCCGCCGTCCTTCGGCCTCGGCCGGGTCGGCCGGGAGCGTCTCGTAGGCGCCTCCCCCCGGCTTCCAGCCGTGCAGCTCGACACGGACCGCCTCCCCGCGCCGCTCCCACTCGACGACGAGCGGGTCGTGCGGGCCCAGCCCCGGATGCAGGCCCGGACTGGGCGCGAAGGCGCGGTAGCGGACGGCGCCCACGTGGAGCGGCCCGCCGGCGGCCTCGAGCGTCAGCTCCACGCCCTGGGCGGCGACCCGCCCCGGGACGGTGCCGGGCGAGTTCACGAGGACCTCGATCCGCTCCGAGCTCGAGTCGACGATCCGGGCGGTGGACTCCTCCTGGGAGGCCACGTCGCCGACGAGCGGCCAGAAGTCCACGGCCCGGCGGAGCACGAGCGTCGCGCCGGCGAGCTCCACGCGGGCGATCTCCGGCGGCCCGGAGACGAGCGCGCCCTCCAGGTGGCGCCCCAGCCCGAGCCCGTGGCTCGCCAGGTCGTCGAGCACGCTCCTCAGATCCTGCCCGAGCCAGTGCGGCAGGGAGGCGCGATCGTGCAGCTCCGGGCCCCAGTCGAGGAGCGGCTCCTCGGTCGGGTCGCGCACGAGGCGGGCCGCGATGGCCCGGAAGAGCGCGCCCAGCGCCAGCAGCCGCTCCGGCGAGGCCGGCATGCCCAGCGACCGCAGCTCGACGACGCCCATCTTGCCCCGCCCCGGGATGTGGGGGTTCCAGAGCTTCTCGACGTTCACCTCGGCCCGGTGCGAGTTGCCCGAGGCGTCGACGAGGAGCGGCGCGAGCGAGGCCCAGAGCTCCTCCGCGCCCACCGAGCCGCGCTGCGCCAGCCGATCGAGCGCCACGCCCAGCTCGTCGAAGCGCTCGCGCACCCCCTCGTCCGGCCGCGGCCCCTGGCCCGCGCTGCCCACGCACTCCGGGGCGAAGGCGTAGGAGAGCGACGGGTGGTGGTTCAGGTAGCGCACGAGCGACGGGAGGAGGCGGGGGTGCAGGAAGAACGGGCTCTGCTCCGGCGTCGGTCCGCCCAGGGTGAGCTGGCCGCCGCCACCCGAGTCGCCGGCGTGGCCGTTCCAGCGGAAGCGCTCCGGCGAGAGGCCGGCCTCGGCCGCGGCGGCGTAGACGGCCTCGACGTGGGCGGCGAAGGTGGCGAGGTCCGGGGCCGGCGCCAGGTTCACCTCGACCACCGCCGGATCGGGGCACACCGTGAGCCAGCGCTCCTCGCCGGAGGCCTCGGGGCGCGGCCGGGGCGGTCCTTCCAGGCCCGATTCGTCGACCTCGCCCGCCTTCCCGGCGTTCCCCGGGAGGTAGAGCGCGCCCAGGCAGAACCGGGCCTCCTCCTCTCCCGGGTAGCGGCGCCCCTCCGTCCGCAGCAGGCGCGCGCTCGCGCCCAGGCGGCGGGCCAGCGCCCGGAGCAGGGCCGTCGCCCGCTCCTCCTTGTCGCCTCCCTCCGCCTTCCACAGCCAGTGCGGGTCCTGCGAGGCGCGGTCGGTGAAGGTGGGCTCCGCCCCCAGCCAGATCCCGAGCCCCGCGGCGCGGAGCGCCTCGTCCTGGGCCCGGCATTCGGCGAGGAGCTCCTTCACGTCAGTCGTCCTCGTCCTCGTCGGGCTCCGGCATGGGGCGGTCGCCGGCGTACCGCCGGAGGTCGAGGGTGTGCGGGTACTCGGGGTGCGGCGTCGTGGCCCGGGGGCGCGTGGGCCAGGGAAGCGGTCCCTCGGCGGTGAAGCGGGCGGCCCGGCGCGCGGCCGCCTCGAAGCGGGTGAGCGGGGCGGCCTCGTAGCCGCGCCCCTCCGGGTGCCACACGTGGTAGGCGCAGGCGCCCACCGACCGGCCGGCCCAGCGGTCGTACAGGTCGAAGCGGAGCGGGTGGTGGATGCCCAGGTGAGGCTGCAGGGAGGACGGCGGCGCCCAGGCCCGGAAGCGGACGCCGCCCACGTGCTCGCCGGCGGTGCCGGTCGAGCGGAGCGGCACGGACAGCCCGTTCACGAGCACGTCCCAGCGCTCGGTCTCGAGCCCCTCGGCGCGGACCTCGACCCGCTCGAGCGAGCTGTCGACGAAGCGGGAGGTGCCCCCGGCGCCCGGCTCCTCGCCCAGCACCGGCCAGGGCTCGAGCGCGTTTCGCACCTCGACCGAGACCCCGCCGGACTGCAGCCGCCCCACCACCGGGCAGCGGAACTCGACGAAGGGGCGGTAGGCCTCGCTCGGGAGCCCGACCCCGCGCGACTCGAGGAACGCGAGCACGTCCTCCATGTCCCGCCACAGCCAGAAGGGAAGGAGGAACCGGTCGTGCAGCTCGGTGCCCCAGCGCACCAGGCCGTGCAGGTACGGCTCCTTCGCGAAGGCGGCCACGAGCGCCCGGGCCAGGATGGCCTGGGCCGCCGCCATGCGCGGGTGCGGCGGCATCTCGAAGGCGCGCAGCTCGACCAGCCCCTGGCGCCCGTGCGGGCTCCGCCAGTCGAAGAGCTTGTCGATGGAGATCTCGGCGCGGTGGCCGTTGCCGGTCACGTCGACGAGCAGGTTCCGCAGCAGCCAGTCGCCCTGCCAGGGCGGCGCCGGCTCGGTGCGATCGGCGAGCCGCCCGAGCGCGATCTCCAGCTCGTAGAGGGCGTCGTGCCGGGCCTCGTCGACCCGGGGGGCCTGCGAGGTCGGGCCCACGAAGAGCCCGGTGAAGAGGTAGGAGAGCGACGGGTGGTGCTGGACGAAGGTGACCAGGCTCGCGAGCAGGTCCGGGCGGACGACGAAGGGGCTCTGGAGCGGCCTCGGTCCACCCAGGGTGATGTGGTTGCCGCCGCCCAATCCCTCCTGCCGCCCGTCGAGCATGTACTTCTCGGCGTGCAGGCCGACGTGGAGCGCGGCGTCGAAGACCTGCTCGATCTGCTCGGCGCAGGCCCGCCCGCCGCTGGTCGGCTGGACGTTCACCTCGAGGACGCCCGGGTCGGGCGTCACCGAGAAGCGGATCACCTCGGGGCTCCAGGGCGGGCGGGTAGCCCTCCAGCCGGACCTCGAGGCCGGTCTCCCGCGCGGCGGCGTCGACCGCGCGGACCAGCTCGACGAAGTCGGGCGCCGCCGGCAGCGGCGGCAGGAACACGAACAGGTCGCCCCCGCGGGGCTCCACGCAGAGCGCCGTGCGGACCGCCGGCAGGTCGACGGGCGCCTTGCGGACCTCGGCCGCGCGCTGGGCGCCGGCCGCGTCGCGCCGGGCCCGCTCCTCGCGGCGGTGGGCCTCGACGAGCTCCTCGGTCCGCGGATCGATGACGTACGGCGGCTCGCCCTGGGCGGGCGGGGGCAGCGGCCCGCCCAGCGACTTGAGCGGCAGCCGCAGGCCGGCGGGCGCGTCGCCCGGGATGAGGAAGAGGGCCTCCCGCCGGAACTTCCAGGGCGCGGTCCTCCAGGCGCCGTCGACCCGCGCCAGCGGGAGCGCGAAGGCCACCGGCGAGGCCAGCCCGCGGTCGAGGACCCGGGCCAGGCGGCGGCGCTCCTCGCCGTCGGCGAGGTTCGCCTCCAGCGGATTCACTCCCGGGGGAAGATCGGCCTCGTCCCGGACGAAGTGCCACGGGTCCTCGAGGGCCGGCATGGGCCCGGCCTCCGGGAGTCCCAGCCGCGCGGCGATGGCGCGGGCCAGCAGCTCGGCCGCGGCCAGGCTGGACTCGCGCCGCGGCCCCCCGCCCGACCAGAGACGCGTCCCGTCCCGGAGCCCGACCACGTCGAGCGCCCAGCGCGGCAGGCTCTCGCCGGGGTACCACTTCCCCTCGCGCCGGAGGATCGCCCCGCCCGGCGCCAGCCGGTCCCGCAGCTCGCCCGCCAGCGCGACGCCCTGCTCCCACTTGGTGGGGCCCACGGCCTCGGAGCGCCACTCGGGCGCCTCGGGGTAGAGGCGCGAGTTGAAGGTGGGCTCGCCGCCCACGGTGAGCTGCAGCCCCTCGCCGGAGAGGGCCTCGTCGGCCCGGTCGGAGCCCTCGAGCAGGGCCTGCCAGGTCTCCTCGGAGTACGGGGTGGTCGGGCGGGACTCGTGCCCCAGCCTCCCCACCCGCATGTCGAACCCGAACGACTCGGCGCCGACGTCGGAGGTGCCGGTGATGGGAGCGGCGAGCGCCGGGCGGGCCACGCAGGCCAGCGGGATGTGCCCCTCGCCGCAGAGCAGCCCGCTCGTCGCGTCGAGGCCGATCCAGCCGGCGCCGGGGAGGAAGACCTCGGCCCAGGCGTGGAGGTCGACCACGTCGCGCCCCACGCCGCGGGGCTCGTTCGGGATCATCCCCTCGTCGGTGAGCTGGATCAGGTAGCCGGAGACGAACCGCGCGGCGAGGCCGCGGGATCGGAGCGCGGCCACGAGCAGCATGGCCGAGTCGCGGCAGCTGCCTCGCCCGTTCTGGAGGGTCTCCTCCGGCGTCCAGATGCCCGCCTCCTCGCGGATGACGTAGCGGGTGCACGCGCTGACGAGCCGGTTCAGCTCCACGATCAGGTCGACGGTCTTCCCGGAGGCCGGGAGGGTCTCGAGGAACGCCTCGAGGAGCGGACCGCCGCCGAGCGACGGATCGCCGAGCTGGAGGTACGGCTCGAGCTCGGGGCGCAGCTCGTCCGGGTAGGCGAACGGCGTCTTCTGGCACCGGTCGTCGATGAAGAAGTCGAAGGGGTTCACCGGCCGGATGTCGATGGCCATCTCGACCCGCACGGCCAGCTCGGGCAGGAGCGAGCCCTTCGGGAAGGTGACGTGGGCGACGTGGTTGCCCGACGGGTCCTGCTGCCAGCGGAGCTGGGCCGGCTCGGAGACCCGGAGCGAGTAGGTCTCGATCCGGGCGCGGGCGTGGTTCGCCGGGCGCAGCCGGATCTGGTGCGGGCCCAGGGCGGCGAGCCGGGGGAATCGATAGACGGTGTCGTGCTGCAGGAGCAGGCGCATGCGGGGAATGTACGGCCACTGCAAGACGCCTGCCTCCTTTGCGACGCCACATACCCAGATCGGCGCGAAGATCGCGCAACGCCTGCCGGGAGAGCGGGCAAACACCTGCCTGGATCCGAGGCAGTCGAGCCTCCGTCCGAGGCAGGCTTCAGGCGGCGGCGGGCGCGGCCCGGGGGACCCGGCGCGCCGCGGGGGCCCAGGCCTTCGGCTCGACCCGGTTCGTCGCCAGCCACCCCTCCCAGGCGATCTCGCCCGACGTGTGGGCGAACATGCGCGCCCGACCGAGGAGCGTGGTGCTCCCCGCGTTCAGGATGCGCATTCCCGCTCCGTGCGGCAGGGCGACCTGGAACTCGGCGGGCACGTGCCGGTGGCCGTGGAGGACGAGCCGGCAACGGCCGGCGATCCGGCCGAGCAGGTCCTGGCCCAGCGGGAGCTCGTCGGCGCACGGGAGCCCGATGAGCGTCGCCAGCTTCTCCGCCAGGTCCTCGACCGGGAGCGGCAGCACGTGGTGGTGGAGCATGACGAGCGGGATGGCGCCGGGCGGCGCGTCGTCGAGGGCCAGCTCGACGTCGGCCACGTCCTGCGGGGAGAGCTCGCCGTGGCCGTCGACGAGCGACCGGTTGTGCGGAGCGGTCGAGTCCACCCGCACGACGTGGAGCCCGGGAAGGGAATCCACCGCGACGCGCCCGCCGCGCATGATCCCGCGAGCCGCGTCGTCGCCCATCCGATCGTGGTTTCCCGGGACGGCCAGCAGCCGCCCCTGCTCGAGGAGCGGCGCGAAGATCCGCTCGAAGCGTCGCAGCTCCGAGGCCTGGCCGCGGTGGGTGACGTCACCGGTGAGGAGGACGGCGTCCACCCGGGCCTCGACCAGCATGGCGACCAGCCGCCTGGCCGACGCGTCGACCGCGTCGTCGCTACCGATGTGGAGATCCGAGATGTGCACCAGGGTTCGCATCCGGCGGCCACCTTTCGCCTTGGGTAGGCGAAATGTAGCGCGGGCGCGGTGGCGCCCCCGCGACGACCCCGCGACGAGTTCGGGGACCGATAGGCCGCGCCGGAGACGCCGGCGTCCGGACGCACCGGCACGGAAAGGTGCAGCAGCACGTGACCCGGATCGGTCCCGGACGCAGATCTCGCCCGGCCTGGAGCACGCCGACCCGGGCGAGCGCTTCCTCGAAGGTCTGGGCGGCCTCGACGGGAGTCCAGGCGCGGACGGCGCTCCGCGACGTACCTGCCTCGGTGCCGTACTCGACGTCGAAGATCCGTTCCCGCTTGCCGCGCATGCTCGCCTCCAGGCTCCCTGGGGACGATCTACGGCGCCCGCGGGCCGTCCCGCGCGGCCCATTGGGGGTCCCCCACGCGGTCAGCGTTCTAGAATCAGGGTGCCGTCCGACCGCAAGCCGGGGCAACCCGCTCCAGCCGGGATCCCGGCAGGACCTTGAGTCGATTCCCTCGCCATTCCACGGTGTTCTCGAAGAAGGCCCGCAGGAACGCCAGCGTGAACAGCGCGTCCTTCAGGGGGGACAAAAGCAGGACACGTACGCCAAACCCGGAACCGCGCAAGGCCTGCGCGGAGGCCCCATCGAGACAAGCCTTCGTTCCGATCGCCAGGGCCGCCATCGCGAGCGTCGCCGGGCATGGATCGAGGGCGACGGCCGCCGCGGCGAACGGGAGCGGATAGAGGAGGATCTGGCCTGCGTAGATCGCGGACCCGGCGATCTTGCGCTGCATGACGCACCAGCGACCGTAGCGGGCCAGGAAGTCCCGGCCCGTCCGGCGCCGGTTCACGTTCAGGACCGGGATCGATCCGATGGCGACGCGCTTGCCGAGCTTGCGCGACACGTTCACTCCGAGGACGTAGTCCTCGGCCAGCACGTCCTTCACCGACTCGAAGCCGCCCAGCGCTCTCCAGATCCCGCCGCCGGAAGGCCATCGACTTGCCGACCACCACGTCCCGGCCGGAAAGGCGCTTCGCGGCGATGGTGGCGGGCCCCACGCTGGCGGCCGACTGCAGGTTGTCGAGCGCGGCTCCGAGCGACGCCTCGCCGGTCCCCGCCACCGGGTGGGTCACGAGTCCCACGCCGGGATCGGCGAGATGGGTGGCCACGTCGCGGAGGTAGCCAGCCGGGGCGCGCACGTTCGAATCGCTCACCAGCAGGACGTCGTGGCGGGCCGCCGCGGCCAGACCGATGAGCTGGTTCACCTTGGGGTTCATGCCCGGCTCTCCGCGCTGCAGCACCGCGCGGAAGCGACCCGGCCAGCGAGCGGCGGCCGCCTCGGCGACGCGCCAGGCCGGGTCCTCGCGATCGCGCGCGCCCAGGACCACCTCGAACCGGGGGTAATCGAGCGCGGCGAAGGATTCGAGGTTGCCCCACAGGTCGTCGTCGATCCCGCAGAGCGGCTTCAGCACCGAGACGGGCGGCAGCACGTCCGGCGACGTCCTGGGTGCGGCCAGGTGGCGACGGAGGGCGACGTGCTGGACCCACGCGAGCACCACGCCCAGCCAGGCCAGCGCCACGAGCATCCAGCTCATCGGTGCGTCCTCCGTGTCATGCGGGTACCTCTCGCCCGGGGCCGATTCCCTGGAGCACCCGGGCTCCGTCGGCGAGCGCCCGCTCGAACGCGGTCCGCGAGCGGACGGGCGTCCCGTTCGTGGCGTCATGGCGCGCCAGCTCCTCGATGGTGCGCTCCACCGACAGCATGCGGCGGAGCCTCGAGGCGAGCCCGGCAGGCGCCGCGGGCAGGCTGCCGCTCCGGAAGTGGGACGCCTCGCCGTAGGCCACGAGGTAGATCGCGTACAGGTCGTGAGTCGTCATCGTTCGTGCCTCCATCCAGGAGGCTCCCTCCACCCGTTCCCATCCGTCGCCCGCGGAGCCGTCTACGGAGGGAAGACTGCGCGCCCTTCTTGGAGTTCACGCGGTCCGTCAGGTGACGACTTCGGACCCCGGAGCGCCCCCGGCGGGGCGTCCCCCCCGGATCGTCACGATCCCGTCACCCGGGGTGTGGTTCAGTGGCTTCGTGCGCATCAACCAGGAACTGTCGTGGCTGCACTTCAATCGCCGGGTGCTCGAGCAGACCCGGCGCGAGGACTTCCCCATCATGGAGCGGGTGCGGTTCCTCTCCATCTGGTCGTCCAACCTCGACGAGTTCTTCGCCGCCCGCATCTCCCGCCCCTTCCTCGAGCAGCGAGGCACGGCGGCCTACCTGGCGGCTGCTCCGGGAGGCCCGCAAGCAGGTCGAGGCCGCCGCCGAGACCTACCGCGGGCTGCTCGACTCGCTCGAGGAGCACGCCATCCGTGTGGTCCCGGTCTCCTCCCTGTCCCGCGAGGAGCTCGACTACTTCGGGGCCTTCCTGGCCGAGCAGGTGGCGCCGCGGACCGACGTCCTCCGCGCCGACGCGGTCCGCGAGGTGCGCACCGAGGCGCTCTACTTCGCCACCGGCGTGGGCGTGCTCGAGCACCTGGTGCGGCTCCCGGCCAGCCTGCCCCGCCTCATCGAGATCCCGGGGCGCGAGGGCACCTTCGTCCGGCTGGGCGAGCTCCTGCGCGTCCGCAGCGACCTCTTCCTGGAGGGGCGCGATCTCGAGCTGCACGAGCTCCGGGTGATCCGGCTCGCCGCCATCGACCAGCTCGGGCTCGACTGGGAGGATCTCCCGGCGGCGCTCGAGACCCGGCTCGACGGGCGCCCCAGCCACCTCGAGGTGGAGAAGAACTTCCCTCCCCACTGGGCCGAGTCGATCCGCATCGCGCTGGGGCTGGAGGCGGAGGAGGTCTTCCGCGTCGACCCGCCCATCGACCTTCGGATGGTGGAGGCGCTCGTGGACCACGCCCCCGCCGCCCTCAAGTTCCAGCGGCTGCGGCCCTGGCTGGTGCCGGGCTTCGCCGCCGATCCCTTCGCGCGCGTCGCGCGGAAGGACGTGGTGCTCTACCACCCGTACCAGGGGTACGACGCGGTGGAGGATTTCGCCCGGGCGGCAGCCCGGGACCCCAAGGTCACGGCTCTCCGCGCCACGCTCTACCGGGTCGGCGACGACAACGTGCTCGCCGAGTCCCTCATCGAGGCCGCGCGCGCCGGGAAGGACGTGGCGGTCCTGCTCGAGGCCCGGGCCCGCTTCGACGAGCTCCAGAACCTGGAATGGGGGCTGCGCTTCCAGAACTCGGGCGTGCGGGTGCTGCCGCTGCCCTCCCGCAAGGTGCACGCCAAGGCCATCTGGGTGAAGCGGGGCCCGCGCGAGTTCATCCACCTGGGCACCGGGAACTACAACACGCGCAACGCCCGGCTCTACACCGACTTCTCGCTCTTCACCGCCGACCGGACGCTGACACGGGACGTGAAGCGCTTCTTCGACGCGCTGGAGCGGGAGCAGATCCCGCGCATGACCGGCCTTCGCACCGGCGGTTCCATTCGCAAGCTGCTCGTCGAGCGCATCGACGCCGAGGCCCACGCCGGCGGGCACGTGATCCTCAAGTTCAACCACATCACCGACGCGAAGGTGCTGGCCGCCCTCGCGGGCGCGGCCGCGGCGGGGGCTCGCGTGGACCTCATCGCCCGGACCACCCTCACCGAGGTGGCGCCCGGGGTCCACGCACGCAGCGTGGTGGGGCGCTTCCTCGAGCACGCCCGGGTGGCGGCGTTCCGCAACCGCGGCCGCTGGATCGTCCACGCCGGGAGCCTCGACGCCATGCCGCGCAACTTCGACGGCCGCTACGAGCTCTTCTTCCCGGTCACCGACCCGGCCGCGCGCCGCATGGTGCTCTCCGAGCTCCGCAGCCAGCTCGCCGACGACGTGAACGCCTTCGAGCTCCTCGAGGACGGGAACGAGGAGCCCCTGTGGGGAGGCAGCCACAGCTGCCAGGTCCCCGACGACCACCGGCGGCATCGCGCTGCGGGTCGTCATCCGCCCGCCGTCGAGAGCTGACGGGGGCTGCTACTTCGCGCCCGCCGCCTGGGCCGCCCGTCTTCCGGCTCGAAAGACCTGGAGGCCGGAGAGCGCGAAGGGCAGGAACGCGGCGAGGAGCGCCATGCGCCAGTACCTGGCGAGGGAGCCCGCTCCCTCGCCCACCATCGCCCCCACGAGGAGGAGCAACGGCACCTGCACCAGCGCGGCCAACGCGTCCACCACGAAGAACTCGCGCACCGTCATGCCCGACGCCCCGCACGCGAGGTAGACCGGACCGCGGATGAGCGGGACGAAGCGGGTCACCGCCACCACCACGCGCCCTCGACGTCGGACCGACTCGCGCGCCCTCCGCACCCCGTCCGAATCGATGAGGCGGCGCGCCGGATGGGAGGCAGGAGTCTTCGTGACTTCGTGATGCTCCCCCGAGGGGGCTCCACGCCATGGGCTCCTCCCGAGTTCGCCCATTCGTCACGGAGTCACCCGCCACGCTGGCTTATCCCCTTGCCGGCGCTCGAGAACTCCCGGCGGGGAGGGGCGCGCCGCCCTCGCTTCGCCCTCCGGCGTCGCGGGGGCGACATTTTTTCCACCCAGGCGCTCCGGCGGCGGGGCGTCCGGCCCGCCCGGCCGCTCGTGCCCCGGTTGTTCGCCGAACAGTCACCGAACGAATCGCCGGGTGCATTACATCTACCGGTGCGCGGCGGCCCCACCCCGGTGTCCGCCCGCGACCGGCCCCTGCTTCGTCTCTCCCTAGGAGCGAGGTGGGGGCCTTTCCGTACAGCCGGACGCGCCCTGCCTAGGCCGGCATGCCGCCGGTCCCCTCGGTGTCGCGGCGCGGCGGCTCGGGGCGCCGGACGAGCAGCACCGGACAGGGGGCCTCCCGGACGACCGCCTCGGCGACGGATCCCAGGACGAGCCTGCGAAAGCCGGTCCTGCCGTGGGTCGACATCACGATGACGTCGGAGGCGTCGTCCCGGGCGAATCCGACGATGGCGGCGGCGGCGGGCGGCGAGAGCAGGACGGAGCTGATCGCGCTGCCCGCCAGACGCTCGGCCTCCGCGGTCCAGGCAGCGAGCTGGGCCGCGGCATCCTTCTCCGGCGCGAGGGGCGGCGGCGAGAAGGGACCCCCGGACCCTGGCCAGGCCGGCTCCGTCACGTGGAGCAGCGTCAGTCCGCCCCCTCCCTCCCGGACCAGCCGGGCGGCCAGCTCCAGCGCGACCCGCGACCCGTCGGAGAAATCGATCGGACAGCAGATGCGGCGGAATCCGGTCATGGCGCCCCCCGATCACGTGTCGCGCCCCGTGATCGGCTCCATCCTACCGGGTCCCTGCCTCCCGGAGAACGCCCTTCCCGGACCGTCACTCCGAGGGAAGGTACCGCTCCCGGACCTCGAGGCCGCTCGCGAGATCCCGCCCGATCAGCTCCACCTGGGCGACCGGGGGAAGAGCCCGCCGGAGGCCTGGACGGCGACCAGGCGGAGCGTCGCTTCCCGTCCGGCGATGGTGGCCACGGCGAGCGGGCACCCGGCCTCGAGCGAGACCCGGATGGCCAGGTCGGGCTTGGCCCGGATGGCGATCAGGCGCTGGTCCGCCCTCGCCACCGAGGACCTCGACGCCGAAGGCCATGGCCGACTCGACGAGGTTGAGCTCCTCGCGTCGCCCGTCCTCCGCCAGCATGATCCACATCGGGTGAACGGGGTCCCGGCCGTCGAGCACGCCGGGCGAGGCCAGCCTCGCCTCGTAGACCACGACGTTCGCGTTGGTGTTGCGGGTGACGCGGAAGAGTTCCAAAACGCAGGCCGGCGCCGGTTCGGCTCCCAGCCCCGCCATCATGAGCGCCGCCAGCCAGAGACCCACGCCAGGAAAGCTACGCCCCCGGGGTGACGGCGAGGCGGCGCCGACGTGAATCGTCGGCACCGCCCCGTTCTCCCGGCCCCCGCCGTTTTCAGTGGATGGTGAAGCGGGCCAGCACCTTCGTCTGGCCCTGGTTCTCGTCGAATCCGTAGGTGGTCACGCGCGCCTTGCCGTTCGCGAGGACGTCGACCACCGCCCAGGCGTAGGTCCGGTCGAGGCCTGGCTTCGTGTCGGACTCGAAGGGCGACCCGCCCGACCCGACGATGACCTGCCACGCCTTGCCGCCCTTCGCGCGGGCGGGCTGCGACAGGTCGTAGATGTGCTCGTGGCCGCAGAAGTAGGTGGCCCCGAAGTCCTCGATGGTGTCCCAGAAGGCGTCGCGGCCGGACAGGTCCGCCACGGCGTCGAGACCGTTCGCGCCCACCGCCGCCCCCGACACCGTCGGGAAGGCGTAGGTGAAGGCCGGCTTGTGGCCGAAGACGAAGAACCTGCGGGCCCCCGCGGCCTTGGCCGCCTGGAAGTCGGCGCGGAGCCAGGCGGCGGGCGCGTGGGTGTCCCAGCCGAACGGGTCGGTGTTCACCACGGCGAAGTGGGTGGTCCCCACGTCGAAGGAGTAGGACAGCTGGCTCTGGTCGGTGGTGACGTGGTCGGCCGCCGCGGTCGCCGGGGCGGAGGGATTGTTGGCCACCGTGAAGTTGCCCGGGGGCACGCCCACGAGCGACGTGAAGCGCGGGGCGTCGATGACGAGGTCGCCCATGTTGTCGCGCCACAGGACCTCGTTCGCGACCTGGGTCACCTTCTGGGTCTTGCCCGCCGCGTCCTTGAACTTCCGCTGGACCTCGTGGTTGCCCGGCACCGGCACCACGTAGGTGCCGCACTCGAGGAGCTGGGTGACCATGCCTCGCCAGAAGGCGTACTGGCGGTTCATGGTCTCGTGGCTCTTCGCGATCGGCTCCGTCGGCGTACCCCATGATCATGTCGCCGTTGAAGAAGAGCAGCTGGGGCTCCTGGTCGCGGACCTCCCGCATGATGCGGCTCCACACCTTCGTGTTCTGCAGCCAGATGGCGTCCTGCGGCGTGAGGTAGGCCGCGCCGGCCTCCTCGCGCGAGTCGCCCACGGTCGCGAAGGAGAGGACGACGTCGTCGCCGTGCGCGCCGGCCGGCGAGACGGGGTGGGGCCGGCACTCCTCGCCGGCGCGGCCCGCCGCGGGGAGGAGGGCTCCCGCGAGGATCAGCGCGCCGAGGACCACCGCGGATCGAGACTTCCTGGATTCGCTCTTGGTGAACATTGGCGCCTTTCTAGCGGGCCAGCGCGGCGCGCATGAGCTTGAAGAAGACGTCGGTGTTGGTCTGGACGCCCACGAACTCCCGCCAGGCGTCGCTCCCGGAGCTGTAGGCGGAGATGGGGATGTCGGCGGCGGTGTGGACCGCCTGGCCGCCGGTCACGTTGCCGCGCAGGTAGAAGCCGTTCGCGTCGCTGACCCGCTGGATGGGCTCGCCGCCGTAGGTCTTCGCCTTCAGCTCGGCCTTGATGGCGTCGGGCAGCAGGCTGTCGATCACCGGCAGGGGCTTCGAGAGCCAGGTCTCGTAGCGGTCGCCGCTCGCGCCGTAGCCCACGAGCACCTTGCCGTCCACGTCCATGGTGGCGGGGTAGCCGTCGGCGAGGAAGGTGTAGCGGGGGAAGCCCGCCGCGTCGTAGGTACCGGCGACCTTCTGCCTCGCCGGGACCGTGGCCGGGATCGAGCGCGCCGGCGTCGGAGGGCAGTGCGCGGGCCGCGGCCACCCCGCCGGTGAGCGCGCCGATGAGGCTGAAGCCGGAGCACTCGTGGTCGGCGAGCACCACGACCACGGTTCCTTCGTTCGACTCGGCGAAGCGCCGGGCCACCCCGACGGCGCGGTCGAACTCCAGGGTCTCGCCCACCGCCCGGTCGGCGTCCATGAGGTGCGACTGCTTGTCGATGTGGGCCCCCTCGATCAGGAGGACGAAGCCCTTGTGGTTCCTCGAGAGCACGCCCAGCGCCGCCTCGGCCATCTCGTCGAGCATGGGCTGGTCGGGCGCGTGGTAGTGATCGACCACGTAGGTGCCGTCCGGGAGCGGCGTGCCCCGGCGCTTCGCCACCTTGTCGAGTGCCACGTTCATGTTGCCGTAGCCGAAGAGCCCGAGGAGGCGGCGGGGTGGGCTGCCGGCCACGTTCTTCAGCCCGGCGGCGTCCTCCACGTAGGTGAAGCCGGCGCCCTGGAACTCGGCGATCAGGTCGCGGCCGGGATCGGCGGAACCCGCGGCGGCGGCGGGGAGCTTCCAGCGGGCGACCACGTCGGCGGGCAGGCCGGCATAGTCGGTCGCGGCGCTTCGGGACGATCCGAACTGGGTCGAGGGGAGGAACCACCGGCGACCGCCGCCGAGGAGCACGGCGAGGCCGCTGCTGGCGCTCTCGTCGAGGTACTGATCGACGATCCCTGTGCCGGCGTTGCGATTGCCGGTGTGGACGGCGTTCGCCGCCGGGGTGGCGTCCTCGACGTCGGCGGTGGTCACGATGCCGAGCGACGTTCCCTTCACCCGGTGCAGGTACTCGCCCATGTACTCGACGCGCGGCTGGAAGAAGGGGTTCGTGACGTGGGCCGGGTACACGCCCTCCTGGTTGTTGTTGGCGTGGTTGCCGGTCGAGTAGCAGGCCATTCCGGGAGCGGAGTCGGTGATGATGCTGTTCAGCGAGTGGGTCGAGACCAGCCCGAGCCCGGGGAGGGCGTCCATCTCCAGGCGCCCGTTCGGGTCGCCCCCGCTGACCCCGTACTTCACGATCCGCGCGGCAGTGCGGTGCGACGACGCCCATGCCGTCGCCGAGCAGGAGGATGATGTTCCTCGCCTCGGCGGCCTTGTGGTCGCCGGTCAGCCCGATCACCTGGACGGTGGAGGCGACCGACACCGACCCGGTGGCGTCGGCGAAGGTGGCGGTGAGCTGGTGCAGGCCCGGCTTCTTGAAGGCGTGGGCCCGGACGTTGAATCCGCCCCACTGCGCCCCGGAGGCGTCCGCAGGACTGATTCCATCGGTCGTGCTGGTGTTCTGGACGCCGGAGGTGAAGGCCACGGGCACGCCATCCACGGACAGGGTGGCGGTGAAGGGACCTGCGCCCAGCCCCTCGACGCGGATGTCGAAGCGCTGCCCCTCCAGGAAGCGGGCGCCGCTGGGCGGCACCAGCGTCACCTTGGTGGGGGCGGCGAGCGCAGGAAGCGAGAGCAGCGCGACCAGCAGGCCGAGGACCGCGCGGGAGTTTCGGGAGTTCCAGCTCATGGGACCTTTCCTCCTTCCGACTTCTCTGTGGGTGAATCGAGGGCGATGCGGATGCGGGCGGGCGTCCCGTCGGCCCGGGTGGCGGGGCCCAGGTGCAGCACGCCCACCACCTCGCGCGGACCGGGCAGGAAGGGGATTCTCGGCGCCGGAGGCCCAGGGGACGAGCACCAGGACGGCGTCGGGAGGAAGGTCTCCCGTTCCCGCGCCTCCCTCGTCGCAATCCACCGGACGGGAGGCGAGGTAGAAGGCGCCGGCGGGACCTTCCTCCAGCCGCGCCATGTAGCCGGTGATGCGGACCCGCTTCCCGTCGAGCGCCAGCAGGCGGGCGGACGGCTGGAGCCCCCCGGCGCCGGGACGGAAGAATTCGGAGAAGGCGAGCGAAGCCGGCTCGACGGCCGACAGGAGCTCCGCCAGTGCCAGGACGACCGCGAATCCGCTCATGTGCCCCTCCCCGGGCCGCGGGTGCGGCCTTCGAGGAGGAACCTACGCGGGGCGTGCGGCGGTCACCGTTCCGAGCCGGCAACGAGTGCGTGGCGTCCGCCCGCGAGAGGCGCGGAGGCCTGGACCGCCCCTCTACGCGCTCTTGACCGGCGTGCCCTCGCCGCCCCGGCTGCCCGGGTGGCGGACGTCGGTGCCGCGGACCATGTACACCACCATCTCGGCGACGTTGGTGGCGTGGTCGCCGAAGCGCTCCAGCTGCTTGGCGGCGAACATGATGCTGGTGGCCCGGCGGATCACCCGCGAGTCCTCCATCATGTAGGCGAGCAGGTCGTTGAAGAGCCGGTGGTAGATGGCGTCGAGGAGGTCGTCGCCCTCGATGACCTCCTCGGCCTTCTGCACGTTCTTCTCCACGAAGGCGTCGAGCGCCTTCTCGAGCTGCGAGCCGGACAGGTCGGCGAGCGCGGTGAGATCGTGGAAGGGGCGCGCCGGCGGGGACTGGGAGAGATCGGTGGCGCGCTCGGCGACGTTGACGGCCAGGTCGCCCATGCGCTCCAGGTCGGTGACGATCTTGAGCGCGGTGGTGATGAAGCGGAGGTCGCTCGCGGCGGGCTGGCGGAGCGCCAGCAGCCGCCTGCACATGTCGTCGATCTCCACCTCGGCGCGGTTCACGTCCCTGTCCTGGGCGATGACCTTCTCGGCGAGCGCGGCGTCGCGCTCGATGAGGGCGCGCACGCTCGCCGCGATGGCGGCCTCGACCTTGCCGCCCATGGCGAGCAGGCGATCGCGGAGCAGGGCCAGCTCGGCCTCGTAGACCTTGTCGGTGTGGGTCTCTGGGGCCATGGCCTACCCGAACTTCCCGGTGACGTAGTCCTCGGTGCGCTTCTCCGAGGGGTTGGTGAAGATCTTCTCGGTGGGGCCGACCTCGACGAGGTCGCCCATGTAGAAGAAGGCCGTCTGGTCGGAGACCCGTCCCGCCTGCTGCATGTTGTGGGTCACGATGACGATGGTATAGCGCTCCTTCAGCTCGTGGATCAGGTCCTCGATCTTGGCCGTGGCGATCGGGTCGAGCGCGCTGGCCGGCTCGTCCATGAGCAGCACCTCCGGCTCCACGGCGAGCGCACGGGCGATGCAGAGCCGCTGCTGCTGGCCACCGGAGAGGGAGAGCGCGCTCGCGTCGAGCCGGTCCTTCACCTCGTCCCAGAGCGCCGACTGGCGCAGGGTGCGCTCCACGATCTCGGCGTGGTTCCCGGGGATGCCGTTCAGCTTCAGGCCCGCCGCCACGTTGTCCCGGATGGACATGGTGGGGAACGGGTTGGGGCGCTGGAACACCATGCCCACCCGGCGGCGCAGGCTCACCGGGTCGACGTCGCGCCCGAGGAGGTCCTTGCCGTCGATGAGGAGCGTCCCTTCCGCCCGCGCGCCGGGGATGAGCTCGTGCATGCGGTTCAGGCAGCGGAGGAAGGTCGACTTCCCGCACCCCGAGGGTCCGATGGCGGCCATCACCGAGCGCGGCGCCACGCTCAGGCTCACGTCGTGCAGCGCATGGGTCTTGCCGTACCAGGCGTTCAGGCGCTCGACCTTGAGCTTGGGCAGGTCCGGTGCGGCGACCGGCGCGGCCTGTTGGGCCGGCGCCCAGGCCGGCACCTCGGCGGGTTCGATGGATCGACGGGGAGGCGGGTTCACCGAGGAGATCTCCTGGGTAGCGTTCATCGGGGGGCACCTTGCAGCCGGTTCCGGGAGAGGAAGCGCGCGAAGAGGTTCAGCGCGCCGACGAGGAGGAGGAGCACGAGGGCCGCGGTCCAGGCCTTCTGGTGCCAGTCGTCGTAGGGGCTGATGGCGTAGTTGTAGATCTGCACCGTCAGCGAGGCGGTGGGCTGGAGCGGGTTGGTGTTCCAGTACTGGTTGTTGAGGGCCGTGAAGAGCAGCGGGGCGGTCTCGCCGGCGGCGCGCGCCACGGCGAGCAGCACGGCGGTGACGATGCCGCCGAGCGCGGTGCGCAGCACCACCCGCAGGCTGGTCTTCCAGGACGGGACGCCCAGCGCGAGCGAGGCCTCCCGCAGCGCGGAGGGGACGAGCCGGATGAACTCCTCGGTCGAGCGGGCGAGCGAAGGCACCATGAGGAGCGCCAGCGCCACGCCGCCCGCCAGGGCGGAGAAGCGCTTCATGTGCGCGACCACGAGCCCGTAGGCCACGATGCCGATGACGATCGACGGGACGCCCGAGAGCACCTCGGAGGTGAAGCGGACCCCGCTGCCCAGCTTCCCGTCCCCCTTCTCGGCCAGGAAGATCCCGGCGCCGATGCCCACGGGGAGCGCGAAGAGGCTCGGCGATCCCGACCATGAAGAAGGTCCCCACGATGGCGTTCCCCACGCCCCCGCCGGGCTCGCCCACCGGGGTGGGGAGGCTCGTGAAGAAGCCCAGGGACAGGCCGCCGGCCCCGTGCGAGACGACGAGCCACAGGAGGGACGCGAGCGGGATCACCGCCGCCAGGACGGCAGCGCCGCTCGCCACGGTCCAGAAGAGATCGACGGACTTCCTCCAGCGCAGCCGGTTCACGACCGCGCTCCCTTGGGGCCGCGCCCCACGGTCTCGACGAGCAGTCGCGCGATGGCGTTCAGGACGAGGGTGATGCCGAAGAGCACGAGCCCCAGCGCGGCCAGCGCGCCGACGTGGACGTCGCCGGTGGCCTCGGCGAACTCGTTGGCGATGACCGCCGGCAGGGAGTAGCCGGGGGCGAAGAGGGAGGCGTGGATCTCGGGCGAGTTGCCGATCACCATGGTCACCGCCATGGTCTCCCCGAGCGCGCGCCCCAGGCCGAGCAGCGAGGCGCCGATGATCCCCGGCCTTGCGTAGGGGAGCACCGCGAGCCGGATCGACTCCCAGCGGGTGGCGCCGAGCGCGAGCGCGCCCTCCTTCAGCGACGGCGGCACGGTCTTCAGGACCTCGATGGTCACCGACGCGATGGTGGGGAGGATCATGAGGGCCAGGATCACGCCCGCGGCCAGGTAGCCGAGCCCGATGGGCGGTCCCTGGAAGAAGGGCAGGAAGCCCAGCGTCTTCTGGAGGAAGGGCTCGACGCTGCTCCGCAGCCAGGGGACCAGGACGAAGAGCCCCCAGAGGCCGTAGACGACGCTGGGGATGGCGGCCAGCACCTCGATGGAGAAGGCGACCGGCAGCCGGAGCGCCCGCGGCCCCATCTCGGAGAGGAAGAGCCCGAGCCCCACCGAGACGGGAAGCGCGATGAGCAGCGCGACGCCGCTCGTCACCAGCGTGCCGTAGATGAACGGCAGCGCGCCGAACTTCTCCTGGACGGGGTCCCAGTCGCTCGAGAGGAGGAACTTCGCGAGGCCGAGGTGTCCCCAGGCCGGTGCGGAGACCCGCCCCAGCTCGAACAGGACGAGCCCCGCCACCACGAGGAGGCTTCCCCCGAAGATGGTGATTCCCCACCCCCAGGCGCGGTCGCCGGTGATTGCCGGCCCGCGCCGGGGTGGAGAGCGCCGCGGAGGCGCCGATGTCACTTCGCGCTGGCAACGGGGACCGGCTTGCCCTGGACCGTGAGCTCCGAGACGGTCTTCTCGAGCATCTTCACGACCGCGACGGGAAGAGGCGCGTACTCCAGGGGAGCGGCGGTCGCCTGGCCGTCGTGGATCGCCCACCAGAGGAACTTCACGACCTCGTCCCCCTTGGCCTTGTCCTTCGCGTCCCTGTGGACGAGCAGGTAGGTGAAGGAGGCGATGGGCCAGGCGTCCTTGCCGGACGCGTTGGTCACCGAGACCTTGTAGTCGGCGGGGATGGTGACGCCGGCGGCGGCGGCCGAGGTGGCGGCGATCGACGGGGCCACGAAGTTGCCGTCCTTGTTCTGGAGGAGCGCCGTGGGGAGCTTGTTCTGGTTCGCGTAGGCGAGCTCGACGTAGCCGATGGAGCCGGGGGTCTGCTTGACGAGGCCGGTCACGCCCTCGTTGCCCTTGCCGCCGAGGCCCACGGGCCAGGAGACGCTCTTGCCGGTGCCGGCCTTCTCCTTCCACTCGGGGGAGACCTTCGACAGGTAGTCGGTGAAGACGTAGGTCGTGCCCGATCCGTCGGAGCGGCGGACCACGGCGATGGCCTGCGTCGGGGAGGCTCGTTCCAGGGTTCACGGCGGCGATCCTGGGGTCGTTCCACTTCGTGATCTTGCCGAGGAAGATGTCGGCGAGGACGGCCGGGCGTGAGGCGCAGGCCCTGGACCGGGGCGTTGTAGGTGACGACCACCGCGCCGAGGACCGTGGGGATGTGCACGGCGTCCGGGGCCTTGGCCTGCTCGTCCGCGCTCATCGGCGCGTCGGTGGCGCCGAAGTCCACGGTCCCGGCGGTGAACTGCTGGATCCCGCCGCCCGAGCCGATCGACTGGTAGTTGAAGCGGATGTCGGGGTGGAGCTTGTTGTAGTCCGAGAACCACTTCGAGTAGAGCGGGTTGGGGAAGGTGGCGCCGGCGCCGGTGATGAGGATCGGGGCGGCGGAGGCGGTGGCGGCGAAGCCCAGCGTGAGCAGGGCGGCCAGGACGAGCTTCTTCATCGGGAATCTCCAGGTGGCTTCGATCGATTGGGCCGTCGTTTCGTTCGCCGGGAGGTGTAACGGGCGCGCGTGACGGGACGGTGACGGCGCCGTGAAGACTCGACGGCGCCAATCGATCGCTTTTCCTGAGTTTGATGCTATACGGTTAAGCTTCGATGGGCGTCGTCGCCCGGGGCAGGCGCACGTGGAAGCGCGTCCCGCCCTCGCCGGTGTCGACGCCGATGTCGCCCGACTGCATCTGCACGAGGTGCTTCACGATGGCGAGCCCGAGCCCGGTGCCGCCCGAGTCGCGCGCCCTGCCCGGATCCACGCGGTAGAAGCGCTCGAAGAGCCTGGGCAGGTGGTGTCGCTCGATCCCGGGCCCGGTGTCGGCCACGTCGACCTCGACGCGGTCGTCGGCGAACCTCGCCGACACGGTGGCTCGGCCCCCGCTCGGGCGTGTACTTCACCGCGTTGTCGAGCAGGTTCACGAGCACCTGCTCGAGCGCCCGGGCGTCGGCCATCACCGCCGCGCCCTCCGGGATCTCGACGCGGAGCTCGATGCGCTTGCGGCGGGCCGGCTCGGCGCAGACCTCCATCGCGCGCCGCGCCGTGGCCTCCACCGAGACCGGCTCGAGCTTCACCGGCCACTGCCGCGACTCGATGCGGGAGAGGTCGAGCAGGTCGTTCGTGAGGCGGGCCAGCCGCTCGGCGTTCCGGGCGATCATCTCCACGAACAGGCGCGCCTGGGCCGGGTCGTCCATCGCGCCGGAGAGCAGGGTCTCCGCCGCGCCCGCGATGGCGGAGACCGGCGTGCGCAGCTCGTGGCTCGCGTTGGAGACGAAGTCGCGCCGGGTGGACTCGGCGAGCCGCGCGTCGGTCACGTCGCGCAGCAGCAGCAGCACCTCGCCGCGGAGCAGCGGCATCAGGTGGCAGACCCAGGTCCGCGGGCCGAGCTGGATCTCGAGCCGCTTGGGCGAGCCCTCGAGCGCGCGCCGGGTGGCCTCGGCCAGCTCGGCGCTCCGGGTGATCTCGAGCACGGAGAGCCCGATGGCGCGCCCCCCGGGCGCCATCCCGTCGAGGACCACGTTCGAGGCCCGGACCTTGCCGTCCGTGGCGACCAGGCCGGCCGCGTCGGGCATGGCGGCGAGCAGCTCGCGCTCGGGCTGGGCGCGCTCCCGGGCCCGGAAGTGCTCCTCCCGCTGGGAGAGCAGCACGGCCAGCCAATCCACGGCAGGTGAAAGGTCGGCGCGGGCGCCGCCGGCGAGCTCCTTCTCGAGTGCCCGGATGGCCGCCTGGACCGGGTCGCCGAAGACGGACACGGTTCAGGCCCCGTCGGCCGGGTCGAGCAGCCGGTAGCCCACGCCCCGCACGGTCTCGAGCAGGTCGCGGGCCGCGCCCAGCTTCTCGCGGAGCCGCTTCACGTGGGTGTCGACGGTTCGCGTCTCGAGCTCGCTCGACATCTCCCACACGTCGGAGAGGAGCCGCTCCCGCGACTGGACCCGGCCGGCCCGCGTGACCAGGGTCGTGAGCAGCTTGAACTCGAGGGGCGTGAGGTCGAGCAGCTCGCCCAGGACCCAGGCCCGGTGGGCGTCGATGTCGATGCGGATGCCGCCCACCTCGGTGACCGGCTTGTCGCTCCCCTGCTTGCCGGCGCGCCGCAGCACCGCCTTCACCCGGAGCAAGAGCTCACGGACGCTGAAGGGCTTCACCACGTAGTCGTCGGCGCCCAGCTCGAACCCCACCACGCGATCGAGCTCCTCGCCCTTGGCGGTGAGGACGATGACCGGCACCGCGCGGGTGCGGGGGTCGCTCTTCAGCTGGCGGCAGACCTCGGTCCCGCTCATGTCCGGGAGCATGAGGTCGAGGAGGACCAGGTCCGGCGGCCGGCGCCGGGCGGCGGTGAGCGCCTCCTCCCCGGCATAGGCGAGGGTGGTCTCGAAACCACCCTGGCGGAGGTTGAAGTCCAGCAGGCTGACGAGGTCTCGCTCGTCGTCCACCACGAGAACGTTGGGCACGGCTTCCTCTTAACTCCTGCGCCTGTGACGGGCCCGTGACGCCTGGGGCAACCTCGGGTGACTTCCGTGTCGGGAAATGTAACCTCCCGGGGCGGCGCCGGGTCGACCTCTCCGGGGCGTTTGGCGCTAGCATGGGCGAATGGCCGGCCTTCTCGCCCTTTCGCTCGCGAACCTGATCGCGCTGGCCGCGCCGGTCGCGCCGGCCACGCACCCCGCCTGGGGCGATCGGCTCCGTCCGGGTGCACGGTTCCCGATCGAGGGGATCGCCTTCGAGGGGCGAGGCGGCCCGCTCTCCCGGGGCGACGGCCTGTCCGACCTGGCCGCGGCGCTCCGCGAGGCGCCCTGGGTCCGCGTCCGGCTGGAGGGGTTCGTCGACGCCTCCGACGACGCCCCGGGCGACGAGCGGCTCGCGCGCGCCATGGCCCGCGAGGCGGCCGAGCGGCTCGTCTCGCTCGGCGTGAGGGCGGACCGGGTGGCCTGGACCGGGCGCGGCGGCGACGCCCCGCTCCTCCCGAATTTCACCGCGCGTGCGCGATCGGCGAATCGCCGCGTGGAGGTGGTGGTGACGAACCCGTCGCCGGGAACTTGACGCGGGCGGCGGCGAACGGTGTGCTGGCGGGCCTCGCGAGGCGAGGCAGGAGGATGTCCACACGGAACGGGAGCACCACGACGAGGTCCCCGGGGCGCAGCGCCCGGAGGGGGCGCGCGACCTCGGACGCGGGCTGAAGGACTGGTTCCACGGGTTCACGCCCGCGGGGGCCACGGCCATCGCCGTGACGCTGGTCCTCTCGGTCGCCGCGGCGGACCTCTACACCGGCCCGGGCGTCGACGTGACCCTCCTCTACCTGGGGCCCATCGGCTTCGGCACCTTCTTCGCCGGGCTGGGCGCGGGAGCGGGACTGGCGGTGCTCGCCGCGGCCTGCTCCGTGGAGACCTCCCGGCTCTCCGGCGAGGCCATCGCCCCGGCCGTGGTGGCCTGGAACGCCGCGCAGCAGCTCGGCGTCTTCCTGCTCCTCGCCGGCGTCCTCGACGCGTTCAAGAAGCGGCTGCTCCACGAGCAGCAGGCCGCGCGGACCGACTCGCTCACCGCGCTCGCCAACCGGCGCGCCTTCGTGGAGGCCGCCTGGGTCGAGCTGGAGCGGGCCCGGCGCCACGGCCGGCCGCTCTCGCTCCTCTACATCGACTGCGACGACTTCAAGGCGGTCAACGACCGGCTCGGCCACGTGGGCGGCGACGCCGTGCTGGCCGCCGTGGGCGGGACGCTGCGCGAGGCGGTGCGCGGCCACGACACGGTCGCGCGCCTGGGCGGGGACGAGTTCGGGATCCTCCTCCCGGAGATCGACGGCCCCGGCGCCGTGGCGCTCGCCGAGCGGCTCCGCGACCAGCTGCGGGAGACCCTCTCCGGCCGCTGGGACCGGGTCACCTTCAGCATCGGCGTGGCCACCTTCGCCTCCCCGCCGGCCTCGGTGGACGAGATGATCCTCCGCGCCGACGAGCTCATGTACGAGGCCAAGCGGTCCGGCAAGGACGGCTGGCGCGCCGAGACCTGGGGCGCGACGGAGACCGCCGCTTGAGGCTCGTCGCCACCTGCGCGAGCGGGACCGAGGGCGCGGTCCGCAAGGAGCTGGCCCGGCTGGGCATGCGCCACGCCAAGGGCGCGCGCGGGGCCGTGTCCTTCGAGGGGAGCATCGACGACGGGATGCGGGCCTGCCTCTGGTCGCGGACCGCCATGCGGATCCTGGCCCCGCTCGCCAGCTTCCCCGCCCCCGACGCGGCCGCCCTCTACGAGGGGGTCCGCACCGTCGACTGGTCGGAGTGGCTGACCGTGAAGACCACGCTCGCGGTGGACGCCACCGGCACGGCGCCCGGGCTGCACCACGCGGGCTTCGTCGCGCTGAAGGTGAAGGACGGGGTGGTCGACGACCTGCGCGACCGGCTGGGCGGCCGGCCCGACGTGGACACCCACGACCCCGACGTCCGCATCGTGGTCCACCTGTCCCGGGGACAGGCCGAGCTGTCGCTCGACCTCTCCGGCGCCCCCCTCTACCGGCGCGGCTACCGGACCTCGATCGAGGAGGCCCCGCTGAAGGAGACGCTGGCCGCCTCGATCCTGGCGCTCGGCGGCGTCGACCACGACCTCCCGTTCCTGGATCCGCTCTGCGGCTCGGGGACCCTCGCCATCGAGCACGCCATGGCCGCCCGCCGGATCGCGCCCGGGCTCCGGCGCGCCTTCGGCTTCCAGCGCTGGCCGCGCTACCGGGGCGAGTGGCAGTCCGCCTGGGACCGGCTGAAGGAGGAGGCGCGCGCCGCGGCCCTTCCCGCGGCCCCGGCGCCCATCCGGGCGAGCGACATCTCGAAGGACGCGCTCGAGGCCGCGAGGCGCAACGCGCGCGCCGCCGGCGTGGACGCGGACGTGGTGATCGAGCAGGTCGAGGCGCGAACCATCCAGCCCTTCGGCGAGCAGCGGCACGATCTGCACCAACCCGCCCTACGGGGAGCGGATCGGCGGCCAGCCGCTGCAGCTGGCCGGCTTCTACCGCGGGCTCGGCGAGGCGTTCCGCAGGTTCCACGGGTGGAGCGTGGTCGTGCTCTCCGGCAACCCGCTGCTCGAGCGGAACGTCGGGCTCCGGCCCGAATGGACCCACTCGCTCTGGAACGGCCCACTCGAGGTGAAGCTCCTGCGGTTCCTCGTCCCCTGAGGGTCCCCGCCCCTCATCTTTCCCGGTCGCGACAGCGGACCCTCGATTAGGATATCCGGGCTTTTTGGCCCACCCGCACGGGTCGTCCCGGCGGGATCGAGAAAGAAGGAACCCCATGAAGTCGATCCTCCGCGCCTGCGCGTCCACGGTCGCGCTCCTCGTCCTCTCCTCCTGCGCCACCACGAACCTGGTCCAGACCTGGCGCGACCCGAACTACCAGGCCACCCCGGTGAAGCGGATCTTCATCGTCGGGATCATGCCCAACGACACCTACCGCGTGTCGTTCGAGAACGCGCTGGCCCAGTCGCTGCAGTCGAAGGGCTTCCAGGCCGCCACGGCGTCCAGCGTCTTCCCGCCCGGGCAGCTCGACAAGGAGAAGGTCCAGCAGTACGTGAGCAGCAACCAGGTCGACCTGGTGATCGTGCAGCGGCTCGCCAAGAAGACCACCGCCGAGTACGTGCCCCCCACCGTCTCCTACGTCCCGCCCGCGCCCTACTACGGCGGCTGGTACGGCGCCTACGGGTACGGCTACGGCGCGGTCTACTCCCCCGGCTACATCGACGAGCAGACCACCGTGATGGCCGAGACCAACGTCTACTCGACGAAGACCCAGCCCGAGCTGCTGGTCTGGAGCGGCAACTCCGACACCTTCAACGTCCAGGACGCCCAGGGCGCGGCCTCGTCCCTCTCCGCCGCGCTGGTCGGGGACCTCATCAAGGCCGGGATCCTGGTCAAGTAGCGATGCGCCCCACATCCTGGGACGTGTCGCCGCGCTCGTGGCTGCGGCCACGGTGTCGCTCGCCTGGCCCATCGACACCTTTGGTTGAGGCGTCTCCGCGCCCGTGGGTCCCACGGCAACGGCTCGCAGCCTCTGTGACGCGGACGACTCGGCCCCGGGGAGCCCGGCGGCCGAGCCCCGGCCGTGGCGTGTGGCGGCCGCCTACGGGTGGCTCTCGTCCTCGCTCCGCTTCGGGGACGTGACGGCCCCGTTCGATCAGCGGAGCGTGGCGGTCTCGGTCTCGCGGAGCCTGGGCCCGCAGTGGACGGTCTCGGCCGGCGCGGGCGCCGTCGTCTCGGGGAACATCGACGCCGGCGGCGTCTCCTACCGGATGGACCCGGGCTGGCTCGCCCGGCTCGGCGTCTCCTGGCTGCCGCTCGACGGGAGCGGCCCCTGGCCCTTCCTGGCGCTGTCGGGGAGCCTGGCAGCCTCGGGGGTGCAGACCACCGGCCCGGACGGCGTCCAGGCGCCGCTCACCTCGCTCGACGCGGGGCTGTCGGTGAGCGCCGGCAAGTCGATCGCCGGCATCGTGGCGCCCTACGTCGGGGCCAAGGTCTTCGGCGGCCCGGTCTTCTGGCAGCTCGCCGGCGCCTCCACCACCGGCACCGACGTGAGCCACTGGCAGGTGGCCTTCGGCCTGGCCGCGAACCTGCCGTTCGGCATCGACCTGCTCGCGGAGTGGGCGCCCTTCGGCGCCCAGTCCGCGGTCGTGCAGGCCGGCTGGACCTTGCTAGTTCGCCTTCAGCTTCTCCAGCCGCCCCTCGAGCCGCTTCACGAGGCGCGGGTTCTGCTGCGCCGGCGGAAGCGTCGAGGCGAAGGCGATGGCGTCCCCGAGGGCCTTCCGGGCCCCGGCGACGTCGCCCTTCGCCTCGAGGATGGTGGCCCGCTGGGCGAGGACGCGGACCTTGCGCGGCCCGTAGGCGAGCGGCAGGGCTCGCTCCGACGCGGCGAGCGCCTCGTCCGGCTTCTTCAGCTCGAGGTAGAGCAGCGCCAGCCGGTAGGGCGGGTTGTAGTCCTGCGGCGCGGCCTTCTCCGACGCGAGGAGGAGCGGGACCGCGCGCGCCGGGTCGTGGAGCTCGAGGGCGGCGCCCACGATCCAGGAGTCGAGCATGGTGCGGGCCTCGGGGGTCTTGCCGGCGTCGCGCTCGGCGACGAGGAAGCTCCACCACTCCTCGGCGCGGGCCTTCGCCCCCTTCTCGTCGCCGGCCTTGCGGCGGGCCGTGACGAGCTGCTCGTAGATGCCGGCCCGGTCGTCGGCCAGCACGCCCGGGAGCTTCACGGCCTCGGCCGCGAGCGGCTCGAGCCTCGCCGCGGCGCCCTTCGCCCAGGGCTCGTCCGAGTCGTTGGCGCAGGTGAGCCCCATCGCGACGACGTTCGCGAACGACTGGCCGCGGGCCATGCCGGGCGCCTCCGTGGCGGCCACCTCGGCGCAGCGCTCCGGACGCCCGGTGGTCTGCAGCCCGGACACGAGCGACTCGAGCGTGCGGGCCCGGCGAGGCCAGCCCGGACCGCCCTTCGCGAGCGCCTTCTCCCAGAGCGCGACGGCCTCCGCCGTCCGCCCCGCGCCGCTCTCGCGGTCGGCCTGGGCCAGGAGCGCGTCGGGGCCTTCGCCCTCCCCGCCCTTCACGGCGCGCTCCCCGTCGGCAAGCAGCGTGGACAGGTCCGCGGCCGTGGCCGTGCCCAGCCACCGCAGCACCGGCTTCTCGGTGACGGGGTCGATGACGAGGAACGTCGGCCAGACCTCGATGGGGAACTTCTCGAGGAACCCGGCGTTGCCTTCCTTCTCGGTGTCGATCTCGAGCCAGACGAACCGCCCGGCCATCTTCACGAGCGCCGGGTCACGCAGGACCGTGGCGCGCATGAAGTTGCACGTCTTTCACCAGGGGGCCCAGGCGTCGACGAAGACCGGGACCTTCCGGGCCTTCGCCTCGGCGATGGCCCTCGGCCAGTCGTCGGAGATCCAGCCCGGGCCCTCGGCCGCGGCGAGCGCCGGGGCGAGGAGGAGGGCGGCTACGAGGAGGGAACGGGACGAGCGCATGGGGCGGGAGTCTAGTCTCGCGCCGTCCCGGAGGCCAACCGTCCGCGGGGGCTCGCGTCGGCCGGGACGGTGGGCCGGGGTTCACCGCCCGAGAACGCCCGCGGCGACGAGCAGCGCCACCAGGATCCCCATCAGGCTCTCGCCGGCGATGAAGCCGGATGCCACCGGGACCACGGTCTGGTCGGCGAGCGCCGGGCGGCGGCGCTGCAGCCAGGTGGCCACCGCCGAGCCGAGGAACATGGCGATGGAGTTGTTGGCGGGGATGACCATGGCGATCCCCAGCCCGGATGGAGAGGGCACCCAGGGGCGCCAGCTCCGGGGCAGGAGCTTCTCGGCGAGCACGAGCAGCACGCCGAGCGCCGCGCCCACGGCGATGGCGACCCGGGCGGTCGGATGCAGCGAGCCGAAGCCGGAGACGAGGACCTTGGAGACGCCGGCCCAGACCTGCGACGCCGGAGCGGGGAAGGCCTGCGAGCCCAGCACCGAGGCGTCGGGGACGAGCAGCGCGAAGGCCGGGACGATGGTCGCCGCGCCGGCCACGACGCCGATGAGCTGGGCCGCCATCTGCTGCCGGGGGCTCGCGCCGAGAAGCCACCCGGTCTTGAAGACGGTGAGCAGGTCGGCCGAGTGGAGGCCGACGCCGCCGGTGGCGTTCGCCCCCATGACGTTCGCCTCCATCCGGCCGGGCAGGAGCCCCCCGTAGACGAACTGGGTGAGCGGCCCGAGCGCCTTGGTGGGCGTGATGTCGGTCTCCCCCGTGACCCGCGCCGCGACCACCGCCATGACGAGCGCGAGCGGGAGGGTGAGCGCGCCCATCCACCACGGGATCCCGAAGAGGCGCGACATGAGCCAGACCACCACCGGCCCCACCGTGAGGACCCCCATGACGAACCAGGCCCCGGGGATCTCCACCGCGGCGATGGGATCGCCGCCCGTCCTCTCGCCGCGGCGGAAGAGCGCCGCGATCTCCCGGAAGGATCGGGCCACGCTCTCCCACTGGAACGCGAAGGAGAGGAGCCCGGACGAGACCAGCATCCCGGCTGCGCCCCAGAGCGACCAGCCCACGATGGCCCGATAGCTCGCCACCGCGACGATGCCCTCGCGGACCAGCCAGGGACCGATGAAGCCGTAGGTGACCACCGCGCCCAGGAGCATGGAGGCCGTGGTGCGGATGCCCATGAGCGCACCGCCGCCGAGCATGAGCACGCTCGTCTCCAGCGAGAGCGTCCACCGGGCCGCCGGCAGCCCCGCGATCGTGAACGGCAGCCCGATGGCGTCGGGCAGGTTCCACGGCATCCATCGGGCCTTCACGTCCTTGAGGAGCGCCACCGCCACGCCGACGGCGCTCGCGCCGGCCAGCCAGCGGGCCTTGGTCACGCCCTCGCCACTGCGGGCGTGGAGGGCGCGGATGGTCTCGGCCGTGGCGGTCCCGGTGGGGAACGGCAGCGCCTCGACGTTCACCAGCTGGCGCTTCACCGGGATGGCGATGAAGACCCCGAGCGCGGCCACCGCGGCGAACCAGAGGAAGAGCCACGGCCCGGGCGGCGCGGCGCCGGTGAGCATCATCAGGGCGCCGAGCGCGGCCAGGTTTCCGCCCCCGGTCATGTACCCGGCGCCGGAGGCCACGGAGGCCATGGCGTTGTTCTCGAGATCCCCGAACTCGCGGCGGGAGAGCCCGAGGCCCCCCAGCAGCCGGAAGAGGGCCCAGGCCGCGATGCAGGCGGTCAGGGTGACGCCCAGGCTCCAGCCGGTCTTCAGCACCACGTAGAGGTTGGAGAGCGCCATGACGGCGCCGAGCAGCACGCCGACGCCGATGGCCCGGAAGGTGAGCTGGGGAACGCCCGGACGGTAGACCTGGGTGAGCCAGGCCTGCTCCGGATCCTTCCTCTCCCGGGCGGGCTCTCCGCCACCGTCCCGCGCCACTAGGGCTCCCGTCCCGCGGACGGATTCCGATCGAACCGCGTCGAACGAGGCACCCGGGACGCTCGCATGGTGCGCGAGTCTAGTCCCGGGTGCCCGGGGGAGCCACCTCGTGGCGAGGGGGTGAGTGCGCGGCTACTTCGAGGCGACGGTCGTCCTGGCCGGTGCGGCGCGGGGAGCCGGGGCGGGCGTCGCGGGCTGGGAAGCGGCCATGCCGGCGGCGGGGGCCCTCATCTGCGGCCAGGTGGGGTCGGAGTAGACGGAGCCGGCTCGCGACGTCGGAGGCGGCCACGCCGACGCCCGGAGACTGGTAGTTGGCCGCCAGCCAGGGCGCGACGCCGCCCGGGGAGGGACGCTTGCCGGTCTCCGCGGGGCCGTTCAGGCCGATGCCGGGCATGAGGTTGTCGAGGTTCGGCCAGGTCGGGTCGCTGCACACGGTGCAGTCCTTGGCCGGGTCGGCGGCCAGGGCAGGGGCGGAGAAGGCGGCGAGGACTGCGGCGAGGGCGATGCGGCGGTTCCAGTGGTTCACGGTGACTCCCTTTGGTTGAAGGTGACAGTGTCAACATAGAGATCGATGTGGACGGTGTCAACTTCATTCTGCATGGGCTAGGATGGCTCCCGTGAAATCCCCTTCGCGAACGGGCTCCCGGGCCTCCCGCCCGCCCCGGCGCGCGGTGGCCAAGCGGGAGGGGACCTTCCACCACGGCGACCTGGAATGGGCGCTGCTCGAGGCCGCCAGCCAGCTCCTCGAGAAGGAGGGGCCGCTCGGCGTCGGGCTCCGCGCCGCGGCCCGGCTGGCCGGCGTCTCCCACAACGCGCCCTACCGCCACTTCCAGAACCGCGAGTCGATCCTGGCGGCGCTGGCGGCCCGCGGCCTCCGGGAGCTGGCGGAGCGGATGACCGCCGCCGCGAAGGGCGGACGCGACGCGCGCGAGGCCCTCACCGCCATCGCCGAGACCTACCTGAGCCTGGCCGCCGAGCGCCCTTCCCTGTTCCGGCTCATGTTCGGGCCGGAGGTGGCCGACAAGACCCGCCACCCCGAGGTCCGGGAGGCGGGGCTCGGCGCCTACCAGATCCTCATCGACACCATCGCCGAGGGGCAGCGCACCGGCGTGGTGCGGTCCGGCGACCCCGCCGAGATCGCGCTCGGGCACTGGGCCGCGGTCCACGGGGCGGCGTCCCTCCTGGTGGACGGCGTGCTGGCGGAGCGGGCGCGCGACCTGGGCGGGCCGTCGGGCCTGGCCCGCATGGTCGCCGAGCAGGTCCGGCTGGGCACCGAGCCGCGCCGCGGCGGGTGACGTCCCCTCCCTCCTCCGAGCGATTCCTGGACGCGCTGCGCAATGCGGCCGGCCAGCGCAGGCGTTAACGTCGCCTGGCCGCCCACCCGCCCGGGCGGCCAGCGACGAGAACCCAACGCAGTGGAGGTCGCCATGGCGCTCCGGATCCTTTCCGCCGCACTGCTTTTCCTCTCCGTCACGGCCGGACCGGCCCATGCGGCGCCGGTGCCGGGCGTCACCGACACCGAGATCACGATCGGCATCACCGGACCGCTGTCCGGGCCGGCCGCGGCCTGGGGCACGATCGCGCTCGCCTCCGAGGCCTACGCGGCCCACGTGAACCAGCAAGGGGGCGTGCACGGGCGAAAGCTGAAGATCGTCCTCAAGGACGACGGCTACAACCCCGGCCGCGCGGTGGCCAACTTCAACGAGATGAAGGACTCGGTGTTCGCGGTGATCGGGACCGTGGGCACGGCCGTGCTGAACGCCAACAAGGACCTGGTGGCGGAGGCCGGTCTCCCGCTCGTCTACCCGCTCGGCAACGTCCAGGTCTTCGCCAAGCAGCCGAAGGAGAAGGTCCGCACGGTGTTCCAGGTCTACCCGGACTACGCCGACGAGGCGGAGTTCCTGGTCGGGCAGGCCGCCAAGCTGGAGAACGTGAAGAAGCTGGGCTTCTTCGGGCAGAACGACGACTACGGCAAGCAGGGCCTGGAAGGCGCGAAGCGCGGCCTGGCCAAGAACCCGGGCGTCTCGATCGTGGGCGAGGTCTTCTACGAGGTCACCGATCGCGAGCTGGGGACGCAGGCGCTGAAGCTGAAGGACTCGGGCGCCGAGGCCGTGCTGCTCTACGCCACCCCCACCCACGCCGCCGGGATCGTGAAGGAGATGGCCAAGGTCGGCTACCGCCCGAAGATCTTCGCCTCCTTCACGCTCTACGACCGCGACACGATGTTCCGGCTGCTCGGCGACCTGTGGGAAGGGGCCTACTACGACTCGGCGCTCGCGCTCCGCGGCGAGCCGGCGGCCGACAGGATCATCGACGTGGTCGTGAAGAACGACCCCAAGCTGAAGGGGCGCGAGGGCTTCTGCGTCCAGGGCGGCGCCGACATCCTCGTCCTCGTCGAGGGGCTGAAGCGCGCCGGCCGCGACCTCACCCGCGAGAAGTTCCTGGCCGCGATGGAGTCCATCAAGGACTACCAGGAGGAAGGGCTCGTGCCGGGGATCACCTTCGGCCCGGGGCGCCACCACGGCCTGAACGCCGTCCGGCTCATGCGCGCCGGGAAGGCCACCGATCGCCACGCCCAAGCAGATCACTCCCTGGCAGACCTTCGCCCCGCTCTTCTAGGGATCCGTCGGTGGGGGACCGGCTGCTCGAGGTTCGCGACCTCACGCTGAGGTTCGGAGGCATCACCGCCCTCGGCGGGGTCGACCTCTCGATCGAGGAGGGAGAGACGCTCGCGGTCATCGGGCCGAACGGCTCGGGGAAGACCTCGCTCTTCAACTGCGTCACCGGCCTCTATCGCCCCACCTCGGGCAGCATCGCGTTCCAGGGGGAGAGCCTGCTCGGGCTCTCCCCCGACCGCGTCACCGCGCGCGGCGTGGCGCGCACCTTCCAGAACCTGCGGCTCTTCCTGCACATGACGGTGCTCGACAACCTGATGCTGGGGCGCCACCTCCACTTCCGGAAGAACCTGGCCGCGGCGGCCCTGCGGCTGCGCGGCGAGGAGGTCCGCCACCGGGCCAAGGTGGAGGAGATCATCGAGTTCCTCGACCTGGAGGCCTGGCGCGACTCGCGGGTGGCCGGGTGCGCCTACGGCGTGCAGAAGCGGGTCGAGATCGGGCGCGCGCTCGCCACCGAGCCGCGGCTGCTGCTCCTCGACGAGCCGGTCTCCGGGCTCACCGCCGAGGAGAAGGAGGAGGTGGCCTACTGGATCCACGAGATCCGGGGACGCTTCCACGTGACCGTGCTCCTCGTGGAGCACGACCTGCGCGTGGCCTCCCGCCTCTCCGGACGCATGGTGGTGCTCGACCGCGGGGTGAAGCTCACCGAGGGGACGCCGGAGGAGGTGCAGCGCCACCCCGGCGTGATCCGCGCCTACCTGGGGGACCAGTGAGCGAGACCCCCGCGCCCCCGATCCTGGCCGTCTCGAGCATCGAGACGCTCTACCACGACCGGATCTACGCGCTCACCGGCGTCTCCCTCGAGCTGCGCGAGCGGGAGATCTTCGCGGTGCTGGGGCCGAACGGCGCCGGCAAGACCACGCTCCTCCGGACCATCGCCGGCCTCCTGCGCGACCAGCCCAAGAAGGGCACCATCCGGCTCGACGGCCGGCGCATCGAGCGCCACCAGCCGGAGGAGGTGGCCGACGCCGGGGTGGTCTTCGTCGCCGAGGACCGCGGCCTCTTCCGCGAGCTCACCGTGGCGGAGAACCTCGACCTCGGCATGTGGGGCAAGCCGCGCCGGCAGGCCCGCGAGGATCTGGAGACGGTTCACGCCCTCTTTCCCCGGCTGCGCGAGCGCCTCCAGCAGCAGGCCGACACGCTCTCCGGCGGCGAGCAGCAGATGCTCGCCATCGGGCGCTCGCTCCTGCGCCGGCCCCGGCTGCTCCTCCTCGACGAGCCGTCGCTCGGCCTGACCCCGGAGATGTCCCGGATCGTCTTCGACGCGCTGGTGCAGATCAGCGAGGCCGGCACCACCATCCTCCTCGTGGAGCAGAACGCCCGGCTGGCGCTGCGCGTGGCCCACCGCGCCGCCATCCTCGAGACCGGGCGCATCGTCCTCACCGGGACGCCGCAGGAGCTCTCCGAGCACCCCGACGTCCGGGACGTGTACCTGGGCATCGGCACCGGGGACGCCACCGAGGGCAAGAGCTTCCGGCTCTACCGGAAGAGGAGGCGCTGGTGACGGCCGTCCGAAGCCTGCCGGGCCTGCTCTACGACCAGGCGAGCCGCCGCGCCGGCGACGTGGCCCTGCGCCACAAGGCGCTCGGGATCTGGCACCGGATCACCTGGGCCGACTACGCGGAGAACGTCCGGAAGGTGGCGGCGAGCCTCGTCGCCTTCGGCCTGCGCCACCAGGAGAACGTGGCGGTGCTGGGCGAGAATCGCCCGGAGTGGCTCTACACCTCGCTCGGCATCATGGCCGCCGGGGGCGCCACCTGCGGCATCTACCCGACCTCGTCGCCCGAGCAGATCGTCTACCTCCTCGAGCACTCGGAGGCGCGGGTCATCTTCGTCGAGAACGAGGAGCAGCTCGAGAAGGTGCTGCCCATCCTCCCGCAGACGAAGGTCGAGCGGATGGTGGTCTGGGACGCGAAGGGGTTGTGGGGCTTCCGCGATCCGCGCGTGGTCTTCCACGAGGACTTCGAGAAGGAGGGGGACCTGCTCCGGGCCTCCGAGCCGGGGCGCCTCGACGCGGAGCTGGCCCGGGTGTCGCCCGGCGACACGGCGATGATCATCTACACCTCGGGAACCACCGGGAACCCCAAGGGCGCCATGCTCTCCCACGGGAGCGCGCTCTTCATGTCGGAGGCCCTCGTCCAGGCCTACGGCGCGCGGGACGACGACGACCTCATCAGCTACCTGCCGCTCGCCCACATCTACGAGAACCTGGGCTCGCTGCTCCTGCACCTGCGGGTCGGCTTCGTCGTGAACTTCGTGGAGAGCCTCGACACGCTCTTCCAGAACCTGCGCGAGGTCTCGCCCACCTACTTCGCCAGCGTGCCGCGCATCTGGGAGAAGCTCGCCTCCACCATCGAGCTGCGCATGGCCGACTCCACCTGGCTGAAGCGCGTGCTCTACGCGCAGGCGGTCCGGGTGGGGCGCCGGTTCGAGGAGGCGCGCGGCAAGGGCCCCGTGCCCGCCGGCGCTCCGCCTCGCCCGCTTCCTGACGTACTGGATGGTCTTCGAGCCGCTCAAGCGGCGCATCGGGTTCGACCGGGCCCGGCTGGCCTTCAGCGGCGCGGCCCCGGCCTCCCCCGAGCTCTTCGGCTACTTCCAGGCCATGGGGATCCCGCTCGTGGAGGGATACGGCATGACCGAGTCGACCGGGGTCATCGCCGTGAACCGCCCGGACCGACCGCTGGTGGGGACGGTGGGCGAGCCGCTGCCGGGCGTCGAGGTGGTGCTGGCCGAGGACGGCGAGATCCTCACGCGCGGCCCCCACGTCTTCAAGGGCTACTTCAAGGATCCCGAGCAGACCGCGAAGACCATCGACCCGGACGGCTGGCTCCACACCGGCGACGTGGGCAAGTGGGTGGACGGCCGGCTCCAGATCATCGACCGCAAGAAGGACCTCATCATCACCGCCGGCGGGAAGAACATCGCCCCGGCCTACCTCGAGAACAAGCTCAAGTTCAGCTCCTACATCCAGGACGCGGTGGTCATCGGCGACCGGCGCAAGTACGTGGTGGCGCTCATCCTCATCGACGAGGACAACGTCACCAAGTTCGCGCAGGACAACCGGCTCCCCTTCGCCACCTTCGCCGAGCTCACCCAGGCGGCCGAGATCCAGAAGCTCATCGCGCAGGAGGTGGACCAGGTGAACCGGACGCTCTCGCAGGTCGAGTCCATCAAGAAGTTCGCGCTCCTGCCGCGCCGCTTCTACGAGGAGGAAGGCGACGTCACGCCCACCAAGAAGGTGAAGCGGCGGAACCTGGAAGTGCGCTACGCCGAGCTCATCGAGTCGCTGTACCGGGGCTGACGCATGGATCTGGTCGAGAACTACCGCGAGGAGCTCCGCTTCGCCCGCAAGCCGCTGGGGCGGGCCCTGCTCGTGCTGCTCCTCCTGGCGCTCGCGCTCCTGCCCTGGTGGGGACCGCGGGCCTGGCTCAGCCACGCCAGCAAGGTGTGGCTCCTCGCCGTGGGGGTCATCGGCCAGAACCTGCTCATGGGCTACGCCGGGCTCATCTCCTTCGGACAGGCGGGCTTCCTGGCCATCGGGGCGTACACGTTCGGTCACCTGCGCATGGCCGGCGTCCCCTTCTCGCTCTCGCTCGCCGCGGCGGGCGGCGCCGCCGGGCTGGTGGGCTGGCTGGTGGGCTTCCCCTCGCTCCGGCTCAAGGGGCCCTACCTGGCCATCGCCACCCTCGGCTTCGGCACGGCCGTCTACCAGATCTTCGCCAACGTGGAGTGGCTCTCCGGCGGCCGGACGGGCCTCCCCATCCCGCCGCTCCAGCCCCCCTTCGGCATGGTGCGGGACACCTGGCTCTACCTCGTCTACTTCGGGATCTTCCTCCTCTTCACCGGCACGGCCTACAACCTCATCTCGTCCTACGTGGGGCGCGCCTTCGTGGCCGTGCGCGACAGCGACATCGCCGCCGAGGCCATGGGCGTGAACCTGTCCCGCTACAAGCTGCTCGCCTTCGCCATCTCCTCCTTCTACACGGGGGTGAGCGGCGCGCTCATGGCGCAGTACCTGGGCCACCTCGAGCCGCAGGCCTTCAACATCTCGGAGTCGATGACCTTCTTCGTGGCGGTGATCGTGGGAGGGCTCGCCTCGATCGAGGGGTCGGTCTTCGGAGCCGCCTTCGTGGTGCTGGTGCCGGCCCTGCTCGGCTCCTTCCGCTGGGCGGTGCCGGTGCTCTTCGGGACGGCCATCCTCTCGGTCCTGATCTTCGAGCCGCTCGGGCTCGCCGGCATGTGGCTGAAGACACGCCTCTACTTCCGCCTCTGGCCGTTCCGCTAGGTGCACATGGCCCGATTCCTCCAGTACGCGCTGTCCGGCCTCTCGGCGGGGAGTCTCTACGCGCTGGTCGCGCTGGGGCTCGTGCTCATCTACCGGTCCACCCGGGTGCTCAACTTCGCCCACGCCGACATGGCCACGGTGGGGACCTTCATCGCCTTCTCGATGATCTCGAGCGGGATGCCCTTCTGGCTGGCGTTCGTGATGGCGCTGCTGGCGGGCGCCGTGGTGGCGGTGGTCTTCTACTTCGCCGCGCTCGTCCCGGCCCAGCGCAAGGGAGCGAACCACCTCGGGCAGGTGATCCTGACCATCGGGCTCGCGTTCATCCTGCAGGGCCTCACGCTCTACCAGTGGGGCGCCGAGCCCGAGCGGTTCCCCTTCCCGCTCTCCGACACCAAGGTCTGGCAGGTCGGGCCGGTCTTCGTCTCCGAGCTCGCGCTGGGGACGCTCGCCGCCGCCGCCGTGGCGAGCCTCCTGCTCTACCTCCTCATCCAGAAGACGCGGCTCGGGCTGGCCATGCGGGCCACGTCCGAGAACCTCCAGGCCGCGCAGACCCTCGGGATCCCGACCCGGGGCGTGCTGGCCCTCGCCTGGGGCGTGGCCGCGGCGCTCGCGGTGGTGGCCGGCGTGTTCCTCGCCCCCTCGTCCTTCCTCGACCCGTTCTTCATGCTGGACGCCCTGTTCAAGGGGCTGGCGGCCGCGGTGCTGGGGGGCCTGAACAGCCTGCCCGGCGCCGTCCTGGGAGGGCTGCTCCTCGGGGTGGCGGAGAGCCTCGGCGGCGCCTACGTGTCGCTCGAGTTCAAGACCTCGCTCGCCTTCATCCTCATCGTGGCGGTGCTGCTCGTCCGGCCCGAGGGGCTCCTGGGCAAGGAGTTCCAGGAGCGGGTGTAGGGGCCGAGGAACGGCCCGGACCCCTACGGCAGCGCGCCCGGCTTCTTCTTCTCGAAGAAGGCGCCCATGGCCGCACGCGCCTCCGGCGACGAGAGCCGCTCCCCGAAGATGCGGATCTCCTCGTCCATCCGCTCCTCGAGGGCGCGGGCGTGGGGGCGCTTGAGCAGCTCCTTCGTGATCCGCACCGACTCGCGCGGGAGCGCCGCGACCGCCTTCGCCATCTCGCGGGCGTGGTCGAGCAGCCGTTCCTCGGGCACCACCTCGTTCACGAGCCCGGCCGCGCGGGCCGCCTCCGCGCCGAACGGGCGCCCGAGGAGCAGCATCTCGGAGGCGCGCTGGTGGCCGGCGAGCATGGGGAGGAGCAGGCTCGAGCCGCCCTCCGGCGCGAGCCCCAGCGGGACGAAGGGCATCTGGAAGCGGGCGTTCGGCGCGGCGTAGACGAGGTCGCAGTGGAGGAGCAGGGTCGTGCCGATCCCCACCGCCACGCCGCCCACCGCGGCCACGACGGGCTTCCTGGCGCCGCGGATGGCGGCCAGGAAGCGGGAGGCCGGCGCGCCCACGCCGGCCCCGTGGCTCACGTTCAGGAAGTCGGCGAGGTCGTTGCCGGCGGTGAAGCAGCCGGGCTGGCCGTGCACGAGGATCACGTGGACCTCGGGGTCGGCCTCGGCGCGGTCGAACGCGTCGGACATCGCCGTGTACATCTCCTGGGTCAGCGCGTTCTTCTTCTCCGGCCGGTGGATCTCGATGCTCGCGATCCGCCCGGCCGTGGCCGTCCGCACGTGCTCCGTCATGGGGTTGCCTCCAGTACCATCGCCAGTCCCTGCCCGACGCCGATGCATAGGCTCACCACGGCGTGGCGGCCACCCCGGCGGCGCAGCTCCCGGGCGGCGGTCAGGGCGAGCCGCGCGCCGGACGCGCCCAGGGGATGGCCCAGCGCGATGGCGCCGCCGTTGGGGTTCACGCGCCCGTCGTCGAAGGGGACGCGCAGGAGCTTCAGGCAGGCGAGCGCCTGGCTGGCGAAGGCCTCGTTCAGCTCGATCACGTCCATCCGCGCGAGCGAGAGCCCGGCGCGGTCGAGCGCCTTGGGGATCGCGAAGACCGGGCCGAGCCCCATGAGGCGCGGCTCGACGCCGGCCGCGCCCGCCGACAGGATCCGCGCCAGCGGCCGGACCCCGGCCTTCTCGCCGGCGGCGCGCGAGCCCACCAGCAGGGCGGCGGCGCCGTCGTTCACGCCCGAGGCGTTGCCGGCGGTGACCACGCCACCGGGGAAGAGCGGCCGCAGCCGCGCCAGGGCCTCGAGCGTGGTGCCCGGCCGCGGGTGCTCGTCCTCCCGCACCACCGAGGGGCTTCCCTTCCCGGGGCCGGGGACCTCGACCGGCTGGATCTCGCCCGCGAGGAAGCCGTCCTGGCGGGCCCGCTCGGCCCGCTCCTGCGAGCGGAGCGCGAACCGGTCGGCCTCGTCGCGGGTGACGGCGTGCTCCCGGGCCACGTTGTCGCCGGTCTCGGGCATGGAGTCGGACCCGAACCGCTCCACCAGGCGCGGATTGGGGAACCGCGCGCCGATGGTGGTGTCGAAGGCGCGGATCTCCCGGGCGTACGGGGTCTCCGACTTGGCCACCGCGAAGGGGGCCCGGCTCATGCTCTCCACGCCTCCGGCCAGGTAGAGGTCGCCGTCCCCCACCGTCACCGCGCGGGCCGCGTCCACCACCGCCGCCAGGCCGCTGGCGCAGAGCCGGTTCACGGTCTGTGCGGGCGTGGTCACCGGGAAGCCGGCCAGCAGCGCGGCGTGCCGCGCCACGTTCCGGGAGTCCTCGCCGGCCTGGTTGGTGCATCCGACGTAGACGTCCTCGAGGTCCTCGGGCTTCCACGGCGAGCGGGCCACGAGCGCGCGCATCACCCCGGCCAGGAGGTCGTCGGGGCGCACCGGCGCGAGCGCGCCGGCGTGGCGGCCGAAGGGCGTGCGCAGCCCGTCGTAGATCCAGGCGTCGAGCATCGGGGAGCCCCGGCCCGGCGGGTCAGGCCACCTCGAAGAGGCCCGCGGCGCCCATGCCGCCGCCGATGCACATCGTCACCACCACGTACCGGACGCCGCGCCGCTTGCCCTCGATGAGCGCGTGCCCCACGAGGCGCGCGCCGGACATGCCGTAGGGGTGCCCCACCGCGATGGCGCCGCCGTTCACGTTGAGCCGGTCGTCGGGCAGGCCCAGCCGATCGCGGCAGTAGATGACCTGCACGGCGAAGGCCTCGTTGAGCTCCCAGAGCCCCACGTCGCCGGCCTTGATCCCCGCCCGCTCGAGCAGCCGCGGCACGGCGAAGACCGGGCCGACGCCCATCTCGTCCGGCTCGCAGCCCGCCACGGCGAATCCGCGGAAGATGCCGAGCGGCGCGATGCCCCGGCGCTCCGCCAGCTTCGCGTCCATCACCACGCAGGCGGAGGCCCCGTCGGAGAACTGGCTGGCGTTCCCGGCGGCGATGGTCCCGCCCGGGATGACCGGCTTGATCTTCGCGATTCCCTCGAAGGTGGTGTCGGCGCGGATGCCCTCGTCGACGTCGAGGGTGACCTCCTTCATCGAGAGGGTCCCCGTGGCCTTGTCGGCCACGCCCATGACCGTCCGGAAGGGGACGATCTCCTCCTTGAACCTTCCGGCGGCGAGGGCGGCGGTGGCGCGCTGCTGGCTCCTCGCCCCGTACTCGTCCTGCCGTTCGCGGGAGATCCCGTAGCGCTTCGCCACGTTCTCCGCGGTCTCGAGCATGCTCATGTAGATGGCGGGCTTGTGCTCCACGAGCCACGGGTCCTGGAACATGTGCTGGTTCAGCTCCTGCTGGACGCAGGAGATCTGCTCGATGCCGCCGGCCACGAGCACCGGCACCTTGTCGACGAGGACCCGCTGCGCGGCCATGGCGATGGTCTGCAGCCCCGAGGAGCAGAAGCGGTTGACGGTGGTCCCGGAGGTCGTGACCGGCAGTCCGGCGCGCAGGGCGATCTGGCGGGCCACGTTGCCGCCGGTCGTGCCCTCGGGCAGGGCGCAGCCGAAGATCACGTCCTCGACCTCGGCCGGGTCGACGCCGGCGCGTTCCACGGCGGCCTTCACCACGTGGCCGCCCAGGGTCGCACCGTGGGTCATGTTGAGCGCCCCGCGCCACGACTTGGCGAGGCCGGTGCGGGCGGTGGAGACGATGACGGCGTCGGACATGGCGTTCTCCGGAGCTAGGTGAAGGACTTCCCCTCGGCGGCGAGCCGGGCGAGGAGCGCGGCCGGCTTCCAGAAGGCGCGGTCGGCGTGAGGGAGCGCGCCGAACCGGTCCATGGAGCGGACCACGTGGAAGAGGCCGGCCTCGTCGGCGTAGCGCATGGGGCCGCCGCGGAAGACCGGGAAGCCGTAGCCGGTGAGGTAGACCATGTCGATGTCGGAGGCGCGCAGCGCGATGCCCTCCTCGAGGATGCGCGCGCCCTCGTTCACGAGCGCGTAGACGCAGCGCTCGACGATCTCGTCGTTCGGGATCTTCCGCCGGGCGATCCCCATCTCCTTCGAGCCGGCCACGACGATCTCCTCCACCACCGGATCGGGGATGGGATCGCGCTTCCCGGCCTCGTACCGGTACCAGCCCGCGCCGGTCTTCTGCCCGAAGCGCCCCAGCTCGCAGACCTTGTCGGCGATGACCTGGCGCGGCTCGTCGGGGTGCTCGGCGTAGTGGCGCTTGCGGATGTACCAGCCGATGTCGTTGCCGGCCAGGTCGGAGACCCGGAACGGCCCCATCACGAAGCCCCACTTCTCGAGGGCCCGGTCCACCTGCTGCGGCAGCGCCCCCTCGGCGAGCAGGGACAGGCACTGGTTCAGGTAGCCGTGCAGCATCCGGTTCCCGATGAACCCGTCGCAGACGCCGGAGACCACGCCGGTCTTCTTGAGCTTCTTCGAGAGGGCCATCACCGTGGCCAGCACGTCCTTCGCGGTCTCGCGGCCGCGGACGATCTCGAGCAGCTTCATGACGTTGGCGGGGCTGAAGAAGTGGGTCCCGACCACGTCCTGCGGGCGCCGCGTGAACGAGGCGATGCGGTCCACGTCGAGCGTGGAGGTGTTGGTGGCGAGGATGGCGCCCGGCTTCATCACCTCGTCGAGCCGGCGGAACACCTTCTCCTTCACCGCCATGTCCTCGAAGACCGCCTCGACGACGATGTCGGCCTGCCCGAGCGCCGCGTAGTCGAGCGTGGGGCGGAGGAGCGCCATCCGCTCCTCGACCTGGGCCAGGGTCAGCTTCCCCTTCTTCGCCGAGCCCTCGTAGTTCTTGCGGATGACCGCGAGCCCCTTGTCGAGGGCCTCCTGCTTCACCTCCAGCACCATCACCGGGATGCCGGCGTTGGCGAAGTTCATGGCGATGCCCCCGCCCATGGTCCCGGCGCCGATCACCGCCGCCGATCGGATGGGGCGGGTGGGCGTGTCCTCCGGGACGTCGGGGATCTTGGAGGCGGCGCGCTCGGCGAAGAAGGCGTGGCGCAGCGCCCGCGACTCCGGCGTCTGGACCAGCGCCAGGAAGGCGTCGCGCTCCCAGGCCAGCCCCTCCTCGAAGGGCTTCGTGGCCGCGACCTCGATCGCGTCCACGCAGCGGGCCGGGGCCGGGTAGTCCTTGGCCACCGCCTTCACGGTGTTCCGCGCGAAGGCCACGAAGGCCGGCGCGCGCGGGTCGGTGAGCGGGAGGTTCCGGACGAGCGGCAGGGGGCGCACGTCGGCCACCTTCGTGGCGAAGGCCACCGCGCCCTCGAGCAGGTCGCCCTCGACGATGGCGTCGAAGAGGGCGGTCTTGCCGAGCTTCTCGGAGGGCACCGGCGCCCCGGAGACGATCATGTTGAGCGCCGCCTCGATGCCCACCACGCGCGGGAGCCGCTGCGTCCCCCCGGCGCCCGGGAGCAGGCCGAGCTTCACCTCCGGCAGCGCGATCTGCGCGCCGGGCGCGGCCACCCGGTAGTGGCACCCCAGCGAGAGCTCCAGCCCGCCTCCCATGCACACCGCGTGGATGGCGGCGACGACCGGCTTGGGGCACTGCTCCACGACCCGGATCAGGCTGTGGAGGTTGGGCTCGGCCAGCGCCTTCGGCGAGTTGAACTCCTTGATGTCGGCGCCCCCGGAGAAGGCCTTGCCGGCGCCCGCCAGGACGATGGCCTTCACGGCCGGATCGGCGACGGCCCGGTCGAGGCCCGCCACGATCCCGCTCCGCAGCTCGTGGCCGAGCCCGTTCACCGGGGGGTTGTCGAGGGTGATGACCGCCACCGCGCCGCGCGTCGTGTAATGGGCCTGGCTCATTTGCTCTCCGTGATGAAGCGCTCCAGGTGGTACTCGGTGTCGCCCAGCGACAGCTCGATGGCGAGCAGCCGCTTGAAGCAGTGGCTCACCGCCAGCTCGTCGGTGACCCCCATGCCGCCGTGGAGCTGCACCGCCTGCTGCCCCACGAACCGGCAGGCCTGCCCCACCGTCACCTTGGCCGCCGACAGGGTGCGGCGCCGCTCCCGGACGTCCTCCGAGGCGGCGTACATCGAGGCCAGGTAGCTCATGGATCGGGCCTGCTCCACCTGCATGAGCATGTCGGCCATGCGGTGCTGGAGCGCCTGGAACCGGGCGATGGGCTGGCCGAACTGCTTGCGGGTCCGCGTGTACTCGAGGGTGGCGTCGAGCGTGGCCTGCAGCACGCCCACCGCCTCGGCGCAGAGCGCGGCCACGCCCAGGTCCCAGGCCGCCGAGAGCGCGGGGAAGGCTCCGCCCTCCGGGCCCAGCAGCGCGTCCTCGGGGAGGGAGACCGCCGAGAGCACCACGTCGGCCCCCCGCTGCCCGTCGATGGTGGGGTACGGGACGAGCTTCACGCCGGGTGACGAGGGCGGGACGGCGAAGAGGGAGATCCCCGCCTCCTCGTCCTCCCGGCCGGAGGTGCGGGCGGTGACGAGCAGCAGGTCGGCGGCGGGCGCGTGCAGGACCACGGCCTTTCGTCCGTCGAGGACCCAGCCCGGGCCGGACCGGCGGGCGGCGGTGGCGACGCGGGAGAGGTCGTAGCGGGCGCCCTCCTCGCCGTGGGCGGGCACGGCGATCCGCTCGCCGGCGGCCATGGCGGGGAGGAGGCCGGCCTGCTGCGCGGGAGAGCCCAGCGCGCGGACGAGGGCGGTGCCGAGGATGGCCGAGGAGAGGTACGGCTCGACGGAGAGGGCGCGCCCCAGCGCCGTGCAGGTGAGCAGGGTCTCGACGGCCGCCGGCGCCATGCCGCCGTGCGCCTCCGGGATTTGAAGTCCGAGCAGCCCCATCTCCCCGAGCTTCGCCCAGGTCTCGCGGCTCCAGCCCGCGTCCGACCGGAGGATCCGGCGCCGCGCCTCGAAGCCGTACTCCTGGGCCAGGAAGCGCTGGACCATCTCGCCCAGCGCGCGCTGCTCGTCGGTCAGGTTGAAGTGCATCGCGCGCCCCTAGAGCCCCAGGATCATCTGGGTGATGATGTTCTTCTGGATCTCGTTCGAGCCGCCGTAGATCGAGGCCTTGCGCATGTTGCAGTAGGTGGCCGCGAGCGGCGCCGCGTAGTCCGGCCCGGCCCGCTCGCCCTGGAACCCGCCGGAGAGCGCCTCGATCCGGAAGGGCAGCGCGTAGGGGCCCACCGCCTGGACCATGAGCTCGGTGAGGGCCTGCTGGATCTCGGTGCCCTTGATCTTGAGGAGGGAGGCCTCCGGGCCCGGGGCGCGCTTCTCCGCCTCGGCGGAGAGGACCCGGAGGTTGGTGATCTCGAGCGCCATGAGGTCGATCTCGACCTGGGCGAGGCGCGCGGCGAAGGCGGGGTCCTCGGCGAGGGGTCGCCCGTGCTTCCGCTCGGTCGCGGCGATCCGCTTCAGCCGCGCCAGCTCCCGCTTCGAGCCGCCGATGCCGGCGATGTTGGCGCGCTCGTGGCCGAGGAGGAACTTGGCGTAGGTCCAGCCCTTGTTCTCCTCGCCCACCAGGTTCTCGACCGGAACCTTCACGTCCTCGAACCAGACCTCGTTCACCTCGTGGCCGCCGTCGAGCATGACGATGGGGCGCACGGTCACGCCGGGCGTCCGCATGTCGACGAGCAGGAAGGAGATGCCGGCCTGGGCCTTGGCGGCGCGGTCGGTGCGGACCAGGCAGAGATCCAGTCGGCGTGCTGGGCCAGCGTGATCCAGGTCTTCTGGCCGTTCACCACGTAGTGGTCGCCGTGGCGCTCGGCGCGGGTGCGCAGGGACGCGAGATCGGAGCCGCTCTCCGGCTCGGAGTACCCCTGGCACCACCAGTCCTCGCCCGAGAGGATGCGGGGCAGGAACCGCCGGTGCTGGGCCGGGCTCCCGAAGCGCATGATCACCGGCCCGACCATCTTCAGGCCGAAGGGGAGCAGGCGCGGCGCGCCGGCGGCGGCGCACTCCTCCTCGAAGATGTACTGCCGGACGGGGTCCCAGCCGGTGCCCCCGAACTCGGCGGGCCAGTTCGGGCCGCCCCAGCCCTTCCGGTGCAGGGTGCGCTGCCACTCGACGGTGGCCTCCGGGGGGACGTGCAGCCCCTCGAGCACGAGGTGGCGCACCGGGGCGGGCAGGCTCGAGTCCAGGAAGGCGCGCACCTCCTCGCGGAAGCGCTGCTCCTCCGGGGTGAACGTGAGGTCCATGGGCCCTCCCCCGGTTCCTCGCGGCCCCGGTCGTCTGTTTCGCTCTGCGAAACGCCCGTCCGACTTGCGGACTGAAGAACCACCCCGTAACACGCGCTTGTTGACGGTGGCAAGCCGGGGATGCCAGGATCCGGGCCCGCCCAGAGAGGATATCCCAATGAGCCTGAGACGACTGCTCGACCTGTCCGGAAAGGTGGCGCTCGTCACCGGAGGCTCCCGCGGGCTCGGCCTGCAGATGGCGGAGGCGCTCGGCGAGATGGGCGCCCGGGTGGCCATCACCGCCCGCAAGGCGGCGGAGCTGGAGCAGGCGGCGAAGCACCTGGAGGCGCAGGGGGTGGAGGTCCTCCCGGTGCCGGTCGACCTCGGGCGCCGGGAGAACGTCGCGAAGACGCTCGAGCCCGTGCTGGAGCGCTTCGGCACCGTCGACATCCTGGTGAACAACGCCGGCACCACCTGGGGCGCCCCCGCCGAGGACTACCCGGCCGAGGCCTGGGACAAGGTGATGCGGCTCAACATCGACGCCATGTTCTTCCTCAGCCAGGCGGTGGCGCGGCAGTGCATGATCCCGCGCCGCTCCGGGAAGATCGTGAACGTGGCGTCCGTGGCCGGCCTGCTCGGGAACCCGCCCGGGATGTCCACCATCGCCTACAACGCCAGCAAGGGCGCCGCGGTGAACCTGACCCGGGCGCTCGCGGTGGAGTGGGGCAAGTACGACATCAACGTGAACGCCATCTGTCCGGGCTTCTTCCCGTCGAAGATGACCCACGGCATCCTCGACGCCATCGGCGAGATGGTGATCGCGAGCACGCCGCTCGGTCGCCTGGGCGGCGAGGAGGACCTGAAGGGCACGGTGGTCTTCCTGGCCTCGGACGCTTCCCGCCACCTCACCGGCCAGTGTCCTGGTCGTGGACGGCGGCGCCTCCCTCTGGTGATCCCATGGACTTCTCGGTCTCGGAACGGGTGCTCGGCTTCCAGGGGTTGGTCCGCGACTTCATGCGGAGGGAGGTCCTCCCCATCGAGCCGCTCTTCCGGCGGGCCGGCTTCGCCGCGGTGCTCCCCCAGCTCCGCGCCGCGCGGGAGAAGGCGAAGGAGACCGGCCTCTTCGCGGCCCACATGCCGCCCGGGTACGGGGGCGCGCACCTGAAGCTCACCGAGTTCGCCCACCTCTCGGAGGAGCTGGGCAAGAGCCCGCTCGGCCACTACTGCTTCAACGTCCAGGCCCCCGACATCGGGAACATGGAGCTCCTCCTCGAGCACGGCACCGAGGCGCAGAAGGAGCGCTGGCTCCGGCCGCTGGCCCGCGGCGAGATCCGCAGCTGCTTCAGCATGACCGAGCCCGAGTTCGCCGGCTCGAACCCGGTGTGGATGGGGACCACCGCGCTGAAGGAGGGCGGGGAGTACGTGCTGCGGGGGCACAAGTGGTTCGCCTCGTCGGCCGACGGCGCCGCCTTCGCCGTGTGCATGGCGGTGACCAGCCCGGACGCGAAGGATCCCTACCAGCGCGCCAGCATGATCATCGTCCCCACCGACACGCCGGGCTTCGAGCTGGTCGGCAACATCTCCGTCATGGGCCACCGCGGCGCCGACTGGCAGAGCCACGGCGAGATCATGTACCACGGCGCCCGCGTGCCGCTCTCGAACCTGCTCGGCCCCGAGGGCGGCGGCTTCGTGCTCGCGCAGCACCGGCTCGGGCCGGGACGCATCCACCACTGCATGCGCTGGATCGGCATCTGCGAGCGGGCCTTCGACATCCTCTGCGAGCACGCCTCCACCCGGCAGCTCGCGCCCGGCGACCTGCTCGGCTCGCGCCAGATGGTGCAGCAGTGGATCGCCGAGAGCCGCGCCGAGATCGACGCGGCCCGGCTGCTCGTCCTGCACGCGGCCTGGAAGATCGAGCGCGAGGGCGCGCCGGCGGCCCGCCAGGAGATCTCGATCATCAAGTTCACGGTGGCCCGCACGCTGCAGCGCGTGCTCGACCGCGCCATCCAGGCGCTGGGCGCGCTGGGGATGACCGACGACACGCCGCTCGCCTTCTGGTGGGCCCACGAGCGCGCCGGGCGCATCTACGACGGGGCCGACGAGGTCCACATCACGAGCGTGGCGAAGCGCATCCTCCACCGCTGGTCGAAGGGGCGGGGCGGAGGAGAGTCGTGACGGGGGCGCCGGGGGAGACCGGGCCCCGGCTCGACGAGGCGGACGAGGTCCGGGAGGAGGAGCGGTTCGACCCGGAGCGGATCCGCCCGTTCCTGGCGACGGCCTTCCCGGGGGTCGGCGGGCCCATCACCGCGCGCCAGTTCCGCAAGGGGCACTCGAACCTCACCTACCTGGTCCGGATCGGCGACCGGGAGGCGGTGCTGCGCCGGGCCCCGTTCGGCGCCAAGGTGAAGTCGGCGCACGACATGAACCGGGAGTGGAACCTGCTCACGGCGCTGCAGGGCGTGTACCCGCGCTCGCCGCGGCCGCTGGCCTTCTGCGACGACGAGTCGGTGCTGGGCGCGCGCTTCTACCTCATGGAGCGGGTGACCGGGGTGATCCTGCGGGGGGACGGCTCCTCGTCGGGGCTCGCGCTGGGGCCGGAGACGATGCGCGCCACCTCCACGGCGCTCGTCGACAACCTGGTCGAGCTGCACGCCGTCGACCTCGAGAGGACGGGGCTCGTCCACATGGGCAAGCCGGCCGGGTACGTGGAGCGCCAGGTGAAGGGCTGGACCGAGCGCTACCTGGCCGCGAAGACCGACGAGGTGCCGGAGATCGAGGCGGCGGCGGCCTGGGCGGCGCGGAACATGCCGGCCCCGGGCGGCGTATCGCTCGTCCACAATGACTACAAGTACGACAACGTGGTGCTCGACCCGGCCGACCTCTCCCGCGTGGTGGCGGTGCTCGACTGGGAGATGGCCACCATCGGCGATCCCCTCATGGACCTGGGGACCGCGCTCGGCTACTGGACCGACCCGGGCGATCCCCCGATGCTCCGGGCCCAGGCCTTCGGCCCCACGCACCTCCCGGGCAGCCTCTCCCGGCAGGAGGTGGTGGCCCGCTACGCGGAGCGGTCCGGGCGCGCCGTGGACCACGTGCTCTTCCACTACGTCTTCGCGCTCTTCAAGCTGGCGGTGATCGTCCAGCAGATCTACCGGCGCTACGTGGACGGCCACACCCGCGACCCGCGCTTCGCCCCGCTCGGCCAGATGGTCCGGGTCCTCGGCACGCAGGCCTCCCGCGCCCTCGATCGGGGCCGCATCCACGATCTGGGCTAGGGGCGCGCCATGCCCAAGCTCCACGTCCTCCTCAAGAAGGAGGAGCTCGACGGACAGCTCCTGGCCGGCAAGGTGGTGGTCGTCCTCGACGTCCTCTTCGCCACGACCAGCATCGCCGCCGCGCTGGCGCACGGCGCCACCGAGGTCATCCCGGCGGTCGACGGGGACGCCGCCCGGGCGGAGGCGGCCCGGAGAGTCCCCGGATCCTTCGTGCTGGCCGGCGAGCTCGGCGCCGAGACCTTGCCGGGCTTCGCCCACCCCACCCCGGTCTCGCTCCTCGGCGAGCCGCTCCCGGGGCGCGCGCTCATCTACTCGACGACCAACGGGACGGTGGCGGTGGACGCGGCGGCCGGGGCGCAGCGGGTCTACGCGGCGGCGCTGGTGAACGGGGCGGCGGTGGCCGAGCACCTGCGCCGGGAGGCCGAGGGGGAGACGGTGCTGCTCGTCTGCGCCGGCTCGGCCGACTCGGTGAACCTGGAGGACCTCTACGGCGCCGGCCACCTGGTCTCGCGCCTCGCCGGGGGTGGAACGGGCTGGGAGCTCTCCGACGCGGCGCTCGCCGCGCTCCTCCTCCACGACGGCAACGACGCGCTCGCCTGCCTCTCCCGGAGCCGGGTCGGGCGCATGATGCTCGCGCGCGGCCTGGGGCACGAGGTGGAATGGGCGGCCCGCGAGGACGTCCTCGACGTGGTGCCGGTGCTCCGTGGCGGGCGCCTCGTCGCTGCGAGATAGGACGCGGCCGCAGGGAACGGGCCGTGGAGCGGGCGGGATGTCGCCCCCCCCGAAGGAGGTGGGTCCTCTCCAGTTCAACCGGTTGAACTGGGCGGTCAGCGGCGCAGCTTGAACGTGCCGAGGGCCTTCGCCACCAGGTTGCCGGCGCCGTCGAGGATCTCGCCTTCCGCGAAGGCCAGCGACTTTCCTGCCCGCAGGCAGCGGGCCTCGCCGACGAGCGTCCCCTTCCCGGGCCCGATGAAGCTCACCGTGAGGTCCACGGTGATGGCTCCGCGCGCGGCGCCGTCCTGGGTGATGGCCGCCACGGCCAGCGCCACGTCGGCCAGCGTCATCACCACGCCGCCGTGGGCGTCGTGGAAGCTGTTCATGAGCTCCGGGCGCAGCGCCATCTCCAGGCGGGCCAGGCCGGGCTCGTGTCGCACGATCTGGATGCCCAGGAACTCGGCGAAGGGCACCGGCCGGCCGATGAGCTCGGAGAGGGTCACGGCGCCCCGGGGCGGACGACGAGCTTTCCGTGGACCCGGCGCTGCAGGAGGTCGTCGAGCGCCCGGGGGACGTCGGCGAGCGCGAGGCGGGCGGTCACCACCGGGGTGAGCCGGCCGTCCTGGATCCAGCCCCCGATGCGGGCCAGCTCGTCGGCGGCCCGGCGCGGCTCGCGGCGGCACCAGTCGCCCCAGTAGACCCCCAGGATGGACCGGGCGTTGAGCAGCGCCAGGTTGAGGGGAATCCGCGGGATCTCCCCGGACGCGAAGCCAATCACGAGGAAGCGGCCGCCCCACCCGGTGGCGCGCAGGGCGGCCTCGGAGAGCGCGCCGCCGATGGGGTCGAAGACCACGTCCACGCCGCGCCCCCCGGTCAGCTCCTTCACCCGCTGTCGCAGGTCCTCGACCGAGTAGTCGATGGTGAGCTTCGCGCCCAGTCGCCGGCACGACTCGAGCCGCTCCGCCGAGGAGGCGGCTGCGATCACCCGCGCGCCCAGCAGCCGGGCGATCCCGACGGCGGCCGTCCCCACGCCGCCCGCCGCCCCGAGGACCAGCACCGTCTCCCCGGGCTGCACCTGGGCCCGGTCCTCCAGCGCGTGGAGCGTGGTCCCGTACGTCACGAGCGTGGCGGCGGCGAGATCGGCGGAGAGCGCGGCCGGCCGGTGGAGCAGCTGCCCGGCCGGCACCACGCAGCGCTCGGCGAAGGCGCCGGACGTCGTGGTGGCCATGACCGGATCGTCCGGGCGGAACCCGGTGACGCCCGCGCCGACGGCCTCGACGACGCCGGCCAGCTCCATCCCGGGGACGAAGGGCGGGGGCGGCCGCACCTGGTACTTCCCCTGGACGACCAGCGCGTCCGGGTAGTTCAGGCCGGCGGCCTCCACGCGGACGAGCACCTCGCCCTCGCCGGGCGCCGGCGCCGGGATCTCCTCGACCCGGAGGTCGGAGACCGGACCGAAGGCTGTGCAGACCAGGGCGCGCATGGCTTTCGTTTCGCGGTACGAAACGGGATACCGCACCGTAACACGCGGCGGTCACGGGTCACAACGCGGCCGCCCGATCTGCTAGGCTCCCGCCGTGGCCCCGGAGAAGCGACGGCCCCCGGCCGACCGGAAGTTCGTGACCGCGCTCTCCCGCGGCCTGGAGGTCCTGCGCTGCTTCGGCCCCCGGGACCGCTGGCTGGCGAACCAGGAGATCGCCAGGCGCACCGGCCTCGCCAAGCCCACCGTCTCGCGGCTGGCCTACACGCTGACCCGCCTCGGCCACCTGCGCTACTCCGACGCCCTGAACAAGTACGCGCTGGGCAACGCCGCCATCAGCCTGGGCTTCGCGGCGCTGGGGCAGATGGACGTGCGCCGGGCCGCGCGCCCGTTCATGCAGGAGCTGTCCGAGTACACCAAGGCGTCGGTTCACCTCGCGGTGAACGATCGGCTCTCCATGCAGGTGGTCGACACCTACTGGAACAGCGCCTCCTTCGTGGTCGACATCGGCTCGCGGGTCCCGGCGGCCACCACGTCGCTCGGCCGCGCCTACGTGTCGGCCCTGCCGGCGCCCGAGCGCAAGCGGATGCTGGACGCGATCCGGCTGGCCCGCCCGGACGACTGGGCCGTGAACCGCAAGCGCCTCGAGCAGGCCGTCCGGGAGCACCAGCAGCACGGCTTCTGCCTCGGGCTGGGCGACTGGCGCCGCGAGATCAACGCGGTGGCGGCCCCGCTCGACCTGGGCAACGGCTCGGGCCCCATCGTCATCGGCTGCAGCGGCGCGGCCTTCCAGCTCGAGCCGGAGACGCTCCGGCGCGACGTCGGGCCCCGCCTGCTGGCGCTCCTCGGGAACGTCCGCGCGGCGCTGACCCGCGACCGCGAAGGAGAAGGCGGATGAACGGCACGAGCGAGATGACCGACTTCCTGGGGCTGCGCGAGCTCCTCACCGACGAGGAGCGGATGGTGCAGTCGCAGGCGCGCCAGTTCGTGAACGCCCGGATCCTCCCCGTCATCGAGCGCCACGCGCAGGCGCAGACCTTCCCGGCCGAGCTCGTCCGCCCCATGGGCGAGCTCGGGTTCCTGGGCCCCACCCTCCCCGCCCGCTACGGCTGCGCCGGCCTGTCCAGCGCCGCGTACGGGCTCCTCATGTACGAGCTGGAGCGGGGCGACTCGGCGCTGCGGAGCTTCGCGTCCGTCCAGGGCTCGCTCGTCATGTACCCGATCCACGCGTACGGCTCGGAGGCCCAGAAGGACCACTGGCTGCCGCGGCTCGCCCGGGGCGAGGCCATCGGCTGCTTCGGCCTCACCGAGCCGGACTTCGGCTCGAACCCCGCCGGCATGCGCACCCGCGCGGTGAAGGAGGGCAGCCGCTGGCGCCTCCAGGGCTCGAAGATGTGGATCACGAACGGCTCCATCGCCGACGTGGCGGTGGTGTGGGCCCGCACCGACGACGGCATCCGCGGCTTCCTCGTGGAGAAGGGCACGAAGGGATTCTCGGCCCCGGAGATGAAGGGGAAGTGGTCCCTGCGCGCGTCCGTCACCTCCGAGCTCGTGCTCGACGACGTGCTGGTGGACGAGGAGCGGAGCCTTCTCCCCGGGGTGAAGGGGCTGAAGGGGCCGCTCGGCTGCCTGAACCAGGCCCGCTTCGGCATCGCCTGGGGCGTGCTCGGCGCGGCGGAGGCCTGCTACCAGTGCGCCCTCGACCACGCGAAGAGCCGCACCCAGTTCGATCGCCCCATCGCGGGCTTCCAGCTCACGCAGGAGAAGCTGGCCTGGATGGTGACCGAGCTCGCCAAGGGCCAGCTGCTCGCCCTCCACGTGGCCCGGCGCAAGGACCAGGGCACGGTGACGCCGGCCCAGATCTCCATGGCCAAGATGAACAACGTCTCGGTGGCGCGGGAGATCTGCTCCCGGGCCCGGACCATCCTGGGCGCCAGCGGGATCCTCGGCGAGTACCCGATCATGCGCCACATGGCGAACCTCGAGTCGGTCTACACCTACGAGGGGACCCACGAGATGCACACCCTCGTGATCGGCGAGGCGGTCACCGGGATCCAGGCGTTCCGGGGCTGACCCGGGCGCCGCCGCGCCACCCGCGGCGCGGCCGGCCGGCGCGCTACCGCCGCTTCTTCAGGGACAGTCCCATGCTGAAGCGGGCCACCGGCTCGTCCCCGTACCTGTCCGGGACCGTGGCCACCACGTCCACCGGCAGCGTGACCCGCTCGCCCGTGCGCTCGGTCTCGGCCATGGCCTCGGCGATGCGCCGCCCGTCGCGGGTTCGGAAGACGACGTCCCCGTCGGCCCGCTTGAGGAACTCCATCCGCGCGAACTTGAAGACCGGGACGACGGTGCGGTGGCGGGCGCGGATGAGCGAGAAGGCGTTCATCCCGGAGGCCAGGTCGGCGCCGGCCGCCATCGCCCCCACGTACATCGAGCCCACGTGGTTCTTCGTGCGCCAGGAGAGCGGCAAGAGCACGGCCGCGCCCTCGTCGTCGAGCTCGACGACCCGCGGGCCCACGAAGAGGAGCAGCGGGATGCGCAGGCCGAGCAGGCGGACGGCGGCGGTTTCCTTGAGGAGCATGGCCGGGGAGACTAACCCGGACCGGGCGCGCGTCCGACCCCCCGGATAGATCGGGGGCGTGCTCCCCGGATTCCACCCGGTGGTCTCGGGCTGGTTCGAGTCCCGCTTCGGCTCCCCCACCGAGCCGCAGGCGGCGGGCTGGCCGGAGATCCAGGCCGGGCGGGACGTGCTGGTGTCGGCGCCCACCGGTTCGGGCAAGACCTTCGCCGCCTTCCTCTCGGGTCTCGACTCGCTCTTCCGCGAGGGGCTGGAGGGCGATCTCCCGGACGAGACCCGCATCCTCTACGTCTCGCCGCTCAAGGCGCTCTCGAACGACATCGAGAAGAACCTGCGCGAGCCGCTCTCCGCGCTGCGCGAGGCGGCCGCCGCCGCCGGCCTGCGCCCGCCCGCCATCCGCGCCGCCGTCCGCACCGGCGACACCCCGTCGTCGCGCCGGCAGGCCATGATGAAGCGGCCGCCGCACGTGCTCGTCACCACGCCCGAGTCGCTCTACCTGCTGCTCACGAGCGAGAAGGGGCGCCGGTCGCTGCAGGCGGTCCGCAAGGTCATCGTCGACGAGATCCACGCCGTCGCGCGGGACAAGCGCGGCAGCCACCTCGCCCTCTCCCTCGAGCGGCTGGACGCCCTCTGCACGCGGCGCCCCCAGCGCATCGGCCTGTCGGCCACGGTGAGCCCGGTGGAGGAGGTGGCCCGCTTCCTGGTGGGCGCCGGCCGGGTGCGCCGCGGCGCGGCCGAGTGCGCCATCGTCGAGGTGGGGCGCGGCCGCGTGCTCGACCTGGGCGTCGAGATCCCGAAGGACGAGCTCTCGAGCGTGGCGTCGAAGGAGCAGTGGGCCGAGACCTACGACCGGATCGCGGAGCTGGCCCGGGAGAACCGGACCACGCTGGTCTTCGTGAACACGCGGCGGCTCGCCGAGCGGGCCGCCCACGCGCTGGGGGAGCGGCTGGGGGACGCGGCGGTGGCGGCCCACCACGGCAGCCTCTCCCGGACGCGGCGGCTCGACGCCGAGGAGCGGCTCAAGTCGGGCTCGCTGCGCGCCATCGTCGCCACCGCGTCGCTCGAGCTGGGCATCGACATCGGCACGGTCGACCTGGTGGTCCAGCTGGGCAGCCCCGGCGCGCTCCACGTGGCGCTGCAGCGCGCCGGCCGCTCCGGGCACTGGCGCGGCGCCACGCCCCGGGCCCGCTTCTTCCCCATGAGCCGGGACGAGCTCGTCGAGTGCGCGGCGCTCGTCCGCGGGCTGCGCGAGGGCAGGCTGGAGACGATCGCCCCGCCGCGCCACCCGCTCGACGTGCTCTCCCAGCAGATCGTGGCGGAGGCGTCGGCGCGGCCGCTCGGGGAGGACGAGCTCTTCGCGCTGGTCCGTCGCGCCTGGCCCTACCGCGACCTGCCGCGGGAGGAGTTCGACGCGGTCGTGGAGATGCTCTCGGAGGGGATCGCCACGCGGCGGGGGCGCTCCGGGGCGCTCCTGCACCGCGACGGCGTGAACCACGTCGTGCGCGGCCGGCGCGGGGCCCGCATCGCCGCCCTCACCGGCGGCGGCGCCATCCCCGACAACGCCCAGTACCAGGTGGTGGCCGAGCCGGAGGGCGTGGTGGTCGGCCAGGTCGACGAGGATTACGCGGTCGAGAGCCTGGCCGGCGACGTCTTCCTGCTCGGCAACGCCGCCTGGCGCATCCGCCGGATCGAATCGGGCGTGGTCCGGGTCGAGGACGCGGGCGGCGCGGCGCCGGGGATTCCCTTCTGGAACGGCGAGGCGCCCGGGCGGAGCGCGGCGCTCTCGGCCGAGGTGTCGCGGCTTCGCGCCGACGTGGAGCCGATGCTCGCGCGCCGGGAGGAGGCCATCGGCTGGCTCGCCGGGGCGGGCGCGCTTCCCGAGGCCGGGGCGCGCCAGGCCGTCGACTACCTCCGCGCCGGCCGGGACGCGCTCTCGGTGCTCCCCACCCAGGAGACGCTCGTGGCCGAGCGGTTCTTCGACGAGGCGGGCGGGATGCAACTCGTGCTCCACGCCCCCTTCGGCGCGCGGCAGAACCGGGCGCTGGGACTCGCGCTGCGCAAGCGCTTCTGCCGCAGCTTCGACTTCGAGCTGCAGGCCGCGGCGAACGACGACGGCGTGCTCCTCTCGCTGGGACCGCAGCACTCCTTCCCGCTCGACTCCATCTTCGCGATGCTCTCCTCCGAGCGCCTGCACGAGGTGCTCACCCAGGCGGCGCTCCAGTCGCCGATGTTCCCCATCCGCTGGCGCTGGGACGCCACCCGGGCGCTGGCGCTCCCGCGGATGCGGGGCGGCCGGAAGGTCCCGCCGAACATCGCGCGCATGCGGGCCGACGACCTGCTCGCGGCCGTCTTCCCGCTGGCGGTGGCCTGCCAGGACAACGCCGATCAGCACGCCGGGCCCGTCGAGCCTCCCGACCACCCGCTCGTCACCGAGGCGCTCCGCGACTGCCTGGGCGAGGCCATGGACGCCGCCGGGCTCGCCGGGCTCCTGCGCCGGATCGAGGCCGGACAGGTGAGACTCGTCGCCCGCGACCTCGCCGAACCGTCCCCCTTCGCCCACGAGATCCTGGGTGCCAAGCCCTGGGCCTTCCTCGACGACGCCCCGCTCGAGGAGCGGCGCGCGCGGGCGGTGGTGATGCGCCGCGCGCTGCCGGCGGCCGAAGCGGCGGGGCTGGGCGCGCTCGACCCGGACGCGGTGCGCGAGGTGGTGGAGCAGGCGCGGCCGGAGGCGCGGGACCCGGACGAGCTCCACGACCTGCTGCTCGACGTGGGGTTCCTCCCCGCAGCGGAGGCGGAGCCGCCGGCCTGGCGCGGGTTCCTCGAGACGCTCGTCCAGGGTGGCCGGGTGGGCCGGGCGCGGCTCGCCGGGCGCGAGGTGTGGGTGGCGGCGGAGCGGTCGGGCGCCTGGCGGGCGCTCGCGGCCGAGCCAGGCATCGAGGCTTCGCCGCTCGATCCGCCGCTTCCGGGGCTCGCCTCGGAGGACGTGCCGGCTTCTCCCGACGAGGCCGCCGCCCGCGCGCTGCGCGGCTGGATGGCGCGGCTCGGACCGGTGACCGCCCCCGCGCTGTCCGCCCGGCTCGGGCTGCCGGTGCCGCTCGCCGTGGCCGCGCTCCACCGGCTCGAGTCGGAGGGGCAGGTCCTGCGCGGCTCCTTCGTGCCCGGCAGCGAGCCCGGCGCCGACTGGTGCGACCGAGGCCTGCTCGCCCGCATCCACCGGGCCACGCTCGGGCGGCTGCGGCGCGAGATCGAGCCGGTCTCCGGCGCCGACCTGGTTCGATTCCTGCTCCGCTGGCAGCACGCCGCTCCGGGCTCCCGCCTCCACGGAGCCCGGGGCGTCGCCGAGGTCGTCTCCCAGCTCCAGGGATTCCACGCGGCTGCCGGCGCGTGGGAGCGGGAGATCCTGCCCGCCCGCGTGTCCGGCTACGAGCCCGGGCTGCTCGACGCGCTCTGCCTCTCCGGCGAGGTGGCCTGGGGCCGGCTGGCCGTCGCCGCCGATCCGGGAGAGGGGCCGCGCCGCAGGGCCGCGCCCACGCGACACGCGCCGGTCACGCTGGCGCTGCGCGCCGACCTGTCGTGGCTCCTCCGCACCGCCTCCGGTGAGGCGCCGGCGCTGGGCGCGTCGGCCCGGACGCTCGTCGACCTGCTCGGGCGCTGCGGCGCCTGCTTCCTGCCCGACCTGGCCGCGATGACGGGCCGGCTCCCCGGCGAGGTGGACGGCGCGCTCTGGGAGCTCGTCTCGGCCGGGCTGGTCACCTGCGACGGCTTCGCCGGGCTGCGCTCGCTGCTCGAGCCGCCGCCGCGCCACCGTCCGCGACGCCCCGGCCAGGGTGGCGGCCGCTGGGCGCTCCTCCGTCCGCCCTCACCGGCCCCGCTCGCCTCGCCCGCCTTGCCCGCCTCCCCGGTCCCGCCGGTCCCACCGGCCTCGGCGGTGGAGCCGATGGCCCGGCAGCTCCTCGCCCGATGGGGCGTCGTCTTCCGCGACCTCGTCGCGCGCGAGCCGCTCTCCCCGCCCTGGCGCGAGCTCCTCCCCGTCTACCGGATGCTCGAGGCGCGCGGCGAGATCCGCGGCGGGCGCTTCGTGGCCGGGCTCTCGGGCGAGCAATACGCGCTGCCGGCCGCGGTCGAGTCGATGCGCGCCGTGCGGCGTGCGCCGAGGGACGGGGAGCGCGTCGAGCTCTCCGGGACCGACCCGCTCAACCTCGTGGGCGTGCTCCTGCCGGGCCAGAAGATTCCCGCGACGCTGGCCGCGCGGGTGGCCTACGTCGACGGCGTCCCCGCCCCCGCCGACGTCGCGGCGCCCGCTGCGGGTCGCAGGGGACGGTAGCCCGCCCTCGCCGGGCTGGGGGGCTACCCGGACGCGAACTGGACGGGCCGGTAGCGCCGGGCCAGCAGGGCGAACCCCACCGCGCAGAAGAGCATGAGCGCGGCGAAGAAGAGGAAGTAGGCCGCGCCGTGGAACCGGTTCCACTGGCTCACCACGGCGGCCACGAGGTTCCCGATCGCCGACGTGAGCAGCCAGAAGCTCATGATGGTGCTCTTCATGGTCTTCGGGGCCTGGGTGAAGGCGAACTCGAGCCCGGTCACCGAGATCATCACTTCACCCATGGTCAGGATCAGGATGGGCACGACCTGCCAGAAGACGTGCGGCCGGGCGCCGCCGTCGATGACCGCCTGGATGCCCGCCATGACGACGAAGGAGGACATGGCGAGGAACATCCCCAGGCTCATCTTGCCGAGGGCGGTCACCTTCACGCCCATGCGGACCAGCCCGGGATAGACCACGCCCTGGAACAGGGGCACGAGCAGGAGCACCAGGAAGGGGTTGACGGCGTTCAGCTGGGAGGCCTCGAGCCGGAAGCCGCCGAGCCGCATCCCCAGGAACTCCACGGCGCCCACGTCCAGGTTCATCTGCTTGGCCTGGAGGATGAAGCTCGCTCCCTTCTGGTCGAAGAGCGCCCAGAAGCCGGCGACCATCACGAAGACGCCGGAGATGCGGACCACCGCGCGAGCCCCGTCCACCGCCTCGGCCGGGTGGACGGCGCGGGCGGCCTCGAGCCAGTCCGTGCCGGGAGGCGCGCTGCGCCCGGCGGGAGAGCGCGGTGGCCACCACCTTCACGAAGGCGTGCGGGTTCGGGCCGGTGGGAGGGACGTGGACGTAGCGCTTGCGCCCGGCGACGAAGAAGACGAGCGCCAGCACCATGAGCAGGCCGGGCACGCCGAAGGCCACCGACGGGCCGTACTTCACGAGCAGGAAGGGGATGAGGAGCGAGGCGCTGGCGCTGCCCAGGTTCACCATCCAGTAGAAGAGGCCGTAGACCTTGGCGAGCAGCGACTTCTGGTCGGGGAGGAACTGGTCGCCCACGAAGGCCGAGACGCAGGGCTTGATGCCGCCCGCCCCGATGGCGATGAGGGCGCAGCCGGCGAGGAGGCCGGTGCGGGTCTCCACCGCCGCCACCACCACGTGGCCGATCACGTAGCCGAACGAGAGGAAGAGGATGACGCGGTAGCGCCCCAGGAAACGGTCGGCGAGCCACCCGCCGACGAGCGGCATCAGGTAGTTCGCCATCACGAAGTAGTGGTAGCTGGCCTTGGCGTCCGCCTGGGAGACCAGGAGGTACTGCACCATGTACACGACCAGGATGTTGCGCATCCCGTAGAAGGAGAACCTCTCGGCCCCCTCGCTGGCCATGATGTACGGGATCTGCGGAGGGAAGCGCTGGCGTGACGCGGTCCCCGCCGATGCGCTCACGGAGCCCCCTCGGGCGCGGGCTCGGCGGTCGCCGCCGGCACGGTGGGCTGGTAGCGCCGGGCGACCCAGGAGAAGGCCATCGCGCCCAGCACCATGAGCACGGCGAAGAACCCGAAGTACCAGACGCCGTGGAAGCGGTTCAGCTTGGCCACGCCGGCGGTGAGCAGGCTGCCGGCGGCGATGGTGACGTACCACAGGCTCATGATCACGCTCTTCATCGAGGCGGGAGCCTGGGTGTAGGCGAACTCGAGCGCCGTCACCGAGACCAGCACCTCGCCGATGGAGAGGAAGAGGTAGGCCGGGACCTGCCAGGCCACGTGCGGGCGGAGCCCGGCGTCGAGCGCCAGCTGCACCCCCATCACCCAGAGGAAGCTGAAGACGGTGACGAACATCCCCACCTGCATCTTGCGGAGCGCCCTCACCTTCTTCCCGCGCCGCTGGAGCAGGGGGTAGACCACACCGGCGAAGACGGGAATGGTGGTGAGCACGAAGATGGCGTTCAGCGAGCCCATCTGCGAGGCCTTCACCGTGTACCCGAGGATGTCGCGGTTCATCCGCTCGGCCTGCAGCACCCACGACGACCCGTACTGGAAGAAGAGGGCCCAGAAGGCGGCGATGGGCGCGAAGACCCCCAGGATGCGGAAGACCGCCTTGGCCCCGTCGATCGCCTCGGCCGGGAACCGCTGCCGGGCCACGTCGAGCCAGTGCTCGCCGGGGCGGCCGGTCCCCAGGCGCTCGGCGGCGAACCGGACCACGCGGAAGAAGCCGTTCGGGTTGGGGCCGGTGGGGGGGACGTTCACGTAGAGCCGCCGGCCGCGCCAGAAGACGAGGAGCGCCAGCGCCATGAGCACGCCCGGCACCGAGAAGGCCACCCAGGGACCGAAGCGCGCCAGGAGCTCGGGGATGACGAGCATGGACGTGAAGGAGCCGAGGTTGATCATCCAGTAGTAGAGGTCGTAGACCTTCTCGAGCAGGTGCTGGCTCCTGGCGTCGAACTGGTCGCCCACGTACGCCGCCGCGGTGGGCTTGATGCCGCCCGCGCCGATGGCGATGAGCGCGAGCCCCACCACCAGCCCGGTCGGGCTGTCCCAGATGGCGATGGCGGCGTGCCCGAACACGTACCCGAGCGAGAGCCAGAGGATGACCCGGTAGCGGCCGAAGAACCGGTCGGCGAGCCAGGCGCCCACGAGCGGCGTCAGGTACACCGCGAAGACGAAGAGGTGGTAGTTGGCCTCGGCGTCGCTCTCCCGGACTCCGAGGAAGGTCACCATGTAGATGGTGAGGATGGAGGTCATCCCGTAGAACGAGAAGCGCTCGCACCCCTCGTTCCAGGCCAGGTACTTGATCTGCGAGGGGAAGCGGTCCTGTGGCTGGCGGCTCATGGAGGGGGTCAGTCTAGCCCGGATGCGGTTCGCCTCGCAGATTCGCGGGATGGCGCCGGACCTGGCGGTTATGGGGTGCCGCGCATGCCGGTGCTTCGAATCTCGCCCGAGGAGGCGGTCCACCTCCTGGCGCACGACGACGTGGATCTGGTGGACGTCCGGGAACCGCACGAGTGGGCCGAGGGGCACATCCCGGGCGCCCGGCACCTGCCGCTCGGCCTCCTGCTCCGCGACCCGGAGCGCGGGCTGCGCAAGGGGCGGGAGCGCGCCATCTTCGTGTGCGCCCACGGGATCCGCAGCCTGACGGCGGCCGCTGCCGCGTCGCAGCGCGGCTGCGAGAAGGCCTTCAGCCTCGAGGGCGGCGTGGTCGGCCTGGGCCGACGCGGGGCTGCCCATCGAGGTGGGATAGCTTCCCACCGCGTCACCCGCGGATCGCGCCCCAGGCCAGCGCCAGCCATCCGGCCAGGAACAGGAGGCCGCCGATGGGCGTGATCGCGCCGAGCCCCTTCACGCCGGTGAGCACGAGCGCGTAGAGGCTGCCGGAGAAGAGGACGGTCCCGGCGACGAAGAGCCAGCCGGCCCAGGTGATCGCCGCGCCCGGCCAGCGGCTGGCCGCCCAGGCCGCCGCGACGAGCGCGAGCGCGTGGTACATCTGGTAGCGCGCGCCGGTGTCGAAGACCGCGACCATCTCCGGCGTCACCCGCGCCTTCAGGCCGTGCGCGCCGAAGGCCCCCGTTCCCACCGCGATGCAGGCCGAGATCGCGCCCAGGGCGAAAAAGGTTCTTTCCATGGTGGCGGAGCATACCCGCGCCGGCGGCGCGGCGCTCCCCGTTCGATTAGGCACGGGCCATGGACCTCACCCGGAAGAAGTGCGTCCCCTGCGAGGGAGGAATCCCTCGCGTGGAGGGCGCGACCCTCGATGCGCTGCTCGCCTCGGTCTCGGGCTGGCACCTCGCCGACGACCGGATCCGCAAGCACTTCCGCTTCCCCGACTTCCGCGCCGCCATGGCCTTCGTCGACGCCATGGCCGACGTCGCCGAGGCGGAGGGGCACCACCCCGACTTCTGCGTCCACTACTCCGCGGTGAACGTCGAGATCTGGACCCACGCCGCCGGGCGGGCTCACCGAGAACGACTTCATCCTGGCCGCCAAGATCGACCGGATTCCCGGGGCGCTGCCGGGCTGATCGGCCCCGGGGACCGATGCGACGGGGTCCTCCGCGGATTACATTCCCCTCCCGTGCCGCGCGCCCTCTCGTTCCTCCTCTTCTTCGCCGTCTTCGTCGCCCTGGTGGGCGGCATGCACTTCTACATCTGGACGCGGCTCGTCCGGGACACCGACCTCGGCGAGCCCTGGCGGCGCCTCTTCACGGTGGGCATCGTCGCCGCGGCGGTGGCGATCCCCGTCTCCTTCCTCGTCATGCGCGCCCGCGCGGGCGCGCTGGCCGACGGGTTCGTCTTCGCGGCCATGACGTGGATGGGCGTCGCCTTCCTCCTCCTGTCGTCGCTCGTGCGTCGTCGACCTGATGCGGCTCGCCGTGTCCGGCGCCGCATCGCTCGCCGACTGGTTCCGGCACGCGCCCGAGGCGCCGGCCGATCCCGAGAGACGCCTGCTCGTGGCCCGGGCCGTGGCCGGCGGGGCCGTGCTCGCCGCCGGGGGCGCCACCGGGTTCGCGATCCACACCGCGCTCGACGATCCGGAGATCCACGAGGTCCAGGTGAAGCTGGCGCGCCTGCCCCGCCAGCTCTCCGGCATCTCCATCGCCCAGATCTCCGACCTGCACATCGGGAGCACCATCGGCGAGGCCGAGGTCCGGCGCGTGGTCGCGGCGACCAACGCCCTGCGCCCGGACGTCATCGCCCTCACCGGGGACTTCGTGGACGGCAGCGTCCGCACGCTGGAGCGGGCGGCGGCGCCGCTGGCCGCGCTCCAGGCCCGCTACGGCGTCTACTTCGTCACCGGCAACCACGAGTACTACTCGGGCGCGGCGGCCTGGGTGGAGCACCTGCCGCAGGCTCGGCATCCGCGTCCTCCGCAACGAGCGGGTGGCGATCGGCGACCGCGGCGCGTCCATCGACCTGGCCGGGATCGACGACTGGCGCTCGGCGGGGATGGCCCCGGGTCACGGTCCCGACCTGGCGGCGGCGCTCTCCGGCCGCGACCCCGATCGCTCGCTCGTGCTGCTCGCCCACCAGCCCCGCGGCGTCGAGGAGGGGGCCCAGCGCCGGCGTGGAGCTCCAGCTCTCGGGCCACACCCACGGCGGCCAGATCTTCCCGTTCACGCTCGCCACCGCGCTCGTCTACCCCTACCTCCACGGCCTCTATCCGGTGCGGGAGGGAAACGGCTCGCAGATCTTCGTCTCGCGCGGCACCGGCTACTGGGGGCCGCCCATGCGGCTCGGCAGCCCGCCGGAGATCGCCCACGTCGTCCTGACCTGATCGCCCCGGGCGATCGGCATCGGAGTCCCCATGGCAGGTCCCCTGAACGTCGTCGGCCGCGCCCACCAGGCCGGCCCCTCGGCCCCCTTCACCTGGTTCGTCTACGGCTCGTCGCTCGACGGGGAGGCCTTCGCGGCCTGGGCCCGCGACCACGGCTACCGCGCGCCCGACTTCTCCGCGGGGCGCCCGGCCCGGCTGCGCGGCTGGCGGCTCGCCTTCGACGCCCCCAGCAAGATGTGGGGAGGCCCGGTGGCCAGCCTCGTCGAGTCGGCCGGCGACGAGGTGGAGGGCATCGCGCTCCCCATGCCCGGCGACGCGCGCGGGCTCGTCGACCACAAGGAGGGGGCGGTCTCCGGCCTGTACGAGCCCGTCCCGGTGACGCTCGAGACCCCCGCCGGCCCGGTGCAGGCCCTCGCCTACCGGGTCTCGCCGGCGCGCCGGCTGCCCACCGATGGTCCCCCGGCCCCGGCCTACCTCGACGTGCTCCTGCGGGGCGCGCGGGCCGTCGGGCTCTCCCCGGCCTGGATCGAGCGGCTCGAGTCCCTGCGGCGCTGAGGCGGGCCGGCTCAGTCGACGAGCGCGGCCACGATCTCCGGAAGCCGCTCGGTCGCCGACCCGCGCGCGAAGTACCCGCGCGGGCTCCGCTCGGCCAGCTCGGAGAACGGGTTCTCCTCGGGGTTCACGTCGACGAGGGCCGCGCCCCCGGTGAAGCAGAGCTGCCCCACGCGCATGGGGAGGTTGGTGGCCCCGCTCGTGCCCACCACGATCAGGAGGTCGGCGTCCCGCGCGGCGCGGAGCGTGGAGTCGAAGCGGTAGTTCTCCTCGTCGTAGCACTCGTCGAACCAGAGGACGTGCGGGCGCAGCCAGCCCTTGCACCTCGGGCAGGTGAGCCGGGCCCGCTCCTCGGGGGAGAGCGGCGCCCGCGGATCGCGCACCACCAGGTCGGGCAGCGGCAGCCGCCCCACCCCGCAGTCGTACGCACAGCGGACCCAGGCCGCGTCGCCGTGGATGCAGTAGGTCCGCTCCTCGGAGGCGCCGGCCCGCCGGTGGAGGCCGTCGATGTTCTGCGTGACGAGCGTGAAGCGGTCGCCCAGGGCGCGCTCGAGCCGCACCAGGGCCTCGTGCCCCGCGTTGGGCGCGGCCTGGCCGACCTGGCCGAAGCGGTGGAGGTACCAGCGCCACACCTGCTCGGGCTCCATGGTGAACATGGCGTGGGTGGCCATCTCCTGCGGCATGTAGTTCCGGGAGCCCACCACCCAGTAGCCTTCCTTGCCGCGGAAGGTGGGGATGCCGCTCTCGGCGGAGATGCCGGCGCCGGTGAGGGCCACCACCCGCCCCGCGCGACCGGCGGACGTCGGCCAGGATTCCCGAGAGCTTCGGGTCGATCGCCATCGGCCCATTGTGGCACGTGGGCGGCCGCGCGGTTAACCCTCCTCCGTGTCCACCGCCGTGACCCAGGGGATCGAGGTCTCCGTCCGGAGCGAGTTCCGCGCCGATCGCTCGGCGCCCGCCCAGGAGCGCTTCCTCTACACGTACACGGTGCGCATCTCGAACGGCGGCAGCGGGAGCGCCAGGCTCCTCGGGCGGCACTGGATCATCACCGACGCCCGCGGCGACCGGGAGGAGGTGACCGGCGAGGGGGTCATCGGCCAGCAGCCCCGGATCGAGCCCGGCCACTCCTTCCAGTACACGAGCTTCTGCGTGCTGAAGACGCCGCTCGGCCAGATGCGCGGGACCTACACGATGGAGCGCGAGGACGGCACCACCTTCGACGCCGAGATCGCCCCCTTCGCGCTGGCGGTCCCGGCGGCGCTGAACTAGCCGCGGCTCCGCGTCGGCCCCACGCCCTCGGTCCGCACGAACTCGGCCACCAGCTCGTCCTCGGTGACGAGCCCCTTGCGCAGCAGGAGCCGGGCCATCGCCGAGGCGAGCCGCGAGAGCCGGACCACCTCCGGCGGGCAGCTCTCGTGGAGGGCCACCCGGTCGAGGCCGTCGAAGATGGCCTCGACGCGCGGGCCGAACTCGCCCTCTCCCTCCGGGACGATCTCGACGATCAGCTCCGGCTGCGGCGGCGCGGGCGGCCGGGCCGCCGCGATCCTCGGGCTCCTGGCGGAAGCGGCGCACGGCCTCGGCGAGGCGGGCCTCCGGGCCGGAGGGGGGAACGGGCCGGAACGGGAGCGGCGGCGGCGCGGCGGCCGAGGCCGGAGGCGTCGGGGTCGGGGACGCAGCCGGCGGCGAGCCTGGCGGGCGGCGGACCGGCGCCAGGCGCGCCACCGGCACGGGCTCCCCGCCCGGGGGCGCGGCCTTCTGGAAGTACGCGTCGAGCCCCTGCGTGTAGCCGGAGTCGAGGGGGCCGAGCATCTCGACCGGCCCGTCGTCCTCGCGCTCGTCGAGGGCGATGGCCTCCACGCCCTGCTTCTCGGCGAGGTAGAGCCGGCGGATGGCGCGGGCGATCTCGCGGTCGCCGGCGATGGACATCTTCACCCGCCGCCCGGTGCGGAAGGCCAGCTCGTCGATGACGCCCATGTTGGTGGGGTCGGCCATGGCGACGAGGAGGTTGTTCGCGTCGGCGGAGTACGGGAGCAGCTGGTTTCGCTCGGCGAACTCGTGGGGCACGAGGCGAAGCGCCAGCTCGAGCCCCGGGCCGTACTCGACGAGGTCGAGCGCCACCCGGTCGAAGCCCAGCTTGCTGGCGAGCGCGGAGACCACCTGCTCCTCGGTCGCCATCTTCAGATCGATGAGGGCCTGGCCGACGCGCCCGCCCCACCGCCGCTGGTGACCCAGGGCGGCCTGGAGCATCGTCGCGTCGATGACTCCGGCCTCGAGGAGGAGCTCCCCGAGTCGCTTGCGAGGGGGTTGGGCCACGGCCGGGACTGTAACCGGCCCGCCCGCCCGGGTCGAGGTCGGGCCCCTACGGGGCGTCGGCGCGGGTGGCGATGGCGAGTCGCGGGAGCCCCTCGCGGCGCGCCATGTCCATCACCGCGACCACCTTGCCGTGGGCCACGCCCTCGTCGGCCTGCACGAGCACCAGCGTCTCCGGGTTCTCGGCGTGGGCCTTCTCGAGGATCTGCTTCAGGGTGCCCTCGTCGACCACCTTGCCCTGCACCACCACACGCCCGTCGGAGAGCACCGCGATGGCGAGGTCGTGGACCTCCTTCACGGCGTTGGCCTGGCCGCCCTTGGGCAGGCTGACCTTGATCCCGCCGTTCTGCCCGCCGGCCTCGGCGATGGCCGTGGTCGTCACCATGAAGATGATGAGGAGGACGAGGAAGATGTCGGTGAGGGGCGTGATGTTGATGTCGGCGAAGATGCCGGCACCGGAGCCCGTCCCGTCGTCCTCGGGGGCGTTCATGGACATGTCAGGGAACCTCCGCGGTCCCGGTCTCGCCGGAGCGGACCTCCTTCACGATCTCCAGGAACTCCTCGGTGAGGAGCTTCAGCTGGAGCTGGAGGCGTCCGGCGAGGACGTTGAGCATGTTGTAGAGAATCACGGCCTCGATCGCCACCGCGATGCCGCCGGCGGTGGTGATGAGGGCCTCGGAGATCCCGGCCGCCACGACGCTGAAGCCGCCCTGGCCGGTGATCCCCATCTGGTGGAAGGCGCGCATGATGCCCACCACGGTGCCGAAGAGGCCCACGAACGGGGCGGTGGCGCCGATGGTGCCGAGGATCCAGAGCCAGGAGCGGAGCTTCTGGTTCGCCTCCTGCCGCTGCCGCTCCACCGCCGCCTCGATCCGGGCGTCGGTGACCGGGCGCTTGCCCGGGGGCGGTGGGAACGAGGGCGGCCAGGAACACCTCGGCGGCCGGCGAGCTGGAGCGCTCGGCCTGGGCGCGCGCGTCCTCGACGTCGCCGCGCAGGATGGAGCGGGTCACGGCGTCGGCCAGGCTCTTCGCCTTGTCGGAGAAGCGCCAGAGGGCCAGCGCGCGCTCGACCGCCACGGCCACGGCGAGGACCGAGAAGAACGCGATGATCCACATCGCGACGCCACCGGTCTTCAGAACCGTGAGGAGTTCCATGTTCACGTCGATGCGCCTTTCCGGGGTGCGGGGAGGGGCAAAGCTAGCCGATCCCGGCGGGGATTCAAGCCGAACCGCCCCCGGGGGACGACACGGCCCGGATCCGGCTCAGGGCCTGGAGGGGGTTGTGGGATGGATCGGCAGCTCGATGGGCGGTGGGCGCGACCCGGGCGCCAGGTCCACCACCCTCGCGCCGCGGGGCGTCTCGAGCTGGAAGAGCGCCGCCTCGGGCGGCCGGTTCACCTCGAGGTCGTCCTTCCAGCGGAGGGAGACCTCGGCTCCGCCTCCGCGCAGCTCGACGTCCCGGGGAACCCGCTGCCCCGCCACGTGGCGGTAGACGGAGAAGGCGACGCTCCAGGCGGCGCCCGGGCCGGCGCGCGGCAGGAAGCTCGCCCGCGCCGCGGCGCCCCCTTCCCCGACGGCGAGGATCTCCCGCCCGGCCGGGCCCGCCACCTCCAGGAGGAGGACGCCGTCGCCGGGCTCCGCCAGCACGGGGCTCCCCTCGATGAGGGGCGCGCTCCCGCAGATCACCGCGGCGAGGTCGCGCGCGCCGATGGGCACGGGGACGAGGCGCGCCAGGTTCTCGGGCGTGTCCTCTCCCCGGTACAGGGCCCCCGCCCGCGCGTCGTAGAGGGCGAAGCGCCCCCCGCCGGCCACCAGCACCGCGGCGGGATTGCCGAAGAAGTCGAAGAGCTCCACCCGGACCCGCCCCCCCTTCTCGGCCGCCATCCAGGCGTCGAGCGAGCCCGACAGGTCGGGCGACGAGACGGCGAGGCGCGCCGAGCCCCGGCAGGTGGTCACCCCGTCCTGCGCGGCGCGGACCTGCGCGAGGAGCTCGGCCGGGTTCCGGGACAGGTCGGGCGGCGGCACCCGTGCGCAGCCGGCGCCGAGGACGAGCGTCACCGCGGCCGCGGCCGCCGTCCTCCGCGTCACGCCTTCTCCAGCGCCTGCAGGAGGTCGGCCGCGACGTCCTCCGCGTCCTCGAGCCCCACCGAGACGCGCAGCGTGCCCCGGCCGATCCCCTGCGCGGCCAGCTCGGCGTCGGTGGCGTGGCGGTGGGAGGAGATGACCGGGATGGAGGCCAGGCTCTCGACCCCGCCCAGCGAGCTGGCCCGCGCCACCAGCCGCATCGCGTCGTGCACGCGGGCCACCGCCTCGTAGCCTCCACGGACGGTGAAGGAGAGCACGCCGCCGCCGCCGCGCAGGAGCCGCCGCGCCAGCGCGTGGTCGGGGTGGCTCTCGAGGAACGGGTACATGACCCGCTCGACCTTGGGGTGCCCCTCCAGCACGCGGGCCACGTGGAGCGCCGTCTCGTTCTGGCGCAGCACGCGGACCTCGAGCGTCTTCATCCCGCGGAGGAGATCGTAGGCCGCGCCGGCGTCGAGGTTGCCGCCGGTGGACCGGCGCATGGCGAGGACGCCGTCGAGGAGCGCCTTCGAGCCCGCCACCGCGCCGCCCAGGTGGTCGGAGTGGCCGTTCAGGAACTTGGTCGCGCTGTGGACCACCAGGTCCACGCCGAGCGGGCAGGGCCCGGAGGTTCACCGGGGACGCGAAGGTGGCGTCGAAGATCGATCGGATGCCGCGGCGGCGGCAGGCGGCCGCGACGGCGGGGACGTCCACCACCCGCAGGGTGGGATTGGTGGGGGTCTCGAAGACCAGCGCGCGGGCGCGGGCGGGCGCCGCGTCGACGGCGGCGACCAGGCCGTCGAGCGGCACGGTGCGGATCCCCACCCCGAAGCGCTCGAGCACGTCCCGGGCCAGCCGCGTGGTCTGGCCGTAGATCGTGTCGCAGAGGAGCAGCTCGTCCCCGGCCCGCAGCGAGGCCAGCAGCGCCGCCGTCAGGGCCGCCATCCCGCTCGCGAAGCAGGCGGCCGCCTCCGCCCCCTCGAGCGCGGCGATCTTGCGCTCGGCCGCGACGACGGTGGGGTTCTCCAGCCGGGCGTACAGCCAGCGCCCCTCCGGCGCCTCGAGGTAGGCGGCGGCCGCGGCCGCGTCGGGGAACCGGTAGGTGGTGGCCAGGTAGACGGGCGTGGTGGTCGAGGGGACGGCGAGGGTCTCGCCCTCGCCGGCGTGGACCGCCAGCGTGCCCAGCTTCGGGTCGTTCATGGCGATAGCTTATCCGTCAGGCGAGCAGGCCGCCCACGACCGCGCCGGCGAGCAGCGGCACCACGTTCGCGACGATGAGCACGCCGGCCCCGAACCCGGCGATGACGCCGAGCACCGGCATGCCGGTCAGCGCCGTGGCGAGCAGGAACATGACGCCGGCCACGACCAGCCGCGGGCAGGAGGACGGCCACGAGCGCGGTGCCGACGCTTCCGGCCTTTCGCCCGCCCACCAGCCCGGCGATGAACATGCCGAGCAGCGGCAGCCAGAAGAGCAGGAGCGAGAGCACGAACATCCACGCCATGGCGCGCCCCAGGCCGCCCTTCTTCCCCGTCGCCTTCTCGCCGGCGGGCGGTGCGCCCTGGCGCGCCCGCCTGCCCCACCGATCCTCGGATCTCCTCGGCCATGTGTCCTCCCGTCGTCGTCCGTCAGAATAGGCGCGCCGCGCGCCCTCGCAGCTCCCTGCGCGAGGCGTCGGGCCACGGCGTTCTCCGGGGCCCAGGCCGGGTCCAGGTCGGGCGCCTGCTCCACCTCGGCCAGGGCCCGCTCGAACGCGGCCCGGTCCTGGAGGAGCACGAGGAGCGACTCGGCCTCCGCGCACCCGGTTCAGCAGGCAGGCGCCGCCCAGCGCGCGCGCCTCCTCGAAGTGGCGGCGCGAGCGGGTCACCCCGCCGCCCACCGCCGCGGGGAGCGCGGCGGCCCAGGCGCCGAGCGCCCGGTGCGGGCCCGCGCAGTCCGTCGATCCGTCGAGGGCCGCCGCCCGCTCCATGGCGGCCAGCGCCGGGGTCCTTCACCGCGAGGAGCGCGGCGAGCCCTCTCGACTGCGCCGACGACCAGGTGGCGAGCGCCAGCCAGTAGAGCGGCTCGGCGCCCTCGATCCCGACGTGCGCCGGCGCGCCGACCAGGTCGCCCGCGTCGACGGCGGCGCCCCAGCCCGGAGCGAGCTTGCGCAGCGCCCGCTCGGCGGCGCGAGAGGCGGCGACCCAGGCCTCGCGGGGCGCGTCGGGCGCCGACAGCGCGCGGAAGGCCTCGGCGCGGGCCAGGCGAAGCTCGGGCGCGGGGTCGCCCGGATGGAGCGCCGGCGGCGCGGCCGTAGAGCTCGATCGCCTCGGCGAGCCGGGCCGGATCCCCGCGCGAGGCGAAGGCCTCGTCGCCGCGGGCGAGGAGCGCGGCCGGCGACCGGTGCGGCGTGGGACGCCGTCGCCGGCGGGGCGGCGGCAGCGAGGAGGCCCAGGACGAGCAGCAGCATCAGCGCCGCTTGCCGCCCTGCTTCTTCGGCGGGGCCTTCGTCGGCGCCGGCTTCCGGGGCGGAGCCTTCTTCGGCGGCGCCTTCGCGGGCGCTGCCTTCTTCGCCGCCGGCTTGGCCGTCGGCTTGGCGTGGGGCTTCGCGACGACCTTCGCGACGACCTTGGGGGCGCCTTCGCCGGCGCCTTCTGCGGGCCGGGGCGGGCTTCGGGAGCGGCCGGGCGCCGGGGGAGCGGCGGGCCGCGCCGGGGGCGGGGCCGCCTTCGCCGGGACGGCCGGCTTCACAGCGGCCGGCTTCACCGGGAGCGCACCCTTGGCCGGGGCGGCGGCCCGCGTGCCCACCGCGGGGCGCGCCGTGGCGGTGCTCCGGGAGAGCTTGGCGAGCCGCTCCTCCTCCTCGGCCTGGGTGACGACGAGGGGCGGCTGTCCGGCGCGCTGCCGCGTCTCGTCCTCGGCGCTGTAGAAGAGCTGGGCGGTCACCGCGCCGCGCACCACGAGCTCGCCGCGCTGGTTCTCTCCCCAGACCTCGATGTCGACGGCGTACTTGCCGCCCGCCTCGAACCGCCGGTCGGCCACGCGGCCGCGCACCGTGACCACGTCGCCCGGCCACACGATCTTCACGAACCGGGAGCTGAAGCGCCGGATGCGCGCCCCGCGAAGCCAGTCGGTGGCGAGCTCGGCCAGGAAGCCCATGCCGAGCATCCCGGGCACGAGCACGCTGGGGAACCCGGCGTTCCGGGCGAAGGGCTCGTCGACGTGGAGCGGGCCGTAGTCCCCGCTCGCCCCGGCGAACCGCGCGATCTGCGAGCGGTCCACCGGCGGCTTCACCAGGGGGGGCAGCTCGTCGCCGACCTTCACCGCCTCGAAGTAGAGCTGGCGTGCCAAGAGCACCGTGTCTCCCTCCCTAGCCGCGCCGGAGGATGAAGGTCTCGCGGGTCCGGAAGACGAACTCGCCCTCGGCGCCGCGCGCCTCGGTCTCGAGGACGAGGACGTCGCTCGCGCCGCTGGTCCCGGCGCGCTCCTGGACGTCGGCCACCCGGCTCTTCACCGTGAGTCGATCGCCGGCCACGATGGGGCGTCCGTACTCGATCGACTCCTCGCCGAGGAGCAGCGAGCGGGTGCCCAGGTCGAGCGAGTGGCGGAAGCGCTCGTTCAGGGAGAGGACGGCCGGGAAGGTCGGCGGCGCCACCAGCGACGCGAATCCGGCGGCGCGGGCGGCGGCCTCGTCGGAGTGGATGGGATTCTGGTCCCCGATGGCGTCGGCGAGGCGCCGGATCGCGCCCTTCTCCACCTCCACCACGAGGGGTTCGCTCTCCCGTCCGATGAGTGTCTTGTCGAGCATGCGCGCCTCGGTCAGGAACGCCCGGGGGGAAGGTCGAGCACGGTGACGAGCCCCTGCAGCATGGGCACGGCGGCCGCGGCGTGGACCACCGACCAGGCCGTGGAGGCCTCGCCCGGGAACCCTCCCGGCACGATCAGGCGAAGCGGCGGGGAGGCGTCGAGCGTCACCTCGTCGCGGGGATCGTCGGCGCCCAGGGCCAGGACCAGCTCGATGCGGACCACCTCCCGGCCGTCCTGCCAGCCGCGGGCGACCTGCCGGATCCCGGCCACGTTGCCCTTCGCCACCGGCACCGGGCCGGCCAGGTCGCGCGTGGCGAGGATGGGCTCCACGTCCTCCTCGAGCTCGTCGAGATCGAGACCGCTTCCGAGCGCGGCCAGCGTCGCCGACTGGGCGAGGCCGGCGTGGCCGATCTCGTCGGCCTCCACGGCCTGCTGGAACTGGGCCTCGGTGAGGCCGACTCCCGCCTTCGCGAGCAGCGCGGGGCGGCGGGACGAGAGGTCGACCACGCGGCGCGCCTCGAGGCGCCGGACCTCGCCGGTGCCCTGGGAGAGCAGCGACGGGAGGCGGTCGAGCGCGAGGCCGGGGTTCACCCCCGCCCCGAGGACGGCGACGTCGTTCCGCTCGCAGAGCGCGTCGAGGGCGTCGGCCTCCTCCTCGTGGGCCAGCCACGGGTAGGCGAGCTCCTCGCACGTCGAGACCACGCTGAGGCCGGCCTTCACGGCCTGCTCAATCTGGGGCAGCACGTCCTCGAACCGGGACGAGGTGGCCTGGAGGAGCACGCCGCCCTTGGCCGCGCGGAAGGCGCGGGCCCCGTCCCCCTCGACCTGGAGACCGGTCGGGGTGCCGATGAGCTCGTCGAGCTTGCGTCCCGCGAAGGCGGGATCGACGACCGCCACGACGCGGAGGTCGCCGGACGCGAGCGCCGCGCGAGCGATGGCTCGCCCGACGTCGCCGAGCCCTGCGATCACCACCGGGATGCCGGCCAGTTTCTCCGCCACGTACCCCCCGCGCTCCGCCAAGCGGAGTGCCGAGATTTCACGGAAATCCAGATGGTTATATGGCATCCCTCCAAAACCCTTCAACAGGAACGCTCGAAGGGACGAGGCGGTGCTCCGGCCGGCCGGCGCGGCTCGGCGCGCGTACTCGAAATTGCCCAGCAATACTGGATGCTTGCGAGCGCAGACGCCGGAGGCCTGCGCACGGACGCCCCTGGTGGGGTGTCGCGAAGAGCCGCTTACGTCCGCGCAGCGATTACGGAAAAAGGCGCTCGAAGTACCGCAGCGCGGCCGGGTCGGACCAGTCGCGGGGACCGACCACGTACGAGACCAGCTTCCCGGACGCGTCCACGATGTAGGTCTCCGGGAACTTGAAGGAATCCGGGCAACCGCCCCGGGCGACGCAGTAGTACTCCTTGGTCGCCGCCTGGTCCTGGTCGAGGAGGACCTCGACGCCGCCCGGCATCCGTCCGGCGAAGAACTGGCGCACCTCGGGCCAGCCGTCGTCGACCGACACGGCCACCATCTTGAACTTGCCGGGGTGGCGCGCCGAGAGCTCGCGACCGAGCTGCAGCATGGAGGGCATCTCCTCGCGGCACGGCGGGCACCAGGTGGCCCAGAAGTTCACGAAGACGACCTGCCCCTTCGCGTCGGCGAGCGTGAAGGGCTTGCCGTCCGGCGTCTGGCCGAGGATGGGCGGCGCGGGCGCCACCTTCGACGCCGGCGTGATGTCGAAGGCCACGAGCGCCTGCTCGGCGCGCCGCGGCTCCTCGACGAGGACCTGCCAGCCCTTCCATGCGGCGCCGCCGGCCACGAGGAGCGCGATCGCTCCCGCGACGACCACGAGCCGCGTCTTCCCCGGCGGGGCCGGGTCCTTCGTCTCCGGTGCGTCCATGCGCGCCGGTCATAACACCGGTCGCTTCCTTGCCGCCACGGCTCTTTCCGGGGAGACTCCTGCCCGTGCGCGGCCTCGCTGGAAGCTTCTCCCTCATGCCGCTCTCCGAGCTGGTCGAGTTCCTCTCGCGTCGAGCGATCACGGGCTCGCTGACCTGCGAGCGGGGCGCGGTCCGGAAGTCGGTCTACCTGCGGGAGGGCAACGCGGTCGGCGCCGCCTCCACCGACCCGCGCGAGTTCCTCGGGCAGCTCCTCATCAACTTCGGCCACCTCGACGAGGAGCAGCTCGCCAAGGCCTTCCGCACCCAGCAGGAGACGCGGGTCCGGCTGGGCAAGGTGCTCGCCATGGTGGGGCTCGTGCAGCCCCGGACCATCCGCGAGGTGCTCTCCATCAAGATCCGGGAGACCCTGCTCGACGTGTTCCGCTGGGAGTCGGGCGTGTTCCGCGTCGACGAGGACCCGCCGCCGGCCTCCGACGACGAGCTCTCGGTGCTCGGTGCCCCTCGCCGACATCCTCAAGGAGGCCGAGTTCCGCGCCACCGCGTGGGACGCCTTCCTGGCCCAGTTCCCGAGCGGCGGCGCGACCCTCGAGATCGACGAGTCCCGCATCCCGGCGTCGGCGTCCGACGACACCATCGACGGCAAGGTCCTCATGCTGGCCCTGCACGGCCGGACCATCGACGAGATCGGCCTCGCCCTGCACGCCACCGAGTTCCACCTCTACCAGCGGCTCTACGCGCTGGCTCGCCAGGGCGTGCTGCGCGCGGTGCCGGTGGAGGAGATCGTCGAGCCCATCGCGGGAGACGAGTCCCACGTGGCCGCGGTGCTCGACGAGTCGCGCCGGGCGCTGGCCGACGGGCGGCCGGCCGACGCGGAGCAGGCGGCGGCCCGCGCGCTCGCGACCGTCGCCGTCCTCCGACGCCGCGCGGCAGGCGCTCGCCTCGGCGCGGGAGGCGCTCGGCGCGTCCCTGCGCGCCTCGCTGGATCGCCGCGCCATCCCCGTGCCTCGCCTGGCGGCGAGCGAGATCGCCTCCCTGGGCCTCGACGCGTCGGAGAAGTACCTGCTCTCCCGCTGCGACGGACGCCGGGCGCTGGGGCAGATCGCCCAGGTGGCCCCGCTCGACGAGCTGGAGGTGCTGAAGGCCTTCCGCGGATTCGTCGACCGCGGCGTGGTCGAGCTGCGCGCCGGCTGAGGTCCCTACGGCTTGCGGGCCCGGGCCCGCGGCGCGGCGACTTCAGGCTTCCCGCTCTCCCAGTCGGCCCAGGCCTCGACCGCGGCGTGGGCGACGTAGGGCGCCTTCACCCGCCAGCTGCGGTCGTTCACGACCACCACGGCGAAGGCCACCCTCGGGTTGTCGGCCGGCGCGAATCCCACGAACCAGGTGTAGTCGCGGAAGGGATTGGCCTCGGAGAGCGAGCCGGTCTTTCCGGCCACGGTCAGCCCCTGCATCGACGACTTCCTGGAGCGCGGCGCCTTGAAGGCGCGGCGGCCGGTGCCCTCGGTGACGGTGGTCCGCATCATGGCGCCGAGCTCGGCCGCCACCCGCTCGTCGAGGACCCGGCGCGGCCCGGCCATCACCGGCATGGCCGTTCCGGTCGTCGAGGCCACCACGTCGGGCGGCACGAAGACGCCGCCGTTCGCGACGATGGCGGCGACCACGGCCCCGTGGAGCGGCGAGAGGCGCACCGGGCCGAAGCCGGCCGCGGTGGTGGCGAGCGCGAAGGGCTCCTCGGGGATGTCGGCCCGCGAGGTCTCGACCTTCTGCGCGAAGGGGATGGTCTGGTTGAAGAGGAAGCGGTCGGCCTCGGCCCGGAGCAGGCCGGCGTTGAGCGCCCGGTCGGCCAGCTTGGCGAAGACCACGTTGGCGCTCTTCCCCAGGGCCGACGAGAGCGACAGGCAGGCCCGGTCCCGCCGGGGATCGTCGGCCAGGTTGGCGGGCATCACGCGGTGCTGGCCCCCGTGGTAGCAGACCTCGTTGCCGGGCTCGAAGCCGCGGTGGAGCAGCGCCGAGCTGGTGACGATCTTGAAGACGCTGGCGGCCGGCGCCCGGGCCTCGAGGGAGAGGCCGCGCTTGCCGGGTTCACGCTGGGAGTGCTCGGCCATGGCGAGCACCCGCCCGGTGGCCGGCTCGAGGAGGACGGCGGCGGCCCAGGGCACGCGGTACTCGGCGAGCAGCCGCTCGATGCGCTCCTGGAGGCGCGGCACGGTGGTGAGGACGGCGCGGCCCGATCCGAGCGGCGCCACGTAGCGATCGGCGACGCGGTCGAGCTCCGCCTCGGCCAGGCGAAGCTCGGCGGGCGCGACGGCCGGTGCGGCCAGCGTCGGCGGTGCGGCCGGCATCGCGGGTGCGGCCTGTGTCGGCGCTGCGGCCGGCATCGCGGGTGCGGGAGCCATCGCGACCGTCGCGACGGGGGCGGGCGGCGCCGGCTCGTGCTGCAGCGCCACGACCGAGGCCCCCGCGGGGGCGTCGATGCCCGAGGCGGTGAGCGGCCAGGGAAGGGCGAGGAAGACGAAGAGGACTCCGAAGCCAGCGAGCAGCCAGGGAGCGAGGCGGGGACGTGTCATCGCGATATCGGCATTGTCGTTGAAGGATGGGGCACGGTCAAAATAAGCGGAGTGCCCGGCGTCGAGCACTCCGCTTCCCGCGCCCGAGGTGGGCGCGACACGCAGCTTCACCTACCTGGGCATGCCCGACGTCGGCGGCGCGCCCGAGGTCATGGCGGCCATCTTGGGCGCCGCCTTCGCCGGCTTCTTCGCCGGCTTCTTCGCGACCTTCTTCGGCGCCTTCTTCGGCGCGGCCTTCTTCGCGACCTTCTTCTTCACGACCTTCTTCCCCGCCTTCTTGGCCATGTCTCTCTCCGACTTGCGCTGCTTCAGCACGGCCTGGGCGGCCGCGAGGCGCGCGATCGGCAGACGGTAGGGGGAACAGGAAACGTAGTCGAGTCCGAGCGCGTCACAGAACTCGACCGAGCTGGGGTCGCCTCCGTGCTCGCCGCAGATCCCCAGCTTGAGGTCGGGCTTGGTGCGGCGGCCGTCCTCGATGGCGATCCGCATGAGCCGGCCCACGCCTTCCCGGTCGATGGAGACGAACGGGTCGACCGCGAAGATGTCCTTCTGCATGTAGCTGGAGAGCACCGGCCCCAGGTCGTCGCGGGAGAGGCCGAAGGTGGTCTGGGTGAGGTCGTTCGTGCCGAAGGAGAAGAAGTCGGCGGTCTTGGCGATCTCCCCGGCGGTGAGCGCGCCGCGCGGCACCTCGATCATGGTCCCCACCAGGAAGGGGATCCGCTTTCCGCGCTCCGCGAAGACCTTCTCGGCGGTGGCGCGGACCACGTTCGCCTGGTCGTCGAGCTCCTTCCTCGTGCCGACGAGCGGGATCATGATCTCGGGCTTCACCTTCACGCCCTCGGCCGCCACCTCGATGGCGGCCTCCAGGATGGCGCGCGCCTGCATCTCGGTGATCTCCGGGTAGGTGATCCCGAGCCGGCAACCGCGGTGGCCCAGCATGGGGTTCGACTCGTGCAGCTCGTCGATGCGCGCGTGGACGCGCGCCACCGACTTGCCGGCGGCGCGGGCCAGGTCGACGACGCCCGCCTGGTCCTGCGGGAGGAACTCGTGCAGGGGCGGGTCGATGGTCCGGATGGTCACCGGACGTGAACCCATGGCCCGGAACAGGCCCGCGAAGTCGGCCCGCTGGAACGGGAGCAGCTTGGCCAGCGCGGCGCGCCTCTCCGCCTCGGTCTCGGCGACGATCATCTCCCGCATCGGGCCGATCTTCCCCTCGCCGAAGAACATGTGCTCGGTGCGGCACAGGCCGATGCCCTGCGCGCCCAGCTTCACCGCGACCTCCGCCTGGTCGGGCTGGTCGGCGTTGGCGCGCACCTGGAGGCGCCGCACCTTGTCGGCCCAGCCGAGCAGGCGAGCGTACTGCCGGTACAGGGGGGCCTCCTGCGGGCCCAGCTTCCCCTTGATCACGGCCTCCACCTCGGAGGGCTGCGTGACGACCTTGCCCTCCACGACCTCGCCGGTGAACCCGTCGACCGAGATCCAGTCGCCCTCGCGCAGCGTGCGGGGCCCGGCGGCGGTGGCCACCGTCATGACGCGGTTCTTGTAGTCGAAGGTGAGCGCGTCGCAGCCCACCACCGCGATCTTGCCCATCTGCCGGGCCACCAGCGCGGCGTGGGAGGTCATGCCGCCGAAGGCGGTGAGGAAGCCCACCGCTGCGTCCATGCCGCGGATGTCCTCGGGGCTGGTCTCGTGCCGGACCAGCACGACCGTCTCGCCGCGCTGCTTCCACTCCTCGGCGTCGGAGGCGAAGAAGACGATGCGGCCGGTGGCCGCGCCGGGGCCGGCGGGCAGGCCGCGCGCCAGGTACTTCCCCTCGGCCACGGCCCGCTTCCACTGGGCGCCGTCGAAGACCGGCTTCATCAGCTGGTCGAGCGACGACGGGGCCACCCGGAGGACCGCCTCCTCGGGGGTGATCAGCTTCTCCTCGGCCATCTCCACGGCGATCCGCACCTCGGCCAGGCCGGTGCGCTTGCCGGTGCGGGTCTGCAGCACGTAGAGGCGCTTGCGCTCGATGGTGAACTCGATGTCCTGCATGTCCCGGTAGTGGGACTCGAGCTTGCGCCGCACCGTCTCGAGCTGCCGGGCGATGTCCGGCCAGCGCCCCGCCATCTCGCCGATCTTCTGCGGCGTCCGGATGCCGGCCACCACGTCCTCGCCCTGCGCGTTCACCAGGAACTCGCCGTAGAAGAGGTCGGCGCCGCTGGCCGGGTCGCGGGTGAAGGCCACGCCGGTGCCGGAGTCCTCGCCCATGTTGCCGAAGACCATCGACTGGACGGTGACCGCGGTGCCCCAGTCGGACGGGTAGCCGTACATGCGGCGGTAGGCGATGGCCCGGTCGTTCTCCCAGGACCGGAAGACCGCGTCGACCGCCATGAGCAGCTGCTCCATGGGATCGTCGGGGAAGTCGACGCCCCTGCGGGCCTTGATCTCGGCCTTGAACTCGGCCACCAGCTCCTGCAGCGCGTCGACCGGGAGGTCGGAGTCGAGCTTCACCTCCCGTTCGTGCTTCTTGCGCTCCAGCACCACCTCGAAGGGATCCCGGTCCTCCTTGTTCTCCGGCTTCATCCCCAGGACCACGTCGCCGAACATGGCCACGAAGCGGCGGTAGCTGTCCCAGGCGAACCGGGCGTTGCCCGACCGCGCCGCCAGCCCCTTCACGGTGGCCTCGGCGAGGCCGAGGTTGAGCACCGTGTCCATCATGCCGGGCATGGAGACCCGCGCGCCGGAGCGCACCGAGACGAGCAGCGGGTTCGAGGCGTCGCCGAACTTCTTGCCGGTCTCCCGCTCCACCTGGGCGAGCGCCGCCTGGATCTCGGCCGCGCAGGTCCCGGGGGAGCTTCTTCCCGCCGCGGTAGAAGGCGGTGCACACCTCGGTCGTGATGGTGAAGCCGGGCGGCACCGGGATGCCGATGTGGCTCATCTCGGCGAGCCCGGCCCCCTTGCCGCCCAGGAGCTCCTTCATGTCCCTGTTGCCCTCGGCGCGTCCGCTGCCGAAGGAGTAGGTCCGCTTCGGGCTCTTCGTCTTGGCCATCGCGTGAACCCCTGACCGTGCACGCCCTGCACCGGCACGCGCCCTGTGGTGAAGCCTGGGAACGACTGTACGCCCGCGCCGAAGGGTCGGGAGCGGACATCACTCGTAGCCGTTTGGGGGCGTCCTCCCCATTGCCCGCGATCAAGAAATGCGGGATTTTCGACTGTCAATGCCCCGTGTCTGCGAGGAGTTGACGCTGTAAAGGGTGTCAACTCGGGTGCGCCGGGACTCAGATGCGCAGGGATTCGATGCGCGTCTCGTCCGGCTCGGGCTCGACGTCGAGAACCTCGACGACGCCGTCCTCGAGCCACTCGATCGCCACGCGGGGCAGGGACCGCCCCTTCCCGTAGCGCGCCACGATGCGGGCGGCGAGCTGCCGGTCCTCCCACGACGGCGCGCCCTCGACGAGCGCGACCGGGCCGTTCAGGTCGCGCGCCATGAGCCGGGCGCGACCCTCGCCGTAGGACTCGAGGATGACGTTCTCCACCTCGCTGCGCCCCACCACCAGCTTGGCCGTGGGCGAGAGCCGGAGGTGGCGGCCGGTGGAGAGGAGGACGATGTCCTCCTTGCGGATGCGCCGCTCCTCGCCCGACGCCTCGCGGGCGTCGAGCACGTCGAAGAACTTCCGGGAGAAGGACTCGTCGGTGAGGTAGCAGCAGCCGCCGGCGGGCTGGGGCCACTCGGCGATGCCCAGCTCCCGGGCCAGCCGGATCTGGCGCTGGCGGGAGCGCCCGTTGATGTCGAGGAGGCGCGATCGGTCGAGCAGCCCCTCGCGCTCGGGGATGGACGGCTCGAGGAGCCTGGCGGAGAGGGGCCGCACGAGGCGCCCCTGCAGCCCGCTCTCCCGCTCGATGAGCCGCATGGTGTCGCGGCGCTGGCTCTTGGGGCGCTGGCCCACCACCTCGCCGGTGAAGACGAAGGCCGCCCCCTCCCGCTCCATGATCTCCCGGGCCTTCCTCATCATGAAGACGCGGCAGTCGATGCAGGGGTTGGCGTTCGATCCGTAGCCGTACCGGGGGTTCACGATCAGGTCGAGGTAGCCGGCGTCGGAGATGTCGACGTACTCGATGTCGACCTCGAGGTCGGCGGCGGCGCGCAGGGCCTCGTTCTGGGGCACCGTGCCGTCCGGCGCGGCCGCCCTTGCGGCGCTGGGTCTCGGTGATGCAGAAGCCGGTGTAGAAGTTCACCGCCTTCACCTCGAAGCCCTGCTGCTTCACGAGCGCCAGCGCGAGCGTCGAGTCGAGCCCGCCGGAGATCATGCCGATGGCCTTCTTCGCGCTCACGCCGGCCCCGCTTCCGGACCCAGCTCTTCCAGGACCCGCCTTCCCGGAAGGTGCCCAGGTGCTCGTGCCGGGTGGCCCGGCACCACATGGGCATGTCGGTGGCGATGCCCGGGTCGGTGGCCACCACGCAGAGGACCGCGCCGGCGGGCAGCTCCTTCATGACCCGCGCCGTCTCCACGATGGGGTACGGGCAGAGGCTCCCCGAGGTGTCGAGGGTGCGGTCGGGCGCCGGCAGGGTGACCTCCGTCATCGCCGCTCCGTTTACCGCCGGGACGGGAAGGGAGCAACCGCGGCGAGCGTTCTCGTGCGAAGCACGTCTTCCTTGCCCGAAGGAGGGTGCGGCGATACCCTCCGGGCCCCCGACCTTGACCCACCTGGCTCGACAGATCCTCCCCCTGGCCGCGGCCGCGCTCCTGGCCCTGCCGGGCGTGGCCCGTCCCGCCGACCCGCCGTCCGGGTCGAGCCCGGTGGGGCTCATCCTCTCCGCGGACGTGGGCGGCGGCGGCCAGGTGGGACAGGGGTCGGCCTACGACCCGCCGGCGGTCTTCGAGCTGGAGTTCGGGGTGGCCTACGACATCGCCTTCGGGATCGCCCCCCAGCTGTCGATGGTCCTCGGGATGGCGCCCGGGACCTCCTTCGCGATCCGGCCCGGGCTGGAGTGGTTCATCCCGGAGACGCCCTTCTACCTGCGGGCCGCCTTCGACGCCTCGACGCAGGTCGGGTACCTCGCCTGGCGGTGGCTGCTCCTGGGCGGCGGCGTCGCCGTCCGCATCACCGACGTCCTGGGCTTCATGGTGGAGGCCGACAGCGGGTTCCCGCTGGCGAACGGGGTCGGCGTGCCGCTCCTCCTCCGCGCCGGGGCCTTCGCCCGATTCTAGAACCAGGGCCGCGAGCCGCGGCCCGGCAACACGGGAGTGAACGAGATGAAGCACACGAGCTGGATCCTGGCACTCATCGTCGGCGTGGTCCTCGGCGTGGTGGGCGATCGCATGATGGGCGGCGGTCCGCGGGTCGGCGCCCACCGCCGGCCGGCCCTCCGAGCTGCCGCCGCCGGCCCGCGCGCCGGCGCGCCCGGTGGAGGACTCCAAGGCCGTCTACCGGGTCCCCGTCGACGACTCGCCCGTGAAGGGTCCGTCGGACGCACTCGTCACCATCATCGAGTCCTCCGACTTCGAGTGCCCGTTCTGCAAGCGCGTCGGGCCGACGATGAAGCAGCTCGAGGCCGCCTACCCCGGCAAGCTGCGCTTCGTCTTCAAGCACAACCCCCTGCCCTTCCACGCCAAGGCCATGCCGGCCGCCATCGCGGCCGAGGAGGGGCGCGCCCAGGGCGGCTCCGCCAAGTTCTGGGAGATGCACGACCGGCTCTTCGACTCGGCGCCGGCGCTCGATCGCCCCGCGCTCGAGGCGACCGCACAGGCGGCCGGCCTGGACATGAACGCCTTCCGCAAGGCCCTCGACGAGCAGCGGCACGAGTCCCGCATCAAGCGGGACCAGGCGCTCGTGAACTCGCGTGGGCGCGAACGGCACGCCGAGCTTCTTCGTGAACGGACGGAAGATCGCCGGGGCGGTCCCCTTCGAGGTCTTCAAGGCCATGGTGGACGAGGAGCTCGCCAAGGCGGAGGCGCTCGTGAAGTCGGGCGTCCCGGCCAAGGACCTGTACGCCCGCATCATCGAGACCGGCGGCCACCGCGCCGGTGATGGTCGCCCCGCCCCCGGGCCAGGCCGCGCCCCAGGCGGCGCCGCCGCCGCCGCAGGCGGCCGCGCAGAAGGTCGACTTCCGCCCCGACGACCCGATGCGCGGCCCGAAGAACGCCCCGGTCACGGTGGTGATCTTCTCCGACTTCCAGTGCCCGTTCTGCACCCGCGTCGAGCCCACCCTCGCCCAGCTCCAGAAGGCGTACCCGAACGACGTGCGGGTGGTGTGGAAGAACTACCCGCTCGCCATGCACCCGCAGGCGATGCCGGCCGCGCTGGCCGCCGAGGCGGCGCGCGAGCAGGGCAAGTTCTGGGAGATGCACGACCTCATGTTCCAGAACCAGTCGCAGCTCGCCCCGGCGCAGTTCGAGGCCTGGGCGAAGCAGCTGGGGCTCGACGCGAAGAAGTTCCAGGCCGCCTCGGCCGCGCCGTCCACGCGCGCCCGCGTGGACGAGGACGCCCAGCTGGGCGCCCGCTTCGCCTCCCAGGGCACCCCGACGCTCTACGTGAACTGCCGCCCGGTGGTGGGCGCGCAGCCGTACGAGGTGTTCCAGAAGCTCGTCGACGAGGAGCTGGGGCGGGCCGCGCAGCTGAAGAAGGCGGGCGCGGCGGTGGACGCCGGCTTCTACGAGCGCATCTGCGCCGAGAACGTCAAGGGCTCGCAGAAGGGCTAGCCGGCCTAGGCCCGCCCCGCGCCGGCCAGCCAGGCGGCGCGCATCGCCTGGAAGATCGCCGCCGGCCCGCCGGTGTCGGCGGCGAGCTCCCAGATCGGCACCTCCCCGAGCCCCTTGAACCAGGCGCGCCCGACGTGCCGGAACATCTCGGCCGGGCGTCCGTCGGTGTGGAAGGTGACCACCAGGCTCTCCGGGCCCGGACCGAACCACCACTGCGACGGCGACGTCCTCCGGGACGTCGGCGGGATCGAGCTCGACCCGGCGCACCACGCGCCCCGCACCGACCGACGCGAGCCAGGCCGAGAGCGCCTCCTCCGAGAGGGCCGCCCCGGCGTTGTAGACGTCGCCCGACCCCTCGTCCTCGGCGCGCGCGGCCGCCTCCAGGGCCCGGCGGACCGGCTTGGCGACCGCCCGCATCGCGGCCGTCATGTCCCCGGCCCGCGCCGCGCGCATGGCCTCGACGGCGGCGGCCGGCGGGATGGCGAGGGAGAGGGGCTGGCCGATGAAGACGCTCCAGGCGTGGCGCAGGCCGGGAAGGCCCCGGGCCGTCCGGGCCTCCTCGAGGAGCTGGTCGGCGCGGGCGCGCGCCAGCGAGGCCCGGGCGGTGCCCCGGGCCGACTCGTTGATCTTCTCGGCGATGGCGACCCGGTTCCGGCCGAAGGCCTCGTCGTCGATGGAGACGACGAGCGGCGCAGGCCCGAAGGAGACGAACACGCCGGCCTCGAGCCCCTCGCCGCGGGTCCGCGACACGGCGCGCTCCATCTCGGCGGCGAGGCGGGAGGCGGCGGCGGCGTGCAGGGCGCCCCGGCGCAGCGACTCGGCCCGCTCCGGGCTCCCGGGAGCGGCCCGTTCCGAGGTCGCGCGCGCCTCGTCCCGGGCGGCCAGGCAGCGGCCGATCTCGCCCCGGTACCGGGCCTCCAGCGCCGTCACCCGGTCGACCACCGCCTCGGTGGAGACCTCCCGCTCCAGCCGCGCCTCGTAGGCGCCGAGCAGCCTCCGGATCTCGCCGGCCAGCGACACGAGCGCCTCGATGTCGCCGGAGAGCGAGATGGCGTCCCCGAGCAGGTTGTTCACCGAGACCCCGCCGCGGTCGGAGAGGTGCTCCATCCCGGTGAAGCGCTCCTTCGCCGCCGCCAGGATGGGCAGGTAGAACTCGCGCCGGAGGAACTCGGCCATCGCGGCCTGCCCGAGCAGGCTCGTACGCCGCGTGAAGTCCTTCACGTCGGCGAAGAGGTGGGCCATGGGGCGCTCCTGCGCCACCGCCAGGATGGGGCCCGGTCGCGCGGAGATCCGGTAGAGACGCCCCGCCTCCCACTCCGCCTCGGGGCCCGCCTGGCCCGCGCCGGAGAACGGGACCACCACCCGGCGCACCGGGGCCGAGAGCCGCTCGAGCGCGAGGTCGGCGAGCAGCCCGGACGCGGCGAGCGCGTACGTCTGGAGCGCCTCCTCGCGCCGCAGGCCGAGCGCGGCCGCCGGCTCCTTCGGCTTCCAGGCCCGCAGCGACCGCACCAGCACGTCGAGCACCGCCCCCGCGCCCTCGGCGGGCAGCACCCGCGAGGCCTGCTGGGCCCGGGCCGCGAGGTCGGCGCGTCCCGCCTCGCCGGACAGGGACGCCTGGAGCGCGCCCGGCGCCGCGAGCAGCGCCCGCAGCTCCGAGCAGGCGGCCGGCTGGCGGGCCGCCTCGACCGCGGTCACCAGCTCCGAGAGCGCCTGCCGGATGCGCCAGGCCGCCACCGCGCCCTCCGCACGCCGCGGCGGTCTCCTCGTCGTCGGCGAGCGCCTCGACCACGTCCCCGGCTGCCGCGTCCGGGTCGCCCCCGGTCGCCAGGCGGGCCGCGATCTCCTCGGCCCGGGGAACGCCGGCCAGGAGCTCCGGGCCGTAGAGGGTGGAGCCGCCGCCGAGGAGGGCCGCCCGCCCGCCGGCCAGCGTGCAGGGATTCACCACCGCCTCGAGGCGGAGCAGCAGCGGGTCGTCGGCGCGCAGCCCCGCGTCCCGGGCGAACCGGGCCACGCCGGTCCTGGCCGCGATCCAGAGTCCGGTCAGCGCCGCGCTGCGGAGCCAGCGGTCGTGCGGTCCGCCGGGCAGGACGTCCCGCAGTCCCGGGGCGGCCGCCCCCAGCGCTCCGGACAGGGCGAGCGCCACGAGCAGCGGCGTGTCCTCCCTGGCGGGCGAGGCGGCCATCTCGGAGGCGGCGGTGCGGAGCGAGGCGATCCAGAGGGCGGTGAGGGAGCGCCCCTTTCCTCCCGGCCCCATCCAGGCGGTGACGAGGCCGCCCTGGAGCGCGGGATGGGCCGCGAGCGCCGTCTGCGCGGCGGCGCGGAGGTCCGGGCCGCCCGCCGGCGGAGAGAGCAGGTCGGCGACGTGCGGGAGGGACGCGTAGTCCTCCCGGAGGTAGAGCCGGTCGAGCTCCTCGGGCGGGACGAACCGGCCGTGGTGGGTGGCGAGCAGGAGCCCCACCTGGTCCGCCGCGGTGCGGACGATGGCGGCGGCGTCCGCGGCCAGATCCACCGGGACCCGGAGGTCGGCGTGGGAGGTCCCCAGCTGGAAGCGCAGCCGCGCGGGATCGATGCGCAGGAACGCCTCTCCCTGCGATCGGGCCTCGGCCAGGATGCGAAGCCGCCGTGCCGCGATCGGGGCCTGCCCTGCCGCCATGTCGTCGGATGTCTTGATCGGAACCCTCCATCCGGGTAGAAAACCCGATCATGCGCCGGACCTTGTTCAAGTCCAAGATTCACCGCGCGACGGTGACCCATGCGGACCTCGACTACGAGGGGTCGGTCACCATCGACGAGGACCTCATGGACGCGGCGGGCTTCTGGGAGTACGAGGCGGTCCACGTGTGGAACATCACGCGGGGCACCCGGCTCCAGACCTACGCCATCCGCGGGGAGCGCGGCAGCGGCATCATCTGCATCAACGGCGCCGCGGCCCATCTGAACCGCCCCGGCGACATGGTCATCCTGGCCACCTTCGCGGAGATGGAGGAGTCGGAGGCCCGCACCCACGTGCCGCAGGTGGTGCTGGTCGACGCGAAGAACAGGATGGTCGCCAAGGACGTGGCCGAGGTCGCCGGCCCGGCCAGGCGGGTCGTGGCATGACGGTGTTTCTTTGGCGCTGACGCCCTGAGAGCCTCTCCCGACCTCGAGACGTTCGAACGGCTCTGTCGACCGGGCCGGGCCATCCCCGTCCGCGTCGAGGTGGAGGCCGACACCGAGACCCCGGTCTCCGCCTTCCTGAAGCTCTCCCGCGGCAAGCGGCAGGCCTTCCTCCTCGAGTCGGTGGAAGGGGGCGAGCGGTCGGGCCGCTTCAGCTTCCTGGGCGCCGGCCCGCGAAGCTCCCTCTCCTGGCGCCTCGGGCAGGACGGCGACCCGGTCGAGTGGATCCGCCGCGAGCTGGCCAGCCACCAGGCCGTCCGCATCCCCGGCACCCCGCGCTTCGCCGGGGGGCTGGTCGGCTTCCTCTCCTACGACGCCGTGAAGCTCTTCGAGCCGCGCGTCCCGGTGGCGAAGGAGGACGAGCTCGGGTTCCCCGACGCGCTCTTCCTCGACTTCGACCAGATCGTGGCCTTCGACAACCTGCGCCACTCCCTCCACGTGATCGTCGAGGTCCGCTGCAAGGCGGGGGACGACCCGCGCGCCCTCTACCACGCGGCGCTGGCCCGCATCGGCGGCACGATGGCCGCGCTGGCGCGCCCGCTGCGGGACCGCCGCTCCCCGCCCGCCGAGAAGGCCGCCGAGCTCCGGCCGCGGGTCTCGCGCCGGGACTTCGAGCGGGCCGTCCGCCGGGCCCAGGAGTACGTGAAGGCCGGCGACTGCCAGCAGATCGTGCTCTCGCAGCGCTTCGACGCCGACGTGAGCGTGCCGCCCTTCGAGGTCTACCGCGCGCTGCGCCGGGTGAACCCGTCTCCCTACCTCTTCTACCTCCAGAACGGGCAGCAGGCCCTGGTGGGCAGCTCGCCCGAGACGCTCATCAAGCTGGAGGACGGCGAGGTCACCCTTCGCCCCATCGCCGGGACCCGGAAGCGCGGGCAGGATCCCGAGCAGGACCGCCGGCTCGAGGAGGAGCTCCGGGCCGATCCCAAGGAGAACGCCGAGCACGTCATGCTCGTCGACCTGGGGCGCAACGACGTGGGGCGGGTCTCCGCCATCGGGTCGGTCCGCGTCACCCAGCTGAAGACGGTGGAGCGCTACTCCCACGTCATGCACCTGGTCTCCGAGGTGAAGGGCCGGCTCGCCGACGGGCTCGACTCGATCGACGTGCTGCGGGCCGGGTTCCCGGCCGGGACGGTGACCGGCTCCCCCAAGGTCCGGGCCATGGAGATCATCGACGAGCTCGAGCCGGCCCGGCGCGGCCCGTACGCGGGCGCGGTGGGATACTTCGACCGGGGCGGCGACATGGAGATGTGCATCGCCATCCGGACGCTCATGCAGTCGGGGCGGAAGATCTCGGTCCAGTCGGGCGCCGGGCTGGTCTACGACTCGAAGCCGGCCTCCGAGTACCAGGAGACGGTCAACAAGGCCCGCGCCCTGTTCACCGCGGTGGCCCAGGCCGAGTCGCGGGACCTGGACGGCAAGGCCTCGGCCGTGAAGGGATCGGAGCGGACCGGCGCGCGCCGCCGGACGCCCCGGCGCAGGAGGACCCGCGCATGAAGCCGCGCATCGTCCTCGTCGACAACTACGACTCGTTCACGTTCAACCTGGTCCAGTACCTGGGCGAGCTGGGCGCCGACGTGCGGGTCTTCCGGAACGACCAGATCGACGTGGCCGGGATCCGGGCGCTCCGCCCGCTCGGGCTCGCCATCTCGCCCGGCCCGTGCACCCCCGACGAGGCCGGGGTGAGCCTCGAGGCCATCCGGTCGCTGGCCGGCGAGCTGCCCATCCTCGGGGTCTGCCTGGGGCACCAGGCCATCGGGCAGGCCTTCGGCGGCACGCGTCGTCCGCAACGACCGCATCGTCCACGGCAAGTCGAGCCCGGTGCTGCACCGCGGCGAGGGGGTCTACGCCGGCCTCCCCTCCCCCTTCGACGCCGGGCGGTACCACTCGCTCGTCGTCGAGCGCGCCTCGCTGCCCCGCGAGCTGCGCATCACCTCCTGGACCCGGGAGGGCGAGATCATGGGGCTGCGCCACCGGCGCCTGGAGATCGAGGGCGTCCAGTTCCACCCGGAGTCCATCCTGACCGGCCAGGGCAAGGCGCTGCTCGGCAACTGGGTCGCCCGGGTGAAGGGATGGAGGCGCCCGTGATCCTTCCGGCCATCGCGAGGCTCGTCGACGGCGGGGACCTCACCCGCGCCGAGATGGTGGAGCTGATGGGCGAGGTGGCCGACGGCGGCGCCACCCCGGCGCAGGTCGGCGCCTTCCTGGCCGCGCTCCGGCTCAAGGGGGAGACGGTCGAGGAGATCGCCGGCGCCGCCCAGGTGATGCGCGATCGGTCGGAGCGGATCCGGGTCGATCGCGAGGTCTTCGTCGACACCTGCGGCACCGGCGGCGACGGCCGGAACACCTTCAACATCTCGACCACGGCGGCCTTCGCGGTGGCCGGGGCCGGCGTGGCGGTGGCCAAGCACGGCAACCGATCGGTCTCCTCGAAGTGCGGCTCGGCCGACGTGCTGGCGGCGCTGGGCGTCGACGTCGACGCGCCCCGGGATCGGGTGGAGCGCTGCATCGCCGAGGTGGGCATCGGGTTCCTCTTCGCGCCCCGGCTCCACCCCGCGTTCAAGGCGGTGGCCGGCATCCGGCGCGAGCTGGCCATCCGCACCGTCTTCAACCTGCTCGGCCCGCTGGCCAACCCGGCCGGCGCCCGCTACCAGGTGATGGGCGTGTACGAGCCCCGCTGGGTGCCGGTCATCGGCGGGGTGCTGGCCGCCCTCGGCTCCGTCCACGCCTTCGTGGTCCACGGCGACGGCCTCGACGAGATCTCGGTCTCCGGGCCCACCGAGGTCGCCGAGGTCCACGGCGGCCAGGTGCGGACCTTCCGGCTCTCGCCCGAGGACCTGGGCGTGGGGCGCTGGCCCGTCGAGGCGCTCACCGGCGGCGACGCGGCCCACAACGCCAGGATGACGCTCGACGTCCTCTCCGGCCAGAAGGGCGCGCCCGCGGGACGCGGTGCTCGCGAACGCCGCCGCCGCGCTGGTGGCGGCCGGCGCCGCGCCCGACCTCCGGGCGGGCTCGCGGCTGGCCGCCGACGCCATCGATCGGGGCGCCGCCCGCGAGAAGCTCGACCTCCTCGCCGCGGCGAGCCGCGCATGACCATCCTGGCGGAGATCCTGGCGCGGAAGGTCACCGAGGTGGCCCGCCGCCGGACCGGGCTTCCCGAGCAGGAGCTCGAGGCCCGCGCGGCGGCGACGCCCGCACCCCGCCGGCTCGCCGACGCGCTCTCGCCCCCGGGCGGACCGGTCCGGATCGTCGCCGAGGTGAAGCGCGCCAGCCCGTCCGCCGGCGCCATCGACTCCGGCCTCGACGCGCCCGCCCAGGCCGCCCGGTACGCCGCGGCGGGCGCCGCGGCCATCTCGGTGCTGACCGACGGGCCCGGCTTCGGCGGATCGCTCGACGACCTGGCCGCGGCCCGGGCCCGGGTCGACGTGCCGCTGCTCCGGAAGGACTTCGTGCTCGAGCGCTACCAGCTCCTCGAGGCCCGGGCGTGGGGCGCGGACGCCGCGCTGCTCATCGTGGCGGCGCTGCCCGGCGACCTGCTGCGGCGCCGGCTCGACGACTGCGCGTCGCTGGGGCTGTCGGCGCTGGTCGAGGTCCACGACCTGGCCGAGGCGGAGCGCGCGGTCGCCGCCGGGGCCCGGATCGTGGGCGTGAACAACCGCGACCTCCGCACCTTCGTGGTCGACCTGGCCGCCAGCGAGCGGGTGCTGCCCGCCCTGCCGCCGGGCGTCCTGGGCGTGTCCGAGAGCGGCATCCGCTCCCCGGCGGACGTGGCCCGGCTGCGGAGGTCGGGCGCCGCGAACTTCCTCGTCGGCGAGGCGCTGGTGCGCGCGGCCGATCCGGGCGCGCTGCTCCGGGACATGGCGGCCGCGTGAGCATCGTTCGCATCAAGATCTGCGGGGTGACCCGCGAGGAGGACGCGCTCGCCGCGGTCCGGCTCGGCGCCGACGCGCTGGGCTTCAACTTCTGGCCCGGGTCGAAGCGCCACCTCACTCCGGCGGCGGCCCGCCGGATCATCGAGCGGCTCCCGCCGCTGGTGACCTCGGTGGGCGTCTTCGTGAACCAGCCGGAGGGCGAGATGCGCGCCATCGCCGCCGAGACCGGGATCCAGGTCTTCCAGCTCCACGGAGACGAGCCGCCCGAGCTCTGCGCGCGGATGCCGCTGCCGGTCGTGAAGGCCATCCCGGTGGACAAGGTCCGGACGCTCTCCCGGCTGCTCTCCTACGAGGTCTCGGCCTTCCTGCTCGACACGCCCTCGCGCGGATACGGCGGGACCGGCGAGCCCTTCGACTGGTCGCTCGCCGAGGGGGTCTCGGAGGTGGCGCCGGTCATCCTGGCCGGGGGGCTCACCCCCGAGAACGTGGCCGACGCCGTCCGCGCGGTCCGCCCCTACGCCGTCGACGTGGCGAGCGGCGTCGAGTCATCACCAGGAGTGAAAGACATGGACAGGATGTCCCGCTTCATCGCCGCCGTCCGCGAGGTCCGGCTCCCATGAGCAGGAGACTCCCCGACCCGGGCGGCCACTTCGGCCCCTACGGCGGCCGCTTCGTCCCCGAGACGCTGGTCCCGGCCCTCGACGAGCTGGAGCAGGCCTGGCGCGAGGCCCGGGGCGACCCGGCCTTCGCGCGAGGAGCTGACCCGGCTCCTCACCCGGTTCGCCGGGCGCCCCACGCCGCTCGGCGACGGGCTGCGCATGGGCGCGGACGCGGGCGGCTGCCGGGTGGTGCTGAAGCGCGAGGACCTCTGTCACACCGGCGCGCACAAGATCAACAACACGCTGGGGCAGGTGCTCCTGGCCCGCCGGATGGGGAAGCGGCGCATCATCGCCGAGACCGGCGCGGGGCAGCACGGGGTGGCCACCGCCACCGCCGCGGCGCTCTTCGGGATGCCCTGCGACGTCTTCATGGGGGCGCTCGACGTGGAGCGGCAGGCGCTCAACGTCTTCCGGATGCAGCTCCTGGGGGCGCGGGTCGTGCCGGTCCAGTCCGGCTCGCGAACCCTCAAGGACGCGATGAACGAGGCCATCCGCGACTGGGTGACGAACGTCCGCGACACCCACTACATCATCGGCTCGGTGGCGGGCCCGCACCCCTACCCGGCCATGGTCCGCGACTTCCAGGCGGTCATCGGCGACGAGGCGCGCGCCCAGGTGCTCGCCGTGTGCGGCCGGCTCCCGGACGCGATCGTGGCCTGCGTGGGCGGCGGCTCCAACGCCATGGGGATCTTCTCCGCCTTCCTCGCCGACCCGAGCGTCCGGCTGGTCGGGGTGGAGGCGGCGGGGCACGGCCTCTCCACGGGGAAGCACGGCGCGGCGCTGGCCCTGGGCCGGCCCGGCGTGCTCCACGGCTCGCGGAGCTACGTCCTCCAGGACGAGGACGGCCAGATCGTCGAGGCCCACTCCATCAGCGCCGGCCTCGACTACCCCGGCGTGGGGCCCGAGCTCGCCTGGCTGAAGGACCAGGGGCGCCTCGAGCTGCGCCAGGCCACCGACGACGAGGCCCTCGACGCGCTGGGGTACCTGGCGCGCACCGAGGGAATCATCCCGGCGCTGGAGACCGCCCACGCGGTCGCGGCCGCCCGCATCCTGGCCCGGGAGCTCGGGCCGCGAGGTCTTCTCCTGGTGAACGTCTCCGGGCGCGGCGACAAGGACGTCGACCACGTCCGGCGCGCGCTCGCCGAGCGGGCGGCGCGGCCGGCCCCGCGGCGGAAGCGGAAGCCCGGAGCGAAGCCGGCGGGCAAGCCCGCGCGCCGCGGCGGGAGGGGCCGATGAGCGCTCCGCCCCGACCGCATCCAGGCCGCCTTCGCCGCCGCCCGCGCGCGCGGAGGCGCCGCGCTCGTCACCTACGTGATGGGCGGCGACCCCGACCTGGCCACCTCCCGGGAGGCGGCGCTGGCCTGCGCCGCCGGGGGCGCCGACATCCTCGAGATCGGGATGCCCTTCTCCGATCCGATCGCCGACGGCAAGACCATCCAGGGCGCCGGCGAGCGGTCGCTGCGGGCCGGCACGACGGTGGCCGACTGCCTGCGGCTGGCCGCCGAGGTCCGCAAGCGCGACGACCGCCGCCATCGCGCTCATGGGGTACGCCAACCCGGTCCTGGCCATGGGCGAGGAGCGCTTCCTCGACGGCTGCGTCCGCTCCGGGGTGGATGCGGTCATCCTCCCCGACCTTCCCCCGGAGGAGGCGACCTCCTTCCGGGAGGCCGCCGCGGCGCGCGGCGTGGCGGTCGTCTTCCTCCTCGCCCCGACCTCGACCCCGGCCCGCGTGGAGGCCGCCTGCCAGCGCGGCCACCGGGTTCCTCTACTTCGTGTCGGTGACCGGCGTCACCGGCGCCCGGACCGGCCTCCCCGCCGACCTGGGCGAGAAGGTGGCCGCGGTGCGGCGCCGGAGCCCGGTCCCGGTGGTGGTGGGCTTCGGGGTGGGCACGCCGGAGCAGGCCCGGAAGGTCGGGCGGCTCGCCGACGGCGTGGTGGTGGGGAGCGCCATCGTGCAGCGCATCGCCCAGGGCGGGACCCGCAAGGCGAGGGCCGAGCGGGTGCGCCGGTTCGTCTCGTCGCTCTCGCGGGCGCTGCGGCGCTGACCCGGAGCCGGGCCGGGCCGCGGCCCCTGCTCACATCACCGGCCGCTCGATGGCCAGCGCGATCACGCGCACCTGCCGCATCAGCTCGTCGAACTCCGGGATGGTGAGCGACTGGTGCCCGTCGGAGAGGGCCTTCTCCGGCTTCGGGTGGACCTCGACCATGATGCCGTCGGCCCCGGCGGCGACGCCGGCCCGGGCGATGGCGGCCACGTGCTTGCGCAGGCCGATGCCGTGGGACGGATCGACGATCACCGGCAGGTGGGAGAGCGACTTCACGACCGGGATGGCGTTGATGTCGAGGGTGTTGCGGGTGGCGGTCTCGAAGGTCCGGATGCCGCGCTCGCAGAGCATGACGTCCGGGTTGCCCTTCGAGACGATGTACTCGGCCGCCATGAGCCACTCCTTGATGGTCCCGGAGAGGCCGCGCTTCAGCATGACCGGCTTCCGCACCTGCCCGAGCCGCTCCAGCAGCGGGTAGTTCTGCATGTTGCGGGCGCCCACCTGCAGGATGTCGGCGTAGTCGGCCACCAGCGGCACCGTGTCGGTGGACATCACCTCGGTGATGACCTTGAGGCCGGTCTCCTCGCGGGCGAGCGCGAGCAGCTTCAGCCCCTCCTCGCGCAGCCCCTGGAACTCGTAGGGGCTGGTGCGGGGCTTCCAGGCGCCGCCGCGGAGGATGGAGGCCCCGGCCTTCTTCACCGCGCGTGCGGTCTCGAGGATCTGGTCCTTCGACTCGACCGAGCAGGGGCCCGCCATGACCACGATGGCCCGGCCGCCGATCTTCACGCCCCCCACGTCGATGACGGTGTCCTCCTCCTTCACCTCGCGCGAGACGAGCTTGAAGGGCTGGGAGACGCGCAGGGCCTCGGCCACGCCGGGGAGCATGGCGAAGGCGTCGGGCTCGATGGCCCCGGTGTTGCCCACCACGGCCACCACGCGCCGCTCGCTGCCGATGATGGGGTGCGGGGTGAGCCCCAGGGACCGGACCCGCTCGATGACGGCGTCGAACTCGGCCTCGGTGGCGTGGGGCTTCATCGTGACGAACATGGGATCTCCTAGAGGGGGCGGCCGACCGCGCCGGCGATGACCCGGACCTGGTCCATCAGCGCCGCGAACTCCTGGGCGGTGAGGGACTGCTGCCCGTCGGACAGCGCCTTCTCCGGGCAGGGGTGGACCTCGATGATGAGGGCGTCCGCGCCGGCGGCGACCGCGGCCCGGGCCATGGCCGGCACATGGGCGCGCAGGCCGATGCCGTGCGACGGGTCGACCACGACCGGCAGGTGGGTGAGCGACTTGAGCACCGGCACCGCGTTCAGGTCGAGGGTGTTGCGGGTGGCGGTCTCGAAGGTGCGGATGCCGCGCTCGCAGAGGGCCACGCGGGGGTTGCCGTGGGCCACCACGTACTCGGCGGCCATGAGCCACTCCTTGACGGTGGCCGAGGGGCCGCGCTTCAGGAGGATGGGGCGGGCGATCTTCCCCAGCTGCTTGAGCAGCGAGAAGTTCTGCATGTTCCGGGCGCCGATCTGCACCATGTCGGCGTACTCGGCGACCATGGGGAGCGTCTCCACGTCGATGGCCTCGGTGATGATCTTGCAGGCCGGTCTCCTCGCGGGCCAGCGCGAGCAGCTTCAAGCCCCTCCTCGGCGAGCCCCTGGAACTCGTAGGGGCTGGTGCGGGGCTTGTAGGCGCCGCCGCGGAGCACGGTGGCGCCCGCCGCCTTCACGGCGCGCGCGGCCTCGAGGATCTGCTCCTTCGACTCCACCGAGCAGGGGCCGGCCATGACCACGAGGCCGCTGCCGCCGATCTCCACGCCGCCGACGTCGACGACGGTGTCCTCCTCCTTCACCTCGCGCGACACGAGCTTGAAGGGCTGGGAGACGCGGATGGCCTCGCGGACGCCGGGCAGGCCCTCGAAGAGCGCCGGGTCGAGCCCTCCCTTGTTGCCGGTGATGCCGATGGCGGTGCGCTGGGCGCCGGGGATGGCGTGGGGCTGGAGCCCCAGGGAGCGGATCTTCTCGACGACGGCGTCCACCTGGGCTTCGGTGGCGTTCGGCTTCATCACGACCAGCATTCGGTGCGCGACCTCCTGCGAACGGGGCGCGAAGGATACACCCGAACGGCCCCGCCGTCGAATAGCGACGATCGCCACGGATTTCCTGGATTTCCGGCGCTCCGGGCTAGAATCGCCCCGTGCGCGACCGCCGATGGGACCACCTCTACGACCTCCGAATCGCCAGCCGGTGAAGGAGGTCATCCTCGCGCGGTTCGCCGAGGAGCTGGCCGGACGGCTCGGCGCCTGGCCGCCTCCGGACGTGGAATGGGCGACCGACGAGCTGCGCCGCCGCTGGGCCGCCGGGCTCGAGTCGGCCCCGCGCGCCGAGGTCCTCCGGCTCGCGCTCGAGCTGGCGCGGCTCGACCTCCTCCGGGAGCACGAGGCCTTCGACGAGGCCATGCGGAACCGGGCGCCCGCCACCTGCCAGGGCCCGGCCGACGAGGCCGCCCTCCAGCTCCTCGTCCTCTACGTGACCGAGGAGTGCCTGGCGCTGAAGGACTGGGCCGAGGGGGCGAAGCTCTCCCGGGCCGACCTGGCCGGCGCCGTCGACCTGGCCGAGCGCAGCCTCTTCCGGGTCACGCTGGGCTAGGTCGTCCCCCGCGCCGCCCGGGCTACTTCCCCTTCGGGACCTTCTCCCAGTCGGCCAGGAACTTCTTCAGGCCGATGTCGGTGAGCGGGTGCTGCGCGAGCTGGGCCAGCACGGCGTACGGGATGGTCGCGACGTCGGCGCCCATGCGGGCCGCCTGGACGACGTGGAGCGGGTTGCGCACCGAGGCCACGAGCACCTGCGTCCCGAAATCGTAGTTCCGGTAGATCTCGAGGATCTGCGCGATGAGCGCCATGCCGTCCTCGGAGACGTCGTCGAGCCGTCCCACGAAGGGCGAGACGTAGCTCGCGCCGGCCTTGGCGGCGAGCAGCGCCTGGCTGGGCGAGAAGCAGAGGGTGACGTTGGTGCGGATGCCCTCGGAGGTGAGGGCCTTCACGGCCTTCAGCCCCTCGACGATGAGCGGAACCTTGATGACCACGTTGGGGCCGAACTTCGCGTAGTGGTGGGCCTCCCGGATCATCCCGTCGAAGTCGACCGCGGTGACCTCGGCCGAGACCGGTCCGGGGACGAGCGCGACGATCTCCTTCAGCACCTCCTCGAAGGGCCGGCCGGTCTTCGCGACCAGCGACGGGTTGGTGGTCACGCCGTCGCACAGGCCGAGGTCGAGGGCCTTCTGGATCTCTCCGATGTCCGCGGTGTCGATGAAGAATCTCACGGTGCCTCCGGATTGGTGGGTTCGCGGGCAAGGTGCTACAAGGACGCGAACATGTTGTCGAGCCGGAAATCCGTTCGCAGCGGGAAGGCGCGGGCCAAGTCGCCTCGCGCCGCCTCCGCCCGCAGGAAGTCCCTCGTCGACTACGGGCGCATGGTGCTCGACACCGAGGCCCGCGCCATCGGCGCGCTGCGCCTCGACGACGCCTTCGCCACCGCCGTGGAGTGGATCCTGGCCTGCAAGGGGCAGGTCGTCCTCACCGGGATCGGCAAGCCGGGGTTCGTGGCCCAGAAGATCTCGGCCACGCTGGCCTCCACCGGCACCCACTCCATCTACCTGCACCCCGCCGAGGCGGCCCACGGCGACCTGGGACGCGTCTCCCGGACCGACGTGATCATCGCGCTCTCCAACAGCGGCGAGTCGGAGGAGATCCTCCGGCTGCTGCCCGCGGTGAAGCGGATCGGCGCGCGGATCGTGGCCGTGACCCGCGACGGGCAGAACCCGCTGGCCCGGGCCGCCGACCTGGTGGTCGCCATCGGCGACGTGGAGGAGGCCTGCCCGATGGGGCTCGCGCCCACCACCAGCACGGCGGCGCTGCTCGCCATCGGGGACGCGCTCGCCATGGCGGTGCTGGAGAACCGGCCCTTCGGGCGCGACGAGTACGCCCTCTACCACCCGGGCGGGAAGCTCGGGCGCCACCTCATGAAGGTGCACGAGCTCATGCGGGCGCGGCGAGGCGAACCCGCTCGTGCGCGCCGACGCGCCGCTCAAGCAGGCCGTGGCGGTCATGACCCGGACGCCGGGACGCCCGGGCGCGGCCACGATGGTGGACGGGCGCGGCAAGCTCCTCGGGGTCTTCACCGACGGTGACCTGCGCCGGCTGGTGGAGCGCCAGCAGGTGGACTTCGACGCCCCGGTCTCGACGGTGATGACCCGCAACCCCCGGACGGTCCGCCCGGAGGAGCGCCTGGTGGAGGCCGCCCGCGTCATGCGCGAGGCCCGCATCGACCAGGTGCCGGTGGTCGACGCGGCCGGGCGGGCCGTCGGCCTGCTCGACGTGCAGGACCTGCTCGCGGCCCGCATCCTCTAGCGCCCGAGGCCGCCCGCATGGCGACGACCCCCGAAGCCCGGCTGCGACGCGACCTCGTGGAGGTCTGCCGGCGGCTGCACGAGCGCCGGCTGATCGGGGCCGGCGAGGGCAACGTCTCCTGCCGGCTGGGGCGCGATCGACTCCTGGTGACGCCCTCCGGCGCGAGCAAGGGGTACCTGCGCCCGGCCGACCTGGTGGTCGTGGACCTCGCCGGCGAGAAGGTGCGCGGCCGGGGCCGACCGTCCACCGAGCTGCTCATGCACCTGGCGGCCTACGCGGCGCGGCCCGACGCGGGGGCGGTGGTCCACGCCCACCCGCTCACCGCGGTGGCCTTCACCGTCGCCGGGCGTACCCGCCGCCGGACGACCTGCTCCCCGAGGCGGTGCTGGTCCTCGGCCGGATCGCCGTCGCCCCCTTCGCCACCCCGGGCACCGACGAGGTGCCCCGGTCGCTCGCGCCCTTCTGGAAGGGGCACTCGGTGATCCTGCTCGAGCGGCACGGCGCGCTGGCGCTGGGGACCGGCCTCTTCCAGGCCCTCGATCGCATGGAGACGCTGGAGCGCGTGTGCGAGGTCGCCGCTCGCGGCCCGGGCGCTGGGGCGCTGCGAGCCCCTGCCGCGCTCGGCGGTCGAGAAGGTGCTCGCCGCCGGGCGGGCGCTGGCTGGCCGACGCTACGCGAACATCGCGACGAGGATGAGGGCGATCGGGCCGGCCGCGAAGAGCGCGATCGCCGCCCAGGTCAGCGGATGGTGCGGGGCGACCCGGAGCCCGGTACCGTTGGCGCGCGGGACGAGAAGCCAGCCCCGAGGCGGAGGCACCGGGATCTCCACGCTTCCGGGGCCTTCCCGGCGTAGGTCGCGATCAGCGCCGCCGGGAGGAAGAGGATCCCGATCCCGGCAGCCATCGCGACCAGCCCCGGGCCCTGCCGAGGGATCGCCGAGAGCCCGGTCAGGATCGCCAGGAACCACTGCGCGCCGAGCGTGAGGGAGACGACGAGCCTTCGTGAACGGGCCGGATCCGGGGCGGGCGACGAGTGGGCCAGGACGAAACGACGCAGGAGACCGAGCCAGGCGACGCCCACGAGCCCCGAGAGGAGTGGCGCACCCGCCGTCCGCACGGACGGGGTGAGTCCCACCGCGCCGAGGAGGACGAACGGTCCCAGGTGAAGGAGGGTCTTCACACCCGGGATCTTGCCATCACCCGCTCAGAGCGGGTAGCCGCCCACCGGGGCGATGTCGAGCTCCGGCGCCTCGGCCAGCAGCCTCCCCACCGTCGAGTCGGTCCCCGGGACGACCATGTCCGGGCGGAGCTCCGCGAGGGGCGCCAGGACGAAGCGGCGCCGGGCCATCTCCGGGTGGGGGAGGGTGAGCTCCGGCGTCCGCACCACCAGGTCGCCGACGAGCAGCAGGTCGAGGTCGAGCGTGCGCGGGCCCCAGCGCACGTCCCGGAGCCGGCCGGCAGCCTGCTCCACCTCGCGCAGGAGCCGGAGCAGCGAGGCGGGCGTCCGCGTCGTCTCCAGCTCCAGGACCGCGTTCAGGTAGCGCGGCTGCGGCGGCCCGAGCGGCGCCGTGTCCCAGACGCGCGAGGCACGGACCACCGCCACCCCGGGCGCCTCCCGCAGCGCGCGGCCGGCCGCGACCAGGCGCGCCCAGCGGTCGCCGAGGTTCGTTCCGACGGCGACGAAGGCGCGCATCCGGGCTCCCCTCCCTAGACCACCGGGTTCTTCAGGACGCCCACGCCGCTCACCTCGACCTCGACCCAGTCGCCGCGCCGGATCGGACCGACTCCCTCGGGCGTTCCGGTGGAGACGAGGTCGCCGGGCAAGAGCGTCATGATCTGGGAGATGAAGGCCACGAGCGCGTAGGGGTCGAAGACCATGTCGCGGGTCGACCCGCGCTGGCGCTGCTCGCCGTTCACGCGGCAGATGACCACCTGGTCCATGGGGTCGAGCGCCGTCTCCACCACCGGCCCGATCGGGCAGAAGGTGTCGTAGGACTTGGCGCGGGTGAAGTGCTGCTCGGCCCGCTGGATGTCCCGGGCCGAGACGTCGTTCAGGCAGGTCCAGCCGAAGATGGCCTCGCGCGCCGCCACCGCGTTCCCGGCCGTGAGGGGACGGCCGATGACCGCCGCCAGCTCCGCCTCGTGGTGGACCTCCTTCGAGGCCTCGGGGAGGCGGATCTCCTGCATGGGACCGATGATGGCCGTGGAGGGCTTGAGGAAGAGCAGCGGCTCCTTCGGGACCTCGTTTCCCAGCTCCTTCGCGTGGGCCCGGTAGTTGCGCCCCACGCACACCACCTTGGACGGCAGCACCGGCGCGAGGAAGGTGACCTCGGCGAGCGGGAAGGCCGGCCCCTCGGGCAGCCCGCCGTCCCAGGGCGCCGCCGACAGGGCCCGCACCTGCGCGCCCTCGAGCACGCCGTAGCGCTCCTGCCCCTTCCGGGAGAAGCGGCAGGTCCTCACGGCGCACCCCGCAGCCCGAGGACGTCGTGCATGTCGTAGACGCCGGGCGCGCGCCCCTTCACCCAGCGCGCGGCGCGCAGGGCGCCTCGTCGCGAACTGATCGCGGGAGGTGGCCCGGTGGGTGACCTCCAGGCGCTCCCCCTGGCCGGCGAAGTAGACGGTGTGCTCCCCCACCACGTCCCCTCCGCGCAGCGTCATGACCCCGATCTCCCGGGGCGAGCGCTCGCCGATCATGCCGTGGCGCTCGTAGACCACGTCCTTCGCCGGATCGCGGTGGAGCGCCTCGGCGGCCACCTCGGCCAGCCGGACCGCGGTGCCGCTGGGCGCGTCCTTCTTCTTCCCGTGGTGCATCTCCACGATCTCGACGTCGTAGGCGTCGCCGAGCACGCGGGCGGCCTGCTCCACCAGCGCGAACATCACGTTCACGCCGACGCTCATGTTGGGCGAGAGCACCACCGGGATCCGGGCCGCGTGCTCGCGGATCCGGGCCTTCTCCTCGGCGGAGATGCCGGTGGAGCCGATGACCATGGCCACCCCGTGGGCGGCGGCGATGGCCGTGTTCTGCACCGAGGCCTCGTGGCTCGTGAAGTCGACGACCACGTCGGCCCGGACCGCGTCGAGGAGCGGGCGCAGGTCCTCCGCGACCGGGACGCCGATGCGGGGAAGCCCGGCCGCCTCGCCGGCGTCCCCGGGCCCCGCGTAGCCGGGGCGCTCCACCGTCCCGACGAGCGTCAGGTCGGCGGACTCCCGGAGCATCCGGAGGATGTGGCCGCCCATCCGGCCGGCGACCCCGGTCACGCACGACGTTCACCATGTCGTTCTCCTTGGATCCGGGGCGCGCGGAAGGCGCGATCAGGCGGCGACGACCAGCCCGAAGCGGACCATGGCGTCGCGGATCTTCACCAGGCTGGGCTCCGAGACCTGCCAGAGCGGGAGCCGGATCTCGGGGCCGGCCTTGCCGAGGAGCGCCACCGCCGCCTTCACCGGGCCGGGGTTGGTCTCGACGAACATGATCCGGTTCAGCTCGGCCATGGCCACCTGCCTCGAGAGCGCGAGCGCGTGGTCGCCCTTGCGGGCAGCCACCACCAGCTCCTTCATGGCGCGCGGGGCCACGTTCCCGATGACCGAGATGACGCCGTGGCCGCCGCAGGCGATGTAGGGCAGCACGGTGAAGTCGTCGCCGGACAGGTAGGCGATGGCGTCCATGCCGCAGCGCTCGACGAGCTGGACCTGCCGGTCCATGTTCGCCGTCGCCTCCTTGATGCCGGCGATGGCGCCCGCCTTCACCAGCCGCTCCACCGTCTCGGGGAGCAGGTCCACCGAGGTCCGGCTGGGGACGTTGTAGGCCACCACCGGGAAGCCCACCGAGTCCCAGATCTTCATGTAGTGCCGGTAGAGCCCCTCCTGCGTCGGCTTGTTGTAGTAGGGGGTCACCACCAGCGCGGCGTCGGCCCGGAGCTCGCGCGCCAGCTTCACGGCCTCGACGGCGTCGGCGGTGGAGTTGGAGCCGGCCCCGGCGATCACCTTCACCCGTCCGCGGGCCGCCTCCACCACGGTGCGGATGACGTCGGTCCGCTCGCGCGGCGTGAGGGTGGCTCCCTCGCCGGTGGTGCCGCACGGGACGATGCCGTCCGTGCCCTCCCGGATCTGCCATTCGACGAGCTCGCGGAGCGACGCCAGGTCCGGCTTGTCGTCCCGGAGCGGCGTCACGATGGCGACCATCGCGCCTTGCAGCATCATGTTCTTCCTCCGCGGATGTGGGGGAACGACTCTAGCCGATCCGGCGGCGTGCCGGGAACCGGCGTCCCGGCGGCCGGGCCTTTTCGCCGCGGACGAGGTCGGGCCAGACCTCCCGCTTCCGGACGAGGCGGGCCAGGTCGCCCTCGACGAGGACCTCCGCGGCGCGCGGACGGGCGTTGTAGTTGGACGACATGGAGAAGCCGTAGGCGCCGGCCGAGCGGACGCAGAGCAGGTCGCCCGCCTCGGGCACCGGCATCTTCCGCCCCTGGGCCAGGAAGTCGGACGACTCGCAGACCGGGCCGACCACGTCCACCGTGCCGGCGGGCCGGGGAGCGGCCCCGCAGGGCTCGATGTCGTGGTGGGCGCCGTACAGGCTGGGGCGGACCAGGTCGTTCATCGCGGCGTCGACCACGGCGAAGACCTTGCGGCCGCTCTTCTTCACGTGGAGGACGCGGGTGAGCAGGACGCCGGCGTTGCCCACCAGCACCCGCCCCGGCTCGAGCAGCACCTCTCCCCGGAAGCCGCGCATGGCCTTCTTCACCGCGGCGCCGTACTCGTCGGGATGGGGCGGCTCCTCGTCGCGGTACTGGATCCCCAGCCCGCCGCCGATGTCGAGGTGCGCGAGCGCGATCCCCGACCGGCCCAGGTCGCGGGCCAGCGCCCGGACGCGCGCGATGGCGTCCAGGAACGGCTCCACCGAGGTGATCTGGGAGCCGATGTGGCAGGCGATCCCCCGGATGTCGATGGCCGGGTCCTGGGCCGCCGCGTGGTAGAGCCGCCCGGCGTCCTCCACCGAGACGCCGAACTTGGACTTCTTCAGGCCGGTGGCGATGTACGGGTGGGTCCTGGGGATCGACGTCGGGATTCACCCGAAGTGCAACGGGGGCGGCCACGCCCAGCCGGCGCGCCACCACCGACACCCGGGCCAGCTCCGAGCCGCTCTCCACGTTGAGGCACTTCACCCGCTGGGACAGGGCGAAGGCGATCTCCTCGTCGGTCTTGCCGACGCCGCTGAAGACGACCTTGCGGGGGTCGCCGCCGGCCTTCAGCACCCGGTAGAGCTCCCCGCCGGAGACGATGTCGAAGCCGGCCCCCAGGCGCGCGAAGAGGTCGAGGATGGCCAGGTTGCCGTTCGCCTTGGCGGCGTAGCAGACCAGGTGCCGGATCCCGGAGAGCGAGCGGTCGAGGACCTTCCAGTGCCGGCGCAGCGTGGCCGTCGAGTAGACGTAGAGCGGCGTGCCGTAGGCCCGCGCCAGGTCCTCCAGCCGGATCTTCTCGGCGCGAAGCTCGCCGTCCTTGCGTTCGAAGTGGTTCATTTCGCGACCTGGCTCTCCGGGGTCTCGGCGGCGGGCTTCGCCGTGGGGCGTGGGGGTCCCTTCACGCCGCAGGCGGCCAGCGCGAGGAGGAGGACGAGCGGCGCGAGCGCCCTCACCGCGCCCCCTTCAGTTCCTTCTCCCAGCGGGCGAGCTCGGCCGCCACGCGGCGCGGGGCGGGACCGCCCGGGATGTCGCGCCGGGCCAGGCTCCGCTCCGGGTCGAAGCACCGCGACACGCCGCGGTCGAACGCCGGGTGGAAGGTGCGCCACTCGGCGAGCGAGAGCGCGGAGAGCTTCCGCTCGCTCGCGGGTCGCGAAGGCGGCCGCCTTGCCCACCGCCTCGTGCGCCTCCCGGAACGGCACGCCCCGGTCGACGAGGTACTCGGCCGCGTCGGTGGCCAGGCTCTCGCCGCCCTCGAGCGCCGCGCGCATCCGCTCGGGCTGGAAGCGCGCCGTCTCCACCGCGCCGGCCAGCGCCTCGAGCGTCTCCCCCAGCATCCGCGGCGCGCCGAGGAGCGGCCGCTTGTCCTCCTGGAGGTCGCGGTTGTAGGCGAGCGGCAGGTTCTTCACGACGGCCAGCAGGCCGACCAGGTCGCCGATGGCGGTCCCGGCCCTGCCCCGCGCCAGCTCGGCCACGTCCGAGTTCTTCTTCTGGGGCATGAGCGAGCTCCCGGTCGCGAAGGCGTCGTCGAGCTCCATGAAGCCGAACTCGCGGGTGGTCCAGAGGACGATCTCCTCTCCCAGCCGCGACAGGTGGACGGACGGCGAGCGCGCAGGCGAAGACCAGCTCGATGGCGCTGTCCCGATCCGAGACCGCGTCGAGCGAGTTCCGGGTGACGCCGTCGAGCCCGAGCTCCCGGGCCGTCCGCTCCCGGTCGATGGGCAAGCGTCGTCCCGGCCAGCGCCCCCGAGCCGAGCGGCGAGATGGCGGCGCGCGCCCGGACCTCGACGAGCCGCTGCCGGTCGCGTCCCAGCATCTCGACGTAGGCGAGCAGGTGGTGGGCCAGCGTCACCGGCTGGGCTCTCTGCAGATGGGTGTAGCCGGGGAGCAGCGTGCCCTGGTGGCGCCGCGCCTGGCCCAGCGAGCGCCCGCATCAGGCCGGCGAGCGCGCCGCGGAGCCGGTCGCAGGACTCGACGATGAAGAGCCGCTCGTCGAGGGCCACCTGGTCGTTGCGGCTGCGCCCGGCGTGCAGGTAGCCGGCGGCTCGCCCCACGATCTCGCCCAGGCGCCGCTCGGCGTGCGTGTGCACGTCCTCGAGCCGGTCGTCGAAGCGGATGCGGCCGGCCGCGAACTCGCGCCGGACCTGGTCGAGCCCCTTCTTGACCTTGCGCGCCACCGCGGCCGGCACGATGCCCCGGGCGGCGAGCATGGCCACGTGGGCCTGGCTTCCGCGGATGTCCTGCTCGTGGAGCGCGGCGTCGTCCTGGATGGACACGGACATCCTCACCAGGCGGGGATCGGCCTCCCCCGCCAGGGCGGCGCGCGACACGGGCTTGGGTCTCCGGCCTGCGGATCCCTTCGGCTTTTTCCTCATCGCCCGCGGAGGCTACCACAATGTCCGGCGCCCGCCTCGGCGCCGCGAACCCCCACCCTTCCGCTTGGCTCCGACGGACTCGTCCGGCCACGATGAGGGCCGGAATTCCCCACGAGCGGAGGTCGCACATGGCAGGCGAACAGGAGATCGTCGTCACCTTTCCCGGCGGCAAGCGGGTGGACGCGCAGGTCGGTGGCCACGTCGTCCGGACCGACCAGCCGATCCAGGGAGGCGGCGGCGACCAGTACCCCACGCCCTTCGCGCTCTTCGCTGCGTCGATGGGAACCTGCGCCGGGATCTTCGTGGTCGGCTTCTGCCAGAAGCGCGACTTGCCGCTCGACGGGATCCGGATCGTCGAGCGCCTGCGCTACGCGGACGACGGCGCGCTCGCCGGGGTGGACCTCGACATCGAGGTGCCGGCCGCGTTCCCCGAGAAGTACCGGGACGCGCTGGTCCGGGTCGCGGACCAGTGCTCGGTGAAGCGGGCCATCCAGGCCCAGCCCGCCTTCCAGGTGCGGACCGTCGTCACGGGCCGCCGGCAGGCGGTCCCGACCTAGAAGACGATTCCCGAGCCCGGCGTGGATGTTCTGGGCCACGCCGCTCGGGGTGGTGGTGGCCGAGATGCCGCTCACGGTGGTCGTCATGTTGAACCCGGAGAGCAGCTTCAGGAGGCCGTAGTCGAGGAAGAAGACGAACCCGTCGTCGGACTGGTACTTCACGCCCAGATCGAGCTCCACGCCGAGCGGCGTGCTCGTCCCCGACGGCGTGGAGGTCGCGGTGATCGCCTGCGAGTAGACGACCTGCGCGCCGACGTTGAGGCCGTCGAGGATGTCCCAGCGGAAGGTGGGCTTGAGGTACCAGGCGTCGGTGACCGTCCCGATCAGCCGCCGCCAGAGGATCAGGTCGACCTGGTAGGCGGGGTTGAACCGGTAGTTGTTGATGCTGGGGCTCGAGTCCTGGGCGGCGATGGCGCTGTACTGCTGCCCGTCGAACGAGCCCGGGAGCGCCATCTGGTTGCAGCGCAGGGGGTCGGTCGCGGCCAGCGAGAGGTTGCAGCGGCCGGGGAAGTTGCCGAAGCCCGGTGCCGAGTCGCCGCTGGCGATGCCGAACTCGCCGCCCACCGCGAACCGCCCGCCCTCGCCCAGCTTGGCCTTGCCGCGGAGGACGCCGGCGCCCTGGCGGATGCTCGCCGACACCGCGGTCGCGGTCGGGTCCCAGTTCACGTTGCCGATGCTGCCCCAGATCCCGACGCCCTCGGCCTCGAGCTCGAAGTTCTTGTGCACCCAGCGGAAGAAGAGGTCGAGCGGTGCCGGCGCTGGCGTCGCGCTTGATGAGCGTGAAGTCGGTGCCCAGGCCGACCGGGACGATGCCCGCCGGCGAGGTCTGCAGCGAGAGCATGGGCAGGCCGAACCGCTCCGACTTGTAGTTGAAGAGCAGGCCGTAGCTGATGCTCGAGGCGCCCTTCTCCAGCTTGCGGCGCTGCTGGTCCGGCGTGTCCTGGCGCGCCACCATCAGGCCGATGGCGCCGACGTCGTCGTCCTGGGTCCAGTTGACGGGCTGGCCGATGCCCACGGTGTTGAAGGTGCCGGCGTAGGTCACGCCGGAGCCGGCCCACTCGTAGTACGGCGTGACGGCCAGGCCGCCGAGGAACTGGCCGAGCGGGATCGAGAACTGGATGCGGTCGACGTTGTCGCCGAAGTCCTGATCGATGCCGTCGCCGTTGTTGTAGTAGATGCCCACGCCCCAGTTGGCGGGCATGCGGCCGAAGCTGAGCAGGCCCACGGGCGTCTGGACCTCGCCCCAGGCCCGCTTCACCGCGATGGCGCTCGAGAACCAGTTCACGCCCGCCATGGGGGACGTCTGGCTGTTCGAGAAGAACGGGAACTGGTTGTAGTCGCGCCCCGTCGGCGACGAGCCGAGGATCACGTTGTCGAGGAAGTCGATCTCGGCCCGGATGCGGACCTGCTCGGAGATGTTGAAGGTGGGGTCGACGCGCAGGCGCATGTTGCCGCTCGTCTGGGTCCCGTTCGGCGGCGAGCTGCTGATGTCGGTGTTGCCGTTCCACAGGTACCAGCCCATGGGGTCGGCGGGCAGGTCGGCGTTCAGGTTGTTGAAGAGGTCCCAGCGGAAGCGGAAGTAGCCGTTCAGCTCGAGGAAGTTGAGCTTCTTCTTCTCCCCCTGCTCGCCCAGGAACTCGGCGGCCGACTGCGCGCCCTGGATCTCGGCGCGGACCTCGTCGCGAAGCTGCTCCTTGACCTTCGCGACCTCCTTCTGGACCGCCTCCTGGATCCGCGCGTCCATCTCGGCCTGCGAGATCGACCCGGCCGGCGGCGTCGAGAGCGTCCCGGCCGGCGACGTCGAGAGCGTCCCCGTCGTGGGCGACGGCAGCGGGGCGGCGGAGGGAGTCGTCTGGGCGTTCGCGGTCCCGAAAAGGAGCGACGAGGCGAGGGCGATGCGGAGGAGGTGCGTCATGGGGGTCTCACTAACCACGCGTTTCCAGGCTCGGTCAAGCGTTCCGGGGGCCCTGGCGGAGCTCGACCAGCACGCCCCGGCTTCCCTTGGGATGGACGAAGGCGACGCGGGCTCCGCCGGCGCCCGGGCGCGGCTTCTCGTCGAGCAGGGGAGCCCCCTGCGCCTTCAGCGCCGCCATCGCCTTCTCGATGTCCGGGACCTCCAGGCACACGTGGTGGAGCCCCTCGCCGCGCTTCTCGATGGTCTTCGCCATCGGGCTGTCCGGGCCGCTCGGGGAGACCAGCTCGATCCGGCCGGCGCCGTGGCCGAAGATGGCGACCCGCACCTTCTCCGAGGGCACCTCCTCGACCTCGGCCAGCTCCAGGCCGTAGACGTCGCGGTAGAGGCGGATGGCGGCGTCGAGGTCGGACACCAGGATGGCGACGTGGTCGAGACCCTTCATGGACTTCCTCCGGATGGCGGTGGGCCCCGGATCAAAGGGCCTCGGGTGCCATCCGTCAACCACGACCTGCGCGGCGGGGTCCTAGGGGCGCTTCGGGTCGGCCCGGGTGACCTTCAGCGCGCCCACCAGCGCGATGGCGTCCTGGCGCGTCCCCCGGCCCAGCGCGATGTGGGTGGCGTCGGCCACCTCCTGGCCGAAGGTGGGGTCGACCGCGATCCACTCGTCCCCCACCTTCACCTCGGGCCAGGCGTGCCAGTAGAGGCCCGGGCCGCCCTGGCCGTAGTTGGCGTAGACGAGCCCCTTCACCTCCCGGGCCCGGATGCCGGAGGCCCGCGCGAGCGCCACGAAGAGGCGCGTGTGCTCGGTGCAGTCCCCCTTGCCCTGCCGCAGGATCTCGCTGGCCCGGTCGCGGCTCTGCCCGTAGACCTTCTCCATGCGGGAGTAGACCTCGTGGACGAGCTTCCGCGTCGCCGCCCAGGTGCCGGGGACGTTCCCCACCGTGGCCGCGGCCAGCGCGCGGATCTCCGGGTGGTCCCAGTCGATCTCGATGGTGGTGGCCTGGTCCTCGTCGCCCCGCTCGGCCGGCTTGCCCCGGGGGACGTCTCGCCCCGGCGCCTGGGCCGCCGGTTCCCGCGCGGTGACGGTGAGGACGGTCTCCCCCTCGGCGCCCGGCCTGGCGCGCTGCCGCGGGTCGTCGAGGTCGAAGCCCCTGGGCACGCCGCGCAGCCCGTAGGTGATGGTCATCGGGACCTGGCGCGGCAGGGGCCCGGGCAGGGCCACCCGGAGCGTGCTGAAGAGGTCGACGATGTCGAGGCGCCGGGCCAGCTCGGCCGGCTCCACCTTGATGACCATGCCGTCGCCGACCCGGGTCTCGAGGATCCGCAGGTCGTCGGAGACGAGCACCCGCGGCGCGACCCGGTCGCCGTCCTCCAGCTCCTCGACGATCGAGACCGGGACCTCGACGCCAGCCCCCCCGATCGTGGTGCGCCCCACGTACCGGTTGGTCATGCGCTTCACGCGAAGGTCGTCCGACTGGAGCTGCGGCCCGGTCACCGGCTTGCAGGTCAGCGCCGCGAGCCGGGAGGCCTCGAGCTGCTCGACCGTCTCGCCGGGGTTCGGGATCTCGCTCGTCTTCTTGCCGTCGGCGGCGGAGACCTCGGCCTTGCAGGTCTTCGGCCCGCAGGTCACGAGCAGGCTGCGGTCGCCGCCGTCGCCCCGGAACCCGGCCCGCAACGACAGGAGCCGCCCGCCGCGCCCGGACTCGTAGACCCGCTCCTCGTTCGCCTCGCGCCTGACCTGGCGCGTCCCGACCATCACCTCGACGAGCATCTCCTGGCGGGCCACCCGCACGCTCTTGCCGCCGCGCTGCTCCGCCACGGTGGAGGTGCGGAGCCAGCCGACCTTCTTGTCGCCCACGTAGAGCCCGTACCACTCCGGCTCCTTCTGGAGCGGCAGGTCGAGCACGGTCGCCGAGGGGCGGCAGTGCGCGTTCGCCGGGGGGGCGTCCTTGGCCGGGGGAGCCCCCTCCGCCGGAGCGGAGAAGGCCAGCAGGGCCGACACGAGGGTCCAGGCAGTGGCTCTCATGGTCGAGCGAACTTCTAGCAGAAACTGGCAATTCCCTCCGGGCGGGTCTTTGATCCTCGCCGATGAGCGTCATCTGGGTGCTGCTCCTCGTCGCCTCGGTCGCGGTGGCGGCCGCCACCGGTCACATGGGGGCGTTGCCCGGGGCCATCGCCGAGTCGGCGGGGCGCGCCGTCACCCTCTCCATCGGCCTGGCCGGCGTGCTCGCGCTCTGGCTCGGCCTCATGAAGGTGGCGGAGGAGGCCGGCCTGGTCCGCGCGCTCGGCCGCCTGGCCCGCCCGGTGCTCCGCCGCCTCTTCCCCTCCGTCCCGTCCGACTCGCCCGCCATGGGGGCGATGACGATGAACATCGCCGCCAACATGCTCGGCCTGGGCAACGCGGCCACGCCCTTCGGGATCAAGGCCATGGAGGAGCTGGAGCGCGACGAATCCCACGCCGGGCACGGCCACCGACGCCCAGGCGCTCTTCTGCGCGCTCAACACCGCCAGCATCCAGCTCATCCCGGCGAGCGTCATCGCGCTGCGCGCCGCCGCCGGGGCGCGGCAGCCCGCCGACATCCTGGGAGCGACCCTCGTCGCCTCGACCTGCGCCACCGTCGCGGCCGTGGCCTCGGCCTGGGCGCTTCGCCGCCTCTTCCCCGCCCCGCCTCCCTCCGGGCCTCCCCGATGCTGAGGAGCGCGCTCGAGGCCCTCTCGACCTGGGCCATCCCGCTGGTCGTGGCCGGGGTCCCGCTCTACGCCCTCACACGGAAGGTGAAGGTGTACCCGGTCTTCGTGGAGGGGGCGAAGGAGGGGTTCCAGGTCGCGGTGCGCGTCATCCCCCCGCTCGTGGCGGTGGTGGTGGCGCTGGGGATGCTGCGCGCCTCCGGGGCCATGGACGCGCTGGCCAGCCGCGCTCGCGCCGCTCACCTCGCGCCTCGGCATCCCGGCCCCCGTCCTCCCGATGGTGCTCGTGCGCCCCCTCTCGGGCGGCGCCGCCCTCGGGGTGGTGGCCGACGTCTTGCGGTCCGACGGTCCCGACTCGTACGCGGGACGCCTCGCCTCGGTCATGGCCGGGATCGACCGAGACCACCTTCTACGTGCTGGCGGTCTACTTCGGGGCGGCGGGCGTGACCCGCTACCGCCAGGCCCTGCCCGCCGCGCTGCTCGCCGACGTGGCCGGGTTCGCCGCCTCGGTGGTGACCGTGCGGTTCCTCTTCGGGCCCTAGCTAGCCTCGATTCCCACCTCGACCACGGTGGGCTCGAGCACCCGCACGAGCTCCCGGGGATCGATCCCCACCAGGAACCCGCGCGACCCGCCGTTCACGTAGATGCGCGGCAGCTCGAGCACCGTCTTCTCCACGCAGACCGGCATCCGCTTGCGGGTCCCGAAGGGGCTCGTCCCTCCGACCTGGTATCCGCTGTGGCGGTTGGCCACCTCCGGCTTGCAAATCTGGACCGACCGGCGCCCCAGCTGCCGCGCCAGCGACTTCGTCGACACCTCCCGGTCGCCGTGCATGAGCACGACCACCGGCTCGCCCTGGTCGTCCTCCATCACCAGCGTCTTCACCACGGCGTGCTCGTCCACGCCCAGCTCGCGCGAGGAGACCGCGGTGCCGCCCTTCTCCTCGTACCGGTAGAGGTGCTCGGTGTACGCCACGCCCTTCTCCCGGAGCAGGCGCGTGGCCGCGGTCGACGGTGCCTTACCCATGTGGCGAGCCTAGCGCAGGTCGGCCCCGGGATAGCATGCGCGCGGGGCACGGCGCCCCGGGAGGTCCACCTTGCGCTGGTTCGTCCGCGGCGACGTCGACGGGTTCTTCGGGCTGGCCCTCGACAACCTGGTCCAGCTGCTCGTCATCGACGCGCTGTGCCGGCACGTCCTCGGCTTCCCGGCGGAGCTCGTCCGGGGCACGATCCTCCCGGGCGCGGCCATCTCGGTGCTGGTCGGCAACCTCTTCTACGCCTGGCAGGCCATGCGGCTGGCGCGGCGCACCGGCCGCAAGGACGTCACCGCCCTGCCCTTCGGGATCAACACCGTCTCCCTGTTCGCCTACGTCTTCCTGGTCATGCTGCCGGCCCGGATGGTGGCCCAGGCCGCCGGGGCCGCCGACCCGGCCCGGGTGGCCTGGCAGGCGGGCATGGTGGCCTGCCTCGGATCCGGCTTCATCGAGCTCGCCGGTGCGCTCTTCGCCGAGCGCGTCCGCAAGGCCACCCCGCGCGCCGCGCTCCTCTCCACGCTGGCCGGCATCGCGCTGGGGTTCATCTCGCTCGGCTTCCTGCTGCAGGCCTTCGCCCGCCCCATCGTCGGCTTCGCCACGCTGGGGGTCGTGCTCGTCACCTACTTCGGGCGGGTGCGCTTCCGGGGGCGCCTGCCCGGAGGGCTGGTGGCGGTGGCGCTCGGCACCGCGCTCGCCTGGGCCACCGGGATCGCGCCGGTGGGACCGCGCCCGGACGCGGCCGCCGCCTGGTCGCCGCCCCACCCCGCCCTGGGCGCCCTCTGGGAGGCGCTCCGCGGCGGCTACCTCACCACCTACCTGTCGGTCATCCTCCCCATGGGGCTCTTCACGCTGGTCGGCTCGCTCCAGAACGTGGAGTCGGCCGAGGCCGCCGGCGACGCCTACCCCACCCTTCCGTCACTCAGCGTGAACGGCGCCAGCACGGTGGTGGCGGCGATGCTGGGATCCTGCTTCCCGACCACCCTCTACATCGGCCACCCGGGCTGGAAGGCGCTGGGCGCGCGCGCCGGCTACTCGGTGCTGAACGGCGCCTTCGTGACCGCCGTGGCGCTCTCCGGCACGCTCTCCTGGATCGTCTGGGCGGTCCCCATCGACGCCGGGCTCGCCATCGTGATCTGGATCGGCGTCATCATCTCGGCCCAGGCCTTCCAGGCCGTCCCGCGGGAGCACGCGCCGGCCGTGGTCATGGGGCTCCTGCCCGGCATCGCCGCCTGGGGCGTCCTCATGGCCAAGGCCGGCCTCCGGGCCGCCGGGGTCGGGGCGCCGGGCGGGCCGCCGCTCTCCGAGGCGGTCGTCGACGCCTTCCAGCGGTCCGACGTCTGGATGCGGGGCGGGTTCGCGCTCGACCAGGGATTCATCTTCACCGCCATGATCCTGTCGGCGGGGACGGTGATGATCATCGAGCGCCGCTTCCTGCGGGCCTCGGCCTGGTTCGCCGCCGGCGCGGTCCTCTCCGCCGCCGGGCTCGTGCACTCCTTCCGGCTGACCGGACAGGACGCCGTGCTCCACCTGGCGCCGGCCTGGCCCTACGCGGCCGGCTACGCCTTCGTGGCCGCGCTGCTGGCCGCCGCCCCGCTCCTCACCGAGCCGGACGACGCCGCGCACGGGTGACCGGGCGCTACCGCTCGTTCACCGGCGCGAAGAAGCTCACCCCGCGGACGTTCTCCTGCACCTTGAGCGGGTGCTGGATGGGCGGGAAGGCGCGCTGCTCGCAGTCGGTCCGCTCGCAGAGGCGGCAGGTGAGCCCCACCGGGACCACCGCCTCGCGCGAGTCGAGGTTCATCCCGTCGGCGTAGACCATCTTGCGGGCGTGCCCGACCTCGCAGCCGATGGCGATGGCGAGCGGCGTGCGCGGCGCGTGGTAGCCGCCGCCCTCCTTGTACACCGAGCGTGCAACCCAGAAGTAGGTGGTGCCGTCGGGCATCTGGGAGAGCTGCGTGCGGATCATCCCGGGGGTGAGGAAGGCCTGGAAGACGTTCCAGCGCGGGCAGGCGCCGGAGAAGCGGGCGAAGCGCAGCCCCGAGGCGGAGAAGCGCTTGGAGATGTTGCCGGCGATGTCCACCCGGACGAAGTGGATGGGGATCCCCTCGGCGCCGGGGCGGCGGAGGGTGGTGAGCCGGTGGCAGACCTGCTCGTAGCTGGTGCGGAAGCGGTGGCCGAGCAGGTCGATGTCGTAGCGCTCCTGCCGGGCGGCATCCAGGAACGGGCCGTACGGCATGAGCACGGCGGAGGCGAAGTAGTTGGCGAGCAGGACCCGGGCCAGCGCCCGCGCCGAGTCGCTCGTGAGCAGCGGGTCGGAGGCGTAGCGCCCCAGCGCGGCCTGCTGGGTCTCGAGCCCGATCTGGTAGGCGAGGTGGAAGTTGCGCGAGCCGCGCCGCAGCACCTCGGAGAGGTAGAGCACCCGCTTCTCGGGGTCGAAGCGCCGGATGGCGTCCCCCATGTCGGCGGTGCGCTCGATCTTCACCTGGATGCCGTGGACGCGGAGCAGCTGGTGCTCGAGCCCCTGCTGCAGGTCGTCCCCGCCCAGCCGCGCCTCGCGCCAGAGGTGCTCGGCCCCCTCCTCCATCTCCGGGAAGTGGTTGGTGTGGCGCTGGATGAGGTCGGAGACCTCCTCGGTGGGCATGCGGGACGAGTCGACGCCCGTCAGGTCGCCGCGCCCCGAGATCTTGATGGCCAGGTTGTCCGCCGCCTCCCGGGCCTCGCGGAACGCGTGGTAGAGCTTCAGGACCCCGCGCGAGGCGGTGGGCGCGTGGGAGGCCAGGTCGCGCACCTCGGCGGTGGTCACGTCCTCGTTCTCGAAGATCGGATCGCCGAACACCTCCATGAGGTCGGCGACGGTCCGCGCGTCCTGCTCGGTGGAGAGCGCCTTCAGGTCGAGGTCGAAGATCTCGGCGATCTTGATGAGCAGCGGCGCCGGCATGGCGCGCCGGTTGTGCTCGATCAGGTTCAGGTAGGAGGGCGAGATGCCCAGCCGATCGGCGAGCTGCACCTGGCTGATGCTCTTCTGGCGGCGAAGCGCCCGGACCTTGGCTCCGAGCAGCGACGCCTCTCGCGGCGGCATGCGTGCGCACTCCCTTCGGTTTCCGGTGCGTAGCCTATGCCTTCGGGGTCGATATTTTCAAGATTTACAGATCGGAGGCCTTCCAGCACCCGGATGTGACAGGACTTTTCAGCCCCGAGCGACCCAGGCGGCGAACTCCCGGTCCAGGTCCTCCGGCGACAGGCCCAGCTCCCCGCGCAGCGCGCGGTCGAAGGGCTCCCCTCCGAGCGTCCGTCGCACGAGCGAGAGCACCTTCCCCCGGCCCGAGCGCTCCTCCAGGAAGAGCACCGCCGCGTAGGACCTCAGGTAGTCGAGCGGGGAGAGGTCGCCGGCCGACGACGGCAGCGGCAGGAGCGCGCGCCGGCCGGACGCCTGCTGGAGCTCGGCGACCTGGTTCGGCGCCAGCCGCTCGACGCCGCGGCGCTGCCACGACAGCCGCTCGGCCAGACCCTCCTCGAGCCAGCGCGGCAGCGAGGCCTGTCCCGGAGCGTCGAGGACGGCGTGCGCCAGCTCGTGGACCACCACGCCCGCGAACCGGTCGTCGAGCCGGGCGCCCCCGTTCACGTGCACGACGTCGTCCACGTAGCGGGCCGCGTCGAGGCGGGCGGCCTCGGCGCCGAAGGCGCGCTCGAACCCGGCCCGGGAGTGGACCTTCACCGTGGGTGGCTGGCGCAGCGGCTGCCCGAGGCCGGCCTCGACCCGCGCCCGGGCGTCCTGCACCACGGCCCGGAGCTGCCGCTCGTAGGCCTCCTGGTCGGCCGGGCGGGCCAGGTCCGGGTCCCAGGCGATCGGCACGTCGGCTGCGCCCGCGCGCGCGCCGGAGACCCCGGCCGCGAGCGCGAGGGCGGCGAGGAGCCAGGTGCCCGGGGCGCGGCATGCTTCCACGTCGCGAATGATACCGGCCGCCCTGCGCTCCGGGTAGAGTGCGCCCCCATGACGTCCCCCACCCCGGGCAGCGGGCCCAGCCGGAAGATCGCCTTCACCACGCTCTTCCTCGTCGAGATGTGGGAGCGCTTCGGCTACTACGGCATGACCGCCGTCGTGCTCCTCTACATGGTGGAGAAGCTCGGCTACGGCGACGACCGGGCCAACCTCACCTTCGGCGCGTTCACCGCCATGGTGTACGCCGCGCCGGCCCTGGGGGGCTGGATCGGCGACCGCGTGCTGGGAAGCCGCCGGATGACCGTGATCGGCGCGCTGGTGCTGACGCTCGGCTACGTGCTCCTCGCGATCCCGGGCGGTCCGCTCTTCGCGGCGCTCGGGGTGGTGGCGGTGGGCAACGGCCTCTTCAAGGCCAACCCGGCCAACCTGGTCTCGAAGGTGTACGAGGGAGAGCCGTCCAAGGTCGACAGCGCCTTCACGCTCTACTACATGGCCGTCAACGTCGGGGCGACCTTCTCCCAGATCCTCACCCCGCTCATCGCCATCTGGGCCGGCTGGCACGCGGCCTTCGGCGTCTGCGCCGCGGGGATGCTGCTCTCGATCGTGAACTACCTCTTCATGCGCCGCCACCTGGCGCACGTCGGCTCGCCGCCCGACTTCGCGCCGCTCGACCTGCGCAAGCTCGCGCTCGTGCTCCTGGGCGCCGCGGCGGCCGCCGCCGGCGTGACCGTGGTGGTCCAGAACCTGGGGCTCGCCCGCGTGGTGATCACCGCCGCGTCGATCGCCATGCTGGGGATCTTCGGCGTGCTCATCGCCCGCGGCTCGCCGCAGGAGCGCAAGGGGCTCGTGGCGGTCTTCCTGCTCACCGCGCAGGGCATCCTCTTCTTCATCTTCTACCAGCAGATGTCGACGTCGCTCACGCTCTTCGCGCTCCGGAACGTCGACCTCAAGTTCTTCCTGGGCTACGAGATCCCGCCGGGTCAGCTCCAGGCGCTCAACCCCATCTGGATCTTCGTCCTCGGGCCGATCGTGGCCTGGGGCTACGACCGCCTGGCGCGCGGCCGCGGGGACTTCTCCATCGCGACCAAGTTCGCGATGGGGTTCGCCGTCCTGGCGATCGGCTTCTTCGCCTTCGGCCTCTCCGGGCGCTTCGCCCACGAGGGGAAGGTCTCGGTCTGGTGGATGATCGGGGGCTACGGCCTCTACTCGCTGGGCGAGATCCTGATCAGCGGGCTCGGGCTCGCGATGGTGGCGCGCTACGTGGGGCCGAAGATGCGCGGCTTCGTGATGGGGCTCTGGTTCCTGGCCACCGGGATCTCCCAGTACCTGGGCAGCTTCGTCGCCAACTACGCGAGCGTGCCTGCGAACGTCACGAACCCGCTCGAGACGCTCCCGCTCTACACCCGGCTCTTCCTGGGGCTGGGCGCGGTCGCGACGCTGGGGACGCTCGCCGCCATCGCCATGCTCCCGCTCATGCGGCGGCTGTCGGCCTCCGGGCCCGGCGAGGCCGCGAAGGAAGCCGCGGCCGACGTGGCCTGACCCGGCCTCAGCGGGTCGCGGCCTGCGGGGGCGCCCTGCCGAGCTCGGCGACGAGCGCCCTCGCCTCGAGCAGCGGGGGCCAGTCCGGGTCGGGATGGTGGAGCGGCGCCTGGAAGCGGTCGAGCTCGGCCCGGGCCTCCTCGTCGCGACCCAGCCGGTGGAGGGACCGGGCGAGCACCACTCGGTACCGGGCGAGGATCCAGGTCTCCGGGATGCTCATCCAGTAGGTCGGGGGGCGCCGGACGAGCAACGCCACCACCTCCTCGTCCCGTCCCTGCTCGGCGAGCAGCTGCGCGAGCTCGTAGGTGAAGTGGAGCCGACGGAACGTCCGCTCCGCCGCGGCCAGGTCGCCCCCGTGCCAGGCGACGTAGGCCTCCCAGTACTCGCGGGCCTCGCCAGCCGGGGCCCCGGCGGCGAGCCGGGCGGCCCACTCGTGCTCCCCGCCGTATTCCAGGTAGGACGCGTACCGGTGGAAGGGTGCGCCCAGGCGCCGGAGCGCGGCGAGGCCCCGCTCGATTGCCTCCCGGTCGCGGTGCAGGATGGCCAGGGTGGTGTAGACGTCCCAGGCGTGGATCGCCTTCGACCGGCTCGCCTTCTCGTCGGCGGCCGCCCGCAGCCGGGAGAGCGCCTCCGCCTCGCGCCCCTGGAGCAGGGAGTTCTTGGCGAGCGCATGCCACGCCTCGACCCGCTGGTCCGCCGGGACCTCGGGAGCGAGCAGCTTCCTCGCCTCGACCTCGGCCTCGGCGAGGCGCAGATCCCACTGGAGGACGCAGATGTACATGTCGACCGCCTCGGGGTCGCCGCTGCGGGCCTGGCGCCGGGCCAGTGCGATGGCCTCGTCGGGCTCGTTCCGATCGAGCCGCGCCCAGATGACGAGCCGGGAGTTCTCCGCCGGCCGGGCCTGCGCGGCCCGCTCCGCCACGGCGAGCATCTCGTCCGGGCGCCCGAGCTGCTGGAAGCAATCGGTCAGGTGATCCGCGGCGGGCGTCCATCCGGGATCCAGCGCGAGCGCCCGCTCGAAGAACGGCCGGGCCAGCTCGGGCTCGCCGGCGTGGAAGTGGAGGTCGCCGGCCAGGTACTGCACCTCCTTGTCCTGCGGGGCGACCTCGACGGCGCGCCGGTACAGCGCCCGGGCCTCCTCGGCATGCCCGTCGAGGTGAGCCTTCCAGGCCAGGATGAGGAGCCGCTCCTTCTCCGGGAGGCGCGGGGCGAGCCGGACGGCCGCGGCGATGGCCTGCTCCTGCCGCTCCCGCGGCAGGCCGATGAACTCGGCCAGGTAGGCGATCTGGTAGTACGCGAGCCCGAAGTCGGGATCGGCGGCGATGGCCTTCTCGTACCACTCGACCGCGTCGTTGTAGTCCTTGGCCTGGGTGCCCTGGAAGTAGCTCGAGAACGCGGTGAGGTTGGTGGTGACGGCGGTGCCGACCTCGACGCGCGAGGCGCGCACCTCCTCCTCGCGCTCGCGCAGCGCCCGCCGGGCCCGGTCGCTCAGCCGGTCGATCATCCCGGGACGCTCCCCTTGCCCGTGCCCTCCTCCTTCGCGGCGAAGAGGTACTCGCTCGTCGCCGGGTCGAGCGCCTTCAGCTCGATGGCGTACGTCCGGTCGAAGCGATGAACACTCGCCGTGAACAACGCCCGGGCCCCCGCCCGCATCGCGACCTCGCGACCGAGGGGCTCGTCCAGGCGGGTCACGTCCTCCTTCCCGAGCTGGCGGAGCAGGTCGAGCATCCGGGTCCGCGTCAGGACCGCGAGGTGGCGGGATTGCTCGAGCGAGGTGATGAGCATGGTCGAGAGACCCTCCAGCTCGGGGTCGCGGGTCTCGTTCGCGAAGTCGGCGACGGCGACGGTGATGCGGCTGCTCGGCGGAGCGGGGCGCGGCCAGGACTGCCAGGCGAGGAGCGCCACGGCCGCGACGGCCAGGATCCCGATCGCGGCCCAGGTCGGCTTCCGCGCCCACCTGCGTCGCACCGGCGGGGCGAAGGCCGGGGACGGGGGGGCCTCGGGCGGCTTCGCGACCGCCGTCCGCTCGATCCCCTCCGGCCCGAAGTCGAAGATCCAGGCGAGCACCATCGCCACCGGGAAGGCGAGCAGGAGGGTGACCACGACGACGGAGAGCACCCAGTCCGGGAGCTGCAGGCCGTGGATGATGGGTTCCGACACCTGCAGGACCGCGAACGCCACGATTCCGTAGGCCGCTGCCGCGCGGAAGACCCTCCGCTGGTGAAGCTCCTTCAGGATGGCGTCGAGCCGGCCCAAGGTGCGTCCTCCCGCGGGGAGGAAGCATAACGGGGCCCTGCGCGCGCGCCCGGGCTCCGGCCTGCCAGGCGCCGATCACCGCCACGACGCCGCTCACCACCGGCACCAGCCACACGGCGTACGAGCCCGGGTCGCGGAGGGTCTCGATCTGGTCGTCGAAGCGGGCCGTCACCTCCGCCGGCGTCATCCCCACGTGCTCCGCGATGGTGTCGGCGTAGCCGTCCCGCCAGGCCAGCCAGATGCTCGCGAAGGTCTCCCGGGGAACCCGGATCGTGTCGACCGCCACGTAGTCGACGGTGATGGCGGCGAGGCCGAGCGCGGCGAGGATGGCCGGGGCGTGGCGTCCGATGAACATGTCGGTCCCGGTGGCGGCCCCGAAGCGCATGGGCGCCTCCGGCCAGATCCGCATCGGGTCGAACTTCCGCCGAGGGAAGTGGATCATCCCGTAGTCCTCGGCGACGAGGTGCAGGCGCCCGCCCGGGCGCACGACCCGGACGAGCTCGGCGATGACCCGCTCGGCGTGCGGGATCGACTGGAGCACGTGCCGGCAGGCGACCAGGTCGAAGGAGGCCGCCGGGAGCCCCAGCTCGTAGATCGACCGGTGCTCGAAGCGGACGCGCTCGCCGAACCGGCGGGCCGTGCCGCGGGCCCGCTCGAGCGAGGCGTCGAGGATGTCCACGCCCAGCACGGTCGCGTCGGGGAAGGCGTCGGCGAGGCGCCAGGTGGCCTCCCCGGTCCCGCAGCCGGCGTCGAGGATCCGCGGCGCGGCAGGAATCGCGTACCGCCGCAGGAGGGGCAGTTCCTGGGGCCAGACCGCCTCGGCCTGGGCCGCGAGGTTGCGCACCATCGATTCGTCGGCCATGTGCCGGGCCTGCGGGTTCAGTTCGGCGCTCATGCCCCGGGTGATACAGAATTACCCGGCCCGCCGCCAATGGAGCGCCCCTTGCCCACCGTCCTCGAGACCGACCGGTTGATCCTCCGCGAGTTCGAGGCGACCGACGCCGCCTTCCTGCTCCGCCTGCTGAACGAGCCCTCCTGGCTGCGCTTCATCGGCGACCGGGGCGTGCGCACGCTCGAGGACGCGCGGCGGCACGTCGAGACCGTCCACCGGTCGAGCTACGCCCGGAACGGCTTCGGGCTCTGCTGCGTCGTGCCGCGCGAGCACGGGCGCGCCCGCCGGGATGTGCGGGCTCGTCCGGCGGGAGACGCTGCCCGAGGTGGACGTCGGCTTCGCCTTCCTGCCCGAGGCCTGGGGGCACGGCTACGCGAGCGAGGCGGCCGCCGCGGTGCTGGCCCACGCCCGCGACCGGCTCGGCCTGCGGCGCGTGCTGGCCATCACCTCGCCGGACAACCACCCCTCGATCCGGGTGCTGGAGCGCATCGGGATGCGGCGCGAGGGGGAGATCCGGCTCGCCGGCGAGACGCGCGACCTCCTGCTCTTCTCCCGCGATCTCTAGGCGGTCCCGGCGTCCTCCCGGCCCCGCAGGCGCGCCACCACCTCGGCCAGGATCGACACCGCGATCTCCCCGGGCGAGATCGCGCCGATGGCGAAGCCCCACCGGACCGCGGATCCGGTCGACGTCCGCCTCGGAGAACCCGCCTTCGCGCAGCCGCTCCCGCCGCGCCGCGTGGGTCCTGCGGCTCCCCAGCGCGCCGACGTGGAAGCAGGGCGAGCGCAGGGCGGCCACCAGCGCCGGGTCGTCGATCTTCGAGTCGTGACTGAGCGTCACGAGCGCCGTCCGCCGGTCGAGGCCGACCCGGGCGAGCGCCTCCTCCGGCCAGCCGGGCTCCATCCGGACTCCCGGGAAGCGCGCCGCGCTCGCGAAGGCCCGGCGCGGGTCGACGAGCACGACGTCGAGCCCGGCCAGCTGGGCCATGGGAGCCAGCGCCTGCGCCACGTGCACGGCGCCGACGAGGACGAGGCGGACGGGCGGGGCGTACACCCGGAGGAAGACCTCGCCCCCCCCGGCCTCGACCGTGCGGGACTGGTCGCGCAGGACCGCCTCGCGCGCCTGGGTGAGGAGCAGCGGATCCCCGTCGTCGCCGGGCTCCCCGGGGCGGAGCACCCGCGCCTCGCCGGTGGCCAGCCAGGTGGCGAGCACGGCGGTGCGCCGCGCAGCGAGGTCCACGAGCAGCTCGTCCAGGATCTCCCGCCTCATCCGATGCGCTCCACGTACACCTCGATGCTGCCCCCGCAGGGAAGGCCGGCGCTCCAGGCCTGCTCGTCGGTGACCCCGTAGCGAAGCCGGCGGGGCCTGCCGTCCCGGATGGTCTCCTGCGCCTCCTGCACCACCGCCGACTCGACGCACCCGCCGGACACGGAGCCCGTGAAGGCGGCCGCCTCGCTGACCACCATCTGGCTGCCCGCCGGTCGCGGCGACGAGCCCCAGGTGCGGATCACGGTCGCGATCGCCACGCCCAGGCCCGCCTCCCGCCAGGCCACGGCCTGCTCCAGGAGCTTCCCGTCCTCGCTCATGGCTCGCTCCTCCGCCCCGCGCCGGCGCGGGCGCGCTCGAGATCCTCCGGGACGTCCACGTCGGCGAGCGCCTCGGCGGGCCGATCGACCCAGGCGGCGTGCGCCCGGTTGCGGCGCACGACCTCGCGGCCGCGCCCCTCGCCCACCCCTCCCTGCAGCTCGGGGAGCAGCGCGCGGGCGTAGAGGGTGGGCGGGGCGGGGACGTCCCCGTACCGGCTCGCGACCAGGGGGGCGCCGGTCTCGCGCCACCGCGCCACCACCTCCCGGATCGACGCGGCGTCGACGAGGGGCATGTCGGCGAGGAGGACCACCGCGGCCGGCGGCATCGGGCGGGACGGCCGCGGCGCCCGCCGAGAGCGAGGCGCTCTGTCCCCGGCTCCACTCCGGGCTCTCGACGAACCGGCAGGCGACTCCCTCGAGCGCCGCCCGGACCCGGTCGGCCTCGTGCCCCACGACCACGAGCAGCGGATCGAGCCCGGCCTCCAGGGCGCGACGGGCCGCCCGGCGCACCAGCGGCTCCCCGTCCAGGGCGAGGAGCAGCTTGTTCCGGCCCATCCGGGAGGCCGAGCCTGCGGCGAGGAGGATGCCGGCGACGGTCATGCGACGGGTTTATCCCGCCTCCCCCGGGTGGTGCTACCGTGTCGGCATGAAGGCAGGCCTCGTCGGCTTCGCGCAGTCGGGCAAGACCACGCTCTTCAACGCCCTGACCGGGCTCCACAAGGGCGGCGCCAGCGGGCGCGGTCACGTGAACCTCGGCGCCATCAAGGTTCCGGACCCCCGCATCGACGCCCTCTCGGCCCTCTTCCGGCCGAAGAAGACCACCTTCGCCGAGATGCAGTTCGTCGACGTCCCCGGCGGCACCGGGAAGGGCACCGGGCTCGACGCCGACTCGCTGCGCGCGCTGGCCGAGGTGGACGCCTTCTGCCTGGTGGTGCGCGGCTTCCCCGGGCTCGACGGGACCCCGGCCGATCCGGCCCGCGAGTTCGTCGACTTCGACTCGGAGCTGGTCCTGCACGACCTCGCCATCGTGGAGAAGCGGCTCGACCGGCTGCGCAAGGAGCACGGCAAGGGGACGGGCGAGTTCCACGAGCTCGAGCGCATCCACGGGCAGCTCGACCAGGGGCTGCCGCTTCGCACGATGAAGTGGAGCGAGGCCGAGGAGAAGGAGCTCGCCCACTTCGGCTTCCTGTCCCGGCGCCCCCTGCTCGTGGCGGTGAACGCCTCCGAGGACGCCGCCGCGGCGCCCCGCGCCGGCCGCGGTCGAGGAGGCGGCGCGTCAGCGAGGGGCCAGCGTGCTCTCGCTGTGCGCGTCGGTGGAGGCCGAGATCGCCGACCTCGACCCGGCCGAGCAGCCCGAGTTCCTGGCCTCGCTGGGGCTCACCGAGCCGGCCCGCGCCCGCTTCATCCGCGCCGCCTACCAGCTCCTCGACCTGATCTCCTTCTTCACCGTGGGCGAGGACGAGGTCCGCGCCTGGCCCATTCGCCGAGGGGACCGCGCCCCGCGCGCCGCCGGACGGATCCACTCCGACCTGGAGCGGGGGTTCATCCGCGCCGAGGTGGTGCACCACGACGACTTCATGGCGCTGGGCAGCGAGTCGAAGGCCCGCCAGGAGGGCAAGCTCCGGCTGGAGGGCAAGGAGTACGTGGTGAAGGACGGCGACATCCTCAACATCCGGTTCTCGGTCTGACCGGCTAGCCCCGGAGCGCCGCCCAGGCCGAGACCGCGCCGAAGACGAAGAAGATGCCGGCCGCGACGATCCGGATCCACCGCATCGACACCCGCTTGGCGAGCCTCTCGCCCAGGAAGACCGCCAGGCCGTCGGAGGCGAGCATGCCGAGCGTCGTCCCCACGGTCACCCGCACGATCGACTGGTAGCGCGCCGCCAGCGCCACGGTGGCGAGCTGGGTCTTGTCGGCCATCTCGGCCAGGAAGAAGAGCACCGTGGTGGTGAGGAAGGGCCCGAGGCCGGACGGGCCCTTCGTCTCCTCGAGCGTGTCCGGCTTGAGCGTCCAGATCCCGAAGGCGATGAAGGTCGCCGCCAGGACGCCCGCCATCACCCGGGGCGGGACCTGGGCCGACACCCAGGTGCCGACGCTGGCCGCCAGCGCGTGGTTCAGGATCGTGGCCACCAGGATCCCGGCCATCACCACCCACGGGCGGCGGTAGCGGGACGCGAGCGAGAAGGCGAGGAGCTGGGTCTTGTCCCCCATCTCGCTCACCGCGACGAGGAGGAAGGAGCTGACGATCGGTTCCATGGAAGGGCGGGCATTATGCTCCAAACCGATGGCCCGCATCCTCCTCTTCGCCCTCGACGAGCTCCGCCGGCGCCACGCCGGCGCCGCCACGCCGGGCGTCGACCCGCGACACGACGTCGGGCCGTTCCGCGCGTTCCGCGGCGCGCTGCTCGCCGAGGCGGCCCGGGCGGCCACGGCGCCGGCCGTGCTCCGCATGTGGTGGGAGGGGAGCTTCGACGCCTATTCACTGGCCGTCTCCTGCGAGCCGGCCGACGCGCTGGCCGCGCTCGATCCCTCCCCGGCCTGCCCGCTCGAGGAGGAGCGGGTCGCGCCGCCCCGCGCGGACGGGTATCCTCTGGCCCGGGTCGCGCCGGGGCGCGCCGAGGTGGCGCGCGACCCGGACGGCTCGACCTGCGAGGCTCCCTTCGGAGCCCCCACCGGCCACTTCGGCGCGCCCGGGGTGAGGAGGATCGGATGAAGGCTGTGGTGTTCGGCGGCAAGGGCGGTCCGGAGATGGCCCGGATCCAGGAGATCCCGGAACCGGTCGCCCAGCGGGGCGAGGTCCTGGTGCGGGTGCGCGCCGCGGCGCTCAACCGGGCCGACCTCCTGCAGCGTCGCGGCCTCTACCCGCCGCCGCCGGGCTACCGGGAGGACGTGCCGGGGCTCGAGTTCGCCGGCGAGGTGGCGGCGCTCGGCGAGGGCGTCACCGGCTGGAAGGTCGGGGACCGGGTCATGGCCATCGCTTCCGGCGAGGCCCAGGCCGAGCTTCGTGCTCGCCGACCCCTACATGCTGATGCGCATCCCCGACGGCATGTCGTTCCCGCTGGCCGCGGCCATCCCGGAGGCCGGGATCACCGCCCACGACGCCATGGTCACGCTGGGGGGAATGCGCTCCGGCTGGACCGTGCTCCTGCACGCCATCGGCTCGGGCGTGGCCACCATGGGGCTCCAGATCGCGAAGGCCATGGGCGGCGCCGTCATCGGGACGGCGCGCACCGCCGACAAGATCGAGAAGGCGAAGGGGCTCGGGCTCGACCACGGCATCCTCCTCGGCAAGGAGGATCCGAAGTTCGCCGACGAGGTGAAGCGGATCACCGGCCGCAAGGGCGTGCCGGTCGTCGTCGACTTCGTGGGCGCGCCCTACATGGCCGAGAACCTGGCGGTCGCTCTCGCCGCAGGGGCACGTCGTGGTGGTCGGCACCCTGGGCGGACCCAAGGCCACCGTCGACCTGGGCACGCTCATGCGCGCCCGCGGGCGGATCGTGGGCACGGTGCTGCGCCCGCGCCCGCTCTTCGAGAAGATCCAGGCCACCCAGGCCTTCGCCCGGGACGTGCTCCCGCTCATCGCCGCCGGCCGCGTGAAGCCGGTCCTCGATCGCGCCTGGCCGGCCGCGCAGGTGCACGAGGCCCACGAGCAGCTCGAGAAGAACGATTCCTTCGGCAAGGTGGTGCTGGAGTTCTGAGGCTCCCGCCCGCCCTGCGATCACTTCCTCGGAGGCAGCGCCTTCACCCACTTCGCGATCGCGTCCACCACCTCGCCGGCCACGTTGGCGGTCTTCTGGTAGTCGGCCGGCAACGAGGGCCCCTCCCCGAAGACGAAGAGGTGGCTGGCCTTCGGGAAGGTCTGGAACTTCGCGTAGGGGGCGCCCTCGAGCGCCTTCTTCCAGCGGTCCAGGTCCTTTCCCGTCACCTGGTAGTCGCGTCCCCCCTGGAGGATCAGGATGGGGGTCGCGTTCCGGACCGCGGTCGCGCCCGGGTCGTAGGCGCGGAGGTCGAGCCAGTACTCCGGCGGGGCGCCCATGATCCGCTCCGCCGGCGGCGTCTTGGCGGGGTCGAGCGCGCGGATCTTCCTGGCGTCCTCGCGAAGCGGCGCCACGTCCTCCTCCCGCACCGCGCCGTTCGCCACCAGGTAGTCGAGCTGGTCGTCGATGAGGTCCTGGATCGGGCGGGTCGAGCCGGCCAGGGAGATGACGCCCGCGAGCTTGCCGTCGGCGGCCGCGATGCGCGGCACGAGCGAGCCGCCCTGGCTGTGCCCGAGGACGACGATGCGACTGCGGGTCGACGCCCTTCGTGGACCGGAGCAGGTTCGCCGCCGCGACGGCGTCGTCGATGAACTCGTCCTTCACGGTCGCCGGCGCCGAGCCCACCTTGTCGCCATGGACCCGGGTGCGCTTGTCGTAGCGAAGGACGGCGATGCCCCGGGAGGCGAGCCCCCAGGCCAGGTCCCGGAAGACCTTCGTCCCACCGACCGTCTCGTCCCGGTCCTGGGGCCCCGACCCGTGCACGAGGACGACGGCGGGGAACGGTCCCTTGCCCACCGGCATGGAGAGCGTGCCCGGGAGGATCCAGGGCTCGGTCCCGAACTTCACGTCGGACTCCTTGAACTTCGACGGGTTCGCGTAGGGCGGGGCCCGGAACTCGGGTGCGGCGGCGGCGGGCGCCGAGCTCGCCGGCGTGAAGCGCAGCGAGGTGATCTTCCCGTCGACGTCGAACGCGACCGTCAGGGTCCACTCGGCCTTCTCGAACTTCGCCGGCAGGATCGCGGCCTGCGTGGCGCCCGACGACCGGACGGTGGGGGCGCCGATCGACTGGAGCTTGCCGACCCGGCTCTCGATCCCGACCCACCCGTCGCGGAAGGCCTCGGGGGAGAGCAGGGACGCGAGCTGCGGGGCGAAGCGCGCCGAGATGCCGTCCAGGTTGCCGGCCTGGAACATCGCCGCCACCTCGGTCGCCCAGGGGCCGACCTTGGCCGCGGGAGCCTGCGCGTCGGTCGTGGCCGGGGCCGGGCTGGCCGGCGCCGCCTGCGGCACGGCGAGGGCGAGGGATGCGGCGAGTGCGGTGAGCGTGGCGATCATGCCGTCTTTCCTCCGGGAAGGGGGGAACTGTCCGTCATCCGATCGCCTCGCGCAAGGATCGGAACGGGGCCTCTCCCCTCCCCTGGCGCCGCGGACCCAGATCGGGTTCAATCCGCGCGCCATGGCCGACACCGCCGCGCCGACACCTCCCCGCGAGCTGAGCCTGCGGGCGCTCCTCACCGCCGTCGCGGTCGCCCTCATCATGGGCGCCGCCTACCCGTACGTGGTGCTGAAGCTCGGGTACGGGCCGAACATCTCGGTGGTCAGCGCCTTCTTCGGCTACGTGATCCTGGCCCTGGTGGGGCTGGCCACGAGCGTGGCCTCGACCCGCTTCGAGGCCAACATGGCCCAGACCGCCGGCACCGCCGCCGGGCAGACGGGCTTCATGGTCATCGTGCTGGCGGCCATCGACATGCTGAACGAGCGGCCTGGCCTGGGGTTCTCGCTCCACCTCACCGGCTGGCAGATCTTCTGGTGGCTCACGCTCGGCGGCTTCGTCGGGGCCTTCCTCGCCGTGCCGCTGCGCCGCCACTACATCGACGAGGAGAACCTGACCTTCGCCGACGGGACGGCGGCGGGCGAGACGCTCGTCGTCCTCTACCAGGGGCGCAAGGAGGCAGCCGACCGGCTGAAGGCGCTCGGCGCCGGCACCGGCATCTCGGGCCTGCTCGCCTTCCTGCGCGACGGTCCCTGGAAGGCGTTCCCCGGCGAGCTGGCCTTCGGCGCGAACGGCCAGGCGCTGCGGCTCGGGACGGAGCTCGGCGTCCTCTCCTTCGGCGCCGGGATGCTCGTCGGGCTGCGGGTCACGCTCTCGATGTTGCTCGGGATGTTCCTCTCCTGGGTCATCGCCCCGGGGCCGCTCGTGGCCCGCGGGTGGGCCAAGGCGATGACCTTCTCCGAGGTGCTGAAGTGGGTGATGTGGCCGGCCACGGGGCTCATGGTGGCGGGGGGCATCACCGCGCTCGTGCTCAACTGGAAGGTGATCGCCCGGACCTTCAAGGGGCTCTCGGCGAAGGACGCCGAGGGCACCGAGTTCCCCATGCGCTGGACCATCGCCGGCGCGGTGGTCTCGTCGGTGGCGCTGGCCGTGGTGCAGAAGGTCTCCCTCGGCTTCCCCATCTGGCTCTCGGTGGTCTCGCTGCTCCTCTCCTTCCCGCTCATGCTGGTGGGGATCCGGGTGCTGGGCGAGACCAACTGGGCGCCCATCAGCGCGCTCGCGAACCTCATGCAGGCCGTCTTCGCCGCGCTCTCCCCCGGCCACCTGCCGGTGAACATGATCGGGTCGGGGATGAGCGGGACGGTGGCCGGCCAGGGCGAGCACCTCATGCAGTGCTACCGGGCCGGCAAGATCATCGGCTCGAACAACCGGCAGCTGACCATCCTGCAGCTGATCGGGATCCCGGTGGGCGCCGCCTCGGTGGCGGTGGTCTACCCGGCCTTGCGGGCCAAGTACGGCTTCGGCGCGGACGGCCTCACCTCTCCCATCAGCGTGAAGTGGGCCGGGTTCGCCGAGCTGCTCTCCAAGGGCTTCGCCTTCCTGCCCGAGGGGTCGATGACCGCGCTCGCGATCGCGCTCGTCATCGGCACGCTCATCACCGTCTTCGAGGCGAAGCACCACCGCTTCCTGCCCTCGCCCACCGCCGTGGGGCTGGGCATGCTCATCCCGGGCTTCGCGATCGTCCCCATGGTGGCCGGCGGCATCGTCCAGGCAATCTGGGTGCGGAGGAGCCCGAGGACGGAGGCGGTGTACAGCATGCCGCTCGCCTCTGGCTTCATCACCGGCGAGGCGCTCGTGGTCCTCGTCTTCTCGGTGCTGGCCATCTTCGGGATCCGGATCTGATGGCGTCGAGCTGGGAACAGGTCCGCCGGGAGCTGCAGCGCGCGCGCGGCGCGCGGCGCATGGTCCCGTGGGCGTTGCTCTCGGCCGTGCTCGGCTGGGCGTTCCTGGCCTACGCCGGCCGGAGCTGGCGCGCCGGCCTCCCGCTGCTCGCGGGCGGGCTCCTCTTCACCCTGGTCATCCGGGTCCTGGCGGTCCCGCACTGCCCGTCCTGCGGGAAGAACCTGTGGCTGCGGGGCGAGCGGCCCGGGCCGCCCACCGCGCCGGTGCCGACGCAGGCGGAGCGGGACCGGAAGTGCCCGCGGTGCGGGGCCGGGCTGGGCGACTGACGCGCGAGCGCGCGGACCGGACGGGTGCTAGATTCCCCCCGCCATGTCGACCAAGCCGTCCCGAAAGCTCGAGACCTTCCCCAACCCAAACCCCCGTCGCCCTTACGAGATCGCGATGGTGGCGCCCGAGTTCACCTGCCTCTGCCCCCTGACGGGGCAGCCCGACTTCGCGACCATCCGGATCCGCTACGTGCCGGCCGCCCGATGCGTGGAGCTGAAGAGCCTGAAGCTCTACCTGTGGAGCTTCCGGAACGAGGGGGCCTTCCACGAGCGGGTCACGAACGAGATCTGCGACGACCTGGTGCGGGCGCTCAAGCCTCGCTGGCTGGAGATCCAGGGGGACTTCATGGTACGCGGCGGCATCGGGACGGTGATCACGGCCACCCACGGCCGGCGTCCCGTGGGCGCGGCACGCTAGGGTCCCGCCCGGTCCCTCACCGGGAGTGGTAGATTCGGCGGACCATGCCGGATCGTGCGGTGAGCCTGCCACCCGTGGAAGTGAGCGTCGACGGGGTGGTCGCGTTCCAGCCCGACTCGCTGCTCGGCACGGTGGTGGCCGGACGCTACCGGCTCTCCGGGCACCTGGCCTCGGGCGGGATGGCGGCGGTCTACGTCGCCGAGGACACCCGGGACAGGCACGAGGTCGCGCTCAAGCTGCTGCGCCCCGACCTGGCGGCCTCTCCCGACGTCGTCCGCCGGTTCCTCTGCGAGGGCTCGATCGCCTCGATGATCGAGCACGAGAACGTGGTGCGCGTCCTCGACCACGGCGGGTCCGGCCAGGGCCCGTACTTCATCGCCATGGAGCTCCTCGAGGGCGAGGGCCTCTTCGACCGGCTGCGCCGGCGGGGGGCGCTGCCGCCGTCCGAGGTGGTCTCGATCCTCGGCCAGGTGTGCGAGGGGCTCGAGGCCGCGCACCGGCAGGGGGTCATCCACCGGGACCTCAAGCCGGAGAACATCTTCCTCCACGGCCGGCGCGGCGCTCCACCGGTGGTGAAGATCCTGGACTTCGGGGTGGCCAGCGCCGCCGACGCCGAGACCGGGGACGCCGGCTTCGTGGTCGGGACGCCGGAGTACCTCTCGCCCGAGCAGGCCTTCGGCAAGGCCGTCGACGCACGCGCCGACATCTACTCGGTGGGCGTCATGGCCTGGCGGATGCTCGTGGGGCGCACCCCCTTCACGGCCGACTCGGCCGACTCCCTGATCCGCATGCAGGCGCGGGACCCGGTGCCTCCGCTCACCGAGGCCCGGCCCGACCTGGCCTCCCACCCCGACCTGGTCGCCGCCGTGGCGCGCGCCTGCGCCAAGGATCCCGACGAGCGCCCCGCCTCGGCCGAGGCGCTCGCCGAGGAGCTGGCCCGCACCATGGGTCACCTGACCCCGCTCCCCGCGGTCCTGCCGATGCCCACCTTCCACACCACCCCGCCCGGGAGCTCGACGGGAGGGGGCGCCATCTCCTCGTTCGCCGCGGCGCCTCCGCACGCCCCGGCGCGCCCCGCCCCTCCGGACCGGGGCAACCCCCTCCGGATCGCAGCCGCCGTCCTGCTGGTGATCGGGCTCGTGGCGGGTGGAGCGGCCCTCCACCTCCACTCCCGCCCGGCGGCACGGGCCGAGCGCCTGCTCGCCCAGGGGCAGGACGGCGAGGCCAGCGCACTGCTCGCCGCCGCCGCGGAGGCGCAGCCGGGAAACGCGCGAGTCCGCGCGCTGCTCGGCCGCGCCCTCCTCCGGCTGGGACAGCCGGCCGCGGCGCTCGACGCGTACGAGGGCGCCTTCGAGCTCGACCCGGGGGCGATCGAGCCGGCCGACCTGAAGGCGCTCGCGACCGCGCTCACCCGCCGTGGCGCCGTGGCCGAGCGGTCGGCCCACCTCCTGGCCCGGGTGGGGGCGCCGGCGGCTCCCGAGGTCCTGGCCGCGATTCCCCTCACCTCGGGGGCGGAGCGGGTCCGGGCCATCGAGCTGGCCGTCGCGCTCGATCCCCGACAGCGGACCGCCTCCGTCGCCTCCTGGTCGCCCCTGCTCGACGACCCGGACTGCGACGTCCGCCGCGCGGCGGTGCGCAAGCTCGGCGATTCGGGCGATCCGTCGGCGATCCCGCCCCTCCAGAACCTGGCCGGCCTCCGGGAGGGTCGCCCGCCACCGGGCGCCACCCCGGCGTCGCGGGCCACGTCGGTGTGCGGCGCGCTCGAGGCCGGAGAGGCGCTGGCGCGACTCCAGTCGGCATCGCCTGCCCGCTGATCCTATGATCCGTCTCGCTTACCCTGCCGCTTCCGCGGCGACACGACCTGGGAGGTCTGAATGAAGATCGAGGTGACGGGCACCGCGCCCCTGGAGCTGGAAGCATCCGTCCTCGCCGTTCCCGTCTTCGAGGAGGACGTGGGGGACGCCAGGGGATTCCTGGCCGAGATCGATCGCCGGCTGGGCGGGTACGTGGCGGCGGCCGTGGCGGAGGAGGATTTCCAGGGCAAGCCCGGGCAGACGCTCGGCCTCCGCACGCTCGGCAAGATGAAGGCGGCGAGGCTTCTCCTGGTCGGGCTGGGCAAGCGGGAGGGCGCCGAGACCGCGCTGCCCCGGGCGGGCTTCGAGCCGCTGCGCGTCGCGGCGGGAGAGGCCGCTCGCCAGGCCCAGAAGGGCGGCGCCACGCGGCTGGCGTTCGCCGCCCCCCGTCTTCCCGGACAGACGGCCCACGAGGCCCGGGCCATCGTCGAAGGGGCGCTGCTCGGCGCCTACCGCTTCGACCGGTACAAGACCGAGGACAAGAAGAAGAAGCCTCGCAAGCTCGAGACGCTGGTCGTCGCCGTCCCGCAGGGGCTGGAGCGGTCGAAGGAAGTGAAGGAGTCGCTGGCGCTCGCCCGCTCGGTGGCCGCGGCGGTCGCCTGGGCCCGGGATCGCGTGAACGAGCCGCCGCTCCACCTCACGCCGTCGCGGCTCGCCGACGCCGCCCGGGAGCTGGCGAAGGAGTCCGGGCTCCACGTCGAGGTGATGGGGCCCCGGGAGATCGCCGGGCTGCGCATGGGCATGTTCCTGGGCGTGACCCGGGGCTCGGCCGAGGAGCCGCGGCTCCTCAAGATCTCCTACGTGCCGCGGGGGACGGCGGCGAGGAAGCCCCCGGTGGTCTTCGTCGGCAAGGCGATCACCTTCGACTCGGGTGGCCTCTCCCTGAAGCCCACCGAGAGCATGGTGGACATGAAGACCGACATGGCCGGGGCGGCCGCGGCCATCGCCGCCATGAAGGTGATCGCGGAGATCGCCCCGCCCTTCCCGGTGCACGCGCTGGTGGGCGCCTGCGAGAACATGCCGGGCGGGCGCGCCTACAAGCCCTCCGACATCCTCATCGCCCGGAACGGGAAGACGGTGGAGATCACCAACACCGACGCCGAGGGACGGCTCGTCCTGGGCGACGTGCTGGCCTGGGGCGTCGAGACGCTCGCTCCGGCCGTGCTGGTCGACCTGGCGACGCTGACCGGGGCCTGCATCGTGGCGCTCGGCATGACGACGGTGGGCGCGTTCGGTCCCGACGGCCCGGCCATGGACGCGGTGCTCGAGGCGGCGCGCGCCGCCGGCGAGGACACCTGGCGGCTGCCGCTCACCGAGTCGGTGAAGGAGGAGATCAAGAGCGACGTCGCCGACCTCAAGAACGCGGGCACCCGCATGGGCGGCTCCATCAGCGCCGCCCACTTCCTGAAGGAGTTCGTCGGCGACGCCCCGTGGGTCCACCTCGACATCGCCGGCCCCTCCAACACGTCGAAGGAGAAGGGCTACGTCGGCAAGGGCGGCACCGGCGTCGGCGTGCGCACGCTCGTCGAGCTCGTGCGGGCCCGCGCCGGCGAGGAGTCGCGTCCTCCGCGCCGGTAGCGCCCCGGTCCCGGCATGAAGGCGCTCGAGGAGCTCGCGCTTCTGCTCCGCCCCGCGGGCGGCGGCGTCCACCTCGTGTCGACCGGACGGGACGCGCAGCTCGAGGCCCAGCGGAAGCTCTACGGCGTCTCCACCGACGAGGCGGTCCAGGCCTGCTTCCTGGATCGCCTCTCCCGGATCGGCTCGGCGCGCGCCGTGGTCCTGGGCATCCCCTCCGACGTCGGCGCCGGGTTCCTCCGCGGCGCCAACCAGGGGCCGCTCGCCATCCGCACGCGCCTCCTCGAGGAGGACCCGGCCTGGCTCACCCGCGCCGCGGGCCAGGGACTCCTCGACCTCGGCGACGTCTTCGTCGTGCCCCAGCTCCTCCACGACGAGATGCTCTCCGACGGCGCAGCTCGCGGCCTCGCGCCGCGCGCTCTACCCGGGACTCGCGCCGGCGCTGGCGGCCCGGCTCCCGGTGTCCCCGCTCTCGATCGCCGAGCGGGTCCTCGACCTCGTGCTCTCCCTCGCGCCGTCGGCCGCGCCCGTCCTCCTGGGCGGGGACCACTCGACCGCCTGGCCGGCGGTGGCGGCGCTCGCCCGGGTCCGGCCCGGCATGGGCCTCGTCCAGATCGACGCGCACACCGACCTCCTCGAGGAGCGACTCGGAGTGAAATACTGCTTCGGGACCTGGTCGTTCCACGCCAACGAGCTCCTCGGCCGCGGGGGGCGGCTCGTCCAGCTGGGGATCCGGGCCTCCCGGCACGACCGCGCCCACTGGGAGTCGACGCTGGGGGTCCGCCAGCTCTGGGCGGCGGACGTGCTCGCCGATCCGGCCCGGGCGCTCGACGAGGCGGTCCGGGCCGTGCGCGCCTCCGGCGCACGCGGCGTCTACTTCTCGAACGACGTGGACGGGACCGACGAGGCCTGGGCGGACGCGACCGGCACGCCGGAACCGGGCGGGCTCGAGCCCGGCTTCGTGGTGGAGCTCATCCGCCGGCTGGGCCGGGAGGTGGGGCTCGTGGGCGGGGACGTCATGGAGGTCGCGCCGTCCCTCGCCCGGACGCCGGGCGGCGCGGACCGGACCCTGGGGCTCGCCGCCCGATACTTCCGCGAGACCGTGGACGCGTTGCTCGCGGTGCGCCGCTAGGAGCGCGGGCCTCGCTACACCTTGGCCTTCGCCTCTTCCTTCCTGGCCGGGACGCCGGCCAGGGTGGCGACCGCCGCTCCGACCACCGCGCCGCCGACCGCGAAGAGGGCGCCCACGCCGGTCACGCCGAGGACCATCCCGAAGACGATGAGCGCGCGGACGAGGAAGGTGGCCTGCACCGGGGTCCCGGCGATCCCGCCGGCGAGCAGCACGCCCGCGTAGCCTCCGTACAGCAGCGCGGGGAGCAGGCCGAGCGCGAGGAAGAGAGCCAGTCCGACTGCGGCGCCGATGATGGTGGGGGTCTTGCGGGTCATGACGTCCTCCTTGGTTGTCTGGAGGTATTGCAGCCCTCCTGCCAGCTTCCGTCACCCGTGATCCCGGGCATTTGCCGAGGCCCGCTGTCGGGATTTCCGGACGTGTGACGCGGAGCGGCCGACAGCCGGGCCCCCCGCCCGGGACGCCCGTGCACCCGCCCGGGGCGGACGGGGCTCAGTGGATGCGGGGCAGGAGGGGGAGGCCCGCGACGACGGCCGCTTCCTCGTCGGCCATCTCGGCGAGCCGGCGATCCACGTCGATGCCGCCGGCGTGGACGCGGGCCAGGTCGACGAAGAGCCGCTCGTGGCCGGCCTCGGAGATGGCGAGACGCCGGTAGAACTCCCGCAGCCGGGGCTCGGCGATCGCCTCGCCGAGCAGGGTCAGCCGCTCGCAGCTCCGCGCCTCGACGAGCGCGCAGACGAGGAGCTGCTCGGCGAGCCGTCCCCGCCCTCCCCCGGCGAGCCGCAGGAGCGACTGCACGTAGGGATCGCCCGCATCGGGCGGCAGGGTGCGCCCGCGCTGCGCCAGCTCGTTCAGCACGGCGAGGAAGTGATGCGTCTCCTCCTGCGCCAGCCTGGCCAGCTTGCGGACCAGGTCGGGCTCCCCGGCGTTGTCGGCGACGAGCTTCACGGCGGTGGCCGCCGCCTTCTTCTCGCAGTGGGCGTGGTCGCCGAGCGTGGCGTCGAGGTCGGAGACGGCCACCTCGACCCAGCGCGGATCGGTGCTCGAGCGGAGGATGCTCACGGGGCGAACATACCTCCGGCGAGGCGCGCCGGCGTCCGGGGAATCGCGCTCGAGGCGGAATCCTTCCACCAGGTCCACCGGCCGGGCGTGCGCCCCCTGCGCCACGAGCCCGCAGGTGGCCGCCAGCGCGCCCACCACGGCGTCGGGGTCCGCGCCTCCGGCGCGCAGCTCCCCGAGGGATCGCGCGCCGTGCCGCTTGGCGAGCCGCTCTCCGTCCTCGCCCACCACCAGCGGGACGTGGGCGTACCGGGGCAGCGGGAGCCCCAGCGCCCGGCCGAGGAGGATCTGGCGGGAGGTGGACGGGAGCAGGTCGTCCCCGCGGACCACGTCGGTGATCTCCATGGCCGCGTCGTCGAGGACCACGGCGAGCTGGTACGAGGGCACGCCGTCGGCCCGGGCCACCACGAAGTCGCCCACCGTCGCCGCCACGTCGAAGGAACACCGACCGTGAATGCCGTCGCTCGAAGTCCACCGGCCCCTCCGGGACCCGGAACCGCCAGGCCGGGGGGCGCCGCGCGGAACGGGCGGCCCGCTCCGCCTCCCCGAGATCGCGGCACGTCCCCGGGTACCGCGGCCCGTCGTCCCCGGCGTGGGGCGCCTGCGACGCCTGGGCGATCTCGGCGCGGGAGCAGAAGCACGGGTAGACGAGCCCGGCCTCCCGGAGCCGGTCGAGCGCCCCGGCGTATCGCTCGCCGCGCTCCGACTGCCGGTAGGGTCCGAGCGCGCCCCCCACGTCCGGCCCCTCGTCCCAGTCGAGCCCCAGCCAGCGGAGCTCCTCGAGGATGCGGGCCTCGAGCCCGGGCCTCACCCGGGGCCCGTCCAGGTCCTCGACGCGCATGACGAGAGCACCCCGGAGGGACCTCGCGGCCAGCCAGGCGAGCAGCGCCGTGCGGGCGTTCCCCAGATGGAGGGGGCCGGTCGGACTGGGGGCGAACCTTCCGCGGATATGCCGGGGGTGAGACAACGATTCCCTGGATAACTCGCCGGGGATCCGGCTACAAGTCCACGTTCCGATGCGCGAATCCGGCGTCCTCATCCCCCTGTTCTCGATCCGCTCGCCGTCGGGCTGGGGGCTGGGCGAGATCCCCGACCTGGTGCCGTTCGCGCGCTGGGCGGTCTCGGCCGGGTTCTCCCTCGTCCAGGTACTGCCGGTGAACGAGGTGGCTCGCGGGCAGGACAGCCCCTACACCGCCATCTCCGCCTTCGCCATCGACCCCGTCTACCTCGCGCTGGACGCCACCGAGGACTTCCTGGCCGCCGGCGGCCGCGACGCGCTCCAGCCGTCCGACCGCGCGCTGCTCGCGGAGCTCCAGCAGTCCGACCGCGTCCGGTGGAACGACATCCGGCCCCTCAAGGAGCGGGCCTGCGAGATCGCCTTCCGGTCGTTCCTCGAGAAGGAGTGGCACGCCAGCACGGCGCGCGCCGCGGCGCTGCGGGAGTACCGGCGGCAGCACGCCTCCTGGCTGGCCGACTACGCGCTCTTCGTCTCCCTCCACGACGACCTGCACGGCGGACGGAGCTGGCAGGACTGGCCGGAGCCGCTCGCCTCCCGCGACCCGGAGGCGCTGGCCTCGGCCCGGGCCTCGCTCTCCGAGCGGATCCTCTTCCGCTCCTGGCTGCAGTGGCAGCTCGACGAGCAGTGGCACGCGGCGCGCCGGGCGGTGGTCACGGCGGGCGCCGACCTCATGGGCGACCTCCCCTTCATGGTCGCCACCGACTCGGCCGACGTCTGGGCCCGCCCGTTCGACTTCCGGCTCGACGCCCGCGCCGGCGTCCCGCCCGACGCCTTCAGCGCCGAGGGGCAGGACTGGGGCCTGCCGGTCTACCGCTGGGACGAGATGGCCCGGAACGGGTACGCCTGGATCGCCGCCCGGGCGCGCCGCTCGGCCGAGCTCTACGGCGCGTACCGCGTGGACCACGTGGTGGGGTTCTACCGGAGCTACTTCCGACCCAACGACGGGGGCCCCCCGGCCTTCGTTCCCGACACCGAGCCCGCCCAGATCGCGAACGGCGAGCGGGTCATGGCGGCCTTCGCCCAGGGTGCGCGCGTCATCGCCGAGGACCTCGGCACCGTTCCCGACTTCGTCCGCGAGTCGCTCGCCCGGCTGGCGATCCCGGGCTACCGCGTGCTGCGCTGGGAGAAGGACGACGCCGTCTTCCGCGACCCGGCGAGGTGGCCCGTCGTCTCGCTCGCCACCACCGGCACCCACGACACCGACTCGCTCGCCGACTGGTACGAGTCGCTCCCCGCCGCCGAGCGCGCCGCGCTGCTGGCGCTGCCCGAGCTCGCGGATCTGGCGCGCCGGGCGCCGGTGACCTTCGACGACGGCGTCCGGGACGCCCTGCTCGAGCTCGTCTCGGGCTCGCGCTCCGACCTCCTGCTCCTGCCCTTCCAGGACGCCGTCGGCGCCCGGGAGCGCGTCAACGTCCCCGGCACGGTGAACCCGGGGAACTGGTCCTACCGGATTCCCCAGCTGGTCTCGGCGCTGCTCGCCGACCAGGCGGCGGCGGAGCGGCTGTCGGCGCTGGCGCTGCGCACCGGACGGACGAGGCCGGGCGTCGCGTGAGCGCCGAGACCTACCTGATCCGTCACGCCGAGGCAGGCGCCGGGGTCGGGATCAAGGACGCCGACCGGCGGATCACCGACCACGGCCGGGCCGGGTTCGAGCGCTTGCTGGCGGTGCTCGGTCCGTCGCTCTCCGTGAGGCGCATCCTGACCAGCCCGTTCTTGCGGGCGCGCGAGACCGCCGGGATCCTCGAGGCAGGCCACCGGGGCCCCCGTGGAGCCCTCCGACGAGCTCGCCTCCGGCCACTGCTCCGGGCGCGAGCTGCTGGCCGTGGCCCGGCAGGCCGGTCCCGGCGCGGCCCTGGTAGGTCACAACCCGGAGATCGCCGAGGCGCTCGCGGCGGCGGGAAGCGGCGGGGCCGCCGGTCCCCCCGGGGACCGTCGCCGCGCTCGACCTGGGCGGCGCCAGGCCCCGGGTGCTGTGGATCCGGTCCCCCTGATATGCTCCCGGGGATGGCCGACGCCCCGCCCCCGCCTCGAGCGCCGGAACCCCACAGCCTCCGACCGTCGAGCAGCCCCGCTTCGTCCGCGAGCTCGACACGCTCGTCCGGGCCCGGTACCCGCTCATCTATCTCGTCTCCTGGGAGGAGCAGCGGCTCGACGCCATCCTGGACGAGCTGGCGCGGCGGCACGGCAAGGCGCTGCTCTCCTGGTCGGTGACCCGCGGCCTGCGCCGCGTGGGAGGCGCGCGCACCGCCGGAGCCGAGGGGGCGCGCGAGCCGATGGAGGCGCTCGCCGCGATCGAGAAGCTCGCCGAGCCCTCGCTGGTGATCCTGAAGGACTTCCACCCCTACCTGAACGATCCGGCGGTGATCCGGGGGCTCCGCGAGCTCGCCCAGTCGCTGAAGACGACCTACACCACCGTCATCCTCCTCTCGCCGGTGCTGCAGATCCCCATCGAACTGGAGAAGGAGCTGACCGTCCTCGACGTTCCGCTGCCCACCCACGACGAGCTCTTCGCGCTGCTGAAGGAGATCGCCGAGGTCGTGGTGCGCGGGAAGCGGGCCTCGGTGAGCCTGAAGCGGGAGGACGCCGAGGCCATCGCCAAGGCGGCGCAGGGGCTCACCCTCTCCGAGGCCGAGAACGCCTTCGCCAAGGCCATCGCCGCCGACTCGCGCCTCTGCAAGGAGGACATCGGCCTCATCCTCGACGAGAAGCGGCAGGTCATCCGCAAGAGCGGGCTGCTCGAGTACTACCCGACCGAGGAGCAGTTCGGGAACGTGGGCGGCCTGGAGAACTTGAAGACCTGGCTCGCCCGCCGCGGCAACGCCTTCAGCGATCCCGCCCGGCGGTTCGGGCTGCCGGAGCCGAAGGGGCTGCTCCTCCTGGGCGTGCAGGGCTGCGGCAAGAGCCTCACCGCCAAGGCCATCGCCTCCTCCTGGAAGATGCCGCTGCTCCGGCTCGACATGGGGCGGATCTTCAGCGGTCTGGTGGGCTCCTCCGAGGAGAACCTGCGCCGCGCCATCCGCGTCGCCGAGAGCGTCGCCCCCGCCGTGCTGTGGACCGACGAGATCGAGAAGGGGCTCTCCGGGATGGGATCGTCCGGGTTCTCCGACGGCGGCGTCACGGCGCGGGTCTTCGGGGCCATGCTCACCTGGCTCCAGGAGAAGACCGCGCCCGTCTTCGTGGTCGCCACCGCGAACCGCATCGACCTGCTCCCCCCCGAGCTGCTGCGCAAGGGGCGCTTCGACGAGATCTTCTTCATCGACCTCCCTGCCGCCGCGGAGCGCGCAGGAGATCTTCCGGATCCACGTGGCCCGGCGCGGGCGAAAGCCCGAGGACTACGACCTGGCGGCGCTGGCCGCGGCGGCCGAGGCGTTCAGCGGCGCCGAGATCGAGCAGGCGGTGGTGGCGGCCATGTACGACGCCTTCGCCGAGGGCAAGGAGCTCGAGCACCGCCACCTCCTCCGCGCCGTCACCGAGACCTTCCCGCTCGCCACCACCATGCGGGAGGAGATCCAGAAGCTCCGGGAGTGGGCGAAGACCCGGACCCGCCCCGCCTCCACCGTGCCGGCGGAGGAAGTTCCCCGCCCCATCGCCTCCCGCTTCGGCTGAGCCGTGTCCTCCGAGCGTCGCGATCGCTTCCTGAAGCTCGAGCGGCCACGCCAGCCCGGCGGCAGCGCGCCCGACGCGCTCCCGGGCGAGGAACGCTTCGAGGGAATCGGCGCCGGGACGGGCAGCCAGGCCCGCCGCCGGGCAACGGCGTGCCCTCCACGTCCACCGACCGCTTCCGTCCGCCGCCCGAGCGCCCCCTCGAGACCGCCGGCCATCCGGAGGACGCGCAGCCATTCACCCGCTGCGCGTCCTGCCAGATGGACAACACGGTGTACGCGGCGGCCTGCCAGAACTGCGGCGCCGCGCTCGACACCCCGGCCCAGCGGGACTTCAACGAGCGGCTCTGGGCGAGCCGCCGCGCCGAGGCCGAGGCCGAGCGCCGGGCCGCCGCGGAGCTGGAGAAGGAGCGGCAGCGCGACGCGGCCGCCCAGGCCCGGGCCCGCCGCGAGCTGGCCGAGGAGATGGCGCGGCAGGAGAAGGACCGGATCGACGACCAGTACGGCGCGGGACGTCCCCGGGCGGCCGTCGTCGGACACCGCCGGGATGCGGCTGCTCCGCCTCGTGCCCGGCGCCGGCTGGCGCATCGCGATCGCGGTGGTCGCCATCGGGATCCCGCTCCTGCTCCTGCTCTTCGGGCGCGGCCCGATCCAGCTCGCCGGCATGGCGATCCTGGGCCTCCTCGTCGCGCTCTTCTCGCCCGCGCGGCGCCGCACCCGGAGGTGGTGATGTCCCAGAACGTCGGAATCGTCGTCGCCGTGCAGGGCCTCGCGGTGCTCCTCCAGGTGGTGGCGGAGCTGGGGGCGCAGTACCGGGCCGAGAAGAAGATGCGCACCGCCGACGGCGCGACCCACGACGTGGACTACGTGGTGAAGGACGGCGAGGCCGAGGTCGGGCTCCGGGTGGACAAGAAGACCGACCAGGTGACGATCATCCCGAAGGACTGCGACGCCGGGCCCGGGAAGGCGCTGGCCGGGCGGATCGCCCAGCGCTGGGCGTACTCGAAGGCGGTCGGCGAGCTGAAGCGCAAGGGGTACACCGTGGCCAAGGAGGAGAAGCAGGCCGACGGCACGGTGCGCGTGGTCATGCAGCGCTGGAGGTGAGCCGTGGCCGAGAAGATCGAGATCGAGCTGCACTTCACGCCCGACGGCCAGGTCCGGCTCGAGACCCGCGGGCTGAAGGGAAAGACCTGCGTCACCGAGACCGAGGCGCTCGAGAAGGCGCTGGGGCGGGTGGAGGCGCGGACGAAGACCTCCGAGTACTACCAGCAGCCTGCCGCGGTGAAGGGAACCACCCGGCAGGGCTGACGGCGCCGGCCGGCAGCCGGTCACCCCTCCGGCCAGCCGCTCCGCTCGAGCCGCCCGTCGGGGCCGAGGCGGAGCTCCACCGTGCGCTCCGGTGTCCCGGGCCCGATCCGCTCCACACCCGGCTCGTACCGGCCGGTGAGGAAGTGGAAGCGCTGGTTCCCGGAGCCGGCCCAGCGTCGCGACGTCTCCGGGAGATCCCGCCGGAAGGGGCCGTCGACCAGCAGGTCGACCTCCGCGAGGAGCGCCTCCGCTCCCGGCACGCCGGCCGGCGCGCAGGTCCTCGAGGAGGTGGCCGGTGAAGACCACGACCGAGAGCCCGCGCTCCCGCACCTCCCGGGCGAAGGGCGCGAGCGCCGCCGCCTGCTCGAGGGGCTCTCCGCCGAGCAGCGTGATCCCCTCGACGCGTCCCGCCACGCCGTCCAGGCGGGCGAGCAGCTCTCCCGGCTCGACCGTCCGGCCTCCCGGCCGGGTCGAACATGTGGGGATTGCAGCAGCCCGGGCAGCGAATGGAGCAGCCCTGGAGCCAGACGGCGAAGCGGGACCCCGGCCCCTCGGCCTCGGTGACGTCGACGACGGCGGCGATCCGGATCGGGGCCATTTCCGTGCCATCCTAGCCCGCCCCCGGCCCCACTCGACGGCACCCTTGATCTCCACCCCCCGGTGCGCGATCTTGCGGGCCCCGCCGCCCCCGCCCCGCAGCCGGAGGATTCCTTGTCCCAGAACCCGAGCAGCGCCCTCGTCAAGAAGGCCGTCGACACCATCCGCTTCCTCGCCGCCGACGCCGTCCAGAAGGCGAACAGCGGGCATCCCGGCATGCCGATGGGCGCCGCCGACATGGCCTTCGTGCTCTGGACGCGCCACCTCCGCTTCGACCCGTCGCAGCCGCGATGGATCGACCGGGATCGTTTCGTGCTCTCGGCCGGCCACGGGTCGATGCTCCTCTACTCGCTGCTCCACCTGTCGGGCTTCGACGTCTCCCTCGAGGACCTGAAGAACTTCCGGCAGGTCGGCTCGAAGACGCCCGGCCACCCCGAGTTCCGGCACACCCCGGGCGTCGAGGTCACGAGCGGCCCGCTCGGCCAGGGCTTCGCGAACGGCGTGGGCATGGCGCTCGGCCAGGCCATGCTCTCGGCCCAGCTCGGCCCCGGGAACCCGGTCGAGGATCACTGGGTCTACGCCATCGTCTCCGACGGCGACCTCATGGAGGGCGTGAGCGCCGAGGCCGCCAGCCTCGCCGGCCACAACAAGCTGGGGCGGCTCATCTACCTGTACGACGACAACCAGATCACCATCGACGGCAGCACCAGCCTGGCCTTCACCGAGGACGTCACCCGGCGCTTCGAGGCCTACGGCTGGCAGGTGCAGTCGGTGGACGGCCGCGACCACGAGGGCATCTCGAAGGCCATCGACGCCGCCAAGGCCGACCTCTCCCGGCCCAGCCTCATCCGGGTCCACACCGTCATCGGCTACGGCGCCCCGAACAAGCAGGGGAAGTCGAGCGTCCACGGCGCGCCGCTCGGCGAGGAGGAGCTGAAGGCCGCCAAGGAGTTCCTGGGCTGGCCGCTCGAGCCCCGGTTCCTGGTCCCGGACGACGTCCGCGCGCTCTGGAGCGACGTGGTCGCGAGGAAGGTGGCGGAGCACGCGGCCTGGGAGAAGCGCGCCCAGGCCTGGCGGGCCGCCAATCCCGAGAAGGCGCGCCTGCTCGACGCCCACGTGAACCGCACCGTCCCGGCGGACATCGCCGCAAGGCTCCTCGAGGGCGCCGACGCCTCCGACGCCACGCGGAAGCTCTCGCAGGCCATGGTCCAGAAGGTCGCCGCGCTGGTGCCCGCCGTGGTGGGCGGCTCGGCCGACCTCGCCGAGTCGAACCTCACCGACATCAAGGGCGCCGGCGGCGTCGGCCCCGGCCAGTACGCGGGTCGCAACATCCATTTCGGCATCCGCGAGCACGCCATGGGGTCGATCGCCAACGGCCTCGCCTACGACGGCGCGCACATCCCGTTCGTGGGGACCTTCCTCATCTTCTCCGACTACATGCGACCGCCGGTGCGCCTGGCCGCGCTGGCCGGGCTCCAGGTCGTCTACGTCTGGACCCACGACTCCATCTTCCTCGGCGAGGACGGCCCCACCCACCAGCCCGTCGAGCAGTTGACCTCGCTGCGGGCCATCCCCAATCTCCACGTGGTGCGCCCCGCCGACGGCGTCGAGGTGGCGCTCGCCTGGGCCCACGCGCTCACCCGGCGTGAAGGCCCGACCGCGCTGGTGCTCACGCGGCAGAAGATCGCGAAGATCGAGCGGCCGGCCGGCTTCGACGCGGCGAAGGCGCATGCGCGGCGGCTACGTCGTGGCCGACCCCGCGGGCGCGAAGGTGACGCTGGTCGCCACGGGCAGCGAGCTCGCCACGGCCCAGGGCGCGGCCGCGCTGCTCGCGCAGAAGGGAGATCGCGGCCCGGCTCGTGTCGGTGCCGTGCCTGGCCTGCTTCGAGGCCCAGCCCGAGTCCTGGCGGCGGGAGGTCATCCCCGCCGGCCAGCGGGTCGCGGTGGTCGAGGCCGCGCGCGCAATCGAGTGGTGGAGGATCGCCGGCTCCGACGGCCTCGTCATCGGGATCGACGGGTTCGGCGCGAGCGCTCCGGAGAAGGCCCTCGCCGAGAAGTACGGCTTCACGCCCGCCAAGGTGGCGGCACGCGTGGAGGGCTGGCTGGCGGGCTAGCGCGTCGTCGTCGCCCGGATGCAGCAACGCCCCGCCTCCTGGAAGGAGGACGGGGCGTCGTGGCCGGCTCGGCTACCGCCGGTCCGCGTTGCGTCGACTACCGCATCACCGGCTGGGCCTGCACCGGGGCCTGCATCGGGATGGCGACGGTGACCGGACGCGCCTCGAGGCGCTCTCCCTTCGAGAGCATCTTCAGCGAGAGGGCCAGGAGCTTGGCGAGCAGCTCGGCAGAGCCGGGCACGTCGAGCTTGCGGTAGATGCGCTTGCGGCGGGCGCGGATGGTCTCGGGCGAGACGCCGGCAGCCGACGCCGAGTCCTTGCAGGCAAAGCCCTGGGCGATGCGAAGCACCTCGGCGCGCTCGGCCGGGGTCAGGTTGGTGCCTTCCAGGAATCTCGATGCAAACGGCTGAAGAATTTCGATGTCAATCTGGGCCATGGGTCGTCCATTTCCTTTCGAGAACTGGCTCCGTACCCGGCCGATCGCGGATTTTTTACTGCTCCCCCCCGCAAACCCGGTCGGGCTTCAGGTCCATAGAGTAGCAACGCCCCGTTCGGTCCGCACCCCCCAGGGACGTTTTTCTATGAACCGTCAACTGGGTACACGAACAAGATTCAATACATCCACGATTCGTCGGGTTTCGCAGACGTCACCCACCCCAAGGGGTTGTAACAACAAATGAATCGACCCTCCGTTCGGGACGCCCCGATCTGGCGTGAGGGGTCCCCGGTCAGGGAGCCGGCCAGCGTCCCAGATGGGTCGTCAGGCGTCGATCCACCTCTGCGAGCGAGTCCCAGTCGAGTGCCGGTGAACGGATATCGCGTGCGGATTTGACGCTTGGCGGCAAGGGGACGTCGGCCCGCAGCGGCATGAGCCCGGGTGCGCGAGCGACGAGCAGCTGCTCCGCGTCCGCTCCGGAGAGCCAGTCGGCCAGCGCAGCGCCGCCGGATTCGCGACCCCCTGCGTCAGGATGGCCGCGGCGGTCGGGAAGACGAGCGTCCCGAAGCCGGCGCGGTCCGGGTAGACGATCTCCAGGGCCGCCGAGCTCAACGCGCCCGCGACGCCGTCTTCCGAGCCGGCGAGGCCGAAGGCCGCCTTGCCGGAGGCCACGAGGGACCGCACGCTGGCTCCGTCCGGGGCGAGCTGCGGACGCTGCGCGCCGATCGCGGCCGCGAGGCGCAGCGCGGCCTCCTCGCTGGAGAGCACGGCCAGCGCCGCGATGGTGGCCGGGCCCTCTCCGCGCCCGAGCGGCACCATCGCCTGGAGCCCCGCCACGCGAGGGTCGGCGAGGTCGCGCAGGTGCGCGGGCGCGAGCGGCAGCGCGCTCCGGGGATTCACCAGGAGCACGCAGGCATGGGCGCCCACGGGGAAGAACCGGCCGCGCGGATCCTTCCACCGGCGATCCACCCCGCGCACGTCGGGGGCGGATCCGGGGACGAGCAGCGGCGCGTTCCGGAGGGCCTGCACGGGGTCGGCGAACCAGGCCAGGTCGGCGCCGGCGGGGTCGGGCACGAGCACCACGCGCGCCACCCGGCGATTCACCGCGAGTGTCACGAGGGCCTGGGCCGCGAGCGGGGAGACGGAGGCGTGGACCTTCACCTCCGGGAGCGGCGCGTCGGCGGAGCAGCCCGCCGCGAGGGCCGTGACGACCGCGGCGAGGGCGAGCGGCGAGGCGTCGCACTAGGCCGACGGGGCGCGCTCCTGGCGCGGCTTCCCGGTTCCCTGCTCGGCCTGGTCGCCGCCCCGTCCCTGCGCCTCGAGCAACGCCTCGGCCGCGCCCCGGACCAGCGTGGAGAAGGACATCGTCCCCTCGCCGTCGAAGGTGGCGACCCCCACGCTGGCCGTGATCCGGGCGGGATGGGTCCGGGCGCGCCGGACCAGGCGCTGCGCCACCGTCCGGGCCCCGAGCGCGTCGGTGTGGGGCATGAAGACGAGCAGCCGCTCCCCGTCGTAGAGGAGCGGCAGGTCGATGTCCCGCACGCCGCCCGCCACCAGCGCCAGCACCTCCCCGAGCAGGGCCGAGCGACTGCTGCTCGTCGAGGCTGGCGGCCCGCTCCTTCCACCCGTCGACCGCGAGGAGCGCGAGCGACACCGGGTAGTGGTACCGGCGCGACCGCTTCACCTCCACCAGCAGGAGCTTCTTGAAGAACTCGTAGTCCTGGAGGGCCACGGGCCGGGCCGCGAGCTCCCGCTCGAGCACCCGGGCGCGCCCCGCCTCGGCCCGCGCGCGGGCCAGCGCGCCCAGGAGGCTCACCACCGCCGTGCGGGTGAGCGGCGCGACGAGCGCCCCGTCGGCGGGCAGCCGCCCGCCCGGCTCGTCCTCCTCGTCGAGGAGCAGGACGACGGGGAGCGAGGGGTCGGCGGCGCGGAGCGCCTCCACGGTGCGCGGGCCGTCGGGCGCCGAGGCGCGCACCGCGGCGACGGCGAAGCCGGCGAGGTCCAGCCCGGCGAGGGGCTCGGCGGGCGAGGCGACCTGGATCTCGAGGCCGGACCCGCGGAGGAAGCGCCGGAGGGCGGCGACCACGGGGTGGCTGGTCTCGAGGACGAGGATGCGTTGGGCCATGGCCGGGGTGGGATGCTACCATCCGCGCCCGTGCCCGCGAAACGGATCGCCCTGGCGCAGATCGACACCACCGTCGGAGATCTCGACGGAAACGCCCGCAAGATCCGCGAGCTCACCGAGCGGGCCCGCGAGGCCGGCGCGAGCCTGGTGGCCTTCCCCGAGCTGGCCATCTCGGGCTACCCGCCCCGCGACTTCCTCGACATGCCCGAGTTCGTGGCCCGCTGCGCGGCGGCGGTGGAGGAGCTCGCGCGCCCGGCCGGCTGGTCGCGCGGCATCGCGGTCGCCTTCGGGTTCCCGGAACGCGCGCCCGGCGCCCCGCCGCCCGGCCTCTTCAACTCGGTGGCGCTCGTGGAGGACGGCCGGCTGGCGGCGGTGGGGCGGAAGTCGCTCCTGCCCACCTACGACGTCTTCGACGAGACCCGCTACTTCCTCGCCGGCCGGCGCGAGCACCGCCGCGCCCGCCGAGTCGGTGGGGCTCCGGCTCGGCCTGTCGGTCTGCGAGGACATCTGGAACGACAAGCGCTTCTGGGACCGCCCCCGCTACGACCGCGACCCCATCGCCGACCTCGTCGCCGGCGGTGCCGGACTGGTGGTGAACGTCTCGGCCTCCCCCTACGCGCTCGGGAAGCCGGAGCTCCGGGAGCGCATGCTCTCGGCGGCGGCCCGATCCCACGGGGCGCCCATCGCCTACGTGAACCAGGTGGGCGGCAACGACTCGCTCGTCTTCGACGGCGGGTCGATGCTGGTCGCGGCCGACGGGCGGATCCTGGCGCGGGCGCCCCTGTTCCAGGAGGCGCTGCTCCTCGCCGACCTCGACGGCGGCGACGTGCAGGTCCTCTCGCCGGACGGCAGCGCCCTCGCCGCGCCGCGCCCCCCGTCGCCGTCGGACGACGGCCAGGCCGACGAGGTGTTCCGGGCGCTCTGCCTCGGGGTGCGCGACTACGTGCGGAAGTGCGGGTTCCGCAGCGCGGTCATCGGGCTGTCGGGCGGCATCGACAGCGCGCTGACGGCGGCCATCGCGGTGGTGGCGCTCGGGGCGGACCGCGTCACCGGCGTGGCCATGCCGTCCCGCTACAGCTCGGACCACTCCCGGGAGGACGCGCGGGTGCTCGCCGAGCGGCTGGGCATCGCCTTCCACGAGATCCCCATCGAGCCCATGCACGCGGCCTACCTGGATTCCCTGGGCCGGACCTTCGGCCATCCCCCCGGGGACCTGACCGAGCAGAACGTGCAGGCCCGCATCCGCGGCCAGCTCCTCATGGCCCTCTCCAACGAGACCGGCGCGCTCCTCCTCTCCACCGGCAACAAGAGCGAGATGGCCGTGGGCTACTGCACGCTCTACGGCGACATGGCCGGCGGCCTGGCGGTGATCGGGGACGTGCCGAAGACGCTCGTCTACCGGGTCTCCCGCGCGGCGAACCGGGCGCTGGGGCGGGACGCCATCCCCGAGCGGACCTTCACCAAGCCGCCCTCGGCGGAGCTGAAGCCGGGGCAGGTCGACCAGGACTCGCTGCCGCCCTACGACGTCCTCGACGACATCCTGGCGGCCTACGTGGAGGACCGCCTCCCGGTGGAGGAGATCGTCCGGCGCGGCCACCCCGAGGACCTCGTCCGGCGCGTGCTCCGCATGGTGAACGGGAGCGAGTACAAGCGGCGCCAGGCGGCGCCGGTGCTGAAGGTCACGGGCAAGGCCTTCGGCGAGGGACGGCGTCTCCCCATCGCGCACGGCTGGAAGCCCTGAGCCCCCGCCGCATGTCCAAGCGAGACAAGGCACCGCCGCCCGCCGCTCCTCCCGGCCCGTTCCACGCCGCCCTGGCCGGGCTGGCGGCGCGGATGGGCTCCCTCCCGCCGGCCCCGGAGCCGGCCGCGGCGCCACCGCCCCGGAAGGCGCCCGAGCGCGCCTCCTCCGGCCCGGGCCGTGGTGCGGATGGAGCGGGCCGGGCGAGGCGGCAAGATCGTGACGGTGGTGGAGAAGCTCGACCTGCCGCCCCGGGAGCTCGAGAGCTGGCTCGGAGACCTGAAGCGCGCGCTCGGCTGCGGCGGCGCGCTCGAGGGCGGTGCGCTCGTGCTGCAGGGGGACACGCGCGAGCGCGTGGGCGCCTGGCTCGGGAAGCGGGGCGTGCGCAAGGTCACGGTGGCCTGAAGGGGCCCTGGCGGTCTATACCGACCTCGCGCATGCCATTTCACTTCACTCCCGGGGTCCGCGACGCGGAGACGAACGCCCGTCGCGGGGCCTTCGTGACCCCGCACGGCCGCGTCGAGACGCCCGCCTTCATGCCGGTGGGGACCCGCGGATCGGTGACCGGCCTCACGCCGGACGACCTCCGCTCCCTGGGAGCCGGGATCGTCCTCGCCAACACCTACCACCTGCTGCTCCGCCCTGGCCTCGAGTCCATGCGCCGCCTGGGCGGCCTGCACCGCTTCATGGGATGGGACCGGCCCATCCTCACCGACTCGGGCGGCTTCCAGATCTTCTCGCTCCCCGCCGAGCGGACCCTCACCGAGCAGGGAGCCCGCTTCCAGAGCTACATCGACTGCCGCTACCACCTGCTCACGCCGGAGTCCTCGGTGGCCATGCAGGAGGCCATCGGCTCCGACGTGATGATGGTGCTCGACATCTGCCTGCCCTCGACCGCCGGCGAGAGCGAGGTGCGCGCCGCGATGGAGCGGACCCACCGCTGGGCGCTGCGCAGCCTGGCGGCCCGGACGAACGGCGAGCAGGCCCTGTTCGCGATCGTGCAGGGCGGCCTCTCGCCGGAGATGCGGGCCGAGTCGGCCGGCTTCCTGTCCCAGCACCCCTTCGACGGCTTCGCCATCGGCGGCCTGGCCGTGGGCGACACCCGGACCGAGCGCTTCGACGTGATGGGGCTCGCCGCGGGCCTGCTGCCGCGCGACCGGCCCCGCTACCTGATGGGCGTGGGCACGCCGCCCGACCTGCTCGAGGGCATCGCCCAGGGCGTCGACATGTTCGACTGCGTCATCCCCACCACGCTGGCCTGGCAGGGAACCGCCTTCACCGGCAGCGGGCGCGTCCGGCTCACCCGGGCCGAGCACAAGCACGCCGACCTGCCGCTCGACCCGGCCTGCGGCTGCTCCACCTGCCAGCTTCACGGCCGCGACTACCTGCACCACCTGATGAAGTGCAAGGAGCCGCTCGGACCGCGCCTCCTCTCCATCCACAACCTGCGCCACTACCTGGACCTCATGGCCTCGGCCCGCGTGGCCATCGACGAGGGGCGCTACGGCCCGTTCATGCGCGAGACCCTGGCCGCCATCGACCGGCACGAGCACGACCCCAGCCGCCGCGCGCCGGGGCGACGCGCCTCGCCGCCGGCCTCCCTCGCCCCGGTCACCCCGGGCGTCCGCTTCGAGATCGTGGCCACCTCGAGCGGCGCGCCGTCGGTGCGCGACGCCGAGGCGGGCGAGGTGATGCACCCGGTGATCGGCGCGACGGTCGAGTCGGAGCGGCTCTACGTCGCCCAGTCGCGGCTCCCGGAGCGGCTGCTCGAGCCGGGCCCCGGACCGCTCGTCCTCTTCGACGTGGGCCTGGGCGCCGCGGGAAACGCGCTGGCCGCCATCCGGGCGGCCCGGAACGCGAAGGCCGGGTCGCCGGGCGCTGGCCGTCGTCAGCTTCGAGCGGGAGCTGGGGGCGATCGAGCTGGCCTGCTCCGACGAGGGGGCGCTCCGGCTCGGCTGGTCCGCCGAGGAGGCCGCGGCGGCCCGGAGCTTGATGCGGGACGGGCGCCACGAGGAAGAGGGGCTCACCTGGGAGCTCCGGCTCGGCGAGGCCCTCGACCGGCTGGACGTCGAGCCGCGCCGCGCCGACGTCGTCTACTGGGACCCCTTCTCGCCCAAGGTGAACGGGGCGCTCTGGACCGCCGGCGCCTTCTCGCGCCTGGCCGCCCGCTGCGCGCCGGGCGCGACGCTCTTCACCTACTCGACGGCCACCGCCGTCCGGTCGGCGCTGCTCCTGGCCGGCTTCGTGGTCGGGCAGGGCGACGCCTCCGGCCCCAAGATGGAGACGACCGCGGCGGCGCTCCCGCCGTCGCTGCCAGCCCGGCCCCTCGATGCCCGCTGGCTGACCCGGCTGCGGCCGGTCCTCGGCGCCGTTCCCGTCGGATGCCCCCGGCGACGCGCTCGCCCGGATCGCCGCCCTTCCGCAGTTCCGGTAGGGGGCGGTCCCGCCGCGCCAGCGCGCGACGCGTCCGTCGCCGCGGAGCTGGCAGAAGGCGCGGGCGGTGGCGACTGGATGCCGCCGGCGACGAGCGGCACCGGGGCTCGCGAACTACGGCGGCCTACTGATGCTCCGCGTCGCCGCACGCTGCGCGGGCGCGGCGGCACCTACCCACCGGGGGATTCGTCACAGCAGCCCGAGCCCCGCCGCGGCGACGAGCCACAGCGGCCCGCCGACCAGCAGCACCAGCACCCAGAGGATCCCGTAGAGCCGTCGCCGCCCCGGCGGCGAGGCGGCGCGCCCGGCCAGCGCGAAGAAGGTCGCGGCGATCACGCCGACCGCGAGGAAGCCGGCGAAGAGCAACGCAGGGTTCGGACCGAGGGGCCCGCTCACACCTGCATCACGTCCTTTTCCTTGGCGGCCACGATCTCGTCGATCTTCTTCACGCCGTCGTCGGTGGCCTTCTGCACCTTCTCGAGCGCCTTCTTGGCCTCGTCCTGCGAGACGTCGCCGTCCTTCTCGGAGGCCTCGACGAGCTCCTTGGCGTCGCGCCGCTCGCCCCGGATGGCGATCTTGAACTCCTCGCCCTTGTGCTTCACCTGCTTCACAATCTCCCGGCGCCGCTCCTCGGTGAGGGGCGGGATGGGGATGCGGACGAGGTCCTTGTCCCCCTGGGGATTGAGCCCCAGGTTGGCGTCGCGGATGGCCTTCTCGATGGCCGGGATGAGGTTCTTCTCCCACGGCTTCACCGTGAGCAGCCGGGCGTCGGCGACCGCCAGCGTCCCGATCTGGGCGAGCGGGGTCATCTGGCCGTAGTAGTCGACCCGCACGCTGTCGAGCAGGTGCAGGTTGGCGCGGCCGGTGCGGATGGACTGCAGGTCGCCCTTGAACGAATCGAGGGTCCGGGCGATGCGCTCGGAGAGGTCCTTCAGGATGTCGTCGGCTGCGCTCATGTTCCCTCCTCGCGGGTGGGTGGGCGCGGGCCTAGGCCGCGCGGGTCGAGACCTTGCCGACGGTGGTCCCGATCTCCTCGCCGAGCGCGACGCGCTTGATGTTGCCGCGGACGGTGAGGTCGAAGACCACGATGGGCAGGTCGTTGTCCATGCAGAGGCTGATGGCGGTGGAGTCCATCACCTTGAGGTTCTTCTTGAGGACGTCGAGGTAGGAGAGCTGCTTGAACTTCACCGCGGCCGGGTTCTTCTTCGGGTCGTCGTTGTAGACGCCGTCGACCTTGGTGGCCTTGAGGAGCACGTCGGCGTGGACCTCCATGGCCCGCAGGCTGGCCGCCGTGTCGGTGGTGAAGTACGGGTTCCCGGTCCCGGCCGCGAAGATGACCACGCGCCCCTTCTCCAGGTGGCGGATGGCGCGGCGGCGGATGTAGGGCTCGGCGATCTGGTGCATCTCGATGGCCGACTGGACCCGCGTCTGCACGCCCAGCTTCTCGAAGGCGTCCTGGAGCGCCATGCCGTTGATGACGGTGGCCAGCATGCCCATGTAGTCGGCGCTGGAGCGGTCCATGCCCTCGGTGGCCCCGGACACGCCGCGGAAGATGTTCCCGCCGCCGATGGTGAGCGCCACCTGGACGCCCAGGTCGACGATCTCCTTCACGTCCTGCGCGATGGCGACGAGGGTCTTCGGCGAGATGCCGTACTTGCCGTCGCCCATGAGCGCCTCCCCCGAGAGCTTCACGAGGACGCGCTTGTATCGGGACTTCGGCTTCTCGGTGCTGCTCGGGGTCGGTGTCTTCATGGGGTCGGCCGCCTGGGCTGGCGCATTGTACTCGAAATGGTCAGGGACTACGGGGCCCCGGGCGAGGCCGGCGGGGTGGGTGGCGTCTCACCGTCGGCGCCCTGTCCGCGGCGGCGGCGGCGGCGTCCGCCCCGGCGGCGGCGGCGGCGGCGGGCCTCTCCCTCCGGGGTATCTTCCGCGGCGGCAGGCTCGGAGCCGGCGGCCTCGACCGTGCCTTCCGGGGCCTCCGCCGTCGGCAGCGGGCGGCGGCGGGGCGCGGCGCGGCGTGCCGGGCGCGGGGGCCCGGGACGGGGGAATCGGTCGCCGGTGCGGCCTCGTCGAGGAGCGAGGGATCGATCTCCTCCCCGCCTCCTCCGTGCCCTCCGCGCGACTCCGCTTCCCACCTCGCCAGCGCTTCCCCGCCCTGGCCGGTGGCCCGGACGGTCATCCGCAGCAGGAGGAGGGCGTCGTCGAAGTACGCCTGGGCGGAGAGCCCGCCGCGACGGCGGCGGCGCGGCGGCCCGTGGAAGAGCCGCTGGGCCCGCAGCGCCATGCGCGCCCGGTCGGCCATCTTGCGCGGCAACCGGGCGGTCTGGACGAGCTCCGCCAGCAGGGCGTCGGCGCCTTCCTCTCCTTCGGGGCCCCCGTGGAGGTGGACGAGCAGCGCGCCGAGCAGCACGGCGTCGGAGGCTTCCTCCCCGGCTCGCACGAGCCCGTCGAGGGCGGCGAGATGGGTGGCGAACCGGGTGCGGGCCTCGGCCCCCCCGCCGTCGAGCGCCTTGGAGAGGGACGGGAGGACGACCGGCAGCATCCCCGAGGAGCGGAGCAGCTCGAAGGCGCGCTGTGCGCCGGTGCAGCGGAGGATTCTGAAGATCTCCTCGAGCACGCGGGGCGGGGCGCACCGGGCCAGCTCGCCCGAGTGCCGCCGCATGGCCTCGAAGACCTCGGGCTCGATGGTGAAGCCGAGCCGGGCCGCGAAGCGCACCGCGCGCAGCGCCCGGACGGGGTCCTCGCGCATGCGGATCTCGGGGTCGCCGATGGTGGAGATCCGGTGGGCCTCGAGGTCGGCGCGCCCGCCGACGTAGTCGATGACCTCGCCCAGGAACGGGTCGTAGAAGAGGCCGTTCACCGTGAAGTCGCGGCGGCGCGCGTCCTCCTCGGCGGTCCCGAAGACGTTGTCCCGGGTGATGAGGAGGTCGGCGTCGGTGGGCACGTCGTCGCCCACGTCCACCGGGTTCTGCCGGAAGGTGGCGACCTCGATGATCTTGCCGTCGCGGAAGAAGACGTGGGCCAGCCGGAAGCGCCGGCCGATGAGGCGGCAGTTGCGGAAGATGGCCCGGACCTCGCCCGGGTGGGCGTCGGTGGCGAGGTCGAAGTCCTTGGGCGTCCGGCCCAGCATGAGGTCGCGGACGCAGCCGCCCACGAAGTAGGCCTGGTGCCCCATGTGACGGAGCCGCGAGATCACCCGGACCGCGTCCCGGTCCAGCCGGTCGAGCGGGATCTCCGGCTCGCGATCGGGGCGCGGCATCTCCGGGTCGAGAGCCAGGCCGCGCGGCGCACCGTGGCGCCGGTCGGGCTCGTGCGCGGCGCGCCGGCGCTCGCCGTCGTGGGACGGGCGGCGTCCGTCGGGATCGCGTTCCTGCCGGCTCCTCTCGGGCGCGCTGCTTCCTCGGCGCCCCTCGGACTCGTGGGCCGGGCGGCGAGCCTCGGACTCGCTGGACCCTCGGCGTCCCTCGGACTCGTGCCCGCTGCTTCCCCGGCGTCCCTCCGGACTCGTGGGCCGGGCGGCGGGCCTCGTGCTCGCGTGCGGGCCGTCCGCCGCCGACGTCGATGGTGCGGATGGCGTCGCGCGGCTCGTGGCGGGGCGGGCGGCTCTCGCCCGGGATTCCCTCGGGCGAACCGGCGACCTCGCCGGGCTTGCGGCCGCGACCGCGACGCGACCGGCGCCGACGGCGGCCTGGCGTGCCTTCCCCGCCGGCGCCGCCCGTTGGCGTCGCCTCGCTGGGGCTCGAAGTCTCTTGGGGGTCCCGCGCCTCGTGCGGGTGGGGGTCTCTTCTCTGGTTTTCTTCCATGCGTTCGCCGGGATCGGGGGGCGCCTCGCCCGGGGCTCATCCGCCGGGCCCGCGAGACGCACCTTCACCGTCGGGCATTTCCTTTGTGATGGGTACTTAAGCCATGGATACGCGTCGCGTCAATCTCCTCGGAACATCTCGACCTGCTCGGCCTCGAGCCCCAGGACGTCCCGGACGGGTCCGAATGACCGGCGGTGAATGGGGCAGGCCCCCCGCTCCCGCAGCGCCGCGACGTGGTCCGGCGTCGGATATCCCTTGTGGCGTGCGAAACCGTATCCCGGGTGCTCGTCGTCCATCCGCGCCATGAGGGCGTCCCGGGTGGTCTTGGCGAGGATGCTGGCCGCGGCGATGGTCAGGGAAAGCGCGTCCCCGTGGACGATGCCGTCCTGGGGGATGTCGAGGTCGCGGATGCGCCGGGCGTCGATGAGCAGGTGCTCGGGGCGGGGCGTGAGCCCCAGCACGGCGCGGCGCAGCGAGAGGATTCCGGCCCAGTAGATGTTCAGCCGATCAATCTCCCCCACCTCGGCCTGCCCCACCGCCCAGGCCACGGCGTTCTTCTTGATGTCGGCGGCCAGCCGCTCCCGCTCGGCGGCGTCGAGCTGCTTGGAGTCGTCGACCCCGCGAGGCCGGTAGTCGCGCGGGAGGATGCAGGCGGCCGCGACCACGGGACCGGCGAGCGGGGCCATCCCCGCCTCGTCCACCCCGGCCACCAGCGTCACGCCGCGCGCCCAGAGCCGCGTCTCGTACCGGAGGAGGTTTCGCAGCCGCTGCCCCTCGGCCCGGTTCGACTTCCGGCGGCGGCGCACGCTCGCCAGGACGGCGCGCGCGCCGGCGCGCGGGTCGGCCTCGAGGAGGGACTCCAGGCCGGCCGGGAGCGGCCGCCCCTCCTCGACGTACCGCTGCCGGAGGTCGGAGATGGAGAGCAGGGAGAGGTCCTCGGGGGGCATCGCGGCCGGATGGTAGCCGACCCGGCCGCGGCCCGTCACGCCCGGCCGGAGGGACGCGGGCCCTGGCAGCGCGGGCAGAAGAACGTGGAGCGCTGGGCCTGGACGATGCGCCGGATCTCCTCGGCGCGGCAGGCCGGGCAGCGCTCGCCATCCCGCGCGTAGACGCGGAACGGGTTCTCCGCGCCGGGCTCCTCGACGTAGGCGATCTCGGGCCCCTCCTGCGTCTCGATGCCGCGCCGGAGCGACGCGGCGATGGCCCGGGCCAGGCGTCCGACCTCGGCGGCCGAGAGGGAGCCCCCCCGCCGGCGAGGGTCGATCCGCGCCGCGAAGAGCGACTCGCTCGCGTGGATGTTCCCGACCCCGGCGAGGACCGCCTGATCGAGGAGCGCCACCTTCACCGCGCGCCGGGTGGCGCGGAGCCGCTCCCCGAGGCGTGCGGGGTCGATGCCGTCGTGGAGCGGATCGGGCCCCAGCGCACCGATGTCGGGCACGCCCGCGAAGTCGGCGCCCGGGATGGTCCGCAGCCGCCCGAAGAGGCGCGGGTCGAGGTAGTGGAGCGCGTTCCCGTCGTCGAGGTCGAGCCGGACGCGGGAGTGGGGAGGCGCAGGGTCGTCCGCGCCGCGCCGCACCCACTTGCCGGTCATGCCCAGGTGGCTCCACAGCCCGAGCGCGCGGCCGCGCCGGTCCTCGAGCGTGACGAGCAGGTGCTTGCCGCGGCGGTCGACGGCGACGAAGCGGGCCCCGGCGACGGCCCGCGCGAAGGCGGAGCGGTCGGCGGGCCGGAAGATGCGAGCGGCCCGGGGATCGGTCCGCGCCCGCTCGATCCGCCGTTCCCCGGCCCAGGCCCGGAGGTTCCGGGCGGCGATCTCGACCTCGGGAAGCTCGGGCACGCGTCAGCCCTCGCGGACGAAGGTGGCCACGAAGAACCCGTCGGTCCCGTGCCGGTGGGGCCAGAGCCGGAGCTCGTGTCCCACCGCACCGGCCGCGCGCGCGATCTCGGCGCCGAGGGTCTTCTCGAGCGGCAGGGGTGCGAAGCCCGCAAGCGACCCGGCGACCTCGGCCACCTCCTCGTCCTCGGTCCGGGTCACCGAGCAGGTCGCGTAGACGAGCCGTCCACCCGGCTTCACCAATCGTGAGAATCGCGTCACCAGCTCCTTCTGCGTGACGGCGAACCGCTCCGGATCCCGGGGGCCGAGCCGCCAGCGGGCGTCGGGCTTGCGACGGAGCGTCCCCAGGCCGCTGCAGGGCGCGTCCACGAGCACGACGTCGGCCTTCCCTTCCTGGTCGCGGAGCGCCAGGTCGGCCTCGGCGCCGGCCGGGATCGCCCGGATCCGGAGGTTGTCCACGCCGTCCCGGCTGGCCCTTCGCCGGGCGTCCTCGAGCCGCTCGGCCTCGACGTCGAGGGCCAGGATCGTCCCGCGGTTGTGCATCTCCGCCGCGAGCGCCAGGCTCTTGCCGCCGGCTCCGGCGCAGGCGTCCACGACCTTCATGCCCGGCCGCGCGCCGCAGGCGAGCGCGATGAGCTGGCTCCCCTCGTCCTGGATCTCGAACAGCCCGCCCTTGAAGGCGGCGAGCCCGAAGGCGTTGGCGTGGCCGTCGAGCGTGAGGCCCCAGGGGGACAGGCGGGTGGGCTCGGACTCCACCCCTTCCTGCGCGAGCTGCTCCCTCAGGGCGTCCCGGGTGGTGCGGATCAGGTTCGCCCGCACCGTGAGCGGCGCCCGGGTGTTCACCGCCTGGGAGAAGAGCCGCGCCTCGTCGAGCCCCATCTCCGCGACCAGCCGCTCGGCCAGCCACGGGGGCAGCGAGCCCTCGGCCGACAGGCGCGCCACCGGGTCGGCGATGGCCGCCAGGCGCGCGTCGCCGCCGGCGAGCGGCGCGAGCGTCCCGCGGGGCAGCCCCATCCGGCGCTCGGCCGCCTCGATCGACAGGCCGCCCGGCCCCACCAGCGACGCCGCGTACAGCTCGCCGACGGCGGCCTTGCGTCCCAGCAGCCATTCCAGCCGGCCCTGGGCCCGGACCACCCCGTACAGCGCCTCGGCCGCGGCGCGCCGTTCGGCCGAGTAGAGCCGCTTCTGGCGGCGGAGCACCACCTCGAGGGCCCGGTCGGCGAGCCAGCCCTGCTCGCGCACCAGGCCGAGGACCTCGAGCACTGCCGCGTCCACCAGGTCGTCCCGGAGCGGCCGCCGCGCGAAGGCGCGGGCCGAGCGCGATCCGGGCTGGCGCTCCCGGCCTACAGGGCCTCCAGGACTTCGGCCACGTGACCGGCGACTTTCACCTTCGGGAAACACCTTCACCACCTTGCCGTCGGGGCCGACGATCACGGTGGTGCGCACCGTGCCGAAGACCTTCTTGCCGTACATGTTCTTCTCTCCCCACACGCCCCAGGCCTTCTGCATCTCGGCGTCGGGGTCCGACAGCAGCCGGAACGGGAGCTGGAACTTCTCCTCGAACTTCTTCTGGGTCCGGGGCTCGTCCTTCGACACGCCCAGGATCACGGCCTTCTTCTTCTTGAATGCCTCGACTTCGTCACGGAAGTCGCTCGCCTCCTGGCTTCAACCAGAGGTCATGGCCTTCGGGTAGAAGAAGAGCACGACCGTCCTTCCCTTGTAGTCCGACAGCTTCACCTTCTCGCCGTCCTGGTCGAGGAGCGCGAAGTCCGGCGCCTTCTTTCCCGTCTCGAGAGCCATGTGACCTCCGGGGGTGGAGATACACTCGGCACCGTGCCAGGCGCAACGCCCCGGGTGATCCTGTCGTGGGCCCGCGACCGCGAGGGAGCGCGCGTCCACGTGGGCGAGCTCGACCCGCGGCGCCGGGGAGACCGCGCCCCGTTCACCTGCCCGGCCTGCGCGGACGTGCTCGTCCCGCACCTCGGACGCGTCCGGGCCCGCCACTTCGCCCACCGCCCGGGCTCCGCCTGCCCCCTGACCTCCCCCGAGACGGCGCTGCACCAGAACGCCAAGGAGCGGCTGGCCTGGCTGTGCGGGGAGGCCTTCGGGGGCCGGCGGCGGGTCGTCCTCTCGACGCGCTGCCCGGCCTGCCGGCGCCCCGCCCCCGTCGACCTCGCCTCCGCCGGGGACGGGGCGGAGCTCGAGGGGCCGGTCGGGTCCTGGCGGGCGGACGTCCTCGTCCGCCGAGGCGGGCGTCCCGTCGCTGGCCCTCGAGGTCCGGGTGGCTCACGCGGTCGGGGAGCGAGAAGGAGGAGGCGCTGGCCGGCCTGGGGGTCCCCGTGGCCGAGATCGACGCCACCACCTCCTGGGAGACCGAGGAGGCCGGGGTGACGCGGGTCGCCTGCGTGCGAAGCCTGGGGTTCCCCCCCTGCCCGGCCTGTGCGTCCACGGCGCTCGCCGACGCCGGGCGGTCGATCGGCGGGGAGGAGGCCGAGCTGGCCGAGCTGGAGGCCTACCGGGCCCGGGGCCTCCTGGGACCGCCGCCGGGCCGCCCGCATCCGGCGACGTGAGTCCTAAGCCACGAGGATCAAGGGATTCTGTCCGTGATGTTTCGCTGCCCGGCCTGTGGATCCTCGACCCTGGCCTTCGGCAGGAGGGTGGCCCGGCACGCCTGCCCGGGCGCGGCGCCGCGGGCGGTGGCCTGGCGGGGCTACGACGGCGAGCTCGTGCAGATGAGGTGGTGGCGGGCTTCCCGGGAGTAGCGCATTCTCCCTGCGGTTCCGCGGCGTTGCGGGGCACGCTGCGTTGTGTTAGATCCCCCCCGTCGTAAATACGCACACTTCTCGGTCGGCTACCCCGGTCGCGAGCGTCGGGAGAAGGATGTTCCTTTTCTCCGGCCCTGCGAAGGCAGCCGGCACGCAACGAGGAGTGGAGGCCAACAACCGGAGACGCACATGGAAACGCAGGATCCGCAGAACCCGTCCGTCGAGCCCGTCGAGCCCGTCGCTCCTCCCACCCCCGCCCCCGCCGCCGACACGATGGCCGGAGCGCTCCAGTCGAGCGGCTCTGCCATCACGATGAAGCAGCTGCTCGAGGCCGGCGTCCACTTCGGTCACCAGACCAAGCGCTGGAACCCGAAGATGAAGCCGTACATCTTCGGCGCCCGCAACGGCATCTACATCATCGACCTCCAGAAGACGGTCGGGCTGGCCCGCAGCGCCTTCCGCTTCGTGTCCGACTCGGTCGCCAAGGGCGGCACGGTGCTCTTCGTGGGCACGAAGAAGCAGGCCCAGGACGCCATCCGCGAGGAGGCCAGCCGCAGCGGGATGTACTACGTGACGAACCGCTGGCTGGGCGGCACCCTCACCAACTTCAAGACGGTGAAGACCGGCATCGACCGCCTGAAGACCATCGAGAAGATGAAGGCCGACGGCACCTACGAGCGCCTCCCCAAGAAGGAGGTCGCCTCCCTCGAGCGCGAGCGCGAGAAGCTCGAGAAGAACCTGGGCGGCATCAAGGACATGACGCGGCTGCCGGCCGCCCTCTTCGTCATCGACACGAAGAAGGAGTACATCGCGGTGCACGAGGCCAACCGGCTCGGCATCCCGGTGGTCGCGGTGGTCGACACCAACTGCGATCCCGAGGGCATCGACTTCACCATCCCGGGCAACGACGACGCCATCCGCTCCATCCGGCTCTTCACCTCCAAGGTGGCCGAGTCCTGCATCGAGGGCAAGGCGCGCCACTCGGTGTGGGTCGCCGAGCACGGCGGCCGCGACGAGTCGACCGCCCAGGACGAGCGTGACGCCGCCAGCGAGCGCGGCGACAAGCGCGACCGCCGCGGCCCCCGCCGTGGCCCCCGCCGCGAGCCCCGCGAGGATCGCGGCGCCGCCAGCGCGAACGTCGAGGTGCTGCGCAAGGGCGAGGTCGTCGTCCCGACGACCGAGGAGCCTGCCGCCAAGTAGCCGGCGTCCGCCGACCGAATCTCCGGGGGCGGGCTCGAACAGGGCCCGCCCCCTCGTCTTCCGAGAAACCGAAAGAGAGGAACACAAGTGGCAGAGATCAGCGCGAACGCCGTGAAGGAGCTCCGGGAGAAGACCGGGGCCGGGATGATGGACTGCAAGAAGGCGCTGGCCGAGACGGCCGGCGACTTCGCCAAGGCCGAGGAGTTCCTGCGCAAGAAGGGGCTCGCCTCCGCCGCCAAGAAGGCGGGCCGGCTGGCCTCCGAGGGCGCGGTCGGCAGCTACGTCCACATGGGCGGCAAGATCGGCGTCCTCGTCGAGGTGAACAGCGAGACCGACTTCGTGGCCCGCACCGACGCCTTCCAGGCCCTGGTGAAGGACGTGGCGATGCACATCGCCGCGGCCGCCCCGCAGTACGTCCGGCGCGAGGAGGTTCCCGCCGAGATCGTGGCCAAGGAGCTCGAGATCGCCAAGGCCCAGTTCCAGGACCAGAAGAAGCCCGAGGCCATCATCGAGAAGATCGCCCAGGGCAAGGTCGACAAGTTCTTCAAGGAGGTCTGCCTGCTCGAGCAGCCCTTCGTGAAGGACGACAAGAAGTCGGTGCAGGAGATGATCAACGACCAGGTGGCCAAGATCGGCGAGAACATCCAGATCCGCCGCTTCGCCCGCTTCGTCCTCGGCGAGGGGCTCGAGAAGAAGGCCGAGAACTACGCCGAAGAGGTCGCGAAGGTCGCCGGCCTGAAGTAGTCGCCCACCGTTCCCGACGAACCGAGGCCCCGGCCCGCGCGAGCGGACCGGGGCCTTTCCTTTGGCAGCCCGTCCACGGCTGCCCACCCGACGCGGGCTGCGGACAAAAAGAGAGGAGCCGGCCCGGGGGCCGGCTCCTCGATGCATCTCAATCTACGAACGGCTCGCTACGGCGCGGCCTTCGCGGGCGCGGGCGCCGGCGCCGGCGTCCACACGTCGGACGTCGATGAACGTCGCGTCCACGGGGAGCGAGTTGCCCTGCTGGTCTTCCACGGTCCCGGTCACCCGGTAGGTGGTGAGCGGCTGCAGCGCGCGGCGCCGCGGTCCCGGTGACGATCCGGTACTGGACCGTCATCGAGGAACCCCAGTTCAGGTTCGAGCTGCTCGGAACGTAGCAGACGTTGACGAGCGCCTTGATGTCGACCGGCGCCGCGTCGAGGGGCCTCTGCTTGGTGACCGTGATGCCGTCGGCCCCGTCGCAGAGCGAGCCAGCCGTCGCGTTGGCGGCGAGCTTCTGGATCGTGGCGCCGTTCATCCCCTTGTTGAAGAGGATGCGCATCTGGTTGTACCGGTAGGTCCCCAGGATGGGGTTGTCGTTCACCGGGCCGGTGTTGAGCGGCGGGATCTCCGTCAGCGTGTAGGCGTCGGAGGCGGCGTAGCTGTAGTTGCCACCCGCGCAGCGCGGGTCGCCGGGAATGGCGCAGCCGTAGCTGCCCGAGAGGTCGCCGAGGAAGTACGGGGCGAAGCCCGGACCGGTCCGCGGCGGCCAGCAATCCTCGGGGCAGGCCACGAGGACGGTCGTCCCGTCGCCGCAGTTGCCCTTGCCACCCGGGAACGTGTTGGCGAACCAGGTCCCGGAGGCCGGCGGGTAGGGGAGACCGCCCGGGCAGACGGCCGGCTGGTCGACGACGAAGTTGTAGTTCCGGTTCGCCGAGGCGCCCGGGACCACCATGATGCCGATGACCGCGGGGGCTGCCGTGTTCGCGCCCAGGTACGGGTCGCAGGCAGTCACCAGGGTCGCGACGGCGACCATGGCTCCGAGGAGGGAAACCTTCCAGTGCCTATCGTTGGTCATGTTCATTCTCCTGTGCCGGCTGGCTCTAGAACGAGAGCTGGACGCCGAACCGGGCCGCGATGGGCGACTGGTAGGTCACTCCGACCGGTGAGGCAGCCGGCTGGCCGAAGTTCGGGTTGATGACGGGAGCCTGGTTGTCCGTGGTCCTCGCGTACCGGAGGTCGGAGCAAGCAGCCTGCAGGGCCGTCAGCGGGTTGGCCGCGCTGATGGACGTCTTGCTCGAGCACTGCGAGTTCTGCATGGGCAGGATTCGCGAGTCGATCGAGTAGTTCTGGTCCACCCACTGGGTCGTGGTCATGTTCAGCAGGTTGAAGATGTCGAGGCTGAACGCGAGGGTGTAGGGACCCGAGATGGCCCAGATGGCCTTGGCGCCGACGTCGAACTGGAAGGTCCAGGGGAGGTCGCCGACGAGGCCGCGGGGGAGGACGAAGGACTGGCCGGCGCCGTACAGCGGGTGACGGGCCAGGGCGCTCACCGGCTGACCGGAGAAGGCCTGGAAGTTCACGCTGGGAACGAGCGTGAGGACCGGGGAGAGCACCGCCGCGTAGGAGCCGGCGAACTTGATCTGGTTGTTGCGGTTGCCGCCGAGCGGGCCGGTCTTGTTGCCGAGCAGCGAGACCAGGTCGTACTCGGAGGTGATGTTCGGGTCGAGCTGCCCGTCCTCGGTGCGGAAGAGGCCGGGGTAGTTGCCGCGGAGCGACGACCACGTGTAGCTCGCCTGCATCAGCCAGTTCTTCGAGAAGTTCTTGTTCAGGGTCACCGTGAAGGCGTCGTACGAACGGGTCGGCTTCGGCCACTTGACGAAGTAGGACGAGCCCGACGCGTTGTCCGTGCCGGTGGCGTACTGGGCGCTGACGTACCCGCCACCCGCGACGGGCTGGTACGGAGCGGTGACGCCCGGGTTGGCGATGATGAAGGTGTTGCCGTCGTTGGACGAGATGTCCTCGATGACGTCGCCGATCCGCCGGCCGAGGTAGTTCACGCCGACGGAGAGGTCCTGGAGGACTTCGTACTCGATGCCGCCGCCGAACTGCTGCGTGTAGGCGCCCTTCAGGCCGGGAGCGACCGGCGTGTAGAAGGGGTTGTACGGCGAGAAGCCGAACGCGCCGGCGGCGCTGGTGGAGCCGGAGAGGTCGACGGTGTTCGGGCCGGGGCCCTGGCCGACGGCGAGGCCGTAGACGTTGGGGCACTGGTTGAACGGGTTGCCCGTCGAGTTCTGGCCGGGGGTGACCGGGGTGGTGCAGCTGCTCATCTGGTAGCCACCGGAGCCGATGGCGGCCTCGATGCCCAGCGAGCGGAGCGCGAGGTCGAGGGGAATCGCCTCGTAGTACATGCCCCAGTTGCCCTGGATCTTGCCGCGGCCCTGGCCCGTGAAGTCCCAGACGGCCTGGACGCGGGGAGCCCACTCGTTGTTGATGTTGACGCTGGGCGGGGTGACGCCGGCGTCGTCCACGAGCGGGTGCGTCGGACCGGTGGGCGAGGTGTTCTTGAGGTTCTGGGTGTCGAGCCGGACGCCGAAGTTCAGGGTCAGGACGTTGGCGATGGTCCAGCTGTCCTGGAGGAAGTAGCCGTTCGACCACGTCCCGGTGGTCTGGACGAGCTTGCCCGGCTGCTTGGGATTCAGGAAGCCGGGGTTGCCGCCGCCCGTGCAGGTGCCGTCGGGACCGAACTGGGTGCAGAATCTGGTCGCCCACGCCGTCGGCGTTGAACTGGACGACGCCGTAGCCGCGGACGATGTCGAAGCTGTTGCCGAAGCTCGTCGTCCCGTTGTAGCCGCGGGCGCTGAAGAGGCCGCCACCGGCGTAGTACCGGGTGTTGTTGTAGGTGGCGTACTCGATCTGCACGCCGCCCTTCAGCTGGTGCTGGCCGGCCAGGGAGAAGAGGCCGGTGACGGCCGCGCTACCCGCGTACCGGTTGTTGACGGGGTTCTGGACGTAGCCCGTGCCGCCGGTGGTGTAGTTGTTGAGGACGCAGGCGGTGTCGTTGGTGGGGCACTGGAAGCCGGGGAGCCCGAAGTTCGCCATCGGCTGGACGGTGAGCCAGTTGATCGTCGGCGTGTTGAGCCGGTCGACGCCGTTGATGGTCCCGCCGCCCTCGGTGAACGTGGAGTTGAACCAGCCGCCCTTGACCTCGACGAGGAGGTGCTTGTCGAGGAACTTGCCGGTGTAGTTCAACGTGGCGTTCGTGGTGTTGTTGGTGTCCTTGATCGAGGCAGCCGCCGGCGAGGCGTAGGCCGTCGCGCGGCCGAAGTCGGTGGTGGGCTGCGTGTTGAAGGACACGAAGACGTTGTTGTTCTCGTTGATGAGCCAGGTGAGCTTGGCGATGCCGAAGTAGGTGTTGAAGCCGGAACCGTAGACCTGGTCGCTCCCCGCGATGGGGGCCATGATGTACTGGCCGGTGGCGTCCTGCTGGTAACCGGCGAGCGGCGTCCCGGCCTGGGTCGTCCCGTCGTTCTTGCAGAGCGGGTTGGACGGGTCGCGGACGCAGGCCTGGCTCTTGTAGCGGTAGTACATGGTCCGCGCGTTGTACTGACATCTGCGGCGCGAAGCCGGCGTAGAACCAGAGCTTGTCCTTCACGATGGGGCCGCCGACCTCGACGCCGAAGTCAGCCGCGTAGCTTCCCTTGTAGGGGGAGCTGTAGGAGGCGAGACCGTCGCCGTTGGTGCCGATGGCGGGGAGCGCCGGCGTGAAGAAGCCGGGGGTCAGGTTGCCCCAGATGGAGCCGTGGAACTCGTTGCCGCCGGACTTGGTCACGGTGTTGATGATGCCGGCCGACGAGTACCCGAACTCGGGCATGAACGAGCCGACCTTGATGTCCAGCTGGTCGACGAAGTTCGTGAGCAGGTTGGTGCCGAGGGTGCCGAGGGCCGGGTCGGAGACGCGCAGGCCGTCGATGATGTAGTTGTTCTCGGGCGAGGACGCGCCGGCGAAGCTGATGCCGTAGAAGTCGCGCTGGGCGGTGGGGGCGATGGTCGCCACGTTCTCGTAGGTGCGGGCGGTCGGGATCGAGGAGAGGAACTCCTTCGACACGATCGTCCCGGCCTCGGCCGTGCCGATGTTCACCACCGGAGCGAGACCGGTCTTGACGACCTGCTCCTCCATCTGGACGGCCTCGGGGATGATCGAGAGGTTCGCGCGGAGGGTGTACCCGACCCGGAGGACGATGTCCGTCCGCTCGGTGGGCTTGTAGCCGGAGAGCTGCGCCGCGACCTTGTACTTGCCGGGCGGCAGCGTCGTCAGGGTGTACTCACCCTTGGCGTCGGTGACGGCGGTGGACTCGCCCTGGAGGGCGGGGCTGGTGGCGATCACCAGTGCGCCGGCCACGGGCTTGCCAGAGGCGGCATCCGTGACCTGACCCACGATCTGACCGGTGACTTGTGCGGAGGCGATTCCAGCGCAGAGAAGCACTGCGACCGGTGCGAGCCGCAGGAGGTAATGCAACTTCTTCCTCATGACTTCCTCCCTAGGAGAGATGCGACGGTGCTGAAGCCAGACGGTGAGAGCCGGTAGAAACCCTTTGAGGCCGCCCTGAAACGGTCCCGCAACACAGTGTTACGGGATGGCCTGAAGTCTGCGATTTCTACGCACCGGTATTGGGAATGTCAACGACCTTGCGCTTGTTCCCTACAGCCCCGTGCAGGTCGACCCGGGGAGGTCGAGGGCCGCGATAGCGCGCGAAACCCTTCATTGTCGGCCACTCCCGGACGGGTACCTTTGGGCGAGGAGGGGCGGCGAGCCGGCTCCGAATATTTTCGGCCGGGCCGGGTCGCCGGGTGATCCGAAAGTCGAAGCGAAAGGCGACGGAATGGCCCCGGCAGGCCGTGTAGCCAAACGGTTGACATCCGTTGACGGTGCCGCTAAAAGCCGCCCGTCAATTCCTTGCCTTTCCGGGCTGATTTTTCCGTCAAACGAGGCCCCGGCGTGTTCGACGAAGTCACGAAGACAGAGGGCGGCAAGCGCGTCGCCCGGCGCAGCGCTTTTCTCGCTGGCTCCACGGTCGTCCAGATCCTGTTCGTCGCGTTCCTGATCGTGGCGGGCGAGCGGATCCGTGCGGCGGTCAAGTCGGAGCCGGTGGTGGACGTGAAGTTCGTCCGCCCGGCGGCGCCCAAGCCGCCGCCGCCTCCCCCTCCGCCGCCCGCGGCCAAGAAGAAGCCGCCCTCCGACCAGCCCAAGGTCGAGACGCGGAAGGCCCCGCCGATGGCGATGATCCAGCCGAAGTCGGTCGACGACCAGATCAAGCCCCCCGATCCGAACGAGCCCGAGGACGACTACGGCTCCGACGACGGCGTCGAGGGCGGCACGGTCGGAGGCGTCGTCGGCGGGCAGGTGTCGCAGCCCGGCGGCTACGAGGAGGCGCCCAAGTACATGAGCGCCGGCTTCAAGGAGCCGAAGGCGGTGGTGCGGAACTGCGTCTCCGAGAGCCTGCGCCTGCCCCAGGCGCTGCAGAGCTTCGTCTCCGGCCCGATCACCGTGAAGTTCGCGGTGTACTCCAACGGCGCGGTCGGCGCGTTCTCCTTCCTCACGGCGCTCCCCGACCCGCGCATCGGCGAGGCCATCAAGACCGCTGTCACGAGCTGCGAATGGACCCCCGGGGCCGACGCCCAGGGCAAGCCCACCGCGATCTACGTCATCCTCCCCATCCGCTTCGCGCAGTAGCGGGCGCACCCGCTTCCGCTTCACCCGAGGAGAATACCGAGATGTCCCTTCCCGTGATCGACGTCGTCAACCAGGTGGTGCTTGCCGCCGAACCCGTGATGTCCTTCGACCTCGTGAACATGTGGCGCTCCATGGGCCCGTTCGCGAAGTTCATCGCCATCGTCCTCGCCATCATGAGCGTGTGGTCGCTGGCGGTGGCCGTGGAGCGAATCATCACCTACTCGCGCGCCGGCGCCGCCTCGCGGAAGTTCGCGACCGAGCTCGCCACGCTGCTCCCCGCCGGGAAGTTCAAGGAGGCCGTCGAGCTGTCCCACTCGAAGGAGTACGCCAAGGGCTACCTCCCGAAGGTGCTCGGCCTGGCGCTCGAGGAGTACCGCCTGGGCCGGGAGTCGCTCGGCGCCCACGGCGGCGATCGCGAGATCGGCGACTTCGACGTGGTCGCCGCGGTGAACCGCGCCATCGACCGCAGCACGCTCCGCACGATCACCGACCTGCGCCGCGGCCTGGGCTCGCTCGCCACCATCGGCTCCACCGCCCCGTTCGTCGGGCTGCTCGGCACCGTGGCCGGCATCATCACCGCCTTCCAGGCCATGGCCGCCACCGGCTCCGGCGGCCTGGGCTCGGTCTCCGCCGGCATCGCCGAGGCGCTCGTGACCACCGCCTTCGGCCTGCTCGTCGCCATCCCGGCCGTCATGTTCTTCAACTACTTCACCAACCGGGTGGAGGAGATCACGGTGGACGTGAACGACTCGACCACCGAGCTCGTCGACTTCTTCATCAAGGAAGGGCGCTAGGCCCGTCCGGCCCGGCCAGGGAACCTCGTCATGTCGATGGACGTAGGCAGCAAGGGCGTCAAGAGCGACATCAACGTCACGCCGCTCGTCGACGTGGTGCTGGTGCTCCTGATCATCTTCATGGTGATCACGCCCATGCTCCAGCGCGGCAAGCCGGTCACCCTCCCCGACGCCAAGCTGGTGAGCGAGCTGAAGAGCGGCGGTGACCCGATCATCCTCTCGGTGACGCGCGACGGGAAGTCGTTCATCGAGAAGGACGAGATCAAGAGGGACGATCTGGCCGCCGCGCTCGAGGCCCAGATGCAGAAGCAGCCGGGCGCGCCCATCATGTTCAAGGCCGACCGCGAGGCCGACTACAAGATGATCCGCGAGGTCATCCTCGAGGTCACCAAGACCAAGGTGATGGGCGTCTCGCTGGCCGCCAGCGCAGCTCAAGGACGAGTCCGACGTGAAGGGAGCGAAGTAGCCATGTCGATGGCGCTCGGTTCCAAGTCGCCCCTCACCGACATCAACGTCACGCCGCTCATCGACGTGGTGCTGGTGATGCTCATCATCTTCATGGTGCTCACCCCGCTCGCCGAGAAGCAGATGTACATGCGCGTGCCGGAGTTCGAGCCGCCCAACACGCAGGTGGTCCCGCCGGACTCCGTTCCGCCGGACCAGATCGTGCTCACCGCCCTGAAGAACGGCCGCGTCCTCCTCAACCGGCAGGACCTGACGGTCGAGGAGGCGATGGTCAAGCTGAAGCCCGTCTTCGAGGGGCACCTCTCGAAGGTGCTCTTCTTCAACGCCCAGGACGGCACGCGCTACGAGTTCGCCGTGAAGGTGCTCGACGAGGCCCACAAGGCCGGCGTGAACACCATCGGCATGATGACCGATCCCCCGCTGCTGGTGGAGGAGGGCGCACCGCCCGCTCCGCCGCAGTAGGCGAGCCGGACTTCCGGCCGCTCCCAGGCCCCGCCCGCGAACCGCGGCGGGGCCTTCGTGTTTCTAGGCTCCCGCCAGGTGCGCCATCGCCTCGGCCAGCTCGGGGGGCAGCGGGCTCTGCACCTCGACCAGGCCGCCCTCCGGCCGCTCGAACTCGAGCTTCCAGGCGTGCAGGAAGTGGCGGTCGAGCCCGGGCAGCGCGGCGGCGGCGCCGCCGTAGTCGAGGTCGCCCGCCACCGGATGGCCGAGGTAGGACAGGTGGGCCCGGATCTGGTGCATGGTGCCGGTGGGGATGCGCACCTCGAGCAGCGTGTGCCGCTCGAAGGGACGGGCCACCTCCCAGCGCGTCTCGGCCTGCCTGGGCGTCCCGGTCCGGGAGGGGAGCCGGTCGCCGCGCCCCTCGTCCGGGACCGGGACCGAGCGGCCGCCGCGCTGCGCGAGCGGCACCGAGCAGACGCCGCCGGACGACACGCGGCCCGCCACCAGCGCCAGGTAGACCTTCACGACGGTCCGCTCGACGAACTGGCGGCGCAGGTGGCCCCAGGCCTCCCGGTCGCGCGCGAAGAGGACGCAGCCGCTGGTGTCGGCGTCGAGCCGGTGGACGGCGCCGCCCTCGCGCGGGTCCTGCGACGCCTGGGCGCACTCGGGGTACTCGGCGACGACGGCGTTCGCGAGCGTGCCCCGCTCGCCGGCGCGCAGCGGGTGGGTGGCCACGCCGGCCGGCTTGTCGGCCACGATCCAGCGGGCGCCGCCGGCCAGCACGTGGAGGGGATCGCCGGCGTCGGGCTCGGGCGCACCGGCCGGCCCCTCGATCTCGATGGCCACGAGCCCCCCGGGCCGGGCCGGATCGCTGGCGCGGGCGCGGCGACCGTCCACCCGCACGAGCCCCAGCTGGAAGGCCTGCTTCACGGCCGCGCGGCCCACGCCGAGCGCGTCGGCCACGGCGCGGTCGAGCCGGCCGGTGGCCTCGGGCGGAAGCTGCACCTCGCGTCGCGTCGTCATCCGGCCTCCCTCAGCCGAAGAAGACCTCGGCGATGTCGTAGAGCCCCGGGTCGATGAGGTGGAGCTCCTTCGTGGCCTCGGCGAGCGGCACCGCCACGATGTCGTCGCCGCGGAGCGCGGCCATGAGGCCGAAGCGCCCCGCCTTCACCAGGTCGCAGGCGAAGACCCCGTAGCGCGTGGCGAGCACGCGATCCCGCGCGGTGGGCGTCCCGCCGCGCTGGATGTGGCCGAGGACGGTGACCCGGGCCTCGAAGGTGGTCTCCCGCTCGATCTCCTTCGCCAGGTAGGCGCCGATGCCGCCGAGCCGGACGTGCCCGAAGTCGTCGAGCTCGTCGGACACGGTGGTCTCCTTGCTGCGCGCCATCTTGGCCCCCTCGGCCACCACCACGATCGAGAAGTGGCGGCCGCGCTTCTGCCGGGCGCGGATGTGGCGGACGACGTCCTGCAGGTCGATGGGGCGCTCGGGGACCAGGATCACGTCGGCCCCGCCCGCGATCCCGGCGTGCAGCGCGATGTGCCCGGCGTGCCGCCCCATGACCTCGCAGACGATGACCCGGCTGTGGGCCTCCGCGGTGGAGTGGAGCCGGTCGATGGCCTCGGTGGCGATGGTCACCGCGGTGTCGAAGCCGAAGGTGTAGTCGGTGCCGGAGAGGTCGTTGTCGATGGTCTTGGGGACGCCGACCACCTTCATGCCCAGCTCCTCGTGGAAGCGGGTCGCGACGCCCAGGGTGTCCTCGCCGCCGATGGCCACCACCGCGGCGATGTGGTGGCGGGCCAGGGTGTCCATCACCATCTTCGGGCCGTCGGGGCGCTTGAAGGGGTTGGTCCGGGACGTGCCCAGGATGGTTCCGCCGAGCTGGAGGATGCCGGAGGTGTTCTGCCGGGTGACCCGGAAGTGGTCGTCCTCGAGCAGCCCCTTCCAGCCGTCCCGGACGCCGGTGAACTCGAAGCCGTGCTGCTCCCCGCGCCGGACCACGGCGCGGATCACGGCGTTGAGTCCGGGGCAGTCTCCGCCTCCGGTGAGGATGGCGACCTTCACGTGGGCAACCTCCGATTCGAGCGTTCCCCCGTCCTCTATCGTCCCGGGCGGCCCCGGGCAAGCGCCCGGCCGGGCGGAGGGCTCTTCATCCGCACCAGCCCCAGGAAGAGCTGCTTCTCGGTGTAGGTGCGCCGGCCGCCGTACTCCCCCACCCGGTAGAAGCCCACCGGGCGCTCCAGCCACATGCGCGCCCGCACCACTCCACTGTAGGTGAATGGGGCGAGGACCTCCTCGGGAGCCTGCGCGAGGTAGCGGTCGCGCAGCGCCCGGATGCGCCTCTCGTAGCGGGCCCGGGGCAGGCGGGTGTGGAGGCGGCCGCGGTGGAGCGTCCCGTCGAAGCGCTCGCTGGCGTGGTAGAGCTCGTGCAGCACCGTCGAGACCCGCTGCTCGGGCGTGGAGCCGCGGAACCAGAGCGGCCGCAGGGTGATGACGTAGAGGATCTTCGCGGCCCTGGATGCGGATGAGGGGCTTGCGCCGGCCGCCCCGGCCGCCGCGGGCCCGGGTCTCGCGGAAGTGGGCCGGGCGGATGGTGGCGCGCGAGGCGCGCCGGGCCTCCCCCGCCACCACCAGGATGCGGGCCGGCTTCACGTGGGCCAGCTCGGGCAGGCGGGCCGCCAGGTCGCGGATCAGCCGTTTCACGGCAAGTGTCATGTGCGGGCGGCGCGCCACCCGTCATCGATATCGCCGTGGCCGCGCCCCGACAAGTGGCGCCTCGGGTCCCCCCGAGAGTCCTTGTCCCCCACCGGGGTGGAGCACTAGGATGCCGGAGCCATGATCGCCTTCGCCCTCGGCGTCCTCTTCGCGGTCCCCGTGACCCTCGCCGTGGTGGCCCTGCGCGGGTTCCGGCTTCGCGGCGCCGAGGCCGAGGGGCTGGCCGAGCAGGTCCGGGGCATCGCCGCCCGGGTCGAGTCGGTGGAGGCGGAGGTGTCCCGCACCGCCCTGCGCGCCGACGTGGCCGAGACGGTGCTGATCGAGAAGGGCGTCGCCGACGAGGAGGACCTCGAGGAGGCGCGGCGGTACTTCGAGCAGAACACCCAGCCCCGCTACGACCGGCAGCGGGACGGCAACCTGCACTGACCTAGCGGCGAGGCGGGCGGCCCGGGCGCTCCGTCCGTTCCGCCCTCGGGGCCCTGCCGCTCCGGGTCCCGCGTTCCGTCCGCGTCGTCCTGTGTCCGGGTTCCGCGCTCCGTCCGCGTCGTCCTGTCGTTCCGCGTCGTCCGCTCCGCCCTCGGGGACCTGTCGCTGCGCTCGGTCCTCGACGTCCGGGCCGCCCGCGACATCCGCTCGGCGCGGGTGGAGCGAGCCGGCCGGTTCGCTCGTGCCAGCTCCGCGGCCTTCGCCTGGCGCTCGGCCCGCGTCGGGGCCGCGACGCGGGGGAGCGCGGGCAACGGCTCGTAGCGGGGCTTCTTCGGATGCCGCCGGTACAGGAGCAGGGTCCGGCCCAGGATCTGGGCGAGCTGGGCTCCCTCGGCGCCTGCCAGGAGCGCTTCGGCGGTCTCGAACCAATCCTCCGGGGTCTCGGTGCCGGCCTTCACCTTCACGAGCTCGTGGTCGAGCAGCGCGCGGTCGAGCTGCCGCAGCACCGCCTCGGTCACCCCTTCCTTCCCGACCTGGACGATGGGCGAGAGATGGTGGCCTGCGCCGCGGAGCTGGCGGCGCAGGGGCGACGAGGGCATGAGCGAGCGCTTCTTCGGGTTCTTCGGATCGGGCACGTTCACCTCTTGAGGAAGCGGAGCTCGCGCTCCAGCTCGGGATCCTGCACCTGCTCGAGTCCCCGCTTCCAGTGGCGCTCGGCGGCGGGGAGGTCGCCGGTGATCTTGGCCATGCGGCCGAGGAAGATCCAGCCCGCCACGCACAGGGGGCTCTTCTCGAGCGCTGCGGCGATGCCCTTCTCCGACACCGCCCTCTGGGAGCGGCGCTGCACGTCGGGCGCGACCAGGAACTCGAGCCAGCTCTTCCACACGTGGTACTCGGGCTCCTCGTCGTAGAGGGCGATGGCCTCGTTCACCTTCTGGAGCGCCTCGGCGTAGGAGCGGGATCCGACGAGGGACGCCACCTTCTCGAACGCCTGCTCGGCCTGGTAGATGCGGCCGATGTCGACCTGGGCGCCCTTCCCGGTGCGGAGCTCCTCCAGGTAGGCGAGCCGCGCCGCGTCGTTCTCGAGGGCCGCCCAGGCCGCCGCCACCCGCGCGAAGATGTCGGCGCGCAGCGCCCTCGCCTCCTCCGGCTCGCCCTCCTTGGCGGCGTCGGGGTGGAAGGTGCGCGCCAGCTGGAAGTAGGCCGCCTTGATGCGCCCGGCGTCGGCGTCCCGGCCGACGCCCAGGACCTGGAAGTGGTCGGCGCCGTGGAGGCGGTCGGCGGCGGCGCGGAGCGACTCGAGGGTGGGCGCTTCCGCGGGCGCCGGCTTCGGGGGCGGCCCCTTCGAGGCGGGAGCCGCCGCAGGGCGCGGCGCCGGGCTCGGGGGAGCGGCCGGGGCCCGCGCCGGGGCGACGGCGCCGGAGCCGGAGGGCGCGGGGGAGCGGCCGCGGGCGCCGGAGGGGGAGGCGCGGCCCGGGGCGGGGTCGGAGCGGGCTTCGCGACCCCGATGCGGGGCTCGCCGAAGGTCGCGAGCTCGGTCTCCGCGAGCAGCAGCACCACCCGCCGGAGCGCGTCGGCGTCGGCCGGGGAGGCGGCGCAGAGCTCCTCCAGGCTGCGCACCCCGTCGATCTGGCTGGCGGCCCTGGCCTCCTGCGGGTTCAGCATCAGGTCGGGCAGGTCCACGCGCCCGCGGGCGCGCGCCATCGCCAGCGCCCCGCGCACGCCCAGGCGCGCCTGGACCGCCGCCGGGTCGAGCCGGCGAACCGCGTCGGTGAGGATTCCCCACCGGCTGCCGATCGGGAAGCCGAACGGGGGCGGGGGAACGCCGGGCTCCCAGCGCCAGTTCCCGCCCTCGGCCTGGAGGGCCAGCCAGACCAGCCCGGCCCCGTGCTCCTTCAGGTCCAGGAACCGGGCCGCCGGGTCGAGCAGGCGCAGCTCCACGAGCGCCCCCAGGACCTCTCCGTCGAAGGTGGGCGCGAGCTGCCGGGCGTCCGCGGCCTGCTCCGCCCCGAGGAGGCCCCGGCGGACCAGGAACCCGGCCAGGTCGTCCTGCTCCCGGCTCGAGTAGACGTGCTCGACGATGCCGCGCCGGTAGGTGAGCGCCCAGGTGTTCTCGCCCACCGACACGACGAGCCGCCCGGAGGCCTGCGTCGAGGCGGCGAGGTAGTGGAGGTGGAGGGCGCTCTTCTCGAGGAGGGAGCCCTCGATCGGAAGCCCGGCCGCGATGGCGGAGGCCGCGGTGACCTCCGGGGCGGAGAGACCGTGGCTGGCGCCGGGCGCCGGCGGCGCGGGAGGCGTCGCCGGGGCCCGCTGAAGGACCGGCGGACCCGGTCCGTTCGCGCTTTTCGGCTCGCCGCTCACCGGCGGCTAGACTACCACCGTCTCCCGGTACTCGCCGAAGACGTCGCGCATCGCGTCGGAGATCTCGCCCAGGGTGGCGCTGGCCTTCACCGCGGCCAGGATGAGGGGCATCAGGTTGTCGGTGCCCTTCGCACCCGCGCGCACCGCGTCGACCGCCTGCTTCGCCGCGGTGTTGTCGCGCCGGGCCCGCAGCGCCTTCACGCGGGCGACCTGGGCCGCCTCGAGCGCCGGGTCGACGCGCATCACCGTCACCGGCGGCTCGGCCGTCTTGTAGGCGTTCACGCCCACCACCACCTGCTCCTTGTCCTCGACCTGCCGCTGCCAGGCGTAGGCGGCGTCCTGGATCTCCCGCTGCACGAACCCCTGGGAGATGGCCTCGACCATGCCGCCCATCGCGTCGATCTTGGCGATGTAGTCGACGGCCTTCCCCTCGATCTCGTCGGTCATGGCCTCGATGGCCCACGAGCCGCCCAGCGGGTCGATCACGTCGGCGACCCCCGACTCGTTGGCGATGATCTGCTGGGTGCGCAGCGCCAGCAGCGCGGACGACTCGGTGGGGAGCCCCAGCGCCTCGTCGCGCGAGTTGGTGTGGAGCGACTGCGTCCCGCCCAGCACCGCCGCGAGCGCCTGGAGCGTGACGCGGACCACGTTGTTCTCGGGCTGCTGCGCGGTGAGCATCGAGCCGGCCGTCTGGGTGTGGAAGCGCAGCATCCAGGAGCGCGGGTCCTTGGCCTTGAACCGCTCCTTCATGATGCGGGCCCAGAGGCGGCGGGCGGCGCGGAACTTGGCCACCTCCTCGAGCACGTTGTTGTGGGCGTTGAAGAAGAAGGAGAGGCGCCCGGCGAAGTCGTCGACGTCGAGGCCGGCCTTCTCGGCCGCCTCCACGTAGCTGATGCCGTCGGCCAGCGTGAAGGCCACCTCCTGCACGGCGGTCGAGCCGGCCTCGCGGATGTGGTAGCCGGAGATGGAGATGGGGTTCCACTTGGGCATCACCTTCGCGGTGTAGGCGAAGATGTCGGTGATGATGCGGATCGACGGCCGGGGCGGGTACACGTAGGTCCCGCGGGCCGCGTACTCCTTCAGGATGTCGTTCTGGATGGTGCCCTGCAGCTCGGAGGCGGCCACGCCCTGCTTCTCGGCCACGGCCTGGTAGAGGGCGAGCAGGATCCCGGCCGTCGAGTTGATGGTCATCGACGTGGAGACCTTCCCGAGCGGGATCTGGTCGAAGAGCGTCCCCATGTCGTCGATCGAGTCGATGGCCACGCCCACCTTGCCCACCTCGCCGAGCGCGCGGGGGTGATCGGAGTCGCGCCCCATCTGCGTGGGGAGGTCGAAGGCCACCGACAGGCCGGTCTGCCCGGACTGGAGCAGGTAGCGGTAGCGCTTGTTCGACTCCTCGGCGGTCCCGAAGCCGGCGTACTGCCGCATGGTCCAGAACCGGCCGCGGTACATCGTGGGCTGTACACCCCGGGTGAACGGGTAGTCGCCGGGGAAGCCGAGCCGGCCGTCGAGGCCGGGCGAGACGTCGTCCGGCCCGTAGACCGGCTGGAGCGTGCCGCCGCTCGTGGTCCGGAAGCCCTTCTTGCGCTCGGGCGCCTTCGCGACGGCCTTGGCGTAGGGACCGGCGAGCCAGGCCTTCCCGGCGGACGCGCCCGCCTTCGGAGCGGACGCGGCGCGGGGGGCGTGGCCTTCGTGCGGCCTTGGGCGGCCTTCGGTGCGGCCTTCGGGGCCGGCTTCGACCTCGGCAGGGCCTTCGCGCGGGGCGCGGCCTTCCGCGCCGCCTTCGGGGCGGGCTTGCGTGCGGCCTTCGCCGCGGGACGGGGGGCTGCCTTGCGTGCCGGGGAACGCTTCTTCGCCATGGTGATGCCTCCGCTCTTGCCCGAGGGTCGCCAACGGGGGCGCCGCCCTCCACCGGGCTGGCCAAGATACCGAGAGCCAGCGGGGGGCGTCTACCGCCAAAGGTGCAACGCCTCGCGTCATCGGAGGGCCCCGCGAGGCCCCCTTCCCCGCCCCCGGCGACCCGTGCTACCCGGGCCCCATGCGAATCCTCGTCGCCGATGCGTTCCCGAAGGAGCGGCTGGACGACTTCCGGGCCCTGGGGCTCGAGGTCGACCACCAGCCGACGGTAGCGGTGAAGGACCTTCCCGCCGCGGCCCGCGAGGCCCGGGTCCTGGTGGTCCGGGGCAAGCAGGTCCCGGCCGAGGTCTTCGCCTGCGGCGCACGCGCTGTCGCTCGTGGTGCGGGCCGGCGCCGGGGTGAACACCATCGACGTGCCGGCGGCGTCGCGGCGCGGCGTCTTCGTGGCCAACTGCCCGGGACAGAACTCGATCGCGGTCGCCGAGCTGGCCATCGGGCTGCTCGTGGCGCTCGACCGGCGCATCCCGGACAACGTGGCGCTCCTGCGCGCCGGCAAGTGGGACAAGAAGGGGTTCTCCGAGGCGGACGGCCTCTACGGGCGGACGCTGGGCGTCGCCGGGCTGGGCGCCATCGGCCGGGAAGTGGTCCGCCGCGCCCAGGCGCTGGGGATGAAGGTCGTCGCCTGGTCCCGGTCGCTCGACGACGCGAAGGCGAAGGAGCTCGGGGTGGAGCGGGCGGGCGACCTGGCCGAGCTCGCCCGGCGATCGCACGCCCTGTCGATCCACCTGCCGCTCTCGAAGGACACGCGGGGGGCCGTCTCCCGCGCGGTGCTCGAGGCGCTCCGGCCGGGGGGCATCTTCCTCAACACGGCCCGGGCCGAGGTGGTGGACCAGGAGGCGCTCCTCGAGCTGGCGCGGGCCGGGCGCATCCGGGTGGGGACCGACGTCTTCCCCGGCGAGCCGGAGAAGGGCCAGGCCGACTTCGACAGCGAGCTGGGCAAGCTGCCCAACGTCTACGGCACCCACCACATCGGCGCGTCGACCGCCCAGGCCCAGGACGCCATCGCGCGGGAGACGGTCCGCATCGTCGAGTCGTTCCTGCGGACGGGACGGGTCCCCAACTGCGTGAACGTGGCCCGCAGGACGCCGGCCCGGGCGCGGCTCGTGGTCCGGCACCTCGACAAGGTGGGCGTCCTCGCCAACGTCCTCGGGCTCATCCGGGAGGCCGGCATCAACGTCGAGGAGGTGCAGAACACGGTGTTCGAGGAGGCGCAGGCCGCCTCGTGCTCCATCGACCTCGACGAGAAGCCCCCGGCCGAGGTGCTGGAGCGGATCCGGTCCCGGAAGGACGAGATCCTCTTCGTGGACCTGGTCGATCTGTAGGTGGCGGCCGACAGGGGTCCGCCGCGACTCGGAGTACGCGTCGACCTTACCCAAGCGCCGGATGGCTGAAATCCGGGGCACCTGGGATCGTTCCTCCTGCGCCTCGGTCCACGCCAGGAGGAAGAACGATGACACGTGCCTCGAATGTGTCTCTCGCCACCCTGCTCGTCCTCCTGTCCGGCCTCTCCGCCGCCGGGTGCGGCGGATCGGGCGGCAGCACGCCGGTGATCCGCTCCATCGCCGTCAGTCCCGCCCCTCCCCGGCTCCTGGCCGGCGGCACGCTGCAGCTCGTGGCCACCGCCACCTGGTCGGACGGGAAGACCACCGACGTGACCTCCACGGTGGCGTGGACCTCCTCGGAACCCGTCGTGACGGTGAGCTCCTCCGGCCTCGCCGCGACGGCCGCCGCGACGCCGCTCGGGACGCCCTCCACGGTGACGGCCACCCAGGCCGGCACCGCCGGGACCGGGGCCCTGCAGGTGGCTCGCGCCCCGGCCATCGGGGTCGCGCTCTCCAACGACCCGCTGTCGGCGTCGGAGTGGTACCTGGACAACACGGGCCAGAAGGCCTACGCCGACGCCGTCGGGCTGGCCGGCATGGACCTGCGGGTCTCGAACGCCTACTCGCTCGGGATCTCGGGCGCCGGCGTCAAGGTGGCCGTGCTCGACACCGGCCTCCAGATCGGCCACGAGGACCTGGCGGCGAACGTCGTCCCGGGCTCCTGGAACTTCGTGAACGACACCGCCGACCCGACCCCTCCCGCCGACCAGGTGGGCGGGGATCACGGGACGAGCGTCAGCGGCATCGTCGCCATGGTGTACGGCAACTCGCTGGGCGGCATGGGCGTCGCGTCCCGCGCCTCGCTGAACGGCTACAACATCCTCGGGAAACAGACCCAGGTGAACTACCTGAAGGCGATGGGCGCCTCCTCGGCCAGCCCGGCCTCCAGCGACGTCTGGGTCTTCAACGAGAGCTACGGCACCGACTCCCTCTCTCCCGCTCCCGTCAACCCGGCGATCGAGGCCCAGTACCTGGCCGGCGTGACCGACCTCCGCGGCGGCAAGGGCGCCCTGTACGTGAAGTCGGCGGGGAACGGCTTCCTGGACTTCAAGGACGACAACGACGTGCCAGCCGACTGCGTCGCGGCCAAGGCCCTCGGCGTCACCTGCCAGAACGCCAACATGGAGGGGGAGAACGCGTTGCCGTACGTGATCGTCGTGGGGGCGACGAACGCCCTGGGGCTGCGGAGCAGCTACTCCACCGCCGGATCGGCCCTGTGGGTGAGCGCGCCCGGAGGGGAGTACGGCCGGAACGCGAGCACGTTCGGCACCGGCTACCCGGCCTTCGTCTACCAGCCGGCGATGGTCACGACCGACCTCATGGGCTGCACCTCCGGCTACGCGCGGAGCGACAGCGACTGGAGCCCCTTCAACAAGGGGCAGGTCGACAACGCGAGCTGCAACTACGCCAACACCTTCAACGGCACCTCGTCGGCGGCGCCCTCCACCACCGGCTCGATCGCGCTCCTCCTCGAGGCGCGCCCCGCCCTCACCTGGCGCGAGGTGAAGCACATCCTCGCCTCCACCGCCCGGCGCGTCGACCCGGCCATCCAGGCGGTGACCGTGCCCCTCACCGGCGGCACGTACGTCGCCGAGCAGGCCTGGACGGCGAACCGGGCCGGGTTCTACTTCCACGACTGGTACGGGTTCGGCGCGGTGGACGTCGACGCCGCCGTGGAGATGGCCCGGACCTTCGTGGCCGGCTCGCTCGGCGCCTTCCAGCAGATCGCCTGGGTCGCGAGCGCTCCGCTCTCCCTCGCCATCCCCGACGCCAGCGCGGTCGGCGTCACCTCGACGCTCACGGTCCCGGCGACGCCTGCGAACCTCACCATCGAGGCGGTCCAGATCCAGTTCACGGCGTCCCACCCGGCTCCGGGGAACCTCGGGATCCTGCTCCAGAGCCCGTCCGGCACCACCAGCATCCTCCTCAACATCCGCAACGGCTTCGCGCCGGCCACGGGGGCGACCCAGATGGTCCTCCTCTCCAACGCCTTCTACGGCGAGAGCGCCGCGGGGGTGTGGACCCTCAAGGTGGTGGATGGACTGGCGCAGGACGTCGGGACGTTCGACAGCTGGAAGATCCGCGTCTTCGGACACTGACAGGAGAAATGCCATGAACGTCAGCACGTGGAAGCTCGCCGTGGCCGCGCTCGCCCTCCTGCCGGCGATGGCCTCCGGCGCCGAACCGGGTCCCCAGGGCCTGTCGCTCCAGGCACGGGCGTCCCTCGTCGAGGGCTCGGCCAAGGGAGCACCGTTCCAGAGCGCCGGACAGACCTACCGGATGGTGGGCGGCCTGCGGGCCACGCTGCTCGCTCCGGGCTCGACGGTGGACCAGGGGCTCGCGACGGCGCGGGCGGCCCCGGAGAACCTCGTGGAGGTGAAGGGCCCGTACCTCGTGTACCGGGAATCGGCGGAGAAGGCCCTGGCCGTCGTCCCCGCGGCGGCGATGGTGGACCAGGCCCGGACCTTGCCCGTGGTCGTCAACACCCGGACCGGCCGCCTGGGCGTGGCGGCCAGCGTCCTCGTGGTGAAGCTCGCCGACGTCGAGGCGGCCCAGGCGCTCGCGGCCGCGACCGGCCTCGAGCTCGACTTCGTGGCCGACCGCATCGGCTACGCCTTCTTCCGCGTTCCCGACGGCCGGGACCTCCTGGGCGCCGCGGCGGCGATGGCCGGGGATCGGCGGGTGACCTCGGCGGAGATCGAGGTCCGGGAGCACTTCGCGGTCCCGCGGTAGCCGTGGCCCTCAGCGCAGCGACTCGTTCACCTCGTCGAGCACGGCGCGAGGCGGCCGGACCGCGTCCTCGGGCAGCGTGGCCAGCGGCGCGTCCACGGTGCCCAGCCGGGTGAGGAAGTCGGGCGCGCCGGCGTCGACGTAGAGGAGGCCGGTGAGGACCTTCCCCTCCCCGGCCGACTCCATGAGCCGGGCCACGGCGCGGGACCGGCTGGACGGATCGTAGTCGGGCTCGAGCTTCCGGAGCTGGAGGTGCGAGCCGTCGTGAAGGCGGACGTCGATGGTCGTGCCCGGCTCGTAGTCGACCCGGATCTCCTCGAACCGGGGCACGAAGGAGAGCTCCTGGAGCGGCTCGTCGTGCTCCTTCATGTAGGCGTAGCTCTTGGTCGACCCCTCGTGGTCGTTGAACGTCACGCAGGGGCTCACCACGTCCAGGAAGGCCGTCCCCCGGTGGACGAGCGCCGCCTGGAGCATCGCGGAGAGCTGCTTCTTGTCCCCGGAGAAGCTGCGGCCGACGAAGGTGGCGCCGAGCTGGATGGCCAGCGCGCAGGTGTCGATGGCCGGAAGGTCGGCCACCGCGCCGGTCTTGAGCAGCGACCCGGCGTCGGCCGTGGCCGAGAACTGCCCCTTGGTGAGGCCGTACACGCCGTTGTTCTCGACCACGTAGACCATGGGCAGGTTCCGCCGCATGAGGTGGACGAACTGGCCGACGCCGATGGAGGCGGTGTCGCCGTCGCCGGAGACCCCGAGCGCGAGCAGCGTCCGGTTGGCGAGGAGCGCGCCGGTGGCCACCGACGGCATGCGGCCGTGCACCGAGTTGAAGGCGTGGCTGCGCCCCAGGAAGTAGGCCGGGCTCTTCGAGCTGCACCCGATGCCCGAGAACTTGGCGATCTGCTCCTGGGCGATTCCCAGGTGGAAGCAGGCCTCGAGGATCCGCTCGGAGACGGCGTTGTGGCCGCAGCCGGCGCACAGGGTGGTCTTCCCTCCGCGGTAGTCGACCACGGTGAGGCCGATGCGGTTCGTGCGGGGCGGGGCGACGGTGGCGGTGCCGGGTGCGGCCATCTAGGACCTCTCCTTCGCGAGGATCTCGCCGGTGACCGAGCGGGCGTCGAGGGGCATCCCGGTGACGTGGGCGATCCCGCGCAGGCGGGTCACCTGGTCCGCGGGAAGGTCGAGCTTGAGGAGCGCGCAGAGCTGGCCGTCCCGGTTCTGCTCGACCACGTAGACGCGGTCGTGGGCGGCCACGAAGTCGAGGACGCCGCGGGCGAAGGGCCAGGCGCGGACGCGGAGGTAGTCGGTGGCCAGCCCCGCCTCGGCGAGGAGCTGGTCCTGGCTCTCGCGGATGGCCGGGTCGGAGGAGCCGTAGGCGACGATCCCCACCCGCTCCTTCCCGCTCCCGCGCAGCACGGGCTCCGGCAGGATCTCCCGGGCCCGATCGAACTTCCGGGAGAGCCGGTCCATGTTGGCCGTGAAGACGTCGGACCGCTCGCTGTAGGCGGCGCTCTCGTCGTGCCCCGTACCCCGCGTGAAATATCCGGCGCGGGGATGGTCGGTCCCCGGGAGCGTGCGCCAGCCGATCCCGTCGCCGTCGACGTCGGCGTAGCGGGCGAAGCCGCCCAGCCGCTCCAGGTCCGCCTTGCCGAGCACCTTGCCGCGGTCGATCGGGCGGGCCGGGTAGGCGAAGGGCTCGGCCATCCAGTTGTTCATGCCGAGGTCGAGGTCGGTGAGGACGAAGACCGGGGTCTGCAGCCGCTCCGACACGTCGAAGGCCTCCACCGCGAGCGAGAAGCACTCCTCCACCGAGCCGGGCAGGAGCAGGATCTGCTGGGTGTCCCCGTGGGAGAGGAGCGCGGTGGAGATCACGTCTCCCTGCGCGGTGCGGGTGGGGAGCCCGGTGGACGGGCCGACGCGCTGCACGTCGAAGATCACGCCGGGGATCTCCGCGTAGTAGCCGAGCCCGGCGAACTCGCTCATGAGCGACACGCCCGGACCGCTCGTCGCCGTCATGGAGCGGGCTCCGGCCCAGCCCGCTCCCAGCACCATGCCCATGGCCGCGAGCTCGTCCTCGGCCTGGACCACCGCGTAGGTGGCCTTGCCGTCCGCGTCGTGGCGGTACTTCCGGAGGTAGGACGCCAGCGTCTCGACGAGCGACGACGACGGGGTGATGGGGTACCAGGTGACCACCGTGACGCCGGCGAAGAGCGCCCCGAGCGCGCAGGCGGCATTGCCGTCCACGATGATCTTGCCGCGGTTCGCGTCCATCCGCTCGACGCGGTGCGGGTCGCGCTTCTCGAGCCGCGCGGCGTGCTCGAACCCGGCGCGGGCGGCGGCGACGTTCAGGTCCCGGGCCTTCGCCTTCCTCCCGAAGACCCGGCCGATGGCGGCCTCGACCTCGGCCATCTCGATCCCGAGCAGCCTGGCCACGACGCCCACGTAGGCCATGTTCCGGAGCAGCTTGCGGAGCCTCGCGTCTCCCGTGATCGGCTCGACCACCTCGTCGAAGGCCACCGGGTAGAAGACGACGTCGGGGCGCGATCCCTCGAGCGCCAGCGGGGCGTCGTAGATCACCGACGCGCCCGGCTGCAGCCCGGCCACGTCCTCGCGGGCCGTCTCCGGGTTCATGGCGACGAGGAGGTCGACCTCCTTCTTCCGGGCCACGTACCCGTCCCGGGAGGCACGGATCGTGTACCAGGTGGGCAATCCCGCGATGTTGGACGGGAAAAGATTCTTACCCGAGACGGGGATGCCCATCTGGAAGAGGGATCGGAGCAATACCGTGTTCGAGCTCTGCGATCCGGAGCCGTTCGCGGTGGCCACTTGGAGCGAGATGTCGTTCGTCATCCGGTGCGTTGTTGCTAACGAACGCTTCCCGCCGACGCCACCGCGTCGCGCCGGGGCCCTGGATCAGCGGGGCGAGACGAAGAGCGTGTGCAGGCTCTCGCCCAGCGAGCCGGCCGGGTCGAAGTGGCGGGCCCGGACCATGCCGATGCCGTCCGCCTCGATGGTGGTGGCGGCCGACATGCACACCCACTCGCCCTCGGGGTGGCGGTGGAGCACCAGGTTCAGGTCCACCGGCACGAAGGACCATCCCTGGAGCGGCAGCTCGGCGCTGATGCCGTTCGCGGAGTCGGCCATGGCGACCAGCCGGCACAGGCCCGAGAAGGGCTCGCCCAGGACGAGCGGGATCCGGCAGCGGGTCCAGACGGTGGCCGGGCCCGGGCGGCCGAAGTGACCCTCGGTGAAACGCCACTCGAGCGCCTCGCCGTAGGGGAAGGGGCCCTGGCCGGGGAAGAAGGACTGCGGCTGGGGCGGCGGCAGCGGGGGCGCCGCGTCGCGCGGCCCGAGCCGGGGGCTCCGGCCGGGCTCGGCGAGCAGCTGCCAGGCGAGCGCGCTCATGACCTCCCGGCCGTTCACCGAGGCCCGGGCCGAGAGGAGCTGGATCCGCTTCCCCGGGCGCAGGACGGCGGCGCTCACCTCCATCTCCCCGACCTCGATCGGCCCGAGCAGCTCGACCGAGAGGCGCGCGATCCGGGCTCCGGGACGGGGCGCGAGCCCCTCGAGCACGTGGGCCAGCAGCGCCGCCGGGGGTCCGGCGTGCTGAAGTCCGGGCGACCAGGGGCCGACGGTGGCCTGGGTGGCGCGGTAGCGCCCCTCGCCTGCCCGCTCGTAGAAGGCCGGAGCGCTCACCTGCGCTCCAGCGCCGCGGCGATGGCGCTGCGCGCCGCCTCCCGCAGGGCGGCCGCGTTCGGGTAGCGGGACGGGTCGAGGGGCTCGAGCACCTCGACCACCGCGTCCATCCGGTTGCGGAGGACCATGCCGTGCTTGGGCAGCGACTCGTGCGTCCCGGAGATCGCCACCGGGATCACCGGGACGCCGGCGTCCCGCGCCAGGCGGAAGGCGCCGTCCTTGAACGGCTGCAGCTTCCCGTCCGCCGATCGCGTGCCCTCCGGGAAGAGGAGGACCGGGCTCCCCTCGGCCAGGAGCGCCCGGCACCTGGCCATCATCCGGCGGACCGAGTCGGCGGCGCCGCGGGTGATCGGGACGTAGCCGTTCAGCACCATGTTCCAGCCCAGGAAGGGGATGCGGAAGTTGGAGGCCTTGGAGACCCACTTGAACGGACGGTAGAGCCCGAAGAGGACGAGGATGTCGATGAGCGAGAGGTGGTTGGCCACGATCACGGCCGGCCCCTTCCAGGGCAGCCGGTCGCGCCCGACGATCCGGCACCGCCAGAGCGGGTTCACCTGCACGTAGACGTACCCCCACCAGCAGGTGAAGAGGTGCAGCACCACCCTTCGCCTGTCGAAGGGCGCGGTGACAAGGAAGATCAGGAGCGACACCGAGAACAGGAGGGAGAGCGAGAGCGCGAAGAAGACCCAGTAGACGATCGAGAAGAGCGCCAGCATCAGCCCTCCTCGATGCGGGTCGCCGGCGCCACCTCGTCGAGGATCCGGTAGAGGCCGTGCTTGGGGAGCCGGGTGAAGCCGGACCACGCCGCGCCGGCCAGCGTGCCGTCCTCCAGCCAGTCGGAGAGCCACTGCCAGGCCGACGACGGGTCGCGCTGCACGACGCCTGCGCCGCTCTCGCGCACCCAGCGCCGGTTGTACCGCTCGTGGACGCCGACCGGCGCCGCGAAGACCAGCGGGAGGCCCAGCGCCGCGTAGAAGGAGAGCTCGGACGGCTTGGTCCAGAGCGCGTCGGTGCGCGCCATGGCCGCGTCGAAGCGGTCGAAGTACTCGTCGAGCGTGTCGGCGCGCAGGATCTCCAGCCCCGCGCCGAGGAGCCCCTCCATCCGGGCCCTCTGGATCTCCTCCCGGAAGCGCGCCTCGACGGTGGCGCGCACCCCGGCCACCAGCGTGAGGCGCAGGCGCCCCTCCTCGACCGCCCGGCGCACGCCGGGAAGGAACTGCCGGGCCATCTCGGCCTGGGCCCCGGCGCCCCCGACCGCGAAGGTGAGCGTGGGCGGGCGCCCCTCCTCGGCCTCCGGCAGCGGGCCGAGGAACTGGGCCAGCTCCTCCCGGTAGTCGCGCCGGAAGGTTCCGGACGGGTCGAGCCGCACGAGCCGGGCCGCCAGGTTGCGGCGCAGGGCGAGCAGGCCCCGGCCCCCCAGCAGCTCGTGCGGCAGCGGGAAGCCCGTGAAGGAGATGCGGTGCTCGGGGACGCCGTAGCTGCGCAGGCGGCGCGCGGCGCGCGGGCTCGGCACCAGGTAGCGGATGCTGGTGCGGGCCGCGGCCAGCGGGGCCCAGACCCGGTTGATGTCACTGTCCGTGACTACGCACCAGACGTTGGCCAGTCCGGCGGCGTCGGCCGCGATGGCGGGCGAGTAGAAGGTGGTGAGGAGCGGCGCCCCGGTCTCGCGCATCCGCGCGATGAGCCCCTTGCCCAGGTCGCGCCGGATCAGCCGGTCGAGGGTGGACACGCCGCGGGTGGGCGCGGAGAGGTCGCGGTACGGGTGGAGGTGCGGGATGTCGGTGACCGAGTCGAGCATCCACCGGAAGGGGCCGCCCAGCATGGGAAGCTGGGAGGCCCGGCTGGTCCACTCGTAGGCGGTCCGCACCCGGTCCCAGACCTTCTTCTCCTCGGGCCCGACGAGCGGCGGCTGGTCCACCAGGGTGACGTCGGTGCCGAGCGCGCGGGCCAGGGGGCGCGCGGCGCGGATGTGGCCGTAGCCCATGTCGACGGCCACGACGAGCGGCTTCACGCGGTGGAAGTCGAGGGCGGGAGCGGGCGGCGATTCCATGGCCTGGAAGGAATCTATCGGGTCGACGGTGGGCGGCGCGAGCCGGGTGCCCGGGAACACCCGGAGCCGGTTGCCGCGCCAGTCCACCGTGCGCCGGAAGAAGCCCTCGATCCAGGCCAGGCCGAGCAGCAGGTCCTTCCCCGGGACCGCCAGCACCTGCGCGGGGCGGAAGCCGTCCGGGCGGAGCGCCGCACCGGCCGCGCCGTCGAGCAGCGACCGCGCGCCGGCGACGGCCAGCCAGGCCGCCGAGGTCCAGGCCGCCGGGGCCACGAGGAGCGCCACGGTGGCGAGCAGCACCGGGTTGCGGACGACCTGCGCCGCGTAGAGCCACGGCCCCACCAGCGCGTGCTGGAGGACGGCCCAGCGCCGGGCGCGGTGGAAGAACTGCACGACGGTGGCGGTCCTGCACCACGTTCTGCACCGGCCGCGACGCCAGCTCGACCCGCTTCCCGAGCAGCCGCGGCACCATCTGCCCGAGGACGTAGTCCTCGGCCAGCAGGTCCTTCACCGGCTCGAAGCCGCCCAGGGCGAGCAGGTCGACGCGCCGGAGCGCCATCGACTTGCCCATCACCACGTCCCGGCCGGCGATCTGCTTGGCCGCGGCGATCCCCGTGGCCACGCCGCCGGCGAGGTGCAGGTTCTCGAGCAGGGCCCCGCCGCTCCGCTCCCCCACCCCGGCGATGAGGTGGGTGACGAGGCCGACCTCCGGATCCTCGAGGCGTGCGGCGATCTCCGAGAGGTAGCCGGGCTCCACGCGCACGTTCGAGTCGGAGATGACGAGGATGGGATGGCGGGCCGCCGCGGTGAGCGACGCGAGCTGGCTCACCTTGGGGTTCATGCCCAGGCTCCCGCCCTCCATCACCACGCGGAAGTGCTCCGGCCACCGCGCCGCCGCCGCGTGCGCGACCGGGGCGGCGGGGTCGGATGCGTCGTGGAGCCCGAGGAGCACCTCGCAGTGCGGCCAGTCCTGCGCCGCGAAGGAGGCCAGGTTGGCCTCCAGGCCGTCGTCGACGCCCCGGAGCGGCTTCAGCACCGAGATGGCGGCGCCGTCCCGCGGGACGGGAACCGGCCGGGCCAGCTGGCGACGGAGCGCGCGCCCCTCGACCCAGAGCATCGCCAGGCCGGTCGCGGCGACGGCGAGCAGCGCGAGGGCGACGCTGGTCATTCGGAGCCGCGGCTCAGAGCGGCAGGTTGCCGTGCTTCCGGGGCGGGTTCACCTGCCGCTTGGTGCGCAGCATCTCGAAGGCGCGGATCACCCGGGGCCGGGTGTCCTCGGGCTTCAGCACCTCGTCGACGTAGCCCAGCTCGGCCGCCCGGTAGGGGTTGGCGAATCGCTCCCGGTACTCGGCCGTGAGCCGGGCCCGCTCGGCCTCCGGGTCCGCGGCGGAGCTGATCTCCTTGCGGAAGATGACGTTCACCGCCCCCTCGGGGCTGGTGACGGCGATCTCGGCGGTGGGCCAGGCCAGGTTCACGTCCGCGCGCAGGTGCTTCGACGCCATGAGGTCGTAGGCCACTCCCCACGCACGGCGGGTGATGACCGTCACCTTGGGCACCGTCGCCTCGGCATAGGCGTAGAGGAGCTTCGCGCCGTGGCGGATGAGGCCGCCCCATTCCTGGGCCGCGCCGGCCAGGAATCCGGGGACGTCGACGAAGGTGAGGATCGGGATCCCGAAGGCGTCGCAGAAGCGCACGAAGCGGGCCGCCTTCACCGAGGCGTCGCAGTCGAGCACGCCGGCGAGCACGGCAGGCTGGTTGCCGACCACGCCCACCGGCCTCCCGCCCAGCCGGGCGAAGCCGCAGACCAGGTTCTCGGCGAAGTGCCGGCTCACCTCGACGAAGCGCCGGTCGTCGACCACGGCCCGGACGACCTCCTTCATGTCGTACGGGCGATTCGGGTTCTCCGGGACGATGGTCTTCAGCGCCTCGTCGCGCCGGCCCGGGGCGTCGGTGCACGGCTGCGCCGGCAGCTCGGCGGCGGCGCTCAGGGGGAGGAAGGAGAGGAGCTCGCGCACCGCCTTCAGGGTCGCCGCCTCGCCGTCGAAGGCGAAGTGGGCCACGCCGGAGCGGGTCGCGTGCGCCATCGCCCCGCCCAGCTCCTCCTTCGTGACCTCCTCGTGGGTCACGGCACGGACCACCTCGGGTCCGTTCAGGAACATCGTGGAGGCCCCCTTCACCATGAAGACGAAGTCGGTGATGGCCGGCCCGTAGACCGCCCCACCGGCGCAGGGGCCGAGGATGACGGAGATCTGCGGCACCACGCCGGACGCGAGCGTGTTGCGGAGGAAGATGTCGGCGTAGCCGGCCAGGGCCTCGACCCCCTCCTGCACGCGGGCCCCGCCCGAGTCGTGGAGGCCGACCACCGGGCAGCCCAGCTGCAGCGCCAGGTCCATCACCTTGCAGATCTTCTCCGCGTAGGCCCGCGAGAGCGAGCCGCCGAACACGGTGAAGTCCTGGGCGAAGACGAACACCTGCCGCCCGTCCACGAGCCCGTGCCCGGTGACCACGCCGTCGCCCGGGATCTTCTGGCGCTCCATGCCGAAGTCGGCGCTGCGATGCGTCTTGAACTTGTCGACCTCGATGAACGAGCCCGGGTCGAGGAAGAGCTCGATGCGTTCCCGGGCGGTGAGCTTGCCGGCCTCGTGCTGGCGGGCGACGCGCTCCTCGCCGCCTCCCTGCTCGGCAGCCTGGTTCATCGAGTCGAGCAGCGCGCGGCGCGGATCGGGATCGACGGGTCTCGACATGGGGTGGCGAGGATAGCGAGCCCGCGGCTAGAGCGCGAGCCCCTCCTCGCGCCACCAGTCGGCCCAGGCCCGGGCCGCCCGCCGCCGCTCCGGCCCCGGCGCGTCGGCCCGGTAGGCGACGGGGGGCTCGCCGGCGCGGCGGAGCTCGGCGGCGGCCTGCTCGCGGAGGTCGAGGTCGGGGGAGTCGAGGGCCTGGAGGAGCCAGCTCGAGCGAGGGGCGGCCCGCCACTCGCGCCACCAGCCGATCCAGGGCTTCGGATCCGGCCCGAGTCGCTGGAGGGTGATGCGCGAGAGCGCGTCGGCGCTGGCGGCGGCCAGCTCCCCGCCCTGCTCGAGCAGCTGGATGAGCAGCGGGACGGAGTCCGCGTCCGCGAGCCGGCCCAGGGCCCGGGCGGCCGGCAGGGCGCGGGCCGGCGCGTCCGCTGCCGAGCGAGCGGCGCAGGTCGGCGACGAGCGGCGGGAGGGCGGGCGTCCCCCTCGCGGCGACCAGCGCCTCCCGGGCCTCGGCGGCCACGGAGGAATCCTCGTCCTGGATCCGCGCGGCGAGCCGGGCGAGGGTCGAGGGGTCTCCGAGCCGGGCGAGCAGCGCCACGGCGGCGCGGCGGCGCGCGGCGTCGGGGTCCTCGAGCGCGGCGAGCAGCGGCTTCTCCGCGGCGCGCCCGACCGCCACGGTCCCGGCGAAGATCGGCCCCCGCGCCTCTGCAGGGAAGGAAGGCGTCGCCCTGTCCTCCATCTCCATGGGTCCAGGCAGTCGCGCCACCAGCGCGGCGGCGGCCTCCGGCCCTCCCTCGACGAGCCGGGCGACGAGCTGCTGGCGGTCGTCGGAGCCGCGGGAGCTCGAGGCCAGCGCCTCGACGAGCGACGCCACGTCCTCGGCCCGCCCGGACGAGAGGGCCTCGGCCGCCGACGCCACCTCGTACTCGCCGAGGTCCACGTCCACGGAGAAGGGAAGCGGATCGACCTCGACGCGGGCCGGCTCGCTGACCTTCCAGCCGTCGTCCGCCGAGGCCTCGGCCGGGCCGGCGGCCTGGGCCGGTGCGGATTCCTCGACCGGGAGGGGTGCGTCTCGAGGGGTGCGTTCTCGAGGGGCGCTGCGTCCTCGAGGGGCGCTGAGTCGGCGGCGGGCGTGCATCGACGGGAGGCGCGGGCTCGACCGGGCGGGTCGGCTCCGGGGCGACGGCGGGAGACCGGGAGCGCCGGGTCCGGCGTCCTCTCGCCTGCCGCCTTCCGGCTCCGGATCATCCGCTCCAGCGAGGCGCCGAGCGCACCCAGCAGCACGAAGAGGTCGCCGAGCCGGCTCGAGGTGACCGGCGCGTCGTCGTTGTCGGCGTAGAGCACGCAGGCGGGGCGCTCGCCCTACGAACACCGGCGCCACGAGCACCGTGTGCGGACCGACGCGCCCCAGCCCGCCCAGGATCGACGCGGTGACCGGATCGGAAGGCGGCGGGCCCAGGTACGGGGCGCGCGCGCCGAGCGGGGCGCCGAAGAGCCCGGCGGCGTCCAGGCTCACCGAGAGGCGGCGGCAGGCCTCCCGCGCGCGGGGATCCGCTCCCAGCGCGTCGTGTCCGGAGAGGCCGTCGCGGCGGACCGAGAACACGGCGGCGAAGGAGAAGAAGTCGAGCGCGTAGCGCAGCGCCACGCGGATGGCGGCGTCGCGGTCCGGGGCTGCCGCGAGCGCCTCCCCGGCCTGGGCCGCGGTCCAGCGCGGCGCGGCCGCGGGGACGGGAGGCGGCGGGGGAGGCTCGCGCTCGGGGGCTCCGGCCAGCGCGGCCAGGCGTTCGGCGAGAGGGCTCCCGTAGAGCTTGTGGACGAGGGAGCGGACGCGCCACTCGGGGGCGACGTGGGCCCGGAGGTGCAGGGAGAGCAGGAAGCCGATCTCGTCGATGAGCCCGAGGTCCGGCGGGTAGGCGGTCACCACCGAGAGGTCGCGGCCGTCGAGCGCGAACGGGGCGATGCCGTGCCGCTCGGCGACCTTGGCGGGGAAGACCCGCCGCGCCCGGGGATCGGGGCTCGTGAAGGCCGTCTCGGGAGGCGCCGGCAGGCCTGTGACGCGGGCCAGGACCTCGGGCAGCCTCGAGCCCGGGACGAGGCGCATCTCGAGCAGCGCCGTGTCGATCGATCCGCCGGACTGCTCCTGCCGCGCCACCACCCGCTCCGCGTCGCCGCGCGACAAGGCGCCGTCGGCGACGAGGCGCGCCAGCAGGGGCTCGCTCACGTTCCCCTCCCGCCGTCCACGCCCAGCACCACCCAGGTTCCCGCGCCGAGATCGTGCGCCCCCCTGCCCTCCCGGTTGAAGAGGGCGAGCAGGAGCCCGACGCCGAGGAAGGCCGCCGAGGGCAGCGCCAGCAGCGCGCGCACCGCGCTCCTCCCCGGGGTGGGCCGCTCGCCGTCGGGGCCGACCACGCGCAGCGCGAGGAGACGCATGCCCGGGGTCGCGCCGGTGAGCGTCACGCCGAGCCACTGGTAGGCGAAGGCGAGCAGCGCGACCACCAGGATCACCGGGACCAGGATCTCGCGCTGCGGGGGAAGGAGGTCGGCCTTCCCGATCACCGGCAGGAGCAGGAGGGCGAGCAGGGCGCCGAGGAGGGCGCCGTCGACGGCCCAGGCAGCCGCGCGCCTCCACGGCGGAGCCCGCCGGCGGTGCACCTCGATGGCCAGGACGTCGGGGTCGACGTCGAAGTCCGCCGGTGCCGGCTCGGGCTCGCGCGCGGGCGCGGGCTCGGGAGAGGGAGGCGGGACCGGGCGCGACGCGGGGCGCTGTCGCGAGGGGGAGCGCACCGGCGGCCGGGGGGCGGTGGACGGTTCCCTCGGCGGGCGGCGCCATCTCCCAGTCGAGCGGCACCGGCGTGATCGCCTCCCAGGTCCCGGAGGAGCGATCCCGGAGGTCGCCGCGGCGATCGAGGGAGAGCGGCCGGTCGAGCGGCGTGCTGCCCCCCTCGTCGACGAGGGCGATGGGCACGCCGCATCCCGCACATCGGATGGCGGCGGCGCCGTTCTCCGTCCGGCAGCGGGGGCAGTGCACGTCGAAAGGAGTACCGGCGCACCAGGGCGGGGTCAAGACACCGAAGGCCTGCCCCGCGGGATATCGGCCGCTATCCGAGGTCGCCGGCGAGGTGCTGGATCAACGCGGCCGCGGCGACGGCGGCGGTCTCGGCGCGCAGCACGCGCGGACCGAGCGAGGCGAGCCGGCACCCGGCGTCGAGGCAGGCGCGCACCTCGCGGTCGGTCAGCCCGCCCTCGGGACCGAGCACGGCGAGGAACCCCGGAGCCCCGGGACGGACCACCTCCGGGAGCGGGGCGCCCGCGCCGGCGTGGAAGGCGACGCGCTCGAACCCGGGCGGCGCCTCCAGCGCCTGCGCCAGCGTTCCCGGCACCGCCACCTCGGGGACGTCGGAGCGGCCGCACTGCCGGGCCGCCTCCTCCGCGATCCGGCGCCAGCGCCGGGTCCGCTCCTCGGCCCGGTCCGGCTCGAGCCGGACCACCGAGCGCTCGGCCTGCCACGGGACCAGGCGCGAGACGCCGAGCTCGGTGCCCTTCTGGACGATCCAGTCCCCCTTCTCGCCGCGGGCCAGCGCGAAGGCCAGCCACACGGTGGCGCCGGGCAGCGCCGCCGCGCGACGCTCCCCCAGGGCCAGATCACTCCCCGTGAACGTGGCCGTCCAGGCGGCGCCCGGCGCCGTCGAAGACCTCCACCTGGGCGCCGGGCTCGAGGCGGAGGACGTCGGACAGATAGTGAAGGGAGGCGGGATCGGGCCGGGCCACCGGTCCCTCGATCCGCTCGGGGGGCACGTGGACCCGCCGGCGCGTCACCCGCCCTCCGGGCGGCGGAAGCGGACGAGCGACCACTCGCCGCGGCGCTCCCCGGGCAGCGGCAGGAGCCCCTGGGCCACGAACGGGGCGCGGACCTCCTCCTCCTGGGGAACCAGGATGCCGGCCAGCACCAGCTCGCCCCCCGGCGCCATCCGGCCCGCCAGCTCCGGGGCCAGCTCGACGAGGACGTTGGCCAGGATGTTCGCGACCACGAGGTCGAAGCGACCGGGGATCGCGGCGGGGGGCTCGCCGGTGAGCTCCAGGTCGGCGCCGTTCCGGGCCGCGTTCTCGGCCGCCACCGCCACCGCCACCGGGTCGTTGTCGTTGGCCGCGACCCGGCCGGCTCCCAGCTTGCGGGCGGCGATGGCGAGCAGCCCGGACCCGGTTCCGACGTCGAGCACCGAGGCGCCGGGCCGGCGCGCCAGGAAGTCGTCGATGGCGCCCAGGCACAGGGAGGTGGTGGCGTGCGTCCCGGTCCCGAAGGCCATGCCCGGATCGAGCACCACCTCGGCGGAGCCGGGAGGCGGCGCGGCGTCCACCCACGACGGCCGGAGGAAGAGGCGCCCCACCGTGATGGGGCCGAGCCCCTTCTTCCACTCCTCGCCCCAGTCGCGGTCGGGGATCTCGGCGACCTCGGCGGGGACCTCCAGGCCGGCGGCCGCGGCCCGGGCGGCCTCGAGGTCGTCGAAGAAGGCGACCAGCAGCACGCACCCGGCGACGGGCTGGCGCGCGCCGGGCATGGGGGCGAGCCCGGCCTCCCGCTCCTCGACGCCGGCGGCGCCCTGCTCGAAGAGCCAGGCCGTGCAGTCGTCGGCGCGACCGGAGGGAACCTCGGCGGTGAGCGACCAGGTGGTCATCGGGCGGCAACCTAGCATAGCATCCGCGGCGGTGCCGCCCCGCCCCTTCGGAGTCTACGTTCACTATCCGTGGTGCAGCTTCCGCTGCCCGTACTGCGACTTCGCGGTGTCCACGGACCGCCCCCTGCCGGGCGCGCGCTACGCCGCCGCGGTGGTGGAGGAGATGCGGCGGCGGGCCCCGGCCTTCGCCGGCAGGGCCTGCGCCACGCTGTACGTGGGAGGCGGGACGCCCTCGCTCTGGGAACCGGAGGCGGTGGCCCGGGTCGTGGAGGCGGCCCGGGCGCTCGGGCTCCCGGAGGGCGCCGAGGTGACGCTGGAGGCCAACCCGGAGTCGGCCGACGCCCGCCGGGCCGCGGCCTGGCGGGACGCGGGCGTCAACCGGGTCTCGATCGGCGTGCAGTCCTTCGACGCCGCCGTCCTGCACAAGCTGGGGCGGCGCCACGGGCCGGACGAGGCGGAGCGGGCCATCCGCGAGGTGGCGGGCGTCATCCCCAACGTCTCGGTGGACCTCATCTACGGCGGGCGCCGGGCCTCGGTCGGATCGGCGCGCGCCGACGCCGCGCGCCTCACGTCACTCCCGGTGACGCACGTGTCGGCCTACGCGCTCACCCTCGACGCCGAGGTGCTGGCCGAGGACGTCCCCTTCTCCCGCCTGGCCCGGGAGGGAAAGCTCTCCTTCCCGGACGACGACGAGGTGCTCGACGAGGGGCGCGCCATCGCGTCCGTTCTCGAGGCGGCCGGCCTGCGGCGCTACGAGATCTCCAACTTCGCGCGCCCCGGGTTCGAGTCGCGCCACAACCTCCTGTACTGGCGGTCGGAGGACTACCTGGGCGCAGGGGCCGGCGCCGTCGGATGCGCCCGCACCGAGGACGGCGCGGTGCGCTGGACCAACCACCGGGATCACGTCCCCTGGCTCGCCGCCGTGGAGGGCGGCGCGCTCCCCTCCGCCGAGGAGGAGGTGCTCGGGCCCGTCGCGCTCCGCAACGAGCGGGTGATGCTCGCCTTGCGCACCACCGAGGGGCTCGAGGCGTCGCTGGCTCTCCCCCGCGCAGCGGCGCGAGGCGGCGGCGCTCGTCGGCGCCGGGCTGGCGACGCTCCGGGGCGGCCGGCTCGCGCTCACGCCGGAGGGCATGGAGCTTCACAGCGCGGTGGCGGAACGGCTCTTCGAGGACCGGTGAAGGCCGGCGGGCCCCGACCCAAACGCGCCGGCGGATAAGGCGCGGACGGTCGATTCGAAATTCCTGCGCAGCCTCCGGTAAGGCGTCCCGATCAGGGCGCGGCGCCCAGGTCCATGGGCAGCCCCTGGGCCTCGTCCACCGCCGCGGCGAAGTGGGCGAAGTCGGGGTAGGCGTCCACCGGGATCCGGGCGCGCCGGAGCTCGAGCCGGTCCTCGCGGACGAGGGTTCCGTCCTCGACGCGCTCCGTCCGGGTGAAGACACCCTGGGGCGCCGTCGCGCCGGTCGCCGGATTCGCGGCGGGGATCGCGCCGGGCGGCGGCGTCAGCTCGATGTGCAGGGTCGCGCTCTCGTCCGCCCCGAGGAGCAGCGGGCTCTCGCGCGCGGCCATGGGCGCGTAGCGGCTGGCGAGCCGCGCCGGGTACGGAATCGCGTCGACGGTGAGGCGCCCCCCCGAGGGACGGGCGAGGCCGGAGACCCGGGCGCGGTAGCGGATCACCAGGGGCTCTCCCACCTTGCGCTCCCCGTCGATCCGGACGTCCTCGACCACCAGCGAGCGGAAGCTGCGGGAGAGCGCCTGCTCCAGCGCCCGGCGGCGCCCGGTCTCGTCGAGCTGCTCGAGCGCGACCTTCGCGCCTGCCCCGTCGAAGCCGGCGTAGGTCTCGGTGCCCTCGACGGTGGCGTCCCCGCTGGCGTCGACCTGGATGCGAAGCCGCACGTCGTTCTGGTCGGCGCCCGGGACCGCCGGCGTCCGCTCCCGGCGAAGCGCCTCGCCGGGGCGCGGCAGGACCAGCGCCTCCGAGTCCCGGGCCCCGGGAGGAAGGGCTCCGAAGGGCGCCCAGCGAACCGACGGCTCGAGCCAGAGGACCTTCCCGTCCGCTTCCGCGCGGATGGCGGCGACGGGGTAGAGCTCGAGGCGCGGGAAGCGCCAGGGCTGGGGGTCGACGTAGAAGGGGCGGATGAGGGCCACGCGCGCCGGCACGCCCAGGGCGTCGAGCAAGGCGAGCAGCACGAGCGTCCGGTTGCCGCGCCCCCGGGAGAGGACGTGGCTCGCCTGGTCGGTGAACGGCCCGGTGCCTTCCACCCGATCCATCACGGCCTGGTAGGCGGCGCGGACGAGCGCCTCGCCGCGCCGCTGTGGCTCGCCCGGCGGGTAGCGCAGCGTGCGGGCCATGGCCTCGATCTCGGCGCTGGGCCGGATGCGCTCCACGAACGCGTCGGCCGCGGCGAGCGCGACGGCGTCCGTCCCCTCCCCCGACCCGGCCTGGATCATCGGGACGTACTCGGAGATGCCCGGGGCGCCGGGCTCGGCCACGAGGGCGGCGACCTGGCGCGCCTCGGCCCGCATGACGTCGCGGTCCCCCCGTCGCTCCACCGGCGGAGGCGGCATGTGCCGCACGTCGAGCTCGAGCGCGCCCGCCGGCGCGGCCACCGCGTAGGTCGACCGGAAGAAGGGCAGCTGCTCGCCCTGGAAGAAGAACGGGTCCGAGCCCCAGCCCGGCACCGCCGGGCCGCGAGCCGGGTTGGCGCGCAGCCATTCGACCTCGAGGTAGTCGCCGGGCTCGAGCCCGGCCGCCGAGAGCGTCCGCTTGTCGCCGCCGTGCTCCTCCGGCTCGAGGACCCTCCCGTCCCGCTTGCGGGTCTTCAGCTGGAGCAGGGCCGCGCCGCCCGGCACCTCGACCTCGCCCCATTTCTCCACGCCGCGCGCGTCGTGGACGTGGATGACCTGGTGGGTGCGCTCGAGGGTGGAGCCGTCGGCGAGGGCCTCGACGGCGGCCGCGTCGAGGACCAGCGAGGCCGAGGTCGTGACCGGCACCGCCGCCGCCTCGTAGGCCCGGATGGTGGCCGGGCCGTCGTCGGCGAGGTCCTCGAGGAGCTCGTGGCCGTCCTCGAGGGCGAGCGCGCGCCGGAGCTGGAGGTCAGACCCGTCGAGGGCGATGGCCCGCTCCCTCGCCGCCCGGGCCGCGCTCCGCTGCCCGGCCAGCTCGAGCAGGTCTCCCAGCCTCCGCTGGAGGCGGGCGTCGTTCGGCCAGATCCGGGAGATCTCCTCGACCTCGGCGGCGGCGCCGGCCGGGTTGCCCTGGCGCGACGAGGATCCTCGCCAGGGACAGGCGCGCGTCGATGCGCGTCGGCGCGGACCGGACGACGTCCTTCCAGATCGCCGCGGCGCCCGCGAGATCGCCGCGGGACCGCCGGTGCTCGGCGAGCCGCTCCATTCCCCCGGGACAGGGGCGCAGCGCCAGGGCGGCCTCGTCCTCGAGGGCCACCGCGTCGCGCCGGCTCGCCATCTCGGAGAGGACCGTCGAGGCGGAGCAGTCCCCGGCCCGCGAGACCTCGAGCACGATGCTCTCGGCGGCCTCGGGGAAGCTCCGCGCGGCGAGCAGCCGCGCCCGCGCCAGCCGCGCGCGAGGCTGCGCGGCCGGACGATCGGGAAGGGTCGACAGGAGCACCTCCGCGTCGTCGAGCCGCCCCGCGCCCAGGGCCACCTCGGCCAGCAGCAGCCGGGTCGCGGCGTCGCCCGGGTCCATCCGGGCGGCCTCCTTCCAGTCGGCCTCCGCACGCGCCCGCGCGGTCCGCTCGGCCTGGGTGGCGTCGCCGGCCACCGCGTCGCCGCGCGCGGCGCGGACCACGGCCGCCTTCGGGGCGAGCGCCACCGCCTCGTCGAGGAGGACCATGGCGGCTTGCCGGTCGTTGTCGATGCGGTCGCGCGCGGCGACGAGCCGGGCCAGGGCCGCGCCGCCCGCCGGCTCGAGCGCCTCGGCGAGCGAGCGCGCGGAGAGGATCGGGGCGCTCGGCCGTCCGTCGACCACGGCCGGCCCGGGCCCCGCCGCCGGCGTCCAGGTCGCCTCGGTCGGGGCGCCGTCGTCGCGCGCGAGCGCGACCGCCAGGGTGGGTCGTGCGGTGCCGCGCGTGAGCTTGACGAGGACGCGGTGGGCGCCCGCCGTGAGGTCGAGGGGCACGACCTGGACCGCCGACGGCCACCCCGACCAGGCGAGCCGCTCCGCCCGGGGCACGCCGTCGACGAAGAGCCGCGCCGAGGCGGTGGTGCCGAGCGCCAGGAGGAAGCGCCCACCCCGCGCCAGCTCGAGGTCGGCGGCCAGGTACCAGACGTCTCCCGGGATCGCCTCGCCGTCGAGGGCCACGGCCCCCTCCGGGATCCGGAGCGGGCGGGACACGAGCGGCGCCGCGCCCGGGCGCTCCCAGCGCGGAAGCCAGGGGCCTTCCTCCGGCGCGAACCGGCGGCTCATGTCGAGCGCGTGGAGCGCGCCGAAGGGGCCGGCGATGGACCAGGCGGTGACCGCGCCGTTCTGCCCGCGCAGGCGGATGGCCTCGGCGAAGTCGCCTCGCGTCTCGGCGGCGCCGGCGCGGGCGGCGCGGGCCCGGTAGGCGTGCAGCCCCGTGAACCGGCCGGCGGCGAGCGCGTCCCGGAGCGCGGCGTCCACGCGCTCGGCGAGCGCCGGCGACGGGCCGCTCGCCTCGCTGAGCCTCCGCATCGCGACGAGCGCGAGCGGGTGGCGGGGGGCGGCCGCGACCAGGGCGAGCCAGGCGTCCACCTCGTCCTCGGCGTCGAGCGCGCGCTCGGCCAGCATGGCCCGGCCGAGCAGCGGCCACGGGTCGGCCGGATCGCGGGCGGCGTCGGCGCGGAAGCGGGCCTCGGCGGCGACGGGGTCTCCGCGTCCGAGCCAGTCGTCGAACCCGGAGGGGCCGGCCGCGGGCGCGGCGAGGGCGGGCGCGGCGAGCCCGAGGAGCAGGGCCAGGAGCGGCCGGGCCAGGAGGCGGATCGGCGTTCACGGCGTGCCTCCGTCCTCACGCCGGAGGCGGACGGGCCGCAGGCAGCGCCCGGTCGAGCCCGGAGAGGAACTCCCGGAAGGCCGGGTAGTCGGCCGCGGCGATGCGGCGCGCCGTGACCTGGAAGGAGCCCTCGGCGACGAGCACCCCGCCCTCCTCCTTCGTGGAGACCGTCCAGGCGCCGAAGGGACCCTCCCGCCGCTCCGGGGCCGGCAGCGACACCGGCTTCATCCCGGGCGGGAGCCTGTAACGGAACGTGAACTGGTTGTCGAGGGGGTGCGCCAGCACGAGATCGTACCTGCGGGCGGCCAGCGGCGCGAACGACTCCATCCAGTTCTGCCCCAGGCCGAACGGGGAGAGCTGGAGGCCCCCGTTCTCCGGACGGGCCAGGCGCGGGACGGCGAGCCGGAAGGTGACGCTCACGTCGTCCTCGATCCGGGAGAGGTCGCTCGTCTCGACCTTCTCGGCCTTCAGCCCGGGGAAGGTGCGGGCGAAGCTCCGCTCCAGGGCGGCGGTGCGGCCGCTCTCCGACTGGTAGCCGCGGCGGAACTCGGGCGCCTGCACGCCGGAGACCCGGGCCGTCCCGTCCACCACGGCCGATCCGTCGGCGGCGAGCGCCACCTGGAAGTCCGAGCGCATCCGGTCCTGCCCCGGCCCCGCCTCGGGCAGGGTCCGGAAGGTCGGCGGGGCGCCGGGGTTCACCACCAGCACCGTGGCTCCCCGGTCCTCGGCCGGGAGCTCGCGCGACCCGGAGCCCGTCGCGGTGCCGTCCAGCCAGAGGTCGAGCTCGGGCACGTAGAGGATGGCGTGGTTGAAGACCGCCAGCGAGGCGGGCGAGGCGGGGAGGTTCCCGAGCCGGCGCATGCGCAGCAGCACCAGGCGCGAGTCGATCCCCGCCGCCTCGAGCAGCGCGTGCATCAGGCTCGCCTTGTCCTTGCAGTCGCCGAAGCGGCGGGTCAGCACCTGCTCCACCTGGTACGGCTTGTAGCCGTGGATGCCGAACTCCAGCCCCACGTAGCGGGTGCTGGTCACCACCTCGTCGTAGACGGCGCGCACGATCTCGGCGCGGAGCTCCTTCTCGGATCGCCCGGCGTTCTCCGGGCGCGCCCGCACCGCGGCCACGATCCGGGCCGACTCGGCGCGGACCCCGGGACCCGGGCGGAGCTGCTCGCGCACCAGCCCCTCGTAGAACCGGGCCACCTCGTCCCAGCTGCCGTACGTGGAGACGTGGACGTAGGGGATCGACTCGGCCATGCCCGGCATGCCCGGCTCGGGCTGCAGGCGGGGCAGGTCGGTGGCGGTCCAGCGGTACTCCCGGACCCCGCCCGGCAGGTCATTCACGGAACGTGACAGATGGGGAACGGGGGGATCGCTCACGTGCATGGGCCGGGCCGCCGGCGCGAGCAGCACGTAGTCCATCCGGTCCTTGCGGACGGAGTCGGCGAAGGGGGTGACCTCGCCGAAGTAGTCGGAGAGCAGGTTCTCGCCGGCGACGTCGTCCACCCGCCAGGCCAGCTCCAGCACGTCGCCCGCGGCCAGCGCCGGCACGATCACCTGCCGGACCCGCGTGTCGTAGTAGAGCCGGTACCAGGGCTCGCTGGTGCTCCGGTCTCCCTCCTGGTGGGTCTCCACCACCGTGCCGTCCGCCTTCCACACCCGGGCCCGCTCCACGCGGACGTCCTGCCGCCCGGGCACGTAGCCGATGGGGTGGGCGCGGAACCCGTCGGCGCCGCGCGCCGTGTGGGCCTTGGCCACGACCTGGTAGTAGGTCGAGGCGAGGCCGGACGGGTAGACCCGGGTGACCTTGGTCTCGGAGAGGATGGCGGCGTCCTCGTCCCCGCGGCGGGGCGGCGGGTTCCGGGCCAGCGCCGCGGCGTCCACCAGGTAGGGGGTCTCGAACCGCTCCTGCTTCGGCTCGAGCTGCCGGACCAGCTCCTTCAGCTGCGGGCTCTGCGGCTTCAGCTCGATGGCCTTCTGGAGCTCGACGAGCGCCTCCCCCCGGCGGCCCTCGCGCAAGAGCTGGCGCCCGAGCCGCTCGTGCACGTCCGGCTCGTCGGGGGAGAGGCGAAGCGCGGCCTGGAAGTCGGCGTCGGCCACGTCGGGGTGGCCGTTGGCGGCGAGCAGCTCGGCGCGCCGCAGGCGCAGGTACGGGTCGCCGGGCGAGAGCCGGATGGCGTCGCCCAGGAGGTCGAGGGCGCCGTCCAGGTCGCCTCGATCGAGGAGCAGCGTGGTGAGGGCCCCCCGGGCCTGGACGTCGTCGTGGCGCAGCGCGAGCACCTTCCGGTACCAGCCCATCGCTTCCTCGGTCCGGTCGAGGCGCCTCGCGGCCCGGGCCGCGCCCTCGGCCGCGCCGGGGAGCCCGGGCATCTCCTCGCCCAGCCGGAGCATCTCGAGCTGCGACCGGGACGGGTACCCGGAGAGCTCCCACGCCTGCGCGAGCATCCCGCGGACCGAGGCCCAGGCGGGCCAGTCGGCGGCGATCGGCGTCATCTGGCGCACCGCCTCCTGGGGACGCCCGTGGCGCATCTCCTCCTCGGCGAGCGCCAGGCGGGCCACCGGGCTCGACGGGTCGGCCCGCAGCGCCGCCTCGATCCGCTCCCGCCGGCGGTTCGGGTCCTGGTCCTCCAGGCGGGCCGCCAGGAGCTGCGCCTCGGCGTCCTTCGGCAGGAGGTCCGCGGCGCGGCGCGCCTCCCGGGCGGGCGCGTGCTCGCCTGCGTCCTCGGTGAGCTTCTCCCCCAGGGCCACCGCCAGGTCCATGCGGGCCCTTCCCTCGGCCTCCCCGCGCGCGGCGGCCGCCCTCCGCGCCAGCACCGTCACCACCGACTCGACGCGGGTGGGGCGCGGCGCAGGGCCGGCGGCGAGCGGCGGGGCAGGCGGCATCGGGGCCGGCCGGGTGGCGATGGGCTCGCCGGCCGGGTCGGTGAGGCGCATGGCGAGCCCCATCTCTCCCTGATCCTGGGCGAGCTTGACGAGGATCCGGTTCGGACCCTTGCGCAGGGTGACGTCCACGGCCGCCTGGTCGAGCCGGGCGGGGTGGTAGGCGGTCTCGGTGAGCACCGGCGTCCCGTTCACCCAGAGTCGAAAGGCCCCGCTGGCCCCGATCCAGAGCCGGGCCCGGCGGGAGGTGGCCACCTCCGGCACCGCCAGCGCGTAGACCACCACCTCGCGCTGCGGGCGCACGGCGGTGGAGAGGGCCACGATGCCGCGGAACTCGAGCTCGGGCGGCAGCGGCCGCCAGCCCACCTCGCGCGCCTTTCCGGGGAAGCGCGCCGACAGGTCGATGGCCCGCTCGGGCGGGAACTCCCGCTCCAGGCCGGCCCGTCCCTCGTTGTCGAAGGGCCCGGCGATCCACCAGCCGCGCACGAACCCGAGCCTCTCCCGCTCGGCCTCGGCGCGGTTCGGGTTGCCGCCCGTCTCCTCGACCGCGGCGAGGAACCAGCGCGCCAGCGCCCGGACCTCGGGGTGCGCCCTGGCGTCCTCGGCGATGGCCCGGTACGACGCCGCCGGCCGGGCCAGGTCGGAGAGCGACGGCTCCATCTCGCGGATCCGGACGAGCGGGGCGATGGCGCGGGGATCGGCGTGGCTCCGGCGCAGGTCCGCGGCGGCCGCCTCGTAGGCGGCGTCGGTCGGATCCGCCTTCCCGGACGTGGCGGAGGACGGCCCGGCGGCGAGGAGCGCCAGGGGCAGGAGCAGGAGGGTGAGCGGCACGCCCGGAGTCTACCGCCGGAATGGCCCGCGAATTCCGCCGATCGCCCGGTTCAGCCGGCGCAGGCCACCGCGACCACCGTCACGCCCCGGGCCCCCGCATCCAGGAGCGCCCGGGTGGCGGCCGCGGCGGTGGCCCCCGTGGTCACCACGTCGTCGAGGAGGACGAGATCGAGCCCGGCCACGGCCCCCGAGGCCACGAAGGCGCCCTCGACGTTGCGGGCCCGCGCGGCGCGATCGAGACCCACCTGCGGCGGGGTCTCCCGGACCCGCCGGATGGAGCCCCGGAGCAGGCGAAGCCCGGCCGCCCGGGCGAAGGCCCCGGCCAGCAGCATGGCCTGATCGTAGCCGCGGGCGGTGCGGCGCCCCCTGGCCAGGGGCACCCAGGCCACCCGGGCCCCCGGCGGGACGGCGACCCTGCCGGCCAGCCACCGCCCGAGGGGAGCCGCGGCCTCGGCGCGATCCCCGTACTTGAGGGCGTGGATGGCGTCGGCGATCGGGCCGCCGAAGAGCGCGCCGGCGCGGGCGCCCGCCGGGCCGGCCGGGGCGGGGTCGATGGCTCCGTCGCAGAGGGCGCAGAAGGGCGAGGGAGCCGCCGGGGCGTCTCCGCAGGCCGGGCAGCGCGGCGGGAAGGCGAGGTCGACGAGCGCGGCGCCGAAGGCCTGGAGCGCCCCCGCCACTCTACTTCACCAGGAGTCCGAGCCCCTTCATCTCCTTGGGCTGGGGGAGCCCGAGGACCTGGAGGGCGGTGGGGGCCACGTCGGCGAGCACCCCGTCCTTGCGGAGCTTCGCGCCGCGCAGGTCCGGATCGGCCAGGATGAAGGGCACCGGCCCCAGGGTGTGCGCGGTGTGCGGCTCCCCCGTGATCGGGTCGACCATCATCTCGCAGTTGCCGTGGTCGGCCGTGACCATCATGGCCATGCCGGCCTCCCGGGCCGCCGCCCAGAGCCGTCCGATGCACTCGTCCACCACCTTCACGGCCTTCACCGCGGCGTCGAGCAGTCCGGTGTGCCCCACCATGTCCGGGTTGGCGTAGTTCACCAGGATGAAGCCGTAGCGCTTGGTCCGCACCGCCTCCACGACCTTTTCGGTGACCTCGCGGGCGCTCATCTCCGGCTTCTCGTCGTAGGTCTTCACCTCCCGCGGGCTGGGCACGAGGATCCGATCCTCCCCGGGGAAGACCGTCTCCCGCCCTCCGTTGAAGAAGAAGGTGACGTGGGCGTACTTCTCGGTCTCGGCGCAGCGAAGCTGCTTCAGGCCGGCCCGCGACACGATCTCCGGGAAGATCTCGGTGGGCTGCTCGGGCGGGAAGGCCGCGGGGAGCCCGAAGGTCTCGTCGTACTGGGCCATGCCGGCGAAGGCCGAGAGGCGCGGGCGCGAGGAGACGTCGAACTCCTTGAAGCCGGTCTGCATGAAGGCGCGGGTGATCTCGCGCGCCCGGTCGGCGCGGAAGTTGAAGAACACGAGCGCGTCGCCGTCCTTCAGGCGCGTCACGGGCTCCCCGCCCCCGTTCACGACCACCGTCGGCTTCACGAACTCGTCGGTCTCGCCCCGGGCGTAGGCCTGCTCGACGGCGTTCACCCCGGAGGTGGCCTTCACCCCCTCGGCGCGGACCATGGCGTCGAAGGCCTCCTTCACCCGGTCCCACCGCTTGTCCCGGTCCATGGCCCAGAAGCGGCCCATGACCGTGGCCACCTTGCCGTAGCCCTTCTCCTTCATCCTCCGCTCGAGCGACCGCACGTAGCCGAGCCCGCTCTTCGGCGGCGTGTCGCGGCCGTCGAGGAAGGCGTGCACGTAGGCCTTGCCCACCCCCTCGCGCCGCGCCAGCTCGAGGAGCGCGTGCAGGTGCTCCTCGTGGCTGTGGACGCCGCCGTCCGAGACGAGCCCCATGAAGTGGACGGCGCCCCCCACCGCCTTGGCCTTGCGGACGGCCTCGAGCAGCTCCGGGATCTGGAAGAAGGAACCGTCCTCGATGGCCCGGTTCACGCGCACCAGGTCCTGGTAGACGATGCGGCCGGCGCCCAGGTTGGTGTGCCCGACCTCCGAGTTCCCCATCTGCCCGTCGGGCAGTCCGACGGCCAGACCCGAGGTCCGCAGCGCGGTCGACGGGTAGTCGCGCACCAGCGCGTCCATGTTGGGGGTGCCTGCGATGGCGATGGCGTTGGCTTCGCGCTCGACGCGGATGCCCCAGCCGTCGAGGACGACGAGCAGGACGGGCTTCACCTTGGGCAAGTGGACCTCTCTCGGCGCGCCAGGCGCGCCCGGAATGGAGGGGGAAGCCTAGGCGACGCCCCTCCGGTTCTCAAGTGGAGCCTCCACGGATCGTGCCAGGGACGGGCCAGCCCGGGGCGGAGCGCCGCGATTCACTTATGGTACGGCTCTCCACGGAGGATGGTGAAGGCGCGGTAGACCTGCTCGACGAGGACGAGCCGGGCCAGGCGGTGGGCGAGGGTGAGCCGGGAGAGGCACAGCGACTCGGCGGCGCGGGCCCGGATGGCGTCCCCGTGCCCGTCGGAGCCGCCGACGACCAGCGTGACGTCCTTCGCTCCCTCCACCCAGGCCGCGACGCGGCGGGCGAACTCGGGACTGGTGGTCTCCTTGCCCCGCTCGTCGAGGAGCACCACCCGCTCGCCGTCCTCGATCCGGTCGAGGAGCGACGCGGCCTCCTCGTCCTTCGCGCGGGGCGTCCCGGCCGCCTTGCGCGCCTCCGGGACCTCCTCCACCGCGAACTTCACGTAGCGGGCGATTCGCTTCGCGTACTCCTCCACCGCCGGGGCGTAGAGCCCGGACCGGTCACGGCCCACCGAGAGGAGTCGGATGCGCACCGCCGGAGTCTACGCGCCCCCGGCGTGCCTCGATGGGGCGAACCCTCAGCGGGAAATCTGGGGGCCATCCGCCCGGAAACAGGTCCCGTCCCGCAAGGGCGCCTTTTCAGGGCGCTTCGGGGAGGAATCGAATCGGGAGAGCCACTCAGGGGGTGAACCATGGATCGAGTCCTTCGCGTCCTGGCCGTCGTGTCCCTCGTCGTGTCCGCCTGCGGCCCGGAGGTCCCGTCGACCGGGGCCGGGGCCGCGGGTTCCCTGGCGCCGGAGGCCGCCGCAGCTGCGAGCGAGGCCCTGCGTCTCCCGTCCCACCACCCGAGGCTGGAGGTGATGACCCGCAACCTATACCTGGGTGCGGAGATCACCGCAATCGTCGGGGCGCAGGACCCCGTCGCCGTCGCCACCCAGATCTGGGGCGACGTCCAGCGTACCGACTTCCCGGCCCGCGCCGAGGTCCTCGCCGACGAGATCTTCTGGGCCCGCCCGGACGTCCTCGGGCTCCAGGAGGTGACCCTCTACCGATCGGGTCCTCCCGACGTCTGCCAGGGGCTCGCGACGCCCTCGTCCCCCGTGGCCCGCCACGTCGAGCTCGACTTCCTCTCCATCCTCCAGAAGGAGCTGCACCGGCGCGGCCTCCACTACGACGTCGCCGCCCAGGTGACCACCATGGACGTCGAGTTGTGCATCTTCGACCCGTCCAGGAAGGAGGGCGTGGGTGACCTCCGGTACACCGACCGCGACGTGCTGCTCGTCCGCAAGGACGTCCGCTGGCGCGACCCGCCGCCGGCGCAGCCGGTCCCGGGATTCGTCCCCGCGCCGATCCCGCCGGGGCCGGGCGATCGGAACGGAGGGGTCTACGCGGTCGCGGTCGAGACCGGCGTTCTGGAGCCGCCTCGCGCGCCGGCCACCGCGTTCTTCCGCATCGAAGGGGTGGCGGACCCTGTCTTCAGCTGGCGCGGGTGGACGGCGGTGGAGGTCGAGCGCGACGGGCACTGGGTCCGCGTCTTCGAGACCCATGTGGAGGATCGGCTGGACCTCACGAAGGAGGGGCTGGACTCCTGGTACTTCCAGGCCCTCCAGGACACGCAACTCCTGGCCCTCGTCGACGGCGCAAACGGGGCCAAGGCGCTTCCCACCGTGGTCCTCGGCGACTTCAACGTCTACCGGCAGGAGTCTGAGCCGGTCCCGGCGACGTTCGCCCTGCTCACGAGCGGCGTCCTGCGGGATGCGTGGACGGCCCTTCGTCCTCCGAACGACTGGGGCCCGACCTGGGGCTTCGATCCGGATCTCCGGGGCGGCGAGCTCTTCACCACCCTCGACCTGGTGCTCGCCACCGACGACCTGGAGCCGCTATTCACCTACCGTGTCGGGGTCCACGATCGGACCCGCGGAGGGCTCCACCCGTCCGACCACGCCGGCCTCGTCACCGGCCTTCCAGATCCACTGACGGTGCGCGGGCGCCCTCCCTGCCGGACCACGGCCTCGGCCAGGACCGGATAGGGCTGGGCGCCCACCACGCGCTCCGCCCCGACGTCGAAGGTGGGAATGCCCGTCACCCCGGCGGCGGCCGCCTCGCGCCCCATGGCCGCCACGCGGGCCAGGACGCCGGGGGTCCGGCTCTCCCGGATCGCCACGTCGCCGTCGAGCCCCGCCGCCTTCGCGACCCCGGCCAGGACCCCGTCGTCCTCGATGTCGAGGCCGTTCCGCCAGTAGGCGTCCATGAGGCCGGTGCGGACCTCGTGCAGCCGGCCCTGGTCGCGCGCCCATTCGGCGAGCGCCAGCGCCTTGCGGGTGTTGGGCTTGTGAGCCGGGACGACCATGCCCACGACCCCCTGCGCCTTCGCGAAGTCGAGGAGGTAGGGGCGCATCTTCCGCACCCGCTCCGCCCCGAACATCTCCTCGAGCGGCATGCCGCCCACCGGGATGTCCGGGTGCAGCTCGAACCCGCGCCAGTCGAGCGTCACGTCGAACTCGGCTTGCAGCCTGACCAGGCTGCTCTGCTCCGCGACGAAGCAGAAGGGTCAGACGAAGTCGGACCAGATGCGGATCGGGATGTCCATGGCGCCGTCACCTAATCCCGGACATGATCCGGCGCATGATCGCACCGCCGAAGACCGCCGCACCCACCATGGAGGCCCGCAAGCGCGTGGCCCTCGTGGCCCACGACAACCGGAAGGAAGACCTGCTCGACTGGGCCCGGTTCAACCAGGGCACGCTCTCGCGCCACCAGCTCTTCGGGACGGGGACGACCGGCAGGCTCATCCACGACCGGCTGGGGCTCGAGGTCCACCGGCTGCTCTCCGGGCCGCTCGGCGGCGACCAGCAGCTCGGCGCCCTCATCGCCGAGGGCAAGCTCGACGTGCTCATCTTCTTCTGGGACCCGCTCGAGCCGCAGCCCCACGACACCGACGTGAAGGCGCTGCTCCGGATCGCGGTGCTCTACAACATCCCCACGGCCTGCAACCGGGCCACCGCCGACTTCATCGTGTCGTCGCACCTCATGGCCGAGACCTACGGAGGGCCGCTCACGGCGAAGCCGGTCGCACGCTCCCCGTGCCGACCGAGCCGGGCTGACGGAGCCGGTCCACCCAGGCCATCCAGAGGACGAGCAGCCACATCGAGATGGTTCCCCAGGCCACCGCCTGCTCGCCCGGGGGGAGCGTGAACTGGTTCCCGATGGCCATGACGGCGAGGAAGGCGACGAGGCTCCACAAGCGCGACGCTTCCCGAGCGGCTCCGGGGCCGGGTGCCGGTGGCGTAGAGCCAGACGCCGCCGGCGAAGATGGCCCCTTCCACGAGCACCGTCGCCGCCACCGAGTTCCAGAGGCCGAGGCCGAAGCGCTCCGGCGCCCAGGGGACGAGCTGGAGGTCGGGCCGGTGGGTGGCCCAGTCGAGGAACCAGTGGCTCGCCACGAGCAGCCCCACCACGATCGCGCCGCGCCGCTCGCCGCCGGCGGCCCGGTACAGGAGGCCGAAGGCGATCGCCCAGGCGATCGACATGAGCAGGCTGTGCGTCCACGGATAGTGGACGAAGGCCAGCGGGGTGTAGGCGGTGTCGCCCGGCGCGATCCGCACCTGCTCGATCCCGGCCAGCACGAGCACGGGCCAGACCAGGTCGACCCATTGGCTGGCCGCTCCCAGGGCGCCCAGGCTCGTTCGCGGGGCGAGCCGCTTGGCCGCGAAGGCCAGTCCGAAGTGACCGAGGAACATGGCAGGCGTTTCCTAAGCTGGTAGGCTGCGCCGCGCTTGGCCGTCCCGCCCTCCACGCTCGCGCTCCTGGTCGTCGCCGCCTTCGTCGCCGGGACGGTGGACGCCATCGGCGGCGGGGGAGGCCTGGTGACGCTTCCGGCCCTGCTCGCCGCGGGGCTCCCGCCCGCGCTCGCGCTCGGCACCAACAAGGGGCAGAGCCGTCTTCGGGTCGGGGGCCGCGCTCCTGCGCTACGCGCGGGCGGGCCTGGTGGACGGGCGGGTGGCCCGGGTCACCTTCCCGGCCGGCCTGGCGGGGTCGTTCGGCGGGGCGGCGCTGGTGCTGCTCGTCCCGCCGGCCGCGCTGCGCCCGGTGGTGCTGGGGCTCCTCGTGGTCGTGGCGGCCATCCTGGCGCTGCGTCCCGCCACGCCCGCCGCTCCCCGGCCCGGGGCGCACCGGTCGCTCGCGGTCGCCGCGGCCATCGCGCTCTGCATCGGCGCCTACGACGGGTTCTTCGGTCCCGGCACCGGGACCTTCCTCATCTTCGGCTTCGTCCTCTTCTTCGGGGCCGGCATGCGCGAGGCCTCGGCCGACGCCAAGGTGGTGAACTTCGCCTCCAACCTGGCGGCGGTGGCGCTCTTCTCGACCCGCGGCCTGGTCGCCTGGCCGGTGGCGCTGCCCATGGCGGCCGGGCAGTTCGCGGGGGGGCTGGCCGGGGCGCACCTGGCCGTCCGGGGCGGCGACCGGCTGGTCCGCTGGGTCGTCCTGGGGGTCGTCGTCGTACTGGTCGTGAAGCTCGGCACGGACCTCGTCCGCGGCTAGACTCCGGGGATGGCCCCGACCCCGAAGCAGCCCGCGCCCAAGGACCTCCTCGTCCGCGCCGGAGAGCGCGCCGCGCAGGAGGAGTCGTTCCGCCACCCGCTCAACCCGGCCTCCGAGCTGCACGGGACCACGCTCTCCCGGCTCACCGGCCTCGCGAAGTGCGGGGTGAACTTCATCCGGGTCCCTCCCGGGAAGGAGTCGTTCGTCCACCACGTCCACCTCGTGGACGAGGAGTGGATGTACGTGCTCTCGGGCAGGGGGGAGCTGCGCATCGGCGACGAGCGCTTCGAGGTGGGGCCGGGCGACTTCGCCGGCTTCCCGCCGCGCACCCACGCCCACCACCTCCGGAACACCGGCTCGGAGGACCTCGTGTACCTCTCCGGCGGCGAGGCGATCGACTTCGGCATCGCCGACTTCCCCGAGCTGGGGCTGCGGATGACGATCGCCGGGAAGGAGGCGAAGGTCTTCCCGCTCGAGGCGGGAAAGGATTTGTTCGGCGGCTGACGGGCCGGGAGCGGCCGCTTACGGCCCGCCCGGGAGGTGCGTCGCCGGGCGGGACACGCCTAGCCAGGGGCCCACGGGCATCCGCCCGGCGAAGGAGACCCCCATGGCCAAGACGCTCCCGATTCCCCCCGGCGCCCATGCGCTCACCCCCAACCTCTCGATCCACGGCGCCACCCAGGCGATCGAGTTCTACAAGCGCGCGCTCGACGCCGCGGAGAAGGGGCGCTTCCCCTCCCCCGACGGCAAGGCCATCTGGCACGCCGAGCTGCGCGTCGGCGACTCCGCGGTCTTCCTCCACGACGAGATGCCGATGGGACCGCCGGCCCCCACCCGGGATCATCCCGCGCCGGTCGGCTTCTGGATCTGGGTGAAGGACGCCGACGCCGCCTTCCAGCGCGCGGTGGGCGCGGGCGCGTCGGCGCTCATGCCGCCCTCCGACCAGTTCTGGGGTGACCGGACCGCCACCATCGCCGATCCCTTCGGCTACGCCTGGACCTTCGCCACGCACGTGAAGGACATGACCGAGGAGGAGATGCGCCGGGCCGGGGAGGAGTTCGCCCGCAAGAGCGGGATGAGCGCGGCGGACGTGAAGTCCTCGCACGCCTAGCACTTCTCGTACTTCCAGTTGCGCGCCTTGCCCTCGGCCATCCACGCGATGGCCTGGGCGAGCCGCCGCGCCCGGGTGTCCGACCCCTTCGCCTCGACGATCCACTCGACGTACTCCCGCCGCTTCGACGGGCTGAAGCCCTCGAACGTCGCGGCGGCCTTCCGGCTCCCCTTCAGGGCCAGGGCGAGGTCCGGGGGCGCCTTGGCCTCCGGCTTGGGCTTCCTGGGAAGGCGCGGGGCCTTCACGCCCGCCTCGTTCCGCGCCGCGGCCGCCTTCAGGAGCTTCGCGAGCGCCGCCTTCGGCGGCAGGTCGGAGATCCGGGTGATGCGTCCGAACTGCCCCATGGCGTCGCCCTTCGCGGCGCCGCCCAGCAGCACGTCCCCGCTCCGGACGTGGAAGGCGCAGTGCGCCTGGAAGGCGGCGAAGCCGCAGAGGATCCCCTCGTGCATGAAGTGGGGCATCCCCCACTTGATCGTCTCCTCCACGCCGGGCACGGCGGCGCGGACCACGTTTCGCAGGTGGGAGAGGACGGGGCGGGCGAACGGCGCGGCCCGCGCGATGTAGGCGTCGATCCGGGGGTCCTTCGTGGCCATCGTGCGGATGTAGCCGGGCGCGCGGGCGACGGCCACCTTGCCGCCCGCCCCGCCGCGTCGTAGGACCGGACCCATGTCCGCGACCGTCGCCCTGCTGCTCCTCGCCCTCGCCGCCCCGCCCGACACCCTCGCGCCGCCCCGGTCCGCCGTGCGCTCCGCCCGACCCGCTGGCGCAGCTGGTGGGCGCGCTCGCTCGCCTCCCCGCCACGACGCAGGTCCGCGCGCGCGTCGAGCACCGGGTGACCTTCGCGCAGGGAGACGAGGAGCAGCCGCCCGTGCCTGGCACCGCGACGGCGACGGCATCCTCGGGGCCGGACGGGCTGCGGATCACCTTCAGCCCGTCCTTGCTCGCCCGGGCCGAGGCCGAGGAGCGGGACCGGCTCCAGAACCCCGACGCCCCGACGCCCACCCGCGACGCCGTCGGCGACCTCCGGACGCTCGCGCTGGCCCGCTCGCTGGACGCGGTCCCGGAGATGCTGCGATCCCTTCACGACGCCCGGGTGCTCGAGGACAAGGTGGAGCCGTTCGAGGGAGCGCCCACCCGGGTCCTGGTCCTCCAGGTGAAGCCGGCGATCGCCTCGCGAGACCGGAAGTACGTGAAGGACATCGAGGCGACGGCCCGGATCTGGCTGGGCCAGGACGGCGTGCCGATCGCGACGGACCGGCGCGTGCTCCTCAAGGGGCGCATCTTCCTCATCATCAGCTTCGAGATCGAGCAGAAGGAGCGCCTCCGCTTCGGCCGCAGCGGCGACCGGCTGGTCGTGCTGCGACAGGAGAGCGACTTCAGGTCGGTCGGGGGCCGGCGAGCGGCGGGACCGGCTGGCGGTCACGACCCTCAGCCTGCTCGAGTGACGCCTACCTCACCGCGAAGACCACCTCGACGCGCGCGCCGTACTCCAGCTCGCCCTCCGCCACCGGGGCGGGCGCGGCGTCGGCGGCCATGGAGCGGGCCATCATCGGACCGGCCATCGGGCGCGGCGATCCGCCGCCCTCCGACACGTGGAGGAGCTCGCCGAGCTCGACCGCGGCCGCGACCGCGATGGCCCGGGCCTTCTCCCGGGCGTTCGCGTAGGCCTGGGCGAGCGCCTCGAGCTGCTGGGGCTTCGGGTCGAGCCGCTCCATCCGCAGCGCGCTCACCTGGTTCGACCCCGCCGCGGTCACCGCGTCGAGGATGGGCCCGAGCCGGGAGAGCTCGCGCACCTTCACGTCGGCGGCGGTCGCGACCCGGTAGCCGGCGATGGGCTGCTGCTTGCCGTCCTTCCACGGGCGGTCGACGGTGACGTCGTAGCGCACGGTGCGGACGTCCTTCGCCGCCACGCCCGCCCTGCGCCACCGCGTCGAGCACCGCCTTCATCTTGCCGTTCACCTCGGCGCTCGCGGCGGCCACCGTCTTCGCCGTGGCCTCGACACCCACGGTGAACGAGGCCGCGTCGGGCGCCACCGACACCCGGCCCTCCCCGGAGACCGAGACGGTCCGGGGCGGGCGGGGCGGCATGCCCGGGCCGGGCGGGGTGCCCGGCACCCGCAGGGCCGCGGCGTCCTGGGCGAGGGCGCTCCCCGCCAGCAGGAGGGAGCACAGCGCAGCGGCCACGCCGGGCGCGGGGCGCATCGCGATCAGGCCTTCGCCTTGGGCGTGGGGATCCCCGCGGCGGCCGCGGCGCCCGGCACCAGGTTCACCGGGCTCATGGCCTTGGCCATCTGCTCGTACAGGGCGTACTTCTCCTTGGCGAGCCGCTGCGCCTCGTCCACCAGCTTCTTGTAGTTCTCGGGGTCGATCTGCTCGACCATCCGGAACCGGGTCTCGGTGGCCATGAACTCGGCGAGCGAGACCTTGGGGATGCCGCTGTCGAGCTTGAGCGGGCTCTCGCCCAGGGCGGCCTTGCGCGGGTCGTAGCGGAAGAGCGGCCAGTAGCCCGAGTTCACCGCCAGCTCCTGGTGGGCCATCGAGTCGGCCATGTCGTAGCCGTGCGCGATGCAGTGGCTGTAGGCGATGAGCACCGACGTGCCGGGGTAGCTGTCGGCCTCCTTGAGGGCGTTCACGCTCTGGACGTCCTTGGCCGCCATGGCCAGCCGGGCCACGTAGGCGTGCCCGTAGGTCATGGCCAGCATGGCCAGGTCCTTCTTCTGGACCGACTTGCCGCCCATGGCGAACTTGGCCGCGGCGCCCATCGGCGTGGCCTTGGAGGCCTGGCCGCCGGTGTTGGAGTACACCTCGGTGTCGAGCACCAGGATGTTCACGTCCTTGCCCATGGCGATGACGTGGTCGAGGCCGCCGTAGCCGATGTCGTAGGCCCAGCCGTCGCCGCCGACGATCCAGATGCTCTTCTTCACCAGGTAGTCGGAGATCTGCTCGAGGCGGCGCGCCGCCGACAGGTCGACCCCGGCGAGCTTGGAGCGCAGCACGTTCACCCGCCCGCGCTGGGCCTCGATGCCGACCTCGGCCGACATGTCGGCGTCGAGGATCTCCTTCACCAGGTCGCCGCCGACCTTGCCGCCCACCTCGCGCAGGAGGTAGCGCGACTGCTCGGCGAGCTTGTCCACCGCGAGGCGGATGCCCAGGCCGAACTCGGCGTTGTCCTCGAAGAGGGAGTTGGCCCAGGCCGGGCCGCGTCCCGCGTCGTTGGTGGTGTACGGGGTGGTCGGGCAGGTTCGCGCCGTAGATGGAGCTGCAGCCGGTGGCGTTGGCGATGATGGCCCGGTCGCCGTAGAGCTGGGTGAGCAGCTTGATGTACGGGGTCTCGCCGCATCCCGCGCAGGCGCCCGAGTACTCGAAGAGGGGCTCGAGGAACTGGGTGCCCTTCACGTCCAGCTTCACGCGGGTGCGGTCGGCCTCGGGCAGCGCCAGGAAGAAGTCGTAGTTGCGCTTCTCCTTCTCCCGCAGGGGCGCCATGGCCTCCATGTTGATGGCCTTGTGCCCCTTCTGCGTCTTCGACTCGGCGGGGCAGAACTCCACGCAGACGCGGCAGCCGGTGCAGTCCTCCGGCGCCACCTGGATGGTGTACTTGGAGCCCTTCACCTCGGCGGACTTGAAGTCCATCGACTTGAAGGTGGAGGGCGCGCCCTGGAGGTCGTCGGCCGGGTAGAACTTGGCCCGGATGGCGGCGTGCGGGCAGATGAGCGCGCACTTGTTGCACTGGATGCAGAGGGAGGAGTCCCAGGCCGGGATCTCGAGCGCGATGGCCCGCTTCTCCCACTTGGTGGTGCCGCTCGGCCAGGTGCCGTCGACGGGGAAGGCCGAGACCGGCAGCAGGTCGCCCTTGCCGGCCATCATGATCGCGGTGACCTTCTTCACGAAGTCGGGCGCCTGCTCGGACACCATGGGCGGCCGCGGCTGGCCGGTGACCTTCTTGCCGTCGAGGCTCACCTGGTGGAGGTGGGCGAGCGTGGCGTCGACCGCCTCGAAGTTCTTCCTCACCACCTCGGCGCCCTTGCGGCCGTAGGTCTTCTCGATGGCCTTCTTGATGAGCTCGATGGCGCGCTCGCGGGGGAGCACGCCGGAGATGGCGAAGAAGCAGGTCTGCATGATGGTGTTGATGCGGCCACCCATGCCGGTGTCCTTCGCCACCCGGACCGCGTCGATCACGAAGAAGCGCAGCTTCTTGTTCAGGATCTCGGCCTGGACCTCGGCGGGCAGCTCGCCCCAGACGTCCTCCGGCGCGTGCGGCGTGTTGAGGAGGAAGACCGCGCCGGGCGCGGCCGCGTCGAGCATCTCGTACTTCTCGAGGAAGCCGGACTGGTGACAGGCGACGAAGTTCGCGCTGGTGACCAGGTAGGAGCTGCGGATCTGCTCCGGCCCGAAGCGCAGGTGGGACACGGTCACGCTGCCCGACTTCTTGGAGTCGTAGACGAAGTAGCCCTGCGCGAAGTTGGGCGTGTCCTCGCCGATGATCTTGATGGAGTTCTTGTTCGCGCCCACGGTGCCGTCGGCGCCCAGGCCCCAGAAGTGGCAGCGCACCACGCCCTTGCCCTCGGTCTGGTAGGAGGCGTCCCAGGGGAGCGAGAGGTGGGTGACGTCGTCGTGGATGCCCACGGTGAAGTGGCGCTTGGGCCGGGCGTGGGTCATCTCGTCGTAGACCGACTTCACCATCGCCGGCGTGAACTCCTTCGACGAGAGGCCGTAGCGGCCGCCGATCACCGTGATCTCGTGGTGGAACCGGTCGATGTGGGCCTGCTGCGCCTCGCGCAGCGCGGTGACCACGTCCTGGTAGAGCGGCTCGCCCAGGCTGCCCGGCTCCTTGGTGCGGTCGAGCACGGCGATGGAGGTGGTGGTGCGGGGCAGGGCCTTCATGAAGTGGCCGAGCGAGAAGGGCCGGTAGAGGCGGACCTTCACCAGGCCGACCTTCTCCCCCTTCGCGACCAGGTCCTCCACCGTCTCGTGCGCGACCTCGGCGCCCGAGCCCATGGCGATGATGACCCGGTCGGCCTCGGGGTGTCCGACGTAGTCGAAGAGGTGGTACTGGCGCCCGGCGACCTTGGCGAAGTCGTCCATGGACGCCTGCACGTGCTCCGGCGCGTCCGTGTAGAAGGAGTTGCAGGCCTCGCGCGCCTGGAAGAACGCGTCGGGGTTCTGCGCGGTGCCCCGGATCACGGGGGCGTCCGGCGTGAGCGCCCGCCCGCGGACGCTGGCGATGAGGTCGTCGGTGATCATCCTCTTCAGATCGTCGTCGTCGAGCAGCTCGATCTTCGCCACCTCGTGCGAGGTCCGGAAGCCGTCGAAGAAGTGGACGAACGGGACCCGGCTCTTCAGCGTGGCGCGCTGGGAGATGAGCGCGAAGTCGTGGGCCTCCTGCACCGAGTTGGAGGCCAGCAGGCCGAACCCGGTCTGGCGGACCGCCATCACGTCGGAGTGGTCCCCGAAGATGGAGAGCGCGTGGGTGGCCACCGCGCGCGCCGACACGTGCATGACGAACGGCGTCAGCTCGCCGGCGATCTTGTACATGTTGGGGATCATGAGGAGCAGGCCCTGCGACGCCGTGAAGGTCGTCGTCAGCGCGCCGCCCTGCAGCGCCCCGTGGACCGCGCCGGCCGCGCCGCCCTCGGACTGCATCTCCACCACGGTGGGGACGAGCCCCCAGATGTTCTTCTTGCCGAAGGCCGACCACTCGTCCGCCCACTCGCCCATGTTGGACGAGGGGGTGATGGGGTAGATGGCGATGACCTCGTTCGTGCGGTGGGCGACCGAGGCGACTGCCTCGTTGCCGTCCATCGTCACCATCTTCCGCTGCTTCGACTCCTTGGACATGCGGCCTCCGGCGCTGGGCCCTGCGCGTGGGGTGGATCCTGAGGGGGAGGCATTCTACCCCGCCCGGGACGGAATGGACCCCCCGGATCGGCGCAAGATCCCGATCACCCGACGTTGACGAGAGTCAAGTCCCGGTGCGCGCGGCGCGGCCCTCGTTCGGCGGATGGCTCAGCGGTACCCGAGGGCGGCGAGGAAGCCCTTGATGACCACCGCGTTCGCGAGGTCGAGGAAGAACGCACCCACGAGCGGCACCACCACGAAGGCCACGCGGGAGGGGCCGAAGCGCCCGGTGACCGCCTGCATGTTGGCGATGGCGGTGGGCGTCCCTCCCAGCCCGAACCCGCACTGACCCGCGCCCAGGACCACGGCGTCGTAGCTCCCTCCCATCGCGGGGAAGGTGACCTTCACGACCCAGACCGCCATGAGCGCGGTCTGCGCCGCCAGGAGGAGGAGCACCGGGAGGGCGAGGTCGGCGAGCTCCCAGAGCCGGAGCGTCATGAGGGCCATGGCGAGGAAGAGGGCCAGGCTGACGTTCCCGACCACCGAGACGGCCCGGTCGAAGGGCTCGTAGCCGGCGACCCAGGAGAGCGTGTTGCGCAGGACCACGCCCACGAAGAGCACCGGGACGAAGACCGGCAGCTCGAGGGCCGAGCCGGCGAGCGCCCCGGCCACGACCTGCCCGAGCCAGAGGCAGACCGCGATGAGGGCGAGCGTCTCGACCAGCGCCGGCGCGGTGATGAGCCGGACCGACGCCGGCTGCTCGAAGCCGACGGGGGCGGCCTCCGGGACCGCCGCGACCGCGGGCGGGTGCTTGCGCTTCATGAGCCAGCCCGCCACCGGCCCGCCGGTCACCCCGCCCAGCACGAGCCCGAAGGTGGCGCTGGCGACGCCGATCTCGGTGGCCGAGGGGAGCCCGCCCGCGCCCCCGAAGACCGCGCCCCAGGCGGCCGCCGTGCCGTGGCCGCCGGAGAGGGCGATGCTCCCGGCGAGCAGCCCCACCCGGGGATCGAGCCCGAGCAGGAACGCCAGGGCGACGCCGAGCAGGTTCTGGACGAGCAGGAACGCCAGCACCACGCCCAGGAAGCGGACCAGCGTCCGCCCTCCCGCGCGCAGGCTCTTCAGATCCGCCCCGAGCCCGATGGTGGCGAAGAAGGCCAGCATGAAGGGCGTCTGCAGCGTGGTGTCGAAGCGGAGGTGGAGGCCGGCGCCGGAGTGGGCGGCGAGCAGCAGGAGCGCGGCGGCCACCCCGCCGGCGACGGGCTCGGGGATGCTGAAGGTCCGGAGCGGCGCGATCCGCGCCACCATCGTCCGGCCGGCGAGCAGGACGAGCGACGCCGCGACGAAGGTCTGGTAGCCGTCGAGCCGGATGGCGGACGCCATTCGCGGTCAGTGAAACCGGATCCGGCGGCCCTCAGGGGGCGACGGGCACCCGCGGCGCGTCGGCCCAGAGCCCCTCGAGATCGTAGAAGCCGCGCGCGTCGGGCGACATGACGTGGATCACCACGTCGCCGAAGTCGAGGAGCACCCAGCCGCCGCCGCTCTTGCCCTCCGCCCCGAGCCGCTGGGCGCCCAGGCCGGTGAGCCGGTCGTCGATGAAGTCGGCCACGGCCGCCGCCTGGCGGTCGCTGTCGGCGGAGAGGATGACGAAGTAGTCGGCGACGCCGGAGAGCCCCCGCACGTCGAGGATCACCGGGTTCTCCGCCTTCTTGTCGAGCGCGGCGTCGACCGCCGCGAGCGCGCGGACCTGCCCGTCGTCGGGCGGAAGGCGGGCGGGGGCGACGGGGGCCGACACCGGCGCGGCGGCGGGCGCCGCCTTGCGCGGCGCGAGCTTCGCCTTGGGCCGCAGCGTGGCCCGCTTCAGCCCGGGGCGGGCCGCCGGGGCCGCCGGCTGTCCCTTGCGCCCCTCGGCGGGTCGCGGCGCCTTGCCGACGAAGAAGCGCTTCGCGGGACCCTTGCCCTTCGCGCCCGGCCGGGCCTTCGCCCCGGCACGCTTCGCGGGGCCCGACCTCGCGCCTCCGCCCTTCGCCTTCGCCGGCTTCCTCGCCTTCGTGACCTTCGCCATGCTTTCGTTTCCTCTCTAGCTTCGGACGTGCCCGCGCCCCTCGACCACGTACTTCTGCGTGGTGAGCTCCTCGAGCCCCATGGGGCCGAACGCGTGCAGCTTGGTGGTGCTGATGCCGATCTCGGCGCCGAGCCCCAGCTCGCCGCCGTCGTTGAACCGGGTGGAGGCGTTCACCATCACCGCGCTCGCCTCCACCTCCCGCTCGAAGCGGCGCGCCGCCGCCAGGTCGTTGGTGAGGATGGCCTCGGTGTGGAGGGAGCCGTAGCGCGCGATGTGCGCCAGCGCGCCGTCGAGGTCCCCGACCACCCGCACGGCCAGGATCCGGTCGAGGAACTCCTTGCCGAAGTCCTCCTCGCAGGCGGCGATGGCGGGCACGCCGGCCCGGCCCAGGATGGCGAGCGCGGTGGGGTCGCAGCGCAGCTCGACGCCCCGGTCGGCGAGCGCGCGCCCCACGGCCGGCAGGAGCCGGTCGGCGGCGGCGCGGTGCACGAGGAGGCACTCGGTGGCGTTGCAGACCCCGGGGCGCTGGACCTTGCCGTTCACGGCGAGCGCGACGGCGTCGTCGACCCGTGCGCTCTCGTCGAGGAAGAGGTGGCAGACCCCCTGGTAGTGCTTCACCACGGGTACGCGGGAGCGCTCGGCCACGGCGCGGATGAGCCCCGTCCCCCCGCGCGGGATGGCCAGGTCGATGAGGTCGTCGAGGGCCAGCAGCTCGAAGGTGGCCTCGCGGTCGGCCACCGGGACCACCTGGGCGGCGGCTCCGGGCAGGCCTGCCTCCTCGAGCCCCTCGGCGAAGGCCTCGCCCAGCGCCAGCGAGGAGGCCAGCGCGTCCGACCCGGGGCGCAGGATGCAGGCGTTCCCGCTCTTCACGCAGAGCGCGGCCGCCTCGGCGGTCACGTTGGGGCGGGCCTCGTACACCATGAGCACCACGCCCAGCGGGATGCGCACCTTCTTGATGGAGAGGCCGTTCGGGCGGGACCAGCTCCGGGTCACCTCGCCCACCGGGTCGGGCAGGTCCGCCACCTCGAGGAGCGCGGCGGCGATCCCGTCGAGCCGCTCGTCGTCGAGGGTGAGCCGGTCGAGGAAGGCGTCGGTGGCGCCAGCCGCCCGGGCGGCGTCGAGGTCGGCGCGGTTGGCCTCCAGGATGGCGGCGCGGCGCGCCCGGATGGCGGCCGCGGCGGCGCGGAGCGCGCGGTCCTTCTGCTCGGTGGAGGCGCGGGCCAGCACGCGGGCGGCGCGCTTCGCCTCGGCGGCCAGGGAACGCATGCGAAGCGCCAGGCCGGGCGCGGTCGCGGTCATCTCGTCGCCTCCCGACCCGCGTCGGTGAGGACCATGTCGTTCCGGTGGACCACCTCGTCCAGGTACTTATAGCCCAGCGTCCGCTCGATCTCGCTCGACTTGAGGCCGGCGATCCGGCGCACCTCGTCGGCCCCGTAGCCGGCCAGCCCCCGGGCGAAGGGGGCCTCCCCTTCCACGGCGATGTCGACGGGGTCCCCGATGCCGAAGCTGCCCTCCACCCCCCGGACCCCGGACGGGAGCAGGCTCCTGCCCTGGCCCGCGAGCGCCTTCCGGGCCCCGGCGTCGACCAGGATGGTCCCCTTGCCCCGGGCGGCCAGCATGAGCCACTCCCGCCGGCCGGCCCGCCGCTCGGCCGCGGGGGCGAAGTAGGTTCCCACCGGGTCGCCGGCGAGCAGCGCGGCGAGGGCGCCGGGTCGCCGGCCGGAGAGGAGCGCCGTGCCCACGCCCTGGGCGGCCAGCCGCTTGGCGGCCGCGATCTTGGTGGCCATCCCCCCCACGCTCCGCTCGCTGCCGGCGCCGCCGGCCATCCGCTCCACCTCGGCGGTGACGCGGGGGACGTCGGAGAGGAGGCGGGCGCCCGGCGAGCGGGGATCGCGGTCGTAGAGCCCCTCGACGTCGGTGAGCATGACCACCAGGTCCGCGCCGACGCAGGTGGCGACCAGCGCCGCCAGGCTGTCGTTGTCGCCGACCTTGATCTCCTCGATGGCCACCGTGTCGTTCTCGTTCACGACCGGAACGACCCCGTGCTCGAGCAGCTTCTCGAAGGTGTGCCGCGCGTTCAGGAACCGCTTGCGGCTGGCCAGGTCCTCGGCGGTGAGGAGCACCTGGGCCACCTGCCGCCGGTGGGCGCCGAGCGCGCGCCCCCACTCGGCCATCAGGTCGGGCTGCCCGACCGCCGCGGCGGCCTGCTTGGTGGCGATGTCCCAGGACTTGCGCGGGGAGCGCACCAGCCCGAGCCGCTCCGCCCCGAGCGCGATGGCGCCGGAGGAGACGACCACCAGGCCGTGGCGTCCGGCCAGGTCGGCCAGCTCCTGCGACAGCCGCTCGCAGTTCTGGCGATTGAAGCGTGCCGCCGCGTCGGTCAGGGTTCCGGTGCCCACCTTGACGACGAGGCGGCGCGTCTTTCCCAGGGATTGGCGGGGCACGGCGCCATCTTACGCGAGGGCGGGGGCCGGGGCACAGGGCGGCCCACGCCCCCCGGCATGCCCCTGGCGCGCCCCCTGGGCGAGCGGGTGGCCCCATCCGAGGTGGTTGCCTTCCTCCCGCGGCGGCATAGACGCAAGGGGAGGAGGAAGACCCCATGATTGACCATTTGACCCTCAAGGTGAGCGACTACGCGCGGAGCAAGCCCTTCTACGCCGCCGCGCTGAAGCCGCTCGGCTACGTCGTGGCCATGGAGTACGGCGGTGGATGCGGGCTGGGGGTCCCGGGGAAGCCCGACCTCTGGCTGTTCCAGGACCTCCAGAACACGCGCCCCACGCACGTCGCCTTCCGCGCCGAGAGTCGCGACGCGGTGGACGCGTTCCACGAGGCCGCCATGGGCGCCGGCGCGCGAGACAACGGCCGCCCGGGGATCCGGAAGGACTACCACCCGAGCTACTACGCCGCGTTCGTCCTCGATCCGGACGGCCACAACGTGGAGGCGGTGTGCCACGCGCCTCCCCCGCCGAAGGCGAAGCGCGCGACGAAGCTGCGACGAAGGGCGCGAAGGCAGGGGCCAAGGCGAAGGGAGCGACGCCGCGCGCGGGGACGCGAGCCAGGCCCGCGGCCCGGAAGGGCGCCCGGCGGCCGCGCGGGTGATCCGGCTCGAGCTTCACGTTCCGTCAGCGGGCAGGTTCAGCTTCCGGAGCAGCGCCCCGTATCGGGGGTCGCCCCGGATCGATGCGAGCAGCGGGTCGACCTTGATCCAGCCGAGCCCGGTGTCCGCCTGGACGCGCGCCCGCTCGAGCCACTCGAAGGCCTTGTCCTTCTCGCCGCGCCAGGCGTGGACCTCGGCGATCTGGTAGGCCGAGTCTCCGGCATGGGCGGCGACGAGGGCGTCGAGCGCGGCCTGCGACTCTCGCGGGTGGCCGAGGGCGTGCTGGGCCATCGCCACGCCCGGCAGGCGGATCCAGGCCATCTGCGAGCGCTCGGCCTCGGTGAGCGCCAGCTCGGCGCGTCCGGTGACGATCAGGTCCGCGTAGAGGTAATAGCGGGCCTCGTCGAGTTGCGGCGCGATCTCCAGCGCCTTCGCCAGGCTCGCCCGCCCGCGCTCGTGCTCTCCTGAGGAGGTCTGGACCTGGCCCAGGGTGGTCCAGGCCTGTGCGGAGAGGGGGTCGAGCTCGACGGCCCTGGACAGCTCGGCGGCCGCATCCGGCAGGTTGCCCATCGTCATGAGCATCTGCCCGTTCACCCAGGCCACGGAGGCGTCGCCCGGCCCGAGCCGTCGTGCCCTCTCGAGGTCGGCACGCGCACCGGCCCAGTCGAGGAGGAAGCCGCGCCGGATCCTGGCCCGTGCGACGTAGCCGTCGGACAGGTCCGGGCCGAGCGAGATGGCGCGCTCAGCGGCCTCCAGAGCCCGCCGGCGTCGGGCGGGGTCGTTCGGCCCGTCGACCGCGAACCCCTCGATCCAGCGGAGCGTGTTGGCGATGCCCGCCCAGGCCTGCGCGTAGCTCGGATCGAGCGCGGTGGCCTTCTCGAACTCGGACAGGGCCCGCACGGCCTTGGCCCCGTCCCCCGTCCGGACCAGGTCGCGCCCGAGCAGGTAGTGGTCATAGGCCTCCCGGACTGGCGTCGCGCCCCGGGAGGGCCCCCCTTGCCCGGGGAGGAGCTTCACCTTGAGTGCGTCAACGACGGCGTGGGCGATCTCGTCCTGGACCGCGAACACGTCGGAGAGGTCGCGGTCGAACGTCTTCGACCAGAGGTGGAACCCGTCCGCGGTCTTGACGAGCTGGGCCGTGATGCGAACCCGGGTGCCCGCCTTGCGGACGCTCCCCTCCAGCACGGTCGCCACCCCGAGCTTCTGGCCGATGGCGCGAAGGTCGTCGGCCCTCCCCTTGAAGGAGAAGGACGACGTCCTCCCGGACACGCGCAGCCCGTCCATCTGGGCCAGCGCATTGAGCACCTCCTCGGCGATGCCGTCCGAGAAGTACTCCTGGTCCTTCCCTGGGCTCATGTCCACGAAGGGGAGCACTGCGATCGACGGGGGCGTCGCCTGGGGACCGTCGACCCGACGAAGCGCGAACGCCGCCAGTCCCGCGCCCAGGAGGATGCTCGCCACGACCAGCCCACCCAGGGCGAGGCGGCGGCGCGACGCCGGGACGGATCCGCCTGCGGGAGGGGGAGTCACCGTGATCCCGCCTGCGCGGAGGTCGAAGACCCACGCCAGGACGCTCGTGATCGGGAAGCCGGCGGCGAGCGCCCAGATGACGGCGCGCAGGGTCCAGTCGGGCAGGTCGAGCCCGTGCATCATCGGCTCGACGACCTGGAGCACGGCGAAGGCGAAGACGCCCCAGCCGAGGAGCGCGCGGAAGATCCTGCGGCGCCTCAGCTCGGCGACCAGCGCCGCGATCCCCTGCGGCCGGGAATCCTTCCCGTCGGGCGGGCACGACGCCGGTGAATCGCTGCGGTCGGGCCCTCCCTGCTCCCCCACGGTGCACCCCCGAAGAGCAGCGAGCATAACAGGGCGACGACCCGTTTCACGGGACGGCCCTGGCCGATTCCGGGTTAAGCCTCCCCCCAGGATGCCCAGGACCGACCTCTCCCTCGCCGAGGCCCGGCGGATCGCGCTCGCCGCCCAGGGCTTCGGCCGTCCGCGTCCTTCCCGGGCGGTCCGCGCGGCCGATCTCCTCGCCACGGTGCGGCGGCTCGGCCTGCTCCAGATCGACTACGTGACCGTGGTGGTCCCGGCGCAGTACCAGGTGCTCTTCGCGCGCCACGGCCCGTTCGACCGGTCGCTCCTCGACTCCCTCCTCCGCCGCGTCGACCTCGTCGAGCAGTGGGCCCACGAGGCCTCGATCGTGCCGGTGGAGGCCTGGCCGCTGCTCGCCCACCGGCGGGAGACGCACCGGCCGCGCCCCTGGGGGTTCCAGGAGCGGCTCGACGCGATGCCCGAATACGTGGCGCAGGTCCTGTCCGAGATCCGGGAGCGCGGCGCGCTCGCCGCCGACGACCTCCACGACCCGGCCGGCCACCCGGCCCGGCTCGAGCACTCCTGGTTCGGGAGCGTGCGCCGGGCCACGCTGGAGGCGCTCTTCGGGCGCGGGGTGCTCGCGGTGGCGGAGCGGCGCCCCGACTTCGCCCGCCTCTACGACCTGGCCGAGCGGGTCGTGCCGCCCTCGCACCTCGGGCGCGCCATCGATCGCCAGGCCGCCGAGCGTCAGCTCCTCGCCACCGCGGCCCGGGCCCACGGCGTGGCCACCGCCGGCGACCTCGCGGACTACTGGCGCATGCCGGTGCGGGACGCCCGGCCGCGCATCGCCGAGCTGGCCGAGGCACGGCGAGCTCGTCCCTGCCCGCGTGGAGGGCTGGCGGGAGCCGGCCTGGGTTCACCGGGAGGCGAAGGCGCCGGCCCGGATCGACGGCGCGGCGCTCCTCTCGCCCTTCGACCCGCTCGTCTGGACCCGGCGGCGGACCGCGCGCCTCTTCGGCTTCGAGTACCGGCTCGAGATCTTCGTGCCGGAGGCCAAGCGGCAGTTCGGCGCCTACGTGCTGCCGATCCTGCTCGGCGATCGGCTGGTGGGGCGGCTCGACCTCAAGGCCGATCGGGCCCGCGACCGGCTGCTCGTGAAGGGCGCCCACGTCGAGCCCGGCGAGGCGCCGGGGCCCGTGGCGGAGGCCGCCGGTGTCGAGCTCGAATCCCTGGCGTCGTGGCTCGGGCTGGGCTCCGTCGCGGTGACGCGGCGCGGATCGCTCGCCCGGGCCCTCGCCGCCGCCGTCCGGGTGGCCTCCGGGGCGCGGCGTGGCTATGTTCGAGGCCAAACATGCAAGAAGTCCACGGCAACACGCTCGGCCTGAAGCAGAGCCAGCTGCACGCGCTCCGTCGCACCTACCGCCGCCGGGTCGACGCCGGACAGGTGGTCTCGCCGGAGATGGCCCGGCACCTCACCGAGATCTCGCGCGAGACCAACCGGCAGGTGGGCGTCCTGCTCGACCGCAAGGGCGACGTCTTCGGGGTCATCGTCGGGGACGCCGGCAAGCTCACCCTGCCCGACGTGGGGCGCGCCCGGGCCGGCTCCCACCGCCTCCGCGGACTGCGGCTCGTGCACACGCACCTGCGCGGCGAGCCGCTCAGCCGCGACGACCACACCGACCTCGCGCTGCTCCGCCTCGACTCGGTCACCGCGCTCGAGGTGAAGGAGGACGGGCTCCCCGGGAAGGTCCACCTGGCCCACCTGCTGCCGGAGAACCCGCAGGGCGCGCTCTGGAAGGACGAGCTCGCCCCGTCGGTGCACGACCTCGACTACGACGCGGTCTCGGGGCCGCTGGCGCTCGAGGAGGAGTTCGCCCGCGCGTCCGCGCTGCGCCGCACCGGCGGCCGGGAGCGCGCCATCCTGGTCGGGGTGGGCGGCGGCAAGGGCCGGGGGCGCGCCGAGGCCGAGAGCTCGCTCGCCGAGCTCCGGGAGCTCGCCCGCACGGCGGGCGTGGAGGTCATCGACGCGTCGGTGCAGATGCGCCGCGATCCCGACCCTCGCACCCTCATCGGAAAGGGGAAGCTCGAGGACATCCTGCTCCGGTCGATGCAGCTCATGGCCGACGTGATCATCTTCGACGCCGACCTCTCCCCCTCGCAGGCCATCCACATCGCCGACGCCACCGCCCTCAAGATCCTCGACCGGACCCAGCTCATCCTCGACATCTTCGCGCAGCGGGCCCAGTCGGCCGACGGCAAGCTGCAGGTGGAGCTGGCGCAGCTCGAGTACCTGTACCCGCGCCTCGTCGGGCGCGACGACTCGCTCTCGCGGCTGGCGGGCGGCATCGGCGGGCGCGGCCCCGGCGAGACCAAGCTCGAGATCGACCGCCGCCGGGTGCGCGACCGGATCACGCAGCTCAAGCGGCGCATCGACGCGCTCTCCACCGACCGCCAGGTCCGGCGCAAGCGGCGCAACGCCCGCGGCCTGCCGGTCATCTCCATCGTGGGCTACACCAACGCCGGCAAGTCCACGCTGCTCAACGCGCTCACCGAGTCGGAGGTGCTGGCCGAGGACAAGCTCTTCGCCACGCTCGACCCCACCAGCCGGCGGCTGCGCTTCCCGCGCGACCGCGAGGTGATCATCACCGACACGGTGGGCTTCATCCGCGACCTGCCCGAGGACCTGATCTCGGCCTTCCGCGCCACGCTCGAGGAGCTCGACGACGCCGACCTCCTGCTCCACGTCGCCGACGCGGCCGACCCGAACCTCGACGCCCACGTGGCGGCGGTCGAGAAGATCCTGGGCGACCTCGGGCTCCTCGAGACCCCGCGCCTGCTGGTGCTCAACAAGGTGGACCGGCTGGCGCCCGGCGAGGGGGCGGCGATCGCCGCCGCGCGCGGGGGCGTCGCCATCTCGGCCTCGACCCGCGCCCGGCTCCCGGAGCTGCTCCACCGCTGCGACCAGGTGCTCTGGAAGGACGGGCGCGCCACCCTCGCCGACGTGTCGCGCAGCGCCGCCGAGAGCCAGCCCGAGCCGCCGCGGATCCTGCCGTCGGCGCCGCCCCGGCTCCGGGAAGGGACGTAGGTCCTGCACGGGGCGCCGCGTGGCGTCCCCGGGGCCCGCATCGTAGAGTGCCGCCGATGCGCCGCCCGGTCCTCCTCGCCGCGACCCTGCTGCTCTCCGCCGCCTGCAGCCGCGGGGATGCCTCCCACGGCCAGGCCCCCGCGGCGCCGAAGGGGCCGGCCCCGTTCGACTGGGATCGCCCGGCCACCGCGCTGCGGATGACGCCCGACGACGCGGCCGCGCGCATCGGGTCGTTCGACTGGGCCGGCGACGTCTCCTGGTCGGTGGCCCGCGGCGACCGGAAGCTCGCCGCCTCGGAGCACCACGCCGTCCGGCAGCTGGCCTCCGGCGAGTTCGCCGCCGAGGGGACGGTGGACCCCGGGCGCGGACCGGGCTCGGAGAGCGGGAAGCGCGTGCTGTGGACGAAGGGGATGAGCTATGCCCGCTCCCTCTACCCGGCCGGCGGCGCCTGGCGCGAGCGCCCCGACGATCACGGGGTGGGCGCGCGGCGCTTCCGCGACGAGAGCTTCCTCCTCGCCGGGGAGGTCGCGCGGATGATCGGCCCGGGTCTCACGGCGTCGCCGGCGGGAACCGGCGCGGTGCTGGGCCGCCCGGCCCGGCGCTTCGCGCTCGCCCTCGATCGCGGACGGTTCGAGGCGGGCCCGTCGCGCCTCTCGGCCGAGCCGCCCCCGGGCGGCCCCGACCCCGACACGAAGCTCCGGCTCGCGCTGCTCGACGGGCGCGAGCCCATCGACGCCTCGGGCGAGATGCTCCTCGACGCGGCCACCGGCGCCCCGCTCTCGATCCGCCTCTTCGCGCTCTTCGGCGTGAAGGGGGATCCGGACGCCCGGGTGCGCGTGGAGGTGGAGGGGAAGGTCACCGCGCTGGGCGGCGAGGTGGCCGCCATCGAGCCCCCGGCCAAGCTGCTCCCCGACGAGCGCAGGCCGAAGGGCGTGGCGCGCGCGCTCGAGAAGGCCGGCCTCCGGAAGCGCAAGGGCGCCGGCGCGGAGACCCCGGAGCCGGAGGGCGAGCCGCCCGCCGAGCCGGAGGACGCGGGCGAGGCGGACGCCGAGGAGTAGGACGCCCCGGCGCCGGGTTCACCCTCGGTGCCGGCGCCACTCCACCATCAGGCAGCGGTCCTGCACCACCTGGATCCCGGCCCGGGCCAGCGCCTCGGCCGCGGCGTCGTTGCGGATGCCCAGCTGGAACCAGACGGCCCGGGGCTTCTTCGCGATCAGGTCGGGCAGGTGTGCGGGGATGTCGGAGGGCTTCCGGAACACGTCGACGATGTCCACCGTCCCGGGGACATCCGCCACCTTCCTGTACACCTTCCGTCCCAGGATCTCGGTCGCCTCCGGGTAGTAGACGGGGACCGGGATCACCTCGCCGCCGTGATCGGCCACGTACCTCGCCACGTAGAACGCGGCCTGATCGGCCTGCGCCTCGGTCTTCACCCCGAGTACCGCCACCCGCCTCGCCTCGCGGAGCAGCCCGCCGATGGCGGCGTCGTCGGTCAGGAGGTTTTCCTTCCAGTCGGCCATGTCGTCTCCTCTCGCTCCCTGGGAGCCTCTAGCGGGCCGGAGGGGGCGCCGCGCCCGAAAATTGGACAAGTGTCCGCAGCTATCTAGGATTTCAGTCATGACGAAGAAGAAGACCGCCGAGTCCACCGTCACCGAGTCCTCCGCGCAGGCCGTGCTTCGCCGCCGCGGCGCGACCGGGCTCGCCGCCGACGAGGAGAAGGTGCTGCGCATGCGGCTGGGCGCCTCGCTCCCCCGGAAGGGCGAGATCGAGTGGATGGGCAGCGCCGACGAGGAGCTGGCCATCGAGCTCCGCGCCATCGAGATCGAGACCTATCTGAAGCTGCGCGCCCACCAGACGCGCCGCGTCGTGGCCGTCGCGCCGCCGAGCACCTCGCGGACGAAGGACAAGATCGTCCGGGCGCTCCGCCGCAAGGGCCCGACCCGCTAGCCCCCGCCCAGCCGGGCCACGAGCGCCTCCGCCGCGAACGCGAGCGGGGGCCTCTCCTTTTCGGGGCCCGGGCTCCCGGCCGCGAGCCGGCCGGCCAGCGCCTCCGCCGTGCGCGGGTTGCGCCAGTAGTCCTCGTCGAAGCGGTTCCGCAGGTCGGCCTGGATCTGCGCCGCCCAGGCCGCGCCGGCCAGCGCGGACCGGTGCCCCTCGAGGTCGGCGTCGCGGGCGGCGAGCCCGTCGGGCCAGGAGGCGAGCGCGGCGCGCGACATGGCCTCCCGGTGGGCCTCGCGCCAGGCGCGTCCGCTCGTCCCCCGCTCCACCTCGGCGGCCACCCGCAGCGCCGCGGCCCGGGCCCGGAGCTGGAAGAGGAGGCGCAGCGAGAGGCGCCGGATCACGTCCTTCCCGCCTCTTGCGATCGACACCGGCCGCCCGCTCCAGGAAGCGCGGCTCGAGGAGGAGGAGCGCGCCCAGCGCGCCGGCGGTGGCGGGGAGCGCGGGGTCGCGCGTCGACGGGCGCGAGGTGGCGGCGGCCGCGGCGCGCCCGGCGGCGGCGAGGAGGTCGAGCCAGTCGGCTGCGCCGCCCTGCCTCCGCAGCGAGAGCCGTCCCTCGAAGGCGTGCGCCCCGGGCCACTTCGCGGCGCGTGCACCGCCGTCGAGCCGGCACGCGACGCACGTCGATCCCGAGCCCGTCGAACCCCTCCAGCACCACCTGCGAGAGCGGCGCGGGCCGGAACAGGCCGTCCAGGTCGCGGAAGGCGAGCAGGTGGAGGAGCCCGGTCCGGTCGAGGTCGCCCCGGGGCGGCAGCTCGACCCCGTCGCGCCGCGCCAGCCACTCGAGCACGTCCCGGTAGCCTCCCTCGGAGGCCGCGAGCACGTCGTCGGCCTCCACCACGTCGTCCCAGGGCGGGGTGAGCCCCAGCGAGGCGCGGACCCGGGCGCGCGCCTCGGCCGCCGCCTCCCGCGGCGCGGAGCAGGCGCCGGCCGCCTCGGCGATGGCGCGGCCCAGCGCGCGGCGGCGCTCCGGATCCCGCTCGTGGATCCCCGCCAGCTCCGCGTCGGCGAGGCCGATCGGGCCGTCCGGGCCGTTCCCGGTGGCCTCCGAGTCGGCGGCCCGCCAGGCCTCCTCGTCGGAGGCGGCCGCCCGCTCGGCGGCGAGCGAGGCGACCCGCGCGGCGAGCTCCTTCTGCCCGCCCTCCCGGAGCTCGACGACGGTCTCGCGGTGCGCGGCCGGTCCGTGGGCCTCGAACACGGCGCAGAGCTCCGGGCGGCGGACCAGCCCGGCCACGTGCCGGTACCGCTCCTCGGAGAGCGCGCGGGAGAGGGCGTCCACGCCTTCCCTCACCTGCTCGAGCCGGTCGTCGTCCATGGACGCCATCATAGGCGGCTTGACACCCTCCGCTGCCCGATTACCTTCCCGGCTCCATGCCCATCTACGAGTACGACTGCCCGAAGTGCGGGCGCTTCGACACCCTCCAGAAGATGTCGGCGCCGCCGCTCCGCCGGCACGAGGCCTGCGGCTCGCCGGTGAAGAAGGTCATGAGCGCCGGGGCCTTCGCCCTGAAGGGCTCGGGCTTCCACGCCACCGACTACAAGAAGGCCCCCGCCTGCGCCGCCCCCAGGGGCGCGGGATGCGCGGGCTGCCCCTCGGCCGAGGCCTGATGGCCCGGGCCGGGCGATGAAGCGGCTCGCCCTCGCGGCCGGCCCCTCCGACGACGGCGAGCGGATCGACCGCTTCATCGCGGCGCGCGGCGGCATCTCCCGCGGGGAGGCCCGTCGCGCCCTCGAGCGCGGCGGCGTCTTCCTCGACGGGAAGCGCTGCAAGGTCTCCGGCCGCATCCTCCACGCCGGCCAGAAGGTCACGGTCAACCTGGAGGAGGCGGGCCGGGGCGCGGGCGCGGCCGCGCCCCTGGATCGCTCGCGCCTCCTCTTCGCCGACGAGCAGATCGCGGTCGTCGACAAGCCGGCCGGCATCCCGGCGCAGCCCACCCTGACCACCGACCGCGGCCACCTGCCGGAGCTGGTCTCGGCGCTGACCGGGTCGACGGTGATCCTCGTCCACCGGCTCGACCGGGAGACGAGCGGCGTCACCGTGCTCGCGCGCACCCCCGGCGCAGCCCGGACCCTCGCCGACGCCTTCCGCGACGGCTCCCCGGAGAAGACCTACCTGGCCCTCTGCGCCCGCGCGCCCGAGCCGCCGGAGGGGCGCGTCGACGCGCCGCTCGGCAAGGACCCGCGCCACCCGGGGCGCCGCGCGGTCCTGCCCGACGGGCAGGCCGCCGCCACCCGCTACCGGACGCTCGCGGTGGGTCCCGGGGGAGCGGCGCTCGTCCAGGCCTGGCCGGAGACCGGCCGCACCCACCAGATCCGCGTCCACCTCGCCCACCTCGGGGCGCCGCTGCTCGGCGACGCCCGCTACGGCGGCCCGCGGATGGTGGGCGCCCTCGCCATCCCGCGGGTGATGCTCCACGCCCTGCGGCTCGAGCTCGGCCACCCCGTCACCGGCGCCCGCATGGCCTTCGAGGCGCCCGTCCCGGACGACTTCGCCGCCGCGCGGGACGCCCTCGGCATCCCGGCCTGAGCGCCCTTCCGCCGGGTGGAATCCGGCCAGGAAACGTGCTTTCTTCCCGCCCCGTGGCCGGCCCCAGCCGGTCCGGGAGGATCCCCAGGCGATGAACGACACGACATCCGGCGCCACCGGCTTCAAGCCCTACGTCCCCGCCGACAAGATCATCCCCGAGTTCACCGTCAAGGCGGTGGTCACCGGCGCGCTCTTCGGCATCCTCTTCGGCGCCTCCACCGTCTACCTGGCGCTCAAGGCCGGCCTGACCGTCTCGGCCTCGATCCCCATCGCGGTCATCGCCATCTCGCTCGGCCGCAAGCTCCTCAAGACCACCATCCTCGAGAACAACATCATCCAGACCGCCGGCTCGGCGGGCGAGTCGATCGCCGCGGGCGTGGTCTTCACCCTGCCCGGCTTCCTCTTCCTCTCGGCCGGGGCGGACGGCACCTCGGTGGGCGCCGGCTACTTCAACTACCCCACCCTGTTCACCCTCTCGCTGGTGGGCGGCATCCTCGGCGTCCTCATGATGATCCCGCTGCGGCGCTCGCTCATCGTGAAGGAGCACGAGGAGCTGAAGTACCCGGAGGGCGCGGCCTGCGCGTCGGTGCTCATCGCCGGCGAGAAGGGCGGCGACTTCGCCAAGACCGCCTTCCAGGGCGTGGGCATCGCGGTGGCCTACGCCATCCTCCAGAAGGTGTTCCACCTCATCGCCGAGACCCCGGCCTGGGTCACCTCCCGCACCAACAAGTGGCTGCCCAACGCCACGGTGAACGGGGAGATCACGCCGGAGTACCTGGGCGTGGGCTACATCATCGGCCCCAAGATCGCCGGCGTGCTGGTGGCCGGCGGCGTGCTCGCCTGGCTCGGGCTCATCCCGCTCCTCGGCTTCCTGGTGCCGGGCGACATGGTCTACGCCCAGCTCGTGAAGCTCGGCAACAACCCGGCCGGCTTCGGCTGGGACCCCGCCACCCACACCTTCGCCAACACCGCCAACGCCATCTACCGGGCCTACGTGCGCCAGATCGGCGCCGGCGCGGTGGCGGCCGGCGGCTTCATCACGCTCGGGAAGACCCTGCCCACCATCTACACCTCGCTCCGCGACAGCATCCGGTCGCTCACCGGCGACAAGGGCGGGCCGGTCGCGATCCGCACCGAGCGCGACCTGTCCTTCGTCACGGTGATCGTGGGCAGCATCGGCCTCGTGGTGGTGCTGGTGGCGCTCCCCTTCGTCCCCGGGAACACCCTCCTCAACAAGATCCTGGTGGCCCTGCTGGTCATCGTCTTCGGCTTCATCTTCGTGACCGTGTCGTCGCGCATCGTCGGCCTCATCGGCTCCTCGTCGAACCCCATCTCCGGCATGACCATCGCCACGCTCATGGCCACCGCCATGGTCTTCGTGGGGATCGGCTGGACCGGCTCGGCCTACGAGCCCATGGCGCTCGTGGTGGGCGGCATGGTCTGCATCGCCGCCGCCAACGCCGGCGCCACCTCCCAGGACCTCAAGACCGGCTACCTCATCGGCGCCACGCCGCGCGCGCAGCAGATCGCCCTCTTCGTCGGGGCCATCGCGTCGGCCGTCGTCATCGGCCTCACCGTGAAGGTGCTCGACACGCCCAGCGCCGACCAGCTCGCCAAGGGGATCACGCACGCCATCGGCACCGAGAAGTTCCCGGCCCCGCAGGGCACGCTGATGGCGACCCTGATCAAGGGGCTGCTCTCGCTCAACCTGGACTGGGTCTACGTGCTGGTGGGCGTCTTCTTCTCCATCACCATGGAGCTGTGCGGCGTGAAGGCCCTCTCCTTCGCGGTCGGCCTCTACCTGCCCCTCTCCACCACGCTCCCCATCTTCGCCGGCGGCGTGGTGAAGGGGCTGTCCGACTGGGCCACCAGCCGCAAGGGCGGCCAGGTCGAGGACTCCGAGCTCGGCGGCGGGTCCCTCATGGCGACGGGGCTCGTGGCCGGCGGCGCGCTCACCGGCGTGGTGGTGGCTTTGCTCCAGGTGAACGAGGGGGTGGAGAGCTTCCTGGCCACCCGGCTCAACCTGGAGCCGGCGCTCACCCGGGCGCTGGGCCACGGCGGATACGCGCTGCTCGGCGTCCTGGCCTTCGCGGCGCTGGGACTCATGCTCTTCCGCACGTCGATGAAATCGCAGGCGAAGGTCGACTGACCCGGGAGTCGGCCCTCCGGGGCCCGTCACATCCGGCCGGCAGGCGCCTCCTCCCTTGCAAGGGGGGACGGCATGATCCCGGACGGCTCACGAATACGCTGGTCGCTGGATCGCGCGCTCCGCTCGCTGTGCCGGTGCGACGGGCTGAAGGATCTGGCCGTCGTGGCCGCGCTCCTCGTCATCACCGGCGCCTTCGCCGTCCGCGTCGCCGGGAGCGCCCGCGCGGTCAATTCCTTCTTGTGACCCATGCGGGATCCGTCACGGTGAAATTCCTCGAGCCTCCATCCGTGAAGGAAGGGACCTGGCCCCGGAATCCCGGGAAGGAGAACGCCATGAACGGCCAACGAGAAACCTCCCTTCACCTCCGTCCGCCGCGAGGCCACGCGCTCCGCGACGTCGCCCTCTTCGCCGGCCTCCTGGTCGTGATCGCCGCCTTCCTGGCGCACTCGGTCCGGTTCTGACACCCGCCGCCCCGTGATGCAGGGCCCTGTGCGCGCGGCCCCGTTCGCCGTACCATCCGGTGGCGTGTCGCCCACCGAACGACCTCCTCCCCCGGAAGGTTCACCCGAGACGCATCCGCGCCCCGGGTCGATGTCGGCCCTCCTCGAGGAGCTGGCCGAGGCGCCGGAGGTGCGCCCCGGCTCGGGCATCGGGCCGGGCACGGTGATCGGCGGCCGGTTCGAGGTGCTCCGCGAGCTGGGCCGGGGCGGCTTCGGCGTGGTCTTCGAGGCGCGCGACCGGGAGCTCGGGCGGCTGGTCGCGGTCAAGGTGGTCCGCCCCCGCCGCGGCGTCGACCCGGCCATGCTGCGCGCCGAGGCGGAGGCGGCCGCGCAGCTCCATCATCCGAACATCGTCACCGTCCACGACCTGGGGAGCGCCAGCGGCGAGGGCTGGCTGGTGCTCGAGCTCCTCCGCGGCGAGACGCTCGAGGAGCGGCTGCGGAGAGGGCACGTTCCGCCCGCCGAGGCGCTCCGGGTCGCGACCGAGATCGCCCGCGGCCTCGCCCACGCCCACCACGCCGGCGTGGTGCACCGGGACCTCAAGCCGTCGAACGTCTTCGTCTGCGACGACGGCGCGGTGAAGATCCTCGACTTCGGGCTCTCCCGGGTCTTCGGCTCGGGCAGCGGGCCGGAGGGCGGGACCCCGGCCTACATGGCCCCGGAGCAGTGGCGGCGGGAGGTCGAGGACGAGCGCGCCGACGTCTTCGCGCTCGGCGTCATGCTCCACGAGATGCTCGCGGGCCAGCGGCCCTTCGCGGTCGAGTCCGGGCGGAGCACCGCGCTCGACGACGGGCCGATCCCGGAGCTGCCGGCGCGCGCCGCCCCGAGGCAGGTGCGGTCGCTGGTCCGGCGCTCCCTGTCCCGCTCCCGCGAGGACCGCCCGAAGGACGGCGCCGCGGTGCTCGAGACGCTGCTCGACCAGCGGACCGCGGCCGAGGCCGGGCGGAACCGCAGGAGGGTGGTCCTCGCCGGCGCGCTGGTGGGGCTCGTCGCGCTCGGCGCCCTCCTCGCCTGGCGCGCCCAGCACCCGCGGGACCTCGCGCCCGGGGAGCGGATCCCGGTGGCGGTGGCCGACTTCCAGAACGGAACCTCCGACCCCGAGCTGAACGGCCTGTCGGGGATGCTCACCACCTCCCTCGAGCAGTCGAAGCGGCTCACGGTGCTCACCCGCTCGCGGCTGGCCGACCTGATCCGGCAGACCGGCAAGGACGTCCCGGAGCGGATCGACGAGTCGCTGGCCCGGGAGGTGGGCAAGGCCGCGGGGGTGAAGGCCCTGCTCCTCGCCACGGTGCACCGCTTCGACGACCTCTACCTCATCGAGATGCGGGCGCTCGATCCGGCCACCAACGAGTACCTCTTCACCCTCAAGGCGGACGGGAAGGGGAAGGCCAGCATCCCGGGGATGATCGACCGGCTGTCGGCGCAGACCCGGGAGCGGCTGCGCGAGCGACCCGCCGATCTCGCCGCCGGCCGCGGCGTGGCGGACGTCACCACCGCCAACCTGGCGGCCTACGAGCACTACTTCAAGGCCCGTCAGGCGATGGACCTCCAGCACCCCGACGCCGCCATCGTGGAGCTCGACGCCGCGCTGAAGCTCGACCCCAGGTTCGCGCTCGCGCAGTACCAGCGGGCCGTGGTCGACGCCTGGACGCCGCTCTGGACCAAGGCCAGCGGCACCGCGGACGAGGCGAGCCGGCGGACCATGCAGGAGCATCTCGCCAGCGCCTTGAAGCTCGCCGACCGCCTGCCGGAGAAGGAGCGGCTGGCGCTGCTCGGCTGGCAGGCCACGCTCGACCGGCGGACCGAGGACGCGCTGCGGCTGCGCGACCAGGCGGCGGAGGCGTACCCGCAGGACAAGGAGGCGGTCTTCTGGGCCGGCGACGTCCGCTTCCACGAGGGCAAGTTCGAGGAGTCGATCCCCTACTTCGAGCGGGCGCTGAAGCTCGACCCGAGGTACGTCCTGCCGCTCGATCACCTGGCGCGGGCGTACGAGTTCCTGGGGATGCCCGAGCAGCAGCTCGAGGCGTCGCGAAAGTGGATCGAGGCGTCCCAGGCCGCCGACGCCCACCGGAGCGCCGGCCGGGCGCTCCTCTCCTTCGACCGGCGGGAGGAGACGGAGCTGGCGTTCCGGCGCGCCTTCGAGATCGACGGAAGGCTGTGGCCCTCCCCCGCCGTCGGATACTGGCTGATGTACCAGGGGCGCCCCCACGACGCGGAGGCCCTGGCCCGCGCCGGGCTCAAGGCGATCGCCGCACGCCCCTCCCCGGTGCCCGACCCCCACGGCGAGCCGTACGCCGAGGAGGGTGTCGTACGTGCGGCTGCTCGTGAGCGCGCTCGGCGAGCAGGGGCGGCTGCGCGATGCGCAGGCGGTCGTCGACGGCCTCCTGGAGGCGGACGCGCCGGAGACCGACGTGGCCAAGGTCCGGTTCGGCTTCGCGACCGGTACGCGCTCTCTCGCGCAGGTCCAGCAGGCCGTGACGGACGCCGAACGGCTCGGGCTCCTCAAGAGCGCCAAGGCGCTCGTGAGCGCGGCGATCTCGCTGCTCGTGGTGGGCCAGCCGGCCGCCGCGGCCTCGCTCCTCGAGCGTGCACGGGCGGCTCCGGACTGGGCGGAGGTCGAGCCCTCCCAGCTGCAGCTGCAGGAGGCCCTCTCGGCCTGGCGCGCGGGGCGGCTCGACGAGGCGGAGGCCGGGCTCCGCGCCTTCGCGGAGGGCGCCGGGGTGAACCGCCAGTACACCGGCCAGAACGTCCTGGGAGAGTTCCTGATCGGCCGCGGGAAGGACGCCGAGGCCGTGGCGGCGCTCGAGAAGGCCCGCGGCATGCGGTGGTCCGGGGCCGCCGAGGGGCGCCCCTGGTTCGACCCGAACGCGCTCTTCCTGCTCGCCGGGGCCTACGAGCGGCTCGGCGAAAAGCAGAAGGCCCGCGAACGGGTCGACGAGCTCCTCAAGCTCTGGCAGCGCGCCGACCCGGACCTGCCACGCCTCGCGGAGGCGCGGGCGATGAAGAAGCGGCTCGCCCCCCGGACCGCTCAGGCCACGCAGCGGTAGTCGCGCGGCTCCTGGAAGCCCCGCCGGGACAGCTCGGCGCGGATGAGGTCGCGGGCGCCCGGAGCGCCGACGGCGACGAGCAGGGGGAGCCCTCGCGCCCGCTCCGCCTCCTCGAAGGAGTGGACCGGCGCCCCCTGGATGGCGCGTCCGATCTTCCTCGCGTCGACCTCCAGGAACAGCGACGACCGCGACCCCGTGCACGCGGAGCGCGCGGGCGAAGGCGCGCCCGGTCTCTCCGGCGCCCCAGATCGCCACCTCGCGCCGGTCGGAGAGCGGCCCGGCCGAGAGCCACGCGGCCTTGAGCGCCACGTGCCGGGAGATCCCGTAGCGAGGCGTCGGTGCGGGTGAGCCGCCCGGCCGACTCGCGCCAGTCGAGGAGCACCTCGGGGACGTTGCCGAGCCGGTGGCCCGCCGCGGCGAGGCGCAGCCACAGGTCGTAGTCCTCCGGGAAGTCGCCCTCGCGCCAGCCGCCCACCTCCTCCAGCGCGGTGCGCCGGATCGCTGCGGCCGGGTGGACGAGCGGCGCCTCGACGAGGAGGTCGCGCAGGACGAGGTCGGGCGTGACGAGTCCGTTCAGCCACGCGGCGTAGCGGGCCATCCCTCCCGCCACCTCGCCGCGCGGGAAGAGGCGCACCCGGGAGCCCACCGCGGCGAGCGCCGGGTCGGCGGCGAGGGCGGCGAGCTGGATCTCGATCCGGCGCGGGTGGGCCACGTCGTCGGCGTCCATGCGGACCACCACCTCGGCGTCGCAGCGGGAGAGCCCCCGCTGCAGCGCCCCGGCGATCCCCTCCCCGGGGCCGTGGACCACGACGACGCGCCGATCCCGCCGGGCGAGCCCCTCCAGGATCTCCAGGGTCCCGTCGCGGGAGCCGTCGTCCACCGCCACCAGCGAGAGGTCGCGACAGGTCTGCCGCAGGATGGAGACCGCGGCGGCGCGGACGGTGCGCGCCGAGTCGCGCGCGGGCAGCAGGACGGCGGCGCGCGGCAAGACCGCGGCTATCCTTCGTAGTCGCCGCCGATGGGCGGCGGGGTCTCGTCGGCGGCCACGTCGTCCGGGCTCACCTCGACCGGGCCGGCGTCGGCGTCGTACTCGCCCAGCACCGGGTCGGCCGCCTGGGTGCAGAGCCAGACCGCGGCGTAGTAGTAGCCGGCCGGCCCCAGGCCCACGATCTGCCCTCGCGTGGCCGGGGCGATCAGGTCCTGGCGGCGCCATTCCTCGCGCGCGTGGACGTTCGAGATGTGGACCTCGATCACCGGGAAGGCGACCGACTTGAGGCAGTCGTGGAGGGCGTAGCTCGTGTGGGTGAAGGCGCCGGGGTTCACGATGAGACCGCGGGCGTCCTTGCGGTTCTCCTGGATGAAGTCGATGACGGCGCCCTCGTGGTTCGACTGGAAGGCCCGGACCTCGCGCCCGTAGGCGGCGCAGGCCTCGGTCACCATCCGCTCGACGTCGTGGAGCGTGGTCGACCCGTAGACGTCGGGCTCCCGCTCGCCGAGCAGGTTCAGGTTCGGTCCGTTCACGAGCAGGATCATGCCGGTCTCCCGATCTCCCGTGCCGCCTCCCGGACGGCGGAGGGATCGGCGACGACGTCCCACTCTACCGCCCAGTCGCGATCGCGGCGAATCGGCAGCACCCAGAGCAGGCCGGCCGCCGAGCGCTTCTTGTCGTGGGCCATGAGCGCCACCGCCCGGCGCGCGGTGGCCGCGGGAACCGTGACGGGGAGCCCGGCACCGGCGATGGCCGCCTCCACCCGCTCGACCTCCTCGTCGCCGACGCGGCCGAGGCGCCGGGCCAGCCGGAAGGCGTAGGCCATCCCCACCGCCACCGCCTCCCCGTGCTTCCAGCGGCGGAACCCGCCGGCCGCCTCCACCCCGTGGCCGAAGGTGTGGCCGAGGTTGAGGAGCTTGCGCTCCCCGCGCTCCCGCGGATCGCGCTCCACCACCTCGAGCTTGACCCGCGCGCAGGCGGCGAGGAGCGGCTCGTCGACGCGGCCGGCCCGGGCCCGGGCCGCCATCCGCGGGAGGAGCTCCGGCCGCAGGAGCCCGTACTTGAGCACCTCCCCGAGGCCGCTCGCGAGCTCTCGCGGCGGAAGGGTGCGGAGCGAGGCCGGGTCGGAGAGCACCGCCACCGGCGGGTGGAAGGCGCCGACGGCGTTCTTGGCCATCGGCAGGTTCACCGCGGTCTTGCCCCCGAGCGCCGCGTCCACCATGGCGAGCACGGTGGTCGGGATCGCCAGCCAGTCCACGCCGCGCATGAAGACCGCGGCCAGGAAGCCGGCCGCGTCGGTCACCGCCCCGCCGCCCAGCGCCACCACCAGGCTTCGCCGGGTCAGGCCGGCGCGGAGCAGCGCCGAGGCCGCCCGCTCGAGGCCGGCCAGCGTCTTGCCGCGCTCGCCGTCGGGCAGCACCACGGTGGCGGCGACGGGCGCGACCCGGGCCAGCGCCGCGGCCATGCGCCTTCCGTGGGGGGTCGCGAGCACGCGGGCGCAGGTGACGAGCGCGACCCGGTCGTGCCCCGCCGCGAGCCCGGCAAGCCAGGGCGCGGCCGGGCCCACCACCACCGGGTAGGCGTGCCCCTGCTGCCTCGCCTCGAGCGTCGTGCTCACGCGGAACCCTCCCGGAGGAGCGCGGCGATGCGGCGGGCCACCGCGTCGGCCGAGAGGCCGTCGACGGGGACGGTGAGGTGGGCGCGCCGGTAGAGCGGGAGGCGCGACCCGGAGCAGCCGCTCCCACTGCGCGGCCAGCGGGCGTCCCTGCCCCTCGCCGAAGTCGCCTCGCCGCCGCCGCGGGCGACACGTCGAGGAAGATCACGCGCCCGACGCGGATCAGGTGCTCGGCGTTCCCCGGATCGCAGAAGGCGCCGCCGCCCAGCGCGACGACCACCGGCCCGGCGATCCCGCGGACCACCTCCCGCTCCAGCGCCCGGAAGGCCGGCTCGCCCCGCTCCTCGAAGAGGGCCGCCACCGTCCGCCCGGCCCGCCGCTCCACCTCGGCGTCGGTGTCCACCACGCGCCGCCCCAGCAGCCGCCCCAGCTCCCGGGCCACGGTCGACTTGCCCGAGCCCATCATCCCGGTGAGCGCGAGGGTCTCAGCGGATCCGAGCGGCATAGGCCTCCACCGCCTTCTCGACGTCGACCACGGCGTCGCCCCCGAACTTCTCCAGGAAGACGGTGGCGAGCTCCCAGCAGACCACCGCCTCGCCGACCACCGACGCGGCCGGGAACCGCGCAGACGTCGCTGCGCTCGTAGCGGGCCTGGGCCGGCTCCCGGGTGTCGATGTCCACGGTCCCGAGCGGCGTGGTCATGGTGGGAATGGGCTTCATGAAGGCCCGCACGCAGAGGGGCTCGCCGTTCGTCATGCCTCCCTCGATGCCGCCGGCCCGGTTGGTCTGCCGGTGGAAGCCGCGGGCCGGCGAGTGGGAGATGGCGTCGTGGAAGCGGTCGCCGGGGAGGTCGACCCGCATGCCCTCCCCCAGCTCCACGGCCCGGATGGCGGGGATGGCGCAGAGCGCGCCGGCCAGCCGCCCGTCGAGGCGCCGGTCGGCGTGGGCGTAGGTCCCGAGGCCGGGCGGGAGCCCCTCGGCCCAGATCTCGAAGGCGCCGCCGATCGATCCGCCGCGCGCCCGCTCCCGGTCGACGATGGCGCGCCATTCGGCGGCCAGCGCCGGGTCGGCGGTGCGGACGTCGGAGGCCTCGATGGCGGCCCGCTCCGCGGCCGTCGGGGGAAGCTCCCCGCGAGCCGACCGCTCGCCGATGGCGGTCACCCGGGAGTGGACCTCGATCCCGAAGCGGCCGAGCAGCTGCCGGGCCAGCGCGCCGAGCGCCACGGTGGCCGCCGTGGAGCGGGCGCTCGCCCGCTCCAGCGCGTCGCGGGCGTCGTCGAAACCGTACTTGAGGAGGCCGGGGAGGTCGGCGTGGCCGGGCCGCGGGCGGGTGAAGCGCGGGCCGCCCCGCGCCGCAGGCGACATGAGGTCCTTCCAGTTCTCGTGGTCCTTGTTCCAGATGACGAGCGCGATGGGGGTGCCGAGCGTCGTCCCGCCCCGGATCCCGGAGAGGAACTGGGCGCGGTCGGTCTCGATCTGCATGCGCCCGCCGCGGCCGTAGCCCTTCTGGCGCCGGGCCAGCTCGGCGTCCACGCGGGCCAGGTCGAGCGCCAGCCCGGCGGGGAAGCCCTCGGCGATGGCCGTCAGCGCCGGGCCGTGGCTTTCACCCGCAGTGAGATAGCGAAGTCCCATGCCCGTCACCTCCCGTGCCGCTCGATGGCCCTGGCCATCACGTCCTCGGGAGCGGATCGCCCGAGCCAGATCCGGAAGGCGAGCGCGCCCTGGCGCACCAGCACCTGCTCGCCGGTCACCAGCCGGGCGCCGTTGCCCCGGGCGGCGCGGGCGAAGAAGGTGTCGCCGTAGACGAAGTCGAGGGCCACCTGGCCGGTGCGCCAGGCCAGCGCCGGCAGCTCGCCCTGGTGGTTCGAGAGCCCCACCGTCGTGGCGTTGACGATCACGTCCGCCTGGATGGCCTCGCGCGCCACCTGCTCCCACTCGACGGGACGCACGGTTCCCTCCGGGCACTCGAGCGCCCGGACCATGTCCCGGGCCAGCCCCTCGGCGACCTCCGGCCGGCGCGCCGCCAGCCGGACGTTCGCGCCCATGGCCACGAGCGCCCAGAGGACCGCCCGGGAGGCGCCGCCGGCGCCCAGGACCAGCGCACGGGAGCCGGGGCCGATCCCGGCGTCGGTGAGGAGCCCCCGCACGGCCGGGGCGTCGGTGTTGAAGCCCGCCCAGCCGTGGGCGTGGCGCGCCAGCACGTTCACCGCGCCGACCTGCGCGGCCACGTCGTCGAGGGCGGCGCAGAAGGGGACCACCGCCTCCTTGTGGGGCACGGTCACGTTCATCCCGCCGAAGCCGAGGGCGCGGGCCCCTCGCACCGCCGCCTCGAGCTCGTCGGGGGCCACCGGGAGCGCCACGAAGGCGCCGTCGAAGCCGATGGAGGCGAAGGCGGCGTTCTGCATGGCCGGCGAGAGGCTGTGATCGACCGGCGATCCGATGACGGCGAAGAGGGTGGTGCGCCCCGAGATCATGCGCCCTCCGAGAGGCGATCGAGGATGTGGAAGAAGCCGGGGAAGCTGGTGGCCACGCACTCGACGTCGTCGAGCTCCACCTCGTCGCCCCCGGTGAGCAGCTGGGCCACGGCCATGCTCATGGCCACCCGGTGGTCCATGCGGGTCCGGACCGGGACGCCCCGCAGCGGCGTCGGCCCCTCGATGGCGCACCCGTCCTCGAAGAGCTCGATGCGGGCGCCGGCGGCCGACAGGGTCTCGCCCATGGCCGCCAGCCGGTCGGACTCCTTCACCCGCAGCTCCCGGGCGTCGCGGATCAGGGTTCGCCCGTGGGCCTGGGTCGCCATCACCATGATGACCGGGAGCTCGTCGATGAGCCGGGGGACGAGCGCCCCCTCGATGGTGGTGCTCCGGAGCGGTCCGCCCCGGACGGTCACGTCGGCGCGCGGCTCTCCGGCGCTCTCGTGCTCGCCGGCCACGATCACCTCGGCGCCCATGGCCCGCAGCACGTCGAGGAGGCCGGTGCGCGTGGGGTTCGTCCCCAGGCCGCGCGCCGTGACCTCGGAGCCGGGAAGGGCCGCCGCGCCGCACAGGAAGAAGGCCGCCGACGAGATGTCGCCCGGCACGTCGACCTCGCCGCCGTGCAGCCTCGACGGGCGGATGGAGACCCGCAGGCCGTCGACTCGGAGGTCGGCCCCCATGCGCCGGAGCATCCGCTCGGTGTGGTCGCGGGAGTGCGCAGGCTCCTCGACCACCGTCTCCCCCTCGGCGGAGAGGCCGGCGAGGAGGATGGCCGACTTCACCTGGGCGCTCGCCACCGGGAGCACGTGGTGGAGGCCGCGGAGCGGGCCTCCCCGGATCACCAGCGGCGGCAACCGGTCGCCGTCGCGGGCCTGGAGCACGCCGCCCATCCGGCGCAGCGGATCGATCACCCGGCGCACCGGCCGGCGGCGCAGCGAGGCGTCGCCGGTCAGGACCGAGAGGCCGGGCACGCCGGCCAGCACGCCCGCCAGGAGCCGGAGGCTGGTGCCGGAGTTCCCGCAGTCGATGACGTCGTCCGGCTCGGCGAGGCGGGCCGGCGGCGTCACCACCACCTCGGCGCCCTCCTCGCGGACCCGGGCCCCGAGCCGCTCCACCGCCTTCCACGTGGAGTGGACGTCCTCGGCGCGCAGGAGGCCGCGCACGCGGGTCTCCCCCTCGGCCAGGGCGGCGAAGAGCAGCGACCGGTGCGAGACCGACTTGTCTCCGGGGACCTCGAAGGCCCCGCGCAGCGGGCCGCGGCGGCGGCAGGTGATGGGACCCTTCAAAAGAGCGTCTCCCGGGCCGCGCGGGCCTCCTCGAGGACCTGCCGGGCCGCGTCGGGCGACTCGGCGATGGCCGACAGGATGCGGGAGAGGTGGGAGGCGAGCCGCTGGGCCGCGTCCGGGACGTGGGCGTTGCGCCGCGCCACCTCCCCCTGGATGTCGAAGGCGAAGCCCGCCAGCCGGGTCATGTCGTTCATGCCCGGGCCGGCGAGCGCACGCGCGAGCGGTCCCGCCTCCCGGGCGGCCAGGGAGAGCGCGCTCGCCACCAGGTAGGGGAGGTGCGAGACGAGCGCCACCGCGGCGTCGTGCTCGGCCGCGGTGCAGCGGACCGTCCGCGCGCCCAGGGCCTCGTGCAGGGCGATCACGAGCGCCACGGCGCCGTCGGGCGCCCCGTCGGCGCACACCGCCACCGTGCCGCCCTTCCAGCGATCGGGCTTCGCTCCCTCGTAGCCGCCCCGCCCGCCGAACATGGGGTGCGCCCCCACGAACGGGACGCGCGGGTCGCCGTCCTGGCGCGCCACCTCGACCACCCGCTCCTTGGCGCCCCCCACGTCGGTGAGCACGGCGCCCGCCGCCATCCCGCGCGACACCGGCCCCACCAGCGCCTCGATGGCGGCCACCGGCGTGCAGAGCAGCACCAGATCCCGGTCGGCGAGCCAGGCGCCGGGGGCGGCGTGGATCTCGTCGACGACGCCGTCCGCCACCGCCCGGGCGCGGACGTCCTCCCGCGACTCGGCCGCCGCCAGGTGGATCGAGGGGTCGAGCGCGCGCAGCCCCCGGGCGAGCGACGCGCCCATGAGGCCGAGCCCGACGATGCCCACCCGGCGGGGCAGCCTTCCGGCCTCGCTCACGGCTCACTTCCCGCCGGGCTTCGGCGGCTCCTCGGGGTCGGCGAGGTCGGGGCGGAGCGCCCGGGCCCCGCGCAGGTAGACGTGGCGGACGGGCCGGTCGATGGACTCGACGTGGAGGAGGACCCGGATCACCCGCTGGAGGGAGCCCGGCACCGGGATCTCCTGGGAGCAGATCATCGGGACCATGTGCCAGCCGTTGCGGACCCGGGCGGTGCGGGCCGGGAAGTCGGCGTCGAGGTCGTGGGTCACCGTGAAGATGGCCCAGCCGATCTCCTCGGGGCGGATCCGGTTGCGGTCGACGAGCGCCTGGCAGAGCTCCGCCACGGCCTCTTCCATGGCCTCGACGGTGTTCGCCTCGATCTGGGTCGCGCCCCGGATGCCGCGCATCGACCGGTGAGCTTACTTCCAGACGCGCCGGTCGTCGATCCGCTTCGCTCCCTGGGGGATGGTGTCGGCCGGGACGGCCCGGACGTCGCCCTTCACCTTGATCTCGTCGCGCAGGGCGTCGGCGAGGCGCGTGGCGAGCGATCCGGAGGCGTCGGGCCCGGAGAGCTCGACCTGGTACTCCAGCCGGTCGAGGTGGCTCTCCCGGGTGACGACCGCCTGCCAGCGGACCACCTCGGGGAAGCGCTTCACCACGCCGTCGATCTGGCCGGCGCGGATGAACATGCCCTTCACCTTCACCCCGTCCCCGATGCGCCCGAGCAGGCCGAGCAGCTTGGGGGTGGTCCGGCCGCAGGCGCAGCGCTCCTCGGGCCCGAGGGAGGAGAGGTCGCCGGTGCCGAACCGCAGCAGCGGGTAGGAGACGTCGAAGAGCGTCCCCACCACCTCGCCGGGCTGTCCCGGGCCGGCCGGCTGCCCGGTCTCGAGGTCGAGCACCTCCACGATGGCCTCGGGGTGGACGTGCCAGCCGCCCTTCTCCGGGCACTCGTAGGCGAGGCAGCCGAGGTCGGCGGTCCCGTACCCCTGCAGCACCCGAACCCCGAAGCCCTCCTGGATCTCCTGGCGCAGCGACTCGGGGAGCATCTCGGCGATGACGAAGGCCGACTCGAAGGAGAGCGGGGTCCCCTGCTCCCTCGCCTTCACGAGCAGCGCGTGCAGGAAGCTGGGCAGGCCGAGGTAGGCGGTGGCCTTCACGTGCGCCGCCACCCGGGCCTGCAGCTCGGTCTGGCCCACGCCGGCCGGGATGACCGCGCACCCCAGCGCCCGGGCGCCGGCGTCGAGCATGAAGCCGAGCGGGGTGAGGTGGTAGGAGGCCGAGTTGTGGGCCACGTCGCCGGCCCGGAAGCCGGCCGCGGCCAGCGCGTGGCGGAAGCGCCAGAAGTCCTCGTGCGCGCCCTGCGGGTCGTAGATGGGGCCGGGCGACATGAAGATGCGCGCCAGCTGCCCGGGGTCGACCGCGATGAGCCCGGCGAAGGGCGGCTCCTCGGCCTGGGCCGCCGGGAGCGAGTCCTTGCGGGTGACCGGGATGCGGACGAGGTCCTCCAGCCCGCGCATCGAGGTGGGGCCGAGCCCGGCGCCCTCCAGGGTGCGGCGCGCGCGAGGCGCGCGGGCGAAGGCGTGGGCCACGGTGCGCCGCAGGCGCTCTCCCTGGTGGACGCGCCGGACCTCCGGCGACTGGCACTCGACCGCCGGGTCGAGCACGCGGGACTGGCGAAGCGTCGGCATCCGTTTCCTCCCGCGCGGGAGACCCGCGTCGTGGATCAGCTGAGCCAGCGCTTGCGGCGCTTGTAGAACTTGAGGTTCTTGTAGCTCTTCTTGCCGGCCTCGCCGCCGCCCCCGAGGTAGAACTCCTTCACGTCCTCGTTGGAGCGCAGCTTGTCCGGCTCGCCGTCGAGCACCACCCGGCCGTTCTCCATGATGTAGCCGTAGTCGGCGATGGAGAGCGCCAGGTTGGCGTTCTGCTCGACCAGCAGGATGGTGGTCTTCCGCTCCTCGTTGATGCGCTTCACGATGCGGAAGATCTCGGCGACCAGCAGCGGGGCGAGCCCCAGCGACGGCTCGTCGAGCATCATGAGCTTGGGGCGGGCCATGAGCGCGCGGCTGATGGCCAGCATCTGCTGCTCCCCTCCGGAGAGGTAGCCGGCCAGCTTCTTCCGGCGCTCCCTCAGGCGGGGAAAGAACTCGTAGCAGGCCTCCTTGTCGGCCCGCAGCCCGGCCCGGTCGTTCCGGGTGTACCCGCCCATGTCGATGTTCTCCTCGACCGAGAGGTCCTCGAAGACGCGCCGGCCCTCCATGACCTGGAAGATGCCGCGCCGGACCACCACCTCGGGCGGCAGCTCGTGCATGGGCTGCCCCTCGAAGAAGATGCCGCCGTCGGTGACCTCGCCCTCCTCGCTGCGGAGCAGCCCGGAGATGGCCTTCAGCGTGGTGCTCTTCCCGGCGCCGTTCGAGCCGAGGAGCGCGACGATCTGCCCCTCCGTGCACGGACAGCGAGAGCCCCTTCAGGACCAGGATCACGTCGTCGTAGATGACCTCGACGTTCTTCAGCTCGAGCATCCGCGGGCTCCGGGGGAGGAAGACGGCGGGCGGGACCCGGGGGCCCCGCCCGCCTCGTTCACGATGGGTCTACAGGCCGAACCACTGCGGCGTGCGCGGCATGATGTAGTCGCCGACCTTCACCAGCTTGCCGCCCTGGACCTGGTAGATGCTGGTGGTCATGGTGGGGCGGTGGTCGGTGGGGGTGTAGGTCACCGACTGCGAGAGGCCGCCGGTCGAGAAGTCGGCCAGCGTCTCGACCGCCGCCTTCACGCCCGCGCCGGTCAGGTTCTTCGCGGCGTCGGCGCGCTTGAGCCCCTCGGTCCAGACCAGGCAGGTGGCCCAGCCGCGGACGTACATGGCGTCGTGCTTGTCGCCGGGGTGGTACTTCTGGTGCGCCGCCTCGAGCGTCTTCATGCCCGGCACCGGGGTGCCGAACGGGACGTGCGGCATGACGCCGGTGACGCCCTCGGCCAGCGGGCCGGCCACGGCCACCAGCGACTCGGAGAAGCCGTAGGGGTTCGAGCCGAACTTCACGGTCATGCCCAGCTTCTTCGCGTCGCGGAGCACGAGCGAGACGCCGGTCGTGGTGACGTTGATGTAGGCGTACTCCACCCCCTTCTGCTTCATGGTGAGCAGCTGGCTGGTGGCGTCCTGGAAGTTGGGGGGCAGCACGGCCTCGTCGACCACGTCGACGCCGATCTCCGCGCCGTACTTCTTGCCGGCGGCGATGGGGGCCTTGCCGTAGGCGTTGTCGCCGAACATGAAGCCGACCTTGGGCTTCCCCTTGCCTCCCGACTTCGCGTAGTCCTGCTTCACCCAGTCCATCCAGGAGCGCAGCTGGTCCGAGTAGGTGGGGGCCACGAAGAAGTTGTAGGGGAACTTGGCCGGGTCGGAGAGCGGGGCGGCGAAGGATCCCGAGAAGTAGGGGATCTTGTCCTGGCCCACGAAGTCCTTCAGGGCCTCCGTGTCGCCGGTGCCCCAGCCCTGGATCATGACGACCTTGTCGTCGTTCACCAGCTTCTTGTAGAGGGCGCGGGCCTGGTCGATCTTGTAGGCGTAGTCGGCGCCGATGAGCTTGATCTTCTTGCCGCCGATGCCGCCGGCGTCGTTGGTCACCGCCACGCAGTCCTGCACGCCCTGGGCGAAGGGCTTGCCGACGTCGGAGGTGACGCCGGTGAGGTCGAAGATGCCGCCGACCTTGATCTCCTGCTGGGCGAGGGCCCAGGACGGTGCGGCGGCCGCGAAGGCGGCGACGAGGATGGTTCCGAGGATCTTCCGTGGGGTCATGCGTTTCTCCTATTTCACTAACGGTCAACTGCGCGGGGCTGGCTGCCGTGCTTCTAGTAAGAGAACGGGTAGAGCTTCCAGTACGCCTTGATGTGGTTCCACCGGGCGGCCATGCCGTCCGGCTCGAAGATGAGGAAGAGGATCACCACCAGGCCGAAGACGCCGGACTTGAGCGGGGCCACCAGCTGCATGAGCGCGGGCCACTGGCTGGACATGGCGTCGGTGGCGAGCCGGAGCAGCTCGGGGAGGAGCGTGATGAAGATGGCGCCGAAGATCGAGCCCAGGATCGATCCCAGGCCGCCGATGATGACCATGCCCAGGTAGTCGATGGCCAGCGTGATGGGGAAGTTCTCCGGGCTGATGATGCGGGCCTGGTACGCGAGCAGCGAGCCGGCCACCCCGATGAGGAAGCTGGAGACCGCGAAGGCCAGCAGCTTGTAGCGGAAGACGTCGACCCCCATGACCTCGGCGGAGATGTCCTGGTCGCGGATGGCGACGAAGGCCTTGCCCACCTTGGTCCGGAAGAGGTTCTTCGTGAAGAAGAGCAGGCCGACCATGATCGGGAAGATGAGGTAGTAGATCTTCCGGTCGTCGGAGAGCTCCAGCCCGGCGAAGTGCGCGGCCGGGATGGAGATGCCGTTCACGCCGCCGGTCATCGAGTCCCAGTGGGTGACCGTGAACTCCACGATGTAGTGGGCCGCCAGCGTGGCCACGGCCAGGTAGAGCCCCTTCAGCCGGAGCGAGGGGATGCCGAAGACCAGGCCGACGAGCGCGGTGATCAGGCCGGAGAGCGGGATGACCACGACGAAGGGCAGCCCGGCCTTGCCGGCCAGCGCGGCGGTGGCGAAGCCGCCCACCGCCAGGAAGGCCGCCGTCCCCAGCGAGATGAGGCCGGTGTAGCCGGTGACCACGTTCAGGCCGGCCGCGCCGATGATGGCGATGAAGATGCGGTTGAGGACGTCCAGCCAGTAGGTGGTGGCGAACTGCGGCAGCACGAGGAGGAAGACGAGCAGGCCGGTCAGCAGGACCCGCGGCAAGGGCGAGTCGAACAGCGACATGTCCTCGGCGTAACTCTGGCGGAAGTCCCCGCAGCGCATCCCGTCGCCTCCCTAGACCCGCTCGATCTTGATCTTGCCGAACAGGCCGTACGGCTTGATGGTGAGGATGAGCACCAGGACGATGAACGGCGCGACCTCCTTGGCCCCGCCTCCCACGAGCGGGTCCAGGTAGCCGCCCGCCAGGTTCTCCAGGATGCCCATGATCGGCCCGCCCACGATGGCGCCGGCGATCGAGTCGAGGCCGCCCAGGATCACCACCGGGATGACCTTCAGCCCGAAGAAGGCCATGGCGCCGTCCAGGCCGCCGCGCACCCCGGCGAGCAGCACCCCGCCGATGGCCGAGACCACCGCGGCGATCGACCAGGCCAGCGCGAAGATCCGCTTCACCGAGATGCCCATCGACAGGGAGACCTGCTGCGAGAAGGCGGTGGCCCGCATGGCCACCCCGGCCCGGGTGTACTTGAAGAAGAGCGTGAAGATGATGAGCAGGACGGCCACGCTGCCCAGGCTGAAGAGGTAGCCCTGCGAGACCGGGAGCGGGCCGATGTGCACCGGCTCGGCCGGGAAGATGTTGGGGAAGGGGCGGAGCTCGGTGCCCCAGATGCCCTGGACGATGGCCTTGAGGAGCGAGGAGAGGCCCAGCGTGACCATGATGAGCGAGATGACCGGCTCGCCGATCATGGGGCGCAGGATGAGCCGCTCGGTGAGGATGCCCAGCAGGGCCGAGAAGCCCAGCGTGAGGAGGAACGACCAGAAGAAGGGGATCTGGTACTGGACCGTGAGGGTGAGGCAGACGTAGGCGCCGAGCACCAGGAACTCGCCCTGGGCGAAGTTGAGCACGCTCGTGGACTTGTAGATGACCACGAAGCCCAGGCCGACGAGCGAGTAGATGCTCCCCACCACCACGCCGTTCAGCAGCAGCTGGAGGAAGAACTCCATCAGGCCGCCTTTCCCGGGAAGGCGGTCAACCGCCGCACGATGAGGGTGGTCTGGATGCGGGCGGTCTTGCCGTCCTGGAACTTGATGGTGGTGTCGATGTCGACCGCGGGCCGGTCGCCGTAGAGGGCGTCGATGACCACCGCGTAGCGCTCCTCGACGAAGCCGCGCCGGACCTTGCGGGTGCGGGTCAGCTCCTCGTCGTCGGCGTCGAGCTCCTTGTAGAGCAGCACGAACTTCTGGATGCGCGCCGCCGCCGGGAGCGTCTCGTTCACCTGGTCGACCTCCGTCTGCACGAGGTCGTAGACCTGGGCCTTGGCGGAGAGGTCGGTGTAGGTGGTGTAGGAGATCTTGTTCTTCTCGGCCCACTTCCCCACCACGCCCATGTCGATGTTGAGCATGGCGGTGAGGTACGGCCGCCCCTTGCCCACCACCACCGCCTCCTTCACGAAGGGGGAGAACTTGAGCCGGTTCTCGATGAACTGGGGGGAGTACTGGGTGCCGTCGGCCAGCTGCATCACGTCCTTGATGCGGTCGATGACGACCAGGTGGCCGTCCTCGGCCAGGTACCCGGCGTCGCCGGAGAGCAGCCAGCCATCGGCCACGGCGGTCTTCGTGGCCTCCTCGTTCTTGTAGTAGCCGAGGAAGACGGCGTCGCTCGTGGAGAGGATCTCGCCGCGCTCGGAGATCTTCACCTGCGTGCCGGGGATGGGCACGCCCACGGTGTGGAACTGGATGTCGCCGTCCCGGTGGATGCAGGAGATGCCGCTGATCTCGGTCTGCCCGTAGATCTGCTTGAGCGGCACGTCCATGGCGTGGAAGAAGCGGAACACGTCCGGGCCCAGGGCGGCGCCGCCGGTGGAGGCGCTGCGCAGGTGGGTGAAGCCGAGCCGGTCCTTGAGCGCCCGGAAGAGGGCCCAGTGCCCCAGCTTGTGCAGGATCGCCAGGCCGACCGGGATGGGCTTCTTCTGGAAGCGGAGGTCGGCCACCTTGCGCCCCACCGGCATCCAGCGCTCGTACATGAAGCGCTTGAACGGGGTGGTGTCCATGATCTTCACCTGCACGGTGGAGGTCAGGTTCTCCCAGATGCGGGGCGGGGCGAACATCACGTGGGGGCCGATCTCCCGGATGTTCTCCATCACCGTCTCGGGCTCCTCGGGGAAGTTCACCGTGAAGCCCACCGCCAGCGCGGTGGAGAGCGACATCATCTGCTCGCCGATCCAGGCCAGCGGGAGGAAGGAGACGAACTCGTCGGTGGGGCGCTTCTCGTCCACCTGGTTCAGCGAGAGCGCCATGGAGAGCAGGTTCCGGAAGGAGAGCATGGCTCCCTTGGGGAAGCCGGTCGTGCCCGAGGTGTAGCTGATGATGGCCACGTCGGAGACGGAGCCGCGGCGGACGTGCTCCTCCCAGGCGCCGGCCCGCTGCGCGAGCAGCTCGCGCCCCTTCTCCTCGACCTCCTCGAAGGAGAGGAGCGACGGGTGCTCGTACTTCCGGAGCCCGCGGGGGTCGGTGTAGATGACGTTGCGGACCTTGGGCAGCTTGTCGAGCATGTCGAGGATCTTGTCGACCTGCTCCTGGTCCTCGGCCACCACGAACGTGGCGTCGCAGTGGTCGATGACGAAGGCCACCTCGGTGAGGTTCGAGTCCTGGTAGAGCCCCACCGAGGCCCCGCCGGCCGCCTGCGCGGCGATCTCGCTCCAGACCCACTCCGGGCGGTTGTCGCCGATGATGGCGACCTTCTCGCCGGGCTGCATGCCCAGCGCCACGAGCCCCATGGAGAAGTCGCGGACGTGGTCGTGGTATTCACGCCAGGTGAACGGCTGCCAGATCCCGAACTCCTTCTCCCGCATGGCCACCTTGTCGGGGTGGATGGCGGCGTTGCGGACGAGGAGCTTGGGGAAGGTGTCGTTGCCCTGGAGCTGGTCGAGGATGTCGGGCACGCGGTCTCCGTCGGCCATCAGTGGGCTCTGCCCGAGATACGCTTCCTGCACGGCCGGGTCGCCCTGGACTTCCTGGGGGGTCCCGTCGGCGATCTTCTCGCCGAAGGAGAGCACCGTGACCCGGTGCGAGACGTCCATCACCACGCCCATGTCGTGCTCGATCATGATCATGGTGGTGCCCCGGTCCTCGTTGATGTCGAGGATGAACCGGGCCATGTCCTCCTTCTCCTCGGCGTTCATCCCGGCCATGGGCTCGTCGAGGAGCAGCAGTCGCGGCTCGAGCGCCAGCGCCCGCGCCAGCTCGACCCGCTTCTGGAGGCCGTAGGCCAGCGTGCCCACGATCTTCTTGCGGATGTGCTGGATCTCGAGGAAGTCGATGATGTCCTCGACCACCTCGCGGTTGGCGATCTCCTCGGCCCGCGCCGGCCCGTAGTAGGCGCCCCCGGCCAGCACGCCCTCCTTCTGGTGGACGTGGCGCCCGATGAGCAGGTTGTCGAGGACCGTCATGCCCTTGAAGAGGGCGATGTTCTGGAAGGTCCGGGCGATCCCGAGCTTGGTCCGCGCGGCCGGCGAGAGCTTGGTGACGTCCGCCCCGTCGAACTGGATGTTGCCGCGCTGGGGGCGGTAGACGCCGGAGATGCAGTTGAGGAGGCTCGTCTTCCCGGCGCCGTTCGGGCCGATGACGGCGTGCAGCGCGCCGCGTCGGACCTCGAAGCTGACGTCGGAGAGGGCGGTCACGCCCCGGAAGTGGAGTATCAGGTTGTTCACCCGCAGGAGCGGCATCGGTCAACCTTGATCCCAGATGAAGGACCTCCGCTTCAAGCCGCACTGCGGCACGAACCGGACGGGCTGCCCCCTTGACAGGGCGGATGCTAGCCGGGTGGCCAGAACATCGGGCGGCCGCCCATGCAGTGCATGTGGACGTGGAAGACGAGCTGTCCGCCCTCCCGGTTCACGTTCACCACGCTGCGCCAGCCCGGCTCGGCGATGCCCCGCTCGGCGGCGATCCGGGCCGAGACGCGGGCCAGCTTGCCCACGATCGCGTCGTCCTCCGGGGTGAGGTCGTTGAGCGTGGGGATGTGGCGGCGCGGCACGACCAGCACGTGCACGGGGGCCTGGGGGTTGATGTCGTCGAAGGCCACCACGTCCTCGTCCTCGTAGACGAGCTTCGCGGGGATCTCCTTGCGGCCGATCTTGCAGAAGAGGCAGTCCGCCACGCGTCACCTCGGTCATGGGCGGCGGCTGGCCGCCGGGTCGGAGGAGGATACCGCGGCCGGATCAGGGCCGCGAGTCGAGGATCAAGGTGACCGGGCCGTCGTTCACCGACTCGACCTCCATGTGGGCCCGGAAGACCCCCTGCGCCACCGGGAGCCCGCGGGCGCGCAGCAGCGCGGCCACCGATTCGTAGAGGGCGTTCGCCTCCCCGGGAGGCGCCGCGCCCACGAAGCTGGGCCGGTTCCCCTTGCGGGCGTCGCCGAGGAGCGTGAACTGGGAGACGAGGAGGACGCCTCCCCCCGCGTCCTGGACCGACCGGTTCATCTTGCCCGCCTCGTCCTCGAAGATGCGGAGCTGGGCGAGCTTGTCGGCCGTCCACCGCGCGTCCGTCTCGGTGTCGCCCGCGGCCACGCCGAGCAGCACGAGGAGGCCGTGACCGATCTCCCCCACCACCTGCCGGTCGACCCGGACCGCCCCCCGCGCCACGCGCTGGACCACCGATCGCATCCGCCTTTCATGCCACGGGCCGCCGCGCGGCGCACGCCAGCGCCCCGGTCGTGACAGCCCGCGGACCCCGTGCTAATGCCGGGCGGTGCTCCTCCTGCGCGACGTCCGAAGCTCCGACCTGCCCGCGCTGCGGGCGCTGGCGCGCGTGCTCAACTCGGTGAACCTCCCGGCCGACGATCGGGCGCTGGCGGGCATCATCCAGAGGTCGGTCCGCAGCTTCGCGGGGCGCGTCGAGGATCCCCTGAGGCGCAGCTACGTGTTCGTGCTGGAGGACCCGGCTCGCGGCCGCGTGCTGGGGACCTCCATGATCATCGCCCAGCACGGGACGCGCGAGTCGCCCTGCACCTTCCTCGACGTCACCGAGCGGGAGAGCTACTCCTCCACGCTCGATCGCCACTTCCGTCACCAGGTGCTCTCCATCGGCTTCCACTTCGACGGCCCCACCGAGATCGGCGGCCTGGTGGTGGACCCGCGGGTGCGCGGGAGCGAGGCCGAGCCGGGCAAGCAGCTCTCCTTCGTCCGCTTCCTCTTCATGGCCGCCTTCCCGGACCGGTTCCGCGAGAAGGTGCTCGCCGAGCTGATGCCGCCGCTCGTGAAGGACGGCAAGAGCCTCTTCTGGGAGAGCTTCGGGCGGCGCTTCACCGGGCTCGGCTACCAGGAGGCCGACAAGCTCTCCCGGCGGGGCAAGGAGTTCATCCAGCAGCTCTTCCCGGGGGGCGAGTTCTACGCCACCCTGCTCCCGCCGCGGGTGCAGCGGGCGCTCGGCAAGGTGGGGCGGAGCACCGAGCCCGCCCGGCGCATGCTGTCGCGCCTCGGCTTCCGCTACGTGAACCGCATCGACCCCTTCGACGGGGGGCCGCACTACGAGGCCAGGCTGTCGGACGTCACGCTGGTGCGGGACCACCGCGAGCTCGCGCTCCACGCGGAGCCGCTCGGGCCGTCGGCGCGCGATCCCGAGGTCCTGGCCGGCGTCCTTCGCGCCGCGGGGACGAACCGCTTCCGCGCCGTGCGGACGCGGGCCCGGGTCTCGGGCGGCGCGGTGCGGCTTCCCCCGGACGCCCGCCGGATGCTCGGTGTGAAGCCGGGCGAGCCGATCCACCTCGTCCCGTTCACCTGACCCTTCCGGGACGGGCGCGGACTTCGTCCGGGCCGTATCGAGCGCAGCGTCTCCCTCCAGGAGGTCGCACATGCGTCTTGCCCGCTCGGCTCCGTTCCTCGCCGCCTTCGCCGTTGCCCTCTCCCTCCCGATCGCCGTCCACGCGCAGGGCGCGCCGACGCCGTACGGCGCTCCCGTCACCACCGAGACCGCGAAGAAGGCCGCGGCCGCAGCGCTCGCCGAGGGGCGCAAGAACGGCTGGTACGTCGGCGCCGCGGTCGTCGACACCGGCGGGGTGCTCGTCTACTTCGAGCGCATCGAGGGGACCCAGAACGGCAGCTCCGACGTGGCGATCGAGAAGGCGCGCACCGCGGCGGCCTTCCGGCGCCCGTCGAAGGCCTTCGAGGACGTGGTGGCGAGCGGCAAGACGAACTACCTCAAGCTGCCCGGAACGGTCCCGATCGAGGGCGGCATCCCCCTCGTGGTGGACGGGAAGGTCGTCGGGGCGATCGGCGTGAGCGGCGCGACCTCGGCCCAGGACGGGATCTGCGCCCGGGCGGGTGCGGACGCGCTGGGCGCGAAGTAGCTCGAGGCTACCGGCGGGGACGTCGCGGCGCGGGCTTTGCCTTGGCCTTCGCCTTCGCCGGGACCTTGGTCTTGGTCTTGGCCTTCTTCGCGGCCTTCGCCTTCGCCGCCCGCAGCGCCGCCTCCAGCGCGAGGCGCCCCCAGGGCTCCATGTCCTCGGGCGACTCGTGGGCCTCGTCCGGGGGGCGGAAGTAGTTCGTCTCCATCGTCTTCCCTCCTCCGGAGTAGACCCAGCGGCGACACCCCGCGTCCTCGAACGCGGCGCGGGTCTCCGGGTCCGTCTTGAGGAAGATCTCGTCGTCGTCGACGAGCCCGATCATGAGGTCGCCGCAGTAGATTCCGTGCCCTCCGAACATGGCGCGGGCCCGCACCGGTCCGAGGGGCTCGAGCAGGTCGACGGCGAAGGCGACGAAGGCGGGGGACTCGGGCACGTGGCACCTCCTCGACGGGTCGTTTGCGGCTTATAACGAGGCCGGTGGTCGCCCGCCCCTCCCCCGACGTCGTGCTCCTCTTCACGACGCGCACCTTGCGCCTCTTCGCCTACGGCTTCCTCGCCGTGGTGCTCGTCCTCTACCTCTCCGAGGCCGGGCTCTCCGAGGGGCGCATCGGCCTCCTGCTCTCCCTGACGCTGCTCGGGGACACCGCGCTCTCCCTCTGGATCACCACCCACGCCGACCGGATCGGGCGGCGCAAGATGCTCCTCCTCGGTGCGGCGATGATGATCCTCGCCGGCGTGCTCTTCGCCGCCACCACGTCGTTCTGGGTCCTGCTCCTCGCCGCCACCATCGGGATCATCAGCCCGGCCGGCAACGAGGTGGGACCGTTCCTGGCCATCGAGCAGGCGGCCCTGGCCCAGGCCGTTCCCGGGGAGCGGCGGACGCAGGTGTTCTCCTGGTACGCGCTGGCCGGGTCGTTCGCCACCGCGCTCGGATCGCTCTGCGGCGGCCTCCTCTCCCAGGGACTGCAGGCGCGCGGGGCGACCGCGCTTGCGGCGAACCGCGTCGTGGTGCTGGGCTACGCCGTCCTGGGCGCGGCGCTGCTCCTCCTCTTCACCCGCCTCGGGCCGTCCGCCGAGGCCCCCGCCTCGGGGCGCGAGCAGCGGCGCCCCTCCTTCCTCACCCCGGGGCTCGGGCTCCACGGATCGCGAAAGGTGGTCTTCCGGCTCTCCTCGCTCTTCGCGCTCGACGCCTTCGCCGGCGGCTTCGTCGTCCAGAGCTTCGTCGCCTGGTGGTTCCACGCGCGGTTCGGGGCCGACGAGGCCACGCTGGGCGCCATCTTCTTCGGGGCGAACGTGCTGGCCGGCGTGTCGGCCCTCTCGGCGGGGTGGCTGGCGAAGCGGTTCGGCCTCGTGAACACGATGGTCTTCACGCACCTGCCGTCGAACGTGCTGCTCTTCCTCGTCCCGCTCATGCCCACGCTGCCGCTCGCCATCGGCGTGCTGCTGGCGCGCTTCTCCATCTCGCAGATGGACGTGCCCACCCGGCAGTCCTACACGATGGCGGTGGTGGCGCCGGACGAGCGGTCGGCGGCGGCCGGCGTCACCGGGATCGCCCGCACCATCGGCTCGTCCGTGGCGCCGCTGGCGGCGGGACCGCTCTTCGCGGTGCCCGCGCTGGCGAGCCTGCCCTTCTTCATCGCCGGCGGGCTGAAGATCCTCTACGACCTCCTGCTCTGGCGCGACTTCCGCCGGGTGACGCCGGAGGAGGAGCGGCGGAAGCGGCGTAGGGCGAGCCCTTACGCCTCGACGAGCACCGTCCCGACGCTGCCGGGCTCCTCGACGGCCCGGCGGAGGTCGCCCGGGGCGAGCCTTCCCACGATGACCACCGAGCGGGCCCCGTCCTTCAGCACCTCGAACGACTCCTCGAGCTTGGGGATCATGCCGCCGGAGATCGAGCCGTCGGCCACGCCCTTCTCGAAGTCGGCGTGGGTGATGCGGGGAACGCGGCTCCCGGGGTCCTTCACGTCGCGAAGCACGCCCGGGGCCGAGGTCACGAGCACGAGCGCGTCGGCCCGGAGCGCCCCGGCCAGCTGGCTCGCCACCGTGTCGCCGTTGATGTTGAGCAGTTGACCGTCGCCGTCGCAGCCCAGGCAGGCCACCACGGGCACGTAGCCCCGGGCCCACAGGTCGCCGAAGAGCGGGAGGTTGAAGCCCACCACCTCGCCGACGAGCCCCAGGTCCACCGGATCGGGGCCGGCGCCGGCCATGACCCGGGGCGGCCGCCGGCGCGCCACCACGGCATGCCCGCTCGCGCCGTGGAGCCCGACCCCGAGCACGCCGTTCGCGAGCAGCCGGGCGCAGACGTCGACGTTCACCTTCCCCGCCACCGCGTACTTCATCACCTCGAGGGTCTCGGGGTCGGTGAAGCGGCGCCCGGCCACCATGCGGGTCTCGAGCCCGAGCGCCTTCTGCAGCCCGGTGGCCTGGGGACCTCCGCCGTGGACCAGGCTGACCCGGTGCCCGTCCTCGACGAGCGCCCGCACGTCGCGTGCGATGGCGTCCATCTCGGGGGTGCCGGCCACCTCGCCGCCGATCTTCACCACGATGGTCTTCAAGGGATCTCCTACCGGCGGGGAGCGGCCGGCGCGGGCGCGGAACGGGAGGACGGGGCGGGAGCCGGGGCGGAGCGCGGCGCCGGCGCCGAGTACCTGGGCGCGGCGCCCGACGGGGTCGAGTAGCGCGGCGCAGGTCCGGGAGGCCGCGGGCCGGGAGCCGTGCCGGGGCGAGGCGGAGGAGGCCGGTACCCCGGGTAGTAGGGCTGCGGCCCCGGGTAGTAGGGAGGGCGTCCGGGGTAGTAGGGAGGCGCGTAGGCCGGGCCCCAGTACGACGGGTAGCCCCACCAGGGCGCGCCACCCCAGCCCGGCGCGCCGACCCAGCCCGGGCCCCAGAACGGCCCCCAGGCGGGCGGCGCGATCCAGACGTTCACGTACGGTGCAGGGGAAGGAACCACCGTCACGACGTCGGCGCCGAAGTCCCCGCCGGGCACGGCGACCGCGCCCTGCTGTCCGGCCTGCTGTCCGGCCGCGGCCTGGGCCGCCGCCTCGTCGGCCGACTTCTGCTCGGCCGCCCCGATCCCGAAGGGGTCGGCGTTCGGCGTGGGCGGGGGCGGTGGCGGAGAGGGCTGGCCCGCCGTGGAGCCCGCCGCCCCGGGCGCCTGGGCGATCTCGTCGGACGCCTGCTCGGGGCGCTGCTCCAGGATGAAGGTCGCGCCGCCGGGGTCGGCGACCACCGCGAACTGCGGCCCCTTCGCGCCCGGCGTGCGGAGCACGCGGCCGCCGAGCTCGGTGACCTTGGCGAGCGCGACCGGCAGGTCCTTCACCACCACGTAGGGCAGCCACTGGGCCGGGACCTTCTCGAAGGGCATCCGCGCCGCCCGCGCCCGGGGGCGGCCGCTCGACGCGTAGATCCAGGTGGCCGACGCCCCGCTGCCGACCTGCCAGGTGTCGTAGCCGACCACCGTCTTGTAGAAGGTGGCCGATCCCTTCAGGTCGTCGGTCCACAGCTCGGCCCAGATCCATCCGGGCGGAGGCGCGTCGGCGTCGACGGGATCGCCACCGGCGGCGGAGATGAGGACGAACTGGGCGCCGCGCGGGTCGGAGACCGCCGCGTACCGTCCGCGCGTTCCCAGGCTGCCCGGCCCTTCCATGACCCGTCCACCGGCCCGCTGGACGGCGGCGGCGGCCTTGGCCACGTCGGGCACCGACACGAGCGGCATCCAGCGCGCCTGCGGCGTCGCGGCTCCCGACTTGGGAGCGGGCATCTGGAGGATGCCGGCCACCGGCGTGGCCCCGTCCCGGGCGAGCAGGTAGTTGCCGCGGTCCTCGAAGGTCCAGCCCAGGACGCCCGCGTAGAAGGGCCTCGCCGCCGCCGGATCGAGCGTGAGCAGGTCGAACCAGACCACCTTGCCGGGGAGCCGCTTCCCGGTGGGCGCCGGGGCGATGGGCGGGAGGTCGATCTTCGGGGGCGTCGCGGGGGTCGGGGTCGCGGCGGGCGGGGTCCCGGCGGGCGCTGCATCGGCGGGCGCGGCGGGGGCCGGGGACTGGGCCACGGCGGGGCCGGCCAGCATCGCGGCGGCGATCCCGGCGGCCAGCAGTGACGTTCGGTGACGGGTCATGTCGTCCTCACGGGGGCCACGGGCCCGGGTCCTCGAGCGAGGCGCGCTCGTCGAGGCCCAGCACCACGTTCATGTTCTGGATCGCCTGGCCGGCGCCGCCCTTCACGAGGTTGTCGATGGCCGCGATGACCGTGACGGTGCGCTTGCCGCGCCAGGCAGGGCCGGCGGCCACGCCCACCTCGGCGTGGTTCGACCCGGACACGGCCGCCACCTCGGGCAGCCGGCGGGCCGGGACGCGGACGAACGGCTCCCCGGCGTAGCTCTCGCGGTAGAGGGCGGCGAGCCGCTCCTCGGTCCACGCCTCCGGGAGCTCGAGGAACGACGTCGCCAGGATCCCGCGGACGAGCGGCGCCGAGACCGGCACGAAGCGCAGCTGGAGGTCCCGGGCGCCCGCCGCGGCGAGCGTCTCCACGATCTCGGGCACGTGCTGGTGCCACAGGGGCTTGTAGGCGCGCAGGTTCCCGGCCCGGGTGGGGTGGTGGGTGGTGGCCTGCGGGGCCGCGCCCGAGCCGGAGCTGCCGGTGATGCCCTGGACGTGGACCACGCCGTCGAGGAGGCCGGCCCGGGCGAGCGGGAGGAGCGAGAGCTCGATGGCGGTGGCGAAGCAGCCCGGGGACGCGACGAGGCGGGCCGACCGGATCCGCTCCCGGTAGAGCTCCGGGAGACCGTAGACGAACCGCCCGAGCAGCTCCGGGTGCGGGTGCTTCTGGCCGTAGTAGGTCTCGTAGGCGGCCGGATCGAGGAGCCGGAAGTCGCCCGACATGTCGACGACCTTCACCGAAGGCAGGGCGACGATCTCGGGGACCTTCAGCGCGGTCACCTTGTGCGGCAGCCCGAGCAGGACCACGTCCATGCCGTCGGCCGCGGCCGCCGGAGCGAGGTCCTGGAAGACGAGGTCGGTGCGCCCCTCGAGCGATGGATGGGCGGCGGAGAGCGGCTCCCCCACGAGGTCCACCGACGCCACCCGCGCCAGCTCGACGTCGGGGTGGAGGAGGAGGCGACGGATCATCTCCGCGCCACCGTAGCCGGAGCCGCCGATCACCGCGGCCCGGAACCGCTTGCGTCCTGCCATGATCAAACCTTATACCGGCTCGGCCGCGCTGGCACGCGGGCCGATGGAGGTCGACTGCGTGGATCGCCCGCTCGAAATCGCCGTCTCCTGGCTGGCCGCGCAGCGCCCCGCGATGGAGGCCCTGCTGCGCCGCCTCGTCGACCAGAACTCCTTCACGCGAAACGTCGCCGGGGTGAACGCGGTCGCCGGGGTGCTGGAGGACGAGCTGCGCGCCACCGGCCTCGACGTGGAGCGGATCCCCGGGAAGGACTTCGGCGACCATCTCCACTTCTCGTCCCGCGGCGCCGGGCCGTTCACCTTCCTCATCGGCCACTCCGACACCGTCTTCCCGCCGGGCACCTTCGAGGGCTACCGGCAGGAGGGCGAGCGCGCCCTGGGGCCGGGCGTCCTCGACATGAAGGGCGGCCTGGTGGTGGAGATCTTCGCGCTGCGCGCGCTCGCTCGCGCCGGCCTGCTCGATCGGATCGCGGTCCGCGGCATCGTGGTGGGCGACGAGGAGGCGGGCTCGCCGGAGTCGCAGCCGCTCACCGTGGAGAAGGTGCGCGGGGCCGGCGCGGCGCTGGGGCTCGAGTCGGGCCGGTCGAAGGATCTCATCGTCACGCGGCGGAAGGGGATCGCCTCGCTCGACGCGCGCGCCCACGGCGTCGCGGCCCACGCCGGCGGCGATCACGAGAAGGGAAAGAACGCCATCTGGGCCCTCTCCCGGTTCGTCGACCGCGTGCAGTCCCTCACCGACTACGCGCGCGGCGTCACCGTGAGCGTGGGGCGGATCGAGGGCGGGACGACGCGCAACACGGTTCCGGCCGCGGCCCGGTGCGAGGTCGACGTGCGCTTCCTGGTTCCCGACGACGGCGCGGAGGTGCTGTCCCGCATCGACCTCGCCGCCCGGGACGCCGCCGTCCCCGGGACCCGCGTGGAGGTGCTGCGCGCGGGCAGCCGGCCGGCGCTGGTTCGGACCGACGCGTCCGCCGCGCTCGCGGCCGGCTACGGGTCCTGCCAGCGCGAGGCCGGCCTGGGCGAAGGCGAGGCGCCGCTCTCGGGGGGCGGGTCGGACGCCTCGGTGACCGGCGCGTCGGGCGTCCCGTCGATCGACGGGCTCGGCCCCCGCGGCGCGGGCTTCCACACGCACGACGAGTTCATCGAGCTCGGGTCGCTGGTCCCCAAGGCCGAGGCGCTGGTCCGGTTCCTGGCCCGGACGGGAGCGTAGCCACCTCGATCCGGGCGCCGGCCCCGACGCCGTGCGCCGCGCACCACCCGCCCGGCGCCTCGAGGACCTCGGACACCGGTCCGCGCGACAGGTGCTGGCGCAGCCGGAGCGGCTCCGCCCGCTCCGCCACGTTCACCACCCGTCCGTCGTCGCCGACGAAGAGGATGTCGAGCGGCAGGCGCGTGTTCTTCATCCAGAACCCGTGGCGTCCGGGCGCCGGGAAGCGGAAGAGCATGCCCTCGTCGGGCGCCAGCGCGCCGCGGAACATGAGCCCGACCTCGATCTCCTCCCACCGGGTGACGAGCTCGGCGTGGACCACGCCGCCCCCGCCGCCGGGCGCCTCGACGCGCACCCGCACGCGGGGGTTGGCCCGCACGAGCCGGACCTCCGAGCCGGTCCACCCGTCCACGTAGAGATTGCAGCCCGGCTCGCGGCGGAGGTGGCGAAGCGGGCGGTCCGCGAGCGCGAGGGCCTCCACGCCGAGGCGGGCGCTCGCGCTGTCCGGGTAGCTCCAGCCCGGCGGCACCGCGACGTCGAGCCCCTCCGAGCCGGACCGGCGCGCCGCGAGCACCGGGCCGCCGTCCGGTGCGCGGACCACCGCCAGCTCGAGCCAGGGCCACCACAGCCACGGACCGCCGTGCGGGTCGACGACCGCCAGCTCGGCGGGCTCGCCGCCGCGGACGGGCCGGAGGCCTTCCCGCGCGAGCTGCCGCAGGGCTTCCTCGAGCGACTCGGGGTCGGCGAAGGAGAGCGCCGTGAGGAGGCCGTCGTCGGCGAGCCAGCGGGCCCCCAGCGCGGACGCGCCGAGGCCCGGAGCGGCCGCGCGAAGCCGGCCGGTTTCCACCACGACCGACGTCATCTCGACGAGGACCGGCATCTCGGATCTCGGGCCCGGACCGGCGGCTACGCCGGCGGACCCGCCTCCCCGTCGTCCTCGCCCTCGTACCAGGCGTCGTGGGCGGACCAGCGGTGGCAGGCGAGGCACATCGTCCGGGTCCACTGGTGCGCGCACTCCGGGCAGCGGCCCCGGGTCTGGAAGGTGTTCCACACCGCGCCGCAGGCGCACTGCCATAGGCTCCCGGCGTCGGGCTGCCAGCGGCACAGCGGGCAGCGGATGCGGGGCGCTCGCCGGCGCGGGCTCTTCCCCAGGACGAGGTCGAGGAGCGGACCCGGACCGCCGGGCTCGTCGCGCCCGGTGTCGAGCAGGCGATGCGATTCCATGGGTTCATCTTGCCACCGGCGACGGACACGGGCGACCGGCCTCGTCCTGGCGGGACGGCCAGTTCAACCGGTTGAACTGGACCTGGTGGCGCTCGGGAAGTCGATCGAGCCGATCCAGACGATTCGATCGGTTCGAGCGGTTCTGGCGGTTCCGCCAGTTCAACCGTTGAACTGGACCTGGCCTACGGCGGTGGGCCGGCCCGGACGACCCGGGCCTTCCCCCAGCAGGCGAGCACCTTCCGCCCCGCCTCGGCGCGTCCCGCCTCGTCCCCGGGCGCGAACCTCGCCACGGCGAAGCGGGGCGCCTGGGCCGGGACCTGGCGGAAGCTCGGGTCCACCGCGATCCACCTGCGCGACGCCGCGACCTCCACCCACTCGTGCCAGACGAAGCGCGCGCCGTCCCAGGCCACGCCCACCACGAACCGGCCGGACAGGCCGTCGTCCTTCGCGGTCCGGAGGTAGGCGGCGCTCCGCTCCTGGCAGCCTCCCCGCTCGGGGAAGTCGCGCGGCACGCCCGGGGGCGGAGGCGACGGGTCCGGCGGCTCGGGCGGGAGGCCGCAGAAGAGGAGCGCCTGCTCGGCCTCGGCGCCCGGCGGCGCGGGGACCACGCCCCCGAAGGTGGCCGGGGCGCTCGCCGGGACGGCTGCCGACGCGTCGACGACGAAGCGCGTTCCCTGGGCGGGCAGGAGGACCTCGTCGGGCAGGCCGCCGGGGCTCGCGCGGAAGCGCACCGGCTCGCCGAGCACCTCGCCCTCGAGCCAGGCCCCCCTCCGCGTCGCACAGGCCTTCCCTGCCGCCCGAGCTCCGCGTCCTCCACCTCCAGGCAGCGGCGCTCGCCCTCCGGGGTCGCGGCGAGCAGGGCCTCGGCGACGATCGACGCCACGGCCTCTCCGCCCGCCGCGCGCCGCTTCCCGCCTGCCTCCGCCTCGAGGAGCGCGCCCTCGCGATCGGTGACCACCTCGACCCGGCGCCGGGTCACGCCGCCGCCGCCGGCCTCGGGAAGCCGCATGGCGGTCTCGAAGACCGCGGTGCACCGGCCCCGCTCGCAGCGCACCGAGAGCGTCGCCACCCCGACGCTCTCCCCGCCGATCTCCACGCGGTACCGGCGCGAGGCCGCCTCGGGCAGCGCGGCCAGCGCCGGCAACGCGGCCAGCGACGCCAGCGACGTCACCGCGAGGAGGGCGGCCAGCGCGAGGCGCAGGAGCAGGCTCGCCCTCACCTCCGCCTCCGGCGCGCCGCCGCGAGGGCGAAGCGGGCGACGAGGAAGGCCGCCACCACGGCCATGAGCACCCAGGCCACCGTCGTGTAGCGCTCGAGCCAGTGCACGAACTCGGAGAGGTTCGAGACCAGGAACGCCCCGACGAGGAGCAGGAGCGCGTTCCAGGCCGCCGCCGAGATGCCGCCCCAGAGGAGCACCTTGCCCACCGGCAGCCGGGCCGCGCCCGCCCCCACGAAGAGGAAGGCCCGGATTCCCGGCAGGAAGCGGTTCGCGAGCAGGAACCACTCGCCCCAGCGCGCGTAGCCCGCCTCCACCCGGCGCACGTGCTCGAGGGTGATGAGCCCGCGACGCTTCGCCCCCCGCTCCAGCGCGGCCCCGATCGAGACGCCGATGCGGTAGTCGATCCAGGCGCCCAGCACCGCGCCGGCGGTGACGGCGACGAAGGCGACCGGCCAGGAGATCTTCCCGTTCACCGCGTACCAGGCGCCGAGCACGACGAGCGTGTCCCCCGGGAAGGGCGGGAAGACGTACTCGATGAGGCTGCCCAGGAAGAGGATGGCCGGCGCCGCCGGCCCGGTCTCCGCGAGGGCCTCGCTGAGGGTCGCGACCACGCGCTCGAGCGGGCTCACCGGGCCATGGTAGACCGGCGGGGGCCTCCCTGCTAATCATCGCGCCTCCGATGTCGCAGTCCGGCAGAGAACGCCTCCGCAGCGCCGCCCCCTACCTCGTCGCCACCGCCTGGCTGGTGCTGGGATGGGCTTTCCTCGTCCGCGGCGTGGATCACCCCGGCGTGGCCTATCGCCCCTGGGCGTTCCGCCACCACGCCTACTCCGACCTGCTGGCGATGACCGGGGATCGGTACCTCCACGGCGGCCGTCCGCTGCCGTACGTGGAGGATCGGATCGAGTACCCGGTGCTGCTCGGGGTGGCGCTCTGGGCGCCCTCGTTCCTCCCGGGCGGCCAGGTCGTCCACTTCACGGTGAGCGTCTTCGCGCTCTGGCTCTGCCTGATGGCCTCGGTGGCCGTGCTGCGGCGCCTCCCCGGGGCGAGCCCCTGGTGGCTGGCCGCCACGCCCGCGCTCGCCTACTTCGGCGCGCTCAACTGGGACCTCCTGCCCATCGCGCTCCTCCTCGGCGCGGTGCTGGCCGCGGAGCGGGACCGGCCCGGCCGCGCCGGTGCGCTGGCCGCGCTGGGGGTGTCGGCCAAGCTCTGGCCGGTGGCGCTCCTGCCCGGGGCGATCTCCGCGATGGCCTCCGGCCGGAGGTGGGCCGGGCTCGTCCGCGCCGGCGCCGCCTTCCTCCTCGTCACGCTGGCGGTGAACCTGCCGGTGGCGCTCACGGCGCCCGGGAACTGGAGCTGGTTCTGGCGCTTCAACGGGGGGCGCTCGGCCGAGAACTCGGTGTGGGAGGTGCTCGGGGTGACGAGCCCCCCGCTCCTGAACGCGCTGGCCAGCGCCGTCCTGCTGGCCGCCGTCCTCACCGCGGCCCTCCTCGCCTGGCGGGCCGCCCCGGCTTCCCGGTGGCGCGCGGTCCGGCTCGGGACGGCGCTCGTCCTCGTCGCCTGGGTGGCGTCGAACAAGGTCTGGAGCCCGCAGTACGCGCTCTACGCCTTCGCCGCAGGCGCGCTGGTGGCCGGGCCGCGCTGGCTCTTCCTCGCGCTGGCCGCCGTCTCGATCGTGGACTACCACCTGGCCTTCGAGGTCCGGGCGGAGCGCGGCGTGCTCTGGTTCTTCGACGGCTGGTACTACGCGGAGGAGCTCCTGCGGACGGCGATCTATGCCGCCTTCGCCGGATGGATCCTCCTCGAGCTCCTGGCCACGCGGGCGGCGCGGACCGGGCGCGAGGCGCCGGCGGGCGGGGAATCGGCGTGAGCGGGCGGGGGCGGGCGGCGGGGAACGGCGAGCGGCGGGAGGCGGCGTGAACGGGAACGGAAGCGGGAACGGCGGACGGGGCCGATGGGCGTGGTGGGCGGTCTTCGCGATCGTCCCGGTGCTGGTGGTGGGCTTCCACTGGCTGGCGGCGCGACCCGGGATGGCCTTCAACGGATCCGACCTCCGCTACTTCTTCTTCGGCGTGCGGGAGGCGGTCGCGGACGCGCTGCGCCACGGCGAGCTCCCCTGGTGGCAGCGCGGGTTCCACATGGGATATCCGCTGGTCGCCGATCCGCAGGCCGCGATCTTCGCGCCCACCACGTGGCTCACGCTGCCCTGGGACGGCCCGCGCTCGCTCACCCTCGCCACCCTCCTGCACCTGACGCTGGCCGGCTGGGGCATGGCGGCCTGGATGCGGCTGCGCGGCCTCTCGCCGGCGTCGGGCCTGCTCGCCGCCGTCCTCTTCGCGCTCGGCGCCAAGCAGACCGTCCACGTCATCCACTGGAACTTCGCGGCCACCACCGCCTACTGGCCCTGGATGCTGGCCGGGCTGGAGGGGTTCGCGACGACGCGGAGGTCCAGGTACCTCCTGCTCGCCGCGATCGCCACCGCCCTCTCCTGGCTGGGCGGCTCGCCGCAGATGGCCCACTTCGGATGCATCGTGGCGGGGCTCTACGCGCTGCGGATCGCGGCCGACCTCTGGCGCGGTGCGGCGCGCCGACGCCGCCTGGGCCGTGGCCGTCGTCCCGATCGGCTTCGTGCTCGCTTCCGTGCTCGTCCTCCCGGCGCTGGAGCTCTCCCGCATGGGCCCGCGCTCGATGGCGGTCGGCTACGACTTCGTGAGCAGCTGGAAGTGGCCCGACGCCTGGGGGCTCGCGCTCCTCGTGCTGCCCCACGCCTACGGGGACGGCCGCTGGGGGCTCAACCTCTGGGAGGCCACGGGCTACGTGGGCATCCCCGCGCTGGCGCTCGCGGTGGCCGCTCCCCTGCGCAGGCGCGGGGTGGTGCTCCTCGCGGTCCTGGCCGTCCTCGGGGTGTGGCTCTCCCTGGGAGACCGCGCGCCGCTCGGCCTTCACTACTGGATTTACAAGCTGGTCCCGGGCTACGGCAGCTTCCGGGTGCCCACCCGCGGCCTGCTGGTCACGGCCTTCGCCATGGCGGTGCTGGCCGCCGAGGGGCTCGAGGCGCTGCGGCGCGACCCGACGCGCGGCCGGGTGGCCCGCAGCCTCGGGGTCCTGGCGGCGGTGGCGGCGCTCGCGCTCGTCCTCCCCCGCCTGCCGGGCTGGCCCTTCGACCCGGTGTCGACGCGGAAGACCGCCTGGTTCGCCGTGATGGTGGCCGGGCTCGGCGCCCTCTGGGTGCTGGCGGTGTGGCGGGGGCTTCGGGGCGCCTTCGCGGGAGCGACCATCGTGGCGCTCGCCTTCTACGACCCCTGGTACCTCTTCTCCCGGTTCAACGAGGTGGGCCGGTCGGAGGACGAGACCGCGGCCCTCCAGGAGTTCGCCCCCTACGTCCCCGCCGCCCCCGCCCCCCGCCGCGTGGCGGTGGTCGCGAAGTGGGGCGGGTCGATCAACGCCCCGCTGCGGAACGGCTGGGAGGGGACGATGGGGTACGGCCCGATGTCCATCCAGCGCGTTCGCGAGCTGCTCGAGGGCACGAAGCGCGACCGGGTGGCGCCGCTGCGCACCATGGACGGCGACGCGACCTTCCCCGGCGCGTACCCGCCGTCGGCGCTCTGGCCGCTCCTCGCCACCCCGCTCGTCCTCGCCGATCACCCGGTGCCCGGGCTGACCGGCTTCTTCACCGGGAAGCGCGAGTGGGAGAACCCGATCGTCGGATTCCTGGCGCCGGCGCTGCCGCGGGTCTTCTGGACCGGCTCCTGGGAGGTGGCTCCGGACGCCGACGTCACCGCGCCCCTGCTCCGCGCCGCCCGGGGCGACGTGGCGGTGCTGCCCGAGCCGCCGGCCGGCCTGGGAGCGCCCGGAGCGCCGGAGGGGCCCGTCGCGGCCGAGGCGATCCGGGTGTCGCAGAGCTCCCTCTCGGCGACGGTGGTCGCGCCCCGGGACGGCCTCGCGGTGATCCTCGATCCCTTCTACCCGGGGTGGACCGCCCGGCTCGACGGCAGGCCCGTCCCCCTCCTCCGCGCCGACTACGCCTTCCAGGCCGTGGCGGTGCCGGCGGGGCGGCACGAGCTGACCCTCGAGTACCGGAACCGCTGGGTGGGCATCGGCGCGGCGGTCTCGCTGGGGACGCTGTGCGCGCTCCTCGGAGCGCTCGCGCTCCGCTCCCGGCGGATGCGCCGGACCACCGCGCCGATCGCCGCCTGATCCGCCCGCGGGGCACGCCTCCGCGGACGGTCCCCGCCGCTACCGCCTCCGCGGCGACGCCAGCAGCCGGTGGACGTTCTCCCGCTCCCAGGCGGCGGCCCGGGCGTGGTCCACGTAGGCCCGCTCCCGCCGCCGGAACTCGCGCCCGTGGATGGAGCGGCGCCCTCCGCGCTCGGCGGGAGGCACCACCTGGTGGAGCATCTCGTGGAACACCACCGAGGCGACGTAGAACTCCGGGACGTCCTCGCGATCGAGCGCCGGGTGGATCCGGATGGCCCGCGCCGTGTGGAGGTAGACGCCGGCGCGGATGGAGGTCCGGCCCGGGAGGGCGCCGCTGCGCCCCCACCCGATGCGGACCTCCACGGCCCCTCCGAAGTGCTCGGCGTTGAGCCGATCGAGGATGGCCTGAAGGTCGTGGATCCGGCCGCGGGGATCCAGGCGCCCGGTCCGCGGCGGCGCGATGCGATCGCGGTGGGCGCGGACCCAGGCGTCGATGCGGCGGGACGGCCTCGACCCGGTCTCCGCGCCGCCCCGGCCGCGCGAAGTCGGCCAGCGCCGCCACGACCTCGGGAGTCGCGCCCAGGAAGAGGTGGTGCACCCGAAGCTGGACCCCGTTCCGCTCCCGGCGGAACGAGACCATGGTGTGCCGGTTGTCGTGGACCACGAGGCGCACCGGCTGCCCGAGCCGGGCCGAGACCTCGTCGGCGAGCCGCTCGGCGGCCGCGACGCGATCCGGCCGCGGCGCGTCCCGGGCGTCGAAGGAGAGGTCGAGCTGGCCGGGCGGCGGCTTCACGGCCCTTCCCCCTCGCCTTCGCCCTGGACGAGCCGCTCCACCCGCTCCGGCTCGATGCGCAGCGCGATCCCCTTCTCCTGGCTGAAGGTGACCGCGCCGGGCGCGGCCCCCTTCACCTTCTTCACGTGCTTGGCGCGCGTGTAGACCACCTCGGGCGCCGCCTCGCCGCGGGCGTCGCTGAAGTGGGCGGCCAGGTGGGCGGCGTCGAGCAGGCTCTCCTGGTCCGGGGCCTGGCCCTTCCGCAGGCGCAGGACCACGTGGGAGCCGGGCCGCCCGCGCGCGTGCAGCCAGAGGTCGTTCCCCTTGGCCACCCGCACCGTGAGCTGATCGTTCTCGGCGGCCCCCTTCCCCACCAGGATGGGGAGCCCGGCCACCGAGCGGAAGGTCCGGTAGGGCAGCGCGGGCGCGTCGTCGCGGCGGCGGGGCGGCCGCTTCGGCCGGGGTGCGGCGCCGAGCCGGCGGGCGTCGCGCTCCAGGCGGGCGAGGGACTCCGCGGGCGCGGCCTCCAGCTCGGCGAGGAGCGCCTCGGTCGCGGCGAGCCGGGCGCGGACCTCGGTGGCGCGCGCCTCCACGCGGGCCGCGCTCTCGGCGATGCGCCGGTAGCGCCGGTAGAAGCGCTCCATGTTCTGCCGGGGCGGCAGGGCGGGGTCGAGCGCGAGCGTCACCTGCCGGGGACCGTCGGCGGTCCACTCGGTCACCGTGACCTCGGCGGCCCCGCGCCGGACGGCGTGCAGGTTCTGCTTGAGCAGGTCGGCGGCGCGGCGGTCCTCCTCCGCCGCCGGCACGCGGGCCGCCTCGTCGGCGAGCCGCTCGAGCGCCCGGCGGGAGCGGGCCACGGCGGCGCGGAGGGGGTCCCGCAGGCGGCGGCGCGCCTCGGCGAGCGCGCGCTCCTCCTCCAGGCGCCGGTAATGGGCCTCGACGGCGGCCGAGAGCGGGAAGCGCGCGCCCGGCAGGGGCTCGAAGCGCGACGCCCCGCCCTCCCCCTCCCGCGCGCCCGGCGGCTCCCAGGGTTGCCCGGGCACGAGCACGCGCCGCGGCGAGAGGTTCCGGCCCGCCAGCGCGCGGATCGCGCCCTCCGCGTCGAGGAGGAGGAGGTTGCCGTGCCGCCCGGACAGCTCGGCGACCAGGGAGACCGGGCCGGCGGCGCGCTCGAAGCGGAGCCGCACCACCCGGTCTCCGGCGCCGGCCTCGACGGCGGCGAGGCGCGCCCCGGCCAGCTCCCGGCGCAGGAGCACCTGGAAGGCGAGCGGCTCGGGAGAGGAGGGGGGACGCCAGGACGCGGCGTGGATGCGGGCGAGATCGGGCTCGGCGGAGAGGAGCAGCGTCGCCTCCCCGCCGGCGCCGCGCAGCTCGAGCGTGAGGAGCCGCTCGCCGTGGACCCGCACCGACTCGACCCGCGCGCCGGCCAGGGAGGCCAGCTCGTCGGCCACGGCGGCGATCTCGCTCGAGCGCAGCGACATGGTTCCCCGAAACGGCAGCGGCCGCCCGGAGGCGGCCGCTTACCTGGGCGCGAGTCGCCTCGCGCCACGAAGGCATCGTTACTTCTTCTTCGCGGCCTTCTTCTTCGCAACCTTCTTCGCCGGAGCCTTCTTCACTGCCTTCTTCTTCGCCGCCATGTGTTACCTCCCTGACAGTTGGTCAACTACCAACGACGCACGACTAAAGACGAAGGCAGATTAACGAACGCGGATCGACCTTGCAAGGATAGGGCCGCGCTTTTTCTCCAGGCGATCCCGGACGATCGCCCGGCTGTACCCGGTTGGATCCCATCGCGCCCGCGCCCCGAAGGCCCCATCCGGATCGCCAGCCGCCCCGTGAATACGCACTCGCAGTGCGTGTTCACGGTGAGTCACTTCACCGAGAGCAATGCGGCGCCGATGACCCCCGCGTCGTCCCCGAGCGCGGCCGCGACTCACGGAAAGCCCTTCCAGCGCGGTTTTCGACGCCTCGGCGCGGACCACGCGCTCCACTGCCGCGAGCAGGGACGGGTTGCCGAGCAGCAACCCGCCGCCCAGCACCAGCGTCCCGGGGTCGAGCAGCGTGACCGCGTCGGCGACGGCCCGGCCGAGCCGGGCGGCGGTCGATTCCCAGAAGGCGGAGGCCCAGGGATCCCCGGCGCGCGCGGCGCGCTCCACGTCGTTCGGCGACGAGAATCCGGCCGCCTTCCCCTTCGCGCGCGCCTCGGCGAGGCGCGCCGAGATCCCCGCGCCGCCCGCGTAGGCCTCCAGGCAGCCTCGCGCGCCGCAGCCGCAGGACCGCTCCGGCTCGCCCGGCGGGGGCTCCACCTTCACGTGTCCGATCTCCCCGGCCACGCCTCGCGCGCCGGAGAGGAGCCGTCCGTCCAGCACCACGCCCGCGCCCACGCCGGTGCCGGCGAACACCACCAGCGCGCTGCGGGCACCGCGGGCGGCGCCGTGCCGGTACTCGCCCCATGCGGCCGCGTTCAGGTCGTTCACCACGCGGACGGGAACGCCGAGCGCGGCGGCGAGCAGGTCGCCGAGGGGCACGTCCCGCCAGCCGAGGTTCGGGGCCGAGAGCACCCGGCCGCTCTCGCCCTCGATCTGGCCCGCGAAGCCGGCGCCGGCCGCGACGGGCCGGACGCCCGCCGCCCCGGCGGCCTCGAGCGTGGCCCGGGCCACGGCCCGCACCACCTCGTCCGGCGTCCGCCCGGCGAGCCGCCCCCTGCGGGCGGCCACCACCCGGCCGGTCGCCACGTCGACCACCGCGGCCCGGACGTTGGTGCCCCCGACGTCGATGCCCAGCGCGGCTTCCATCACGCACCGAGCTGGCGCTTCAGCTCGTCCACCTTGCCGGTGACGAGCGACTGGATCTCGACGAGCCGCTCCGGGGTCCGGGCCTCGAAGCGAAGCACGAGCAGCGGCTGGGTGTTGGAGGCGCGCACGAGGCCCCATGCCGTCCGGGAAGATGACCCGCACCCCGTCGACCGTCACCGCCTCGTACCGGGCGGCGAACCACTCCTGGGCGCGCCGGACCAGCTCGAACTTCACGCTCTCCGGGCAGTCGTAGCGGATCTCCGGCGTGGAGAAGGTCTGCGGGACGTCGGCCAGCAGGGTGGACACCCGCTGCGTCGGTCCGGGACACGAGCTCGAGCAGCCGGCCCGAGGAGTAGATGCCGTCGTCGAAGCCGAACCAGCGATGGGCGAAGAAGATGTGGCCGCTCATCTCGCCGGCGAGCAGCGCCCCCTCCTCCTTCATCTTGGCCTTGATGAGGCTGTGGCCGGCCTTCCACATGATGCCGCGCCCCCCGCGGGCCGCGATGTCGTCGTAGAGGGTCTTCGAGCACTTCACCTCGCCGACGATGGCCGCGCCCGGGTTCTCCGCGAGCAGCGCACGGGAGAAGAGGATCATGAGCTGGTCGCCCCAGAGCACGTTCCCCTTCTCGTCGACGGCGCCCACCCGGTCGGCGTCCCCGTCGTAGGCGATCCCCAGGTCGGCGCCGGTCGCGATGACCTGCGTCTTCAGGAACCGGAGGTTCTCCTCGACGGTGGGATCGGGGTGGTGGTTGGGGAAGCGGCCGTCCATCTCCACGAAGAGGGGGATCACCTCGACGCCGAGCGACCGGAAGAGCGGCACCGCGATGACGCCGCCCGTCCCGTTCCCCGCGTCGACGACCACCTTCAGCTTCCGGGGGCCCATCGTCAGATTCTGCCGGACGTACTCCCGGTAGGGCGTGACGATGTCGTGGGTGTCGAGCGCGCCGGCCCCCTCGGCGAAGCGCCCGGCCTGGATGCGCCGCAGGAGCGCCTGGATGCCGTCGCCGTGGAGCGTGCTCTTGCCGACCCCGACCTTGAGCCCGTTGTACTCGGGCGGGTTGTGCGAGCCGGTGATCATCACCAGGCCGTCGACCGGGAGCGTGGCGGCGGCGAAGTAGGTGAGCGGCGTGGGGACGACCCCCAGGTCGGTCACGTCGACGCCGGTGGAGCGGAGGCCGTCGATCAGGGCGACGGCGAAGCGAGGCCCGCTCTCCCGGCAGTCGCGCCCCACCACCACGCGCCGCCCGCCCTGCTCGCGCACCTCGGTGCCGAGCGCCCGGCCCACCAGCCGCACGGCGTCCTCGGTGAGGTCCTGGTCCACCAGGCCCCGGATGTCGTACTCGCGGAAGATCGTCGAAGAGATGGTTGCCATTCGTTCCCGTCCGGCGCGCCCGGCGGGCGCCGCCTGGGCCTAGAGGAGCCCGTTGCGCCCTCGCCGCTTCATCTCCTCCACGGCCTTGCGCACGTCCTGGGCCCGCTCCTTCCGCACCACCAGCACCGCGTCCCCGGCGTCGACCACCACCACGCCGTCCAGGCCGACCACGGTCACCGGCCGGCCGCCCTGGGCGAGCACCACGTTCTCGTGGCCGTCGAGCACGATCGCGTCGCCCTGCAGCACGTTGCCCAGGTCGTCGAGGTCCCGGACCTCGGAGAGGGCCGCGAAGCTGCCCACGTCGCTCCACCCGAACTCGGCGGGGACGACGGCGATGCGCTGGCTCTTCTCCATGACGCCGTAGTCGATCGAGATCGACGGCGCGGCCGGGAAGACCCGCTTCAGCGTCCGGGCGTAGGCGGGCGTCCCGAGCGACTGCTCGATCACGGCCAGCTGCTCGCCCAGCACCGGCATGGCGCGCCGGATCTCCTCGAGGATGACGTCGGCGCGGAAGAGGAAGATCCCGCTGTTCCAGAGGTAGCCGCCCTCGGCGAGGTAGCGCGAGGCGGTCACCACGTCGGGCTTCTCGACGAAGCGCTCCACCCGGGCCGGGTGGAAGGCCTTCTTGCCGCGCCCGAGCGGCTTCAGCTTCGCGCCCACCTTCAGGTAGCCGTAGCCGGTCTCGGGGCGATCCGGCTTGATGCCGATGGTCGCGACCGCGCCCTCGGCGGCGAGGAGGGCGCCGGCGGCGAGCGCCTCGCGCAGGGCCTCGGGCCGGGCCACGTGGTGATCGGCCGGGAGCATCGCCATGACGCCCTTCGGATCGCGGCGCTTCACGTGCAGCGCCGCGAGCCCCACGCAGGGCGCGGTGTTGCGCGGGCAGGGCTCGACGAGGAGGTTGTCCTTGGGGAGCTTGGGCAGGATGCGCCGGGCGGCGCTGGCGTGGTTCGGCCCGCAGACCACGAAGGTGTCCTGGATGCGGGCCAGCGGCGGGAGCCGTCCCACCGTCGCGGCCAGCATGGGCTCGTCGCCGTCGAGGGGCAGGAACTGCTTGGGGCGGTTCTTGCGGGACAGCGGCCAGAAGCGCGTGCCGCTGCCGCCGGCCATCACCACGGGGTAGAGCTTCATGCGGTTCTCCAGGTGGCGAGGAGCTCGTGGAGGATGCGCGCGCTCGCGCCCCACACCACGTGACCGCCCACCTCGAAGTAGTGGACCTCGTGCACCATCCCGAACGCCTCCCGCGTGCCGGTCCGGTGAGCCCCCGGCGCGAGCAGATCGGCGACGGAGAACTCGATCAACCCGGCGACCTCGTCCGGCTGCGCCACGTAGGGGTAAGGGTATGGCACGACGCCCACCCACGGCGTCAAGCGGAACCCGGACAGGACGACGAGCGCCTCGCCGAGCCGCCCCACGACCTCCACGTCGGCGGGCGCGAGGCCGATCTCCTCGTGCGCCTCGCGCAGCGCCGCGGCGCGCGCGTCCACGTCCTGGGGCTCGATCCGCCCACCGGGAAACGAGATCTGCCCGGGGTGGAGCCGGAGGTCGTCCCGCCGGCGCGTCATGAGGACGTGGGGCTCGCCCTCGCGAAGGAACACCGGGACGAGCACCGCGGCCTCGGCCAGCGCGCCGGGCGAGTCGCGGTAGAGCGGCTGGAGCGCGGCCAGGTCGAGCCGGGTGAAGGGACGGCCGGCAAGTGCGAGCCGCAGGCCGGCGAGCGTCATCGGACGCGGGCGGCGGGCGCCGGCGGGGGATGGTCGTCGTCCCGGGGCAGCACGCCTTGCCAGACCAGGACCGCGACGAGCACGCCCAGCGCGAGGCGCCAGGCCACGAAGACGTAGGTGGTGCGGGTCCTGAGGTACCGCAAGCAGCCACCCGATGACGAGGTAGCCCGCCACCGCGGACACCCCCGTGCCGATGAGCGTGGCGGTTCGCCAGTCGGCCTCGCCGCGCAGGACGGGGAGCGCCTTGGCGAGCTTGTACGCGCCCGCGGCCAGGATGATGGGCACCGACAGGAGGAAGCTGAAGCGGGCCGCCGCCTCCCGCGAGAAGCCGAGGAGCATCCCGGTGGTGATGGTGCTCCCGGAGCGCGAGGTCCCGGGGACGAGCGCGAGCGCCTGGCCCACCCCGATGGCGAGGGCCGAGCCGGCGCGGAGGTCGTCCAGGCCCCGGCGATGGGAGGCGAAGCGCTCCGCGCCCGCCATGACCAGTCCCCAGAACACGAGGGAGAAGGCGATGACCAGGTTCCCGAGCGACTCGATGCGACGCTCCAGCAGCTTTCCGAGCACGGCGGCCGGCACCGTGCCGAGCGCGATGTACCAGGCCAGGCGCGCGTCGGGCGTGCCGAAGGGACGGCCCTCCCGCAGCCCGCGCAGCCAGGCGACGGCGAGCCGCCACAGATCCTGGCGGAAGTAGACGAGCACCGCGATCGTGGTGCCCGACTGGATGATGGTGACGAAGGCGCGGAAGCGCGGGTCGGCGAGGCTCTCGCCCAGCAGCTCGCCCACGAGCAGCAGGTGGGCGGTGGAGCTCACCGGCAGGAACTCGGTGACGGCCTGGACGAGGCCGAGGAGGACGGCGGCGAGCGGTCCCATTCCGTCCCGAGCGATGCGGCGCGCCGCGCTAGGCGCGCTTGCCCTTGCGACCCGCGGCGGCCCGGAGCGCGTCCTTCTTGTCGGTTCGCTCCCAGGTGAACGCCTTGTCCTCGCGGCCGAAGTGGCCGTAGGCGGCGGTCGACTGGTAGATGGGGCGGAGCAGGTCGAGCCCGCGGATGATCTCCTTCGGCGTGAGGCCGAAGACCTGGCGGACGGCGGCGGCGATGGCCTCCTCGGACACCGTGGAGGTGCCGAAGGTGTCCACCATCACCGAGACCGGCTCGGCCACGCCGATGGCGTAGGCCACCTGCACCTCGCAGCGGCTGGCGAGACCCGAGGCGACCACGTTCTTGGCGATGTAGCGCCCCATGTACGCCGCGGAGCGGTCGACCTTGGACGGGTCCTTGCCGCTGAAGGCGCCGCCGCCGTGGCGTCCCATGCCGCCGTAGGTGTCGACGATGATCTTCCGGCCGGTGACGCCGGTGTCGCCCATGGGGCCGCCGATGACGAAGCGGCCGGTGGGGTTGATGAAGATCTTCGTCTTCCTGTCGACGAGCTTCTTCGGGAGCGCCCGGGCGATGACCTGCTCGCGGATCGCCTCGTGCAGCTTCTTGTTCGAGACGTCGGGCGCGTGCTGGGTGGAGACGACCACCGTGTCGATGCGGGCCACCTTGCCGTCGCGGTACTCGACGCTCACCTGGGCCTTGCCGTCCGGGCGCAGGAAGTCGAGGCCGCGCCGGCGGGCCTTGGCCAGCTCGCGGGTGAGGTGGTGCGCGTACTGGATGGGCGCCGGCATGAGCTCCGGCGTCTCGTCGCAGGCGTAGCCGAACATCATCCCCTGGTCGCCGGCGCCGCCGGTGTCGACCCCCTGGCCGATGTCGGGAGACTGCTGGTCGACCGCCACCAGGACCGCGCAGGTGTGGCCGTCGAAGCCCATCGCGCTGTCGGTGTAGCCGATCTTCTTCACCGTCTCGCGCGCCAGCTTCTGGTAGTCGATCTGGGCCGGCGTGGTGATCTCGCCGGCGATCATGACGTAGCCGGTCTTGAGCAGCGTCTCGCAGGCCACCCGCCCCTTGGGGTCGCGGGCCAGGACGGCGTCGAGCACCGCGTCGGAGATCTGGTCGGCCATCTTGTCCGGATGGCCTTCGGTCACCGACTCGGAGGTGAAGAGGTAGTCTTTCTGCATGGTTCTCCCAGGAAAGGTCGGCCAAGGTACGTCCGCTGGAACGGACGTGTCAAGCATCGCCTCGATCGAACGGACGGCGCCCGGAAAGGCTTCCCGGCGGTCCGATCAGCCGCTCACCGGGCCCACCGCGGCCGCCGCCTCCAGCATCCCCGGGAAGCGCCTCGTCATCTCGCCGCGCACCTCGCGCTCGATGTCGTCGGCGAAGGTGAGCTGCAGGATCCGGTCGAGCAGCTCGCGCCCCTCCCGCGCGCTCGCGCTGCGGATCACCCGCTTCACGAGCGGGATGGACGGACCGTTCATGGAGAGCTCGTCGAGCCCGAGCCCGAGGAGCACGAGCGTGTAGAGCGGCTCGCCGGCCATCTCCCCGCACATCGCCACCGGCTTGCCCGCCCGGTGCGCGGCGTCGGTGATGGCGCGAAGGGTGCGGAGCACCGCGAGGTGGAGGGGCCGGTAGAGGTAGGCCACGTCCTTGTTCTGCCGGTCGACGCCGATGGTGTACTGGATGAGGTCGTTCGTGCCGATGGAGAGGAAGTCGACCTCCTCGGCGAGCCGGTCGGCGATCACCGCCGCGCTGGGGAGCTCGACCATGATCCCCACCGGCGGCAGCCGCCCCGGCAGGCCCTGGGCGGCCACCTCCTCGTGGGCCTCGAGGAGCATGCGCTTGGCGGCCCGGACCTCGGCCACGCCGCTCACCATGGGGAACATGAGCCGCAGGTTGCCGTGGGCCGCCGCCCGCACGGCGGCGCGCAGCTGGGCCCGGAAGAGGTCGGGGTGGCGCAGGCAGTAGCGAACCGCGCGAAGGCCGAGCGCCGGGTTCTCCGAGTGGTCCCTCTGGCCGGACGGGAGCTTGTCGCCGCCCAGGTCGAAGGTGCGGACCGTGACCGGACGCCCGCCCATGGCCTCGAGGATCTGCGTGTAGTCGCGGTAGTGATCCTCCTCGGAGGGGAGCGCGTCCTTGCCCATGTAGAGGAACTCGGTCCGGTAGAGCCCGACGCCCTCGCCGCCGTGGGAGATGAGCCCGGGCACCTCCTCGCCGAACTCGATGTTGCCGAACATGCCGATGGTGACGCCGTCCACGGTCTCGGCCGGGAGGTCCTTCAGGCGCGCCAGGTCGGCCTCGGCCTCGAGGTGCCGGACGCGCGCCGCCTCGTAGTCCGCTCGCTCGCCGGCGGTGGGGTTCACCACCACCACGCCGCGGCCGCCGTCCACCACGATCCAGTCGCCGCGCTCGGCGGAGGCGGTGGCCCGGCCCACGCCGACCACGGCGGGGATCTCCAGCGCCCGGGCCACGATGGCGGTGTGGCTGGTGATGCCGCCGGCGTCGGTGACGAGCCCGGCCACCTTGCCGTCGTGGAAGAGCAGCGCGGTGTCGGCCGGCGACAGGTCGCGGGCCACCACCACCGAGCCGTGCGGCGGAAGCTCGGCGACGTCCACGCCCTGGCCGAGCAGGTTCTTCACGATGCGCTCGCCGACGTAGTCGACGTCGGACCGCCGCTCCCGGAAGAACTCGTCGTCCGGATCGAAGGCCCCCTTGATCTTGCGGATGGCGCGCTTCACCGCCCACTCGACGTTCACCCGCTCCTCGCGGACCAGCCGCCGGACCTCGTCGACGAGCGACGGGTCGCGCAGCATGGCGCGGTGGACGTCGATGATGGCGACGTGCTCGGACCCCTCCGAGGCCTGCATCTTGGCGCGCACGCCGTCGAGCTGGTGCACCGACAGCTCGAGCGCGGCCTCCAGCCTCCCCAGCTCGGCCTCGACCTCCTCGGGAAGGACCTTTCGCCGCGGGGTCCGGACCTTGCGCCGATCCACGGTCCAGCAGCGCCCGACCGCGATGCCGGGCGAGGCGGCGAGTCCCTGGAGCGTGGTCGAGCCCATGTCAGCGCTCCCCGAAGCCGGACTCGAAGACCTTGGCCAGCGCCGCCAGCGCCGCCGGGTGCGTCCTCGCCCTCGCAGGTCACCACGACCGTCGAATCCCCTCCCGGCCGCCAGCGTGAGCACGCCCATGATGCTCTTCGCGTTGATCTGGAGCCCTTCCTTCTCGAAGAGGATCTCGCTGCGGAAGCGGTTCGCCGTCTGCACGATCATGGCGGCGGGGCGCGCGTGGAGCCCCAGCGAGTTGACGACGGTGAAGGTCTTCTCGACCCGATGCATCTCTCAGTGTCCTCCGGGGAAGCGGGTGGCCAGGATGCCCGCGACGGCGCCGGCCGCCAGCGCGACGTAGGCGGTGGGCAGGAGCCGCGCGCGCAGGCGGAGGGCCAGGAGCCCCGCCGCGGCGGCGACGAGCGTCACCGCGCCGCCGGCGAGCGCCCAGCCGGCCGGTCGCGAGGAGCGCCAGGAGCCCCGCGCCCACGCCGGCGAGCACGACGCCGCCGTTGCGCAGCCGGCCGGCCCAGGCCGGGAGCGAGAGGGAGGCCAGCCGCAGCACCACCGCGTCGCCCGCCCGGTAGCCGGCCCGGAAGAGGCTCCAGCGCAGCCACAGGTGGAGCACGTTGTAGAGGAGGAGTGCGGCGACCAGCGCCGGCCAGCCCAGCGCCAGCGTGCCCACCGCGGCCAGCGCGCCGAAGAAGGGGCGCAGCCCGGCCCAGAAGAACCCGTCGCCCACCGCGGCGAGCGGCCCCTGCAGCACCTGCTTGTACTCGAGCGGCGCGCCGGTGGGCTCCTCGCCCGCGGCCACCCGCTCCTCGTGGTGGATGGCCCCGCCGACGATGGCGGCGGCCGTGTAGGGGTGGCAGTTGAAGGTGGCCAGGTGCCGTCGCAGCGCGGCGTTCCGCGCGCCGGGGTCGACGTAGAGGCGGCGAAGCGCCGGATCGATGGCGTAGGCGAAGCCCAGGTTCTGCATCCCGCGGCGGTTCCAGGCCGCCTGCAGGAAGAGGCACCGCCAGAAGACGCGCCGGAGCGTGGAGGCGGGGACGCTCACCGGATCCCCCCGGCCAGCCAGCCCACCGCGACCGTGAAGGCGGCCGCCCCGGCGAAGAGCCCCACGCCGTGCTGGCTGCGGAAGGCCTGCGCCCCGGCCGCGGCGGCGACGCCGGTCAGCGCCGCCCATCCGTAGGCGAGCGGTCCGCTGGCGAGCGGCATCTCGTGGAGCACGCCGGGGATCACCCAGGCCGCGAGCCCCGCCGCCGCCGGCGCGAGCAGCGCCGAGACCGCGAAGGGCGGGAGGAGCCCGTAGAGGTTGGCGCGCATGGCGGCGCCCGGTGCGCCGCGATCGAGGAGCGCCTCGGCCCGGGCGGCGAGCCGCACGTTCCACTCCTCGATGGCCCGGTCGGTCGTGCGCCCCACCGTGGCGAGCGCGCCCACGAGCGCCAGCGCCAGCGCCGCGACGGCCGGTGTGACGCCGGTGCCGAGCCCCTTGCCGGCGAGCACCGCGCCGGCGGCGATGGCCACGGTCCCGAGCGCCTCGTTGGGCGGGAGCGAGGCTCCCATGTTCACCGCCCCGAGCCAGAGCAGCTCGAGCGGCGCCCCGACGAGCAGCCCGCCGGACGGGTCGCCGAGCGCGAGCCCGGTGATGGGCGCGAGCGCGATCGGTCGGGCGAGCATCGCCTGCAGGAAGCCCTTTCGCTCCACCGCCGCGAGGCCAGCCACCAGGGCAACGACGAGGTATTCCACGCGGGCCGGATCCTATCAGCCGCCGGCGTTCCAGCGCCGCTCGATCTCGGCCAGCTCCACCGGCGCGTCGAGGGGCACGGCCCGGGCCTCGACCCGGAAGCCCGCCGCGGCCAGGCGCCGCAGTGCGTCGATCTCCGGAGCGGACAGGAAGACGGAGGGCGTGATCTGCCGTCTTTCCTGGGAATAGTGCACGTTTCCGACGTTCAGCACCGGGGCCCGGGCCGGCGTCATCCCGGCGGCGAAGGCCCGCTCGGCCTCGGCGGTGTCCCGGACGACGACCAGGACGGGCTCGGTCGAGGCGGCCAGCGCCTCCCAGTCGACCGCCGCCGGCCGGCACCACCTCGGCCTCGACGCCGGGGGGCAGGGCCAGCGTCATGGCGGCCTGGGCGAGCGGGCTCCGGGACACCTCCTCGTCGGCCACCACCACCCGTCGCGCGCCGAGGTGCGGGACCCAGCCCACGAGCACCTGCCCGTGGACCAGCCGCTCGTCGATGCGCGCCAGCGCGATCATGCCCCTCCCCCGCCGCCGGGCCCGGCGTCGCCGGACACCTTGGGGCGAAGGACCTCGCTCGCCAGGGTGATGTTCTTCTGGCCGTACGCGCAGATGAGCCGGGCCACGTCGCCGAGCCGGGCCCCGGGCGCCCGGCAGGTGGAGAGCTTGAGCAGCATGGGCAGGTTCACGCCGGCGACCACGTCCACCGTGTCGCCGAGGAAGCCCAGCGCCAGGTTGGCGGGCGTCCCGCCCAGCATGTCGGTGAGGACGAGCACGCCCTCCCCCTCGTCCACGTCCCGGATGGCGGCGGCGATCGCCTCCCGGGCCGCCTCGAGGGGGACCGAGGACGACACCGAGACCGCCCGCGCCCGCGGGAGCGGACCGACGATCCCCTCCGCGCAGGCCAGGGACTCCTCGGCGAGCCTGCCATGGGTCGCGATCACCACTCCGATCATCGCCGTTCACTCCTTGTCAACGTCGCGGTGCCAGACGCGCACCGGGATGCCGCGCTTGCCCAGGCGCGCGGCCAGCTCCGCGGCGATGGCCACCGAGCGATGTCGCCCCCCGGTGCAGCCGATGGCCAGGGTGAGGTAGGTCTTCCCCTCGGCCCGGTAGCGGGGGATGAGGAAGCCGGCCAGGTCCTCGGCCTTCTCCAGGAACCGCTGGGCGTCCTCCTGCCCGAGGACGAAGTCGCGCACCCGGGGCTCGGTGCCCGGAAAGGGCTTCAGCTCGGGGACGAAGTACGGGTTGGGCAGGAAGCGGACGTCGAGGACCATGTCGGCGTGGGCGGGGATGCCGGCCCGGAAGCCGAAGGAGACGAGGGTCACGCCCATGGCGTCGGCGCCGGGGCCCACGAAGCGGTTGTGCACGAGCCGCTTCAGCTCGTGCACGTTGAGGCGCGTGGTGTCGATCACCTCGTCGGCCGCGGCGCGGAGCCCGGCCAGCGCCTTGCGCTCGGCGGCGATGCCCTCGGGCACGCTGCCCGAGTCGCCGGCCAGCGGGTGGCGGCGGCGGGTCTCCGAGTAGCGGCGGATGAGCGAATCGTCCGTGGAGTCGAAGAAGAGGACGCTGACGTGGGCCCCCTTCCGCCGGAGGTCCTCGACCACCCGGGGCGCCTCGGGCAGGAAGCGCTGCTCCCGGGCGTCGACCACCAGCGCGATCCGGGACACCTCGCCGGCGGTGTGGCTGGAGAGCTCGAGCAGCTTCTCCAGGAAGACGATGGGGAAGTTGTCGACGCAGTAGAAGCCGCCGTCCTCCAGCGCCCGCAGCGCCGTGCTCTTCCCGGAGCCGGACACGCCGGTCAGGATCACGACGTGGGTCTGCGGCGAGCCGCGGACCTCCTCGGGCTTCACCGGGCTCATTCGACTTCCGTTCCGCCGCCGCCGCCCTCGGAAGGGAGCGCGATGGCGCGGTTGAGCCTCTCCTGGAACTCGCGGGCGGAGTGGTGCCCCTGCAGCTTGAGCAGGTGGTTGCGCGCGGCCACCTCGATGATGGTGGTCATGTTGCGGCCGGGACGGACCGGGACCACCAGCATGGGGATCTCGACGTCGAGGATCCGGAACTTGCGGTCGTCGACGCCCAGCCGGTCGTACTCGACGTCCGGGTCCCACTCGCAGAGCTCCAGGACGATCTCGATCTTCTTGCGCTCCCGGATGGCCGCCACGCCGAAGAGGTCCTTGATGTTGATGATGCCCAGGCCGCGGATCTCCATGTGGTGCTTGATGATCTCGCTGCCGGCCCCGACCACCGAGTCCTGCATGCGCCGCTTCACCTCGACGATGTCGTCGGCCACCAGGCGGTGGCCGCGCATGACCAGGTCGAGCGCGATCTCGCTCTTGCCGATCCCGCTCTTGCCGAGCAGCAGGATGCCCACGCCGAGCACGTCGAGCAGGACCCCGTGCATGGAGGTGCTGGCGGTGAGCTGGTCCTCCAGGAACGCCTGCACGTTCTCGATGAAGGTCGAGGAGAGGTGGGAGGTGCGGAAGAGGGGAACCCCGGCCTCGTCGGCGCAGGCCGCCAGGTCGGGCGGGATCTCGATGTCCTTCGTGACCGCCAGGCAGGCCACCTCCTGCCCGAAGAAGGCCCGCAGGACCTCGGTGCGCCGCTCCCGGGGGAGGGTCGCGAGGTAGGACATCTCGGTGTTGCCGAAGACCTGGATCCGCTCGCGGTGCAGGTACTCGGTGAAGCCGGCCAGCGCCAGCCCCGGCTTCTGGATCCGGGCCGAGCTGACGCGGCGGGACAGCCCCGGGGCGCCCGCCACCAGCGCGAGCCGCAGGTCGAACTTCTGGTCGTCGAGCAGCGCCCCCACCCGGATGGCTTCCATCGACGCGGAGTCTAACGCGCACCCCGGGCCGCGTCGACCGGACGGCCGGGAGCCTCCGCCCGGGCACGGGCCCTCCGGACGGGGCGTGGGCCCGCCCTGGAACCTTTCGTTGACGGGGGTGCGGCGCGACCCTTAGATCCGTCGCGCGGAATGCGCGCCCGGATCCTCTACCATGCGAACTGCTTCGACGGCTGCGCCTCGGCGGCGCTGCTGGGGCGCTTCCTCCAGGCGCGCGAGGGGGCCCGGCTCACCGCGATCGAGCACCTGCCGGTGCAGCACCAGCCGGGAGATCCCATTCCCCCGGGCGCCCTGTCCGCCGACGTGAACGCCATCGTCGATTTCCGGTACTCCACCTCGCCGCGGCTCGACTGGTGGTTCGACCACCACGCGAGCGCCTTCCAGCCGGCCTCCGACCGGGCCCACTTCGAGGCCGACCGCTCCGGCCAGCGCTTCTGGGACCCGGCCGCACCCTCCTGCACCGGCTTCATCGCGCGGGTGACGCGCGAGCGATTCGGGTTCGAGGCGCCCGACCTGGCCGAGCTGGTGCGGTGGGCCGACGTGATCGACGCCGCCAGCTTCCCGTCCGCCGACGTGGCGGTGAAGCTCGAGGAGCCGGCGCTTGCGCATCATGACCTTCCTCGAGTCGACCCGCGACCCCGAGGCGCCGGGGCGGCTCATCGAGGCGCTCCGCACCCGGCCGCTCGCCGAGGTGGCGGCGCTGCCCTGGGTGAAGGAGCCGCTCGCGCCGGTGCTCGACCGCCACTTCCGCTCCATCGACGCCATCCGCGCCGCGGCGCGGCTCGAGGACGGGGTGGCCGTGCTGGACCTGGCGGCGGCCGGCCTGGAGGCCGGGAACAAGTTCGTCCTCTACTGGCTCTTCCCCCAGGCCCGCTACACGGTCACGGTCTCCCACGATCCCAAGCGCGCCAAGGTCTCGGTGGGCTCGAACCCCTGGGCGCGGCCCGAGCGGGCCCACGACATCTCCCGGATCTGCGAGCGCTACGGCGGCGGCGGCCACCCGGTGGTCGGCGCGGTGTCGCTCGACCCGGGCCGCCTCGACGAGGCCCGGCGCATCGCCTCCGAGATCGTCACCACGCTCCAGGGCCCGCCGGAGGGCGCATGACGCCCGGCCAGTACATCCTGGTGGTCGACGACGACGACGACTTCCGCGAGGCCCTCTGCGAGGTGGTCTCCGAGGCCGGCTACCCGGTGGAGCAGGCCGAGAACGGCGAGGTGGCGCTCGCGCGCATCGCCGCCGAGGCGCCGGGCATCGTCCTGCTCGACCTCAAGATGCCGGTGCTCGACGGCTGGGGGGTGGTCGAGCGGCTCCGGAAGGACCCGGCCACGGCGGCCATCCCGGTGCTCATCCTCTCGGCCTACGGGTTCGAGTGGGAGTCGGAGCTGCTCGGCGCGCAGGGCTTCATCCCGAAGAGCGTCGGCATGGAGGAGATCCTCGACCGCCTCCGGCGCGTCGCGGGACCTCCGCCCATGCACCACTGATCCAGCGCCCCCGAGGCCACATGCTCTCCATCGTCCTCTTCCTGCACTCAATCCTCCGCTGGGCCGTCCTCCTCGCCGCCGGCTGGGCCACGCTCGCCGCGCTGCAGGGAGGGGGCGCCGGCCGGAGCTGGACGCGCCGGGCGCGCGTCCCGGGCGTCGTGCTCGCCGCCGTGGCGGACCTCCAGCTGCTGCTCGGCCTGGCCCTCTGGCTCGCGCTGTCCCCCTACGCCATCACCCGCGGCATCCAGTCGCACTACTGGTCGCTCGCCCACCCGCTCCTGGGCATCACGGTGGTGGTGCTCGTGCACGTGGGGAGCGTCCTCGTCCGGCGCCGGCTCGACGACGGCGCGCGCTGGCGGACCGCGGCCCGCTTCTACGGCGCGGCGCTGGCCGTGGCGCTCCTCGCCGTTCCCTGGCCGTTCCTGTCCTCGGGCCGCTCGCTCCTGCCGTTCTAGCGCCCGGCTACCCGTCCCGGCCGCCGCGCGTGGGCCAGCGGATCCGGGCCCGCAGGGTCTCCGGCGCGTGCTCCGCCAGCGTGGCCGGCTTCACCGCCCCCTCGCCGAAGCGATCGGCGAGCGCGTCGATGGCCGCGTTCAGGGCCGCCCGCTTCCCGTCCGTCGGCGCGTCCGCGCCGAAGAGGCCGAGCTGGGCCGATCCCTCGTCGAAGCCGGAGACCGCCACGCCGGTCAGCCGCACCGGCCGCGACAGGTCGGCCCGGGAGAGGTCCTCCCGGATGGCCCGGTAGATCTCGGCGGCGTCGTCGGTGCCGGCGCCGAGCGTGGCCCGGCGGGTGACCTGCTCGAAGTCGGCGTACTTCACCTTGAGTGTCACGGTGCGCCCGCGCAGCCCGGCCTCGCGCAGCCGGCGGGCCACCCGCACGCACTGGTCGAGCAGCTGGGGCAGGAGCGCCTGCTCGCCCGGCCAGGTCCCGCTCGAAGGTGTCCTCGGCGCCGATCGACTTGGCCTCCTCGTCCGGGACCACGGTCCGGGGGTCGTCCCCGCGGGCGAGCGCCCGCATGTGCGCTCCCTGCGAGCCGAACCGCTCCACGAGCACCTGCTCGGGGAACCGGGCCAGCTCCCCGATGGTGGCGATGCCCAGCGCGCGCAGCGCCTGCTCCGTCACCCGGCCCACGCCCCACAGGCGCGAGACGGGCAGGGGCGCCAGGAACCGTGCCGTCTCTCCGGGCGGGACGGCGACGAGCCCGTCCGGCTTGCCCAGGTCGGAGGCGATCTTCGCCGCCATCTTGCAGTCGGCGATCCCGGCCGAGACGGTGAGCCCGGTGCCGGCGCGGACCTCCCGCTTCAGGGCGGCGGCGATGGCCTCCGGCTCCCCGTGCAGCGCGCGGCTGGCCGTCACGTCGAGGAAGGCCTCGTCGAGGGAGAGCGGCTCGACGAGCGGGGTGTAGCGCCGGTAGAGGCCGAACACGGCGCGGGACAGCTCGCCGTATCGCTCGAAGCGCGGCGGGAGGAACACGCCGTCCGGGCAGCGGCGCCGCGCCTCGGCGGTGGGCATGGCGGAGCGGACGCCGAAGCGCCGCGCCTCGTAGCTCGCCGCGCAGACCACGCCGCGCCCCGAGGTGCCCCCCACGATCACCGGGCGTCCGCGAAGCCCGGGGTCGTCGAGCTGCTCGACCGACGCGTAGAAGGCGTCCAGGTCGAGGTGGAGGATGGCGGGCACACCCATCCTCTATCACCGCCCTCCCCCGCCCCCCGGGCCTCGGGCCCCTCCTCCGGGTAGCCCCCATTGGGTCCACATTCACCCGGGCCAGGGATAATCGTGGACCTTATAGGTCCATCTTGACGTGAATCAATTATTGTCCGACAATTCTCGGTCTCAGCAGGGCAGAGGAGGTGCTTCATGGAAGCGACTGGCACGACACCTGGAGCGGCTCCGGGAGGGCGCATCGCCTCGCGTCTCTGGACCGCGGCCCGGACCGAGTTCTCCAGCCGGGGATATCACGGCGCACGCGTGCAGGGCATCGCCAAGCGGGCCGGCTGTAACGTGGCGCTTCTCTATCGCCACTGGGCGTCGAAGCGGGCGCTCTACGTCGAGATCCTGAAGTCCATCTGGGTCGAGGGCGCCGAGCAGATCGGCGGCATGCTCGAGACGTCGGGCGGGGCCCGGGGCGTGGTGTCCGCCTACCTCGAGACGCGCATGAAGGACCCCGAGGCCTCCCAGATCGTGATCCGGGAGCTCCTCGACGGCGGTCCCTTCCTCCGCGAGATCATCGCGGCCGACCCCACCGTCGTGCAGCCCATGAAGCGGGTCGCCGAGGTGCTGCGCCAGGGCAACGGCCACCAGCTCCGCGCCGGCGTCGACGCCGAGATGGCCGCGCTGACCATCGCCGGCTTCGCCGCGCTGGTCGGTGCGGCGCACGACTCGGCCCAGGCCTTCTTCGAGACCGGGTCGCCGTCGAGCGACAGCTGGAAGTCGCACGTCTCGGACCTGCTGCTGCACGGTCTCGAGGCCACCTAAGCAGACCGCGGACGCTCGCGGCTCTTGGCCGCGCGCCTGCCCGGCGCTACCTTGCGGGCCATGGGATCGGACGTGGTGGTGGTCGGCGCCGGCCTGCAGGGCTGCGGGGTGGCGCTCCGGCTCGCCCAGGCGGGATGGAACGTGCGGGTGCTCGAGCGGAGCATCCCGGGCGCGGAGGCCTCGAGCGCGGCCGGGGGCATCCTCTCGCCGGGCGTCGAGGCCGAGCCCGGCCCATTCCACGATCTGTGCGAGCAGTCGCTGGGCCGCTGGCGGAGCTTCGCCGAGGAGGTGGAGCGCCTCTCCGGGACCTGGGTCGGCTTCCGCGCCGGCGGCACGCTGGAGGTCTCGCTCGACGACCGCTTCACGCCGGTGCTGGCCTCGCGCGCCGCGCAGCTCGAGCGGGCCGGGCTCGACGTGGAGATCCTCGACGGCGAAGGCGCCCGCCGCCTCGAGCCGGGGCTCTCCCCGGAGACCCGCGGCGCGCTCTTCTTCCCTTCCGAGGCCTCGGTGGACCCGCGCCTCCTCGGGCGCGCGCTCCACGCCGCGGCGGCGCGGGCGGGCGCCGTCTTCGTGCAGGGACAGGTCCGCGGGATCGCGACCGAGGCCGGGCGCGTCGTGGGCGTCGACCACGAATCGGGCCGGCTCCCGGCGGATGCGGTGGTGCTCGCCGCCGGCGCCTGGTCGATGCAGGTGGAGGGCAACGACCTGCCGGCCGGGGCGGTGCGCCCGGTCCGCGGCCAGATCGCCGTGCTCGACACGCGCCCCCCGCTCCTCTCCCGGGTGGTCTTCTCCGACAAGGGCTACGTGGTGCCTCGCCCGGACGGGCGCGTCCTCTGCGGCTCCACCATGGAGGAGGCGGGGTTCGAGAAGGCGGTGACCGCCGGCGGCCTGCTGCGCGTCCTGGAGCTGGCCGTGGAGGTGGCGCCCGGCCTCGCCAGCGCACCGGTGGTGGAGACCTGGTCCAACTTCCGGCCGGCCACCCCCGACGGCCTGCCCATCCTCGGGCCGGGGCGCGTGGCCGGGCTCTTCTACGCCACCGGCCACTACCGCAACGGGGTGCTGCTCACCCCGGTCACCGCCGACGCCGTGAGCGCCGCCGTCCTGGGGCGCGCCACGCCGGTCGACCTGGCGCCCTTCGGGCCGGCGCGGCTCGCGCCCCGGGGGCCGCCGCGATGAGCCGTGCCGCCCTCGCGCTGGCTGCGCTCCTCCTCTCGGCCGCCTGCACCGCGAGGACGCCGGAGGCGGCTCCGTCCGACGGAGGCCATCACGGCCGACCCTCGCCGGAGCGGGCCGGAACCCAGCTCGACCAGGTGCGGGCGCCCCCCGGTCCCTGCCTGCCGGGGCGAGCCGACGCGGCGCCGCGCGAGCTCGTGGCCGCCGCCGCCCACGCCCGGGAGGCGGGCGCTCCGGAGCGGGCGCTGGCCTGCGCCGACGAGGCGCTCGAGCTCGCCCCGCGCGACCGGGCTCCCCTGCTGGAACGGGCCCAGGCCCTCGCCGACCTCGATCGCGAGCCGGACGCCCGCGCCGCGCTGGCCCGCGCGCTGGCCGCCGACCCGGACGACCCGCGGACCCTGCTCGTGGCGGCCGACCTGCACGTGACCCGGTTCGGCGACCGCGACTCGCTCGAGGCCGGGCGCGACCTCGCCCTTCGCGGCGCGGCCCGCGCCCTCTCCGGCCCCGGCGCCGAGCCCTCGCTCGCCCCGCGCCTGCTCGTGCTGGCCGGCATGGCGGAGAACGACCTGGGGCGGAGCCGCGAGGCCCTCGACCACGTCGAGCGCGCGCTGGCCGTCGATCCGCGGGACACCGACGCGCTCTACGAGCGGGGCGTGGCCCTCTTCGAGCTGTGCCGCTTCGCCTCGGCCCGCCGGGCCTTCGAGCGGGTCCTGCGCCACGCGCCGCGCGACGCCTGGTCGCTCCACCACCTGGGGCTCATCGCCGAGCGCGCCGGGGAGGACCGGCGATCCCGGGAGCTCCTGGGCCGCGCCGCCCGGCTGGCGCCCCGGGAGTTCCGCCCCCCGGTGGAGATGGGCCTGCCCGCCTTCGAGGCGGAGCTGAAGCGCGCCATCGCCGAGCTTCCGGCGCCGGAGCGGGAGGCGCTCGCCGGCGTGCCGGTGGAGGTGGAGGAGATCCCGGCGCTGGCCGACCTGACGGCGGTCGAGCCGCCGCTCTCGCCGTCCATCCTCGGCCTCTTCCGGGGGCCGTCGCTCTCCGAGCCCTGCGGGCCCTCGGAGGGACCCCGGTGCCGCTCCATCGTCCTCTACCGGCGCAACCTCCTGCGCTTCGCCCGCGACCGGGAGCAGCTCGTCGAGCAGGTCCGGGTCACGCTCCTCCACGAGCTGGGGCACCTTCACGGAGAGAGCGACGAGGCCCTGCGGGGGCGCGGCCTGGAGTGAGCCGGGCGGGAGCCCGCCGCACGAGATCGTTGAAGGTCCGGGCCCCACGTGCTAATCGGCACGTCCATGTGGGACACCAACCTGTGGGCTCCCTGGGGGCTCATCCACACCATGCGCGACGGCTCGCCGATGCTGACCGAGACCAGCCTGTGGTTCCTCGTCCAGCGCCATCCGGATTCGGTGGAGACCGACGGCGACGGCTACTGGATCTACCTCGACCAGCCGTACCGGGCCGATCGGGTCGCCGACCGGGCCTTCTACCGGCTCGTGCCGTCCCCGTCGCGCAAGCGCGGCAACTGAGACCCGCCCCGCCGGCGCCCTAGCGTCCGGCGAGGTCCTGGTAGAGCGCCTCGTAGCGCTCCGCGCTGCGCCCCCACGAGAAGTCCATGGCCATGCCGCGCTCCTGGATGCCCCGCCAGGCACGGACGTCGCGCCACGTCTCGAGCGCCCGCCGCGTCGCGACCACCAGCGCCGCGGGGTCGAGCGGCCCGAAGAGGAACCCGGTGCCGGTCTTCCAGCCGTCGTAGTCCTCGACGGTGTCGACGAGCCCGCCCACCGCGCGGGCCACCGGCGGCGTCCCGTAGCGCAGGCTGTACATCTGGTTCAGCCCGCAGGGCTCGAAGCGGCTGGGCATGAGGAACACGTCGGCGCCGGCCTCGATGCGGTGGGCCACGCCCTCGTCGAACCCGATGCGCGCGGCGAAGCGGTCGGGGCGCTCCCGCGCCAGCCAGGAGAAGAAGTCCTGGTACTCGCGCTGGCCGCTGCCGAGCAGCGCGAACTGGGCGTCGGCCCGGAGCAAGGCCGGCATCGCGCCGGCCAGCAGGTCCACGCCCTTCTGGTCGGCCAGCCGCCCCACCAGCCCGACCAGCGGGACGTGCGCCTTCACCGGGAGTCCTAGCTCGGCCTGGAGCGCGGCCTTGACCCGGGCCTTGCCGCGCAGGTCGTGCCGGTCGTAGCGGGCCGGAAGGTGCGGATCGCGGGAGGGGTCCCACTCCCGGTCGTCGATGCCGTTCAGGATGCCGAAGAGGTCCCCGCTCCGCCCGCGGAGCACGGTGTCGAGCCCGTAGCCGCCCTCCACGGTCAGGATCTCGCGCGCGTAGTTGGGCGACACCGTGGTGAGCGCGTCGGCGAAGGAGAGGCCGGCCTTCATGAAGTTCAGCTGGTCGTGGAACTCGACGCCCCGGTCGAAGCGGAAGATCGACCAGGGCAGCCCGACCGCGTCCATGGCCTCCTTGGGGTACATCCCCTGGTAGGCCAGGTTGTGGATGGTGTAGACGCTCCTCGAGCCGGCCAGCCACGGGTCGTCGCCGTGCTCGGCGCGGAGGAACCAGGCGCCCAGCGCGGTCTGCCAGTCGTTCAGGTGCACGACGGCGGGGCGGAGCTTCAGCGCCCGGGGCAGGTCGAGCGCGGCGCGGGACAGGAAGGCGAAGCGGGCCGGGTTGTCGAGGTAGTCGCCGTTCCCGTCGCCGTAGGGGTTCCGGCGGAATCCGTAGAAGAGGTCGTGCTCCAGGAAGTAGACGTCGGGGGCCCCGGCCCCGCCGCGCTTCACCCAGAGTCCACACTGCTCCCCCCGCGCCGAGAGGCCGGCGGGGAGCCGGACGAGCCCGTGGCGCACCGGATCGATGGCGCCGTAGCGGGGCGTGACCACCGACACCCGGTGGCCGCGGGCGGCGAGCGCCGCGGGCAGGGACGCGGCCACGTCGCCCAGCCCTCCGGTCTTGGAGTAGGGCGCGACCTCGGAGGAGACGAAGAGGACGTCCATGGGGGGCGGGCTACGCCTGGACCTTGCGGAGGAACTCGGCCGCCTCTTCGGGCGGTACCGGGTTGATGTGGAAGCCGCTTCCCCACTCGAAGCCGGCCACCTGGGTGAGGGCCGGCACCACCTCGATGTGCCAGTGGTACGAGGGGCTCGAGAGGTCGCGCAGCGGGTTGGTGTGGATCATGAAGTTGTAGGCCGGGCGCCCCAGGCCGACCATGAGCTTGGCCAGCGTGATCCGCAGCGCCTGGGCCGCGTAGGCCAGCCGCTCCTTGGGCTCGGCCTCGAAGTTCGACTCGTGGCGCCGGGGCACGATCCAGGTCTCGAAGGGGCTGCGCGGGGCCCACGGCTCGAAGACCACGAACTCGTCGTTCTCGTAGACCAGGCGGGTCCGGTCCTTCCGCTCCTGGCCGGCGATGTCGCAGTAGATGCAGCGCTCGCGGTGCTCGTGGTGCCGGCGCGCCCCGTCGATCTCGTCGGCCACCTGCCTCGGCGTGACCGGCAGCGCGATGAGCTGGCTGTGGGTGTGCTCGAGCGTGGCCCCGGCGGCGGAGCCGTGGTTCTTGAAGATGAGGATGTAGCGGAAGCGGGGGTCGTTGCGCAGGTCGAGGACCCGGGCCTTGAAGGCGAAGAGGACCTCGGTGACCTCGGCGTCGGTGAGCTCGGAGAGCTCCTTCGAGTGGACCGGCGTCTCGATGACCACCTCGTGGGCGCCCACCCCGTTCATCCGGTCGTAGATGCCGGAGGCCTCGCGGTCGAGGTCGCCCTCGATCATCAGGGCCGGGTAGCGGTTCGGCACCACGCGGATCTGCCAGCCCGGGACGTTGGCGGGGACGGCGGAACGCCCGGCCACGTAGACCTCCGGCGGCGTCTTGTCCTCGTGCCCCGGGCAGAACGGGCAGAGGCCGCCCGGCGGCTCCTCGGCGCGGCGGAACTGGTTGGGCCGGCGGGCGCGCTCGGTGGCGATGATCACCCAGCGTCCGACGATTGGATCCCTCCGCAGTTCCGGCATGGGCGGAGTCTACATCAGGCCCGGCCGGTTCGACGGTACCGGCTAGACGGGTACGGCCCTTTCCGATGCCGGCGCGTCCCCGCCTCGCGGGACGGCGACGGTGGCGGCCACCACGGCGCCCAGCCCCATGAGCGCGGCCCCGCCCAGGTAGGGCGCGGCGTGCCAGGCCTGGAACGAGGTGGTCCCGGTGAGGGGGCCGACGATGCGCCCGAGCGCCGAGGCGGACTGCCCGATGCCCGAGCGTGCCTCCCTGGTCCTCGGCCCGGCTGAGCTTGGAGAGGAGCGAGGAGAGCGACGGCGAGGTGAGCCCGGACCCGAGGGCGAGCGGCGCCGTGGCGAGCAGGAGCCCCGGGATGCCGCTGGCGAACGGCAGCGAGAGGAGCGCCAGCCCCTGCATCACCGCGCCGGCGACGAGCAGCCGCTTCTCCCCGAAGCGCCGGGTCAGGGGGCCGATGAGCCCGCCCTGGACGAGCACCACGATCACGCCGATGTAGGCGAAGACGTAGCCGACGTGCTTGGGGGCGAGCGCGTAGTGGCGCTGGGCCAGGAAGGCGTAGGTCGCCTCCATCATGCTGAAGGCGAAGGTGACGACGAAGAAGACCACGAGCAGCTTGCGGATGCCCGGCTTCCGGAGCTCGGCGAGGAGCGCCTCGAAGCGGCCGCGCTGCCGGGTGGCGGCCACGTGCTGCGACGGCTCGGGCAGCAGGAACCAGGCGCCGACCAGGTTGAGCACCGAGAGCGCGGAGGCGGCCAGGCCGGGTGCGGCGAGCGAGTACTCGGTGAGCATCCCGCCCACCGCCGGACCGAAGACGAAGCCGAGGCCGAAGGCGGCGCCGATCATGCCCATGCCCTTGGCCCGTCCCTCGGGCGTGGTCACGTCGGCCACGTAGGCCTGGGCGATGGCGATGTTGGCGGTGGCGGCCCCGGCGAACAGGCGGGAGAAGAGCAGCACGAGGAAGGTGCCGGCGACGCCGTAGAGCAGGAAGGCCACCGCGGTCATGGCGATGGAGAGGAGCAGGACCGGCCGCCGCCCCACCCGGTCGGAGAGCCGGCCCCAGATGGGCGCGAAGACGAACTGCATGAGCGAGTAGCCCGTGGAGAGCCAGCCGGTGGCGGCCTCCGACGCGCCCAGCCGCTCGGCGTAGAGCGGCATGGCGGGGATGACCATGCCGAAGCCGAGCAGGTCGACGAAGACGACGAGGAAGAGGATGCCGAGGGAGGCCTGGCGTTTCACGGGGGACCGGAACCTAACCGAAGTCCGGCCGGATCACACGCGCCAGTGGATCCGCTCGAAGTCGGCGCCCGGGACCGACAGGGGCAGGTAGCCGGAGCGGGGGATGCGCTCCACCTCGACGCCCTCGGCGAACGCCTCCACCGACATCACGAGCTCCTCCCCGGCCTGGACGCCGAGCGGGGCCAGCGGGATCTCGATCTCCAGGACCTTGACCTGGACGGCGCGCCCCACCTCGTCCCCGTGCTTCCGGCCCGGCCGGCTCACCCCGTCGGGCGCGACCGGGAAGTCGATCCGGACCGGGCCGCGCGGCCCGAGCAGCGTCAGCCGGATCCGGTCCGCACGCGGCGCGCCGGGGTCCGGGTCGGGGTCGAGGCGCAGGTAGAGGTGCCGCTCGTCGAAGCCCCAGTACAGGCCGGAGAACGGAGGCGCCCCGCCGAACATGGCGCCGCGCCCGCGGCCGGGCCGGTGCAGGCCGGCCCCCTGCCACTCGAAGAAGTCCGGGTCGCGCCCGTCGATGACCGGCCGCACGAGCGCGGTGGGCTCCCGGAGCGCCTTGGCCTCGAGGGCGCCGCGGCCGGTGGGCTTGATGGGCTGGAGCGCCTCCGGGGGCGGCGCGAGGTCGAGCAGCTCGCAGGCCCGCAGCACGTGCCCCCGGAAGAGCGCGTCGAACTCGGCCGCGTTCTCGGTGGCGAAGTCCTCCCCGTACCACCAGTACCAGTCGGATCCCTGGGCGGCGCGCAGGTGGCGGAGCGCGTGCTCCACCTTCTCCTCCGGCGCGCCCCGGGCCCGCGCCGCCTCCACCGCCTCGCGCGCCCGCCCCAGCGCGGTCCAGGCCAGCCGGTCCTCCCGGTGGCCGATCCAGATCCGGTAGGAGGCCTCGATCCAGGACCCGGAGTGGATGCGGGGGATGGCCGGGCCGGGCGCGCCGGCGGTGGCCTCCGACATCGTCACGGTCTCCAGGCGGGCGTCCTCGCCGATGGCCCGGTAGAAGGCGTCGAGGAAGTCGTGGCCGGAGCGCGGGTAGCGCTCCCAGGCGTTCTCGCCGTCGAGGAAGACCCCCACGGTGGCCGCCCCCGCGGCGCCGTCGCGCCGCCAGGCCTCGCCGGCGCCCAGGACACGGGCCGTGAAGTCGGCGACGGCGTCGGCGGCCGGGACCCTGGCGTAGCTGAAGCCGATCAGGTCGGAGATGGCCCGGTCCCGGAAGAGCATGGGGATCTCGCGGTCCCCGGCGGCGGCGCGCCAGGGCCGGTAGAGCGAGCCCGCCCGCGGGCTCCCGGGCGGGAGCGACCGGAGCAGCACCCCCTCGTCGGACGCCGCCCAGGCCACGCCCTCGGCGGCCAGGATCTCGAGCGCCTCGGGCGAGACGGCTCCCTCGGCCGGCCACATGCCGGTGGGTCCCTGGCCGAAGCGGCGCGCGTGGCTGCGCGAGCGCGTCGGACACGTGGCGGCGGGCGTCCCCCGGCCAGGCGAAGCGCGGGGGGAGGGCCACGCCGGGGAGCGCACGCGCCGCGGCGTCGCTGTCGCACACCAGCGGGAGGATGGGGTGGTGGTGCGGCGTCGTCGAGAGCTCCACCTGGCCCCGGGCGGCCAGCGCGCGCCAGCGCCCCACCACGCCCGCGAGGATGCGCCGCTGCGCGGCGAGCACGCAGGCCACGTCGGCGTCGTCGAAGTCGCGCTCCTTGGCGACGAGCTCCCGCAGCGCCGGGTCGTCGGCGAGCGCGCCGAACCCCATCCACGCCAGGTTGAAGTGGACCTGGAGGTCGCGCAGCTCGGCGCGGGTGAAGGTGGGGCCCACCTCGTCGAGGTCGACCTGGGCGAGGTCCCGGCCGCGCTTCTCGAGCAGCTCCAGGTAGCGGGGCACGGTGCGCACCGACCGGTCCCAGTCCACCATGAAGAAGGAGTGGAGCAGCCGGCGGCGCTCCTCCGGCGCCAGGTCCGCGGGGTCGCGCGAGGAGAGGTCGAGGAGCGCGTCGCGGGCCCGCCCCTCGGCGTAGTCCTCGATCTGCTCGAGCAGCACGGGGGTGAAGTTGACCGTCACGCGCACGCCGGGGTGGCGCTCCAGGATCCACGCCATGTCGTTGTAGGCGCGGGTCGCGTGGAGGCGGACCCAGGGCAGGACGTAGGTCCCGGTGGCCGGCTCCCGGTAGAGCGGCTGGTGCATGTGCCAGAGGATGGCCAGCCGGATCGGCTTCATGTCGGCCCCGTCCTTCACCGGGTCTCCTCAGCGGGCGGGCGGGGCCGCGGGCGCCGGCTCGGGAGCGGCGGGCCTCGGCCCGGACGGACCGGAAGGCTGCCGCCGCCGCGCCGCCCGGGGCCGGCCGGTACCGCTCGGCGGCGAACCGGCTCGCCTCGAGCATCAGCTGGCCGGTGGACGTGGACACGGGATTCGAGCGCCTTCCCCAGGGCTGCCGCCTCGGCGGCCACGGGCCCCTGCGCCTCGGCCGCGAGCCGCAGCCCCTCGAGCGCCCGTCGCAGCGCCTCCGCTCCCTCCTGGAGGTGACCGACCGCCTCCTGGAAGGCGGTCTCGGCCTGCAGGGTCCTGAGCTGCTCCCGCTGCGCCGGGGAGAGGCCGGCCAGCCGCGCCGCGCGGCCCAGGTAGCCGCGGGCCCGCTCCATGCGGGCCATCTGCTCGGACTGGATGTCCTCCCGGGCCCAGCGGGCCAGCCACTCGAAGAGGGCCTGGTCCAGGCCGGCGCGGTCGTCGTAGGCCGACTCGGCGGGCGTGGCGGCGCCGGGCGGCGGCGCCAGCGGCGCATAGGTCCGGGACATCTCCGGGTCGTCCGACTTGAAGGTGGCCTTGCCGACCGGGAAGAACACCCCCCGCTTCACGACCACCCTGCCCTCCTCCGGGACCAGCCACCACTGGCGGGCGTTGCGCTCGGCGAGCAGCCAGGCGACGGCCACCGCCAGGCCGACGGCCAGCAGGAGGAGCAGGGAGGATCGGCTCCTGGCGGGTCTGGGAGTCTCTTCGGCCATGGTCCTACCCCTTCACCACGCCCACGTAGGGCAGGTTGCGCATGCGCCCGTCGTGGTCGAGGCCGTAGCCCACCACGAACTCGTCGGCGATCTCGAAGCCGCGGTAGCGGACCGGGACCTGGACGCGGGCCCGGGCCGGCTTCACCAGAAGTGCACAGACGGCGACGCTGGCCGGGCCGGCGCTCCTGGAGCCGCTCGATGAGCCACTGCATGGTGAGCCCGGTGTCGACGATGTCCTCGACCAGGATCACGTCCTTGCCCTCGATGGGGCGGGTGAGGTCGCTCGTCAGGGCGATCGAGCCGCTCGTCCGCGCCCCCACGTAGGAGGAGAGCCCGACGAAGTCGAGGCCGACGGGGAGGTCGATGGCGCGCATCAGGTCGGCCAGGAAGACCAGCGCCCCCTTGAGCACGCCGACGAGCACCAGCGGGCGCCCGGCGTAGTCGCGGGTGATGTCCCGGCCGATCTGCTCCACCCGGGCCCGCAGCTGCTCGGCGGTCAGGAGCACCTCGACCTCTTCGCCGCCCAGGCGGTGGTGGGCGTGCAAGGCGTCGTGCATGGGCGCGCAGCGTAGTCGCCGGGGAACGGGCCGGCAAGCGCCCCCGTGCTATACGATCGGAGCGTGATTCGCCTCCGCGTCGCCGCGCCCGCCAAGGTGAACCTGGTCCTGCGCGTCGGCCCGCCCCGCGCGGACGGCTTCCACGATCTCGTGACCCTGATGGTCCCCCTCGACCTCGCCGACGAGGTGGAGGTCCAGGTGCGCGACGCACCGGGGCCGGTGACCTGCCGGTGCCCGGGCCGCCCCGATCTCGACGGGCCCGGGAAACCTGGCCGCCCGCGCCGCCGAGGCCCTCCGGGCTCGCCTGGGGCGGCGCGAAGGGGTCGCCATCCGGATCCGGAAGCGCATCCCGGTGGTGGCCGGGCTCGGGGGCGGGAGCTCGGATGCGGCGGCCGTCCTCCGTTGCCTGGCCCGCGCATGGGGGATCCGGGACCGGCGGCTGCTCGCCGAGGTGGCGCTCTCGGTGGGCTCCGACGTCCCGTTCTTCCTGGGGTCCGGGCCGGCCTGGGCGCGGGGGCGGGGCGAGCGGCTCCGCCCGGCCTCCCCCGTTCCGCTCCACCTCGTGCTCCTCTACCCGCGCGATCCCTCGCTGGCGATCCGGGCCGGCGACGCCTACCGGTGGCTCGACGAGGACCGGGCCGGCGCCATGCCGCGACGCGGCAAGCCGAGCGCCCGGCGCCCGGAGAACGACCTGATGGCTCCTTGTCTGGGCCGCCGCCCCGCGCTCGCGACGCTCCGGGGGTGGCTTGCCGAGGCCGGTGCCGCGGCGCCTATAATGTTGTCAGGAAGTGGGCCGACGATAGTCGGATCCTTTGCCGGTCCTGGATCGGCACGGACCGCCGCTCGTCAGCTCGCGAGGCGGCGGCTCGTCGGGGCGGGGGTGGAGGTCATCGTCGCGCGCACGCAGTCGCGGATGCCGGGAGTCTCTCCATGGAAATCACCGAGGTCCGCATCTTCCCGGTCACCGAGGACAAGCTCAAGGCGTACGTGACCATCACCCTCGACCACTGCTTCGTGGTCCGGGGGTTGAAGGTGATCCAGGGCACGACCGGCCTGTTCGTGGCCATGCCGGCAAAGCGCCGCAAGGACGGCAGCTTCAAGGACATCGCCCACCCGCTCAACACCGAGACCCGGGAACGGATGGAGCGGGTGATCCTGGCCGAGTACGACCGGGAGCTGGCCCGCGGCCCCGCGCCCAGGCCCGCCGACGTCGAGGGACTGGCGTAGCGCCCTCTCGTGGCCCCACGCCGGGCATGACGGCCGGCACCGGTCTCGGGTATAACGCGCCCGACATGGGCAATCCCAATTTCTACAAGGTCTTCGCCGGGAACTCGAACCCTGCGCTGGCCAAGGCCGTCGTGCAGAACCTGGGGCGCGAACTCTCGGTGGCCAGCGTCGGCGCCTTCTCCGACGGTGAAATCCAGGTGGAGATCGGCGAGAACGTCCGGGGCACCGACACCTTCGTCATCCAGTCGACGAGCCCGAACGCGAACCACAACCTGATGGAGCTGCTCATCATGGCCGACGCGCTCAAGCGCTCGTCGGCGGGCTCCATCTGCGCGGTCATCCCGTACTACGGGTATGCGCGGCAGGATCGCAAGGTCGCGCCCCGCGTCCCCATCACCGCCAAGCTGGTGGCCGACCTCATCGAGGCGGCCGGCGTCACCCGCGTGGTCTCGATGGACATGCACGCCGGGCAGATCCAGGGGTTCTTCAACATCCCCTTCGACCACCTGTACGCCGCGCCCATCATGCTCGACCACATGAAGAAGCGGTTCCCCGGCGACCCGGAGAACCTGGTCATCGTGTCGCCCGACGCCGGCGGCGTGGAGCGGGCGCGCGCCTACTCGAAGCGCATGGGCTGCTCGCTGGGCATCGTCGACAAGCGGCGCACCAAGCCGAACGTCGCCGAGATCATGAACGTGATCGGCGACGTGAACGGCAAGGTGGCCATCCTCCTCGACGACATGATCGACACCGCCGGCACGCTCACGCAGGCCGCGGCCGCCATCAAGGAGAAGGGCGCGACCCAGGTCTACGCCTACGCCACCCACGCGGTCCTGTCCGGGCCGGCCGTCGAGCGCATCACCAAGAGCCCCATCGAGGAGGTCGTGGTGACCGACTCGATCCCGCTCTCCCCGCAGGCCCAGGGCTGCCCCAAGATCCACCAGGTCAGCTCGGCCAAGCTGCTCGCCGAGGCGATCCGGCGCATCCAGAGCTCCGACTCGCTCTCCAGCCTGTTCGTGTGATCCGGGGCGGCGCGATCCGAACCCCTTGACTGCACCGGGGTTTCCCGCTAAAAGCCGCCCTCCAATTCATCTTCACCCAGGGCCGGGGATTTTCCACCACCGGCCCCTCGCGCGAGCCGAAGGGCCGCGGAGTCCGTTGGGAGGAATCCATGGCCGATACTGCCCAGAATCTCGTCGCCGCCCAGTCCCGCACCGGAAAGGGCAAGGGTCCCGCCCGCCGCCTGCGCGCGGAGGGGCTCATTCCCGCCGTCGTCTACGGCCTCCAGGCCCAGCCCACTCCCGTCGCGGTCGATCCGACGGCGGTGATGAAGGCCATCGCCACGCCCCACAAGCGCAACACGCTCATCACGCTGAAGCTCGAGAGCGGCGAGAAGCGGGTGCTCTTCAAGGACTACCAGGTCGACCCGGTGAGCCGGCGTCTCCTGCACGCCGACTTCCTCGAGGTCGCCCTCGACAAGCCGGTGCTCGTGAAGGTCCCGGTCGTCACCATCGGCATGGCCGAGGGCGTCACCGCGGGCGGCATCCTGTCGGTCTCGACGCACGAGGTGACGGTCGAGGCGCTGCCCGACCGCATCCCGGTCAAGATCGAGGTCGACGTCACCCCGATCAAGATGGGCCACTCGCTCCACGTGTCCGAGCTGGCCTCTCCCCCGGGCTCCAAGATCAAGTACGCCACCGATTACGTGGTCGCCTACGTCGCCGTCCCCGAGAAGGAAGAGGTGGTCGCTGCAGTGGCCGCCGTCCCGGGTGCGCCGGCCGAGGGTGCTGCGGCTCCGGCCGCGGGCGCTGCTGCGGGTGCTGCGGCTCCGGCCGCGGGCGCCGCGGGCGCCAAGGCGGGCGCTGCTGCTGCGGCTCCGGCCAAGGGCGCCGCTCCGGCCGCTCCGGCCAAGGGTGGCAAGAAGTAGGGCCTGCGCTTGAAGCTGCTCGTGGGCCTCGGCAATCCCGGTCCCGAATATGCGCGAACCCGGCACAACGTCGGGTACCTCGTCGCCGACGAGGTGGCGCGGATGAGCGGGGCCGGGTTCACGCTGAAGAAGTTCTCGGCGGAGATCGCCGAGGCCGGAATCGGCGGCGAGCGGATCTGGATCGTGAAGCCGCAGACCTACATGAACCACTCGGGCGAGGCAGTGGGAGCGGCCCTCCGGTTCTGGAAGCTCTCGGCGGCGGACCTGGTGGTGGTGCACGACGACCTGGAGCTCGAGCCGTTCCGGGTGCAGGTGAAGGTGGGCGGCGGGCACGGAGGCCACAACGGCCTGAAGAGCGTGAATGCCCACGTGGGCAGCCCGGAATACGCCCGGGTCCGGCTCGGGGTGGGTCGCCCGCCTCCGGCGGTGGACCCGGCCGACTGGGTGCTGGGGCGCTTCGCACGCGCCGACGACCGTGCGGTCGAGGACCTGGTGGAGCGCGGGGCGGCGGCGGCGAGGGCCGTGGTGGTGGACGGCGCGGCGAAGGCGATGAACGAGTTCAACCGCCGGCGGTCCGCGGCGGAGTGAGTGCTCCGGGGCATGGGGCCCCGGGGTGACAGCAGCACGGGCTCCTCGCGGCGGGCGAACCGCCGCTGCACGAATCCGAGGGGAGTTGAAGAATGGCCGAAGCTCAGAAGCGTCTCGCACGAGAGTACGAGACCACCTACCTGATCAAGCCGGAGACCCCGGACGAGCAGGTGGAAGAGATCAAGGAGCGCCTCCGCGGGGTGGTGAACCGCGAGGGCGGCAAGGTGATTCGCTTCACGAACCAGGGAAAGCGCAAGACCGCCTTCCCGGTCGCGAAGCAGCCCCGGGCGCTCTACATCCACTGCCTCTACGTCGGGAAGCCGGGCCTGGTGGCCGAGTTCGAGCGCAATCTCAAGATGCTCGACGTCGTCACCAAGTTCGAGTCGATCCGGGTGGCGGACGACGTGGACCAGGACGCACGGCAGGTCGAGGCCGACGTGGTGGTCGCGCCCGTCGTCGAGGAGGAGCGTCCGCGCCCCGAGTTCGGCGAGCGCGGGGAGCGCGGCGAGGAGTCGTTCGATCCTGCCGCCGATGACCGGGGAGAGGACTAGCCATGGCACGTCCAGACATGGGTGAGCGCAAGGGCCCGCCGGGTGGTGGGGGTGGCCGCTTCGGCGGCGCAGGCGGCGGCGGTGGTGGTGGTGGCGGCGGCCGCTTCGGCGGTGGCGACCGGGACGACCGCGGGGATCGCGGCGATCGCGGTGGCGAGGAAGGCGGACGCGGGCGCGGCTTCGGCCGTCGCAAGGTCTGCCGGTTCTGCGCCGAGAAGGCCGCCAAGGTCGACTACAAGGACCAGGGCCAGCTCAAGTACTTCCTCACCGAGCGCGGCAAGATCATTCCCCGGCGCATCAGCGGCAACTGCGCGAAGCACCAGCGCGACGTGGCCACGGCCATCAAGCGCGCTCGCGTGCTGGCACTCCTGCCCTACACCGTCGCACCGGCCTAGGGAGCGAGACATGAAGCTCATCCTTCGAGAAGACGTGTACAACCTGGGCAAGGGCGGCGAGCTGGTGGAGGTGAAGGCCGGCTACGGCCGCAACTTCCTCATCCCTCGCGGCCTGGCGGTCCTCGCCAATCCGAAGAACATCCGCGAGGTCGAGCACCAGAAGGCCGTGGCCGCGGCCAAGGCCGCGAAGCTCAAGGCCAGCGCCGAGGCCATCGCGAAGCGCCTCTCCGACACGCCGGTGACGCTGAAGCGCAAGGTCGGCGAGCAGGACAAGCTCTACGGATCGGTGACCGCGATGGACGTGGCCGAGGCGCTCGCTGCGCGCGGCCTCGACATCGACCGCCGCACCATCGACCTGTCCGAGCCCATCAAGACGCTGGGCGACTTCGAGGTGGGCGTGAAGCTCCACTCCGAGGTGATCGGCAAGGCCAAGGTGAAGGTCGAGGCGGAGTCCTAGGACCCGTCTCGCCCCCGTTCACCGGGAGCGAATCAGGGGGTCGGCCTTCCGGGGCCGGCCCCCTTCTCGTTTCCGGCCGACTCCTGCACCAGCCGGCCCGCCATGCGCAGCACGTCGGCCCGCGCCGGGGAGCCCGGCTCGAGGTGGACGAAGGCTGCCGCCACCAGGAGCGCCTCGTCCGTCCGCCCGTCGGTCACCAGCGCGTGGAGCACCCCCATCACCGCGCGCCCGGAGGCCTCGCCCGGTCCGAGCGCCAGGATCCGGTAGGCGCCCCGGCCCCGCGCGGCGGTCACGCGGACGAGCACCGGGGGGCCCGCCGAAGGCGACGGCGGGAGCCGCGCCAGGACGGGCTGTCCGGGATCGCCGATGGTGAGGGTCTCGAACCGCGCGCCCGGATCGTCTCCGCGTTCCAGGTCCGCGGCCTGCGGCGCCCACGCGCCGACCGCGAGGGCGAGGCCCGGCGCCGGGACGAGGAGCACCGCGTCGAGCGGGCTCCGCCGGGCTGCCCGGCTCCACCGCGAAGACGTCGACGTCGTCGCCTCCGGTCGCCGCGCGAACCCCGCGCCCCTCGCCGAGGAGGTTCAACCGCCCCAGCGCCAGCCACTGCGGGTAGCGGGAACCGCCCTGCGCGGGCGGCGCGTCGTTGGGCTCGCGCTCCACGGCGTCGACCGGGTCGGGCCGGTGGATCTTGCTCGCGGCGAAGAGGATGGCGAGCGCGGCGACCGCCACGAGGGTGGCGGGCAGGAGCGCGCGCCGGGGATCGCGGCGAGCCGGCGGGGCCGGGAGCGGGAAGTCGACGCGGCGGGCGATCTCCATCTCCCCGGTGGTCTCGGCCGGCGGCTCGGTGGCCGGGTCGCCGGGCGACGCCGGGCGCCTCGGGGGCCTGCCCGTCCTGGGGGAGGTCCAGCACCAGGGTGGCGGCGCGCCCCTCGAGGACGGCCTGGAGCGCGGCCCGCATCTCGTCCGAGTTCCGGAAGCGATCCTGCGGGCGCTTGGCGAGCGCGCGGTGGACCACCTCGGCGAAGCCGGGCGACACCTCCGGGCAGAGGTCCCGCAGCGGCGCCGGGTCCTCGTGGAGGTGGGCCGAGAGCACCGCCAGCGGGTTCTCGGCCACGAACGGCGGCCTGCCTCCCACCATCTCGTAGAGCATCGCGCCGAGCGAGTAGAGATCGCTCCGCGCGTCGGGCGCGGCGCCGCTCGCCTGCTCGGGCGACAGGTACGCCGGCGTCCCGAGCCCGCCGCCCGGCCCCTGCCCCTCGATCTCGGCGATGCCGAAGTCGAGCAGCTTCACGAAGTCGGCGTCGTTCTTGGGCTGGAGCAGCATCACGTTGGCCGGCTTCACGTCCCGGTGCACGATGCCGGCCTCGTGGGCCTCGCCGAGCGCGCCGAGCAGCTGGTCGCCGATGGCGGCGGCGCGGGCCTCGGGAAGGCGCCCCTCCCGCCGGAGGACGTCGAAGAGGTTCTCGCCGTGGAGGTACTCCATGGCCAGGTAGAACCCCTCGTTGGCCTCGAGCTCGCCGAAGTCGAAGACCGCGATGGTGTGCGGGTGCGAGAGGCGGGAGACCACCCGCCCCTCGGCCCGGAAGCGGGCCGCCAGGTCGGGGTCGCGCGCGAGCGGCCCTCGCAGGATCTTCACGCAGATGACCTTGCCCATCCGCACGTGCTCGGCCTTGTAGACCGAGCTCGCCACGCCCTCGGCGATGGGGGCGATGAGCCGGTACCGGTCGCCGATCACCCGCCCGACGAGCGTCACCGGCCCCCGGTGGACCGGGGGTCGGGGCGGCGACGAGCGGAGGGGGCGGACTTCGGGCCCGGGCATCGAGGGTGGAAGCGTATCAGCGCGGAGGCAAAGGGCGAAAGAGAGGCCCGAAATGAGCGGATGGCTCTCGTTGCCAACGGGGGGTTCCCTGGTATATTCGCGCCCTTCCGAGAGACCGACCTTGCTCGACTGGCTCCACAAAATCCTCTCCCGCGACCTCGCGATCGACCTCGGGACGGCCAACACCCTCATCTACATCCGGGGGGTGGGCATCGTCTCGAACGAGCCGAGCGTGGTCGCCGTGCAACAGGACGCGCGCGGCGGACGCCGGGTGCTGGCGGTGGGCAAGGAGGCGAAGGAGATGCTCGGGCGCACCCCGGGCAACATCGTCGCCATCCGTCCCATGAAGGACGGCGTCATCGCCGACTTCGAGATCACCGCGGCCATGCTGCGGTACTTCATCCAGACCGCGCACAACCGGAAGGCGTTCGCGCGGCCGCGCATCATCATCGGCATCCCCTCCGGGATCACCGAGGTGGAGAAGCGGGCCGTGCGCGAGGCCGCCGAGAGCGCGGGTGCACGCGAGGTGTACCTGATCGAGCAGCCCATGGCGGCCGCCATCGGCGCCGGGCTGCCCATCACCGAGCCTTCCGGGAACATGATCGTCGACATCGGCGGCGGCACCTCCGACGTGGCGGTCATCTCGCTGGGCGGCATCGTCTACAGCCGCTCGGTCCGCGTGGCCGGCGACAAGATGGACGAGGCGATCATCCAGCACGTGAAGCGCCGCTACAACCTGCTCATCGGCGAGCGCACCGCCGAGCTCATCAAGATGGGGATCGGCACCGCCTACCCCACCGACGAGGAGCTCACCATGGACGTGAAGGGGCGCGACCTGGTGGCCGGCGTCCCCCGCACCCTCACCATCTCCTCCTCCGAGATCCGCGAGGCGCTGGCCGAGCCCATCAACGGCATCGTCGAGGCGGTGAAGGTGACGCTGGAGCGCACGCCCCCCGAGCTGGCCGGCGACATCGCCGAGCGCGGCATCGTGCTGGCCGGCGGCGGCGCGCTGCTCAAGAACCTCGACACGCTGCTCCGCGAGGAGACCGGGCTGCCGGTGTTCCTGGCCGAGGACCCGCTCTCCGCGGTGGTCATCGGCGCGGGCAAGGCGCTCGAGGAGCTCGACATCCTGCGGCAGGTCGCGCAGCGCTGAGCGGCGCCGGCTCCGGCCGGCGCAAGAACCATCCCGCGGAAGCCCCGACGAGCCATGTCGCCGTCCCGGGACGCCGAGTCGGGTTTCCCCGACACCCCCTGCTCCCAACCCCCCGGAATCACGAGGCCGCCCGGTTGGCAGGGCGGCTGCATTTGCCTCCTACGTCTTTCAACTCTCACGCAGTCCAAGGAGCCACACCATGAACCGCAAGACCCCCTCCGTCATCGGCGCCGCCATCGGACTCGCTCTCTTCCTCGCCATCGCGCTGCTCCCGGCCCTGCTGTACGGCGGCTACGCGGGCGTGCTGCTCGCCGGCGGGATCTTCGGCACGCCGGTCCAGCCCACCTTCCTCGTCCGCGCCCTGATCGTCTTCGGGATGGTGATGGGCGCCCTGGGCGTCGGCTCGCTCTTCGCGGTCGGTGGCGCTGCCGCCGGCGCCGCGGTCGGCGCGCTCACCCTCTCCGCGAAGCCCTCCAAGCTGGCGACGCAGGAGACGAAGGCCTAGCTTCCCGCGGGGAAACGGGGAGGTTCGCGGCCTCGGGGGCGACCCCGGGGCCGCATTTCCTTTTCGGCTCCAACCGTGTAAACGCAACTCGTGCGTGGATCCCCCGACCTGATCCAGCGCAATGCCCCAGGATTCCGAACGTTTATTGTGCCCCGCTCAGGCACACCCCCTGCACGAGCCGCCCCTCCGGACCCTATGCGCAAGACCTACCTCCTGATCGCCCTCCTGCTGTCGCTTCCCGTGGCCGCCTTCGCGGCCGACGCTCCCGCCGCGGCGGCCGCGCCAGACCCCAACCAGGCCTGCCTCGACTGCCACGTGGCGTCGAAGCCGGGCGAGGCGGGCGTCCGCCCCGTCGAGTTCGGCAAGTCGGTCCATGGCAGCTTCGGCTGCACCGACTGCCACGCCGGCTACCAGGCGCCCGGCCCGCACGAGCTTCCGCCGCTCGAGGGCGCCGACGCCGCGGTCGTGAAGCGCTTCGAGGCGCTCAAGGCCAGCACCGCGCCGCGCGCCTACCTGGCCTGCGGCAACTGCCACGCCGAGGTGACCGAGCAGCTGGCCGCCTCGATCCACGGCGCGTGGATGAAGAACGACGCCAAGGTGGCCGGCCCGACCTGCGCGAAGTGCCACGGCGTGGTCCACGAGATCACCAAGCCCGTGACCGCGCCCGCCAAGGGAGACGTCAAGTTCACCCCGGGTGCACGGGCCATCTCGGAGCGCTGCCAGGCCTGCCACGACGACCCGGCCTTCATCGAGGCCGCCGGCCTGCAGCACGAGGTGGTGGGGACCTTCAAGGACTCGATCCACGGCCGCCTGGTGGCGGTGGGATCGGGCCGCGCTCCCTCCTGCGCCGACTGCCACGGCACCGCCGTGCCCGACGCGAAGGGCGTGCTCCACCCCAACGCCCACACCATCCTGTCGAAGACGGACGCCCGCTCCCCGGTCAACGGGGCCAACCGGGCGCAGACCTGCGCCCGCTGCCACGAGGGCGCGAACGCCAACTTCGCGAAGCTGGTCACGCACCAGCTCCACGACACCGAGAGCAAGATCCCCCACTTCCTCCACGTGGTGTTCTCGTGGCTGGCCGCGCTGACCCTGATCTTCTTCGCGGGCCACGTGGGGCTCGATTTCGATCGCCGAGATCCGCCACAAGCTGAAGGTCCGCAAGACCGGCCACGGCCACGACCACGCGCTCGAGGAGGTCTACGTCCAGCGGTTCGACATCCACCAGCGCGCCCAGCACTGGATGATGCTCACCGGCGTCATCCTGCTCGGCGTCACCGGCTGGCCGCTGCGCGGGGCCGGATCGCCCGAGGCCATCGAGACCTCGCGCAAGGTGCTCGCCCTCTTCGGCGGGCCGCACGGCGCGGCGCTCCTCCACCGCATCGCGGCGGTGATGATCATCATCTCCGGCATCTACCACCTGAGCTACCTGATCCGCTTCGCCGCCCAGCGGAAGCTGCCGCTCTCGATGCTGCCCGGCCCGCGCGACGTCACCGAGATCCGCGACAACATCCGCTACATGCTGGGCTTCGGCGATCGCCCGGCCTACGGCAAGTACAGCTACCTGGAGAAGTTCGATTACTGGGCGGTGTTCTGGGGCATGATCATGATGGTCGGCACCGGGTTCGTCCTCTGGTTCCCGGTCTTCTTCGCGAAGTTCGCGCCGCACTGGGTGCTCACCTCGGCCCAGATCATCCACGGCGAGGAGGCCACGCTCGCGCTGCTCTTCCTCTTCGTGGTGCACTTCTACAACGCGCACCTGAAGCCCTCGATCTTCCCGATGAACTGGGTCTGGCTGACCGGGAAGATGAGCCACGCCATGCTCAAGGAGGAGCACGGCGGGCAGTACGAGGAGCTGGTCGGGAAGAAGAAGAAGGACGACGACCACCCGGTCTAGCGTCCCGCGTCCGGCGCCCCCCGGGCGCCGGCGATTCATTGCGGCGGCCTGCTCGTCCCCTTCGCGGGGACGGGGGGCCGCCGTCCTCGTTCCGGGAGTCCCGGGCCGCTCCCGCCGGAGGTCCGCTAGAGGCCGGCCGCGCGCGACCCGCCGTCCGGGCGCCGCACGGGACGTCGGGATCATGGAGACCGCGAAGAGGGCGGCCCCCACGAACCCGTTGCTCACCCGCGCCGCGAAGGAGACGTCGGGCAGGAGGATGGCCGCCCAGAAGAGGAAGAAGGCCAGGCCGGAGATGACCAGCCGGAGGTTCATCCGCCCCGGCGAGGCGAGCGAGAGGCCGGCCACGAGCAGCGCCAGGATCCAGCAGAGCATGAACGACTCCCCGCTCTGCGGGAACGCGAACGTCGAGATCATGAGCCACGAGCAAAGGGTCGCGATGATCGCCATGAAGCGCATGTGGGGTTCCTCCGAGTAGGACCTGCCGGAAGGTTCCGGAAAACCCTCACCGTCCGTCAAGACGCAGGGCGCCAGATTCGGGAATCTAGACGTCGACTCCGCCGCTCTACTTCCGGCGGGCGACCGTCCGGAAGGGGTGGCAGGTGGCGCACCCCTTCGACTCGGCGTGCTTCTCGGCCGCGGCGTGGCACTTCAGGCACTCCGCCTTCCCGGCCACCCAGAGGTGGGGGGCGTGGCAGGTGGCGCAGCGCTGCCGGAGGTGGCGCGCGTGCAGTCCGGCGGTCTCGGTCACCACGTGGCAGGCGGAGCAGGCGACGATGGCCTGCGCCGGGGTGTCCGCGTGGGGCTTGTGGCAGGTGCCGCAGTCGAACTGCATGGGCGCGGCGTCGGAGAAGCGGGCCGGGTGGACCCCCTCGTTGCGGTGGCAGCGCAGGCAGTCCCGCCGCGTGGGCAGGAGCCCCGGATCCGGGGAGAGGAAGTCGTGGCAGACGAAGCAGTGGAGCTTCGCCATGCCCTGTGCACGGACGGTGTGGGTGCCGTGGCACTTCTTGCACGCGTCGGTGAGCGGGTGGAACCCGTGCATCCCCTCGGCGTGGCAGGTGACGCAGGCGATCCCCTTCTCCCCGTAGTGAATGCGGTGCCCGCGGGAATTGCCCACCTGGGGCCAGTTCCCGTCGTGGGAGAGGTGGCAGGAGGCGCAGGAGCCGATCTCGACCGGCGCGTGCGACTTCGACCCGGCGGGCGAGCGGCCCGCCACGAAGGCGCGGAGCATGGCGAGCCCCTGCTCCGGCGTGGCGTGGTGGCAGCGCTGGCAGGCCACGCTCTTGTGGCTGCCGTTCGCCCACAGGGAGAACTCGGGGCTGGCCCGGTGGCACTGCGCGCAGAGGCGCGGGATCGGAGTCGACGAAGCGCTTGAGGCGCCACGCCGCCATGCCCGAGGCGAGCAGGAGCAGGGCCCCGATGGTCCCGAGCGCGATAAAAAGGGGCCTCCGCTGCATGGGGGTGGCATTCTAGTCGAACGCTCCCGGGCCCCGATAGTGACCCTCCGACTCAAACTCTTCGTCCTCATCGCCGGACTCGTGGTCTTCGCCACCACGGGCGTGACCGCCGTCGCGCTCTGGCGCGACCTCCTGCGCGGGCAGGAGCTCTTGCTCCGCGAGGGCAGCGCCATCGCCGCCTCCTCGGCCCCTTCCGCGTCGCGCTGGCTCCTTCCCAGCGGCGTGGAGCCCGGCGGCCGGGAAGCGCTCGAGGCCTTGGTACAGCGCGTCATCGGCGCCGGTCCCTTCGACCGGGTCTGGGTCGTGGACCGGAGCGGTCAGCTCGTGGCCTGCGCCACCGCGACGCGGGAGCCCTGCCCGGAGCACGCGCCGCCCTCCATCTTCCAGCGCGGGGCCACGCCGCTCGAGGCGCTGCAGCGCCTGCTCTCGCCGGAGGGGATCGTGGCCAGCGCCCCGGTCCTCCGCGAGGGCGAGCTCGTGGGGGCCTTCTACCTCGACTACAACCACGAGGAGGTGGTGGGCGACGCCCGCCGGCTGGCCTGGGGCGTCGCGGTGGTGGCCGCCTTCTGGATCGCGGTGGGCCTCGCGCTCGCCAGCTACTTCCTCTACCGGATCGCCCGGCCCCTCGAGCAGGTCGTGGAGGCCTCGGAGCGGCTCGGCGAGGAGGGCGGCGTCCAGCTGCCCGTGCCCCCGGACCGGGAGCTGGCCGAGCTGGTGACGGCGGTGAACCGCATGTCGCTCCGGCTCGAGGAGCGGCGCCAGGAGAACGAGCGGCTCATCGCCTCGCTCGAGGAGCGGGTCTCCCAGAAGACGCGGGAGGTGCTCCGCGCCGACCGGCTGGCCACGCTGGGCGGCATCGCCGCCGGCTTCGCCCACGAGCTGGGCAATTCACTGAACGTCATTCGCGGGTTCAACTCGGTGGCCCTGCGCGAGCTCCCCGAGGAACACCCCAACCGGCCCGACCTGGAGGCGGTCAAGCGCGAGGTGATGCGGGCGGCCGGCCTGATGGAGCGCTTCCTGGTCTTCGCGCGCGCCCGCCCGGGCAAGGCCCAGGTGCAGTCGGCCGAGCCGATGCTCTCCGAGGTGGTCGAGGTCCTCGGGCCGGCGGCCAAGACCGCCCGCGTGGCCGTCGAGTTCGCCTGGGACGCGAGCGCCCCGGAGGTCCGCATCGATCCCGAGCTCCTGCGCCAGGGCTTCATGAACCTGGGCGTGAACGCCATCCAGGCCATGCAGCCGGGCGGGGGCGGCACGCTCCGGATCTCCGGCCGGGGCGAGGGCGACGACCTGGTCGTCGAGTTCCGGGACGACGGGCCGGGGATGGACGAGGAAACCCGGGCGAAGGTCTTCGAGCCGTTCTACACGACCAAGGCCACCGGGACGGGGCTGGGGCTCGCCATCGTGCGGCAGGCCGTGGAGGCCCACGGCGGAACGGTCTCGGTGGAGAGCCGGCCGGGCGCGGGCGCGTCCTTCGCCATCCGGATCCCTGGTTCGAAGGAGGCGGGATGAAGCTGCGCGTGATGGTCATCGACGACCTGGACTCGGCGCGACAGATGGTGAAGCGCGCGCTCGGGCGCAGCTTCGAGGTGTACGACTTCGGGGGGGTGGCCGAGGCCCTCCCGGCGCTCGACCGGGCCGAGTTCGACGTGATCGTCACCGACCTGCGCATGCCCGGCATCGACGGGCTGGAGGGGCTGAAGCGCTTCCACGCCAAGGTCCCGGAGATCCCGGTCATCATCATGACCGCCTTCGCCACGGTGGAGACCGCGGTCGAGGCCATGAAGGCCGGGGCCATCGACTACCTCAAGAAGCCCTTCGACCCGGAGGAGCTGGAGGTGATGGTGCAGAAGGCCGGCGAGCACGGCGCGCTCCTGCGGGAGAACCGCAAGCTCCGGCAGCAGCTGTCCGGGACCTTCTCCATCCAGGGGATGGTGGGCAAGAGCCAGCCGATGAAGGAGCTGGTGTCGATCGCCGAGCGCATCGCGCCCTCCGACGTGCCCGTCCTCATCGAGGGCGAGAGCGGCACCGGCAAGGACGTGCTGGCCCGGACCATCCACGGCCTCTCCAGCCGGTCCAAGGGGCCGTACCTGGCGCTCAACATGAGCGCCATCCCGGAGAACCTGGCCGAGTCGGAGCTCTTCGGCCACGAGAAGGGCGCCTTCTCCGGCGCCGACCAGGCGCGCCCCGGGTTCTTCGCCGAGGCCGAGGGCGGCACCCTCTTCCTCGACGAGATCGGGCTGCTCCCCCCGCAGCTGCAGCCGAAGCTCCTGCGCGTGCTGCAGGACGGCGAGTTCTTCCCGGTGGGGAGCCGCAAGCCGCACAAGGCGAACGTCCGGGTGGTGGCGGCCACCAACGAGGACCTCAAGAAGTCGGTGCAGGAGGGAAAGTTCCGCGAGGACCTCTGGTACCGGCTGCGCGTCGTCCCCATGCGGCTGCCGCCCCTGCGCGAGCGGCGCGAGGACATCCCGCTGCTCGTCGACCACCTCGTGCAGAAGCACGCGGTCCGGCTCGGGCGCCCCCCGCTCATGCCCGACGCGGAGGCCATGCGCGCGCTCCTCGATCACGCCTGGCCGGGCAACATCCGGGAGCTGGAGCACGCCCTCGAGCGCGCGCTGCTGCTCGCCCGCGGCGATCACCTCGCCGTCGGCGACTTCCCTCCGGAGATCGCGGCCCGCGCGGCCGAGATCGCGGGCGAGGGGCGCTACCGGGCCGCCCGGGACGCCTGGGAGCGGCGCTACCTCGAGGACCTGCTGCGCGAGGCCGGCGGCGCGGTCGGGAAGGCCGCCGAGCTCTCGGGGCTCCACCGCTCGACGCTCTACGAGAAGCTGGCCCGGTACGGGCTCGTCGAGGCGGGCAAGGAGTAGCCGGCGCCGCGGGTCAGCCGTGGGTCAGGAACACCCTCGAGCGCTCGACGAACGTCTTCAGCTTCCGGATCACCGAGCGCCTGGAGATCCCGACCATCTGGGCGACCTCCGCGTGCTCCCGGCCGTCCACGAAGACGCCCACCGCGACCGCCTGGGTCAGGTCGTCGAAGCGGGAGAGGACCGCCCGCACGAGCTGCCGGTCCGTCGTAGCCCTCGGGTCCCTTGTCTCGCGACTCCCGCGTCGACACGAGCTCGTCGACGGCGGCGACCTCGCCGTGCCGGCGCGCGTTCCGGCGGAGGTTCAGGCAGTGGTTCGTGGCCACCTGGTAGATCCAGGGGAGCACGGTGTCCCGGTCGCTGAGCCGATCGATGTCGCGCAGGAGCTTCACGAAGACCTCCTGCGTGGCGTCCTCCGCCGCCGCCCGGTCGCCGAGCAGGCGGAGGCAGCGCCGGTAGACCGGCGGGCCGAGTTCCCGATAAAGCCGCGACACCTGGCTGGACGACTGGGCTGGCTGCATGGCGACTCCTCCTCCAGGCCCCTGGCGCTCTCCCGGGTGCCCCCTTGGCACAACGTGGAGCGCATCGGTCAACTAAGGCTTGCAAGGGAAGATTGTGTGCCCGGCGGCTGGAATGCCCGTCCCGCCGTCGCGGGACGCCGTCGATTCGTGGCACGTGCAACGTTCTGGAATGTGAGGGATTTCCCAGAAACCGGACCGGGGGAGTGGACCGCGGAAGCTCCTCCGCGACCCGCTCCCCCGGCTCCCCTCCGGGCCCCCCGCTACGGCTTGATGCTCGTGATCCCCGACGTGGCCGACCCGCCCAGGCTCGACGTGACGGTGACCGAGCCGACCATCGGCACCCCCACGAACACCACGCTGTAGTTCCCCCTCCCGAGATTGGTCATGACCGTCGGGGCCAGGTTCGGGAGCGTGCAGGTGAGCGTCGCGGCGCCCGTGGTGACCGACGAGCTGGCGTTGACGGTGAGTCGCTGCTTGCCGGTCCGGTACTCGACGAGGGTGATGGTGATCAGGTCGGGCACGGACTGGACCGTGATCGTCACCTGCGCCGGGGTCGACACGATGAAGCCGTTCGACACGGTCAGCGCGAGCACGACGCTCTGGGGGCCCGCGCCGTTTCCCACGTTCGGGGCCACGAAGGTCGGGTTCGCCGTGGTGGCTCCGGTGATCGTCACCTTGGGCCCGGACACCTGCGTCCACGAGTAGGTGAGCGGGAGCGCCTGCGGATCGAAGCTGGCCGACCCGTCGAGCGACACGGTCACGCCGCTCTTCACCGCCTGGTGCGGGGCCGGCGTTGGCGGTCGGGGCCGTGACGGCGTTCACGTTCACGGTCGCCGTGCCCGTCGAGCGCAGCCCGGCGGAGTTCGTGACCGTCAGCGTGAAGGAGAGCGCCTGCGCGAAGGCCGAGCTCGGCGCGGTGAAGGTCGGGGTGGCGGTGCTCGCGCCGGTGAGGGTGACGGCGGCGCCCGAGGCCTGGGTCCAGCCGTAGGTGAGGGAGAGCGGCGGCGAGTTGGTGTCCGAGGAGGCCGAGCCGTCAGGGTGACCCGGGCGTTCGCGCCCACCGTCTGCGGGAGCCCGGCGTTCGCGACCGGAGCGGTGGCCGCGGCGGGAACCGGGTTCACCACGATCGTCACGGTCGACGGCGTGGAGATGGCGAACGCGTCCTGGACGGTGAGCGAGAAGACCAGGCTGGCCGGGGACGAGCCGGTCGGGAACGATCGGAGCCGTGAAGGTCGGGCGCGCCACCGAGGGGCTGGAAAGGGTCACGGTCGTCCCGCCGGTCTGCTTCCAGGAGTAGGTGAGCGACTGGCCGTTCGGATCGGAGGACTGGCTGCCGTCGAGCGTGACCAGCGCTCCCGGAGGCGACGGTCTGGCCGGCGCCGGCGTTGGCGGTCGGCGGGACGGGCGTCGTACCGGCGCAACTGGGCGCCGTCGGCGCCGGGCTCCCGGGCCACGGGCTGAGCTGCCCGACGATGCCGCCCGGTACGCCGTTCGGGCCGCCGCCGGGCCACGGGCCGGAGCCGTTCGCGAGGAACGGGAACTCCTGGAAGTTGAGCGGCACCACCGGCCCACCGACGGCGAGGTTCTCGGGGAAGAGGTACTCGGTGATGGGTGCGTGGTACTGCCCGGCGGAGAGGCCGTTCGCCGTGACGAAGGGCTGGGAAGGCGTCAGCCGGGCCCGGACCTCGCGCGTCGCCGGCAGGAAGACGCCGGTGAGCGGCATGGAGAGGACCTTCGTCGGCGGCCGGAAGCGCCAGCGCCCGAACACCGCGCCCACCGGAGGTCCGGGATCCACGGCCACCGATCCCCAGTCCCGGTCGGTCTGGGCGCCGGTGCACGGGTCGACGTCGATCCCGTAGAGGTAGATGGTGCGGCTCGGGTCGGTCGTGAAGCCCTCGAACCGGGTCCGGGCCGTCGCCTCCTGCGGGACCCCGGCGATGGGCGCGCCGCCCGACGCCGAGGATGGTGACGTCGATGGCCACGTAGGCGGGGTCGATGCCGTAGGCGGTGAAGATTCCCACGTTGGCGACGACGCTGTAGGCCGCCACGTAGGACGAGGCGACGCCCGCGAAGGCGCCGGCCGTCGGAGACGTGCCGTCCTTCACCAGGATGCCGGAGTAGGTCACGTAGTCCCCGACCTCGAACGGGGCCGCCCGGTTCGCGTCGGGCATGACCCCGAGCGCCGGGTCGGGCGTGTGGAAGATCGACAGGAAGCCACCCGTCGTCGGATCCCGGGGGCGGTTTCCCTGCGGACAGAGCCAGTCGTCGAGCGCCGCCGGGTCGGTCCGCGGGATGCACATCGGGTAGCCGGTGGTGGCCCGGACGGTGGGATTGTCCTCGTCGATGGTGAAGCGGACGTCGGGGCTGGTGACCCGCCCGAAGCGGCCGATGGGGTCGTTCAGCCGGACGCGCTGGCCCGTCGACGGGTCGCCGATCACGCCGCCGACCCGGAACTCGCCGGTCGAGTAGTCGATGAAGTTCACCCAGCCCTGCCCGGCGTTGAGCTCGTCCTGGGTCACCGAGACGAGGCCGGCGATGTACTGGTCGCCCACCCGGTTGCCGGTCACGTGCACCTGCCACGTCGTGGTCGGCGCGGGGAGGTCGGCCTGCGCCATGCCCGTCTGGTTCGGGCCGTAGGGAGCGGGCGCGAGCCGGAAGAGCTCCTGCCAGGTGAGCGCGGTGGCCGGGAGCAGGACCACCGTGTTGCGGGGAATCGTCACCACCTGCCCGTGGACGGTCACGGTCCCGCCGGCCAGCGAGTCGCTTCCCCCGAGGGTCGCCGACTGGAGGACGCCGATCATGTCGAACGGCGACACCGGCTGCGGCGGCGGCAGGGCGGAGGCCGGCGCCGCCAGCAGGGCGAGGACGGCGATCCGGGACGCGTGGAAGCGGAGGTGCATGGTGGGAAGGGTGGAGGTGACCGCGCCCTTCTCCAGTCGTTGCAGGAGGGGACGTTGCGCGCGGTGGAGGACGGGACGGCAAACGTTCGTTTCGTCCTTGCGTCGCGCGACAGGCGCGACGGCCTGGCCCACCCCACCCTTTTGCTCCAGGCGACGCTGCATCCGGAAAGCAGGGGGACACCAGATGTCGAACAGGACGCGAAGGGGGCTCGCATGTGCGGGGGCCGCCCTGGCCCTCGTGGCCGGACGAGCCGCTGCCCAGACCTCGGTCACCACGCCGCTCTCGGCCTCGGACCTCCGCTTCGCCGCGCAGAACGCCGGCGTCACCTCGCTCGGAGCCGTGACGGTCCCCGAGCCGCCCAACCTCGCGACGTACGTGCGCGATCGGACGAAGCTCCTCCAGCTCGGCAAGGCGCTCTTCTGGGACCAGCAGCTCGGCAGCGACGGGCAGGCCTGCGCGTCGTGCCACTTCCACGCCGGCGCCGACAACCGCTCCAAGAACCAGATCAACCCGGGCTTCCGGAGCACGGTCGTCCCCGGCGGCGACCTGGCGTTCGGCAACAACGGCAGCGGCGCCCCGGCCCCAGTCCGGCCTTCGGCCCCAACCGGCAGCTCACCGCCGCCGACTACCCGCTTCACCGGCTCGCCAACCCCGCCGACCGGACCTCGGCGGTCCTCTCCGACACGAACGACGTGGTCTCGTCGCAGGGGGTCTTCGGCGCCCAGCTCGTGAAGATCGGCGTGCCGTACGACTCGGGCGTCCCGTCCACGGGCGCGGGTCCCGGCGCCACCTTCAACGTCGGCCGGCGTGCTGGTCCGGAGCGTCGAGCCGCGCAACACGCCTTCGGTGGTGAACGCGGTGTTCAACGACCGCAACTTCTGGGACTCGCGCGCACGCGAGGAGTTCAACGGCGTCGACCCCATCGGCCAGCTGGACGGGACGGCGCAGGTGGTCGAGGTGGTGAAGCTGCCCGGCTTGAACGCGGGCGCGTTCCTCCATCCGATCCGGATCACCCTGGCCTCGGCGGCCTCCCAGGCGGTGGGCCCCCCGACGAGCGACCTGGAGATGTCCTTCGGGGGCCGCCGCGGCGCCGATCTCGGGCGGAAGATGCTCTCCACCAACCTGAAGCCGCTGGCGCTCCAGCTCGTGTCCACGACCGACGGCGTGCTCGGGTCGCTCTCCCGCGCAGACGGCGAAGAAGAACACGCCGGGCATCACCACCACCTACCTGGCCCTCGTCCAGGCCGCCTTCCTGCCCCAGTGGTGGGACGGGGGAAAGTGGAGCGTGGACCTGAGCTCGGGCTCTCCCGTCCTCCGCAGCAGCGGCACCACCGGGCCCAACGTCTTCACGGTCGCCGAGTACAACTTCTCGCTCTTCTTCGGCCTGGCCATCCGCGAGTACGAGGCCACCCTGGTCGCGGACCAGACCCCCTTCGACCGGTTCATGGAGGGCGACAACGGTTCGCTCTCTCCTGCCGCGGTGCGCGGCCTGCAGACCTTCCTCGGGAAGGCCAGCTGCGTCCGGTGCCACGGCGGTCCCGAGCTCTCCAACGCCGGCGTGACGAACATCCAGCGGCGCGGGCTGCTCGTCGAGCCCGGGGTCGGCACGCACGACCTGCTCGAGCGGATGGTGATGGGGGACGGCGGCGTGGCGGTCTACGACGCCGGCCACTACGACATCGGCGTCCGGCCCATCGCCCGAGGACCTGGGGATCGGGGCGACCATCGGACCCGCCAACCTGCCGCTCTCGAACTCCCGGAGGCTCCAGGACTGCCTGCGCGCCCAGGTGAAGGCGGGGGCGACGGTCCAGGCCGGCAGCGCCACCTGCGGCATCCCGCGCATCCTGGCGCGGCCCGGGGAGGCCGCGGTGCTCCTCCGGCAGGCCGCCGCGGCCCTCGGCAATCCCCACGAACGTGATCGACCTGCTGAACCTCGCCGCCGACCTGCTCGGGCCCGAGGACGTGCTCCTGTTCACGAGCTCGCAGCCCATGGCGGCTGCCGGGGTGCTGGAGCAGGCTCGCGACGCCATGGCCGCGCTCGCTCCCGGGAACGCGGCGATCGGCCGCCTGCTCTCGCTCGGCGACGATGCTCCTCCCCGACTCGATCGACCCGGGGATCGACGAGCTGAACCCGCTCGCGCCTCCCCTCCAGCCCGACGAGCGGCTGGCGGTGGACGGGGCCTTCAAGACGCCCATCGCTGCGGAACGTGGCGCTCACCGCGCCCTACTTCCACAACGGCGGCCAGGCCACGCTCGCGCAGGTGGTGGAGTTCTACGACCGCGGGGGAGACTTCCTCGTGGAGAACGCCGTCTCGGCGGATCCGCTCGTCCGTCCGCTCGGCCTCACGGCGGACGAGCGCTCGGACCTGGTCGCGTTCCTCGAGTCGCTCACCGACGACCGGACGCGCTACGAGCGCGCGCCCTTCGACCACCCCAGCCTGTCCTTCCCCAACGGCGGCACGCCCGGCGTCCTCGACATGACCCTGTTCTCCACGGTGGGCGTGCTGGACGACCGCATCCTGCTGCCCGCGGTGGGAAGCGCCGGCAGCTCCGTTCCGCTCGGGACGTCGCGAACGCCGTACGCGAACTTCCTCGACGCGCTCCGCTAGGCCCGGGAGGCGGAGCGGGACGGCGTCAGCGGGCGGGGCGCGACGACGTCGCGAGCCTCGAGAGCGCCTCCTCGAGCTCCCGGGCGGAGACGGGCTCCGTGATCGGCTTCCCCTGCCGGGCTCGCTCCGCGCGCTGGCCCGTCACCGTGCCGACCACCCGGGTGCCGGCTCCATCCGGCGAGAGGCGGAACTCCAGGTCGACCGCGGCGGGCCGAGGCCGATCGGTCTCCAGCTCGACCACCACGCCCTCGGGGCTGGAGGAGAGGATCGACAGCCGGCCCTGGCCCACGCTCGCGTTCCCGGACCAGAAGTAGCTCGAGCCCGGGCCGCTCGGCGTTCCGCCGTAGCTCCGGCGCACGTCCGGGTCGAGGGATTCCCGCGGCCACCAGGCCGTCCATCGGTGGAGGTCGGCGAGGAGGGCGAGCACCGCATCGGGCCGCGCGTCCACGCGCGCCTCGCGCTCGATCCGGTAGGTCTTCACGCGAGCCTCGGCCTCGGCCACCGCCTTCAGCCGCTCGAGCCCCTGCTCGAGCTCGGCCTCCGTGCCGGAATCCCGGTCGCCACCGGAAGAGGAGCCTCTCCGTGAGGGACAGCGGGCCGCTCTGGATCCAGGTGAGCCGCGTGCCGCTCCCCTCCGGCTCCAGCCGGAACTCGAGATCGTCGACCACGGCCCGGGGCTCTTCCATCTCCCGCTCGAGCTCGATCCGGCCAGGCGCCTCCGACAGGAGCGTCAGGCGTCCCCGGCCCAGGCCGGCCGCGCTCTCCCAGAAGTAGGTCGAGCCCACGCCGGTGGATGGCCCGCCGTAGCTCCGCCGGGCCCCCGGGTCGCGCGGCTCTCGGGGAGACCAGGCGAGCCAGCGCCGGAGGTCGGTGATCTGGGCGGCAGGCGACCTCCGGGGACGCCTCCACGTGGATCGACCGCTCGACCCGCCGGGTCGAGGGGCCGGCGACCGCCAGGACCACGGCGGCCGCGACCGCGAACCCGATCGCGGCGGCGATTCCAGGGAAGGCCTTCCTCCACACGGCGTCCCCGGGCGGCTATCCCGTCTGGCCGAGCTTCGGATCCCGGGGCGGGCGCCGCAGGACGACCACTCTCGACGCGGTGCAGCTCCCTTCGCCGTTCGATTCCAGGCAGGTCCGGAGCTTCTTCATGGCCCGCGCCTCGAGCTGCCGCGCTCGCTCCCGGCCGCACCCGAGGCGCTCCCCCACCGCGGCCAGGGTGAGGGCGGGCTCGTTCATGATCCGCAGCTCGACGACCAGCCGCTCCCGCTCGTCGAGGCATCCGAGGGCGGCGCGTACCCGCTGGCAGTCGATGGCGTTCTCCTGCGCCAGGCTGAGCAGGTCGTCCTGCCGGGCCTCGCCGGAGGGCATGCAGTCGAGGCAGGACTGCTCGCCGTCGGAGACCGGGGCGTCGAGGGAGACGTCCCGCCCCTCGATGCGCCGGCGCATCTCCTCAATCGCGGGGGGTTCCACCCCGAAGCAGCGCGCCAGCATGGGGACGATCTTCGCCGCGGCCTCGGGGTCGCCGGCGTCGGACTGGTTCGTCAGCTCCTTCTGCTTCCGGCTGAGGGAGAAGAACAGGCGGCGCTGTGCGGTGGTCGTCCCGAGCTTCACGAGCGACCAGGTGTGAAGGATGTGGTTCAGGATCCGGGCCCGGATCCAGACGGCGGCGTAGGTGACGAGGCGGACCTCCCTCTCGGGGTCGAAGCGCTCGACCGCCTGGATCAGCCCGAGGTTCCCCTCCTGGACGAGGTCGGCCATCCGCCGGCCTTCCGAGCAGTACTCCCGGGCGATCCGCACCACGAAGCGCAGGTTGGAGGTGACCAGCATCTGCGCCGCCCTGGGGTTGCCGGTCCGTCGATAGAGGCGGGCGAGCTCCCTCTCCTCCTCCGCCGACAGCACGGGGATGGCCCGGATGTCGGTGAAGTACCGGCTCAGCGCCTCGACGCCTCGCTCGACCCTGGCGGTCACGGCGAATCCTCGAAGCGGACGTTTCGCGGCCAGGAACGACAGTGAGACAGGTTGCTCATGAGCCCTCCCAGGCGCGCCCCGTGAGGGGCCCCAAACAGGGCTGCGGCAATCCGCCGCAGGCACTCTCTGCTCATGACACCCTGATCTGGATCAAGCTTCTCCCGTAACCATGTGACACCGCAGGGCAATTTTTTGACGATCTGATCGCTGGAAGGCGCGCCTCGAACGAGCTCCGGTCCTCCAAGTCACCATGAGTACAGGGGTAACTGGATTTTTCCTGGACAGGATTTCGCCCGTCGGTTTCACTAAAAGTTACGGGTTTCTCACGATGTCCCTGATGGGGTGTCTCGGGGAAAACGCCCGGCCGTGGCTCACGAAAAGCGAACGGACCGACGCCCACCCCATCGGGCGGGTCGTCGGTCCGGGAAAGCGACGCCTTACTTCGTGTAGGTCCAGCGCTTCACGAGGCCGCAGAAGCCGCCGGACTGGCCGTCGACCATCCACGGGCCGGGCCAGCGAAGGTCCATGAGGTAGGCCCCGGCGCTGGTGGCGAGCACCGGCACGTTCAGGCTCACGGGGCCGGGCGGGATGTTCTGCGGCGAGCCCGAGGCCACGAGCGCACGAGTGGCCGGGTCGTACCCGTAGAGCGTCGCCTGCGGGAAGATGCTGGCCATCATGGGAACCCCGACGTTCAGCGTGATGTCGGCCGTCGTGGAGACGTGGAGCGGCGCGGCGGGCGGAGCCGCCGGCACGAGCTGTCCGCCAATCGGCGGCGTCGAGGAGACCGCCACGTCGGAGGGACACGGGAAGACCAGCGTGCGCTGCTCGAGCTTGCCGCTCACGGTCGCGGTGGCGACGAGCACGATCCGGCCGCCGCTACCGACCACGGGCTGGGGGCCCGCCGGATCTACGCGCCAGTAGGCGCCGTTCAGGTTCGGGTCGCGAAGCAGCGGCACCCCGTTCAGCGTCACCACGGTCCCGGCGGGCGGGATGAAGTTGCCCGAGCTGATGGAGCCGAAGGTGACGACGACCAGGCCCTGCACCGTGGGCTCTCCCCTGGCGGGATCGACCACGTAGAGCCCCTGGGCGGCGCCCATCTCCCAGCGGTTGCTGCCCGAGCCCCCGGTCGGAGGTGGATTCGGATCGGCGACCGGACCCGGCGTTCCGGGCGGCGGCGGGAAGCTGGTGCCCGAAGGATTGACCGTGACGGTCACGCTCGCGGGCGAGGAGCTGGCGTTCGCATCCGTCACGACCAGCGAGAAGACCAGCGTGACCGGAGCCGAGCCGCTCGCCACGGTGGGCGCGGTGAAGGTGGGCTTCACGGCCGAGGCAGAGGAGAGCGCGACCGCCGGGCCGGAGCTCTGGGTCCACGCATAGGTGATGGCCTGGGCGTCCGGGTCGTGGCTGGCGCTTCCGTCGAGCGTGACCGCCGCGCCGGAGCTCACCGCCTGGTCGGGGCCGGCGTTCGCGACGGGCGCCGGATTGGGCGGCGGCAGCGGACTGACGGTGACGGTGACGGCCGACGGCGTGGAGGCGCCGTTCGCGCTCGTCACGGAGAGCGAGAACGCGAGCATCGCGGATGGCTGCCCGGCAGGCACCGTGGGCGCCGTGAAGGTCGGATGGACGGCCGCGGCGCCGGAGAGGCTGACCGCCGGGCCGGAGGTCTGGGTCCACTGGTAGGAAAGCGTGGCCCCGGCCGGATCGGCGCTGGCGCTCCCGTCGAGCGTCACCGCCGCGCCGGAGGCGACCACCTGATCGGGCCCGGCGCTGGCCACCGGCGCCTGGACCGGGGGAGGCGGCGGTGGGGGCTGCGACGCCGGTGCGGGATCGACGGTCACGGAGACGGTCGAGGGCGCCGACGCGCCTCCCGCGCTCGTCACCACGAGGGAGAAGCTCAGGGTCGCGGCGGGCTGACCGGACGCCACGAACGGCGCCGTGAAGCTGGGCCGGGACACGCCGCGTTGCTCGAGAGGGCCACGGCCGGCCCGGAGAGCTGGACCCACTGGAAGGAGAGCGCAAGCCCGGACGGATCGCTGCTGCCGCTGCCGTCGAGGGTCACCGACGCGCCCGAGGCCACCACCTGGTCGGGGCCCGGCGGCGGCGACGGGCGGCTGGCTCACCGGGCGCCGACGCCGGATTCACGGTCACCATCTCCGCGGCGGGCGAGCGAGGTCCCGTTCGCGCTGCTCACCGTGAGAGAGAAGGCCAGGGTCGCGGCCGGCTGGCCAGCCGCCACGAGGGGCGCCGTGAAGGACGGGCGCGCCACCGCGGCGTCGCTGAGCGCCACCGCCGGTCCCGCCGACTGGCTCCAGTGGTAGGTGATCGCCATCCCGGCCGGATCGCTGCTCGCGCTTCCATCCAGCGTCACCGCGGCTCCGGACGGCACCGCCAGGTTGGGGCCGACACGCGCGAGCGGCGCCTGGGGCGAAGCGGGCGGCTGGGTGGACGACGCAGGCGAGCTCATGCCGCCACAGGCCAGCGCGAGGAGCGGGAGGAGAAGTGCGATGCGGTTCGACGTCATGTCAGGCCTCCGGTGAGTCCGCGAGGGCGCGCGTCGCTCCTCGTCGTCCCTGTAGACACCGCACGTCCCCTGGATGTGTCATTCCGGGCGCCGCGGTCTTGTAACTGCACAGTGCGCATCACTTCGTGTACGTCCAGCGCTTCACGAGGCCGCAGAAGCCGCCGGTCTCGCCGTCGATGACCCAGTGGCCGGGCCAGCGCAGGTCCATCAGGTAGGCAGCGGCCGTGGTGGCGAGCACCGGGACGTCCTGGCTCACCGGGCCGGGCAGGATGTTCTGCGGGGAGCCCGACGCGACGAGCGCGCGGGTGGCCGGGTCGTATCCGTAGAGCGTCGCCTGCGGGTAGACCCCGATGAGCGGGGCGATCCCGACGTTCAGGGTCAGGTCGGCCGTGGTGGTGAGGTGGACCGGAGTCCCCACCGTCAGCGCCGCGCCGACCGGTGGCGTGGACGCGACCGCGACGTCGGAGGGACACGGAAGCACCAGCGTGCGCTGGACGACGCGTCCCCGCGTCGTTGACGGTCGCCACCAGGACGATCCGCCCCCCGCTCCCGACCACCGGCTGGGTTCCGGCGGGATCGACGCGCCAGTAGCTTCCGTTCAGGGCCGGGTCGCGGAGCATGGGGACGCCGTTCAAGGTCACCGTGCCTCCGGCGGGGATGGCGCCCTTGTCGAGGGTGACGACGAGGAAGCCCTGCACCGAGGGCTCCCCCTTGGCGGGATCGACGACGTAGAGCCCCTGGGCCGCGCCCAGCTGGAAGCGGTTGCTGCCGGAGCCGCCTGCCGGCGGCGGGTTGGGATCGAAGGGGCCGGCGCGGGCGTTCCGGGCGGCGTCGGGTTCGTCGTTCCGGCCGCGTTGACCGTGACGGTCACCGTGTCGGGTGACGAGCTCGCGTTCGCATCGGTCACCACCAGCGAGAAGACCAGCGTGACGGGGCGCGACCCGCTGGCCACGGCCGGCGCCGTGAAGGTGGGGCCGGCCGACGGCGAGGAGGAGAGCGCCACCGCGGGGCCGGCGGTCTGCGTCCAGGCGTACGTGATGGCCTGGCCGTCGGGATCGTGGCTGCCGCTCCCGTCGAGCGTGACGGCCGCGCCCGACGCCACCGCCTGATCCGGCCCCGCGCTCGCCACCGGCGGAGGATTGGCCTGGGCGGCTGGACTCACCGTGACCGCAACCGTCGCGGGCGCCGAGGCGCCACTCGCGCTCGTCACCATGAGCGAGAAGGAGAGCGCGACGGCCGGCTGTCCGGCCGGGACCACGGGCGCCGTGAAGGTGGGCCGGACGGCGGACGCGCTGCTCAGGCTCGCGGCCGGACCCGAGGCCTGGGTCCACTGATAGGAAAGAGAGCCGCCGGCGGGATCGTGGCTGCCGCTCCCGTCGAGCGTCACCACCGCACCGGATGCGACCGCCTGGTCCGGCCCGGCGCTCGCCACCGGAAGCTGGGGACCCTGCTGCGCGGGGGAGGACGTTCCCCCACATGCGCCTGCGAGGACGGAGAGGACGGAGGTGAGAAGGGCGGCACGAGCGGTGGTCATCGCGAGCTCCCCTGCGAGGAGGCGGGCAGTGCCCGCGCGTCCACCCTGGAAGACACATGTCGCTCCGCGCGAGCGTCAGGAATCACGCGCCCGCCTTGCTTCTGATCGTGGCCTTCGCTCACCGCCTTGAGGCGGGCGAGGCCGGCCTCCAGGCTCGACGCCGTCGATGCCCGGATCGCCGTTCAGGATCCAGGTGACGCGGGTGCCCTTCCCCTCCAGGGCGACCCGGAACTCGAGGTCGGTGCTGATGGCGCGAGGCGCGTCCAGCTGCAACTCGACCTCGACGCGGTTCGCGGCCGTGGCCGTCACCGTGGCGCGCCCCGCCCCTGCTTCCCCGGCGTCCCGCCAGAAGTAGGTGGAGCCCACGCCCGACTTCGGACCGCCGTAGGTCCGCTTCGCCCGGCTTCCGGTCCCCATCCAGGGAGACCAGGCCGCCCACCGGCGGAGATCGACGATCTGGCCGAGCACCACCTCGGGCGGGGCCTCGACCAGGATGGATCGCTCGATCCGGGCCACGGGAACGAGCGCCTGGGCCTCGGCAACCTTCTTCAGTCCATGGAGGCCCGCGTCGACCTCGCGCTCGGCCTTCTTCCGTCCGCCGAACCGCCAGAGCAGCCGGTCGAGGAGGTCGTTCTCTCCCGAGACGATCCAGGTGACCTTCGTGCCGTCGCCCGCCGGGGCGAAGGCGAATTCCAGGTCGCTGGAGGAAGGCCTGGGGGTCTCGAGCTCCCGCTCGATCTCGACGCGATCGGCGGTGGAGAGCACCACCGTCATGTGGCCCTTCCCGAGCGGTGGCTCGGCGGACCAGAAGTAGCTCGCGCCCGCGCCCTTCTCGGGTCCACCGTACCGGCGCTCCACCTTCTCCATGCCCACTTCCCGGGGCGACCACGCCATCCAGCGCTGTGGACTGGCCACCTGGTCCACGACCGCGCCCTGGAGGCGCGTTCACGACGGCCGAGCGCTCCACCCGGTAGGTCGAGGGGCCGACGGTGGAGAGCCCCATCCCGACGACGGCGGCGGCGACGACGAACGCGGCGACGGCGATCTTCCACATGGCGCGGCCTCCTCCGGCACGTCGACGGGACATGAAACGGCGGCGGCCAGGGGGCGGACCTGCCGCCCCCCGACCGCCGCGACACTGCCTACTGGCGGATCCGGTCCAGGCCGTGCGGCGGGCTGATGCCGCCGAGGTTGGACTTCACGACGAGCGGGGTCGCCGGAGGAACCGCGGGCTCGGGAGCCCCGACCAGGACCAGGATGTAGACCCCGCCGCCGTTGTTCGTGAACGTCGCCCCGAGCTGCGACGGGTCGAACGTGGTGCCGGTGGCCGTGACGTAGGGCTGCAGGGTCAGGACCACGTTCGGGCTGACCACCGACGAGCTGGCGTTCACCGTCAGGCGCTGCTTGCCGGTCCGGTACTCGGTGGCGGTGATGAGGACCGAGTCAGGCAGCGGATTCACGGTGACCGTGGTCGAGACCGGGGTCGCCGCCAGGCCCGCCGCGTTGTTCGTGTTGACGGTCACGGTGACGGTGGTGGACGTCGATCTGCCCGACCGGCAGGGTGGGCGCCGTGTAGGTCACGGTGACCGTGCAGGGAGACGTCGTGCAGGAGACCGGCGTCACCGACCAGGTTGATGAGGGCCGGGGTGCCGGTCTGCGACACGGTGAAGGTGAGCGGCAGCGCGGCGGCACGTTCGGGTCGGTCGCCGCTGACGGTGTAGTGCCCGGTGGCGCCCGAGAAGACCGAGGCGTCGATGACTGGGCGGTCATGGTCGGCGTGCCGGGCGCGCTGACGTTCACCACGGCGGTGGCCTGCGAGTGCCGCAGGCGTTCGACGCGGTCACGGTCAGGTTCACCGGTGGCCGGGCCGGTGGGGGCGGTGAAGGTCGGGTTCGCGACGGTGAGCGCCGAGAGCGTCCCCTGGCCGGCTGCGGGTGCCGTCCACCGGAAGGTGATCGGCGGCGGTGCCGGTGGCGGTGGCGGCGAGGGCCACCGATCCGCCGCGAGGCGACGGTGTACGGCCCGCCGGGACTGGCGACGGGCGGCGTGCAGGCCGGCGTCGGGACCACGCTGCTCGGCCACGGGTTCAGCTGGCCGACGACGCGTGCCGGTGGAGGACGTGTAGCCGCCCTGTGCTCAGGAACGCGATGGTGTTGAAGTTGTTCTCGACGATGGGCGAGCCGGGGATGTTCTCGGGGAAGATGTACTCGCCGATCGGCGCGTGGTACTGGCCGTAGAAGATCCCGTTGGCCGTAGGTCGCCGCCGATCGCGTTGGCGCGGGACCTGGCACTGCAGCCCCTCGATGACGGCGCGCATCTCGCGGGTCGGCGGCAGGAAGGTGCCGCCGGAGGCGGCGTGCAGGACTTCTGGTCGGCCACGGTCGCCGTGCAGGGCGGACGGAAGCGCCAGCGCCCCTTCACCGCGCCGGTGGGCGGGCCCGGATCGACGCCGATGGTGCCCCAGTCGCGGTCGGTGGTGGCGCCGGTCAGCGGATCGAGGTCGATGCCGTAGAGGTGGACGTTGCGGGTCGGGTCGGTGGTCATGCCCTCGAACCGGGTGCGGATGGCGGCCTCTCCGGCGCCGAGGACGGTGAGCCCGCCGGTGCCGATGAGGCTCACCTCGACCGAGACGTAGGCCGGGTTGGTGCCGGGCCAGGTGTAGATGGCGACGTTGCTGATGATGGTGTGGGCCGAGACGTAGGTCGCGCTCGTCCCGGTGAGCGGGCCACGGACCGGTCGTCGGCGTGGCCGGCGTCCTGTCACCAGCGTGCCGGCGAAGGTCACGTAGTCGCCGACCTCCATGGGCGCCTGCTTGGTGGCGTCGGGAGGACGCCGGGCAGGCGACCGGATCGTTCATCTGGATGATGGCGGGAAGCCGCGGCGGCCGGTGGCCGGTTCGACTGCGGGCAGAGCGGGTCCGGCGTGCGACGCGCTCGGGGCGACCCGCGGGAAGCACATCGGGAAGCCGGTGGCCGAGCGTGATGGTCGGGATTGGCGTCGTCGACGGCGAAGCGCGGAGTCGGGGACGTGGTGGCGCGGCCGAAGCGGCCCAGCGGGTCGTTGATCCGCACCCGGGTGCCGGTGCAGTTGGCGCCGCCTGCCGCCGTGTTGCCGGCGGTCGGCGTCAGCCGGGATCGGGGATATCCGCCGACCCGCATCTCGCCGAGGGCGTAGTCCATGAAGTTGATGAAGCCGGCGCCGGCGTTCAGGTCCTGCTGGGGATGTGGATGAGGCCGGCGATGTAGACGTCGGCTCCTCCCGTCCCGCCGAGCACCCGGTTGCCGGTGACGTGCGCCTCGTAGGTGGTGAGGGGCGCCGGGATGTCGGCCAGCGCCATGCCGGTCGCGACGCCGGTGTACGGCGCCGGCGCCAGCGCGAAGAGCTCCTGCCAGGTGAAGGCGCGTGGCCGGCAGGATCACGATGGTCTCCGACGGCACGATGATGGTGTGGCCGTTCACCTTGATGATGCCGCCCTGGTGGGCCCCGACGCCCGGACCCACGTTGAGCCCGGAGGTTCCGGCCCCCAGGGTCGCCTCCTGGATGAACCCGGTGATGTCGAACTGGGTGGACGCCGGCATGGGCAGCTGGGCCTGCGCCGGGACCGCGACCGCATCGCGGCGAGGACCGCCGCGAGCGATCGCCAGCCCGTTCCTCTTCGATCCTTCGCATCCAACTCGAGACCTGGCTTTTCATTTTGATGCTCCCTTGTTCTGCGCCGGCGTACCGGACCACCTCGGCACCCGGCTCGATGTCGGGTGCGGCGTGAAGCAACGGTGATCGTCGTCCATCGGCCACGTCAGTCCCTCCCGCACGGGACGCGTCGTGCCGCCGAGGAGCCTGGCTCCGGAGGCACTCCCGGATCTCGATGCAGGTGCATGGGAATGGATGCATCGGCGCGCGAGCGCACGCTGCGGGCTGACTTGCCGGGGCACGGCTTCCTCTCCCGGGCGCGACTCGACCCGGCCGGATGGACGATCCCGCCTCGGGCAGGAACGGTGGGGACGGGGCCGCCGGCAGGCCATCCCCCGCTCGGGTCATCCGTCCCTCGGCGGTGGCGGCGGTCCGGCACCCTTCACCGGATGGCGAACGTTTGCTTGCGCTTCCGGGCCGGAGCCTGTCTCCGCGTCGCGGGACTGGGGTCTTCCGCGATCGTCGTCAGCGTTCAGGCGTTCCAGGACGTCCCCGGGTCGCGAGGACTCGGGGACGTGTTCCGGGGAGGTCGGGCCACCAACGACTCGACCAAGAGTCAAAAAGGGGAATCCAGATGAAGACCAGGAGATCGAAGAACCAGCCGAGGAACCCTGGCGGCATGAGCCGCCGGGACATGCTCAAGATCACCGCGGCGACGGGCGTCGCGGCGGCCGCCGCCTCCGTCGCCGGCCCGGCGCACGCCAAGGGCGGTGGGGGGTGGCGGGGGCGGTGGGACGACCGGGCACGTGCACCGGGCCTCCAGGCCATCGAGGCGTTCCCGACGAGCCCGCTCATCCTGAACCCGTTCACCGATCCGCTGCCGGTGCCGCAGGCGGCCCGGCCGGTGGACACGAGCAAGTGGACGAACAAGCCCAGCGGGGCGTCCGGGTGCCAGGACTCGGACGGCTACACCCACCAGATGTGGCCGGGCCAGGCGGGCACCGTCTGCGCCAACATGCCGCAGCCGATCATCTACCAGAACAAGCTGCAGGTGGCGGCCCACAGCTTCACGTCGTCACCGGTGCGGACGCTCGTCCCCTACACCAACACGAAGGGGAAGGTGGTGCCGGCCGGCACCGTGGTGTCGAGGCTGCCGGCCAGCACCATCTACGGCTTCAACGGCAAGTTCCCCGGCCCCATGATCAACGCCGAGTACGGGAAGCCCTGCCTCGTCCGCTTCGAGAACCACCTCGACGAGAACCCGCTGAACCTCGACCGCGGCGACTTCGGCGCGCCCGACTGGACGTTCCTCACCCACCTGCACAACGCCCACACCGCGGCCGGAGAGCGACGGCAACCCGCACTACAAGATGGGCGGCCTACGACACGCCCGGCGGCTGGGTCGACAACCTCTACCTGAACTACCCGGCGGGCGAACGACGAGGCGCGAGAAGCAGTCCTTCTTCTGGTTCCACGACCACAAGATGGACCACACCGGCGCCAACGTCTACAAGGGCATGGTCGGCCTGTACCCGATCTACGACCCGGTGTCCTCGACTCCGGGTGACGAGACCAAGGGGCTGCGCCTGCCCGGCGTCCGCACCAACAACCCCGACGGCACGTTCGACGTGAAGTACGACATCCCGCTGGTCTTCTACGACTGCCGCCTCGACGACGGCGCCACCCCGCACCAGGACATCCACAACGGCTGCGGCGAGGTCCACCCCGAGTGGTGGGGCAAGACCTTCTTCCAGCCACTTCCCGAACCACGGCTTCGTGGGCGACATCTTCACCGTGAACGGGACGGCCTACCCGGTCCTCACCGTCAACCGGCGCAAGTACCGCTTCCGCTTCCTCGACGGCCGCCGTCTCGCGCGCAGTTCGAGGTCGACGCTCATGAAGTCGTCCGGCGGCCCGAAGTCGGCCGTGTCGCTCGGCTACGGCGGCGACGAGCTCGAGGGGCAGTGGCGCATCCAGGACGGCGTCACCTGCATGAGCTTCATGCAGATCGCCTCGGGCGGCGGCCTCCTGCCGAGCGCCATTCCCCGGACCAGCATCGAGAACTGGCCGGCCATGCGCCACGAGATCGTCGTCGACTTCACGAAGTACCTGGACGGCACGCCGACCACGAAGGGCGACGTCATCTACCTGACGAACATCTGAAGATGCCGGACGGGCGTGAGGCCGCCAACAACTCCCGGATCGGGCTCGACCCCCGGTACAAGATCCCGCTCCTCAAGATCGTCATCGGGAACGACGCACCGGACAACAGCGTCATGCCGACGGCGAACACGATCCTGCGTCCGCAGCCGAAGCTCCCGGACCTGTCGACGCTCCCGACCCGCACCTTCGAGCTGCAGCGCGGCGGGTTCGGCGGCGAGATCGAGTGGCTCATCAACGGCCAGCCGTTCGACCCGGTCCGTCGCCGCTCGCGACGGTGAAGCAGGGCGCAGCCGGAGATTCTGGGTCATCAAGAACGGCGGCGGCGGCTGGACCCACCCGATGCACCTCCACATGGAGGAGCACCACGTCCTCACGCGGAACGGGCAGCCGGCCACGTCGGTCCCGGGTCACCAGGACGACACCGGGAAGGACGACGTCATCGCCCTCGACCCGTCGGAGGAGGTGGTGGTGGTCCGGAACTTCCGGACCTTCACCGGGAACTACGTGGCCCACTGCCACAACCTGGCGCACGAGGATCACGCCATGATGTTCGGCTGGACCCTCGCGAAGTAGGCGGCGACGGAACCGTCGAGGGGGGCAAGGAGTGGGACTAGCGGGCCGCGCCCCAGGTCGGGGACGGCGCGTGTCCCTCGACGGCTTCGGAACCATGTCGGACCAGGAACTCACGGGCCCTCTCGACGAATCTCGCGAGCTTGCGCGAGACGGTCCGCGGCGAGATGCCGAGCAGGCTCGCGACCTCCTCGTGTTCCATCCCATCCACGAAGACGCCCACGGCGACCGCCTGGGTCACGGCGTCGAAGCGGGACAGGACGGCCTGGGCAAGTTGCCTTTCCGGGTACGCATCGGGGCGGTCCCCGTGCGCGATGGCCACCACGTCGAGGCCCTCGGCGAGGGCGTCCTCTCCGCGCCTGCGCGCGTTGCGGCGGAGGTTCAGGCAGTGGTTCATCGCCACCCGGTAGATCCAGGGGAGCAGCGTGGCCCGGTCCTTGAGCCGGTCCGCGTCGCGGAGCAGCTTCACGAACACCTCCTGGGTGGCGTCGTCGGCTCCGGCCTTGTCGCCGAGGAGGCGGAGGCATCGGCGGTACACCAAGGGCCCGAACTCCCTGTAGATGCGCGCGACCTGGCTTTCGTCGACTGGCTTCATCCGCACTCCCTGGCCGGCCAACCTGGGCCGGAGATCTTTCTCGAGCACCGGGTCGGGTAAGTGGAGCGACTCGGTCAACATTTACGTGCGATCCCATTCTTGCACCGGCCGTCCAGGGGATTGCCCGTACCGCTACCGTGGTACGCGGACGACGAGTAAACCATGGAAATCAGGTAAGTAAACGTATCTCGGGTCTCGAAGCAGGGCCTTCGTCGGACCTGGCCTGGATCGCCAAACCGACCGCCCTCAGGAAGCAAAACGAAAGTTGACCTTTATCAATTCTTGATGGGATCCCACCCCGGCCGCGGCCTCGCGAGAGTTCACCGATAGTTAATCCGGACCGCGAAGTCCCTCTTGGGGCGTGCGGGCGGAGAAACGATCGCGAGGTGTCGCTAGAAGTACCCGTCCAGCATGAGCACCCGGCAATCCAGGTCAGTCCTCGTCGTCGGCGCCGGCAACCTCGGCGGCCCGGCGGCCCTCACGCTCGCCTCCGCGGGCGTGGGACGGATCACCCTCCTGGACGCCAGTGTCGTCGCGCCCCAGGACCTCTCTTCCGATCCGATCCTCGTCGAGTCGGATCTGGGTCAGTCGCGGAGCGAGGCCGCTGCACGGAGGCTGCGGCGGCTCTTCCCGGCCATCGAGGTGGAGTCCTGCGCCGATCAGGTCGCACGGAGGCGCTGCTCGACGGGCTCGTCCGATCGGCGGACGTCGTGGTGGATGCCTCCAGCGACTTCGCGGGCATGTTCGCGGTGAACGACGCCGCGATCGCGGCGGGACGGCCGCTCGTCCATGGCGGCCTGAACGGGCTCACGGTGCAACTGCTCACCATCGTTCCGCGGGTGACGGGATGCCTGCGATGCCTGTTCGAAGGACCGCCGCCGCCCGGGGCCGAGGTGGGGGTGCTGGGACCGCTGGCGGGATGGGCGGGCTCCCTCCTGGGAGCGGAGGCCGTGCGCCTGCTCGATGGCCGCCCCGGCGCCTACGCCGGTCGCCTCCTGCTCCACGAGGCGCGCCCGGGCCGCGCGCGCGAGGTGCCCGTGAAGCTTCGGCCGGACTGCACCGCCTGTGGAGCCACATGAGCGGAACGGACCTCGCCGGCGACCGCTTCGCCCGTCAACGGCTCCTCGGCGGGATCGGCGCCGACGGCCTGGAGCACGTCCGGAGCGCGCGGATCCAGGTGGTGGGAGCCGGCGCCATGGCGGGGGCCGCGCTCCTCCACCTCGCCCAGGTGGGCGTCCGGACGATCTACGTGGACGACGGCGCGGACGTCGACGGTCTCCCCGACGGCGACGGGGAATCCTGGATGTACTCCCCCGACCAGGTGGGACGGCCCCGGATCCTCGCAGCCCTCGAGGCGCTTCGGGCGGCGAGCAGCCTCGTGGAGGTCCGGCCGATCGCGTCGGACGTCGAGCCCACCGCGACGCTCGTCTGTGCGCAGCGCGAACCGGTGGCGCGCAAGGCCGCCGAGCGCGCGCGGCGGGCCGGCCTCCCGCACGTCGTCGCGCTCGCCAACGGCGACGGCGGCGTGGTGATCACCATCCCGTCCGGCGCACCCTGCTTCGGCTGCGCCTTCCAGCCCGGGGCGCGGCTGCCGCTCCAGCCCGGCGCGGCGACCTCCCTGGGAGCGCTGTCGGCGGTCGAGCTCCTCCTCGTGGTGGCGCGCGCCCTCCCCGGGGCGGGGGGCGGGCGCCGCATCGACGTGTCGGCGGGATGGCCGAGCACGCGGCCGACGGCGCGCGTGCCGGGCTGCGACTGCGTCAACGTGTACTGAAGCGCGTCCGACCCGGCCGCCGGATCACTTCCCGTAGGTGAACGGCACGGCGGCCACGGCATAGCTGCCGTCGTCGTTGGTCACGGCGATGGCCACCTGGCCGGCCCGGGCCGGCGGCGCCTCCACCGTGATCGACCGCGGCGTCCGGCCGCCACGATGCGCGCCGGGTCGAGTCCGAACATCACCTGGGCCGCCCGGAGGTTCTTTCCGCGAATGGTGACGCGCGCGCCGCCCGCGGCTGGGCCCGCGCGCGGCTGGACGTCCTCGATGACCGGTGGCGGCCGCGTCTCCGCGGCCGGATCGGGCCGCCAGGGATCCGGGGGCGGGACCACCATCTGCTGGAGCGGCTCCGGCAGTCCGGCGTTGGCGTTGAACTCGATGTCGCGAACCAGCCGCTTCATGCCCTCGGCGAGGGGCTGGGCGGCCTCACGCTCCTCCTCGCTCTCCACCTCGGCGGCCCCGGCGTCCGTCGCGAGGCTTCCGGCTTGCCCGGCGAGACCGGCCTGACCCGTCTGTAGCGGCTGACCCGTCTGGCCCACGGCCGAGGTGGACGGGAGCGCGGGGAAGGACGGCACGTCGGCAGCGGCGCGGGGGCGCGCCTCCAGCCGCGATGCACGCCCAGCCGCCGAGGCCGGGACCTGGGCCGCGCGCGCGATCGTCGGGCCAGAGCCGATCGGCCAGGTGCGTCGCTTGCCAGAAGCCCAGCCCAACCGCCGCCGAGCATCAGGGCGAAGCGGAGCGGGCCGGACTGGTACCAACGACGCATCAGGGAAGACCTCGAGAGAGTGTGCTGGATTCTAGTCACCGGCACCGGCGCCTCTGGACCCAACCTCGCGTCAATTCGCGCTTACGCCCCAATGGCGGCCCGTCGCGCGACCGCGCGCCCGGATGACCGCAACGGTGGGCCTTCCGGGACCGGCCTACCCGTCCCGCGGAAGCGGTGTAGGGGGGTCGTGGGGCTAGGGTCCCCGTCGATCGTGGTCACCCTCTCGTATGCGCAACGAACACCGAGGCCCGGACCAGGAGCAGGGGAGAAGAACGAGATGACGACCGAGACGGCGGACGAACACCCGGAAACGACGATGGAACTCACCCGACGCGACATGCTGAAGATCACTGCCGCGACAGGGGTGGCCGTTGCCGTTGCCGGGGTCGCCCAGCCGGCGGCCGCCGCCACGACCGCAGGGACGTGCAGCGGCCTGGACGCCCTCGAGGCCTTCCCCACGAGCCCGCTCATCCTCAATCCGTTCACCGACCCGCTGCCCGTGCCCAGGGCGCTCGCGCCGGTCGATCCGGCCGCGGTCTCGACCTGGACCAACAAGCCCAGCGGCGCGCCGGGCTGCCAGGACTGCGACGGCGGCTCCCACCAGCTGTGGCCGGGCCAGGCCGGAACGGTCTGCGCGAAGATGCCGCAGCCGAAGGTCTACCAGATCAAGCTGCAGGTCGCCGGCCACAGCTTCTCGTCGTCGCCGGTGCGGACGCTCGTGCCCTACACCAACCCGAACGGCGTCCGCGTGCCGGCCGGCACCGTGGTGCCGAAGCTGCCCGAGAGCACCATCTACGGGTTCAACGGCCAGTTCCCCGGGCCCCATGATCAACGCCGAGTACGGCAAGCCCAACTGCGTCCGGTTCGAGAACCACCTCGACGAGAACCCGCTGAACCTCGACCGCGGCGACTTCGGCGATCCCAACCTGGGCTTCCTCACCCACCTGCACAACGCGCACACCGCGTCGGAGAGCGACGGCAACCCGCACCACAAGGAGGAGGCGTACGGCCCGGGCGGCTGGGTCGACAACCTCTACCTGAACTATCCGGCGGGGGGCGACGAGGCGGAGAAGCAGTCCTTCTTCTGGTACCACGACCACCGCGAGGGGCACACCGGCGCCAACGTCTACAAGGGAATGGCCGGCCTCTACCCGATCTACGACCCGGTCCTCGACGCGGGCGACGAGACGAAGGGGCTGCGCCTTCCCGGCGTCCGCACCGACCACGGCGACGGCTCGTTCGACGTCGACTACGACATTCCCATCGTCCTCGGCGACGTCGCCCTCGACGACGGCGCCACCCCGCACCAGGACTTCCACAACGGCTGCGGCGAGGTCCACCCCGAGCAGTGGGGCAAGACCTTCTTCCGCCACTTCCCCAACCACGGGTTCGTGGGCGACGTCTTCTGGGTGAACGGAAAGGCCTACCCCGTCCTCGAGGTGAAGCGGCGCAAGTACCGCTTCCGCTTCCTCACGGCGGCCATCGCCCGCCAGTTCGAGCTCCAGTTCATGAAGTCGGCCGGCGGCCCGAAGTCGGCGGTGTCGCTCGGCTACTCCGGCACCGAGCTCCAGGGGCAGTGGCGGATCCAGGACGGCGTCAAGTGCCTGAACTTCGTCCAGATCGCCTCGGGGGGCGGGCTCCTGCCGAACCCCATCGTCCGCGACACCATCGAGAACTGGCCGGCCATGCGCCACGAGGTCATCGTCGACTTCACGAAGTACCTGGACGGCAACAAGACGAAGAAGGGCGACGTCATCTACCTGACCAACGTCTGCAAGATGCCGGACGGGCGCCAGGCCACCAAGAACTCCCGCATCGGCCTCGACTCCAAGTACAAGATCCCGCTCCTCAAGATCGTGATCGGCGACGACGCGCCGGACAACAGCGTCATGCCCACGGCGAAGACGCGTGCTCCGCAAGCAGCCGGTCATCCCGGCCGACCTGTCCAAGCTCCCGACCCGGACCTTCGAGCTGCAGCGCGGCGGGTTCGGCGGCGAGACGCAGTGGCTCATCAACGGCCACCCGTTCGACGCGACCGTGCCGCTCGCCGTGGTGAAGCAGGGGCAGCCCGAGGTCTGGATCATCAAGAACGGCGGCGGTGGCTGGAGCCACCCGATGCACCTCCACATGGAGGAGCACCACGTGGTCACCCGGAACGGGAAGACCGCGACGTCGGTGAAGGGGCACGAGGACGACACCGGCAAGGACGACGTCCTCGCGCTCGATCCGAGCGAGACCATCGTGGTGTACCGGAACTTCCGGACCTTCGCGGGACACTACGTCGCCCACTGCCACAACCTCGCTCACGAGGACCACGCCATGATGTTCGGCTGGACCATCGAGAAGTAGGACGGACGATGCCATGACCCGCGCACGATTCCTGTTCCTCGCGTTGGTCCTGGCGGCCGGAGGCTTCCTGGCCGGACGCTGGTCCGGAGGCGCCCCGGCGGCGGGGGCCTCCGCCAGCGCCCGAAAGATCCTCCACTACGTCGACCCCATGCACCCGGCGTACAAGTCGGACAAGCCGGGCATCGCGCCCGACTGCGGCATGCAGCTCGAGCCGGTCTACGCCGACGGCGGCCCGGCGCAGGGCACGGGCGGCCCTCCCCGGCCGGCCGGCACGGTCACCCTGGACGCCGGGCTCCGGCAGCTGCAGGGCGTCCGGCTCGGCACGGTGGAGCGCGCCCCCAGCACCCAGGCCGTCCGGCTCTTCGGCCGGGTGGTCCCCGACGAGACGCGGGTCTACACGCTCAACGCCGCCATGGAGGGGAGCATCCGGGAGCTCTCGCCCGTGACGAGCGGCGCCTTCGTCCGCAAGAACCAGTGGCTCGGCGCCTTCTTCTCCGCCGAGACGCGCTCCGCGCTCCAGGCCTACATCACCGCGCTCGACGTGCAGGACCTCGATCCCCGCAAGCGCGCCGACGCCGGCATGCAGGTGGCGGCGGGCACCACGCCGAGCCGGAGCGCGCAGTTCACGGTGGAGCGCCTTCGCGGCATGGGGATGTCCGACCGGCAGATCGAGGACCTCCGGAAGAACCGGTCCATCCCGCTCACCATCGACATCGTCTCGCCCGTGGACGGCGTGGTGCTCACCCGGAACGTCACCCTGGGGCAGAAGTTCGACAAGGGCGCCGAGTGGTTCCGCGTCGCCAACCTCGACAAGGTGTGGATCCTCGCCGACCTGCAGGAGGCCGACGTGGCGCTGGCCCGGCCGGGCGCGAAGGTGCAGGTCACCGTCCCCGGTCGCGCGGCCCCGTTCGCCGGGGTGGTGAGCCAGGTCCCGCCCCAGTTCGACATGGCCTCGCGGACGATGAAGCTCCGGATCGAGGTGGACAACCCCGGCGCCACGCTGCGGCCGGACATGTTCGTGGACGTGGGGCTCTCCGTGGAGCGGCCCGCCGCCACGACCATCCCCTCGAGCGCGCTCGTCGACTCCGGCCTCCGCAAGACCGTCTTCGTGGAGCGAGGCGAGGGGATCTTCGAGCCTCGGTCGGTCGAGACCGGATGGCGCGCCGGCGACCGGGTCGAGGTGGTGAGCGGCCTCGAGCCCGGGGATCGCATCGTGGTCTCCGGCACCTTCCTGGTCGACTCGGAGAGCCAGCTCAAGGCGGCGGCCGCGGGGGTCTACGGGGCCGCCAGCAAGGACCCGGTCTGCGGCATGGAGGTCGACGAGGCGCGCGCCCGCGCGGCCGGCAAGGTCGCCGAGCACCACGGCAAGCACCTCTACTTCTGCTCCGACACCTGCAAGAGCACGTTCCTGGCCTCGCCCGATCGCTTCGCCGGATCGGCGGCCGGGGACGGGAAGCCCGGCGATTCCCTCCACGCCAGCGTCGAGGTCGTCCGGTGATCGACCGCCTCATCGACTTCTCGGTGAGGAACCGCTTCCTCGTCTTCACCCTGGTGGCCGCCGGGTGCGTGGCGGGCTGGTGGTCGATGCAGCGGGTGGCGCTCGACGCCATCCCCGACCTCAGCGACACCCAGGTCATCATCTACTCGAAGTGGGATCGGAGCCCGGACCTCGTCGAGGACCAGGTCACCTACCCCATCGTCACCGCCATGCTGGGCGCGCCCCAGGTGAAGGCGGTGCGCGGCTTCTCCGACTTCGGCTACTCGTACGTCTACGCCGTCTTCGAGGACGGCACCGACCTCTACTGGGCGCGCTCGCGGACGCTCGAGTACCTCTCCTCGGTCCTCCCCACCCTCCCCCAGGGCGTGAAGACCGAGATCGGTCCGGACGCCACCGCGCTGGGCTGGGTCTTCCAGTACGTGCTCGAGGACACGAGCGGCAAGCAGAGCCTGGCCGACCTGCGCTCGCTCCAGGACTGGTACCTGCGCTTCCACCTGAAGTCGGTGCCGGGCGTGGCCGAGGTGGCGCCGCTGGGCGGCTTCGGCCAGCAGTACCAGGTCAACCTCGACCCCAACCGGCTCCGGGCCCATCGCATCCCCATCGGCCGGGTCGTCGAGGCGGTGCGCGGGGGCAACGGGGACGTGGGCGGACGGCTCCTCGAGATCGCCGGCGCCGAGTACATGGTGCGCGGCCGCGGATACGCGAAGTCGGTGAAGGACTTCGAGGACCTGGTCCTCTCCGTGAGCGAGAAGGGCAGCCCCATCCGCATCAAGGACGTGGGGCAGGTGGTGGTGGGGCCCGACATGCGCCGCGGCGTGGCCGACGTCGACGGCACCGGCGACGCCGTCTCCGGCATCGTGGTGATGCGCCAGGGGCAGAACGCCCTCGAGGTGATCGATCGGGTCAAGGCCAAGCTCGCGCAGATCGCGCCCGGCCTGCCTCCCGGCGTGAAGGTGGTGCCGATCTACGATCGCTCCGAGCTCATCCACCGGGCCATCGCCAACCTCCGCACCACGCTGCTCGAGGTGCTGATCACCGTCTCGCTCGTCATCCTCCTCTTCCTGTGGCACCCGCCCAGCGCGGTGATCCCGCTCGTCACCATCCCGGTGGCGATCCTGCTGGCCTTCATCCCCTTCCGCATGATGGGCGTGACCGCCAACATCATGTCGCTGGGCGGCATCGCCATCGCCATCGGCGCGCTGGTGGACGCGGCCATCGTCGTCGTGGAGCAGACCCACAAGAAGCTGGAGGAGTGGGAGAGGAACGGGCGCAAGGGGTCGTACCAGGACGTCGTCGTGGCGGCGGTGAAGCAGGTGGGCTCGACCAGCTTCTTCGCGCTGCTGGTCATCGGGGTCTCCTTCCTGCCCGTGCTCACGCTCGAGGCCCAGGAGGGACGCCTCTTCAAGCCGCTCGCCTACACGAAGACGCTGGCGATGGTCATCGCGGCCTTCCTGGCGGTCACGCTCGATCCGGCGCTGCGCATCACGCTCACCCACCTGGGGAACTTCCGCTTCCGGCCGGCCTGGCTCTCCCGGACCGCCAACGCCGTGCTGGTGGGGAAGATCCACCCCGAGGAGAACCACCCGGTCAGCCGCGCGCTCATGCGGATCTACGAGCCGGTGGTGACCTGGGCGCTGCGGCACGGCTGGGTGGTGGTGGGCGGCGCGCTGGCGCTGATCCTCGCCACCGTTCCGATCTTCCGGCAGCTCGGCTCCGAGTTCATGCCGCCCCTCGACGAGGGGGCGCTCCTCTACATGCCCAGCACCATGCCGGGCATCTCCATCGCCGAGGCCCAGCGCCTGCTCCAGGTCAGCGACGGCATCCTGAAGAGGTTCCCCGAGGTGGACCGCGTGCTGGGCAAGGCGGGGCGGGCGGAGACCTCCACGGACCCGGCTCCCCTCTCGATGCTGGAGACGGTGATCACGCTCAAGCCGGTGTCGCAGTGGCGCAAGGTCGACAACTGGTGGACCGGCTGGGCGCCCGAGGCGCTGCGCCCGCTGCTCCGCCGCGTCAGCCCCGACCACATCTCGTCCGAGCAGCTCGTCACCGAGATGAACGAGGCCGTGAAGCTCATCGGCGTCTCGAACGCCTGGACCATGCCCATCAAGGGGCGCATCGAGATGCTCTCCACCGGGATGCGCACGCCGGTGGGGCTCAAGATCTCCGGGCCGAGCCTGGATCAGATCGAGGCGCTGGGCACGCAGGTCGAGGCGCTCTTGCCCTCGGTGAAGGGAACCCGCAGCGTCTTCGCGGAGCGGGCCGGGCGCGGGTTCTTCCTGGACGTCGAGTGGAACCGCGACGCGCTGGCCCGCAACGGGCTCGGGGTCGACGAGGCCCAGATGGTCCTCCAGTCGGCCATCGGCGGCGAGAACGTCGGCACGGCCTTCGATGGACGCGCGCGCTACCCGGTCAACGTGCGCTACCAGCGCGACTTCCGCAGCGACCTCGACGCGCTGGGGCGGGTGCTCGTCCCGGTGGCCGGCGGGGAGCGCCACGTCGCGCTGTCCGAGCTCGCCACCCTCCGCACGGTCTCCGGGCCCTCGATGATCCGCAACGAGGACGGCCTCCTCACCGGGTACGTGTTCGTCGACCTGGCCGGACGCGACCCGGCCGGCTACGTCGAGGAGGCCGGCGCCCTCCTGCGGGATCGGCTGCAGCTCCCCGCCGGCTACGCGGTGGCGTGGAGCGGGCAGTACGAGGCGCAGGTGCGGGTGGCCGAGCGCCTCCGCACGGTGGTCCCGCTCACCCTGCTGCTCATCCTCCTGCTCCTCTACCTGAGCACGAAGTCGATCGTGAAGACCGCCATCGTCGCGCTGGCCGTGCCCTTCTCGGCCATCGGGGCCGTGTGGTTCCTCTGGCTGCTCGGCTACAACATGAGCGTCGCGGTCTGGGTCGGGCTCATCGCGCTCCTGGGCCTCGACGCCGAGACCGGCGTCTTCATGCTCCTGTACCTCGACATCGCCTACGCGCAGGCGCGCAAGGAGAACCGCCTCCGCAGCCTGGCCGAGCTCGACCACGCGATCCTGGTCGGCGCCGCCAAGCGCCTCCGCCCCAAGTTCATGACCTTCGCCACCGCCTTCCTCGGCCTGGTCCCGATCATGTGGGCCACCGGCGCCGGCTCGGACGTGATGAAGCGGATCGCCGCTCCCATGGTGGGCGGCCTCCTGACCTCCTTCCTGATGGAGCTGGTGGTCTACCCGGTGATCTACCGGGCCTGGCGGCGGTACGGAGACCTGAAGGGACGGCTGGAGAAGCGGCTCCGACCCAGGAGGTCGAGGTCGGGTCCGGCGCGAACCCCGAGACGGCGTGAGAGAATGGCGCTCCGATGCCGGGGCGCGCCCTCCTCGCCGGAGTCCTCCTCCTCGCCGCGGCCTTCGCCGCGACCTGGCTCGGCCTCCAGCCGCCCGACGTCCGCCCCGCCTCGGCGCCCGCGGGCGCCTTCTCGGGCGAGCGGGCGATGGCGCGCCTGCGCGAGGTCCTGGGCGCGGCCGGGGACGGCGTCCCGCACCCGGTGGGCTCGGAGGCGAACGCGCGCGTCCGCGAGCGGATCCTGGCGGAGCTGCGGGGGCTGGGCCTTTCACCCCAGGTGGACGAGAGCGTCACCTGCGGCCGCTACCTCGACTGCACGCCGGTGGCGAACGTCGTCGCGCGGGTTCCCGGGCGCGGCGGCGGGCCCCCGGTCCTCGTCGCCGTCCATTACGATTCCGTCCCCGCCGGTCCCGGGGCGGCCGACGACGGATCCGGGGTGGCCATCGTGCTCGAGCTGGCGCGGGCGCTGCGCGCGGAGCCCGCGGCCGCCGACGTGCTCCTGCTCGTCGACGACGCCGAGGAGTCCGGGCTGGGGGGCGCCGAGGCCTTCCTGTCGGGTCCCCGGGCGGGCGAGGTCGGCGCCATCGTCAACCTGGAGGCGCGAGGCACCGGCGGGCCCAGCCTGCTCTTCGAGACCGCCGGCTCCGGGGCGGAGGTGGCGCGCCGGTTCGCGGCGGGCGCGCGCCGGCCCGTGGGGAGCTCGCTCCTCTCCACCGTCTACGCGCTGCTCCCCAACGACACCGACCTCACCGTCCTCCGCCGGCTGGGCGTCCCCGGGGCGAACCTGGCCTTCGTCGACGGCGCGACCCGCTACCACACGCCCCCGCGACGACCTCGCCCATCTCGACCCTCGCACGGTGCAGCACCAGGGGGAGAACGCGCTGGCCCTCGTCCGCGGGCTCGCCGAGCCGCGGAGCGGGGCGGCCGAGGGGCAGGCGGTCTGGTTCGACCTGCTCGGCCTCGCCGTGGTCCGCTTTCCGGAACGGGCGGCGGTGCCGCTCGCGCTCCTCGCGCTCCTGCTGGCCGCCGCATCGGTCGGCCTCCGACGTCCGGCGGGGGCGCTCGAGCCGGGTCGGGTGGTGCTGGGTGCGGCCGCCGTCCCGGCCGGAGTGGTGGCGGCCGCGGCCATGGGCTTCGGCGCCGGGCAGGCGCTCTCGCTCGATCCCATCTTCCGCCCCTGGGTGGCGACCCCGGCGCCGCTCGTCGCCTCCTTCCTGCTCTCGGGGATCGCCGGCGCGGCGCTGGCCGCGCTCGCCGTCGCCGGCCGCGCGGGCCCTGCGGGGCTTCGCGGCGGGATCCGCCTCGGGTACGCCGTCCTCGCGGTGGCGCTCGCGGCCACCCTGCCCGGGACCTCCTACCTGCTCCTCCTGCCCGCGCTGGGTCGGCGGCCTGGCCGGGATCGTCCCCTCGTTCTCCCGGAGTGAACGGGGCCAGGCCGGAGCCGACCTGGCCACGATGCTCGCCGCGGGACTGGTCCTGCTCCCGCCGGCCTGGCTGCTCTACCCGGCGCTGGGCCACTCCGGCGGTCCCGCGGCCGCCGCGGCGGTCGCGCTCGTGGCGCTGCCGCTCGGACCGCTGCTGGCCGGCCTCCCCTTCCGGGCCCGGCTCCCGGCGGCGATCGCTCCGGCCCTGCTCGCCGCCGGAGCGCTGGCCGTGGCCCTCATCCTCCCCGTCGCCGACGTCGACACGCCCGAGCGCGTGATCCTCTACTTCCACCAGGATGCGGAGAGCGGCCGGGCGAGGGTGCTGGCCCACGCCGACCTCGGACGGCTCCCCGGACCGGTCCGCGACGCGGCGCCCTTCTCGGCGACGCCCCGGATCTCCTTCGGTTGGGGCGCGCTTCGCCCGTCCTTCGAGGCGGCGGTCGAGTCGCTTCCCGTTCCCGGTCCGGAGGTGGCGGTGCTCGAGACCTCGCGGGTCGCGGACGGCGTGCGCCTTCGCCTGCGGGCCCGGTCGCCGCGCGGCGCGCCGGAGATCCAGGTCGCCGTTCCACCCACGGTCAGGGTTCGCTCCTTCGCCTTCGACGGGATCCCCGTGCCCCCGCCGGTGCCGAAGCTGGCGCGCTGGTACGGGGGCTGGTGGGTCTACCGGCTTCCGGCCCGGCCCGGCGGCATCGAGGTCGCGATGGAGGCGACGACCCCGGGGGCGTTCGAGATCGTGGTGGCCGACCAGTCGCCCGGGCTTCCGCCCGCCGCGCAGTCCGTCGCCGACGCGCGCCCGCCCTGGGTGGTGACGCAGCAGGAGGGGGACGTGACCCTGTTCACGCGGACGGTGCGGGTGGAGGCGAAGCCGGGCGGGGCCGATTAGGGTCCTTCGCGTGCGTCGATTCTCCGCAGCCTTCGCCTGCGCCGCCGTCTGCGCGTGTGCCACCGTCCCTCCCGTGCCGCCCCGTCCGGACGCCGGCCCCGAGGTCTCGATCCGGATCGAGCGGGTGACGGGAGACGACGCCTGGCGGGTCTCCTACCGGCTTCCCTCGCCCGTCGCCGAGATCCGGTTCGCCCGCGGCGGGTACGAGAACCGGGTCTCCCACTGGAGCGTCGCCACGCCGGGGCTCGTCCTCGTGCGGCAGGACGGGGAGGACCGGATCGTCTCGGCCGGCGCCCCGTTCCAGGAACTCGAGCTCCACATCGCCGGGTACGCCCGCAAGCCGGAGAAGGACTACCAGGTCTTCGTCCCGTTCACCGACGGTGACGTGCTCGTCTACACGGGCGTCTTCGACCTCCTCGCTCCCGAGGGCGGGCCGGCGTGGCGAAACGTCTACCGGCTCGTCCCGCGCCCGGGCGACGGAGTCGTGGTCGGCGGCCTCCGCCAGGCGGGCGAGGCCACCTGGGTCGCCACCGGTGACGGCACCTACGCCTGCTTCGGAAGCGCGGAGCCGGTCGAGACGCCTCTCGGGATCGCGGTCGTCGACCGGGGGATGCCGTCCTGGCTCCGGGAGCGGACCCTGGCGCTCGCGCCGCGGGTCTTCGCGCTCTACGCGGACCGGACCGGGACCCGGCTGGCGGTGCGCCCCACCTTCTTCCTCTCCTACGGCGCGGATCCCGACCCGGGAACCCGCTCGTTCGGCGGGGGAACGCTGGACTCGGTCGTCCAGGTCGACGCGCGGCTCGGCGAGCGCTTCCGGGGCGAGGGCGATCCTGCGGTCTGGGAGTCGCAGGCCCGGCTTCTCGCCCACGAGGCGGCTCATCTCTGGCTGGACCATGCCTACGAGCCGGAGGAGGGCTCGAGCCGGTGGCTCGACGAGGGAGGAGCCGACGCCTTCGCGCTTCGCGCCCTGCTCGAGCTCGGGGTGATCTCGAGGGAGCGCTTCTCGGCGATCCTCTCCGGCGACGCGACCGACTGCCTTCGCCGGCTGGAGCAGGGGCCGCTCGCCGACGCCGGGCGCACCGGGCGCTGGAAGGCGCTCTACCTCTGCGGAGAGCTGGCCTCCTTCCTGGCGGAGGCGGCGGGGTCCCGGCTGGCGCCCCCCCAGGACCTCCTCCAGTTCTGGGGCCAGGTGTTCCGGGGGACCTCTGGCCGGAAGTACGGCGAGAGGCTCTGGCTCACGACCCTCTCCTCGCTCCCCGCCGGGACGGAGCCTGCCGGGATCGTCCGGCGAATGGTGGACGGCCCCGACGCGGAGCTGGCGGCGGACGTCGCCGCGGCACTGCGCACGGCCGGGGTCCGCGCCATCGCGTTCGGAACGCCGCCTGCCCTCCGGATCGACTCGTGGCCGACCCGTTGATCCACGCCGCGCTGGACCTCGACTCGTCGGGCTGGGGGGCGCTCGCCTTCGGCCGGCCGGCGGAGGTGATCGAGGCGTGGACGCACGCGGAGGTGATCCCGGCGCTGCGGCGCGTGGAGGAGGCGGCGCGAGCCGGGCGCTGGGCGGTGGGCGCCGTCGCCTACGAGGCGGCGCCGGCGTTCGACCCTGCACTCCGGGTCGTTCCCGCGGATGGGCCGCTCCTCCGGTTCGGCCTGCACGACGCCCCGCTCGCCGATCCGCCCGTCCCGGATCCCGATGCCCGCCTCTCCGGCCTCGCCCCCGACGTGAGCCAGGCCCGCCACGCCGCGGCCGTGGCGGAGATCCGCGAGGCCATCGCGGCGGGTGGGGTGTACCAGGTGAACTTCACGCTCCGGCTGCGCGGGCGGCTCGAGGGCGACCCGCTCTCGCTCTACCGGCGGCTCCGCCTGGCCCAGGGCGGCGGCGAGACGGCCTTCCTCCGGTTCGGCAGCCAGGCGGTCGTCTCGGCCTCGCCCGAGCTCTTCCTGCTCCGGAAGGGAAGCCGGGTCACGTCCCGGCCCATGAAGGGAACGGCGCGGCGGGGGCGCTGGGCCGCCGAGGACGAGGAGGCGGGCCGGCGGCTCGGGGCCTCGGAGAAGGACCGCGCCGAGAACGTGATGATCGCCGACCTCCTCCGCAACGACCTGGGCCGGGTCGCGGCGCTCGGCACCGTCCGCGCCGCTCCGCTCTTCGAGGTCGAGCGGTTTCGCACGGTGTGGCAGCTCACCTCCACCGTCTCGGGCCGCCTCCGTCCGGGGAACCGGGCTCGCCGAGCTCTTCGCGGCCACGTTTCCCTGCGGGTCGGTGACCGGCGCCCCGAAGGTGGCCGCCATGAAGCTCGTCGCCGCCCTGGAGCGGGCCCCGCGAGGCGCCTACTGCGGCGCGGTCGGCGCGGTGCGGCCCGGGGGAGATTGCTGCTTCAACGTCGCCATCCGCACCGTCGAGGTGGATTTCGAGAGCGGCGAGGCCGTCTACGGCACCGGTGGCGGCATCACCTGGGACTCGGACCCCGCCGCGGAATGGGACGAGGCGCTGGCCAAGGCGCGCGTGCTCGACCTCGACCCCGGCGTGCCCACGCTGCTCGAGACCCTCCGGCTCGAGGGAGGGCGGGTGGCGCTCCTCGACGGGCACCTGGCCCGACTGGCCGGATCGGCCCGGTACCATGCCATCCCGCTCGACCTCCCGGCGGCGCGAGCGCGCATCGAGCGGGAGGCGGGCGACGCGCGGCTCCGGCTGCTCCTCTCCCCGGACGGGCGGCTCGCGGTGGAGCGCAGCCCCCTCCCGGAGCCGATGGCGGGCCCGGCGCCCGTGGCGCTCTCCCGCGAGCCCGTGGATCGGAGCGACCCGGCGCTCTTCCACAAGACCACCCGGCGGGCCCCGCTACGAGCGGCGGCGGGGGGAGCGCCCCGACGCCTTCGACGTCCTGCTCGCCAATCGCGAGGGGGAGATCACCGAGGCCACCATCGCGAACGTGGTCGCCGAGGTGGACGGGGAGCGGGTCACGCCTCCGCTCGACGCCGGGCTCCTGCCCGGCGTGTTCCGCGGCCACCTTCTCGCCCGCGGCGAGGTCCGGGAGCGGCCGCTCCGGGTGGAGGACCTCCGGCGCGCACGGCGGATCTGGCTGGTGAACGCGCTGCGCGGCTGGGTCGAGGCGCGCCTCATCCCCTGAGGCGGCCCTCCCGCAGGATCTTCCCGACCGCCTCCAGGGTGGCCCACCCGCGCGTGGTGGCGGCGACGCCGAAGGCCTTCTCGACCACCGCGTTCGGGTAGAGGGCGCGCGGGCCGCCGGGGCGGCGCAGGCAGAGCGCGCAGCCCCCGATCACCGCCACGACGCGCACCTCCCAGTCCTTTCCCTCGGGCCGATCGACCGGAATGGGAAGCGAGGTCGGCGTGCCGGCCAGGAAGGAGGCGAAGCGCTGCGCGTCCGGCGGAGGACGACGGGCGAACGGGGATCCGTCGAGCAGCGAGAGGATCTCCGGGCCCGCACGGGCGATCACCTCGGTCTCGAAGGGGAGCCGCTTGCGGATGGCGGCGGCGAGTGCGGCCGGGCGCCTTGGCGTCGAGGGCGACGAAGGTGCCCGCCGCCGCGACGTTCACGAGGCCCAGCTCGTCGGCGAGCTCCCGGGTGCGGAGGGTCTTTCCCCCGAGGTTCACGGCGCGCAGGAAGGCGACGGTGGCCATGTACGGGGGTTATGCTGGGCGCTCATGCGCCGCACGCTCCTCGCGCTGCTCCTCGGGCTCTTCGTCGTCCCGGCCTGGCGCGCGCCCAGTACCTGGGCCCCACGGAGCCGGCGCCCCCGCCGCCGCCGGTGCAGGAGGAGGCCTCGGCGCCGCAGGCCCAGCCCGCCCCGGTCCCTCCGGGCGCGCTCCCACCGGCCCAGGAGGCCGTGCCCGAGTGGTCGGCGCGACGGATTCGAGTCTGGGGAACGCTGGGCGCGACCTTCGCCTACGGACAGTCGGCCTTCAGCCTGGGCGCGGGGGTCGGGTACTTCGTCTACGGGGGGCTCCTGCCCTCGCTCGACATGAGCGTGGCGCTCGGGAACGTCTGCCACCGTCTTCATGCTGAAGCCGGGGCTCGACTGGTTCCTGCCGGTTCCCGGGCGGATCGTGCCCTTCGTGGGCGGCTACTACGCCCACTGGTTCGTCTCCGGCGGATACCTGCCGCAGGACGCCTGGGGCGTTCGCGGCGGATTCTCGTTCGCGCAGGTGGGACCCGCGACGTTCCTCCTCGGCATCGCGTACGAGCGGGTCTTCACCAACTGCACCGGGACCTGCGGCTACTGGGTGCCCCAGGTGGCGGCCGGGTTCGCGCTGTAGGCGAGAAGAAGTTTTTCTGTTCCATCCCGGAACGACGCGGCTGTCCCCGGGTCGCACGACTACGCCCCGTGTCCGGTCCAGTCGGCGTGCGGTGTCAGTCCACCAAACGCTCATGCATCGCGAGCCCGGGACGCGTCACCACCCGGGACGGAGCGACGGAGGGAAGTCCATGTTGCTCGTGGCACCCAGCGTGGAAATGGAGCCGGTCGCCGACCTTGCCAGAGGAAAAGGACCTTCCGGGCCTGTCCTCGGGCGGGGCCTTCGCCGTGTACGTGTCGCAGATCCGGCGGATCCCCCTGCTGACGCCCGTCCGGGAGCGCGAGCTCGCCCGGGCCTACCGCCAGCACAAGGACCTCCGCGCCTTCGACCTCCTCGTGACCTCCAACCTGCGCTTCGTCGTCCAGGTCGCTCGCACCTACCGCTCGTACGGCAGGCGCATCTCGGACCTGATCCAGGAGGGCACCCTGGGGCTCATCCGGGCGGTCGAGCGGTACGACCCCGATCGCGACATCCGCCTCGTCTCCTACGCGGTCTGGTGGATCCGGGCCCACATCCAGGCCTACATCCTCCGGACCTGGTCGATCGTGAAGGTCGGGACCACCCAGGTCCAGCGCCGGCTCTTCTACGCGCTCGCCCGCACCAAGCGGGAGCTCGAGCGTCGCGGCGACTCGCTCCCCCCTCCCTCGAGCCCGCGGAGACCGCCACCGTGGCCGGGCGGCTCGGCGTCACGACGAAGCAGGTCGAGGAGATGACGCACCGGCTCCACCAGCGGGATCTGTCGCTCGACGCGTCGGTCGGCGAGGACGGCCCGACGCACCTCGAGTCCATGGCGTACGAGGGACCGTCGCAGGACGAGCTGTTCGACGATGCCCAGCAGCAGGCGCACGCTGCGGTGCGGGTCGGCGCGGCCCTGGCGCAGCTCGACCCGCGCGAGCGCACCGTCGTCCAGTCCCGGCTGATGAGCGATTCGCCGATGACCTTCCAGGAGGTCGGGGACGTCATCGGCTGCTCGCCGGAGCGGGCGCGACAGCTCGAGACGCGGGCCAAGCTGAAGCTGCGGCGGCTCCTCGAGGCCGCCGAGGCGGAGCGGTGAGCCCGCGACACCTGGCGAGAGGTTGACGTGAAGAGACTGGTCCTCCTGGCGCTGGCTGGAATCGCCGCGGTCGGCGTCGGCGCCTCGCTCGTGATCCTGACGGTCACGGAGTCCCGGACCTCCTGGACGGCGACCGCCCCTGCGGAGGCGGCGGGGGCCGTTCGAGCCGAGGCGTCGCAGGCGCCCGGCGAGCCCGGGGGGTGATCCAGCCGGAGCAGCCGGTCCAGCCAGGCCTCCGTCGCCTCCAGCTTCCCCCACGCATCGCCGCCCGGGACGTGACGGCGCCCATCGCGGAGTGCCTCCGATCGCACCCCACCAGCCACGGTGGCGGCGCGGTCCTGACGCTGGAGCTCGAGGCGCTGGCGGGCGGCGGACTTCGCATCGTCGAGGCGCCGGTGGCGGCCTGGGGGAATGCCAGCCGGGCGCTGGTCGCCTGCGCCCAGCAGATCCTTCCCGGAAGGACGATCGCCATCGGAGAGTATCCGCCGGGGGAGCGCTTCCGTGCCAGGTACGATCTCGAGTCGGCCGCGGCTGCCGCGCCCGCCCGGGAGTCCCCGGTGGCGAGCACCGTGCCCGCCCGCCAGCCGGCGCGGCGAGCGTCCGGCGGCGGACGTCGCTGACCGTGTCTCCGGCGGCCTCCGCGGTCCGCTGGCCGGGACGCCCCGATAATCATCCAGGAGGGTGTCCCCGTCGCGACCGGACGCTGGCGTCACGTTCCGTGAACGGGTCGGATCCGGCAAGTCTTTCCTTACGTCAGTCCGATCGCGTGGGTGTCCGCCCCGGCCGACCCCGTTGACCGGGATCCCGGTGCTTCTCGCGGGGATTGCCAGGTGGACCGAGGTGGCGACCTCCCTCGATCAAGGTACTTCGGTTGACGTCGATCAAGTCACAGGTTCCCTCAGCGTTCCGAAACGTTCGGACCGAGTCTCCAGTTGGCTCATGCGGCCGAGGCCGCGAACGGAAGCGAGGGAGTCCCAATGAAGCAGCTCACGAGATGGACCGCGACGCTGGCGATGGTCGCACTGGCGAGCGCGGCGCAGGCCGACCTGAACCGGGTCGGACCGCCTGCGTTGCCCTCCCCTCCCGGCAACGGGTTCCCGGCCTGGTACCAGGACCTGAACGGCCTGACCCTCGACATCTGCCTGCCCAACGCGAGCGGCGACACGGGTCAGGCGCAGCAGGCTGCCTGCCTCCTGACCGGGGTCGGCATCGAGCCGCCGTACGTCTTCCCGACCAACTACCCCGACGAGATCTTCTACTTCCGGGCCGTCTCGGACGTGCTCGACACGAGCGCCAACGGCGCCGCCGGGACGAACAAGGCGATCCTGGTCCTGGCCCTCGAGGCCGCGTTCGCGAGCGGCGGCGCGCAGGCGGGCCAGCAGATCGTCTTCACGCGAATCCGCGTCACCGCGGGCGTGCCGCACGCGGGCACCTACACGGTCACCCACCCCTACGGCATCGAGACCTTCGTCGTCGACGTGGCCACGGGCGCGCGGGACATCTTCTTCTCCGAGGACATCGGCATCAACCCGGGCGCCTTCACGGACGCGCTCTCGAGCCGGGTGGGACCGTTCCTCCAGGCGTCGGCCATCGAGGGCGGCGCGCCGAAGGCGCCCGTCACCATCAACGGCGCCTCCTTCCTCTCCGACGGCGTGGCGCTCGAGATCCTCACCGGCAGCCCCTTCGGGACCAACTACTTCGAGATGTGCGGCCCCTTCGACGGCGCGGCCAATCCCGACACCTGCCGGAAGACGCCCCTCTTCAGCCTGACCGGCCGCCTGCACAGCGGGCTCATCGGCAGCCCGCTGCGGGTGGATCGCGCCTCCTACAGCCGCTTCCGGGTCGGACGCGCAGGTCGACGTCTCCGCCAACGCCAAGGCCGGCATCGGCCAGGCCGCCCCGAAGCTCACCACCGCGTCCTCCAGCGTCTCGCCGGTGCTCCTCAACGGCCCGACGGCGCTCGGCGAGTGGTACGCGCAGGGCATCCCGGTCCCGGCCAGCGCGATCCCGAGCCAGCTCACCGTGACGAACAGCGCCGACTCGCCGCCCACCTCGGTGGTGGCGCGCGTGACCGACCTCGTCACCGTCAAGTCGGCGAACTACGCCGGCGCCACCCTCACCGTCGTGGCGACCACCACCGACAAGGGTGACTTCACCAACACCCCCGACCCGCTGCTGCCGCCCAGCCTCGCCTCGACGGATTCCCCCTGGCCAGCGTCTCCCGTGCCAACTCCTCGGATCCGGGCCGAGACCACCTTCACCGTCGTCCTCCCTGGCCGTCCGCCCCGAGCGTTCGGGTGTCCTCCGCGGCCGGCGGCCAGGGACAGATGGACGTCGTCATGGCTCGCACGGCGGCCTTCGCCGGCGGCGTTCCGCTCGCCGTCGACGACAATGCCGACCGCCACCGCGGGTGGGGGCGAGATCCCGGTGTTCGTGATGGACAACGACGTGCTGGGCAGCGTGCTGCTGAACGCGGCTCCTCTCGCGATCATCGGCGTCCCGACGGCCGGCACGGCCACCGTCCGGAAGGACGCGGTCACCGGGGCGTTCTACGTGGGCTACCTGCCCTCGCACCTCGCGGGACCGAGACGTTCCAGTACACGGTGCGGAACGCGGAGGGGCAGTCCAACGTCGCGACCGTCACGGTCGACGTGGGCCCGAACCCGAACCCGACCCCGGTGGCGGTGAACGACCCGACGGTGGGCGCCCTCACGCTGACCACCGGCGCGACGATCACCGTCAACGTGCTCGGCAACGACAGCGGGAACGGCGGCACGCTCGACCCGGCCTCCGTCCTGGTGAGCAGCGTCACCGGCGGAACGGCGGTCGTGAACCCGGCGAACGGGGCCATCAGCTACACGGCCGGCGCCGCCACCGGGAACTTCAGCATCACGTACACGGTGGCCAACACCAACGGCCTGAGGTCGAACGCCGCCACCGTCGCGCTGACCGTGACGGCCCCCGAGACCATCACGCTGAAGGGCGCGCAGTGCCAGCGCCAGGGCACGCAGTGGGTGGTGCAGGGCTCGAGCACCACGCTGACCGGGACCATGACCATCTTCAACGTGGGTCTCGTTCCGGCCGCTCCCACGGTCTCCCAGATCATCGCGAACGTCCCGATCTCGGCCGGCAAGTGGCAGTACAACGTGAAGGGCGGCCCGGCCTGCGTCAGCCCCATCAGCCTGCAGTCGACGGGCGGCGGCAAGCTGCAGAACGTGAACGTGGCCATCAAGTAGCCGGCACGCGCAGCATCCCCGGCCCCCGGATCCCGACGCAGCTCGGGGACCGGGGGCCGGTCCTTTTTCTCGCCGGTTCCGGGCCGCCATCTGTCCACTGGAAACGGCGTCGGGTGTCGTACCAGCAGTCGAACACGCCAGGAGACCCTCGTGACCCTCGCCCTCCCCTCGCCTCCGATCGAACGCCGCGATCCTCCTGCTCGTCCTCGCCGCCTGCGGCGGATCCGCCGGCGACCCGACGCGTCCCGTCGTGACGCCGCCCGGCGGCCCGGGGCCCCCGGCGTCCCTCTCGGCGACGGCCGGCAACCAGTCGGCGTCGCTGTCCTGGATCGGCCCGCCTCGGACGGCGGGAGCGCCATCACGGGCTACTCGGTCGTGGCCTGCCGGCCGCGCCGTCGGCCGTGGTTGCCGTCAGTCGGGACGACCGCGTCGGTCACGGGCCTCGCGAACGGGACGCACCTACACCTTCACCGTCCGGCCACCAACGCCGTCGGGAGCGGTCCGGCGTCGAGCACGCCGTCGAACGCCTACCCCGCCGCGTCGCCGCCGTCCTCGCCAGCGTGACCCCCGGCCTCGGGCTCTTCTGCGGCGGCGCCGTCGGTGACCCTCGCCGGCAGGGGCTTCGTCCCGGGCGCCGCGGGGAGCGTCGTGACCTTCGGCGGCGTCGCCGCCACCGTCACCAGCCGCACGGCCACGTCACTCGTCGTCTCGACGCCGGCGCACGGCGCCGGCTCGCAGCCGGTCACCGTGACCAACCCGGACGGCCAGGGCAGCACATGCCGGGCGCATACGCTTCGTCGATCCCCCGCCCGCCCACGCCGCCGGTGACCGCATCCGTCACACCCGTGACGGACCCGGACTGGGCAGAGCGCCGTGCTTGCCGGGGCGTTCTCGTTCGTGACCCCTCCCGCCACTCCGGCGCCGCTCCTCTCCAGCCTGTCCCCGGCATCGGGTGCCGGCGTGGGAGGGACCGCGGTGACGCTCGCGGGAACCGGCTTCGTCTCGCCGGTCTCGGTCCGGTTCGGCGGGACCGCCGCCACGGTCTCGGCGCAGACGGCCACCTCCATCGTCGTGGTCGCCCCGCCGCACGCCCTCGGCCTCGTGGACGTGGTGGTGACGAATCCGGACGCCCAGTCCTCCACCCGGGCTCGCCGCCTTCGACTACGTCTTCCCGGCGGCCCCGCCCTCCGACGCTCTCGAGCGCGGCTCCCGCCCAGGGGGCCGCCGCCGGGCGGCACGACGGTGACGCTCGGGGGCTCCGGCTTCGTGGCGCCCGGTGACGGTCAGCCTTCGGTGGCGGCGGCGGCCACGGTCGTGAGCGTGAGCCCGAGCGCCGTGACGGTGGTGACGCCCCCGCACGCCGCGGGGGCGGTGGCGGTCGTGATGACGAACGCCGACACCCAGGCCTCGACCCTGCCCGTCCGGATTCACCTACACCGCGGCGCCGGTCATCCCGCCTCCGTCGCTCACGGGCGCGACGCCCGCCTCCGGGCCCACCGCGGGAGGCACCACGGTCGCGCTGTCGGGCGCCGACTTCGACGCGGGCGCCTCGGTCACCTTCGGCGGCGTGGCCGCCGCGGTCGTGTCCCGGACCGCCAGCACCCTCACCGTGACGGCGCCCGCCCACGGCGCCGGGGTCGGTGGAGCGTCGTGGTCACGAACGGCAGCGGGCTGTCCGCGACCCTGGCGGGCGGGTACTCGTTACGTCGCCCCGCCCGCCATCACGAGCGTGAGCCCGGCCACCGGTCCCGTCGTCGGGCGGGACATCGGTGACCATCGCGGGCACCGGGTTCGTCTCCGGCGTCGAGCGGCAGCCAGGTGACGGTCGGCGGGGCCGCGGCCACGGTGACCGGCCGCACCAACCTGACGCTCGTCCGTGACGACGCGCCGGCGCATCCGGCGGGGCTCGCACCGGTCGCCGTGACCAACCCGGACGGCCAGAGCGCCACGCTGGCCGGGGCCTTCACCTTCGTCGACCCGCCGCCGGCGCCTTCGGCCCCGACCCTCACCGGCGATCAGCCCGTCCTCCGGGCCGGCCGCCGGCGGGACCACGGTGGTCCTCACCGGGACGAACTTCGTCACCGGCGGCGTCGTGACCTTCGGGGGCGTGGCGGCCACGATCGTCGGACCCGGTGCTCTCCACCCAGATCACCGTGACGACGCCGGCTCACTCAGCCGGTGGGCGCCGTCGACGTGACCTTCCTGAACCCGTTCACCGGCCAGGTGGCCTCGGTCGCGCTCGGCTACACCTTCCTGGCCGCGCCCCCGGTCATCGACGCCCTGAGCATCCGCGGCGCTCCGCCCGCCGGCGGGACCACGCTCAACATCCTCGGCTCCGGATTCCAGCCCGGCGTCACGGCCACCTTCGGCGGCGCGGCCGCGACCGGGCTCGTGATCTCCGACGCCACGCCGCCCGCGGAAGTACCTCACCCTGACCATCCCGCCCCAGCCCGCCGGAGCCGGGGCCTTCGTCGACCTGGTCATCCGGAACCCGGACGGCGGCTCGGCCACCTACCCCGGCTTCCACTACGGGCCGCCCCCGACCATCACGTCCGTGTCGGTCGCGCCCCCGGACGCGCTCACCAACATGCACAAGGGGGACGTCATCACCATCAGCCGGCGCGGACTTCAGCGCGAGCACCGGCGTCCAGGTCCAGATCGGCAACCTACGCGCTGATCGTGTCGGCGTCCGCCACCGAGCTCGTGGTGGAGGCACCCAAGGTGAACCCGGGCACCTACCGGCTGGTGGTGACGAACACACGACGGCCAGTTCGGCGTCGCGGCGACGGCGTTCGACATCGTCTACCAGGGACCCTGACGCCCGTCCCAGGCCCTCGGCCGGCTCACATCCGGCCGCAGGGCCTGCGGAACGGGCAGCGCCTGCAGGCGGACCGATCCTCGATCGGCGGGAACCGCTCCTTCGAGGCGGCGTTCCGGAGCGGGTCGTCGAGCATCGCCTTCATGCCGCCGATGCTCTCCCGCATCCGGGCCTGCGCGGCCTCGAGCGCCGGGGCGTCCACCGCCACGTCGACGCGGTCGGCGCCGGCGCCCAGGTAGACGAGCCCGCCCACCACCGACTCGGGCGGCGCCTGCCACTTCTGCTGCGCGTAGAGGGCGTACTGGGCCACCTGCATGTGGTCGGCCCCGCGCTCCTTGCCGGTCTTCCAGTCGAGGACGTGGATCCGGTCGTCCTCGTCCCGGTAGGCGAAGTCGATGGCCACCCAGATCTTGGTCCCCTCGAAGCTCCAGGAGTCGAGCTCGTCGACGGTGAGCCAGCGCGCCGCCGGGATGGCGCGGATCCGGTCGAAGGTCTGGCTGCCGTAGAAGGCGCGGATCGAGCCCTCGATGAGCTCGTCCCAGATCCGCTTCCACTCCTCGGGCGCCACCGGCTCGGCGTACTCGTGCTCGAGGAGGCCCGGGATGCGCTTGGGGTCGCGCCAGTAGCTCTTGTCGCGCGAGCCGGCGAACTGGGTCCGGGAGCGGCGCCGGGTCTCCTCGAGGAGCTGGTCGAGCGCCTTGCGGTCCCCGGTGAAGCGGGAGCGGTTCAGCATGTGGCGCAGCGCCTCGTGCACCACGGAACCCGCCCACTGCCAGCGGGAGGAGAGGTTCTTCAGGACGTACAGCTCCCGGGTGTCCGGGCCCTTGGCCGCGTCCCAGCCGCCCCAGGAGCCGTAGTAGTGGAACCAGTAGGCGCGCGGGCACTCCGCGAACTTCTCGTGGCGCGACTTGGACCAGGAGAACTCGTTCTGCAGCTCCCTCACGGCTTCCTCACCTCGACCTCTCCGATGGGGAGCCCGTCGAGCTGCGGCTTCACCACCGCCGGGTCGCCGACCATCACGGTGGAGAGGCGGGCGGGGTCGAGGAAGCGCTGCGCCACCTGCTGGACGTCGGCGGCGGTGACCGCCCGGACCGCGGCGGGATAGCGGCTCCACCAGTCGTCGGGCAGCGCGTAGACCACCTGCTCGGCGACCCGGCCGGCGATGCCGGCGACGGACGCGAAGTCGGCGGGCAGGGAACGGACGATGCCGTCCTTCGAGTCCTCGAGCTCCGCCTGCGGGCACGGGGACGTCGCGGAGCGCGTTCACCTGCGCGAGCAGGTCGCGGATGGCCTGGGCCGTGGCGTCGGCGCGCACGCTGCCGCCCAGGTAGGAGGCCCCGCCCAGCTTCTGGGCGCTCTCCCGCGCGGAGAGGCCGTAGGTGTAGCCCTTGTCCTCGCGCAGGTCGCGGAAGAGGCGCGAGGCCGAGCCGCCGCCGAGCACCTGGAAGAGGACCTGGGCCGCCACGTACTGCGGGTCGCTGCGGGCCATGCCGGGCATTCCCAGGATGAGGAAGGTCTGCGGGGCGTCCGGCTTCTCCACGAGCACGGCCCGGCGCTGGCCGGCCGGGCTCTCGGCGCTGGCCGGGCGGGCCGGGGCGCTACCCGTCCACCCGGAGAGCGCCTTCGCGAGCTCGGCGCGGAGCGTGGCGGCATCGACGTCCCCGACCACCACCAGCTCGGCGGCGCCGGGGCGCCAGTGCTCGGCGTGGAAGCGGGCCAGGTTCTCTCGCGTCGTCCGGGCCACCGACTCCTCGGTGCCGCCCGACCAGTGGCCGTAGGGGTGGTTGCCCCAGAAGAGCTTGCCGAAGGTCTTCGACGCGATGGCGCCCGGCTGGTCGCGCTGCTGCAGCAGGGACACCTTCCGCTGGTCCTGGACGCGGCCGAAGTCGGAGGCCGGGAAGGCCGGATTCATGGTGACGTCGGCGAGCAGCTCGAGCAGCTTCGGCAGGTGGCGCGAGAGGGAGCTCCCGGAGAGGTAGGCGGCGTCCATGCTGGCGCCGGCGCCGAGCGAGGCGCCCAGGAAGCCGAGCTCGTCGGAGAGCTGGATGGCCGAGCGCGTCTTCGTCCCCTCGGTGACCATGGCGGCGGTGAAGCTGGCCACGCCCGGGAGGTCGGCCGGATCGCGCGCCGCGCCTCCCTCGAGCAGCACCAGGTGCACGGCGACGATGGGGAGGCGGTGGGACTCGACCAGCCGGACGGCGAGGCCGTTCGGCAGCGTGAACTTCTGCTGCACCGGGAGGTGCAGGTCGACGGGCGGGCCGAGCGGCGGGACCGACAGGGCCGTGGGCGACGGCGCGACGGCGGGCGCCGCCGCGGGGGCCACGGCGGCCGGCGCGTCGGGAGCGGGGCGGGGCGCGGTGGTGGCGCAGGCCGCGAGGGCGAGCGCCAGGGCCGCGAGCCAGGAGGCGGAGATACGGGGGCGCATCACTTGGCCTCCTTCGCGGCAGCCGGGGCGGCCGGGCGCGGGACGACGGTCAGCGCGACGCGGTTCCTGTTCGCCAGGTACTTCGCGGCGGCCGCGCGGACGTCCTCCGCGGTGAGGGCGCGGAAGCGCTCCAGGTCCTTGCCCAGGTAGCCGGGGTCGCCGGTCTCCCAGTAGTAGGAGTTGAGGTGGGAGGCGCGGCCGCCGAAGCCGCCCACCGGCTCGAGGCCGAAGATGACCTGCGACTCGATCCGGTTCTTGGCCCGCTGCAGCTCCTCGCGCCGTGGGCCCGTCCTTCGCGATCCGGGCGATCTCCTGGTCGACGACCGCCTCGAGCTGCTCGGGCTTCACGCCCGGCTTGGGCGTGGCCACCACGACGAACATGCCGGCGAGCGCCTGGCGACTGCTGTCCCGCCATGACGTTCTGGGCGATCCGCTCCTCCATCACGAGGCGTCGGGTGAGGCGGCTCGACTTCCCGGTGGCCAGCACGTCGCCGAGCACCTCGAGCGCGGCGTCGCCGTCGGCGTACTCCCTGGGGGTCTGCCAGGCCAGGTAGAGCCGGGGCAGCTGGACCTGATCCGTCAGGGTGACCCGCTTCTCGGCGGCGAGCGGCGAGGGCAGCGGCCTGACCCGCGCGCGGCGGGGGCGCGGCCGGGATCCCGCCGAAGTACCGCTCGACCATCGCGCGGGTCTTCACCGGGTCGATGTCGCCCACGATGGCGAGCGACGCGTTCCCGGGGCCGTACCAGCGCTGGTAGAACTCGCGCACGTCGGCGAGCGACGCCGCCTGGAGGTCCTCGTGCGAGCCGATGGCCTGCCAGTGGTAGGGGAACTCGGGGTTCCAGAGGTTCTCGAGGAGCACCTTCCAGGCCAGGCCGTAGGGCTTCATCTCGTAGTTCTCGCGCCGCTCGTTGCGCACCACCTCGCGCTGGTTGTCGAGCTTGGCCTGGTCGAGCGTGGGCAGCAGGTGGCCCATGCGCTCGGCCTGGATGAAGAGCATCTGCTCGAGCGCGTTCGAGGGGACCTGCTCCCAGTACTGGGTGCGGTCGGGGCTGGTGGAGCCGTTCGACGACGCCGCCGGCGGCCTCGATGAGCCGGTCGGACTCGCCCTTGGGGAGGTTGGCCGTCCCCTGGAACATGAGGTGCTCGTACAGGTGGGCGAAGCCGGTGCGGCCGGGCTTCTCGTCCTTCGAGCCCACGTCGTAGAGCATCTCGACCCCGACGAGCGGGGCGGTGTGATCCTCGGAGAGGATGACGTGCAGGCCGTTCGGCAGCGTGAACTGCTGGAACGGGATGGATGGGACGGCCTGGGGGGCGGCGGCCATCGAGGCGCCGCAGGCGAGGGCGAGGAGGGCGTTCATTCCCCCTCCTTCTAACGTGGATCTACCCGCGCGGCTCGATCCGCATGCCCTTGGGGATGACCACGATGCCGCTCTCGGTCACCTGGAAGCGGGCCTTGTCCTCCTCGGGGTCGTAGCCGATGACCGTCCCGGGCGGGATGTCGACGTGCTTGTCGATGATGGCCCGCCGGATCTTGCAGTGGCGTCCCACCGTCACGTCCTCGAAGAGGATGGCGCCCTCCACGTAGCTGTAGCTGTTGATGCGCACGCGGGGCGAGAGGATGGAGTGGTGCACGTTGCCGCCCGAGACGATGCAGCCCTCGGAGATGAGCGAGTCGGTGGCGCGGCCGACCCGGTTCTCGGCGGCGTTGTTGAAGACGAACTTGGCCGGCGGGTAGTTGTACCGGATGGTGAAGATGGGCCACTCGAAGTTGTAGAGGGAGAAGACCGGGTCCACGTCGACCAGGTCCATGTTGGACTGGTAGTACGCGTCCAGGCTCCCCACGTCGCGCCAGTAGCCCCGCTCCTTCTCCGACTGGCCGGGCACGATGTTGGTCATGAAGTCGTAGACGAAGACGCGCTTGCGGGCGTGCATCGACGTGACGATCGACTTGCCGAAGTCGTGGGCCGAGGCCGCGTCGCCGGCGTCGCGGACGATCTCCTGCACCAGCGAGTCGGTGGTGAAGAGGTAGTTGCCCATCGAGGCCAGGCAGCGGGTGTCGTCGCCGGGCATGGTCTTCTCGGTCCCGGGCTTGGGCTTCTCGACGAAGCCGATCATCCGGCCGTCGGGGGCCATCTCGATGATGCCGAAGTCGTGGGCCTCGGCGCGCGGCACCGGGATGGCGGCCACCGTCAGGTCGGCCTGGTGGCCGGTGTGGTAGTCGAGCATCTGGCGCACGTCCATGCGGTAGACGTGGTCGGCGCCGAAGACGAAGGTGTAGTCCGGCTCCTCGTCGGTGATGATGTTCAGGTTCTGGTAGATGGCGTCGGCGGAGCCCTCGAACCACTTCGGGCCGTAGCGCATCTGCGCCGGCACGATCTCCACGTACTCGTTGAGGAGCGAGGTGAGGCGCCAGGCCCGCTGCACGTGGGTGTTGAGGGAGTCCGACTTGTACTGGACGAGCACCTTCATCCGCACGATGCCGGAGTTGGCGAAGTTGGAGAGGACGAAGTCGATGATGCGGTAGCGGCCGCCGAAGGGCACCGCCGGCTTGGCGCGCTCGCGGGTGAGCGGATCGAGCCGCCGCCCTTCCCCACCAGCCAGGATCATCGCGAGCACCTTCGTCATGTTCGACCTCCTCGACCGACTCTAGCAGGGCTCGGGGGCGCGGCAAGTGCGCTTGGCGGGGGGCGGAACCGGTGTTATGAGGTCGCCCCCGTGAGGGAATCCACCGCCATCGCCAGGGAACCCGCACGCGCGCTCGCGCCCGTGCCCGATCGCTGCGTGCTCTGCGGGGACTCCCGGCTCGCCCTGCGCTTCCCGGCCCGGGGGCAGATGGCCCAGCTCGACGGCGGCGCCTGGCGCTGCACCAGCTTCGGCCACCGGCACCACCCCCCCATCTATGGATGCGAGGACTGCGGCCTGCTCTTCCAGTGGCCCATGCCGTCGGACGAGGCGCTCCACGAGGCCTACACCGGCGTGGTCGACCCGCTCTACATGTCCGAGCGGGAGAACCGCATCCTCACGTTCCGCAACGTGATCCGGACGCTGGGGCCCGGCACCGGGCGCCGCCTGCTCGACGTGGGCGCCTACTGTGGGTACTTCCTCGAGGTGGCACGGGAGCACGGCTTCCGCGCCGAGGGGCTCGAGCTCTCCCGCTGGGCCGCCTCGCACGCCCGGGCGCAGGGCTTCACCGTCCACTCCACGCCGCTCGAGACCCTCGCCGGCACGGCCGAGCGCTACGAGGTCCTCACCCTCTGGGACGTGGTCGAGCACCTGCCCGACCCGCGCGAGGAGCTGGCGGCGGCCCGCATGCTGCTCCTCCCCGGCGGCCGCCTCTACCTCTCGACCATCGACACCGGCAGCCTGGTGGCCCGGCTGCTCGGCGCCCGCTGGCCCTGGCTCATGGACATGCACCTCGTCTACTTCGACCGCCCCACCATGTCGGCGCTGCTCGAGGAGGCGGGGTTCCGCGTCACCGGGATCCGCACCTACAGCCACACGGTCTCGGCCGGCTACCTGCTCCGCAAGATCGGCGCCAGCTTCCCGGTGCTCTCGCCCTTCACCCATTCGCTCGCGCGGGTGGTCCCGCCGAGCTGGCCGGTCCCGGTGAACCTCGGCGACAACATGCTGGTGAGCGCCGAGCGGATCTGATCCATGGAGAAGCCGCCGCGCCGCGCGCTGGTCGCGCTGGTCGCCGTCTCCCTGGGGCTCACCGCGCTGGTCCCGCTCACCAACACGAGCCCGTACGGCGACCTGTCGGCGGGCTACACCGACCACCTCCACCACGCGCACGCCACCTGGGTCTTCCTCCAGAAGGGGCTCGACGCGTACCGGCTCCCGCTCGCCGAGTCGTCGCGCGGGGTCGAATACCCGCAGCAGACCGGCGCCTGGCCTCGGATGCCGGTGAACTATCCGCCCGGGATGTTCGCGGTCTTCCTGCCCGCCGCCATCGCCGGGCGGCTCGTTCCCATGAGCCAGGAGACCTTCGGCCGGGTGGGGGTGCTCTGGCTGCTCGTGCTCGCCCACCTCGCGCTGCTCGGGATCTTCGCGCTTCTCGCCGAGGAGCCGGCCGGCGGCCGCGCCGTGGTGGGGATGATCGCCTGGGTCTACCTGATCCGGCTGGCGCTGCAGGGGTTCTACGACGTCACCTTCCTCGGCGCGGGGGCCATGGCGCTCCTCTCGCTCCGCCGGAGCCGACCCGATCGCGCGCTCCTCTGGCTGGCGCTGGCCGGCCTCCTCCACTACCGGGCGGTGGCGCTCGTTCCGGTGGGCGTGGTCGCGCTCTGGCAGGCGCTCACCGCGCCCCGCGAGGAGCGCCCCTGGGGCGCGATCGCCGCGGTCGGCCTGGCCGGGGCGGTGGTGGTCGGGACCTTCCTCCTGCAGTGGCCGGCCACCAAGGCCTACCTCGACACCCTGCACCCTTCACTCGGCGTGATCGGCGCCGGGGCCCGGTTCTGGGCGGTGGTGGCGGCGAGCGCGGCGGCCGCGGCGGCCTCGTGGTGGTACGGGAGTCCGCTGGTGGCGGGACTGGTGGCCGCAGCCCTCGGCCTCGCCCTCACCGACATCTACGACTGGTGGCACGGGGCGGTCCTGCTCTTCGCCCCCATGGCCGTGGGCGTGGGGGGCGCGCGGGCCGCCTCGACGGCCCGGGCGGTGCTCGTCGGGTGGCTGCTCCTCATGCAGCCGCTCGGCTTCGACCAGACCCCGAGCGACCTGTTCCTCGACTTCGCAAAGCACTACCGACCGAAAAACTGAATTGTTGCCATGATATTGCGACAGCTTGCGCCCCGAGCAGGGGCTCGTGGACAATGCACCCTTTCGGGTCCCAGCCTGCCGGGGACCCCCGAAGGGGCCCGCCATGAAGTTCATCGAGCTCGACTTCCGCACCACCCCCTGGACACTCCGGGTGAAGGTCCTCTGGGCGGCGATCATCGGGGGGAAGGTGCTCCTGGGCGGCGGCCCGACGGCCTGACGCGGCGGCCCCCCGGCCGCGCGGCCATTCCCCGTCAGTAGGCGACGCGGACGACGATGCGGTTCTCGCCGGGCCGAACCTCGACTCTCGCCTCGTCGAACCCCGGCGGCCCCATGAATCCCTTGGCGTCGTTCGAGGCGCCGAGCCCCTCGGTGGGGATGCCCAGGAAGCCGGTGTCGAGCTTCCCGTTGCCGTTCTCGTCGTGGTACGCGGCGACGGCGTAGCCGCCCGGCGAGAGTCCCTGGAAGACCACCCGGGCCGTTCCCCCCGAGATGAACGCGTCGGCCTGGCGGAAGGCCTTGGCCGGCCGGGTGGGGAACCCGTCCGCCGAGGCGTAGAGCGAGGCGTGGACCGTCCCCGCGTCGTCCTTCAGCCCCGCGATCTCGACGGTCAGGGAGGCGGCCGGGGCGGGCGGGGCGGAAGCCGGTGGCAACTCCTCCGCGGCGAGGAGGGTGCAGAGGACGAGGAACGTGGCGCGCACGGGCACCTCAGACGTGGCGGGGTGGGCGCAGCGGACGCAGGGCCGGCCCGTGCCCCGCCTCGTGGGCGAGCAGCCAGGCCTTCACGTCGGCGCCGCCGGCGTAGCCGCCCAGGCGCCCCCCGGCGGCGACCACCCGGTGGCAGGGAACGAGGATGGCGACGGGATTCTGGCCGTTGGCGTTGCCCACCGCGCGGGCGCCGCGGGAGCCGATGCGGGCGGCCAGTTCACCATAGGTGACCACCTCGCCCCAGGGGATGGCGAGCAGCGCCTCCCAGACGATCCGCTGGTGCTCGGTCCCGTGCAGGTCGAGGGGCGGGAGGAGCGGCGGCTGGCCGGAGAAGTAGTCGGCCAGCGCCTGCAGCCCGGCCTCCAGGTTGTGGCGGGTCTTCTTGCTGATGGGGGGGCGGACCCCGTCGCGCCCGCCGAAGCGGACGCTGCACACCCCCTCGTCCGTCGCCTCCACCGAGAGGGTCCCGACGGGCGACCGGAAGCGGGCGAGTGCGGTCATGACCGGCCGAGTCTAGAACATCACCCGCGCCTGAGGAACTTGGCGATCACCCGCTTCTCGCCGACCCCGGGAAAGGCCACCGTGACCTTGGCCTCCGGCCCGGGGCCGTCGCAGGTCCGCACCAGGCCCACCCCCAGGCTGGGGTGGGTCACCCGGTCACCCGCGGTGAAGGCCGCCCTCGTCCCCTCGGGGCGCTGATCGAAGGAGTAGTCCACCGTGGGACCGCCCGGCCGCCGGGGAGCCGGCCGGGCCGGGGCCGGGGGCGTGCGCGAGGGTGCGTCCTCGCCGTCGTACTCGATGACCGGATCGCCGGGGAGCGAGCCGGGGTGGCGCCGGATCACCGGCCCGGTCGGCGCGGGGCGCGGCGGCGGCCGGGAGGGAAGGCCGAACAGCTCCGGCGGGAGGTCGCCCAGGAAGCGGGACGGCTCCCGCTCCCGCCAGCTCGGTCCGGCCTCGCCATAGGCCATGCGCCGGCGGGCGAGCGACAGGGTGAGCCGCGACTTCGCGCGGGTCATGCCGACGTAGCAGAGGCGCCTCTCCTCGTCGAGCTCGGCGGCCCGCTCCCCGCCCTCGGACTCGCGCCGCCAGGGGCGCTCGTAGGGCAGCATGCCCTCCTCGACGCCGGCCAGGAACACCGCCTCGAACTCGAGCCCCTTGGCCGCGTGGAGCGTCATGAGCGCCACCCGGCCCTCCGGCGTCGGCCCGTCGGCGTCGCCGATGAGGGCGATCTGCTCGAGGAAGCGGGCCAGGGGCGGCGGGAGCGGCTCCTCCGGATCGCGGGAGGGGCGCTCGGTGGCCCGCGCCTCGTCGAACTCGCGGGCCGCCGCCACCAGCTCGAGCAGGTTCTCGGCCTTGTCGGCGGCCTCGTCGGTCCCCTCCGCCTTGAGCCGCTCCAGCAGTCCACTCCGGGTGACGGCCTCCTGCACGGCCACGCCGGCGTCGAGCCCGGGGATGTCCTGGTGCAGCCCGGCCACCACCTCGTGGAACTCCCCCAGGTTGCGCCGCGCCGCGGACTTCAGCTCGTCGATCTCGTCCCGGCGCCCCACCGCCTCGAAGAGGGTGAGGCCGTTGCCGGCGGCGAAGGCCTGGAGCCGCTCGAGCGTCTTCTCGCCGATGCCGCGGGCCGGGCGGTTGACCACCCGGAGCAGGTCGAGGTCGGAGGAGGGGTTGAGCGCGAGCCGCAGCCAGGCCGCCGCGTCGCGCACCTCGGCTCGCTCGTAGAAGCTCGTGCCCCGCACGATCACGTACGGGATGCGCCCCGCGCGCAGCGCCGCCTCGAGCGGGCGCGACTGGGCGTTCACCCGGTAGAGCACGGCGATCTCGTCGCCCCGGGTCCCGCGGTGGCGCTCGGCCTCCACCGCCGCCGTGATCCGCTGGGCCTCCTCGTGCTCGTCCTGGGCCACCAGCAGGGCGAGCGGCGCCCCGGCCTCCCGGGTGGTCCAGAGCTTCTTCTCCCGGCGGCGCGTGGCCCGCGAGATGACCGCGTGGGCGGCCTCGAGCACGTTGGCGGTGGAGCGGTAGTTCTGCTCCAGCTTCACCACCCGGACGCCCGGGAAGTCCTTGTCGAAGTCGAGGATGTTGGACACGTCGGCGCCGCGCCAGCGGTAGATGGCCTGGTCGTCGTCGCCCACCACGCAGACGTTCCGGCGCTCCCCGGCGAGCAGGCGCAGGAGCCGGTACTGCGCGGGGTTCGTGTCCTGGAACTCGTCCACCAGCACGTGGCGGAAGCGCTGGCTCCAGCGGGCCCGCAGCTCGGGGTCGGCGTCGAGGAGCTGCGCCGGGCGCAGCAGGAGGTCGCCGAAGTCCACCGCGCCGGCCCGGGAGAGGGCCTTCTCGTAGCGGCGCCACACCTCGAGGCTGCGCTCGGTCTCGACGTCGTGCTCCTCGAAGCGCACCGAGCCGGGCGAGTGGCCCAGGTTCTTCCAGCGATCGATGCGGGAGAGCACGTCGCGCGGGCCGAAGCGGCCGTCGTCGGAGATCCCCATGTCGGCCAGGATCCGCTTCACCAGCCGCTTCTGGTCGTCGTCGTCGTAGATGGCGAAGGAGGGCGGCAGGCCGGCCCGGGCCGCCTCGCGCCGCAGGAAGCGGGCCCCGAAGGCGTGGAAGGTCTGCACCCAGGCGTCGGCCCCCTCCAGCCCGAGCAGGTCGGCGAGCCGCTCCCGCATCTCGCCCGCCGCCTTGTTGGTGAAGGTGACGGCGAGCACGTGCCAGGGGGCGATGCCCCGCTCCCGGATCAGGTGGGCGATGCGGTGCACGATGACGCGGGTCTTGCCCGAGCCCGCGCCGGCGAGCACCAAGAGCGGCCCGTCCCCGTGCAGGACCGCCTCGCGCTGGGCGTCGTTCAGCGGGTCGAGGATGGGGTCGACGGGCGCCATGGCCGCCCATACCACGACCCGGACGCGTCCGGGGGGCTCGCCCGCCGCCGGGGCGGGGTAGATTGGCGGCGATGGCATCCTCGGTCCGCATCTCCGCGCTGGGCGGCCTCGGCGAGATCGGCATGAACTGCCTGGCGCTCGAGTCCGAGGGGCGCGTCGCGGTGGTCGACTGCGGCCTGCTCTTCCCGGCCGAGCCCTTCGGCGTGGACGCCATCTCGCCCGACCTCTCCTGGCTGCGGGAGCGGCGGGACCGGGTGGACGCCGTCTTCGTCACCCACGGTCACGAGGACCACATCGGCGCGCTCCCGCTCCTGCTGCGCGACCTGGCCGTCCCCGTGTTCGGGCCCCGGCTGGCGCTGGCGCTCCTGCGGCCCCGCCTGGAGGAGGCGGGGGTGAAGGCCGACCTGCGCGAGGTCCGGGCCGGGGACGCGGTGCGATCCGGCGCGGCCTCCCCGTTCGGCGCCGAGTTCGTGGCCGTGGCCCACTCGATCCCGGACGCCTGCGCGCTGGCGCTCTCCACGCCGCAGGGGACCGTCTACCACTCGGGCGACTTCAAGATCGACGAGGCGCCGCTCGACGGGCGGCGCACCGACCTGGCCCGCGTCGAGGCGCTCGGCCGCGAGGGGATCCGCGTGCTCCTCTCCGACTCCACCAACGCCGACCGGCCCGGCACCTCGCTCTCCGAGTCGGCGGTCGGCCCGGCCCTCCGCGTCGCCATGGACGGCGCGCCCGGCCGCGTCTGGGTGACCTGCTTCTCCTCCCACCTGCACCGCATCCAGCAGGTGGCCGACGCGGCCCGGAGCTACGGACGGCGCCTCGTGCCGCTCGGCCGCTCCATGGAGGAGAACCTGCGGCTCGGCGTCGAGCTGGGCTACCTGCGATTCCCGCCCGGCCAGCTGGCCACCCTGGAGGAGGCGCGCGACCTGCGCCCCCGCGAGACCTGCGTGGTGGTCACCGGGACCCAGGGGGAGCCCCGCAGCGCGCTGGGGCGGCTGGCGCGGGGCGAGCTGCTCGAGCTGCCGGTGCGTCCCGGCGACCGGGTGCTGCTCTCGTCCCGCTACATCCCCGGGAACGAGGTGGCCATCGGCCGCACGGTGAACGGGCTGACCGGGCGCGGCGCCGAGGTGCTCTGGGAGGACTTCCGCGCGCTCCACGTCTCCGGGCACGCCCAGGAGGACGAGCAGCGGCGCCTGGTCCGCCTGGCCCGGCCGGAGCACTTCCTCCCCATCCACGGGGAGCTCCGCCACCTGACGCGGCACGCCGCCCACGCCGCCGCGGAGGGGCTCTCCGCCGACCGCCGCCACGTGATGGTGGACGGGGAGGTGCTGGAGCTCTCCGACGGCGGGGTCCGCCGCGTCGAGGACCGCCTCCCGTCCGGGCGCATCCACCTCGACCGCGACGCCTCCTTCGGCGTGGTGGAGCCGGGCGTGGTACGAGATCGGCGGGCGCTCGCCGAGTACGGGATCGTCCTGGCGGTGCTGGTGGTGGACCGCGTCACCCGGGAGGCGGTCCGCCCCCTGGAGATCCGCGGACGGGGGGCGGCGGGGCTCGCCGGCCGGGAGGCGGAGGTGGCCGGCGAGGTGGGGCGCGCGCTCCTCGAGATCCCCGCCGGGTCCCGGGACGTGCGGTCGCTGGAGCGGGAGGTCTCGCAGGCGGTCCGGCGCTGGTTCCGGCGGGAGGGCGGCCGGCGCCCGGCGGTGCAGGTGGTGGTGCTGGAGATCTGAACGCGGCGCCCAGGGTGCCGGAAGGGAGCGGGAGATGCCGAGCTTCGACGCGGTGAGCGACCTCGACCTCATGGAGGTGGAGAACGCCTTCCAGCAGTCGCGGAAGGAGATCGCGCAGCGGTTCGACTTCAAGGGGACCTCGACCGACCTGGAGCGGCAGCAGGACGGGGGCATCCTCATCAAGGGGAACAGCGACGGCCGCGTCGACGCGGCCTACACCGTGCTCATGGAGAAGTTCGCCAAGCGCGGCGTTCCGCTCGAGGGGCTCGACCCCCAGGCGATCGAGCCGGCCGCGGGCGGGCACGTGAAGCGGCTCGTGAAGCTCCGCCGAGGCCTGAAGCAGGAGGACGCGAAGAAGATCGTGGCGCTCATCAAGGGCTCCGGGCTCAAGGTGCAGGCGGCCATCCAGGGCGAGGCGGTGCGGGTCACCGGCAAGAAGCGGGACGACCTCCAGGGCGCCATGGCCGCCATCCGGGGAGCCAACCTGGGGATTCCGCTGCAGTTCCAGAACTTCCGGGAGTGACGGGGGGTTCGGCGCGCTCGCGCCTGTCGTATGCTCCGCGGATGCGACGCTTCCTCTTCCTGCTTCCCCTCGCCGTCCTCGGCCCCTTCGCCCTCACCTCCTGCGGCAACCCGGCCACCCCGGCCGGCTACGTGGGCTACCTCACCCGCGGCGCCATCGTCGGCAAGGCGAGCTACGTCGGGCTGCAGACCGGCCCCACGAGCTACGGCGCCTCCTGGCTCGTGAAGGTGATGAACGTGTCGGTCACGCCCTTCAGCTACGAGGAGGACTTCTCCGGCGACAACGCGGTCCTCACCAAGGACAAGCTGATGGTCTCCTTCCGGGCGCACACCATCTTCCGCGTCCGGGGCGACCGGGTGAAGGAGTTCATCGAGCAGTACACCACGCTCGGCGAGGGGCCGAACCAGGTGCAGGTGGCCTTCGGGAACTTCCTGAAGGAGCCGCTCCGCACCGAGATCCGCGAGGCGGTGGCCCACTACGACGCGTTCCCGCTGAACGAGAACATCGGCAAGATCAGCAACGAGCTGACCCGGTGGGCGCAGGAGAAGACCAAGGACGGGCCGTTCGAGGTCATGAACGTGGTGGTGGGGAACCTCCAGTACCCGGCCGTCGTCGCGCAGGCGGTCTCGAACAAGCTCGCCGTCACCCAGGACCTCGAGACCCGCGCCACCCAGGTGGAGATCGCCAGGAAGGACGCCGAGCGGCGCGTGGTGGAGGCCGAGGGCATCGCCCGGGCCACCCAGATCATCCAGCAGCGGCTCACGCCCCTCTACGTGCAGCACGAGGCCATCGAGGCGCAGAAGGCCATGGTGGGGAGCCCGAACCACTCGGTCATCTACATCCCGGTCGGCCCCATGGGCGTCCCGATCGTCACCACGACGCCCCCCTCGGCGCCAGCCGCCAAGCACTGAGCCGGGCCCCGATCCGGGTGGCGTTGCGCCACCCCGGCCCGGCGGGTTAGATCGCGCCCCTCCCCATGGCGACGCCCGTCTACATGCACACCCTCGGCTGCCCGAAGAACCGGGTGGACAGCGAGGTCATGCTCGGCACCCTGTCCCAGGCCGGCTACCGGCTGGTCCAGGACCCGGCCCGGGCCGACGTCATCGTCGTGAACACCTGCGGCTTCATCGAGAGCGCCAAGGAGGAGTCGGTCCAGGCCATCCTCGACCTGGCGCGGATGAAGGAGGAGGGGCGCTGCAAGAAGCTGGTCGTGGCCGGCTGCCTGACCCAGCGCTACCCGGAGGAGATGGCCCGGGAGATGCCCGAGGTCGACCACTTCATCGGCACCGGGGCCTACCAGGACATCGCCGCCATCGTCTCCGACGCGCAGGCCAGCCGGGTCATCGTCCCCGACCCCGACTTCGTCCACGCCGCCACCACGCCGCGCGTGAACTCGCTCGCCACCCACACCGCCTACCTCAAGATCGCCGAGGGCTGCGACAACGCCTGCGCCTTCTGCATCATCCCGAAGCTGCGCGGCGCCCAGCGGTCCCGCACGGTGGCCGACGTGGTGGCCGAGGCCGAGGCGCTGGCCGCCCAGGGCGTGGTCGAGCTCTCGCTCGTGGCCCAGGACCTGACCGCCTACGGCCAGGATCTCCCCGGCAAGGTGCGGCTCCACCACCTGCTCCCCGAGCTGTGCCGGGTCGAGGGCATCCGCTGGATCCGGCTCCACTACGCCTACCCCCGCGACTTCCCCGACGCGCTGGTGGAGACCATCGCGCGGGAGCCGAAGATCGCGAAGTACGTGGACATGCCGCTGCAGCACTCCTCCGACCGGCTGCTCCGCTCCATGAAGCGCGGGCGGGACGTGAAGTTCCTGCGCGGCCTGCTCGGCAAGCTGCGCGACCGGGTCCCGGGCATCGCGCTGCGCACGGCGCTCATCGTGGGGCTCCCCGGCGAGACCGAGGACGACTTCGAGGACCTGCTCGGCCTTCGTCCGCGAGCAGCGCTTCGAGCGCCTCGGCGTCTTCACCTACTCCCGCGAGGAGGGGACGGCGGCCGCCGAGATGGACGGCCAGGTCCCGGAGCGGGTCAAGCGGGCGCGCCAGAAGAAGGTCATGGCGATCCAGCAGCGCATCTCCCGCGAGGCGCAGAAGGCCATGGTCGGCCAGCGCATCGAGGTGCTCGTCGAGGGCAAGGCCGAGGGCTCCGAGCACCTGCTGGTGGGACGCCACGCGCGCCAGGCTCCGGAGATCGACGGGCTCACCTACATCAACGAGTTCGACGTGCCGGGGGAGCGGGTCGCCTATCCCGGCGAGATCGTCACCGTCGAGATCACCGAGGCCGGGGACTACGACCTGGTGGGCAAGGTGGTGGCCCGCGAAGGTCGCCGCGCCGGGCGAAGGCTTCCGGCGTCCCCGGCGTCCGCTCCGGGCCGGCCGGCGAAGCGCTCCGCGCTCCGCGTGATCCCGTGACCCTCGAGCACCTCGCGCGGCCCGCCGCGGTCGAGTCCGCCCGGCCGCCCATGGCGCTCCTGCTGCACGGCCTCGGCGCCGACGAGCAGGACCTGTTCGGGCTCGCGCCCTGGCTCGACCCGCGGCTGGTCGTCGTGTCGGCCCGGGCGCCCCGCGAGGCCCAGCCCATGGGCTACTCGTGGTTCGACATCGACTGGTCGGAGTCGCCGCCGCGGATCGACTTCGAGCAGGTGGTGGAGAGCCGCGACGCCATCCTCCACTTCGCCGGGGAGGCCGCCGACGCCTACGGCGCCGATCCCTCGCGCGTCTGGCTCGTCGGCTTCAGCCAGGGAGCCTCGATGGCCGCCGCGTCGGTGCTGGCGCGCCCCGACCTCTTCCGCGGCGTGGTGGCGCACTCCGGACGGATCACCCGCCTGTCCGTGCCGGCCAATCCCCCGCCGGGCCTGGCTGGCCTCCCGGTCCTCTGGCAGCACGGCCGGGCCGACCCGGTGGTCCCGGTGGCCTTCGGCCACGAGGCCCGCGACGTCCTCGACGCACTGGGACTCCGGGTGGAATACCGGGAGTACCCATCGGCCACGAGATCTCCGAGGAGAGCCTGCGGGACATGGCCGGCTGGCTCTCCGCCCGGATCGACGAGTCCCCGGCGCCCTGAGGGGCACGCCGACCCGCCCGGGCCGGCCCGGCCGGGTCCCCCCGTTCCGCCCGAACCTCCGGGTTCCGGCCATCGTTCCATCCATGGAACGATGAGTGTCTTTCCTGCGCCTACCGGTGGTTCGGTGCGATCCCTATCCTGGTCGCATGAACGAGACGCATGCGACACCCGGTCCGTCCGGCCGCCGCGCCCGCCGGGGGGACGGCTCCGCGCTGGCGAGCTTCCTGTGCCCCGTCTGCCTCCACGACGCCCTCGTCGAGGACGTCGCCTGCCCGCACCTGCTGCTCGTCCAGGATCGCCACGGGGACGTCTTCTGCCGCGACTGCCGCGTCCGGACGCTGGCCCGGGACGCGGAGGCCGAGAGCGGCGGGCGCGGGTCGAAGGCCATGGAACGGCTCTGCGAGCGGCTGGGAGGCGGCGTCGTGCTCTACGAGCTGATCGAGCCCTTCGCTCCCGGGGTGGGGACGTCGAGCGTGTACTTCGTGGTCGACGCCTCGGACGTCGCCCCGGGCGGCGCGGTGGGCGCCACCGGGTAGCCGCCGCCGCTCCCGCGGCGGGGGCTACTCCTTCTCGTCCGACCCCAGCAGCGCGGCGAGCTTCGGCGCCTGCGTGCTCGCCCCGAGCGCCCGCACGGCGTCGAGGTGGTGGAGCAGGAGGTCCCGGTTGTCGCCCACGCTCAGGTTCTGGAGCTCCAGCGCGCCGATGCGGTCCTCGGGGGTGAAGGCCGGGTCCTCGACCCGCTCCATGGAGAGCTTGTGGGGCGCGTAGCTCATGTAGAGGGCGCGCGTGTCGAGGTAGCTCCAGTCGTCGCCGCGGCGCAGCTCCACCGTGACGCTCCCGGTGACCGAGGGGGCCACCCAGCGGGTGAGCCCGTCGCGCAGCATGAGCGCCTCCGGGTCGTACCACTTGCCCTCGTACAGGAGGCGGCCCAGCCTTCGACCCAGGGTGGAATAGAGGTCGAGGGTGTTCTCGTTGTGGATGGCCGAGAGCAGCCGCTCGTAGGAGAGGTGCAGGAGCGCCATGCCCGGGGCCTCGTAGACGCCGCGGCTCTTGGCGTCGATGACCCGGTTCTCGATCTGGTCGCTCATGCCCAGGCCGTGGCGGCCTCCGATGCGGTTGGCCTCGAGGAAGAGCTCGTACGGCGAGGCGAAGCGCCGGCCGGAGAGCTCGACCGGGAGCCCGTTCTCCCAGGTCACCGTGATCTCCTCGGCGTCGATCCGCGTCTCCGGCTTCCAGTGGGCCACGCCCATGATGGGCGCCACGATCCGCATGCCGGTGTCGAGCCGCTCCAGGTCCTTGGCCTCGTGGGTGGCGCCGAGGACGTTGGCGTCGGTGGAGTAGGCCTTCTCGGTGCCCATCTTGTAGGGCAGGCCGCGCCGCTCCAGGTACTCGCTCATCTCCTTGCGGCCGCCGAAGGCGGTCACGAAGGCCTGGTCGAGCCACGGCTTGTAGATCCGCAGGTCGGGGTCGACGAGGATCCCGTAGCGGTAGAAGCGCTGGATGTCGTTGCCCTTGTGCGTGGAGCCGTCGCCGAAGACGTGGACCCCGTCCTCGCGCATGGCGCGCACGATGGCGGTGGTGGTCACGGCGCGGCCGAGCGGGGTGGTGTTGAAGTACTTCTTCCCGCCGGACGAGAGGTGGAAGGCGCCGCACTGGATGGCGATGATCCCTTCCCGGACCATCGCGTCGCGGCAGTCGATGAGCCGCGCCTTCACCGCGCCGTGCTGGAGCGCGATGGGCGGGATGTCGGCCGGGTTCGCCTCGTCGGGCTGGGCCAGGTCGGCGGTGTAGGCGTGGACGGCGAGGCCCTGCTCCGCGAGCCAGGCCACCGCGCAGCGGGTGTCGAGCCCCCCGCTGAATGCGATGCCGAGTGCGGTGCCCTTCGGGGGAAGCGACTTGTAGATGCGGCTCATGGCTTTGCGACGTAGCATCGTCGCTTCTCGTGCGCAACCAGGGACACGTCTACGCGGAACAGGTGGGACCGGGCGGCGCGGGCCGGCCCGTGCTCGCGCACCTGCTCGCCCGCGGCGGCCCGGCCGGGGAGGCCGAGTGGCGCGAGCGGATCGCGTCCGGCGCGGTCCGGGTGGACGGGGTGGTCGCCGGGCCGGAGCAGCTGCTCCGGGCCGGGCAGCGGCTGACCTGGGAACGCCCCCCGTGGGACGAGCCGGACGTGCCGCTCTGCACGGCCGTCCTCTTCGAGGACGAGGACCTCCTCGCCGTGGCGAAGCCGCGCGGACTCCCCACCCTGCCGGGGGGCGGCCAGTTCCTGGAGTCCACGCTGCTCGCGGTGGTGCGCCGGCGTGCGCCGGAGGCCGTGCCCATGCACCGGCTCGGCCGCGACACGTCGGGGGTGGTGCTCTTCGCCCGCACCGCGTCGGCCCGGGAGACGGTGGCGGCGCTGTTCCGCGACCGGCGGGTGCGCAAGCTCTACCGCGCGCTCTGCGCGGGGCACCCGGCCCAGGACCGCTTCCCGATCGACGCGCCCATCGGCGAGGTGCCCTATCCGCCCACGAGGACGATCCACGCCGCGACCCCGGGCGGCAAGGTGGCGCGGAGCCGGGTCCGGGTGCTCGAGCGGCGGGGCGGCCCCGAGCCGTCGTCGCTCGTCGACGTCGAGATCGAGACCGGGCGCCCGCACCAGATCCGCATCCACCTCGCCTGGGCCGGCCACCCGCTCGTGGGCGACCCGCTCTTCGGGCCCGGGGGGCTGCCGCTGGCCGGAGGCGTCGCCGTGCCGGGCGACCCGGGCTACCTCCTGCACGCGCTGCGGATCGAGCTCCCGCACCCGCGCAGCGGGGCGCCGGTGGTGATCGAGTGCGCGCCGCCCCCGGCGCTCCGCCCTCAGTGACCGATCATGGGCGCCATGCGGTAGGCGCGCCGGAAGACCTCGAGGGGGACGTCGCTCGTCCAGAACCCGGTGGCGACGGCCACGCCCCAGAAGACGAGCATCGTGCCCACCCCCACCGCCGGCAGGACCCAGGGGGAGATCCGCTTGGCGCGGCTCACGCCCAGGCAGGAGGGCACGGTGCTGGCGGCGACGCAGGAGAGGCAGCCGGTGCACTCCGGCGACCGGACCTGGAGCCGGGCGTGGACCGGGATCTCCACCGGGCAGGCGCGGGAGCAGGCGCCACAGTCGTTGCAGGTCGCGGTGTCGCGGACGATCCGCAGGGGCGACGCGTAGCTCGCGAGCCCCAGCAGCGCCCCGTAGGGGCAGCCCCACCGGCACCAGGCGTTCTTCACCACGAAGCGACAGGAGCACGAGGCCGGCGAGGACCAGCATCGAGGTGGTGGAGAGGTCCAGGAAGAAGAGCAGCATCTTCGCGTCGGCGGCGACGTTGTACGGCGAGGTGACGAAGCCGTCGATGGCCTCGAGCGGCATCTGCCAGAGGATCGCCCAGGCGAAGAAGCCGAGGAGCAGGTACTTCACCGAGGTGAGCGCCAGGTCGAGCCAGCGGGGAACCTTCGGCCACCGGCGTCGCCAGAGGACCTTCTCCCCCACCCACTCGAGCGCGCGGGAGATCGTGCCCACCGGGCACACCCATCCGCAGAAGGCCTTCCGCGCCAGGAGCGCGCCCACGAGGGCGGCGAGCAGGATGGTGAGCCCGGCGGGGTGGACCTGGTCCCAGTACCCGGTCAGCACGAGTCGCTTCAGCCCGACCAGCGCGCTGATGGGGAGGAAGGCCTCGACGGCGGGCGGTCGCGTCGCCGTCACCGGCCCCGGCGCGATGGCCTGCGTGTAGAAGCGCCAGAACTCGAAGCCGACGAGCAGCAGGAACACCAGATAGAGCCCCTGCACGCCCCAGCGGACGGCGGGGATGGCCTTGTAGGGATTCGACCAGCGGGCGGGCTTCGTCGGCGTGGAGCCGATGGTCACGAGCTCGGGCATGGCGGCGCAATCTACAACGCCCCGGACCGGCCGGGGCTTCCCGCCGGATCGCACCCCCGCTGGCCGGTTCGGCCACGACGTCGGCGCGTCGGGCAAAGCGCCGCAGGCGGGCCTGCGCCAGACTCCTCCCCGGTGGCGCCACCCCGGCGCCCCAGGGAGACCGCCGATGAGCGCCGCCACGAGTCCAACCCACGACGCCGACGTCCTCGTCATCGGCTCGGGCATGGGAGGGCTGGCCACCGCCGCCCTGCTGGCCCGGCTGCACGGCAGGAAGGTGCTGGTGCTCGAGCGCCACTACCGCGCCGGCGGCTTCACGCACACCTTCACCCGCCGCGGCGGGTTCGAGTGGGACGTGGGCGTCCACTACGTCGGGGAGATGGGCGCCCCGGGCATGATGCGCCACGCGATGCAGGTGGCTACCGGGGGCGAGCTCCACTGGTCGCGCATGCCGGAGACCTACGATCGGCTGGTCTTCCCGGACTTCGAGTTCGGCATCCGCGCCGGCCGGGAGAACTTCCGATCCGACCTGCACGCGGCCTTCCCGGCGGAGGGGCGGGCCATCGACCGGTTCTTCACCGACGTGGACCGCGCGGCCTCCTGGGTGAACGTGCTCGTCGATGCGCTCGGCCGCACCCGCCCCGGTGGCGGCGCTGGCAGGGGCGATCCTGGCGCGCCGGGGCTCGCTCGCGCTGCGCACCACCCGCTCGTGGCTCGACGAGCACGTGCGCGACGAGCGGCTCCGGGCGGTGCTGGGCGCCCGCTGGGGCGACTACGGGCTCCCGCCCGGGAAGAGCGCCTTCCTGGCGCACTCGGTGATCACGGCCCACTACCACGAGGGCGCGTACTACCCGTCCGGCACCTCCGCGCGCATCGCCCAGGGGGCGATCCGCGTCATCGAGCGCGCAGGCGGCGCCGTTCGCGTCCGCGCCGAGGTGGAGCGGATCCTCGTCGAGGGCGGGCGCGCGGTCGGCGTCCGGCTGGCAGGCGGCGAGACCCTGCGCGCGCCGGTGGTCGTCTCCGACGCCGGGGCCCGCGCCACGTTCCTCCGGCTCCTCGGCGACGACGTGCCCCTCCCCTTCCGCGACGAGCTGCGGGCCACGCCGCGCAGCATGGCCCACGTCTCGCTCTACCTGGGGCTCTCCCGTTCCGCCTCGTCCCTGGGCGTGAATGGCGAGAACTTCTGGCTCCACGACGAGCTGGACCAGGACCGCATGTGGGAACGGGGCGGCGAGATCCTCGGGGGGCATTCCCCCCAGACCTACGTCTCCTTCCCGTCGATGAAGGACCCCGAGGCCCGCGCACACACCGCCGAGATCATCGCCGGCGTCGACGCGAGCCATTTCGAGCCCTGGGCCGGGACGAGGTGGATGAAGCGGGGCGAGGACTACGAGGCCACCAAGGAGCGCATCGCCGACGCGCTGCTCGCGCAGGCCGAACGGCGCCTGCCCGGGCTCTCGAGGCTGGTGGTGCACCGGGAGCTCTCCACCCCGCTCTCCACCGCCCACTTCACGGGCCACGCGGGCGGGGAGATCTACGGGCTCCCGGCCACGCCGGATCGGTTCCGCAAGCGCTGGCTGCAGCCCCGCACCCCGGTGAGCGGGCTCTACCTCGCCGGCGCGGATGCGCTCATGCTGGGCATCGGCGGCACCGTGATGTCCGGGGTCATGGCCGCCGCGGCCATCGCCGGCCCGTCCACCTTCGGGAGGCTCATCGCCGCCGGGAAGCGGCTCCCGGACCCGACCGTGCCTCTCGCCACTCCGTCGGCGACGTCCCCTTCCATCGCTTGAAGGCCCGGTTCCAGGCGGTCTGATCGGAGAAGCCCAGCCGGAAGGCCACGTCGGAGAGCTCCGCCCTCCCGGAGGAGAGCAGCCGCTCGGCCTCGGCCTCCCGGAAGGCGTCGAGCACGCCGCGCCAGGTCTTGCCGATCTCCTGGAGGCGCCGGTTCAAGGTCCGCTCGGAGAGGCCGAGGGTCCGGGCGATGGTCGCGGCGTCCACCTTCCCTTCCGGGAGCAGCGTCCGGAGCCGTGCCCGGATCGCCAGCTCCAGATCCTCGCCCGCCGCGCCCAGGTCGAGCCGGCTGGCGAGCTGCGCGCAGCGTCGCCTGGAGCGCGGGATCGGCGCGCCGCATGGGCGCCGTCCATGCGGCGAGCGGGATCTCGAGGCCGGAGACCGAGCATCCGAAGGTGACGGGCGCCCAGCAGCGCCTCGTGGCGCGTCGGCGACCGTGGCAGGGGGCGCGTGAGGCGCACCGACGACGGGCGGAAGGGAGCCGCGGCGTCGCCGCGAAAGCGTCCGACGAAGATGGCGAGCGTCATCTCGTCGGAGATCTCCAGCCCCGGGAACGGCTCGGGGTTCACCAGCCGGACGTCGGCGCCCGTCGGGGTGCGCTCGATCTCGAGGTGGATGTGCGCCACCTGCCGGAAATGGCTCCGGAGCGAGTGGAAGGCGGCCTCGACGGTGGGGGAGCTGCCCGGCCAGGTAGTCGAGCGCGCCGAAGGCGCCGAAGGGGATGGCCAGCCCGGCCTCGGTGGGGAGCTCCTCGCGAGGCGCCCTGCGGAAGGCCTCCTGCCACAGCCGGGCGAAGGTCTCTCCTGGGACGAATCCCGTCGGGAGCCGAAAGCTCCGCCTCCCCGATCCCCGCGGCCCGGCGAAGCGCGTCCGCGTCGAGGCCGACGGCGGTGAGGCCGGCGAGGATCGCGCGTGCGGATGCGGCGGGCACGACCTGCATGGCTACGAACCGGGCACGCCGTACTGCGCCAGGAGCGACGTGAATCGCGGGTCCTTCCGCAGCGGCTCGAACCATCTCGATCCGCGAAGGCTCGGCACGTCCCGGTAGCCGCGCGAGAGCGCCAGCTCGAGCGCCTTCAGGGCGCTGTCGTTCTCGCCGAGCTGCGCGTACGCCATGGCGGCCCAGGCGGGCGACAGCTGGGTGGTCCGGAAGCCCTTGTCCACCTGCAGCGCGTCGAGCGCGTCCTTGGGCCGGCCGGAGGCGAGCGCGATCCAGAACTCGCCAGGCCGACCAGGTTCGTGGTGGTCGGGCCCTCCTGCAGGGCCGCGAGCGCCTTCTTCGCGTCGGCCTCCCGCCCCTGCAGCGCCAGCGCCCGGACGAGGTGGTAGTAGGCCTCCCCGTATCCCGGATTGATCTCGAGCGACTTCCGGCAGGCTTGCTCCGCCTCGACGGCGCGCGGAGGCTCGACGTACCCGAGCACCCAGCAGAGCCGGTCCCATGCGAGGTAGCTCCGCGGGTCCTCGCCGACGACCCGCCTCATCTCGTCCACCGCTCCCACGTAGTCGAAACGGTTCGCCTTCACGCTGGCCAGCATGCTCCGGGCGTGACTCAGTCGCGGATCGATGGCGAGGGCCCGCGTCGCCGCCGCCTCTGCGCGCACCAGCCTGGCCGGATCCCCGTCGAAGTTGCGGTTGAGCTGGACCTCGACGTCCGCCATTCCCGCCAGCGCCGGCGCGAAGCTCGCGTCGATGGCGAGCGCGCGCTCGAAGTGCTCGCGGCCGGCCTCCAGCTTCACGCGATCGTCGAAGTGCTCGGCCTGGGCCATGCCCCGGAGGAACTCGTCGTAGGCCGCGGCGTTGCGGGTTCCCCAGCTGGCGAGCGATCTCGACTCCTCGGGCGCCAGGTGCACGCCGAGCGCCTCGACGATCCGGGTGGCCACTCGCTCCTGCACCTCGAAGATGTCGTCGAGCGTCGCGTCGAAGTCCTCGGACCAGACCCGGAAGGCGTCGGAGGTCTTCACGAGCCGCGCGGTGACGCGGATCCGGTCTGCCGGATCGCCGGACGCTTCCCTCGAGGACGTGGGCCACCTGGAGCTCGGCCCCGATCTCCCTGGGCCCGGCGGGGGACTTCCGGTACCTGGCCACGCTCGACCCGGCCGCGACGGAGAGCCCCTTCAGGCGCGACAGCTTCCCGGTGATCTCCTCGGTCATGCCGTCGGCGAAGTAGTCCTGCGCCGCATCCCCGGAGAGGTTGGCGAACGGCAGCACGGCGACGGACGGCGTGGCGCCCGACGGGCTGGCCCGCCGCCGGGCGCTGCGAGGCGTTCCGCCCCAGGAAGTACCAGGCGAGCCCCGGAACGGCCGTGAGCACGCCGAGGCCGAGGAGGAGCACGGCGAGCCTGGCCCGGGTGGGGGTACCGCCGGTGGGCTCCGTTCGCTCGATGCCGGTGGTGCGCAGGTCGAAGATCCACGCCAGCATCACGGTCACGGGGAATCCGCCGGCCAGCACCAGGATGACGAGGCTCAGGGTCCACTCGGGCAGGTGGAGCCCGTGCATGAGCGGCTCGTAGACCTGGAGAATGGCGAACGCGAAGATTCCCCAGCCCACGAGCGCGCGAATCACGCGCCGGCGCTTCAGCTCGGAGATGAAGTCCTGGAGCTTCGCCACCCGTCTCCCCCTGTTCGCGCGGGGAGCATAGCACCGGCCGGAGCCCGCCCCGTCACGCCACCGGATCGACCAGCTGAAGCCGCCGCCAGGCCCCGGAGCGCAGGCGCAGGAAGAGAATGAGGGCGAGCAGCCCCAGGTACACCACGAGCCAGGTCACCGCGGCGATCTCGCCGCCGCCGAGCCAGCGGACGGTGATCCAGGCGCCGGGCACGAACACCAGCCAGCCGGCGGCCAGCCTCGACCAGAGCACGAAGGCGGTGTCGCCGGCCGCCCGGAGCGACTCGGCGAAGACGCCGGCGGCCGCGTCGAACACCTGCCAGGCCGCCGAGAACGCCAGCATGCGGGCGCCCACCTCGAGGAGCCCCGTCTCGGAGGCCGGGTCGCGCGCGAAGGGCGCGAAGAGGAGGCGGGGCGCGACCAGGTAGAGGATCCCGACGAGGCCCTGCCAGGTCCCGGCGGCGGCGAAGCCGAGCCGGACGAGTCTCGGGACCTCGTCCTTCGCACCGGCCCCGATGGCCTGCCCGACCAGGATGGCGCAGGCGCTCGCCAGCGCGAAGGCGGGCATGAAGGCCACCGAGTTGAGCTGGAAGACCGCCATGAGGGCGGCGAGCGCGGTCGTCCCCAGCCCCGCCACCACCACGTTCACGAAGAACATGAAGGCGAGGAACTCGAAGAACCAGTTGAGGCCGGAAGGGATCCCGAAGCGGAGCATGCGGACGAGCTCGGCGCCGCGCAGGCGCGGCCAGCGGGCGCCCGCCGCGCCTCGCGCGCGGAGGAACACGGCGAGGAGCCCGGCGAAGGCCAGGGTGGTGGAGAGCGTGCTCGCCAGCGCCGCGCCGCGCACGCCCATGGCCGGCGCACCGAGGTGGCCGTCGATGAGGATCCAGTTGCCCAGGACGTTCAGCGCCATGGCCGCGACGCTGGCCCGCATGGGCAGCCGGGTGTTCCCCAGCCCTCCATAGTAGTTGGCGAGCGCCTCGATCCCGATGGCGGCCCCTCCCGACCAGAGCCGGATGGCCACGTAGTCGGCGAGCTGCGCCCGGACGTCCGGGGCGAAGGCGAGCGGCGCGAGCGCCCGATCGAGGAACGGGATGCCCGCCATGCCGACCGCCTGGGTCGCCGCGGCGACGCACAGGCCGTAGAAGGCGTAGCGCCGCGCGCCCGCCAGGTCGCCGCGCCCGAAGAGCTGGGACGAGAACGAGGACACGATGAAGACCACGCCGAACGGCAGGATGAAGAAGGCGAAGGTGTTCATCGCGCCCGCCGTGGTGGCGGCGAGCGCGGACTCGCCCAGGTGCGCGACCATCAGGGCGTCGGCGATCCCGACCACGACCTGCGACGAGCGGGAGACGACGATGGGCCAGGCGAGCGAGAGCAGGCTCCGGAGGGTGGGCGCCGCGCGCGCCGGGGTGCTCTCGGGTTCCACCATGTCGCCGGTGGTTATACCCTCGACCCGTCATGGACCCCGCCCCGCCCGATCTCGCCCGCCAGGTCGACCAGGCCCAGTCGATCCTCGATACGCCCGCCGCGGGCCAGGCGCGGCGCCTGGAGCGCGCCTTCGCGACCACCTGCCGATCGCTCGCGGCGGCCATGGCCCGGCTCCATCCGGCCTCGGGCGCGGGGGCGCTCTCGCTGCCCGCCGGCGTGGCGGTGTTCGCCGGCGCGGGGAGCCCGCTCACCCAGGCGCTCGCGGTGGGGCTCGCGGGCCCGATGTCCGCCGTCGACCTCGATCGGCTGGAGGGCTTCCTCCGCCCCGAGGGACGGGGCGCCGCGCAGGTCGAGCTCTGCCCGTTCGCCGATCCCAGCGTGGCGGGCCTGCTCGCGGAGCGGGGGTACCGGATCCAGGAGTGGCAGCTCACCTGGACGCGGCCGGTGACGCCCGGGCCACTCCCGCCCGCGCCGCGCGGCGTCGAGGTGAGGCGCGTCCAGCCGGGCGAGGAGGGGCTCTACTTCCACGCCGTGCTCGCCGGGTTCCTCGAGACCGAGGAGGTGCCGGAGGAGGCGGTCGCGCTCCTGCGCCCGGGCGCCTTCGCCGAGGGGCACGAGGCCTATCTCGCCTTCGTCGACGGCGAGCCGGCCGGGGGCGCCAGCCTGGGCTGGGCCGACGGCGTCGCCTTCGTGAACGGCAGCGGCGTCCGGCCCGCCTTCCGCCGGAGGGGCGCGCAGGGGGCGCTCATCCGGGCGAGGCTGGAGCGCGCGCGGGAGCTGGGCTGCGACGTCGCCTGCTCCAGCACGCTGCCGGGCACCGCCTCGCGCCGGAACATGGAGCGGCACGGCTTCCAGGTGGCCTACCCCAAGCTGGTCCTGCTCTCGAGGCCGCCGGCCGGCTGACCCGCGGCCGGCTCACTTCCCGGGCATGGCCAGGCGCCGGACCCCGGACGGGAGCGCCAGCTCGAACCGGTCGTCCTTCACCCCCGGGTTCCGCTCGATCGCCTCGAAGGTGATGTCATTGGCGTTGCCCTGCCCGTCCACGACCACGGTCCGCGTCACCTCGCCGTCGGGCCCGGCGGTCAGCGTCACCGACTCGACGCGCGGGTCGGCCTTGCGCGGACGCATCACCAGCGTCCCTCCCTCCCCGGCCGAGAGCAGGAACTCCTTCTCCAGGCTTCCCTTCCCGAGCAGGAAGGTCACGGCCGCGCTCATGGCGGTGGCGTCGAACTTGTCGTCCACGTAGGCCTGGTTGGCCTCCGGCTCCCACTGCACGAGGCGCGAGCCGTTCACCACGATGGTCTTCGTCGAGGGCGACTCGTAGTCCCAGCGCATCTTCCCCGGCTTCTTCACCTCGAGCGTCCCCTTCGACACCGCCCGGCGCCCGATCGAGGCGTAGGTGTAGGTCTGCACGAAGCGGGCTCGCAGGTCGCGGGTGGTCTCGTAGAACCCCTGGACCTTGCGGGCCAGCGCGGTGGCATCGGCGGCGGGCGGCGTCCCCGACGGGGCGGCGGCGACCAGGAGGGCGAGCGAGGCGGCGATCGGAAGCATGGATCCGTTATACAGGAGGGGCTCCCACGGACGGGTACAGAGGAGAGACGATGGCGACCCTCGAGTTCTTCTACGACTTCGTCAGCCCCTACTCCTACCTGGCATCGACCCGCGTCGAGGCCGAGGTGGCGAAGGTGGGGGGCAAGGTCCGCTTCCGCCCGTTCCTGCTGGGCGGGGTGTTCAACGCCACCGGCAACAAGGCGCCCATCGAGAACCCCGCCAAGGGGCGCCCACCTCGCGACCGACCTGGGGCGGTGGGCGGCTCGCCTCGGCGTGCCGTTCGCCTGGCCCGCGAAGTTCCCGGTCCTCACCGTCCTGCCGCTTCGCGCGGCCTTCGCCGCCGAGAAGGGCGGCCACCTCCTGCCCTACACCCACGCCATGTTCCGGGCCTACTGGGCGGAGGGGCGCGACCTCTCCGACGCGGCGGTGGTGGAGGACGTGGCGACCCGGGCCGGGCTCGACGGCGCCGCGCTGGTCGCCGAGGCGCCGGCCTACAAGGAGGCGCTGAAGGCCCAGACCCAGGAGGCGATCGACCGCGGCTCGTTCGGCGCCCCCACCTTCTTCGTCGGGCAGGAGATGTTCATCGGCAACGATCGGCTCGATTTCGCCATCGAGGCGCTGGCGGCGGCCGGGAAGGGCTGATCGGCCCGGGCGCCGGACTCGCTTGACCCCGGGGGGGGTTCGGGCGATCCTCCGCCGCCTCATGCGCAGCCGCCTTTCCCTCACGCTGGCCTTCGGCCTGGCCCTCGCGCTCGGCGCGGCGGGATGCAGCACGCCCTGCCAGGACCTCGGCGACCGGATCTGCAACTGCGTGCCGGAGGGGCAGATCCGGAACAACTGCAAGACCAACGTGAAGACCCGGGTGAACAACTCGGGCGCCACGGGTTCCGAGCAGGACTACTGCGACGCGGATCCTCGGCACCTGCCCGGATCCCCAGGGCGACGTGGACAAGTGCGCCTTCATCCTCAACACCTGCCCCGGCCGCGTCGGCTGCGGGCTGGCGCTGCCCGCCCCGGACAGCCCGGACGGCTGCACCCCCACCGACATCCCGCTGGTCTCGAGCCCCCTCGTCACCAGCCCGTCGGACGCGCCTCTAGCTCCCCCGCCGTCGAACACCCCGGCGATCCGCTCGCCGCACTCCGGGCAGGCGCCGCCGGGCCCGAGCAGGTTCTTCCGCACCGAGTTCCAGTCCCTCCGCACGACCGCCTTCCCGCAGCGCGGGCAGAAGGTGCACTGTCCGTCGGGGTCGTGGACGTTGCCGGTGTAGACGTGGCGCAGGCCGGTCTCCCGGGCGATGCGCCGCGCCTCGGTGAGGGTCGCGGGCGGGGTCGGCGGCCGGTCGGTCATCTTCCACGCGGGGTGAAAGGCCGAGAAGTGGAGCGGGACGTCCGGGCCCATGTGCTTCCCGATCCACTCGGCGAGGCGGCGGATCTCCCCGGGGTCGTCGTTCAGGCCGGGGATGACGAGGTTCGTCACCTCGGTCCAGGTCCTCCCCTCCCTCGCCAGCCACTCGAGCGTCTCGAGCACCGGCGCGAGATGGGAGAGGGTCACCTTGGCGTAGAAGTCCTCGGTGAACGCCTTCAGGTCCACGTTCACCGCGTCCATGGTCGCGAAGATCTCCTCGCGCGGACGGGCCTCCACGAAGCCACTGGTGACGAAGACCGTCCGGATGCCTCGCCGCCGGGCCACGCGCGCCACGTCGATGGCCCACTCGGCCCAGATGATCGGGTCGTTGTAGGTGAAGGCGATGGACGGCGTCCCGGACGACTCGGCGAGCGCGACCACGTCCTCGGGGGACATCGCGGCCATCGATCGCCCCGACTCCCGCGCCTTGGAGATGTTCCAGTTCTGGCAGAAGCGACACCCCAGGTTGCAGCCCACCGTGCCGAAGGAGAGCACGCCCGTCCCGGGGAGGAAGTGGTAGAGCGGCTTCTTCTCGATCGGGTCGACCGCGAACCCGGTGCTCATTCCCGTAGGCGAGCAGGACCATCTGGCCGCCCTGGTTCTGCCGGACGTAGCAGAAGCCGGCCTGGCCGTCGGCGAGCGTGCACTCGCGGGGGCACAGCGTGCATCGGAGGCGTCCGTCCTCCTCCCGCTCGAAGAAGCGCGCGGGGTGGGCGGGGGCGCGGACCACCGGTTCAGCGAGGGAGGGCATCCTTCAGAGTAGTGTAAGTCCGTCTCGCGCCGAGGGAGTGTCCCCTCCCAGGTCCGGAAGGGAACGATGATGCCCTCCTGCAGCACCCGGCCCTTCAGCAGCACCTCGAAAGTGGCAGGCGCGCCGGCGCCCTCCGCGCGAAACAGGCGTCGCCCCAGCGGAATCTCCCCGACGGTCAGGAAGGGCTCCCCGATCCGGGGGTGCTGCGTCCCAGAGATCGAGCTGGACTGGGCGCTGGGACGCGGGCCCGAAGCGCGTCCATCCGGCGTAGAAGGCCAACTCGGCCGCGTCCTGGTAGCTCGATGGATAGACGAAGGGGTCTGCCGGATTGCAGCCGGGCGGGCTCCCGATCGACGTGCAGGCCTGCTCCGCCGCGGCCCGGGCGCGCTTCGCGAACTCGGGCCAGCCCCGGAAGCGCTTCATCACCTCGCTGTCGGGCGGGATGAGGGTGGGGTTGCGGACCTCGAGGCCGAAGCCCACCGCGAAGAGCAGGCCCAGGCCGACGGTGAAGGCGAGCAGCCCCTGCGACCAGGCCGGCCGGAGGCGGAGGAGCGCCGCCGCGCCGGCGCCGCAGAGGGCGGGATAGACGAGCGCCCCCCAGTTGGCCTCGACCGGGCCGCGGAAGGCCGAGACGGCGGTGACGGCGATGGGCACGAGCGTCGCGGCGGCGACGCGCAGCGAGGCCGAGCCGCGCCCGCGCGCGAGCTGCCAGATTCCGAGCGGCAGGGCCACCACGCCCGCGCCGCCCAGCAGGCCGCCCGCGAACTCGAGGAAGGAGCGGATCGTGGCTTGGCTCCCCAGGCCGTGCCGGATCTGGAAGAGGATGGCGGACCACTCGTGGGTGGCGTTCCAGGCCAGGTTCGGCAGGAACACCAGGATCGGCGACGCCGCCGCCGAGCCAGGGCCACGGCGACCGGAGCTCCGCGCGGAGGTCCCGATCGAGGAGCACGAGCAGGAGCAGCGCCGGTGCGAGCAGGGCTGCGGTGTACTTGGAGAGGAGCGCGAGCCCCACCGCGACGCCGGCCGGTATCCAGGCCCGGCCCCGGGCCCGCGCCACGAGCCAGGTGGCGCAGGCGTAGGCCGCCGTCACCGGCGCGTCGGGCAAGGCCAGTCCCCCGGTGAGCACGAGGATGGGGGAGGTGGCGGCGAGCACCGCCGCGATGGCGGGGGCGCGCGGGTCGTCCGACAGCTCGCGGGCCACGAGCGCCGCGAAGACGATGGCCAGCCCGCCGCAGGCGAGGAAGAGGAGGCGCACGCCCAGCTCGCCGGGGACCACCGCGGAGGAGACCGCGATGATCCAGGCCACCATGGGCGGGTGATCGAAGTACCCGGCGGCCGGCCGGCGCGACCACATCCAGTAGTAGGCCTCGTCCGCATAGAGGTCGAGGCCGAGGAAGAGGAGCAGCCGGAAGGCCGTCGCGCCGATCGCGATGGACCAGACCGTTCGCATCTCCCCGCGGCGTGGCTGCATGGCCGCGCATCTTACATGCGAGACGCCCCGCTCGCCGCTTGCCCGGAGGGGCGAAACACCATAGGTATTCGCTTTCCGTTCCAGCGGATGGGGAGCACACGTGACGTTCCGGGAAGCGGTCGAGAAGCGCGTCCTCGTCTTCGACGGGGCCATGGGGACCCAAATCCAGGGGTTCGACCTCAAGGTCTCCGACTTCGGCGGCAAGGAGGGGGCGAACGACCTCCTCACGCTGACGCGTCCGGACCTGGTCGAGGCCATCCACGGCCGGTACTTCGCGGCCGGCTGCGACGTGGTGGAGACCAACACCTTCGGCTCGTCCCGGCTCAAGCTCGACGAGTACGAGCTGGGGCACCGCACCTACGAGGTGAACTTCCGCGCCGCCATCCTGGCGCGGCGCGCCGCGGAGAAGCACGCCACGCCCGGGCAGCCCCGCTTCGTGGCCGGCTCGATCGGCCCGACCGGCATGCTGCCCTCCTCCTCCGACCCGGCGCTCTCGCGCATCACCGGCGACGCGCTCGAGAAGATCTTCCAGGAGCAGGCCCGCGCGCTGGTGGACGGCGGCGTCGACGCCATCCTCATCGAGACCCAGCAGGACATCCTCGAGCTGCGGGCCGCGGTGCTGGGCGCCGACGCGGCCCGGCGCGAGGCGATGCGCGACGTCTTCGTCATCGCCCAGCCCACGCTCATCGACGCCTCCGGGCGCATGCTCCTCGGCACCGACATCTCGGCGGCCATCGCCACGCTCGAGCGGCTGCCGGTGGACGCGCTGGGCATCAACTGCTCCACCGGGCCTGCCGAGATGCGGGAGAGCGTGCGGACGCTCTGCCAGAAGTCGAGCCACTACGTCTCGGTGATGCCCAACGCCGGCCTCCCGGAGAACGTGAACGGGCGCGCCGTCTACAAGCTGTCGCCCGATGCGCTCGCCGACGCGCTGGCCGAGTTCGCCGGCGACCTGGGCGTGGACATGGTGGGCGGCTGCTGCGGCACCACCCCGGAGCACATGGCCCGGGTGGTGCAGCGGATCCGGGCCCTCTCGACGCCGCGGCGCCGGCGCCCCCGCCCCTCCCCCGACCTCTCCTCGGCCATGAAGGCGGTGCCCCTCGACCTGCAGCCCCGGCCGCTGATCGTCGGGGAGCGGGTGAACAGCCAGGGGAGCCGCAAGGTGAAGGAGCTCCTGCTCGCCGACGACTACGCGGGGCTGCTGCAGATCGCCCGCGGCCAGGTGGAGGGAGGCGCGCACGTCCTCGACGTCTGCACCGCGCTGAACGAGCGGGAGGACGAGGCCGCCCAGATGCGCACGCTGGCGCGCCTCTTCTCGCAGAGCGTGGACGCGCCGCTCATGATCGACTCGACCGAGGCCGACGTCATCGAGAGCGCGCTCAAGGTGTACCCGGGGCGCTGCATCGTCAACTCGGTCAACCTCGAGAAGGGCGGCGAGCGGGTGAAGAAGGTGCTCCCGCTCGTGAAGCGCTTCGGCGCCGCGGTGGTCTGCATGACCATCGACGAGAAGGGCATGGCCCAGACCGCCGAGCGCAAGGCCGAGGTGGCCCGGCGCACCGTGGCCATCGCCAGGGAGTACGGGCTCGAGCCCGACCAGCTGGTCTTCGACGCGCTCACCTTCACCCTGGCCACCGGCGGCGGCGAGTACCGGCGGAGCGCCGTCGAGACCCTCGACGGCATCCGGCGCATCAAGGCGGAGAACCCCGGCGTCTTCACCACCCTGGGCGTCTCCAACGTGAGCTTCGGGCTCGCCAGGAGCGCGCGCGAGGTCGTCAACTCGGTCTTCCTCTTCCACGCGGTGCAGGCCGGGCTCGACCTCGCCATCGTGAACCCCAAGGACCTCCGCCCCTACCCGCTCGTCGATCCCGTCGAGCGGGAGCTGGCCGAGGACCTGATCTTCGACCGGCGCGAGGACGCGCTGGCGCGCCTCATCGCCCACTTCGAGGGCAAGGCGCCGCAGGTCGCGGCCACCGCCGAGGCGCTCGGCGAGGGGAAGCCGGCCGAGGAGCGCCTCCACCTCCAGATCCTGCACCGGCGCCCGGAGGGCGTCGAGGCCCTCATCGACGAGGCGCTGACCCGCCACGCACCGGTCGAGGTCCTGAACGAGGTGCTGCTCCCCGCCATGAAGGACGTGGGCGACCGCTTCGGCGCGGGCGAGCTCATCCTGCCCTTCGTCCTCCAGTCGGCCGAGGTGATGAAGCGGGCGGTGGGCTACCTCGAGAAGTTCCTCGACCGGGTCGAGGGGAGCACCAAGGGCACGGTCGTGCTCGCCACCGTCTACGGCGACGTCCACGACATCGGCAAGAACCTGGTGAAGACCATCCTCGCCAACAACGGCTTCACCGTGCACGACCTGGGCAAGCAGGTCCCGGTGGCCACCATCATCGAGAAGGCGGTCGAGACCGGCGCCGACGCGGTGGGGCTGTCGGCGCTGCTCGTCTCCACGTCGAAGCAGATGCCCTACTGCGTGGAGGAGCTCTCCCGGAGGAACCTCTCCTTCCCGGTCATCATCGGGGGCGCCGCCATCAACCGGAAGTTCGGCCTGCGCACGAACCTCCTTCCCGACGGCACGGCCTACGCGGGCGGGGTCTTCTACGCCAAGGACGCCTTCGAGGGGCTGGAGCTCGTGCAGCAGCTCGTCGACCCGGCGCGGCGGGAGGCGCTCCGCCGCAGCACGGTCGAGAAGGCGCTGCAGGCGCGCAACGCGCCGGTCGTCGAGGCGCCGCCCCCGGCCGCGTCCCGCCGGAGCGACGTCCGCCCCGCGGAGAAGGCCCCCGCGCCGCCCTTCTGGGGGACGCGCGTGGTCCCGTCCGGCGCCATCCCGCTCTCCGACCTGTGGCCGCACCTCGATCTCACCGAGCTCTTCAAGCTGCAGTGGGGCGTCCGCGCCAAGGGGGAGGAGTACGAGCGGATGATCCGCGAGGAGTTCGGTCCCCGGCTCGAGGAGCTGAAGGCCGAGGTCCAGTCGAAGGGCTGGCTCACGCCGCGGGTCGTGTACGGCTACTTCCCGTGCCACGCCGAGGGCGAGGAGCTCGTCGTCCTCGACCCGGAGCACCGCCGCGAGGAGCTGGTGCGCCTGCGCTTCCCGCGTCAGCCCGACGAGCGGCACCTCTGCCTCTCCGACTACTTCCGGACCGAGCGCGGCGCCGACGTGGTGGCCTTCCAGGTGGTGACCGTGGGGGACATGGCCTCCAAGGTCGCCGACGAGATGCAGGAGAAGGGCGACTACGCCCGCGCGCTCTACCTGCACGGCCTGGCCGTGGAGACCGCCGAGGCGCTCGCCGACTTCTGGCACGCGCAGGTCCGCAGCGAGCTCTCCATGGCCCCCGATCAGGGGAAGCGCTACTCGCCCGGCTACCCGGCCTGGCCCGAGCTCGAGGACCAGAAGAAGCTCTGGAAGCTGCTCGACCCGGAGCGGAACATCGGCGTCTCCCTCACCAGCGCCGACCAGATGGTCCCGGAGCAGTCCACGTCCGCGATCGTGCTCCACCACCCCGAGGCGGTGTACTACACCGTCAAGGGGGCCATGCCGGTGGCGTGAAATAGGTTCCTCGAGCCGGGGGTTCGTCAGGCGTCCGATGGCGCGCACATCCACGAGAGCCCTGCTCGCCATCGGGATCCTGGCGCTCGCCGGGGCGGCGGCCGGCGCGGGACCGCAGCGGCCCCGGACGGCCTGCCCGCGAGCCTGACCTTCGAGGACGCGGTCCGCATCGCCCGCGAGCGTGCGCCCGACCGGGCCCTCGCCGAGGCGGCCGTGGACGGCCGCCCGCTCCCAGGTCCGCACCGCCGGGGCCCTGCCCAACCCGGCCGCCTCCTTCATGGCCGGGTGGTCCTCCCAGTGCGACCAGCCGGGCTGCAACCGCCCGAGCTAACCGCGGCCGCTGGGCGACCAGGGCGCAATGGCGGCGCTCGTCACCGGCCAGCGAGGGCTCGCCATCGACGCGGCCGAGCAAGGGCTCCAGGGCGCCGAGTCCACCCGGCTCGACGCCACGCGAAACCTCGACTTCCAGGTGAAGCAGCAGTTCGTGAACGCCTCGGTGGCGGGGCGAGCGGCGCGCTATCGCACCGGGACGAGGCGGCGCTCGGAGAGGAGACGGTGGCGCTCGCGCGGAAGCGGTTCGAGGCCGGCGCCATCTCGGACGCCGACGTGGCGCGCCTCGAGGTCCTGCACATGCAGATGGAGCAGCTCGCCGACAAGGCGGAGCAGGCCTTCGAGCAGTCCCGCGCGGCGCTGGCCCAGCTGCTCGGCTCGCGCGGCGCCGCGGCCTCCTTCGCGGTCGACCCCGGACCCGTCACCACCGCGCTCACCCCGCCCCAGCTGGCCGGCGCCACCCTGCCCGTCCTCGTCGACGACGCCCGCGAGCGGCGGCCCGACCTCGCGACGGCGCGCGCCCAGGTGGAGCAGGCGCGCTTCCAGGCCTCTCTCGCCCGCAGGCAGGTCATCCCCCAGTTCCAGCTCCAGGCGCAGTACCAGCAGCAGGGCGCTCCCGGCGGCTGGTTCACCCCGCCGACCGCGTCGGTGGGGCTGTCGATCCCCATCCCGGTGCTCTACCAGCAGCAGGGGCAGATCGGGCAGGCCGACGCCGGCGTGCTCGCCGCCCAGGCCACCGTGGCCAAGGTGGAGGCCCAGGTGGTGGCCGACGTGACGAATGCCTTCGCCGCCTACCAGTCCTCCCAGCGCACCACCCAGCGCGCCGAGCGGAAGCTGCTCGCCCGGTCCCGGGACGCGCGCGACCTGGTCCGGATCCAGTACGCCAAGGGGGCGGCGAGCCTCCTCGACTACCTCGACGCCCAGCGGACCCACCTCACGAACGAGATCGACTACCTGACCTCGCTGGCCGCCTACTGGACGGCGGTGTTCCAGCTCGAGCAGGCGGTCGGAGCGAGCTACCTGCCATGAGCCGGAAGGTCCTCCCAATCCTCGGCGTCGCGCTCGTCGCCCTCGCCTGCCGGGAGGCGCCCGTCCAGGCGCCGGCCTCGGCCCCGCCGGGCGAGGCCTGGCTGAACGAGAAGCAGGTCGCCGACGCCCGGCTCGCGGTCGAGCCGGCCCGCGTCCGACCGGTCGGCGCGCCGGTGGTGGCGCCGGCGCGGGTGGCCTTCAACGACCTGAAGGTGGGGCACGTCTTCTCGCCGGTGGCCGGTCGCGTGGTGCAGGTGCTGGCGCAGCCGGGCGACCGGGTGAAGAAGGGGACGCCGCTCGCCGCCATCCACTCCCCGGAGGTCGGCCAGGCCGTGGCCGACCTGGCCCGCGCCCAGGCCGATCTCCGGCTCGCCGAGCAGGAGGAGCGTCGCCAGAAGGAGCTCGTGGAGGCCCGCGCCGGCGCCCGCCGGGATCTCGAGACGGCGGTGGCGGCCGCGGCCCGCGCCCGCGCCGAGTTCGCCCGCGCCGACGAGAAGGCCCGGCTGCTCCGCGCCGACGGGCTCACGAGCTCCCAGGAGTACGTGGTGCGCAGCCCGATCGACGGCGAGGTCATCTTCCGGAACATCAGCCCGGGCATGGAGGTGCAGGGGCAGTACGCCGGCGGGCAGGCCGTCGAGCTATTCACCGTAGGTGAGATCAGCGCGGTCTGGATCCTGGCCGACGTCTTCGCCCTCGACGTGCCCCGGCTGGCCGTGGGGGCGCCGGCCCGGGTCATCCTGCCCGCGTTTCCCGGCCGCTCCTTCGACGGCTCGGTCGACTGGATCGCCGGCGCCCTCGATCCGGCGTCGCGGGCGGCCCGGGTCCGCGTCAAGCTCGCCCGCCTCGAGCGGGAGCTGAAGCCCGAGATGCTCGGCACCGTCGAGATCGCCGGCCGCTCCCGCGAGGCGCTGGCCGTCCCCCGGGCGGCGGTCCTCCGGGTGGGCGAGGGGCGCTTCGTCTTCGTCGAGGACGGGAAGTCGCCCGACGGCCGCACCCGGTTCCTGCGGCGCGCCGTCGAGGTGGACGACGACGGTGGCGACGTGGTCGCCGTCTCCCGCGGCCTCGAGCCGGGCGAGAAGGTCGTGACCGGGGGCGCCATCCTGCTCCTCGGGATGCTCTAGGAGGCGGCCATGATCTCCCGGATCGTCCGCTTCGCCCTCGGGCTCCCGGCCGTGGTGATGGGGCTGGCGCTCGCGCTCGCGGCCGGCGGCGTCATCGCGTTCCGCGCCCTCGACATCGAGGCCTATCCCAACCCCACCCCGCCCCTCGTCGAGGTCATCGTCCAGCCGCAGGGATGGAGCGCCGAGGAGGTGGAGCGGTACGTGACCATCCCGCTCGAGGTGGAGCTGGCCGGCATGCCCGGGCTCGATCACATCCGGTCGCAGTCCCTCTTCGGCCTGGCCGACGTGAAGGTCTACTTCGGCTGGGGCATCTCCTACGAGCAGGCCCGCCAGGAGGTGATCAACCGCCTCCAGTTCGTCCAGCTCCCCGCCGGGCTCCAGGCCCAGCTCTCCCCCTGGAACGCCATCGGCGAGGTCTTCCGTTACCGGCTGCGCGGGGAGGGGTACTCGCTCTCCGAGCTCAAGGCGGCCCAGGACTGGATCCTGGAGCGGGAGTTCCGGCAGGTCCCCGGCGTCATCGACGTCTCCTCCTTCGGCGGGGAGACGAAGCAGTTCCACGTCGACGTGGACCCCAATCGCCTGCGCGCCTACGGCGTCACCCTCTCCCAGATCCAGCAGGCTCTCGGGAACGCCAACCTGAACACCGGGGGGCAGCGGCTCACCGCCGGGGAGCAGTCGTTCACGGTCCGGGGCGTGGGGGTCATCCGCTCGACGCGCGACGTGGGCGACGTGGTGGTCACCACCGCGAAGGGCGCACCGGTGCGCATCCGCGACGTGGCCACGGTGACCGTGGGGGCGGCCCCGCGGCTGGGTCAGGTCGGCCTGAACGGCGAGGGGGACGTGGTGCAGGGCGTGGTGCTCATGCGCTACGGCGGGCGCACCCGCCCCACCCTCGAGGGCATCCACGGCCGGCTGGAGGAGATCAAGCGCCGCAAGTCGCTGCCGCCCGGGATGGAGATCGAGCCCATCTACGACCGCGGCGCGCTCGTCGCCCTCACCACCCGCACCGTGATGGAGAACGTGCTCGTGGGCATCGGGCTCGTGGGGCTCGTGCTGGCCTTCTTCCTGGGGAGCTGGAAGGCGGCGCTGGTCACCGCGGTGAACATCCCGCTCGCCCTGTGCGCGGCCTTCGCCGGCATGGTCCTCACCGGAACGCCGGCGAACCTCATCTCGCTCGGCGCCGTGGACTTCGGCATCGTGGTCGAGTCGACCGCCATCATGGTGGAGAACGTCTTCCGCCACCTGGGCGAGAACGGCACCGGCGGCATGCGGCCGCGCATCCTGGCCGCGGCCGGGGAGGTCGGCCGCCCGCTCGGCTTCTCCACCCTCATCCTGGCGGTGGCCTTCCTGCCGCTCTTCGCCATGACCGGCGTGTCGGCGGTGATCTTCAAGCCCATGGCCGAGACCTACGGCTTCGCCATCGGCGCGGCGACGCTGCTGGCCGTGACCCTCACCCCCGTCCTGCTCGCCCGGGTGCTGAAGCCCCACGCGGAGGACAAGGAGAACGCCGCGCTCCGCTGGGTGCAGCGGCGCTACGACCCGTCCTTCGGCCTGGCGCTGCGGCGGCCGGCCGTCACGCTGCTGCTCGCCGGACTGGTCGCCGTCTCCCCGGCGGTGCTCTTCCCGCTGGTGGGGAAGGAGTTCATGCCCAAGCTGGAGGAGGGGAACTTCTGGATCCGGGCCACCCTCCCCACCTCGATCTCGCTCGAGCAGTCCTCGAAGTACGTGGGGCGGATGCGCGACATCGTCCGTGCGCACCCCGAGGTGGTGTCGGTGGTGTCCCAGGTCGGGCGACCGGACGACGGCACCGACGTCTCCGGCTTCAACAACGTGGAGCTCTTCGCGCCGCTCAGGCCCTTCGGCGAGTGGAAGGGCGGCCTGACCAAGGAGAAGCTCACCGACGTCCTCTCCGGCGAGCTCTCCGAGGCCTTCCCTGGCGTGGTCTTCAACTTCTCGCAGGCCATCGCCGACAACCTGGAGGAGGCGGTCTCGGGCGTGAAGGGGGAGAACAGCGTCAAGGTGTTCGGCGCCGACGTGAAGGAGAACGAGCAACTGGGAGACCTCGTCGCCGACGAGATGGAGAAGGTCCGCGGGGTCCACGACCTGGGCGTCTTCCGCTCGCTGGGGCAGCCCAGCATCCGGGTCACCACCGACCGCGTCCGGGCCGCCCGATACGGCCTCAACACCGGCGACGTGGAGGCGGTGGTCCAGGCGGCCGTGGGCGGGCAAGCGGCCACCCAGGTCTACGAGGGCGAGCGGAAGTTCGACCTCGTGGTCCGCCTCCAGGAGCCCTTCCGGCGCAGCGCCGAGGCCATCCGCCGCATCCCGCTCTTCGCGCCCGACGGCAGCCAGGTGGCGCTCGGCGAGGTGGCCGACATCGCCGAGGAGGACGGTCCGGCGGTCATCTACCGCGAGGACGGACGCCGCTACACCCCGGTGAAGTTCTCGGTGCGGGGTCGCGACCTGGCGTCCACGGTGAAGGAGTCGCAGGACCGGATCGAGTCGGGGGTGAAGCTGCCCTGGGGCGTCCACCTCGAGTGGGCCGGCGAGATCAACGAGCTGGGCGACGCGGCGAGGCGGCTCGCGGTGGTCATCCCCATCACCCTCCTCCTCATCGGCCTGCTCGTCTTCCTGGCGGTGCGCAACTGGGTGGACTTCGCGCTGGTGGTGTTCTCCATCCTGCTCTCGGCCGCGGGGGGCTTCCTGGCGCTCGTCGTGACCGGAGAGCACTTCTCTGTCTCCGCCACCATGGGCTTCGTCTCCCTCTTCGGGGTGGCGGTGCTGTCCGCGCTCCTGGTGGTGAGCTACGCCCAGCAGTGCTGGGCGGAGGGCATGGGGCTCGAGGAGGGCGCCCAGGAGGCGGGGCGCCACCGGTTCCGTCCGGTGCTCATGACGACGCTCGTCGCCACGCTGGGCCTGCTCCCCGCCGCGCTCTCGAACGGCATCGGCTCGCAGACCCAGAAGCCCCTCGCCATCGTGGTCATCGGCGGCTCGCTGGCGCTGGCCTTCCTGATCCGGGCCTTCCTGCCGCCCCTCCTCGTGATTCTCCACCGGCGCTTCCACGGGCGGGGCGGGAAGCGCGTCGCCCCGGCGCCGGGCTGAACCGTCCACGCCCCATCCACATCCGAAACACCGGGTTTTCCTCCAGGAATTCAGCCTTTTCCACCAGGCGCCGACGGTGATCCCGTCGGACCCGCCTGCTACCATGCGCGCCTCCATGGGCGAGCCACTGGCACTCCGAGGCGTCCGCGACCTCCCTCACAACCTCGAGGCGGAGCAGGCGGTCCTGGGGGCCGTCCTGCTCGACGAGACCGCCTTCGACCAGGTCGCGGCGCTGCTCAAGTCCCAGGACTTCTACTCGCTCGCCCACCAGCACGTCTTCGCCGCCTTCGAGGACCTGGCCAAGGAGTCGCGCAAGATCGACCCGGTGCTGGTGCAGCAGCGGCTCGACGCGAAGGGGCTGCTCGGCGCCCAGGTGCCGCGCGAGCTGGTCTTCGGGCTGGCAGCCTCCGTCGGCTCCTCGTCCAACGCCGCCCACTACGCCGAGGCCGTGAACGAGCTGGCCCGGCTGCGCACGATGATGCTCACCGCCCAGCGGGTGGTGGAGCGGGGCTACGAGGCCGGCCCGCGGGTGCGCGACTTCCTCGAGCAGGCGCAGCAGGACGTCTTCGGCGCCGCCCAGGGAAACTCGCTCGAGACCATGAAGCCCTTCGCCGAGGCGATGGGCCAGGCCCTCGACCGGCTCGAGGCCATCCACGCCCGCGTCAAGGCGGGGCTCTCGCACGTCACCGGCGTGCCCACCGGGCTTCCCTGGCTCGACGACCAGACGCTCGGCCTCCAGCCCGGCACGCTCGTCATCCTGGCGGCCCGCCCCTCGGTGGGAAAGACGGCGCTGGCGCTCAACGTCGCCGCGCACGCCGCCACCAAGGGGGAGAAGAAGGTGGTCTTCTTCTCGCTCGAGATGCCGTCCGACCAGCTGGCGCTGCGCCTGCTCGCCAGCGAGGCCAAGCTCGACAGCGAACGGGTCAGCAAGGGCAAGCTCGCCCAGCACGACTGGGACCGGATCATGGTGCAGGGCGAGCGGCTCATGGGCGCGCCCATCTGGTTCGACGACAGCTTCATGCTCTCGCCGGTCGAGCTGCGCTCCAAGTGCCGCAAGCTGAAGCGGGAGAGCGGCCTCGACCTCGTGGTGGTCGACTACCTCCAGCTCATGCACGCGCCGTCCGACCGCGCCAGCCAGTCGCGCGAGCAGGAGATCGCCACCATCAGCCGGTCGCTGAAGGCGCTCGCCAAGGAGCTCCAGGTGCCGGTGGTGGCGCTCTCCCAGCTCAACCGCGCGGTGGAGAAGCGCAAGGGCGAGCGCCCCATGCTCGCCGACCTCCGCGAGTCGGGCGCCATCGAGCAGGACGCCGACGTCGTCATGTTCCTGCACCGCCCCGAGCAGGAGGGCGAGGCGGCCCAGGACGCCATGAACGCCGACGTGCTGGACGTCGAGCTCATCCTGGCCAAGCACCGCCAGGGGCCCACCGGCCTCATGCCGCTGGTCTTCTTCAAGAAGCACACCTTCTTCGCCGAGAAGAGGCGCGAGGGGTAGTGCAGGCGCGCCGGGTCGTGACCCTGGTCGTGGGCTTCGGGCCCGCGTTCGCCTGGGCGATCTGGATGACCCGGCGCTTCGAGCCGATGCTCGGGTGGGGACGGGCCATCGCGCTGGCGGCGTTCACGGGGCTGGGCGTGCTGGGGACTCTCGTCGCTCGTGCTCGCCTGGACGCCCTGGCTCCTCGAGCGCGCCGGCTTCCGCGACGCCGGCGCCTGGCTCCGGAAGTACTGGGACGAGGACGCTCGCTAGGGACGGGCGCGCTGACCGCGTCGAGGTAGCGCTCCACGATCCGCTTCGCCCTCCGGACCGCCTCCTCCAGGGGCAGGCCCCGGGCCAGGAAGGCGGCCGTGGCCGAGGCCAGCCGGCAGCCGGTCCCGCGCGCGGTCCCGGGGCGCCGGCGGCCGCGGATGCGGACCACGGCGCGGCCCCGGACGAGCAGGTCGACCGGCTCCCCCTCGCGGTGCCCCCCCTTCACGAGGACGGCGCGCGAGGGAAGCTCCCGCGCGGCCCGGACCGCCTCCTCCTCCGAGCCGAGCCGCCGGCCGCAGAGCGCCTCCAGCTCGGGCCAGTTGGGGGTGGCGAGCGTGGCGCGGGAGAGCAGCGCGTCGAGGGTCGCGCGGGCGCCTCGCGGGCCGGCGTCGAGGAGCGGCAGGCCGGAGGTGGAGAAGAGCACCGGGTCGACCACGAGCGGCACCCGGGCGAGCGGCCGCTCCCGGAGGCGGGCCGCCAGCGCCTGCGCGTTCGCGGCGCTGCCCAGCATGCCGCTCTTCACCGCGAGTGGACGCTCCCTCCCGGCCAGCAGCGCGTCGACCTGGGCGAGCAGCATGGCCGGGCGGGCCGGCTCGACGGCGCGGGCGCCGCGCGCCCCCTGGGCGGTGAGGGCGGTGGCCACGGCCCAGCCGCGGGCCCCCGCGGCGGCGATCGCCTCGAGGTCGGCGACCAGCCCGGCCCCGCCGCTGGGATCGAGCCCGCCGCAGAGCAGCACCCGCGGGGCGGTCAACGCTTCCGCTCCCGCGCCGCGTCGAGGAGGCCGCGCAGGATGGCGCGCTGGCGCGCGTCGCGCCCGGCCAGCACCTCGGGGTGCCACTGCACGCCGAGCGCGAACGGGTGATCCGGCAGCTCGACGGCCTCGACCACGCCGTCGGGCGCGCGCCCGGAGACGAGCACGCCGTTTCCGGGCCGGTTCACCGCCTGGTGGTGGGTGCTGTTCACGGGGAGCGGATCGGGGCCGCAGAGCCGCGCGAGCAGCGTCCCGGGGACGACGAGGACCTCGTGGCTCGCCACGTCCTTCGGGGGCGGCTGCTCGTGGGAGACGCCCAGGTCGTCGGGGAGGTGCTGGTGGAGCGTTCCGCCCCGGATCACGTTGACGAGCTGCATCCCCCCGCAGATCCCGAGCACCGGCAGGCCCACCGAGAGGGCGGCCTCGGCGAGGGCGCCCTCGAAGGCGGTGCGCTCCGGGCGCGTCGGGCCGCAGCCGGGGCGGCGGGACTCCCCGTAGCGCTCGGGCGGGATGTCGAAGTCTCCCCCGGCCACGAGCAGGGCGTCGCAGAGCGACAGGTAGGCGCCGGCCAGCGCCTCGTCCCCGTAGGGAATGGGGAGCGGCAACCCGCCCTCGTCCCGCACCGCGTCGGCGTAGGCCCGGGGCAGCTCGTATCGCCCGCGCACCTCGTCGAGGTCGAGCGGGATGCCGACGCGGGGCCGCCTCATCGCGCGCCTCCCCTCGCCTGCCGTCCTTCCTGGAACCGGGCCGAGAGCAGGGCCGCGCGCGCCCGGACGTCGCCGCGCGCGAGGAGGTCCTCGATCATCGCCGCCGCCGCGGCGCCCGGCTCCGGCCACTTCACCCACCGTCTCGAGGGAGATCCCCCCGATGGCCACCACCGGCGCGCCCAGCGAGGCGGCCACCTCCCGCAGCGCGTCGAGCCCCCGCGCCGGGACGGCCAGCTCCTTCGAGCGGGTCCCGAACATCGGGCCGAAGCCGACGTGATCGGCGCCGGCCGCGAGCGCGGCGCGCGCCTCGGCGAGCGTGCGCGTGCTGCGCCCGACCAGGCGAGCCGGCCCCACGACCTGCCGGGCCTCCTCCGGGGGGAGGTCGTCGTCGCCGACGTGGACCCCGTCGGCGCCGGAGAGGACGGCCAGGTCGGCACGGTCGTTCACCACCACGAGCGCCCGCCCGCGCGCCAGCGCCACGATCTCCCGGGCGGCGGCCAGCACCTCCCCGGCCGGGGCGCGCTTCATGCGAACCTGCACGACGCCCGCTCCGCCCTCCACGGCGGCCCGGGCCTGGCCGACGGGGTCCTCGTCGCCGACGATGGCGTAGATCCCGTGGATGCGGGTGATCCGGGAGGCGTGCTCGGAAGGGGCGTCGACCATGGCCCGGCCAACTTTGCACCTCGCTTGACGCCCCGGCAAGCCGAGCATATTTTCCCGCCTCCGCAAGACGAAGCCCGGAAGGAACCATGGCCGATACCCTCGAGAACAAGCTCGTCGACCAGCGCGTCGCCCAGCGATACATCCGCAAGGGACAGCTCGATCCGAAGGACTACGAGCGATACCTCAAGTCGCTTCCGGACGTGGCCGACCAGGCCGTCCCGGTCGAGTCCGAGGTCGAGCACGTCGAGACCGGAGAGGACGACTAGCAGTGCGGACCGGCGCGGCCCTGTGCGGCGCCCTCGCCCTGCTCCTCGCACCCCGGATCTCCCCGGCGCAGGCTCCGGCCGCGCTCCCGCGCGCCGAGCCTCGCCCCCCCGCCGAGCGTCGAACCCCCGTCGTCGTCGCCGCGGAGAGATCCCGGGGCGCGGTGGTGAACGTGTCGGCGGAGGAGATGGTCCGCGTCCGCGTGCCCACCCCGGGCGCCGACATGGGCCAGCTCCTCTACGAGGAGTTCTTCGGGAAGCCCCGCTACCGCAGCGGCTACGCCGTCACCTCGCTCGGCAGCGGGGTGATCGTCTCGCCCGACGGCCACGTGCTCACGAACGCCCACGTGGTGGAGCGGGGCGCGCGCTTCCGGGTGCAGCTCCTCGACGGGCGCGAGCTCCCGGCCCGGGTCCTCGGCACCGACCCGGGATCCGACCTGGCCGTGCTCCGGATCGAGGTCCCGCCCCGCGAGAAGCTCCCCTTCCTCGCCGCCGGCCGGTCCGACGACCTCATGATCGGCGAGACCGTGATCGCCATCGGCAACCCGTTCGGCCTCGCCCACACCGTCACCACGGGCGTGGTCTCGGCGCTCCACCGCAAGGTGGGCGACGCGCAGCGCCCCCTCTTCGACATGATCCAGACCGACGCGTCCATCAACCCGGGCAACTCGGGGGGGCCGCTCGTGAACATCCAGGGGCAGCTCATCGGCGTGAACACCGCCATCCTCGGCGACCGCAGCGCCGGGATCGGCTTCGCCATCCCCATCGACCGGGCGCTGCGCATCGCCGAGGACCTGATCCGGCACGGCGAGGTGCGGGAGGGGTGGACCGGCATCGCGGTGAAGGACCAGCCCATCAAGTCGGACACCATCGGCAGCGAGCGGGTGCGCGTCCAGGTGAGCGGCGTCGAGGCCGGATCGCCGGCCGCCGGGGCCGGGGTCCGAAAGGGCGACCTGATCGAGTCGGTCGGCGACGTCCCGGTGGAGAGCGCCGCCGAGTACCGGTTCCGCGTCCGGGACGTCCCGGCGGGCGGCACGGTCCGGATCGGGATCCTGCGCGGCGAGACCCGCGTCACGGCGTCCGTGCGCACGGTCGAGCTCTCCGCGGAGCGGGCCGAGACCCTCCTCCTCTCCCGCACCGGGCTCGCCCTCGGCGAGGAGAAGGTCCGGGGCGGCAACGTGGTCGTCATCCGCTCGGTGAAGCGCGGGAGCCCCGCGGCCGAGGCGGGGCTGCAGGCCGGCGACTGGATCCGCGAGGTGAACTCGCGCGAGATCTCCACGCTCGCCGAGTGGAAGAAGGGCGCGGTCCAGGCCCGGCGGGCCGGCCGGCTCGTCCTGCTCGTGCAGCGGGGCTACGCCGCCGAGCGCGTCGCCTTCGATGTGGACTAGGATGTCGGCATGACCGACGCCCATCCCCCGGCCCACCTGGACTTCGGCACCTTCGTCCTCTCGATCGGCTCCTCGGCGCTCGTCCACCTCGGCGAGATCGAGCATCCGGAGACCGAGCAGGCCCGCGAGAACCTCCTCCTGGCGCGGCAGACCATCGACCTGCTCGCCATGCTCGAGGAGAAGACCAAGGGCAACCTCACCGAGGAGGAGGCGCACTTCCTCCGCGACCTGCTCGCCGACCTCCGGCTGAAGTTCGTGGAGAAGAGCCGCGGCGCGGCCTCGAGGCCCCCGGGCTAGGGCCTGAGCCCGGCCTCGACGTACGTCTCGGCGAGGCGCCGGATCAGCTCGCGTCGCAGCACGCGGCGCGTCCGCGCCAGCGCATCCGGATCCCGGGACGGCCGGTAGGTCCGGCGCGAGGCCGCCTCCACCACCCAGGCGATGCGCCGGGGATCGAGCCGGGCCGGCTCGCGCCGGCGCCGCTTGAGGAAGAAGCCGATCCCGCGCTCTTCGAGAACGCGGTGGAGGGACCGCCGGGCCTCGGCGGTGAGGGTGAGATCGACGATGTTTTCCACGGACCGATCTCTAGGATCGATCGCGCGATCGATCCAATTTCCGGCCCATCCGCCTCAAAACTGGACAGCGGCCAGCCGCTCGGCGAGGCGCGCGCGCCGGGCGGCCGGATCGGGCTCGAAGGGGAGCGACGCGATCACGCGGACCCCGGTGAGCCGCTCGATCTCGCCGGCGTTGTGCGGCTCGGAGGGATCCGCCGCGGCGGTGGCGCGGTTCAGCACCACGCCCGCGACGGCGAGCCCCCGGGCGCGGAGCGCCTCGCAGGTGAGCGCGGCGTGGTTCACCGTGCCGAGGCCGGCCCGGGCCACGAGCAGGACCGGGAGCCCCAGCGCCGCGGCCAGGTCGGCGTACGTGTGACTCTCGGTCAAAGGCACGAGCAGGCCGCCGGCCCCCTCGACCAGGAGCGCCTGGTGGCGCCGGGCCAGCTCGCCGGCGCAGGCGACCAGGTGCGCGAGCGAGATCTCCACCCCCTCCAGCCGCGCCGCCACGGCCGGCGCGAGCGGCGCGCGCAGCGAGTACGGGCACACGAGCGCCAGCGGATCCGCGCCCCCCGCCGCGTCGCGCAGCCGGTCGGCGTCGGTGGGCTCCCCGTCCTCCACGCCCGACTGGGCCGGCTTCATCACCCCGACGTCCAGCCCGCGGGCGCGCCAGCCCGCGACCAGCGCGCAGGCCACCTCGGTCTTCCCGACGCCGGTGTCGGTGCCGGTGACGAAGAGGCCGCGCATCAGAGGGTCGCCACCGCCGCGTCGATCGACTCCCGCGTGATCCGCCCCAGCTCCGCGAGCTCCGCCTCGGTCATGGCGAGCGGCGGCATGAGCACCACCACGTTGCCGAGCGGGCGCAGGATCGCCCCGCGCTTGCGGGCCTCGAGGGTCACGCGGTGGCCGGCGCGCAGCTCGAAGGCGTACTCCTCGCGGGTGGCCCGGTCGCGGACCAGCTCGATGCCCACCATGAGCCCGCGGCGCCGGATCTCGCCCACGTGGGCGTGACGCCCGAGCGGCTCGAGCGCGCGGGCGAGCGCGTCCGCCCTGGCCGGGAGGCCGGCCACGACGTCCCGATCCCGGAAGAGCCGCATGCTGGCGGTGGCCGCCGCGCAGGCGAGCGGGTTTCCGGTGTACGTGTGGCCGTGGAAGAAGGTCCGGCGCGACTCGAAGGAGCCGAGGAAGGATTCGAAGATCTCCTCGGTGGTCAGCGTGGCGGCGAGCGGGAGGTAGCCGCCGGTGATCCCCTTCGCCACCGTGAGGATGTCCGGGCGCACCCCCTCCTGCTCCACCGCGAACATCGTCCCCGTCCGTCCGAAGCCGGTCGCCACCTCGTCGCAGACGAGCAGCGCGCCGTGCCGATCGCAGATCTCCCGCATGCGCCGCAGGTAGCCGGGCGGCTGGGTGATCATGCCGTCCGCCCCCTGGACGAGCGGCTCGAGCACCAGCGCCGCCACCTTGCCCGGATGGGCCTCGAAGACCTTCTCCACCTCGCCGGCGCAGGCCATCTCGCAGGACGGCAGGGCCTTCCCGAGCGGGCAGCGGTAGCAGTAGGGCTGCGGCGCGTGGTGCACGGGGAAGAGGAGCGGCTTGAAGATGCGGTGGAAGAGGTCGATGCCGCCCACCGACACGGAACCGATGGTGTCGCCGTGGTAGCCGCCCCGGATGGACACGAACTCCTTGCGCTCGAGGTCGCCCCTGAGCTGGAAGTGCTGGTAGGCGATCTTGAGGGCGATCTCGGCTGCGGTCGCCCCGGCGTCGGAGAAGAAGACCCGGGTGAGGCCATCGGGCGCGATCCGGACGAGCTCCTCGGCGCACTCGATGGAGGCGGTGGAGGCGAGGCCGAGCAGGGTGGTGTGGGCGACCTTGCCGAGCTGGGCGGCGATGGCCGCGTCGATCTCCGGCACGCGGTGCCCGTGCACGTTGCACCAGAGGGACGAGACGCCGTCCAGGTAGCGGTTCCCCATCGTGTCGACGAGGTAGACCCCTTCGCCCGACTCGATGATGACCGGGTCCTCGGCGAGCCACTCCTGCATCTGGGTGAAGGGGTGCCAGAGGTGGCGATGGTCGGCCGCGGCGAGCCGTTCGTGGCGGGCCCGGCGGCCCGCGTCCGCGTCGTGGCTGGACGGCATGGGGCGCAGAGGCTAGCGCAGGGTCGCCCCGCGGGGAAGCGCCTCGGGCGCCTCAGGGCGGGAGGAAGTGGATCCGATCGATCGGTCCGGGCGACGGATCGAGGAAGACCAGCAGGCGCCGGCCGTCCGTGAAGTAGGGATCGCCCGTCAGGTTGTGGCGGGGCGCGCTCCGGGGCGCCTCGCCCACACCCGGCAGGAGGCCCACGCGGGAGACGTATCCGGACATGGCGAGATCCATCAGGAGGTAGTCGCGGTCCTCGTCGACGTCCGGATCGATCTTGTGGGTGGTGAGGTACCAGGAGCTCGTGGTGAGGCGAACGCCGATGTCGCGGCTGACCTGGCCGATCCAGACCGGCGTGCCCTGGAAGTCGAAGGGAGCCCGCCAGAGCCGGAGGTGGTTGCGCCGGTCGATGTCGTTGCGGGCCTTCTGGAGCGCGGCGTCCTGCGGGCGGCCGTAGGCGTAGAGCGGGCTCACGGGCGAGGTGAGGTAGCGGCGTGCCGAGGAGGAAGGCCTTCACCGTCTTCCAGGCCGAGGCCACGGTGAAGGGCTCGGTGAGGTTCCAGCCCCGCTCCACGAACGGGAAGAGGGCGGCGGGGACTTCCCCCACCACCACGAGGTTGAGCGGATCGGCGTCCTCCGTCCCCTCGGCGTTCCGGGCGCAGCAGGGGAGCTTCTCGATCGCCGCGAGCAGCGCGGGCAGGTCGAGGTCCTTCACCTCGGACCTCGGATAGAGCGCCGCGAAGTCGATCTTCTCGAAGTCCCACCGTTCCGCCGGGCACCTCCGCGATGAAGCGGAAGCTCCGCACCTGGCCGTCGCTCAGGACCTCGACCGGGACGTAGCGGGCGCCTTCCCCGGCGTGGGTGTAGACGAAGCCCTGCGACACGCCACGCGGGGGCACCTCGAGCGGCATGGCCGTGGAGAGCAGGAGCTCGTCGATCGCCTGGTTCCGCTTTCCGGCGAACACCCGGTGGAACATGTACGCCACCTCGAACGGCGCGAAGTAGCTCGGGTCGGTCGCGATGGGGACGAACCAGACGGGAGAATCGGTCCGGTTCTCGATCTTCATCCAGATCGGCTGGACCCCGTGGCTCGCGAGCTCGAGCCCCAGGTAGCGGCGGCTCTCCTCTGCGGAGAGGGCCGACACGTGGACCCGGAGATCTTCGGACTCCTGCGTGGCGGCGCGGCCGAAGAACCCGGCCTGTGCGAGCGGCTCGGGGGCGAAGCGACCGCAGCCGGCCAGCGCCAGCACCGCGAGGACCAGGATCGAGACGGACGGGGCAGCGCGCACGGAGACCTCCCGGCGGCACCGTACCCCGGGATCGGGGGACCGCCCCCGGGCCCTTCGGGCGTCCCGGGAACACGGGACGACCCGGACACGCCCCAACAGGGGTCAGGCGAAGAATATTTACTGTCAGTGAACGACGTCCCGCACGGCCAGGAGGGCGGCCGCCCGGGAGATTGACGAGCGTCAAAGTTTATTTTGTCTCGTGGGGGCGGGGAGCTTGAACGCCAGGCGCGGGGGCCCCCGACTCCCCCATGAGGGTCGTCGAATGCGTTTACTTACGTGATTTCAGGACTTTACTTGGCGTACGCGTCACTCGATGACGGGACGACCGTACCCCGGAAAGAGTGTGTAACGACCTGGGTAAGCGAACCTGGAGCCATGCGCTCCACGTTCGGACCCGGCCCGGAGGGGCCAGACGTCGGGAGCCAGCCATGCACCAGGTCGAGAATGCGGAAGGGCGCGGCACGGATCGTCCACTCGGGGCTCGCGGCGCTGTTCGCCGCGGCCTGCCCTCCTTCCGCCTGCGGCCGCACTCGCGGCGCGCCCCAGTGCCTGCGCACGCTGACGGCCGACGTCGTCGTCCTCGACCAGCCGCTCATGTTCAACCGGCTCGGCTCGCAGAACGTGAACGGCATGATGTACGCGCTGCGCCGGGACGTGGTGAGCAAGGTCACCGGCGCCCCGTGCGGCGGCTCCTGCTCCGCCGGCGCGGTCACGCTCCGGCCGGACAAGCGCCCGCGCCCGCTCGTCCTGCGCGTCGCGGCGGGCGACTGCCTCGACGTCGCCTTCCAGAACCTGCTCACCCCCTCCGCGAACCCGGCCAACGCCCCGCACCCGTTGCTCCTCATCGACGATCAGGTGGCGATCGCCGCGCCAGCTTCCACGCCCAGGGGCTCGAGCTGCGCAGCTCGATGCAGGACGACGGCTCCTACGTCGGCCAGGCCACGGCCTCGGGGCTCGTCGGCTCCGGCGGGCGCGCCACGCTACAAGTACTACGCGGCCAGGGAGGGCACGTTCCTCGTCACCAGCCACGGCGCGGCCTTCGGCTCCGACGGCGCGGCGGGAAACAACACGAACGGCCTGTTCGCGGTGGTCAACGTGGAGCCTCCGGGCGCGAACTTCTACCGGAGCCAGGTGACCGAGGAGGAGATGCGCCTCGCCATCGACGTGGCGAGCCCGGCCTCGTGCCCGGCCTCCGCCGCGGGCGTGACCCCGGTCCGCGCCGCGACCCCGGGGTTCACCTGCGCCGGCCAGCCCATCCTGAACTACGAGGCCACCTACCCCCGGGTCCAGGAAGCGCGGTCCCGACCTCGATCACGTCGGGCGCGACGGCGGCCGGGGCCGCCTTCATCCCGCTCGCACAGGATCCCACCACGCTCCCGGTCGCCTTCCCGTCGAGCGGTTTCGTGAAGCTCCTGCCCCCGCCGGGCTCGACGACCGCTCCGGAGGTGGTCGCCTACACCATCGATCCGGCCACGGCCGGCTTCACGCTCGCCACCCGCGTTCCCTCGACGACCACCTCGGCCGTCGTCGACGCGGCGTCGACGTCCATCCCCCTCGTCCAGGACCCGGCGACGCTGTCCCCGCCGTTCCCGGCGAGCGGGAACGTCACGCTGGTGGCCCTCGCCGGAAGCGGCGCGACGAGCGAGACCTTCGCCTACACCATCGATTCCGCGGCGCCCTCCGTCCTCGTGCTCGCGGCGGGCGTCGCCCCGGCGCAGACCTGGGCCATCGGCGCCGAGGTCCAGCTCACCAGCGCGGCCGGCGCGCCCATCCTCCTCTCCGGCCTCACCCGCGCATGGCCGGCCGGCGCCACCGTCCAGAGCGTCGACGCCAGCGGCGCCGTGGCCACCGTCGCGATTCCCAGCGTCTGGGCGCGGGAAGGCAAGGCCGGCCTCCCCGTCCTGAACATGCTGCCGGCACGTCGAGCTCGTCCACTCCGACCTGAACGCCATCATCACCGGCCCGGCGGCGACCGGGGACGGGAAGTTCCCGGCCTCCACCTACCCGCTCGAGTCGAAGGGCTTCACGGCAACCCGACCCTCCCGAACCGGCTCGAGCCGTTCCGCGAGTACACCGTCGTCTTCCACGACGAGGCGGCGGTGGCGAACGCCTTCCCGCTCTGGTTCGCCAGGAACGTGAACGGCGCACCCAACCCGCTCGCCCACACGCTCCACGCCGTCGGCGACGTCTTCCAGATGAACTACGGATCGGGCGGCATCGGCCCCGAGGTGATCGCCAACCGGCTCGGCGTCGGCCCCATGCACGACTGCCTCGACTGCGCCTACGAGGAGTTCTTCCTCACCTCCCCCGCCGTGGGAGATCCCGCCATGGTGGTGGACGTCCCCGCCGACACGGGGCTCGAGGCCTGCCCGCCGCCCGGCTTCACCGCGCCCGCCGGCGCCTGGCCGCGGTGGGGCCCAAGGCCACCCGCGCCTACTACCCGGACGATCCCTCCAACGTGCACCACAGCTACATCAGCGACCACGTGAGGTTCCGGAACGTGCACACGGGGAAGGAGCACCACATCTTCCACCTGCACAACCACCAGTGGCTCTTCAACCCCAACGACGACAACTCGAACTACCTCGACGCGCAGGGCATCGGCCCCGGGGGCGGCTACACCTACGAGATCAACTTCGGCGGCTCGGGCAACCGCAACAAGAGCGCCGGCGACGCCATCTTCCACTGCCACTTCTACCCGCACTTCGCGCAGGGCATGTGGGAGCTGTGGCGCAACCACGACGTCTTCGAGGCCGGCACGCCGCTCGCGGCCCGGCCGGCGCCTTCCACGCGGACGCCCTTCGCGCTGCAGGACGGGACGCCCGCGGTGGAACCTGCCGGCCCGGCGGGACGCCCGCGCCCGCGCGCCTCTGCCGGACGGCGAGATCGTCGGCCGGCACGCCCATCCCGGCGGTGGTGCCGCTGCCCGGCAAGGCGATGGCGCCATCGCCCGGCAAGGCCATGGTCGTCCCCCAAGGTCGCGCCCGAGCAACGCCACGGTGCTCGGCACGCGTGGCCCGCGGTCGAGCGCACGCCGGCGACCGGGCGACCCCGCCCCGGCGTGGTCGGACCCGGCCCACGGTGCCCTCCGCGCTCGACCCGAGGGCATCAGGAACCCCGGCTTCCCGTTCTGGCTGGCCGGCGTCGAGACCACGGTGGGACAGCGCATGCCCTCTCCCCCGCTCGACATGGCACCTAGGCCGGCGGATGGGACGGCGGCCTTCCCCGCCACGCCCTCGACGGCTACGCCGCCTCCGGCTGCGCCCGGCGCGGCCCGGCGCGGCTGCGCCGCCGAGCACGCAGTCGCGGCTCGACATGACGAAGGTGGTCCACAAGGCCGACCCGGTCTGGTTCCCCGAGGACGGCACCGACCTCGAGAAGGCCGCCATGGCCTTCCACGCCGCCGCGAGCACCCGAGCACGGCGGTCCTGCTGAACGGCTCCCGACGTCCGGGCCGACTTCGTGACCAACGGGTCGGGCCGGCCCGTCCCGGGCGCCCCGTTCCACGATCCGTGCATCGACGACCTGGGCAGGGTCCTCGGGCAACGTGACGGGACACTTCTTCGACGGCAGGGGCGGGACCGGCATCACCGGCTGCTCGCCCTTCCACGCCGACTCGCCCCGCGTCTACAAGGGCGCGAACATCCAGTTCGACGTGGTGCTGAACAAGCTCGGCTACCATTACCCGCAGGAGCGCATCATCACCCTCTGGGAGGACGCGGTCGCCACCATCAACAAGAAGCAGCGCCCGCCGGAGCCGCTCGTGATCCGCATGAACACCTTCGACTGCGTGATGTACCAGCACACCAACCTGGTCCCGGCGGTCTACGAGCTCGACGACTACCAGATCCGCACCACCACCGACATCATCGGGCAGCACATCCACCTGCCCAAGTGGGACCTGACCACCACCGACGGCTCGGCCAACGGCTGGAACTACGAGGACGGCACCCTGTCGCCCGACGCGGTGCGCGAGCGCATCGAGGCCATCAACGCCTTCAACGTCGACGGGACCGGCAACCCGGCCAACAGCTCCGGGGGCGGAGCCGGCCAAGCGGCTCGCCGCGCTCACCCACCCGTTCTTCCCCGCCTCGAGCCCGGGCGGCCTCGACTGGCGGGGCGCCCGGACGACGCTGCAGCGCTGGTTCTCCGACCCGGTCGTGAACGTGGACGGCCAGCACCGCGGGCTGGGGATCATCTTCACCCACGACCACTTCGGCCCCTCGACCCACCAGCAGGTGGGGCTCTACGCCACGGTCCTCACCGAGCCGCCGGGCTCCACCTGGGTCCACAACGAGACCGGCGTGCCCATGTACACGCGTCCCGACGGCGGCCCGACCAGCTGGCAGGCGGCCATCCTCACCCCCTCCGGCTCGGGCATCGACAGCCACCGGGAGTTCTACTTCGAGTACACGGACTTCCAGCACGCCTACGGCCCTGGCGTCTACGTCGGGCGCAACCAGTGGGGCGGCCTGGGCTCGCCGCCCGACGAGAAGAGCTTCCGCAGCGCGGTCAACCCCTCGGTCAAGGTGATGCCGGCGAACCCGCTCCCCGACCTGCTCCAGTTCTCGGTCACCTGCCCGGGCGGCGCTCCGCGTCCCTGCCCGGAGGCCATCTCCGCCGACGACCCGGGTTTCCTGGTGGTGAACTACCGCAACGAGCCGATCGGCTTCCGCGTCTTCAATCCGGCCAGGCTCGGCCCCGACGGCAAGCCCGGCGCGCAGGCCGACGGCCTCGCCGGTGACCTGGCGCTCGCGCTGCAGAGCCGGACCGACCGGAAGATGGCGCGGCTCAACACGCAGCCCGTCCCCGGCGGCGCCGGCGCCGTCAACGGCACCCAGTTCCCGCCGGCCCTGAACGCCACCGACGTCCTGCCGGGCGATCCCTACACGCCGCTCGTCCGCGCCTACTACGGCGACCCGGTCCGGGTGAAGATCCAGGCCGGAGGCGACGAGGAGTCGCACAACGCCACCATCTACGGCACGAAGTGGCTGCAGGGCGGCTCGGGCTACGGGTTCGCCCCCAACTCCGGCTGGCGGAACTCCCAGCACGCCGGCATCTCCGAGCAGTTCACCTTCTCCTCCCCGGCGGTCTCGGCGCTGAACGGCCTCGCCTCGTCCGACCAGCTCTACGCCACCAACGCCAGCGTCGACGGCTTCTGGAACGGCGTCTGGGGCATCTTCCGGACCTACAAGAACGCGCAGCCCGGGCTCTACAAGCTGCCCAACGCGGCGGCGCTGCCCTTCAAGCTCGCGAACGGGAACAACTTCGTCGGTCCCTGCCCGAAGACCGCCGTGAACCGCACCTTCGACGTGAGCGCCGTCCTCGCGAACGACGTGCTCGCGAACGCGGTGGGCGCCACCATCGTCCCGAACGACGGGTCGGAGATCATGAACGCCGGGGGGAAGAACGCTAGCGGCGTCTCCGCCCTGAACCCGACGGCGGAACGCTCGTCTACAACCCGCGGGAGACGGCGCTCTCGAACGGGAAGACCGGCGCCCTTCACGACCCGACCGCGATGCTCCTCGTCCGGACCGCCGACCTGGTCGCCCGCAGCGCAGCCGACCCGGCCTGCCTCAACGCGAGCGGCAGGCTCGACCCGACGCTGGCGGCGTGCCCGGTCATGCTGAAGGCCGGCGCCCCGGTGGAGCCCATCGTCCTGCGCGCCGCCGCCGGGCGAGTGCATGGTCGTCACCCTGCGCAACCGGCTGCCCGCCGCCGTTCCCGACCTCGCCGGCTACAAGCACCTGCCCGGCATCGTCACCCGGGACGCCGCCGATCCGGCCGGCCCGACCACCTTCAACGCCAACCTGATTCGCCCGTCCAGCCTGGTGGGGCTCCACCCCTCCCTCGTGGCGTACGACGTCGCAAAGGACGACGGCACGGCCACCGGCCGGAACAACCTGGACAAGAACGGCTCGGGCGTGCTCGCCCTGCCCGGCCAGACCCAGACCTACCGGTGGTACGCGGGCGACCTCAGCCTCGCCCCGGCCTCCGGCGCGCGTCAACGTGGTCGCCACCCCGGTGGAGTTCGGCGGGGCCAACCTCGCCCGGCCGACGTGATCAAGCAGGGGCAGAAGGGGCTCGTGGGCGCGATCGTCATCGAGCCGGCCGGCTCCACCTCGACCGAGACCGATCTCGTCGCCGACCACCAGACCGCCAACGCCGCGGCGCCGAGGCGCTCGACGCGCGCCAGCGCCACCCTGTTCCCCGGCACCGCGAACGCCGCCCGCGACCTCGTGACGGTGGTCCAGAAGGGCATCTCCCTCCGGTACAAGGACGGCACGCCGGCGGAGATGATCGCGGCCGAGCAGATGATCGCCGAGGACGCCGAGGATTCCGGCCACATGGGCTCAACTACGGCTCGGAGCCCCTGTGGTTCCGCTTCGGCCTGCAGCCGAACTCCGCCCTCACCGGCGGCCACGGGCTCGGGCCCTCGCTCGCCGACGTCGCGAACGCCCACGAGGCCTTCTCGAACGCGCTGGGCGGCGGGGACCCGGCCACCCCGGTCTACACCGCCAGGCCCGGACAGCCCGTCCGGCTCCACCTCCTCGAGCCGTCCGGGTCGAACCGGGCCTCCACCTTCACCCTCCACGGCCACCTCTGGCAGCGCGCGCCGTACGTCTGCCCCGGCTCGTCGAAGGACGGCCTGGCCGGGAAGTGCAAGGCCACCGGCTTCTATCCCCCCTGGCCGGCGAGGTCGGCTCACGCGCCATCGGGACGAGCCCGCTCGAGATGTACATGGGGGCGCAGGACCTGATGATGGCCGGCGCCCACTTCACGCTGCTCCTCCCCAGCGCGGGCGGCGCCAACAAGGTTCCCGGCGACTACCTGCTCATGGACCGGGCCGGGTTCGGGACCACCGGCGGCCTCTGGTCGCTCCTGCGGGTCCAGTGACCGTGGACACGGCTCGGACTTCAGCGCTGGCCCTGGCGCTCTCCCTCGCGGCAGCCCTTTCCGCAGGGGACGCCGGGGCCGATGCCGCCGTTCCGGCGGCGGGAACCGGGCGCGTCGTCCGCGACGGCGTGGTGGTGGACTTCTCCATCCGGCCGTCCGGCGCCGGACGCAGCGCGCCGCTCGTGGAGGGGGAGTACGCCGAGGTCCGCTTCCGCATGACCGACGCCGCCAGCGGCCGGCCGGTGCCCGGGCTCAAGCCGGCCGCCTGGATGGACATGGCCGGGCGTCGTGCGGCGGCAAGGCCGGCGAGCAGCGGGCCTGCAAGGACAAGGTGGGGCTCTACCTGCAAGGGCAGCGTGGGCATCCGGCCCATGGTCGACCTGAACAGCTACTACCTGCTGGTGCTCAACCAGGACGCCAGCATCTCGGTCATCGACCCGGTGGTGAGCATGACCGGGAGCACCAGCCTCTTCGCCACCGTGGTGCTGAAGCGCCCGGCGGCCGACTGGATCAAGAGCCTCGACCAGAAGCGGCTCTTCCTCTCGCATGCCGAGGCCGGCGAGGTGGCGGTGGTGGACGCCGAGACCTTCAAGGTCGTGGCGGCGATCCCGGCGGGCGCCGAGCCCATCCGCCTGGCGCTCCAGCCGGACGGGCGGCAGCTCTGGGTGGGCGACGACGCGCGGGAGCCCGGGAAGGGCGGCGTCACGGTGATCGACACCGAGACGCTCGAAGGTCGGTGGCGACCATCCCCACCGGCCGCGGCCACCACGAGATCGCGCTCGCCGGGGACCGCGATCGCCTTCGTCACCAACCGTGACGTCGGGAACGGTCACCGCCATCGACGCGCCGCGCTCGAGAAGGTGAAGGAGCTCGCCACCGGCCCGCTGCCCATCTCGGTGGCCTACTCGCCGCTCTCCGGCGCGATCTACGTCGCCGACGGGAAGAGCGGAGCATCGCGGTGATCGACCCCGCCCGCGCTCGAGGTGGTGGCCCGCATCGAGGCCAAGCCCGGGCTCGGCCCCATGCGCTTCACGCCAGGACGGCCGCTGGGGCTTCGCGGTGAACCCGACGGCGAGGACGGTCCACGTCGTCGACGCCGGCCGAGAACCAGCTCGTCCACGCCATCCCGCTCGACGGGCAGCCCTACCAGGTGAGCTTCACCCGGGCCTTCGCCTACGTGCGGCTGCTCGACTCCGAGCAGGTGAAGATGGTGAACCTGCTCTCCCTGGGGGCGACCGGAAGCCCATCGTCCAGACCTTCGCCGCCGGCACCGGCGCCCCGAAGCCGGCGGGCGACCTCTCCGCTGGCCGACTCCATCGCGCAGGCCGCCACCGAGGCCGCGGTCTTCGTCGTCAACCCGGCCGACGGCAACACCTACTTCTACATGGAGGGGATGAACGCCCCCATGGGCAGCTTCGGCAGCTACGGCCACGCGGCCGTGCCGTGGCGGTGGTGGATCGCAGCCTGAAGGAGGTCGAGCCGGGGGTCTACACGGGCAAGGTCCGCATCCCCGTGGCGGCCGCTACGACGTGGCCTTCCTGCTCGACAACCCGCGCATCCTCCACTGCTTCGCCGCCGAGGCGCGGGAGAATCCGCTGCTCCGCGGGGACGGGCGGTCCTGACGGCCGAGTACCTGGACCTGCCGCTGCGGGCGCCGAGGGCGCGCCGGTAGATCCGGGTCAAGCTGCTCGACGTCCGACGCCGGGCGCCGCGCGCCGGCCTCCGCGACGTGCAGGTGCTGCAGCACGCGCGCGCCGGCGGCCCGCGCGGCGAGGTGGTCGCCCGGCGAGGTGGGCGACGGCGTCTACGAGGCGCGGTCGTCCCGGGGCAGGCCGGCGTCCACTACCTCTTCCTCTCCGTCCCATCGCAGAAGGCGAGACCGAACGACCTGCCGTTCCGGGGCATCCTCGTCGAGGGCCCTCCCACCGCAGGCTCGCACGCGGCCGGGCCCTCGTAGCGGCCCGGCCGGAGAACCACATGGCACCGATCCTCCCCTCTCGTCCCCGCGGCCTCGTCGCCCTCGCTCCTCGCCGGCCCCGCCCGCGCCGAGAGGCCCCGCCCTGCCACGGCCCCGGGCCAACGCCGCCGCCGAGGCGCCAGCCGGCCGACGCCGGCAGCCCGCGTGGACGTGCCGGACGTGGCGCTCGTCGACCAGGACGGCAAGGCCGTCCGCGTCCGGTCGCTGCTCCAGGCCGGGAAGCCCGTGGTGGTGGGCTTCATCTTCACCACCTGCACCACCATGTGCCCGATGCTCTCGACCATCGTGGCCCGGGTCCAGGAGCGGCTCGGCGACCGGGTCGGGCGGGAGGTCTCGCTGGTCTCGATCTCGGTGGACCCGGGGCGCGACACGCCGGCCCGGCTCAAGGCCTACGCCGCCCGCCACCACGCCGGGCCGGGCTGGACCTGGCTCACCGGCGGGCGCGGCACGGTGGAGCAGGTGCTGCGGGGGATGGGCGCCTACACGCCGAACTTCGCCAACCACCCCCCATGGTCCTCGTGGGCGACGGGGCCGGGACCTGGACGCGGCTGAACGGCTTCCCCGCCAGGTGGCCATCGTGGCGCAGGTGGACGCCTATGCGCCGCGGCCGAACTGCCGGTCGCGACCTCGGCGAACGGGCCCTGACGTGGCCGCCGCCCTCGCCGCCGCCTCGTCCTCGCCCTCGCCCTGCCGGCGCGGCGGCCGAGCCCGCCGCCCCGGCGCCGCCGTCCCGCGAGGAGCGGGCCCGCGCCTACTTCACCGACACGCTGCTCCTCGACCAGGACGGCCGCGCGGTCCGCTTCTACTCCGACGTCCTCCAGGGAAACGTGGTGGTGGTGGACTTCATCTTCACCCGCTGCACCGGGGCCTGCCCCTCCTCACCCGGCGGATGAACGCCGTCCGGCGCGAGCTCGGCACCGCTTCGGCCGGGACGTCCGCTTCGTCTCCATCAGCGTCGACCCCGAGTACGACACCCCCAGGAGCTTCGCCGGTTCGCCGACAGGCAGGAGGCCTCCTTCTCCGGATGGACCTGGCTCACCGGGAAGAAGGAGGACGTGGACCGGGTCAAGGGGCGCCTGGGCGAGGTGGGGGAGAACCCCGGCGATCACTCCACGGGCTTCCTCGCCGCCAACGTGCGACGGGGCACTGGATCAAGATCCGGCCCGATGCCTCGCCGGCGATCGTCGCGGAGCAGGTGCGCGAGCTGGCCGACGAGGACGGGAAGCGGTGGGGCGCAGGGCGCCGCCGGGCCGACCGCGGCTCGCTGAGCCTCCCCGCCCCGGCGCGGCCGTGGGCGCTCCTCGTCGGGGCGACCCTTCTCGTCGCGGCTCGCGGCCTGGTTCCTGCTGCGCGAGCCGGAGCCCCGCCGAGGCCAGCGCGCCGGCTCGCCGACCCGCGCCCACGGGGCCTGCCCGCGAGCCGATGCCGAGCGAGGTCGCCGATCCCGGCGAGGCCCGGCGGCTCGCCGAGCACCAGGAGCGGCGCGCCCGCTTCGAGGCGATGCGGGATGCGTTCGCCGCGGCGAGGGCGAGACGCCGGCGTCCCGCGCCCGGCTGGAGCCGGTGCTCCGGGCCCTCTGGCCGGCCCGGCCCGCGCCTACCGGGTCGCCTGCCGGGCCTCGCTCTGCCGCGTCGAGCTCCCCGCCCCGCCGCAGGCGCCACGTGCGGCGCTCGCTGGCGACCCGGACGTGCGGGCCTCGCGGAGGGCGTCTTCCTCGATCCGGACGGCATGGACCCGGCCGGCTACGTGCTGCTCGCGCCCCTGACGCGTCCCCCGGGGAGGACCTGCTCGGCCGGCGTGGAGCAGGAGTTCCTCCGGTCGCGCGACGCCCGGGAGTGCCTCTCCCGCGCGGCGCCGTCGGGTAGGTCGAGTACGAGCTGCGCGTGGACGTCTCCGGCATCACCTACCGTTCCCGGACCGACCTCCCGCGCCCGGTGCTGGATTGCGTCGACGAGGAGCTCGACGGGATCATCGTCACCACGGCATCCCCCGCGACGTGAAGACCGCCTCCCGGACCTTCGGGCTGCGACGGTGAGGCCGCCCTGGCCCCGCCCCCCACGATCCGCTCCTCGCCGCCCTGGCGCTCCTCGCCGCCGCGCCGGCCGGGGCCCCCGATCTCACTCCCGTGAACAGGCCGGGAAGCGGATCTACCTCACCGGGGAGAGCCCGTCCGGCGGCGAGATCGTCGTGAAGCTCGGCCGCGACGGCTCCACCCTCCCCGGCACGGTGGCGCCCTGCGGGAGCTGCCACGGGGCCGACGGGCAGGGGCGACCCGAGGGAGGGGTGCGTCCCTCCGCCGTCGTCTGGTCGGAGCTCGCGAAGCCTTACGGCCATCCCACCCCGGCGGCCGCAAGCACCCTCCGTTCACCGACGCGACCCTGGCCCGGGCGCTGCGCGACGGGCTGGATCCGGCCGGGAACCCGCTCGACGTCTCGATGCCGCGCTCGCGATCTCCGACGAGGACCTGGGGAGCCTCCTCGCCTACCTCCGCCGGCTGGAGGAGGACCTCGACCCCGGCATCGGCGCCGACACCCTGCGCATCGGCACGGTGCTGCCCACGTCCGGTGTGCTCGCCGACGTGGGCCTCCCCATGCGCGCCGTGCTGTCCGGCTGGTTCGACGCGCTCAACCGGCGCGGCGGGGTGCACGGCCGCAAGGTGGAGCTCGTGGTGGCCGGGTACGACTCCGACCGGCCGAACGGCGTCGAGGCTGCCCGGGAGCTCCTCCGGGAAGGACGGCCGTCTTCGCGCTCGTCTCCGGCTTCTTCCCGGCCGCCGAGCCGGAGGTGGCGGCGCTCGTCGGCGAGGCGCGCGTCCCCATGGTCGGCCCGTTCAGCCTGTTCGCCCGGAACGACGACGCGCCGGGCGCCTGGATCTTCCACCCGTCCGGCGGCCTCCGGGAGCAGGCCCGGGTCGCTCGCGGCCTTCGCGGTGCGGGATCTCGGGGCCGCGCCGAGGCGGATGGCGGTGGTCCACGCGCCGGGGCACCCTACGCCGAGGCGGCCGGCGCGCGGCCGAGGACCTCCCGTCGCGGTGCGGACGCAGCCGAGGTCTCTGCTCGCCCGGACGCCGAGGGCGGGTCGCAGGGCGACTGCGAAGGGCGGCTTCGGCCGCGGTCATCGTCCTCGCCGGGGACGCGGAGCTCGAGGCCCTGGCACGCGAGCTCGCCGGTTCCGGCGGCTCCGCCTTCCCTGCTCGCGGCCGGGACGCTCTCCGGGCGGGTCGCCACGCAGGTGGCCGGGAGCTACGGTGGCAGGCTCTTCCTGGCCTTTCCGGGCTCTCCGTCGGACGAGACCGCCCTGCCGCGCAGGAGCTCGCGCGCCTGCGGGAGGCCGCGGGCACCGCCGGGCGTTCCCGCGCCTCGCAGGCCTCGGCGGTGGTGGACGCGCTGGTGCTCGTGGAGGGGCTGAAGCGGGCCGGCAGGGCCCTCAGCCGCGAGAAGCTCGTGGCCAGCCTGGAGGCCCTCCACGCCTTCGAGACCGGGCTCGCCCCTCCGGTCACCTTCGGCCCCGACCGGCGGGTCGGCTCGTTCGGCGGGTACGTCGTGGGGGTGGACCCGGCCGCAAGGGCCTTCCGCCCGTTCGGCGGCTGGATCCCGCTCGAACCGCTCCCGCCCTAGCTCCGGGTCGGCGGCGCCGCCAGCCATCTCGACCGGTGGCCGGGCGCATCCCGGCGTCGAGCCGCTGGCCCGGGCGGAGCCGACCGGTGCGGCGCAGCGCCTCCTCGATGAGGGGGCGGCTCCTCGGATCGCCCCAGCGGATGAGCGCCTTCTGCGTCCGCTTCTCCTTCATGTCGCGGACCACGTGGACCGGCTTCCCGCTCATGGGGTGGTAGCCCGACCACTGGATGTCGCTCGCGAGCGTCATGGGCGTGGGCATGAAGTCCTGCACCTGCTGGGGCTTCCAGCGGTTCTTCTGGAGGTACTCCATGAGCTGGACGGCGTGCTCGGTGGTGGCCCCGGGGTGGGAGGAGATGAAGTAGGGGACCAGGTACTGCTCCTTGCCCGCCTTCCGCGAGTAGCGCTGGAACTCCTCGCGGAACCGCTCGAACTCCCCCGGCCCGGGCTTCTTCATCACCTGGAGCACGTCCTCGCAGACGTGCTCGGGCGCCACCTTGAGCTGTCCGGAGACGTGGTGGCCGATGAGCTCCTCGAGGTACCGCTGCCCGTTCTTCTCGTCGTGGTGGGCGAGGTCGTAGCGGAGCCCGGAGCCGACGAAGGCGTGCTTCACGCCCTTCACTGCGCGTGCACTGCGGTAGAGGTCGACGAGGGGCCCGTGATCCACGGCGAAGAACTGGCACACCGTGGGGTAGACGCAGGAGGCCCTCCGGCAGGCGGCGTGGGCCTCGGCGCTCGTGCACCCCATCTGCCACATGTTGGCGGTGGCGCCGCCCAGGTCGGTGATGGTCCCTCGGAACTTCGGGTCCTTCGTGAGGGTCTCGATCTCGCGCACCACGCTCCCGTGGCTGCGGGAGGAGATGTCGCGCCCCTGGTGCTCGGTGATGCAGCAGAAGGCGCATCCCGCCGCGCACCCGCGCAGGATGGAGACGCTCCACCGGATCTGCTCGAGGGCCGGGATGTGGGCGCCGCGATAGCTGGGGTGGGCCTCGCGCGCGAAGGGCAGCTCGTGGATCGCGTCGAGCTCCGCGGTGGTGGGCGGCGGCATGGGCTCGTTCACGACCACGTGCCGCTCGGCCTTGCCGCGGCCGTGGCGCTGCACCATCACCCGCGCGTTCTCGTGGTTGTGCTCGAGGTGGTAGAGCTTCGAGAAGAAGGCGAAGGCGCGCTTGTCCTGCGCCACCTCCTCGAAGGCCGGGAGCACGAGCGTCTTGCGGGCCCTCCCCTCGAGCCCGGCCAGCGCCAGGTCGGGCACGGCGACCGCGGTTCCCGGGACGTCGACCAGCCCGCAGACGTCCTCGCCCGAGGCCAGCCGCCGGGCGATCTCGACGATGGGCTTCTCTCCCTGCCCGTAGACGAGCAGGTCGGCGCCGCTGTCGACGAGCACCGACGGGCGCACCCGGTCGTCCCAGTAGTCGTAGTGGGCGATGCGCCGCAGCGAGGCCTCGACGCCTCCGAGGACGATGGGCATCGCCGGGCCGAAGGCCTCCCGGGCGAGCCGCGCGTAGACCGATATCGCCCGGTCGGGGCGCCTGCCCGCCTCGCCGCCCGGAGTGTAGGCGTCGTCGGAGCGGGGGCGCTTGTGCGCCGTGTAGTGGTTCACGAGCGAGTCCATGGCCCCCGCGGTGATCCCCACGAAGAGCCGGGGACGCCCCAGCCGAAGCAGGTCGGCGGTGCCGCGCCAGTCGGGCTGCGCCACCACGCCCACGCGGAAACCGCGCGCTTCCAGGACCCGGCCAATCACCGAGGCCCCGAAGGCCGGGTGATCCACGTAGGCGTCCCCGGTGACCAGGAGGACGTCGATCCCCGGCCAGCCGCGCTCGGCGACCTCGTCGGGGTACATGGGCAGGAAGGCGGGGCGCGTATCCACGCGCCATACATGGCCCCACGTCGCCCCGCGATCAAGCCCGCCTGCTTTTGACGCCCCGTCTGCCGGCGGTATGATCGAACGATTCCCCCTGCGCGAACGACCATGACCGACATCCAGGACCCCAAGACCGAGCTCGCAGCCCTCGACGAGAAGCTGCGAAGCGTCGGTCTCACGCCGGACGAGCAGGTGCGCCGGGAGGAGCTCCAGCGCCTCGGCGCGGAGGACCCCGGCACGGCGCCGATCCCCTTCTCCTCCAGCTTCGAGGGGTGGGGAGCCGCGCCCGCCGCCGGCGAGCCGGTCGCCGTCGGGTTGCCGTTCCCGGAGCCGCTGCCCGACGACGCCTCGGCGGTCCTGTGGGACCGGGGACCGGTCGAGGCGCCGCCTCCCCTCCCTCCGCCCGACCCGGACTTCGCCGGAGTGGTCGTCGAGGTCCCGGAGGAGGAGATCGTCCCGGAGATCTCCTCGGAGGACCTGGAGGAGGTCGTCGAGGTCGTGGAGCCCGTCGATCCCGCGGAGCCGGCGGGAGAGCGGGTCGAGGTGGAGGCGGTGTCCTGGGTCGACGAGGAGCCGCGCCCCGACGAGGTGGTGTCGCTCGACGCCCTGCTGGTCACGCCCCCGCCCGTTCACGCCGAGTCGCTGGCCCCGCCGCTCCCTCCCCCCAGCCCGACGCCGCCCCCCATCCCGCACCCGGTGGAGGAGGCGGCCGGAGCGGAGGAGGCGGTCAATCCGTTCGCGCCCTCGCCGTCGTTCGTGTCCGGTGAGCACCGCATCGTCCTCCACACCATCGCGGGACAGGTCCTGCGGGGATCGCTCGCCAACGTGGATCTCGAGGACCCCGAGCTCCCCATGATCCAGCCCAACGGCGCGGTGGCGCGCGTCCCGGCTGCCCACGTGAAGGCCATCTTCTTCATGCTCCCGGCCGGCGGCCAGGCGCCCCAGGCCGCGGGAACGCGGGTCCGGGTCACCTTCGCGGACGGGCGCCAGGTGTCCGGGCTCGCGCCCGACTACTCACCGGCCTCGGTGGGCTTCTTCGTCCTGCCCATCGACACGCGGACCCACACGTCGCGGGTCTGGGTGTACCGCACCGCCATCCGGCAGATCTCGGTCGGCTAGCGGCGTCAGTTGAGCCAGCGCCGGTCCGGATCCCGGTCGGCGTGGATGACCTCGAATCGCCCGCGCTTGCGGAGTCGCGGCAGCTTCACGCGCCTGAGCCAGCGCCCCGGCCCCCGCCCGCTCACCCAGGCCCACGCCACGCCCTCGGCGAGGAGATGGGGCACGAACAGGACCACGCCGCCGAAGAGGGCGAAGAGCACCGTGCCGCCCACGGTGATCCAGAGGAGCGCCTGGCCGGAGACCGGCACCGCGAAGAAGAGCAGGATCTGGCGGAACGGGTGGAGGAGCGCCCAGGCCACGATGAGCGCGTCGAGCGCCGCCCAGAATCCGGTGAAGCGGCCGGCGGCGAGCTCCGGCCAGGCCAGCGCGAGGAGGCAGGCCAGCGCGCCGGCGGCTGCGGCGACGCCGAAGTAGGTGGCGAGGAAGCGGCGCTCGCCCCACGCGTCGACGAGGTCGCGGCCGAACCAGTAGAGGACCAGTCCGCCGAAGAGCAGGTTGAGCGGCTCGGTCTCGACGAGCACCCAGGTGACGAGCCGCCACACCTGGCCGTGCCACACCGCCGCGGGCTCCAGCACGGCGAGCCGCAGGAGCGGTACCCCGTTGCGCTCCCCGACCACGGAGACGAGGCTCGCCACCACCGTGGCCGCGATGAGCCCCCCGACGGCGGCGGGGACGCGCCCCCCGAAGGCGAACGGGTTTCCGGCGCGACGCGACATCCCCGGACCCCTACGCCGCCCGTTCCCGGAAGAAGAGGATGATCGTCAGGCAGTGGAACTGCTTGTCCGAGGAGAGCGTGACCGTCTTGTCGACGATCTCGAGCTCGGGGTGCTTCGCCATCCAGCCGTTGATGGTGTCGGTCATGGCGTCCCGATCCCGCGCCAGCGTCGCCGAGAACACCTTGCACCCCGTGAACTTCTCCATGGTCGCCACCTCGCCCCGAGCCTACAGCGCCTCGACCACGACCGCGATACCCTGACCGCCCCCGATGCACGCCCCGGCCAGGCCGTGGCGCCCTCCCCGCTGCCGGAGCGCCTGGATGAGGTGGATGGTGAGGCGGGCGCCGCTCGCCGCCAGCGGGTGGCCCAGGGCGATGGCGCCCCCGTCGACGTTGGTCCGGTCGCGCGGCAACCCCAGCTCCTTCTCGACGGCCAGGTACTGCGGGGAGAAGGCCTCGTTCACCTCGAAGAGGTCGAAATCGGCGAGCTTCGCCCCGGCGCGGGACATGGCGTTCCGGAAGGCCGGCACCGGCCCGATGCCCATGACGGTGGGGTCGACGCCGGCGACCCCCCAGTTGACGAGCCGGGCCAGCGGCCGGAGCCCTCGCCGGTCGGCCAGCTCCCGGGTGGTGAGCACCAGCATGGCGGCGCCGTCGGCCACGCCGCTCGCCGCACCGGCGTGGATGACGCCGTCCTTCTTGAAGACCTTGGGCAGCTTGCGGAGACCCTCGACCGTGGTCTCGGGGCGGGGGTGCTCGTCCTTCTCGAACCGCACCTTCCCCTTGCGGGTCTCGATCTCGACCGGCGCGATCTCGGCCTGGAAGCGGCCGGCCGCCTGGGCCTCGGCGTGGCGCCGCTGGGAGAGGACGGCGAACTCGTCCACCTCGTCCTGCGTGATCCCGTACTGCTCGGCGAGCTTCTCGGCCGTCATCGCCATGGGCATCTTCGCCTGGGTGTCGGTGAGCGCGTTCCAGAGCGAGTCCTCGACCACGGGCGTCTTGCCGAGGGGGACGCCGAACCGGGAGCCGCGCTGGACGTAGGGGGCCTGGCTCATCGACTCGGTGCCGCCCACCAGCACCGCCTCGGCCTGGCCGGTCTCGATCTGGAGGGCGCCCTGCACGACCGCCTCGAAGCCCGAGCCGCACAGCCGATTCACGATGAGTGCGGGGGTGGCGACCGGCACCCCGGCGCGCAGGCCGACGTGGCGCGCCAGGTAGATGGCGTCGGCCGAGGTCTGGAGCACGTTGCCGACGATGACGTGGCCGATGGCGTCGGCCGGAAGCCCGGAATCGGCCAGCGCGGCCAGCGAGGCGTGGACGGCGAGGTCGGTGGCCGAGAGGTCCTTGAGCGCGCCGCCGTAGGTTCCGAAGGGGGTGCGGCGGCCGGCGACGAAGACGATCTCCTTCGATGTGGCGGAACGCATGGGGACCTCCGGTTCAGGGCGTGGCGCGCCCGCGGGCGAGGACGGTGAGGCAGAAGGCCAGGATGGCGGCGGCGAAGAGGGTGTTGCCCAGGTAGACCACGAAGCGGCGCCGCAGCTCCGCCCCCCCGGCGTGCCGGTACCACTGGCGCGCGGCGGCATCCCGGGCGGAGAGGCTGGCGGCGGGCAGCGCAGCCCCGTGGACGGGCTCGAGGCGCGCCACCGTCCGTCGGTGGAGCTCGACCACCTGGCCGGGGGCCGCTCCCGGGAGGCCCGCCACCTCGCCCCATCGCCCCGCCTGCGCGGCGCGAGCGTGGTTGGCGGTGAGGACCGCGGCGCCGTCCGGGAAGGTCGAGACGAGCTGCAGCCGCGCCGGCGCACCGGGACGGGGGCCCTGCTCGAAGACGTCGGCGAAGGCCGAGCCCTCCGGCTCGGAGAAGGTCTCGGAGCGGAGCTCCAGCCCCCGCAGCGGCCCCTCCTCGACCCGGCTGCCGATGCGCAGGAACCCCAGCGCCTCGAGCGCCAGGGCGGCGTCCCGCTGCGCCTCGGTGGGCAGGGGCCCTCCGGCGGTGGAGCGGGAGCGGACGAGCGAGGGGGCGAGCACCAGGACCCCGCGCCGGCCGTAGCGAAGGATCATCATCGCGGCATAGAAGGCCGCGAGGGCGAGCAGGATCGTCACGACGCGGTGGCGGGCTCGTCCGCCTTCCTCTTCTTCCCGACGATCCGGGCCGCGATGATCCCCACCTCGTAGAAGACGATCATCGGGATGGCCATGAGGGCCAGGTTGAACGGGTCGCCGGTGGGAGTGATGAGCGCGGCCACGATCACGTTCACGATGATGGCGTGGCGCCGGTACTTGGCGAGGAACTCGGGGGTGACGACCCCGATCATGGCCAGGAAGGCCACGATCACCGGGATCTCGAACACCACGCCGAAGCCGAGCATCATGGCGAGCACCAGCGAGAGCTGCTCCCGCATGGTGAGCAGCGGCTTCATGTCCGGGCCGGCGATGGCGGCCAGCGCCGGGAAGGCGTAGGGCATCACCAGGAAGTAGGTGAAGGCGAGCCCGCAGTAGAAGAGCAGGGTCCCGGTGGCCACGAACGGGATGACGACCTTCTTCTCGCGCTTGTAGAGGCCGGGCGCGATGAAGAGCCAGAGCTGGAAGAGGATCCACGGCGCCGCGATGAAGAGGCCGCCGTAGATGGCCACCTTGAGGTACACGAGGAACGGCTCGAGGTAGCTCGTGTAGTTGAGGGCGCGCTGCCCCTCGGGCAGCGAGTCGAGCACCGGCTGCATCACGAAGCGGAAGATGCGCTCGGAGAAGTATCCGGCGATCACGAAGCCGATGCCGAGCCCCATCAACGCCCGGACCAGCCGGATCCGCAGCTCGGTCAGGTGCTGGAAGAAGGAGGCTCGCACCTCCCCTTCGGGGACCGGCGTCTCCCCGTCGGCGGCCGGAAGCTTCTCGGCGGGCTCGGTCATGCCGGGGGCTTCGGCTCTGCGACGGGAACGGCGGGTGCGACGGCGGCGGCGGGCATGGCAGGCGCCGCAGGAGCGGCAACGGGAGCGGCGGAGGCGGAATCGGGAGCCGCGGGAGCTGCAGGTGCGTCCGGCTCGAAGAGCGCTGCGTCGAGGCCGGGGATGTTCTCGGCGGCGGCCACCGGGACCGGTCCGGGGGGCGCGGCGGGCACCGGGGCGCTCGCGGTGGGCGGCGCCACCCGGGCGCGCTCCGCCTTGCGCTCCTCGGCGTAGAACTCCTTCTCGAACTGCCCCTTCAGGTCGTCGCTGGCCTTCTTGAAATCGCGCAGCCCCTTGCCGAGCTGCTTCGCGACCTCGGGCAGCTTCTGCGGCCCGAGGAGCACGAGCGCGAGGACGAGGATGATGACGATTTCGCCGAAGCCGAGGCCGAACATGGGACGGGGGGGTTATAACACGGCATGCCTTTCTGGCTGCTGAAGACGGAGCCTTCGGCCTACTCCTTCGACGATCTCCGCCGCGATCGGAAAACCCGCTGGGACGGGGTCTCGAACGCCCAGGCCCAGTCCAACCTTCGGGCCATGCGCGCGGGCGACGAGGTGGCCGTCTACCACTCCGGGGTGAAGGCCGCGGTGGGACTGGCCCGGGTGGCGCGCGCCGCCTACCCGGATCCCGGCGACCCGGAGGGCAAGCGGGTGGCCGTGGATCTGGCGGCCGGCGACCCGCTGGCCACCCCCGTGACCCTGGACGTCCTCCGCGGCGAGAAGGCCTTCGACGGGTCCCCCCTCCTGCGGCAGGGACGGCTGTCGGTGGTGCCCCTCACCGCGGCGCAGTGGAAGGCGCTTCGGCGGCTCGGCGGCCGGGTAGCGCCCAGGGACCGGGTCCCCGACCTCACTGCGAGAAGAGGTCCCGCACCTCGACCCTGGATCTTCCGTCCTCGCCCTCGGCCTTTGCGATGGGCGCCGTTCCTTCCAGGTAGGGCTCGAGCACGCCGGGCGCGAAGGGCTGGACCGCCTCTCCGGTCTTCGGGTCGATGCGGGCGAAGACGATGCCCTCCGGGACCGGGAAGTCGGGCTGGGGGCGATCGCGAAGCGCGGCCTCCATGAACGCGAGCCAGATGGGCAGCGCCGCCCGTCCGCCGGTCTCCGCCCGCCCGAGCGGCTGCTCGTTGTGGTCGAAGCCGAGCCACACGCCCGCCACCTGATCGGCGGTGAAGCCCAGGAACCAGGTGTCGAAGGAGTCGTTGGTGGTGCCGGTCTTCCCGCCGGCCGGCTTTCCCAGCTTGGCCGCCTGCGCGCCGGTGCCCACCGTGGCCACCTCCTGCATGAGGTGCTGGAGCACGAAGGCCGCCCGGGGCTCGATCACCCGCTCCGGCTCGGTCCGGACCTCGGCGTACGCCCCGGCCAGCCGCTCGCCGAGCGGCGCCCACGGGTCGCCCGGCGCGACGTGGTCCTCGAGCAGCCCGCCGTCGCGATCGAGGACCCGCCGCACCAGGATGGAGCGCCGCTTCAGCCCCTGCCGGTCGATCACGGCGTAGACGTTCACCAGGTCCCAGAGCGTGGCGCAGGAGCTCCCGAGCGCGCTCCCCAGCTCCGGCTTCACCGGCGAGGTGAGGCCGAGGGAGGCGGCCCACTGGCCCAGGAAGGCGAGCCCCTTCTCCTGGGCGAGCCGCTCGGCGGTCTTCACCGCCGGGATGTTCATCGAGTGGATGACCGCGGTGCGCAGCGGGACCTCGCCCTTGAAGTCCTCGCCGAAGTTCTGCGGCTTCCAGGAACGCTCGGAGTCGCGGAAGACCACCGGCGCGTCGGTGAGGAGCGTGGAGGGCGTGAAGCCGAGGTGCTCGATGGCGGCGGAGTAGAGGATGGGCTTGAAGGCGCTGCCCGGTTGCCGGCAGGCCTGGAAGGCCCGGTTGAACTCGGAGGCCTCGAAGTCGTAGCCGCCGACCATGGCCTCGGCGTAGCCGCTCGAGGGATCGAGGGCCACGAGCGCCCCCTGCAGCCGCGGCTCCTGCTCCAGGGCGAGGAGGAGCGGGGCCTCCGGCACCTCGGCGGGCTTCCCCGACTTGGTCAGCTTCTCGAGGGCCTGCAGCTCCTCCCGCTCGACGCGGCGCACCAGCACCACGTCGCCGACCCGGAGCGCGGTGGAGGGGCGGACGAGCTGTGCATACTCCCAGTGAACCTGGGGATTGGGCGGCCGGGCCCAGCGCATGCCGGCGATGGGGAGCACGCCGGGGACGTCGCCGATCTCCACCCGGACCTGGGCCGCCGCGTCGTTCACCGCCGAGACGATGCCCACCGCGAAGTCGCCCGGACGGAGCGCCCCGGCCGGCCAGGCCTGGGCGAGCCGCCGGCGAAGCGCCTCCCGCTCGGCCCCCTCGACGTGCCCCACCGGCCCCCAGAATCCCTGGCGCCGATCCACGTCGAGGAGCCCCCGCAGCATGGCCTGCTGCGCGGCGCGCTGCTTGTCGAGGTCCATGGCGGACTCGATCCGCAGCCCCTGGTGGAGGACCCGGTCGTTCCCGTAGCGCTCCACCACCCGGCGGCGCACCGCCTCCGAGTAGAAGGGCGCGATCTCGCGGAACGGGTCGTCGAGGGCGTGCACCTTCACCGGGGTGTCGTCGGCGCGGCGGCGCTCCTCCTCGGTGATGGCCCCGTCCTCCCGCATGCGCCGGAGCACGTAGCTCCGCCGCTGCCGGGCCTCCTCGGGGTGGGTGACGGGCGAGTAGCGGCTGGGCGCCTGGGGCAGGCCGGCCAGGAGCGCGGCCTCGGCGAGGGTCAGCTCGTCGACCGACTTGCGGAAGTAGTTCTCGGAGGCCGACTCGACGCCGTAGCTGTGGTGGCCGAGGTAGACGCCGTTCAGGTACAGCCAGAGCAGCTCCTGCTTGCCGAAGGCCCGCTCGAGCCGCGAAGCCAGGATGGCCTCCCGGGCCTTGCGCCGGAGGTTCTTCCGGGTGCCCTCGGCGAAGCCCTCCGAGGAGACGAGCAGCGCCTTGGCGGTCTGCTGGGTGATGGTGGAGCCGCCCTGCACCTTCTTCTTCCGGACGTAGGTGTTCACGCCGGCGCGCAGCGTGCCCAGCCAGTCGACGCCGTGGTGCGCGAAGAAGTTCTTGTCCTCGGCCGCCAGGAAGGCCTGGACGACGTGGCGCGGGATGCGCTCGTAGGGCACCACCCGGCGCCGCTCGGCGAAGAGCTCGCCCACCACCTGCCCGTCCGCGCTGACGATCTCCGCCACCACCGGGGGCCGGTACTCGGCGAGCGACTGGACGGACGGCAGGTCCCGCGAGAGCCAGACGTAGGCCGCCACGGCCGCGACCAGCGCCCCGTTGGCGAGCGCCAGCAGGAGGAAGACCGACCAGCGCAGGACCCGGCGCCAGAGGGGGCGCGGCGGGGGGACCCCGTCGAGGACCAGCTTCTTCTGGGGCGGCGCGGCGGGAGTGGGAGGGGCGACCATCTGGAGGGACTGTAGGCAGGCCCCGTCGCGGGATCAATTCCGCTTCGGGGCGGGCGGCGTCCGCGCGGTCGATCCGGGCGGCCCCTCGAGGTTGGCGCGCCCCATCGCCTCGACGAGCTCCGGCGGCACCGGGCACTCGAGCCGGAGCGGCACCCCGGTCACCGGGTGCGGGATCTCGAGCTTCCAGGCGTGGAGGAACATGCGCTTCAGCCCCCACCGGCTGCGGGCCTCCTTGTTGAACGGGAAGTCGCCGTAGCGCCGGTCGCCCGCCACCGGGTGGCCCATGGCCTGGAGGTGGCGCCGGATCTGGTGGGTGCGCCCGGTCTCGATGCGCACCGCGAGCAGGGACGCGTCGTGGTTCGAGGAGATCACCTGCCAGCGGGTGACCGCCTCCTGGAAGTTCACCCCCCGCCAATCCTTGGAGCGCCCGGTCTGCTCGTGCTCGGAGAGGGGCAGCTCGATCACGCCGGTGGCCTTGGGCATCTTGCCCTTGGCGAGCGCCAGGTAGGCCTTGCGGATCTCGTCACCCTCGGTGAATAGCTCCCCCAGCCTCACCATGGCCCGGCGGGTCTTCGCGACCAGCACGATGCCGCTCGTGTCCCGGTCGAGCCGGTGGGCCGGGCTGGGCTTGAACTCGCCGGGGGGCAGGTCGTCGGGCACGCGCAGGTACGAGCGGGCCTCCTCCACCAGGGTGGCGCCCTCGATCCCGCTTCCCGGGTGGGCGGCCAGGCCGGAGGGCTTGTCCACCACGAGCACGTGCTCGTCCTCGTAGAGGACGCGGAAGGTGTGCTTGGGGCCCCGGGCGCCCTTGGCGGCGCCCTCGGCCGGCACGAGCAGCCGCTCCTCGTCGCCGCGGATGAGGATCTTGTCCCCCTCGGCCAGCAGCTGCTCGGCCCGGCCGCGCGACCCGTTCACGCGGATCTTGCGGGTCCGGAACATCTTGTAGACGTGGGAGAGGGGCACGTCGCGGAGCGCCCGCCGGACGTACTTGTCGAGGCGCTGGCCGGCGGCGTCCGGGCTGACGGTGAGCTCGATCACCCGCCGTTCTTACCTCGCGCCCTACCAGAACTCCATCTGCGCCGACTCCTCGAGGGGGTCGGCCCGCATTCCCGCCCGGCGCAGCTCCTGGGCGAGGGGCGCGGCGTGGCCGTGCAGCGTGAAGATCCGCGAGGCGCCGGTGGCCCGGGCGTAGCCGACGAGCGACGGGAAATCGGCGTGGTCGGAGAGCGGGAAGGAGGCGTCCACCCCGCCGAACCAGCGCGCGCCGTCCACCGCCCAGCCGGTGAGCACCGCGGTGCGGCGCGGGCGGATGCGCGAGATGGCCGTCGACCGGGCCAGCTGCGGCGGGGCCACCACGATCTCGCCGGGCGCGGGCCCCTCCGGCCCGAGGAGCCGGACGTTGGGCAAGCGGCACTCCCTGCTCCACGTACACCTCGTTCACGGCGTGGACGGTGGGATGGGCGCGGCACGGGTACCCGAGCTCCCCGAAGTGCTTCAGGATCTCCTGCGCCTTCCCGAGCGAGTAGCCGAGCAGGACCGGCGTGGCGCCGGCCGAGAGCGCGTCGTCGACGAAGCGCTTCACCGCCGCGAGCACCTCGGCCTTGGGCGGGAAGACGTACCGGGGCAGCCCGAAGGTCGACTCCATCAGGAGCACGTCGCAGGGCATGACCTCGGCGGGCTCGGCGGAGAGGGTGGGCTCGGTGCAGAAGTCGCCGGTGTAGCCCACCGTGAGCCCCCCGGGCAGCGTGATGCGGATCTGCGCCGAGCCGAGCACGTGGCCGGCCGAGAAGAGCTCGAGCGTCAGCTCGCCCAGGCCGAAGGGCTCCCGGTAGGCCGCGGGCAGGACCTCGCTCCCCTTGCGCTCGCCGAGCCGGTGCCGGGCGAGCGCGGCGGTGGCCCGGGTGGCGATGGTGCGCTCGTGCCGGCCCAGGTGGTCGGCGTGGGCGTGGGAGACGAAGGCGCAGGGGCGCTTCTTGCGGGCGTCGAGGTAGAGCGCGGTGCCTCGCACGCGCAACTCGCCCTTGACGAGCTCGATGGGGGAACGCCTCACGGGAGGTGTGTATCAGGGAGGGCTGTCGGGCGCCGGGCCCGGCTCACTCCGCGCCCTGGTGGAGGCAGAGGAAGTTGCCCTCCGGGTCCCGGAACCAGGCGGCCCGCTCGCTGCCCAGGACGCAGACGTGGTTCACGGTCTTGAGCCCGGGGAGGTCGTAGTCCTCGAAGGTCACGCCGCGGGACTCGAGCTCGGCGATGGCTCTCGGGACGTTCTTCACCTCGAAGGAGAGAGCGGTGTGCTCGGCCTTCGTCCCTTCCGGCTTGGGGATGAGCGCGACGCGGGCGCCGCCTCCGCAGGCGAGGACGAAGTTGCCGTCGGCGGCGAAGCCAATCGGAGCGAGCCCGAGCGTCTTCTCGTAGAAGGTCCGTGCCCGGTCCATGTTCTTCACGGGCAGGATGGTGGTGACGGACGCGGCGCCGAGCATGGCGACCTCCCTCCCATCCCTCCCCGCCGGAGAAATAAGCGGGAGGGTGCGGGCGCGCCCGCGTCGACCTCCCCGGGGGGCAAGCGAGCGTTTGCTCCCCCGCGTCCGGCGTCGACCGGCCGTCTACCGGGCGCCGGCCCGCGCCTGGAGCGCCCCGCCCACCTCGGCCACCACCACGCCCAGCATGATGAGTCCGCCGCCCGCCAGGCCGAGCGCTGGCAGCACCTCGCCGGTGACCAGGTGGGAGAAGACGGCCGCCGACGCCGGCTCGAGCGCGTAGATGATGGCCGCGCGAACGGCGGTGGTGTGGCGCTGCGCCCAGTTCATGACGAAGAAGGCGCCGACCGTCATGGCCAGGCTGGTGAAGAGCACCGTGCCCAGGAGCTCCCCCGAGGGGACGAGCCGGACCGGCTCGAAGGCGAGCAGGAGCAGGCTTCCCAGGAAGGTGACGGCGATCTGCACGAAGGTGAGCCCGACGAGCGAGTGGCGCCGCGAGAACTCGCTCGTCCAGACGATCTGGAAGGCGTAGGCGATCGCGCAGCCGAGCGTGAGGAAATCCCCGAACTGGACGATCACGCTCCTGTCGTCGCTGAACGGCCGGGTGAGCATCGCCAGCCCGGTCACGGCGAGCGCCACGCCGGTCCAGGCGGGTACCCCGACCTTCCGCCCCTGCAGGAACTTGGCGATGAGCGGGACCACGACCACGGCCAGCCCGGTGATGAAGCCGGACCGGGCCGGGGTGGTGTAGCGCAGGCCGAAGGTCTGGAGCGCGAAGCCGGCGAACATGGCCAGGCCGAGCAGGCCGCCGTCCCGCCACAGGCCGGGCGTCGGTCGCGTCCGGCGCAGGAGCCAGATGGCCCCGAGCACCGCCGCGGCCAGGCCGAAGCGCAGGGACAGGAACGCCCCGGGGCTCGTCCCGGCGTCGAGGACGCGCTTCACCAGGGTGAAGGTCGTTCCCCAGACGAGGGTCAGGACGAGCAGTGCCAGGTCGGCCACGGGGCCGCGGTTGTAGCACGGCCCGCCGCGTGCGCCTCAGGCGCGCGCGTGGGCCGGCGTTTCCCGGTTCTGCGGCGCCTGCTGGGCGGCGTGCTCGTGGACCTGCGCCAGCTGGGCGAGCGCGAAGGCCCCCACCGCCATCACCGCGTCGCGCGCGGCGACGTCGAGGAAGTTGCCGCTCGAGATCAGGTTCAGGGCGATGGCCGCGAGCCAGCCCATCGCCACCCAGCCGAAGACCCGCGCGTGCCCGAGCAGGATGGCGGCGCCCACCACCACCTCGACGACGCCGCAGGCGCGCATGAAGAGCGCCGGGCTGACCGGGAGCACCCGGGCCGCCAGCGGGCTCAGGTACATGTCCCAGTTCGTGAGGAGATTCGTGAACTTGTCGAGCCCGGCGACGATGGGCACGACCCCGAAGGCGATTCGCAGCGCCCAGTACGCGGAATTCATGTGCTTTTCCTGCATGGCGGTTCCTCCTGTGTCCCCTCTTGCCGATTGGATGCCGGCGCCGCGCCGGGGTTACGGCGTAACCTTCGAGGCACCGGGACATCCAATGGGGTGTGAAGACCTCCGAGGAGGTGGCCCCATGACCGCCACGAACCCCGCGCCCGATCGCCTTCCCGTTCCCCTGGACGACGCCGGCCTCGTCTCTCGCGTCCGGGCCGGCGACCTGGCGGCCTTCGAGACCCTGATGCGGCGCCACAACCAGCGCGTCTACCGCGCCGTCCGCGCCATCCTCCGGGACGAGACCGAGGTCGAGGACGCCATGCAGCAGGCCTACCTGCTGGCCTTCTCGGGGCTGGACGGGTTCGTGGGCGCCTCGTCCTTCTCGACCTGGCTCGTCCGCATCGCCGTGAACGAGGCCCTGGGCCGCCTGCGCCGGCGCGTCCGGGCGATCCCGCTCGAGGAGGATTCCATGAACGACCGAACTCCCCGCCATCTCACCGGCCGATTCGCCGGAGGACCAGGCCGCCACCCGCGAGGCCATCCGCCTCGTCGAGTCGGCCGTGGACGCCCTGTCGGTCGAGCACCGCACCGTCTTCATGCTGCGGGAGGTCGAGCAGCTCACCACCACCGAGACCTCCGAGGCCCTGGGGATCTCCGAGGAGAACGTGAAGGTCCGGCTGCACCGGGCCCGCCACGCCCTGCGCGGCGCGCTGTACGAGCGGGTGGGGCGCGGCGCGGCCGCGGCCTTCCCCTTCTTCGCGCCCCGCTGCGACCGGGTGGTCGCGGGCGTCATGGCCGTCCTGCTGGGAACCACGCGGCCGGCGAGGTCCTAGCGCGCCGGCCCGAAGCGCAGCACGGTGCCCGGCGGGAGCCGATCGATCCGCTCCACCCGGAGACGGGGGCCCTTCCAGTCCATCGAGAACCGGATCTCCACCTTGTCCCCCACGGCCAGGTCCTTCGCCGGGATGGGCGGCGCGACGTCGAAGGGCATCACCATCGCGTCCATGCCCACCACCTTGCCCGACGCGTCGACGAAGTCGGCGATGGCCTCGTGGCGGACGAGCACCTGCGTGCCGGCGGTCACGGGCGTGGGCGGCGCGACCACCTCGCCGCGGACGGTGTAGACGCGTGCGCCCTCCCCGGCCGGCGGCGGGGACGCCGTGCAGGCGACGAGGAGGAGCAGGAAGGCGGGTGCGGCCCTCACCGCCGGTCGTCCTTCGCGTCGTGCTCCGCGTGGAAGACGTGCAGCACCCGGCTCATGAAGGGCGACAGGATGACGCCGGTGGCCGCGATGAGGACCAGGCCCGAGTAGAGCGCGTACAGGCCGGCGAAGATCTTGGCCCGGTTCGAGGGGAGGGACTCGGTGGGCCCCATCCCGCTCATGATCATGGACGCGCTGTAGAACGAGTCGACCCAGCCGAGCCCGGCGAAGTGGTGGTAGCCGACGATGCCGACCGCGAGCGAGACGCTCACCAGCGCCCCGGCGATGCCCCCGGCCCGGAGCAGCCCGTGGCGGAAGACGCGGCGGCGGTGGGAGACGGTCGCGTGCGACGTGGTCATCCCGCCCCTCCTCAGATGTCGAACTCGAGCTGGTCCCGGACCGTCTTCCTCGCCTGGGGATCGTGCTCGTACTTGTGGTGCAGGTGGACCGGCTTCTCGGCCCGGGCCCGCAGCCGGAGGTTCAGGAGCTCCACCGACAGCGAGAAGGCCATGGCGAAGTACACGTAGCCGCGCGGGAATGTGCTGGCCGAGCGCCTCGGCCACCAGCATGACCCCGATGAGGATGAGGAAGGAGAGCGCCAGCATCTTCACGGTGGGGTGGTCGTCGACGAACTTCCCGATGGGGCCGGCGAAGACCAGCATGACGCCCACCGCCACCACCATGGCCACCACCATCACCTCGATGTGCTGCGCCATCCCCACCGCGGTGATCACCGAGTCGAGCGAGAAGACGATGTCGAGGAGCGCGATCTGGACGATGGTCCAGCCGAAGGAGGCCTTCCCGCGCGCGGAGGCCTGCGCCTCGTGGGCCACCTCCAGCTTGTCGTGGATCTCGAAGGTGGCCTTGCCGATGAGGAAGAGGCCGCCTCCGCCCAGGATGAGGTCTCGGCCGGAGATTCCCCTGTCGGCGACGGAGAAGAGCTGGGCGGTGAGCCCCATCAGCCAGGTGATGGCGAAGAGCAGGAGCAGCCGGGTGCCCAGCGCCGCGGCCAGGCCCAGCCGGCGCGCCAGCGGCTGCTGCGCCTTCGGGAGCTTGCCCGCCAGGATCGTCAGGAAGACGATGTTGTCGACGCCGAGGACGATCTCCATCGCCGCCAGGGTGGCCAGCGAGATCCAGGTCTCCGGGTGGCTCCACATCTCGAGCATCGCTACCTCTTAGCGCAGAAGGAAGCGGTACACACCCTCCCGGAGCTCGCGCCTGGCCTCGCCGCGCTCCTCCAGGACCTCGAGGTTGGCGAGCGCCTCGGAGACCGTCAGGAAGAGGGCCGACGGCGGCACGCGCGGGAAGAGGCGCACCGTCACCTCCCAGCCCGTGAGCGGCCCCGCGGCGAGCTCCTCGCGGATCCGCTGCTGCCGCTTCCCGTAGAACCCGAGCAGCCGGTCGATGACCGACCGGTGGTCGCCAAAGGGCGTGGCGTGGCCGGGCAGCACGAGGTCCACGTCGAGCTCCCGCAGCCGGCCGATCGACACCAGGTAGGCGACGAGCGGCCGCCAGCCCTCCTCGCCGTCGGGGCCGAGCTCGATGAGCGGGTTCGGCGAGACGTGCTCGAGCAGGTGGTCGTCGGAGAGGACGAGCCGGTGCTCCCGGTCGTACAGGCACAGGAGGCCGGGGGTGTGGCCCGGCATGTGGAGCGGCTCGAGGGTGACGTGCTTCATCCGCAGGGGCTCGGAGAGGTCGAGCGGCTCGACGCGCGGGATGCGGCGGGCCTTCGTGAACCCCTCGCTCACCTGCCTCCAGGCCTGCACGAGGATCTCCGGCGGCACCCCCAGCTTCTGGAAGAAGGCGGCGTAGGCCGGCACCTGCTCCGAGAAGCGCGGGAAGCCCTCGGCCATCTTGGGGATGTCGCGGGGGTGGGCGTGGACCGGGACCGGCGTGACCGGCCCGCTCGAGCAGGTTCATCGCCCCGCCGTAGTGGTCGATGTGGCCGTGGGAGACGACGATGCGCGAGATGTCGGCGGGCGAGCGGCCGATCCGCTCCAGCCCGGCGGCCATCGCCCCCTGGGCCTCCGGCGCGCCCAGCCCGGAGTCGAAGAGGAGGAGGCCGCCGTCGCGGTCCTCGATGGCGTAGGCGTTCACCGGCCCACCCGCCTCGAGGAACGGGATGGGCATGGAGATCCGGTGGATCCCCAGCCCGGCGAGGTCCGCCTCCGCGATCACGAGCCCTTGCCGGCCTTGATCTTCTCCCGGAGCTCGGGAACGGCCTTGAAGAGGTCCGCCACCAGCCCGTAGTCGGCGAGCTGGAAGATGGGGGCCTCGACGTCCTTGTTGATGGCCACGATGACCTTGGAGCCCTTCATCCCGGCCAGGTGCTGGATGGCGCCGGAGATGCCCGCCGCGATGTACAGCTCGGGCGCGACCACCTTGCCGGTCTGCCCGACCTGCCAGTCGTTCGGCACCCACCCGGCGTCCACCGCCGCGCGGCTCGCGCCGAGCGCCGCGCCCAGGTCGTCGGCCAGGCCCTCGAGCTCCTTGAAGTCGCCCTTGGTGCCGCGGCCGCCGGCCACCACCACGCGCGCCTCGGTCAGCTCGGGGCGCTCGCTCTTCACTTCCTTGAACTCCACGAAGCGGGTCGGCAGCGCGGCGGGATCGACCGACACGGCCACCGCCTTCACCTCGCCGGCGGCGCCCTTGGCGGCGGCCGGGAACTCGGTGGGACGGACGGTGAAGGCCTTCACCGGCGTCGCCAGGTCCACCTCGGCGAGCACGTTGCCCGCCCACATGGGGCGGTGGAAGGTGACGGCCGGGCCGGCGCCGCCGAAGCCGAGCACCTCCGTGGCGGTGGCCGCGCCCAGGCGGGCCGCCACGCGCGGGACCAGGTCCTTGCCGAAGGCGGTGGCGGCGGCGCCCACGTGGGTGGCGCCGATCCCCTTCGCGATCTCGGCCACCACCGGGGCGAAGGCCTCGGCGATGGGGTGCTCGAGGGCGGCCGAGTCGGCCGCGTGGACGGTGACGCCGTACCCGGCCAGCTCGGTGGCCAGCGCGCCGAGGCCCTTGCCGAGCAGGGCGACGTGGACGGTGCCACCGGTGCGCGCGGCGACGGCCTGGCCGGCGGCGATGGCGTGGAGGGTGGCCTTCCGGAGGTGGCCGCCCGACTGCTCCGCGATGATGAGGACGTTGGACATGGCGTTCTCCTAGAGGACCTTGGCCTCGGTCTTCAGCTTGGCGTAGAGCTCGGCGACGTCGGCGACCTTCTGGCCGCCCTGGCGCTTGGGGGGCTCGGACAGCTTCTTCACCACCACCTTGGGCGCGAGATCCACGCCCAGCGAGGGGCCGGGGATCTCCTCCACCGGCTTCTTCTTGGCCTTCATGATCCCGGGCAGCGACGCGAAGCGGGGCTTGTTGAGCCGCAGGTCGCAGGTCACCACCGCGGGCAGGGAGACGTCGACGGTGAGGAGCCCGCCGTCCACCTCGCGCACCACCCGCAGCGACTTCCCGTCGGCGGCGAGCGCCACGCCCGGCTGCTTCTTCTGCTCGGCCTCGCTCTCCAGGCTCTCGACCTTGGAGGCGAAGGTGGCCTGCCCGGCGCCGATGCGCTCGGCGAGGTACTGGCCCACCTGGTTCTGGTCGTCGTCGATCGACTGCTTCCCGAGCAGCACGACGTCCGGCTTCTCCTTCTCGACCACCTTGGCGAGGATGGCGGAGACGACCACCGGGTCGAGCGGGCCCTCGTGCTTCACGAGGATGCCGCGGTCGGCGCCCATGGCCAGCGCGGCCCGGATCTCGGTCATCGACTTGTCGCCGCCGATGCTCGCGACGATGACCTCGCCGCCGTGCTTCTCCTTGAGCCGCAGCCCCTCCTCGACGGCGATCTCGTCGAAGGGGTTCATCTTGTAGTTCACGCCCTCGGTCACGATGCCGGTGCCGTCGGGCTTCACCTTGATCTTCGACTCGGGGTCCTCGACGCGCTTCGCCGTGACCAGGATCTTGAGGGGCATTGGGGACTCCTTGACTCTAGAATCAACGGGAAGCCCCCGATCTAGCCTGCTCCGCCGAACCGATGCAACCCCCTCGTGGCGAAGGGGGGGACCCCGGCCGAGTCCTTTCGCCGGGTCACCGCGGGCGCATACTGGTGTCGTGATCCTGAACTTTCTAGCGAAGTTCAGTTATTTCGCGGTCTTCTCCCTGCTGGTGGCAGGGGGCGTGGGCGTCCCCGTGCCGGAGGAGGTCGTCCAGCTCGGGGCCGGATTCCTGGCGAAGCAGGGCACGATGGCGCTCTGGCCCGCACTCGCCGTGACAGCCGGCGGCATCCTCCTCGGCGACTACATCCTCTTCCGGCTCGGCCGCTCCCACGGGGCGCGGGTCATGGCCTCCCGCCACCTGAAGCGCTTCTTCACGCCGGAGCGGCGCGCCTGGGTCGAGCGCCACTTCGAGAACCACGACTTCCTCACCGTGGCGGTGGCCCGCCTGGTCTCGCCCTTCCGGCTGCCCGTCTTCGCGAGCGCCGGCGCCATGGGCGTGTCGACCCGCACCTTCCTGCTCGCCGACGGGCTCGCCGCCCTCGTGTCGGTGCCGCTCGTCTTCGGGCTCGGCTACCTCTTCGCGGCCCACCTCGCCGAGGTGAAGCGGAACCTCCACGACGCCGAGACGCTCGGCCTGCTGCTCCTCGTCGGGCTGGGCGGGGCCTGGTCGGGGGTGCGCCGGAAGCGGGGCGCGCGGCTCGTGCTGGTGAAGCGCGAGCCGGGTCAGGGCGGCTCGAGGTAGCCCACCGCCTCCTGGCGGACGCAGTCGCAGTTGAGCCACAGCACCGGCCCGCCGGCGCTCGGGGCGAAGTCGATCACCCGCACCACCCCCGCCATCCGCGCGTCGTCCGGGAGCAGCGCGGCGAGCCGGCTGGGCGCGGCGCGGAGGCGCGCCTCGTCGAGCACGTGCCCGGGGTGGGCCGGGTAGAGCGCCACGTAGAGCATGCTCTCCTCGACCAGGTCGTTGAAGAAGTGGGAGCCGAGCGACACGTCGGGCACCACGTCGCCCAGCCGCATGATCTCGCAGAGCACCGAGACCCGCTGGATCTCGGCGAAGGAGACGGGGACGCCGAGCGCCACGGTGGTGGTCCCCCAGCGCCCGGGCCCGAGCAGCATGACCCGGCGGTCGACCTCGGGCTCGAGCCGCATGAGCCGCCCGATGACCCGCGCCACCTCGTGCCGGTCCTGGGTGGCCAGGAGCACGTAGGCGTCGGGGTCGACGTAGATGATCCGGTCGATGGGCGTGTGCGCGCTGGGGCCGACGATGGGGCCGCGGGAGCGGAGCAGCACCCGGTCCTCGGGCAGCGCCGACGGCGCGGGCACGATGGCGCCCCCCTCGCGGACCTGGAGGGGCCGGCACTGCACCAGGTTCAGCCGGAGCTCGCCGTCGGCCAGGAAGTTGCCGGTGAACTCCACGTCCACCGGGTAGCGGTAGGCCTCGCGCAGCCGGGAGAGCAGCTCGCGCATCCGCTCCACGAGCGGCGTGCCCCAGAGCAGCTCGTCGAAGGTCAGCACCCAGCCGCCGTCGGGACGCCGCGTGGCGAAGAGGCGCATCGGCAGGTTCGGGGCCGCCCGGGCCGCCTCCGCGAAGGGCACCGACGTGAGCCGGCGCCCGGAGAGGTCGAGGACGTCGACCCGGTGCTGGGCGTACTCGGTCTTCTCGTCGAGCGTGCTCTCCGGGCGGAGCGACGGGGCGTTGAGCGCGACGAGGCGGGTGTAGTCGTCGTCGGATCGCTCCACCGCGCGGGTGCCCAGGCCGAAGACGAGCCGCATCACGCCCGCCTGCGGGTCGATGCCGGCGTTCCAGACGTAGGAGTTGTAGGAGAGCGCCACGCCGGCCAGCTGCGGGAAGTACAGGTTCCCGTGGACCGCGCCGGAGACGCGCTGCACCAGCACCGCCATCTGCTCGTCCCGGTCGAGCAGCCCGCGGCGCTCCCGGTAGCGCAGCGCCTCCTCGCTCATGGCGCTCGCGTAGACCTGGCGGAGCGCGGCCAGGAAGTCCCGGAGCCGCTCCTCCGGCGAGCCCTGGTTCGGGCAGAAGACGCTCTCGTACTTGCCGGTGAAGGCGTTGCCGAAGCCGTCCTCGAGCAGGCTGGAGGACCGCACGATGATGGGCGACTGGCCGTAGTACTCGAGGAGCGAGACGAAGCGGCGCAGCACGAAGTCGGGGAAGGTCCCCTCGAGCACGCGCCGGCGCGCCTCGGCCGCCCCCTCCAGGAAGGAGTCGCGGCGGCGCTGCTCGCGCCGGGCCGGCCAGCAGCCGTTGCGGACCAGGTAGGTGTAGAAGACGTCGGAGCCGACGAACCACGAGTCGTGGGGCTCGAGCAGGCGCCTCCAGGCCGGATCGGCGTTCTGGAGGATGGCGCGGGCCACCAGCATGCCCGCCGCCTTGCCGCCCACCAGGCCGGTGCCGACCATGCGCCGCCGGATGGCGAGCAGGTCGTCGACGGAGAGGTGGCGTCCGGCCATCTCGGCGAACCGCTCGTCGCGGGTGACCATCATGCGGAGCAGGGACTCGAAGGCGGCCCGCTCCTCCTCGGGGCGGCGCCGTCCCTCCCGGACCCCGTCGCGCACCTCCCGGGCGCCCTCCACGCGGCGATCCCAGACGTCGGGGCGCTCCACCGCGTCGAGGCGCCGCTCCGACACGTCGTGGAGCGCCTCGGCCAGCTCGGCGCTCTCGGTCAGCGGGCGGAGCGCCTCCCCCTCCCGGACGTGCGGCAGGTACATGGTCGGCGAGTGGCGCCCATCCACCTTGAGTGGATGGAGGTAGACGGTCCGGCGGCGGCGGAAGACGTCGACCAGGATCTGGGTGGTGCTCCGCACCGCGTCGACCGCCTCGGAGGCGTGGTGGCCGGCCAGGAGCGCGAAGTAGGTCACCGTGTCGAGCTGGAACAGGTACGGGCAGGTGACCATGAAGAAGTTGCCCAGCATCAGGTCGCTGTACCAGTCGGCCGCCAGGTCGGAGAGGCAGTCGAAGACGTGGAACGCGCCCGGGCCCGCCGCCTCGATGACCCGGTGGATGGCGTCGGTGAAGCTCTCGAAGCCCATCCCGGGGGAGATCCGGTGGATCTCGGCGCCGGAGGACTCGTCGAGCAGCGGCTCGTGCCGGGCGAATCGGAAGTAGACGATCCGGCGCCCCTCGGCCCGCGCCCGGGCGACGAAGGGCTGCACGAGCGGCGCGTAGTCCTCGAGCGACTCGACCTGCCAGACCACGTTGTCGCCGAGCCGGAGCCCCTGCAGGACGTCGTCGAGCGCGGGGAGGCCGGTGCCGGGCGGAGGAAGGCCCGCACCCGGCGTCTTGACAGGGATCATCTCGGAGCCGTCGCCCGCCACCTCGCCAATTTGGCCGATTGCGGCGCTGCTCGCAAACCGGGCAGAGTGCCCATCCTTCGGGCAAAGGGATCGCGCCCACCAACCGAAAGAGGAAGCCATGGCGAACAAGCTGGATGAGAAGCTGCAGGTGGTCTACCAGGACGTGCTGAAGCGCAACCCCGGAGAGGTCGAGTTCCACCAGGCCGTCCGCGAGGTGCTCGAGTCGATCGGCCCGGTGCTCTCCAAGTACCCCGAGTTCCGCGAGGGGAAGATCATCGAGCGGATCGCGGAGCCGGAGCGGCAGATCATCTTCCGGGTGCCCTGGCAGGACGACAAGGGCGAGGTGCAGATCAACCGCGGCTTCCGCGTCCAGTACAACAGCGCGCTCGGCCCGTACAAGGGCGGGCTCCGCTTCCACCCGTCGGTCTACCTCGGCATCATCAAGTTCCTCGGCTTCGAGCAGATCTTCAAGAACGCGCTCACCGGGCTGCCCATCGGCGGCGGCAAGGGCGGGAGCGACTTCGACCCCAAGGGCAAGTCGGACAACGAGGTGATGCGCTTCTGCCAGAGCTTCATGACCGAGCTCTGGCGCCACATCGGCGACGTCACCGACGTCCCCGCCGGCGACATCGGCGTGGGCGGCCGCGAGATCGGCTACATGTTCGGCCAGTTCAAGCGGCTCACCGCCCGCTACGAGGCGGGCGTGCTCACCGGCAAGGGGCTCGACTACGGCGGCTCGCTGGTGCGCACCGAGGCCACCGGCTACGGCGCCACCTTCTTCGTCCAGGAGATGCTGAAGGCCCGCGGCAACGAGACCTTCGAGGGCAAGACCTGCACGGTGTCCGGGTCGGGCAACGTGGCCATCTACACCATCGAGAAGATCCACCAGCTCGGCGGCAAGGTGGTGGCCTGCTCCGACTCGAACGGCGTCATCGTCGACGAGAAGGGGATCGACCTCGAGCTCGTGAAGCAGCTGAAGGAGCGGGAGCGGCGCCGCATCAAGGACTACGTCGAGTACCGCAAGCACGCCAAGTACCTCCACGGCGGCAACATCTGGGAGGTCCCCTGCCAGGTGGCCATGCCGTCGGCGACCCAGAACGAGATCAACGGCAAGGACGCGGCCACGCTGGTGAAGAACGGCTGCATCGCGGTGGGCGAGGGCGCGAACATGCCCACCACCCCCGAGGGCATCAAGGTGTTCCTCGACGCGAAGATCGCCTACGGGCCGGGCAAGGCGGCCAACGCCGGCGGCGTGGCCACCAGCGCGCTCGAGATGCAGCAGAACGCCACCCGCGACTCGTGGACCTTCGAGTACACCGAGAAGCGGCTCGCCAACATCATGAAGACCATCCACCAGAACTGCTGGGAGACCGCCGAGGAGTTCGGCGCCAAGGGCAACTACGTGGTGGGGGCCAACATCGCCGGCTTCATCAAGGTGGCCCGCGCGATGGTCTCGCACGGCCTGGTCTAGCGGGACGCCTCTCCGGACGGGGGCGGCGCGTACTCGCGCGCCGCCTCCTCCCCCTCGAGCACCCGCATCGCCCCCTCGGCCAGCGCGCCCAGCTCGTCCTCGCCCGGCCGGATCACCACCGGTGCGATCCACTCCACGCGGCGCCGCACCGGATCGACCACGCCGGCCTGGTGCGCCATCCCCCCGGTGAGGATCACCGCGTCGACCCGCCCGGAGAGCGCCACGGCCATCGCCCCGATCGACTTGGCCACCTGGTAGGTCATGGCCTCGACCGCCAGCGCCGCCGCGGCGTCGCCCGCCGCGCCCCGCGCGATGGCCTCGCGCACGTCGCGCGTCCCCAGCAGCGAGAAGAGCCCGCCGTCCCCGAAGAGGCGGCGGCGCACCGCGTCCCGGCGGGCGCCCGGCGCGAAGCACGTCTCCACCACCGCCGTGATCGGCACGCCGCCGGCCCGGTCCCCGCTGAAGGGCCCCTCGTCCTGCGGGTTCACCACGTCCACCATCCGCCCGTCCCGCAGCGCCGCGAGCGAGACGCCGGTGCCGAGGTGGGCCACGACGAGGCGCATCGTGGCGAGGTCGCGGCCGGCCTCGCGGGCGTGACGCCGGGCCACGGCCCGGATGTTCAAGGCGTGCGCGAAGCTGCGCCGCTCGATCCCGGCGAGGCCGGTCGGGCGGGCCTCCGGCACGAGCTCGTCCACGCTGACCGGGTCCACCGTGAAGGCCGGGCAGCCGTGGTCGCCGGCCACGGCCAGCGCGATGGGGACGCCCAGGTTGGAGGCGTGCTCGCCGCGCGGCCCGCGGAGCAGCTCCTCCGCCATCTCCGGGGAGGCGCGCAGGGTGCCGGCGGGCACCGGGCCGAGCAGCCCCCCGCGCCCCACCGCGGCGGACAGCCGTCTCGCCGGGCGCGGCGCGCGCGCAGGAACTCCCGCACCGCCGCGAGGCGCATGGAGAGCTGGTCGGCCATCCGCGGCGACCGGATGGCCTCGTCGGGGTGGCGCAACGTCTCCTCGGCCACGAGTCGCGCCGTCGCGGTAGAGGCCGAGCTTCGTCGAGCCCGTGCCGGGATTCACCGCCAGTACGAGGAGGCCGCCCTCGCTCACGCGTTCTCCTCGGCGGACAGGGCGCCCAGCGCGATGGAGAGCAGCTTGTCGTCGGCGCGCTCGACGCGCGACGGGATGAGCACCGGCGCCCGGGCCCCCTCGATGACGTGGGCCACGGGCTTGCCGGCCAGCCAGGAGAAGGCCTTGCCCAGGATGTTGCCGGCCTCGATGGTGGGCACGAGCAGGATGTCCGCCTTGCCGGCCAGCGGGTGGTCGATGCCCTTGGCCTTGGCCGCCCAGGGCAGGATGGCGTTGTCGAGCGCCAGCGGCCCGACCACCCGGCAGTCGCCGAGCTCCCCCTTCTCGCAGAGCTCCACCAGCGCCCGGGCGTCCTGGGTGTGGGGCATGGCGGGAGACGGGGTCTCCACCGCGCAGAGCACCGCCACCACCGGCCTCGCGAAGCCGAGCCGGTGGAAGACCCGCACGGCGTTCTCGAGGATGGCCCGCTTCTCGGCCAGCCGCGGGCGCGACGTTGACGCCGCCATCGGTGATCCCCACGAGGCGGCGCGGCGGCGCGGTGGGGTGCTCGCTCACCATCACGTCGGAGAGGACCCGGCCGGTGCGCAGGCCGTGATCGCGGTCGAGGACGGCGCGCAGCAGGTCGCCGGTGGGGAGCCGGCCCTTGAGGAGCATGGACGCCTCGCCCGCCCGGACCCGCTCCACGGCCAGCGCGGCGGCCCGCGCGTCGTCCGGCTCGTGGACGATCTCGTGGTGCGACGGGTCCTCCTCGAGCTTCCAGAGCCGATCGACGAGCCCCTCCCGGTCGCCGAAGAGCAGCCCGCGCGCGATCCCGCGCCGCCGCGCCGCCACCACCGCGGCGAGCGCGGTCTCGCTCTCGGCGGCCGGGACGGCGACCACGCGGGGCCCGAGCGCCCGCGCGCGGTCCACCAGCTCGTCGAGCGATCGGACGGGATCCACCGGCCGGGGGTTTCCCACGCCCTGCGCCGTCCCGCCAGCCCTTGCCCGGGAGGCCCCGAAAAGGGAGAATCGCCGACCCATTTCCGGAAGAGGCAGGATCGATCGTGGAGACGGTTGCGACGAAGGCGCCCGTTCGCGGGCTGTGGAGCGGTGACGAGGCAGTGGCCCTGGCGGCGCTCGACGGGGGCGTGGCCCTCGGAACGGGATACCCCGGCACGCCATCCACCGAGATCCTGGAGGCTTTCTCCGAGCTCGGCGGGCGCGCGCAGTGGGCGCCCAACGAGAAGGTGGCCCTCGAGGTCGGTCTCGGCGCGGCCTTCGCCGGCGCCCGGGTGCTCGTCACCATGAAGCACGTGGGCGTGAACGTGGCCGCCGACCCGCTCTTCACGGCGGCCTACACCGGCGTGGACGGCGCGCTCGTGCTGGTCTCCGCCGACGACCCCGGCATGGCGTCGTCGCAGAACGAGCAGGACAACCGGCGCTACGCGGTGGCCGCCGGGGTCCCCATGCTGGAGCCGGCCTCCTCCCAGGAGGCCTACGACTTCACGCTCGCCGCCTTCGACCTCTCGGCTCGCTGGAAGATCCCGGTGATCCTCCGCATGACCACGCGGGTGTGCCACTCCAAGTCGGTGGTCCGCCGCCTCGGGGCGCCGCTCCCCCCGGCGCCGCCGCCCCGCTTCGTCCGCGACATCCGCGGCCGGGTCATGGTGCCCGGCCTTCGCGCGCCCCGCCCACCGAAAGCTCCGCCAGAAGCTCGAGGAGATCCGGGCCTGGGCCGAGACGCTCCCGCAGAACCGGATCCACGAGGCCAGCCCGGCGCTCGGCGTCGTCACCGCCGGCGTGTCCTTCCAGCACGTGCGCGAGGCCGCGCCCGAGGCCAGCGTCTTCAAGCTGGGCGTGGTCTACCCGCTGCCCATGGAGGCGCTGCGCCGCTTCGCCGCCGGCGTGGAGCGCTGCGTGGTCGTCGAGGAGGGCGACCCCGTGCTCGCCGACGCGATGCGCGCCGCCGGGATCGCGGTCGAGGCCAAGGCCGAGATGTACCGCTTCGGCGAGCTGAACGTGGAGCGGGTGCGGCGCATCCTGGCCCGGGACGAGTCCCCCGAGGCCCCTCCCGCCAAGGCCAAGCCGCCGGAGCTCTGCGAGGCCTGCCCCTACCACCCGGTCTACGGGGCCCTGCAGCGCATGGGCTGCATCGTGGCCGGCGACATCGGCTGCTACACCCTGGGCGTGATGGAGCCCTACCAGGCCATGGACACCTGCGTGGCCATGGGCGCCTCGATCGGCGTGGGGCTGGGGCTGCGCCACGTGCTGCCGGAGGAGCAGGCGCGCAAGGTGGTGAGCGTCATCGGCGACTCCACCTTCATCCACAGCGGCCTGAACGGCCTGGTGGAGATGGTCTACAACCCGCCCGAGACCGGCCACGTGCTGCTCATCCTCGACAACGGGACCACCGCCATGACCGGGCAGCAGGAGCACCCGGGCACCGGCCGGACCATGTCCCACGACGCCACCGGCCACGTCTCCATCGAGGGCATGGCGCGGGCGGCCGGCGTGCAGAACGTCGACGTCGTCGATCCGGTCAAGGACCCGAAGGGATTCGAGGACCTGCTCACGCGCCGGCTCTCGTCGAACGACCTGTCGGTCATCGTGGCCCGCCGCCCCTGCATCCTGGCGGCCGCCGACATCCGGCACTTCGAGAAGACCAACGCCGAGAAGGCCGCTGCGGCGGCCTCCCCCTGCTCCGCCTGCGGGAGCGACGATGCCGTCTAGGGTCGTGAACGTCGTCTTCGCCGGGCTGGGAGGCCAGGGCGTCATCAAGGCCTCCGACGTGCTCGCCGACGCGGCCTTCCGCACCGGGCTCGACGTGAAGAAGGCCGAGATCCACGGCATGAGCCAGCGCGGCGGGTCGGTCACCTCCGACGTGCGCTTCGGCCCCGAGGTCCACTCGCCGATGATCCCCGACGGCCAGGCCGACTTCCTCGTGGTGCTGGCGCCGTCGCAGGTGGAGAACAACGTCCACCAGCTCCGCAAGGGCGGCGTGCTCTTCCCGCCCGACCTGGTGCCGGAGTCGAGCCTGAAGAACAAGCGCAGCCTCAACGTGGCGCTCCTCGGGGCCCTCTCGGTCCACCTCCAGATCGCGGAGGAGCACTGGCGGGCCGCGCTCGCGAGCTCGCTCCCCGAGCGGCTCCTGCAGGTCAACCTGGAGGCCTTCGAGGCCGGACGCGCCGCCGAGCGCGCCCGCTCGGGAGGGAAGGGACCCCATGTCCACGCCTGACGACTCGCGCCGGTTCCACCCCGCCAGCGCCCCCGACTACGTGCCGGCCGAGCAGCTGCGGGGCCTCCAGCTCGAGCGGCTGCAGCGCATCGTCCGCCGGGCCTACGACCGGGTGCCGCTCTTCCGCACCCGCTGCCAGGAGCGGCAGGTCGCCCCGGCCGATCTCAAGTCGCTCGAGCACCTGGCGCGCTTCCCGTTCACGCTGAAGACCGACCTCCGGGACACCTATCCCTTCGGCCTCTTCGCGAGCCCCATGGAGGAGGTGGTCCGCCTCCACGCCTCGTCGGGGACGACCGGCAAGCCCACCGTGGTGGCCTACACCCAGGGTGACCTGGACGTCTGGACCGAGGTCATGGTCCGCGCCTTCGCCGCCTGCGGGCTCCACCGGGGCGACGTGGTGCAGAACGCCTACGGCTACGGCCTCTTCACCGGCGGCCTGGGCGCCCACTACGGCGCCGAGGCGCTGGGCGCGACGGTCATCCCCATCTCCGGCGGCAACACCGACCGGCAGATCATGGTGCTCCAGGACTTCGCGGTCACCGCCATCTGCTGCACGCCCAGCTACTTCCTGCACCTGGTCGAGCGGGCCAAGGAGCTGGGCGCGGACTTCTCCCGGCTGCGGGCCGGGATCTTCGGGGCCGAGCCCTGGAGCGAGGCCATGCGGCGCCGCATCGAGGCCGACACCGGCGTGAAGGCCTACGACATCTACGGCCTCTCCGAGATCATCGGCCCGGGCGTGGGCATCGAGTGCTTCGCCCAGTCCGGCCTGCACGTCTTCGAGGACCACTTCTACCCGGAGGTGGTCGACCCGGCGACGGGGCAGGTGCTCCCGGACGGCGCGGAGGGGGAGCTCGTGCTCACCACCCTCTCCAAGGACGCCATGCCGATGATCCGGTACCGGACCCGCGACGTGACCGCGATCATCCCCGAGCCCTGCGCCTGCGGCCGGACCATCCGGCGCATCCGCCGCATCGGGCGGCGGTCCGACGACATGTTCATCATCCGCGGCGTGAACGTCTTCCCCAGCCAGGTGGAGACGGCGCTGCTGGCGGTGGAGGGGACGCTGCCGCACTACCAGATCGTCCTCACGCGCGAGAAGGGGCTCGACGAGGTGGAGGTCCGGGTCGAGGTGACCCCCGAGGTCTTCTCCGACCAGGTCCGCGCCCTCGAATCGCTGCAGCACAAGCTGGAGCAGTCGCTCGACCACACCCTCGGCATCCGCGCCCGCGTCACCCTCGTCGGTCCGCGCACCATCCAGCGGAGCGAGGGAAAGGCGAAACGGGTCATCGACCAGCGGCAGATCTGACCCCCGGAGGACCGGACATGAAGCTTCGGCAGCTGTCGCTCTTTCTCGAGAACCGCCCCGGCGCGCTGCGCCTGCCCTGCCAGGTGCTGGGCGAGGCCGGCATCGACATCCTCTCCCTCTCCCTCGCCGACACGCAGCAGTTCGGCATCCTCCGCCTCATCGTGAAGGAGGAGGAGCGGGCCCGGAAGGTGCTCGAGGAGGCCGGCTGCGTGGTGAAGGTCACCGACGTGCTGGCCGTCGAGGTGCCCGACCGGGCCGGCGGGCTGGCCGACATGCTCGGCGTCTTCGAGGGGTCGGGGCTCTCGGTCGAGTACCTCTACCCGCTCGTGGCCGGGCACCGGGGCAAGACCGCGGTGCTCCTGCTGCGCGTCGAGGACCCGGATCGCGCCGCCGGCCTGCTGGCCGGCCGCAAGGTGCGCGTGCTCACGCGCGAAGAGGCGTTCGAGGCGGTCGGGGCCTGACGGCCGGGCATGCGGACCTCCTCCGAGAGCCGCGTCTTCGATCCGGCAGAGGTCCTGCCGCGCGAACAGCTGCGGGCCCTCCAGCTGGCGCGCCTGCGCGACTCGCTCGCCCGGGCCGCCACCCTTCCCTACTACGAGCGGGCGCTGCACGCCGCGGGCGTCTCTCCCCCGGACCTCCGTTCCCCCGACGAGGTGGGTCGCCTCCCCTTCACCACCAAGGCCGACCTGCGCGCCCACTACCCGCTCGGGCTGGTCACCGTCCCGCGCGCCGAGATCGCCCGGGTCCACGGATCGTCCGGGACCACCGGGCGGCCCACCTTCGTGGCCTACACCCGCGGGGATCTGGAGACCTGGTCCGGGCTGTGCGCCCGCTTCCTGGTCGCGGGGGGCCTGCGCCCCGAGCACCTGGTCCACGTGGCCTTCGGCTACGGCCTCTTCACCGGCGGCTTCGGGCTGCACCAGGGCATCGAGCGGGTGGGCGCGGGCATCGTGCCGGTCGCGGGCGGGAACACCCCCCGCCAGGTGATGCTGCTGCGCGACCTGCGGCCGGACGTGCTGGTGTGCACGCCCAGCTACGCGCTGCACATCGCCGAGGTGGCGCGCGCCGACGGCGGCGACCCGCGCGACCTGGGGCTGTCGCTCGGCCACTTCGGCGGCGAGCCCTGGACCGAGGAGATGCGCGTCGAGATCGAGCGCGAGCTCGCCATCCGGGCGTTCAACAACTACGGCCTCTCCGAGGTGATCGGTCCCGGCGTCTCCGGCGAGTGCGCGGCCCGGGCCGGCATGCACGTGGCCGAGGACCACTTCCTCGTCGAGTGCCTCGACCCCGTCACCCTGCGCCCGGTGCCGGACGGCGCGGTGGGCGAGCTGGTCTTCACCAGCCTGACCAAGGAGGCCATGCCGATCGTCCGCTACCGCACGCGGGACCTGGCCTCCCTCGACCGCTCGCCCTGCGCCTGCGGCCGCACCGGCGTCCGGATGAGCCGGGTGGTGGGGCGCTCCGACGACATGTTCATCGTCCGGGGCGTGAACGTCTTCCCGTCCCAGATCGAGGAGGCGCTGCTCCGGGTGGAGGGGGCCGCGCCCCACTACCTGATCGAGATCGCCCGGCCCGGCACCCTGGACGAGGCGGTGGTGCGGGTGGAGATCCGTCCGGGCGACTTCTCCGACGAGATGCGCCAGATGGTGGCCCTGCGGGACCGCATCGACCACGAGATCCACTCCATCACCGGGATCCGGATGACCATCGAGCTGGTGGCGCCGAACTCGATCGACCGGAGCGAGGGGAAGGCGCGCCGCGTCATCGACCACCGGCAGCTTCGCCCCGCCTGAGCCCTCCCCCGAACGACGCCCCTGCTGCGGACCCGGGCTTCGATCGGGTATCCTGCGCGGTCCCGTTTCCCTCCGCCGGAGGCCTCATGCGCATCGCCCGTCCCGCCGTCCTCGCCGCCCTCCTCCTCCTCGCCCGGGGCAGCCCCGCCGCGGCCGCCGAGGACGTGAAGATCGGCGCGCTCCTCTCGGTGACCGGCCCGGCGGCCTTCCTGGGCGCGCCCGAGGCCCGCACGCTGGAGATGCTGGCGGAGCAGGTGAACGCCCGGGGCGGCATCGCCGGCCACAAGGTGAAGCTCATCGTGAAGGACACCGGCGGCTCGCCGGAGAAGGCCGTCTCCTTCGCCCGCCAGCTCATCGACGAGGAGAAGGTCTTCGCCATCCTGGGGCCGTCCACCTCGGGCGAGACCATGGCCGTGAAGAACATCGCCGAGGAGGGCAAGACCCCGCTCATCTCGCTGGCGGCGGCCGAGGTGATCGTGAACCCGGTGGCGCCGAACGTCTTCAAGACGGCGCAGAAGGACAGCCACGCCGCGGCGCTCATCTTCCAGGACATGAAGAAGCGCGGCATCACCCGCATCGCCGTCTTCTCCTCCAACACCGGCTTCGGCAAGGCCGGCAAGGAGCAGATCGCCAGGCTCGCCCCGGAGTACGGGATCCAGATCGTCCTCGACGAGGTCTACGACAAGGCCGCCACCGACCTCTCCGCCGAGGCCACCAAGCTCAAGGGCTCGAACGCCCAGGCGGTGCTCAACTGGTCCATCGAGCCGGCCCAGTCGATCCTGGTGAAGAACATCCGGCAGCTGGGGATCGCCATCCCGATCTACCAGAGCCACGGGTTCGGGAACCTGGCCTACGTGAAGGCGGCCGGCCCGGCCGCCGAGGGCGTCATCTTCCCCCTCGGGCGCCTGCTGGTCGCCGACGCGCTCCCGGCCGGCCACCCGCAGAAGGCGGTGCTCGTCGCCTACCGCGACGCCTACCAGAAGAAGTACGGCGAGGAGGTGAGCGGCTTCGGCGGCTACGCCTGGGACGGCTTCCAGCTGCTCGCGCTCGCCATCGAGAAGGCGGGGCTCGACCGGGCCAAGGTGCGCGCCGCGCTCGAGTCGACCCAGGGGTTCGTCGGGCAGAGCGGCGTCTTCCGCTTCTCGCCGGCCGACCACAACGGCCTCGGGATGGACTCCTTCGAGATGCTCACCGTGAAGGACGGCAAGTTCGTCCTGCTCGCCAAGTGAGGAGCGGCGCCATGAACTCCCGCCTGCGGACCCTGGTCCTCGTCGCCGCGGCTTCCTTCCCGGCCGCCTCGCTCGCCGCCCCCGAGCCCATCAAGGTGGGCGCGCTGCTGGCCGTCACCGGGCCGGCCTCGTTCCTCGGCGCTCCGGAGGCCAGGACGCTCGAGATGCGCGTCCAGGAGCTGAACGCGAAGGGCGGCGTGGGCGGGCGCCCGATCCAGCTCGTCCTCAAGGACACGGGGGCGAGCCCCGAGAAGGCCGTCTCCTTCGCCCGCCAGCTCATCGAGGAGGAGAAGGTCTTCGCCATCATCGGGCCGTCCACCTCCGGGGAGTCGATGGCGGTGAAGGCGCTGGCCGAGGAGGGCAAGACGCTCCTGCTCTCCGCCGCGGCCGCCGAGGCCATCGTGACCCCGGTGCTCCCGCACGTCTTCAAGGTGGCGCCCAAGGACAGCTTCGCCGTCGAGGTGATCTTCCAGCGCATGAAGAAGACGGGCATCACCCGCATCGGGCTCCTCTCCTCCAACACCGGGTTCGGCAAGGGCGGCAAGGAGCAGGTGGAGCGGCTCGCGCCCCAGTACGGCATCACGCTGGCCGTGAACGACGTCTACGACAAGAACGCCACCGACCTGACCGCCGAGGTCACCAAGCTGAAGGCCGCCGGCGTCCAGGCCGTCCTCAACTGGTCGATCGAGCCGGCCCAGTCGATCGTGGTGAAGAACGTCCGGCAGCTGGGCCTCGCCATCCCCATCTTCCAGAGCCACGGGTTCGCCAACCTCCAGTACGTGAAGGCCGCCGGGAGCGCCGCCGAGGGCGTCATCTTCCCGGCCAGCCGCATCGTGGTGGCCGACCAGCTTCCGGCCGGCAATCCGCAGAAGCCGGTGGTCGAGGCCTACCGGAAGGCCTACGAGGCGCGCTACGGCGAGGACGTCTCCACCTTCGGCGGCCACGCCTGGGACGCCCTCGGCATCCTGGTGGCGGCCATCGAGAAGGCCGGGCCCGACCGGGAGAAGGTGCGGACCGCCGTGGAGGGCATGAAGGGCTTCGTGGGAACCGCCGGCGTCTTCAACTTCTCGCCCACCGACCACAACGGGCTCGACATCGGGGCCTTCGAGCTCTGCACGGTGAAGAACGGCCGCTTCGTCCCGCTCGGGAGCTGAGCCGCGCGCGGCGACCCCGGCCCCATGTCCATCGACCTCGCCCTCCAGTACCTCGTCGCCGGGCTGACGTACGGGTCGATCTACGCGGTCGTCGCGATCGGCTTCAACATCGTCTACAGCGCCACCGGCATCATCAACTTCGCCCAGGGCGAGTTCGTGATGCTGGGCGGCATGCTGGCCGTCTCGCTGGCGCGGTTCGTCCCGCTGCCGCTGGCGATCGCCGGCGCGGTGGCGGCCACCGCCGCGGTCGGCGCGCTGGTCGAGATCTCGCTGCTGCGCTGGCTCTGGAAGCCCACGGTACTGCGCATGGTGGTCATCACCATCGGCGCCTCGATCCTCCTCCGGGAGGGGGCGCTCTTCCTCTGGGGCGAGGGGGTCCGCTCGCTCCCCTACTTCACCGGCGACGAGGTGACGTCGGTGGGCGATGCTGGGGGCGCGGGTGTCGCCCCAGGTGTTCTGGGTCCTGGGGACGGTGGCCCTCATCGTCGGCGCCCTGGAGTGGTTCTACCGGCGCACGCTGCTCGGCTGGGAGATGCGGGCCTGCGCGGCCAACAAGGACGCGGCGGCCCTCTGCGGCGTCCCGGTGCGCAGGCTCGTCAGCCTCTCCTTCGCCATGGCCGCGGCCATCGGGGCGCTGGCCGGCGCGGTGGTCTCGCCCATCACCTACACCTCCTACGCGGTGGGCGGACCGCTCGCCATCAAGGGCTTCACGGTCGCCATCCTGGGCGGCCTGGGCAACTCGGGGGGCGCGGTGGCGGCCGGCCTGGCGCTCGGCGTGGTCGAGTCCTTCGCGGTCTCGGTGCTGCCGGCCGCCTACAAGGACGTGGTCACGCTCTCGCTCCTGCTGGCGGTCCTGGTGGTCCGCCCGAGCGGCCTCTTCGCGAGCGGCGAGGCCGCGCGGCTGAAGGAATTCTGATGGGCCGGCGCCTCCCCGCCCCGGCCCGCGTGGCCCTGCTCGTCGCCGCGACCATCGCGGTGCAGCTCGCCACGCTGGCGTCGGGCAAGGGCTTCTACCTGACGCAGCTCACCATGACGGCCTACTACGCGCTGGCCGTGCTGGGGCTCTCGCTGCTCATGGGATACGCCGGGCAGATCTCGCTCGGGCAGGCCGGGTTCTTCGCCATCGGCGGCTACACGGCCGCCTTCCTCTCCACGGTCGACCTGGCCTCCCGGAAGGCCCAGCCGGCCGTCGCGCTGGCCACCCGGATCGGGCTCCTCGTCGCCCGCCCCGACCTGTACGGCGGGGATCTGCTCGCGGTGAACCCCTGGCTCGGCCTCGTGGCCGGCGTGGGGCTGGCCGTCGGCCGTGGCCTTCGCCGTGGGCGTTCCGGTGCTCCGGCTGCGGGGCCACTACCTGGCCATGGCCACGCTCGCCTTCGGGACCATCGTCTCGGCGGTGGTGGTGGGGACGCAGCGGCTGGGGGCGGCCGACGGGATCTCCGGGGTCCCGCCCTTCCCGGTGTTCCCCGGCGTCCGGGTCGGCGGCGGCTCGGCCGACCGGGTGGTGAACTACTACCTGGCCTGGGGGCTCGTGGTGCTCGCCATGCTCCTGCTCGGCAACCTGGTGCGCTCCCGCACCGGCCGGGCGCTGCGGGCCATCCACGGCGCCGAGGACGCGGCCCGGGCCATGGGCGTCGACGCGGCGCGGCTCAAGGTCCGGGTCTTCGTGCTGGCGGCGGCGCTGTCGGCCGCGGCCGGCGTCTTCCTCACCCATTACGTCGGCGGCATCGGCCCCTCCGAGGCCTCGGTGATGAAGTCGGTGCGCTACGTGGCCATGGTGGCGGTGGGGGGCATGGGCAGCCTCTGGGGCGCGCTCGCCGCCACCAGCGTGCTCGAGTTCCTCTCGCTCCGCGGCGTCTTCGGCGCCCACGACGACGCGGTGTTCGGGGGCATCCTCCTCGCGGTGATGCTCTTCGCGCCCGACGGGATCCTGGAGATCCGCGGCCGCGCGCTGCGCTCCCGGCTCGCCGGACGGCGCGCCGAGCCCGGGGAGGGCGCATGACGCTCCTCGAGGTGAGCGGGGTCTCGAAGCGCTTCGGCGGCGTCCAGGCCGTGCAGGGGGTCTCCTTCCGCGTCCGCAAGGGAGCGGTGAAGGCGGTCATCGGGCCGAACGGCGCGGGGAAGACCACCCTCTTCGACCTGCTCTCCGGCTTCCGCGCGCCCGACGAGGGGACGGTGCGGCTGCGCGACCAGGCCATCCAGGGGCTCGAGCCCCATCAGGTCGCCGCGCTCGGCCTCTCCCGCACCTTCCAGAACTTGAAGCTGTTCGGCCACATGACGGCGCTCGAGAACGTGATGGTGGGACGGCACACCCGCAGCCGCGCCGGCATGCTCGCCGGCATGCTCTCGCCTCCGCGCGCGCGGAGGGAGGAGCGCGCCATCGAGGAGCGGGCCCGCGAGGAGATGCGCTTCCTGGGCATCGAGGGGCTGGCCGGGTCGCCGGCCGGGAGCCTCGCCTACGGGCAGCAGCGCGCCGTGGAGCTGGCGCGCGCGCTCGCCGCCGAGCCGGAGCTCCTGCTCCTCGACGAGCCGGCCGCCGGCCTGAACATGCGGGAGACCGCCGAGCTGGCCGATCGCGTGCTCTCCATCCGGGACCGCGGCGTCACGGTGCTCCTCGTCGAGCACGACATGTCGCTCGTGATGCGCATCTCCGACGAGGTGGCGGTCCTCTGCTTCGGCCAGAAGATCGCCGACGCCGACCCGCGCACCGTGCAGCGCGACCCGGAGGTCGTGCGGGTCTACCTGGGAGACGACTAGGTGCTGCGGGTCCGCAACCTCGACGTGGCCTACGGCCCGGTCGCCGCGCTCCGGCGGGTCTCCCTCCACGTGAACCAGGGAGAGGTCGCCACCATCATCGGCGCGAACGGCGCCGGGAAGACCACGCTGCTCCGCTGCCTGGCCGGCCTCACCCCGGCCCGGGGCGGCGAGGTCCTCTTCCGCGGGGATCCGGTGCGCGGCTTCCGGCCGGAGCGGATGGTGGCGCTCGGCTGCTCGCTCGTGCCGGAAGGGCGGCAGGTCTTCGCCGCGCTCCCGGTGCGCGAGAACCTCCTCATCGGCGGCTCGGTGCGCGTCCGGCGCGGGCACCGGCGCGAGGTGGACGAGGACCTGGAGCGCATCTACCGGCTCTTCCCCCGGCTGCAGGAGCGGGAGCGGCAGCTCGCCGGCACGCTCTCCGGCGGCGAGCAGCAGATGCTCGCCATCGGGCGCGCGCTCATGGCGCGGCCGGCGCTGGTCATGCTCGACGAGCCGTCCATGGGGCTCGCGCCGCTCGTGGTGAAGGACATCCTCTCCACCGTCCTGCGCATCGCCGCGGGCGGGACGACCGTCCTGCTCGTGGAGCAGAACGCCCGCAGCGCGCTGCGCGTGGCCCGGCGCGGCTACGTGCTCGAGAACGGGCGGGTGGTGCTGGAGGGCACGTCGGAGGAGCTGCTCGCCAATCGCGACGTGCAGCGGGCCTACCTGGGCAGCGAGGTGATTCCATGAGCTGGCAGCCGGATCGCGAGGAGATGGACCGGGCGGAGATCGATCAGCTGCAGCTGGAGCGGCTGGAGGCCACGCTGAACCGGGTCCAGCGCAGCGTGCCCTTCTACCGGAAGCGCTTCGCGGAGGCCGGCTTCGAGGCCGAGGGGCTCCGGTCGCTCACGGAGCTGGGGAAGCTCCCCTTCACCACCAAGCAGGACCTGCGCGACAACCATCCCTACGGCCTCTTCGCCGTGCCGCTGCGGGACGTGGTGCGGGTCCACGCCTCCTCGGGCACCACCGGGCTCGCCACCGCGGTGGGCTACACCCGCAACGACCTCAAGAACTGGTCCGACCTGGTGGCCCGGGTGCTCGTGGCCGGCGGCGTCGGCAAGGACGACGTGGTCCAGGTGGCCTTCGACTACGGGCTCTTCACCGGCGCCTTCGGCTTCCACCAGGGCGCCGAGCGGCTGGGCGCGTCGGTCATCCCGGTCTCCTCGGCGAGCGCGGCGCGGCAGGTCGGCATCCTGCGCGACTACCGGAGCACGGCGCTCGTCTGCACGCCCAGCCACGCGATGACGCTGGCGGACGCCGCCCTGGACGCCGGGATCGAGCCCGGCTCGCTCTCGCTGCGCTTCGGCCTCTTCGGCGCGGAGCCCTGGTCGGAGTCGATGCGCGCCGACCTGCAGGCCAGGCTGAAGGTCGCGGCCACCGACAACTACGGGCTCTCGGAGGTCGGGGGCCCCGGCGTGGCCGGCGAGTGCATGGACCGGCGCGGGCTGCACGTGGCGGAGGACCACTTCCTCGTCGAGGTGGTGGACCCCGAGACCCTCGAGCCGGTGGCCGACGGGACGGTGGGCGAGCTGGTCGTGACCACCCTCACCCGGGAGGCCCTGCCGGTGGTGCGCTTCCGGACCCGCGACCTGGCCTCGCTCACGCGCGTGCCCTGCGCCTGCGGGAGGACGCTCGCCCGCATGAGCCGGGTGAAGGGGCGCACCGACGACCTCCTCATCGTGAAGGGGGCGCGCGTCTTCCCCTCCGAGATCGAGGCCGTGCTCCTCGGCGTGGAGGGCACCCAGCCGCACTACGAGATCGTCCTCGACCGGCACGAGGAGGCCCTGGTCCGCGTGGAGGCGTCCACCCCCGGGGACGACGCCCTGCGCGGGGTCGTCGAGCGGCGGCTGGCCTCGGCCCTGGGGGTCGCGGTGGCGGTCGAGCTGGTGGCCCCCCGCGTCGCTCTCCCGCTCCGAGGGCAAGGCGCGCCGGGTGATCGACCGGCGCCGCGCCTGACGCCCCGCCGGCCGCACGAGCACCGCGGTGCGGCCGCCATGACGCGCAGCGTCGAATGACGCGCAGCGCCACGAAATTGCTTGAGGGACGGGCCTCTCGTCGTCTTGACATGGCCCCTTCCAGCGACAAGAAAGGTCGCTTACGCGTCGCACTCCGTGCGCCCGCGCCTGGGTTCACCCACAGTCCTGGAGGCAGAATGATGCTCCGCCGCATCGCGCCCGTCCCTCTCCTGGCGCTCGCGATCTTCGCCTGCACCCCGTCCGTCCCGTCCCAGCAGTACACCACGGTCGTGACCGCGGTCTTCGAACTCTCCTCCAGTCCACCCGTCATCCCGCAGCCGAACGACCTGGTGCTCCAGCCCCAGCTGAACCCGGCGATCCTGAATCCGCAGAACGCCCAGGACGAGCTGCTCGCCCTCTTCCACGCCCAGGGCGGCTTCCCGGCCGACCAGGTGACGCCGCTCGCCTTCCCCATCACGACACAGACCGTGAACGGCCCGACCAGCATCGGGCTCGCGGCGCCCGCCATCGACCCGGCGTCGCTCGTGCCCTGCACGTCCACGCTCACGCCGGCCAACTGCAACGTCTTCATCTTCGACACCAGCGCCCCGACCGGCACCTCGCCCTTCCCGGTCTTCGCGGCCTCCTACGACGCCGGCGCCCCCGGCGCGCAGAGCCGGCACCCTGAGCGCGGTCCCGCTCGCCGGGACGAAGCCGACCACGTGGCGTCCGGGCGCCCAGTACATCTACGCGCTCCGCGGCGGCGCGAACGGCATCAAGACCACGACGGGCGCCGCGCTCCAGCCCTCGTCCACGAGCTACACGCTCATCTTCGGCGGCCCGAGCGACTTCGTCTGCCCGCTCCACCAACCCGGGCTGCCCGCTCCCGCTGCTCGGCCTCATCCACCAGAACTACCTGCCGCTCTTCGGCGCCGTCGCCAGCCAGGGCTTCCCGCTCGCCGAGACCGTCGTGGTGGGCAGCTTCGCCGTGGCCCAGGCCACGGCCTGGGTGGTCGCCGATCCGGGCTCCGGGACCGTGCCGGTGCCCTCCAACTTCCTGCTCGATCCGACGACCCACCAGGTCTCGGCCACGGCCGCCGCCGCCTTCGGGATCCCGGCGCTGGCCACCCTCGACGGCTTCAGCACCACCGGAATGGACATCGCGCAGACGTCCGGCCCCATCCTGGCGAGCACGATCCGCAGCTCCACCGACCAGGGCGTCTACCTCTACAAGCTCGGCGGCGCGACCCCGGTGCAGGTGAACCAGGTCGTCCTCGAGCCGCCCCCGATCACCATCGACGCGTCGACCGGCCAGCCGTGCGTGCCCATCAATCCCCAGGGTGACTTCGGCCCGACCTGCGTCACCACGGTCGTCGGCATCCAGCCGGCGGTCACCGTGCCCACGCCGCTCGGGAACGTCGCGCTGCCGCCGCTCGAGGAGTCGACCGACTACGCGGTGATCATCACCGACAAGGTGAAGACCCCGCCGGCCGGCGCGGCCATCTCGCCCACCACGCTCGGGCAGATCCTGCTCTTCACCCATCCGCTCTGCACGCCCTCCCCGGCGTGCGTGGCGAATCCCACCGCGGCCGTCTCCGAGCTCCCGGGCGTCCCGGGCCCCACCGCCGCCGGGCTCGAGGGGATGCGCCTCCAGCTGCAGCCGGCCGTCGCCCAGGTGGCGACCGACCACGCCGTGGCGAAGTCGTCCATCATGATGCCCTACACGTTCCGCACCCAGTCCATCACCGGGCGTGGCGCTGCAGCTGGGCGCGGCGCCGTACAGCCAGGTGTCGGGCGTCGACGTCTTCCCGGACGCTCCCTACTTCAACCCGACGACGCCCGCCGATCCCCTGAACCCCAAGGCGGTGAGCCCGGCCGCGATGGCCGCGAAGTGGGGCGTGCCCGCGACGCTGGTCTCGGCCGGCATCTCCACCTTCGTCGAGGCGAACGTCGTCACCTACGACAAGCTCGACCCGTCCACGGGGGCCTTCTACCCGACCCCGGCCCAGGGAGTCGCCGAAGCCCGTTCCCGCCATCATCGCCATCCCGACGGGCACGGCGCCGGCCGGAGGCTGGCCGCTCGTCGTGTTCCACCACGGGCTCGGCCGCAGCCGCGGCGACTCGCTCCTCATCGCCCAGAGCCTCACACGAGGCGGGATGGCGGTGGCCGCCATCGACGCCGCCAAGCACGGCGCGCGCGCCTGGTGCACGGTGGACACCTCCGTCACGCCCAACGTCGCCATCGGGTGCGCCTCGGGGGTCACCTGCGACACGTCGGTCTTCGGCAACCAGGCCGACGGCGCGACCGCGAAGCCCGGCCTCTGCAAGGGCGCGCTCGCGGTCCAGCCGATCGCCTGCGCCCCCACCGACACGGCCTGCTGGGACGGCTCGGGCGGCAACTCGATCACGTCCGGCGCCTTCCTCATCTCCGGGAACCTCTTCCGGAGCCGGGACACGATCCGGCAGGACATCCTCGACCAGTCGATGCTGGTGCGCGTCCTCACCTCCGCGAACGGCGCCACGGTGCTCTCGGCCGCGGCCGGCGCGCCGGTCACCATCAACCCCAGCAAGGTCTTCTACGTCGGGCAGTCGCTCGGCTCGATCGAGGGCACGCCCGACCTGGCCGCGAACCCGCGCTTCTCCCGCGCCATGCTGAGCGTCGGCGGGGCCACCATCATCGACATCCTGACCACGGCTCCGGACTTCAGCAGCTCGATCGCGGCGCTGCTCGCCTCGCTCGGGATCTCGCCGGGAACGCCCGAGTACCTGCTCTTCGTCATCGGAGCGAAGTGGATCCTCGATCCGGCCGACCCGGCCAACTTCGCGCAGCACGTGACCGCGAATCCGCTGCCGAACCTGCTCGCGGGCGGTGCTCCCCAGACGCCCAAGGTCGTGCTGGGCCAGGCGGCTCGCTGCGATGCGACCGTTCCCAACGGCACGAACGAGCTGCTCTACGGCCTGATGGGGCTCTCCCCCATCGACCCCACCGTCTCGGCGAGCGGCGGCGGCCTGCAGTGGTACATGACCTCGACGACGGGCACCTGCCCCGCCAACGGGGACGTGGGTCCCGGCGTCGAGCATGGCTTCCTGCTCGACTGGACCAACCCGAGTCTCGCCACGAGGGCGCAGACCGAGACCGTTTCGTTCCTGCTCGGCGGGCCCGTCTCCGGCTCCCCCGTGCTTCCCCCCTTCGTGGTTCCGTGAGGACCTCCATGCGCAAGATCCTCCTCGCCCTCCTCCTGGCCGTCCCGGTGCTCGCCTCTGCCGGCGGCTACTCCGTCCCCAACGTCGTCGCCCGCGACCTCGCCATGGGCGACTCGCTGGTGGCCGACCAGACCACCGCCGGCGCGGTCTACCGGAACCCCGCGGCGCTCTCCCGGCTGTCGGGGCTCGACCTGACCTTGAACGGCTCGGTCCTCGGCAACGGCTCCACCTGGACCAGCACCACCACGGCCGGGCCGTCTCCGGTCTCCACCGACCTCAAGCTCGGCGACACCGGCGGCGTTCTTCCTCTCCTGGTCGGGCAAGATCTCCGGCCACGGCTGGGGCGTGGGCGCGGGCATGAACGTGCCGGGCGGCGGCAACGTCTTCTGGCCCGCGGGATGGGCCGGCCGCTACACCATCACGTCGGTGGACCGGAAGCTCTTCGGGCTCTACCTGTCCGCCGGCGTCGAGATCATCCCGCAGATCCGCGTGGGCGGCGGCTTCATCTACTACTACGCCACCGAGAAGCTCACGGTGGACAAGGCGCTGCCGGGCGGCGTCGACGGGCAGGTCACGCTGGCCGACTCCGGCGGGCAGCCGAGCTGGGACGCCGCCATCGAGATCCAGCCCTTCCTCGACATCCCGCTGCGGATCGGCGCCGACTACAAGCAGCAGGCCTACATGAAGCTGAAGGGGCCGGCCAACTTCAACTTCCCGCCGGCCTTCGCCGCCACCTACCCGAACCAGGACTTCACCCACACGCTCGTCTACCCGAGCACCTTCAACGTGGGCATCGCCTGGCGCCCGATCAAGACCGTGGACATCACCGCGGGCTACACGGCGGAGAACTACAGCTCGTACGTCTCCGACACGTTCGTCGGGCAGACCACCGACCCGGCCACCGGCCAGCCGCTCGAGCTGTCGGTGTGGCGCAAGTACGGCAACGCCAACATCTACCGGCTGGGCGTGGCGTGGCAGGTGCTGAAGACGCTCGAGCTCCGGGCCGGCGGCCTCTACGACCAGTCGGGCGTGAACCCGGCCTACTTCAACCCGTCGCTGCCCGACGCCAAGGCCTGGGCGGGCTCGGTGGGCGTGGGCTGGGACGTGCTGAAGAACCTGTCCCTCAACGCCAGCTTCTTCAACGCCTGGTTCACCACCCTCGACTCGGTGCCGGCGCCCAGCACCACCACCCTCGACAACGCCTCGTCGTTTGCCGGGAAGGTTCAAGAGCTGGGCCTGGATCGCGAGCCTGGGCCTGAACTGGAAGTGGGATCCGCAGGCGTCGCGCTGATCGGGGCGACACCCGCGAAGTGAAAAGGGGCGCGCCCTCCGGGGTGCGCCCCTCTCGTTTCCGGGACGTCCGATCCGGACGGGCTAGGGGAACGCGCAGCGGGTCAGCGGGACGAGCGGGGCGCCGTTCGCCTGCGCGTCGAGCGCGTCGACCCAGAGGCGGGTCCAGTCCGCGGCGGTGGTCTCGCTCTCGTCGGGCGCGCTGATGTGCCGGACGATCTCGACCTGCGTCCCTCCGCCCGGCGCCGGGGTGATCACGGCCGACTGGCGCATGATCTGGATGTAGGCGGTGCCGTCGACCTTCTGCGCCTTCACGTTGACCTTCTGGATGGCCTGGGCGGCGTCGCGCGTCGCATCGGCGCGCCAGTTCACCACGAACCAGTTGGCCCGGTGGAGGGGGCTCCCGACCGGCGTCTCCCGGATGCCGTAGCTCACGTCGTACTCCGGCTCGGGCCGGTTCACGGGCTCGCAGTCGACCTGGTCGTCCGGATAGACCGCCACCACGGCCCCCGGCTGCCACTGGAGCGCGGTCCACACGTCGGCGATCGGCGCGGCGAGGAGCACGCGGGTGTGGGCCCAGTAATGGGCCGGCGTGTCGCCGTTCGCCGCGCGGAATCCGGTCCGGACGGCGAAGTCGTCCGGCGCCAGGGAGGTGACGGGCCAGGCCGGCCACTCGCCCGGGTTCGTGACCTCGGTCTCCCAGGGCTCGACGCCCGGAGGGAAGGTGGTCGCCTCCTTCGAGCAGGCTGCCGCGGAGAGCAGGGCGAGCGCAGCGAGCGCTCCCCCGAGCGATCGGGCCGTCATGTGCCGATGCTACTGCGGCGGCAGGTTGCAGTAGCGGGGCAGGAGCACCCCGGTGGAGAGCTGCGTCTGGAGCCCGTCGTAGAAGCCCTGGAGCCAGCTCTGGAGCTTCGCCGGGTCGTCGGAGTGCCCGTTCGTGTTGAGCTGCCGGACCAGCTCGATCCGGGTCCAGGCGGGGTTCGCGGGGTCCACGGAGAAGACCATCGAGCCGCGGATCCAGGGGACCTCCACCGTTCCCGCGGTCTTCCCGTAGAACATCTTCGCTTCGGTGGGCGCCGCGGCCGTGCCCTGGGTGACGTCGGCGCGCCAGGTGACCTCGAAGGTGTAGTGGCTCTGGATCCCGCCGTGGGGGATCTCCTTGGTCATGAAGCTCACCGCGTAGCCTGGCTCCACGTTGGCCTTGGCCTCGCAGTCGCTCTCGTTGCGCTCCGGCCAGAAGCCCACGTCGACGCCGGTGGGGATCTGGAGGGCGCTGCCACACGGTGGCGAGGTCGTACGGGACGCACCCGCGGGCCTGCCGCTCGTTGTAGCTGGGAGAGGCGAAGAACGGGGTCGCGGCGCTGATGATCAGCCCCGAGCCGGTGCCTGTCGCGGACGTGCAGTTGGTCGGCCAGTCGAGCGAGGTGACCAGCGCCGCCGGCCCGAGGCCGGGCGGCAGGTCGGTGGTCTCCGTGCCACAGGCGACGAGGAGGAGCGGGGCGACCAGGGCAGCCGGAAGGAGCCACGAGGGGCGTCGGTTCATGGCTCGCATTCTAACCGGAGTCGTCTCGCGGCGCCTCATCCTGATTACATCAGCAAAAATAGATACTTGTAAGCGCGTCACTGAGGGCGTTCCCGCGACCTCCTCGAGGCGTCGCTCCGAGAATTCGTATCATCGCTCGCATTTGGCTCCTGCGCCGTCGACAGGGACGGGCGGCCGTGGGAACCTGCCGGCGTGCGCAAGGCGGCCTCCATCCGGCTGGGACTGCTCCTCGCCGTCTCCGCGCTGCTCACCTCCTGCACCCGCGAGAAGGCCGACGAGCGGCGCTGCGTCGACGGCGACGGCCAGTTCGTCGACGAGGGGCACTGCACCGGCGCTGGCGGGCTCCCCGACGGGCGGCTCGGACGGTGGCGTCGCCAGCGGGGCGACGGGCGGCTGGGATCAGGCGGACGGCGGCACCCAGCAGAGCCGTGGGGGCTACCACTTCATCTGGATTCCCTACGGGGCCTTCGGCGGCATCGGCACCTACGCGCCGGGCTACGTCCGCTCGGGCGCCGGCGGAGCCACCCACCCGGGCGCCGCCACCTCCGGCTCGGTGACCCGCGGGGGATTCGGCTCGACGGGCGCGGCGCACGCCGGCTCGACCGGGTCCGCCCACGCCGGCTCCACCTCGGCGGGGAGCTAGGCCTCGTGGAGCGCCGCGAGCGAGCGCCCCGCCCGGACTGGCAGCGCCGGGTCGAGGAGGTCGGCTTCCCCATCCACACGGCCGAAGGGCCCTACTGGGACGAGTCGGCCTTCTGGGTCTTCTCCCCCGCCGAGGTCGAGCGCCTCGAGCGCGCCACCGCCGAGCTGCACGAGATGGCGCTCGCCGCCGTCGGCCACGTCCTCGAGACCGGGCGGTACTGGGAGCGGCTCGCCATCCCGCGCGAGATGGTGCCGCTCATCGCGCGGTCGTGGGAGGGGCAGGACGGAGACGGGGACCCCTCCATCTACGGCCGGATGGACCTGGCCTGGGACGGGGCCTCGGCGCCCCGCCTGCTCGAGTACAACGCCGACACCCCCACCGGGCTGGTCGAGGCGTCGGTCGTCCAGTGGCAGTGGCTGCAGGACGTCGACCCGGGCGCCGACCAGTGGAACTCGCTCCACGAGCGGCTGGTGGCCGGGTGGAAGGAGCTCGCGCCCTGGCTGCCGGTGGGGCCGCTCCACTTCGCGAGCCTCGGCGTGGCGGAGGACGTCCTCACCGCGACCTACCTCCAGGACACCGCCGCGCAGGGCGGGCTTCGCACCTCCTTCGTGGAGATGGCGGCCATCGGCTGGGACGAGCGCAAGGGCGCCTTCGTCGACGCCGAGGGCGAGGAGATGCGGGCCTGCTTCAAGCTCTACCCCTGGGAGTGGATGGCGCGCGAGCAGTTCGGCGCCATGCTGCCGCGGGCCCACACGCGGTGGATCGAGCCCACCTGGAAGATGGTGGCGTCGAACAAGGGCATCCTGGCGGTGCTCTGGGAGCTCTACCCCGACCACCCGAACCTCCTCCCCGCCTTCCTCGAGCCCGGCGACCTGCGGAGCTACGCCCGCAAGCCCCTCCTCTCCCGCGAGGGAGCGAACGTCGTGCTGGTGAAGGACGGCGAGGTGCTCGCCGAGGGCGCCGACGAGGGCTACGGGAAGGAGGGGCACGTCTGGCAGGCGCTCTGGGAGCCGGAGGCGCCCATGGCCGGCAAGCACCTGTCCATCGGCAGCTGGCTCGTCCGCGGCGTCCCCGCGGGAGCCGGGATCCGGGAGTCGGACGGCCCCATCACCGGCAACCTCTCCCGCTTCGTCCCCCACCTCATCGCCGAGGGCGACGCGGGCGATCCGCGGCGCCGGGCCCGCTTCCGGGCCATCGCGGAGGGGCGCTAGCGCCCGGCCGGCGGTAGAGTCCCGGCATGGCCGTCAAACCCGGTAGGAGCTGGCCGCTCGGCGCCACGCTGGTCGAGGGCGGCGTGAACTTCAGCATCTGGACGCGCCACGCCACCGCGGTCGAGCTGTGCCTCTTCGACGCCGCCGAGGACGCCCGGCCCAGCCGGGTCATCCGGCTCGATCCGGCCGCGCACCGGACCTACCACTACTGGCACGTGCAGGTGCCGCGGATCGGCCCGGGGCAGCTCTACGGATGGCGCGTTCACGGTCCGTATGACCCGTCCCGCGGCTACCGCTTCGACGGCCAGAAGCTGCTCGTCGACCCCTACGGTCGCGCCACGGCCGTCCCCTCCACCTACGATCGGATGGCCGGCGCCCACCGGGGCGACAACGCCGGCCGGGCCATGAAGAGCGTGGTGGCCGATCTCTCGCTGTACGACTGGGAGGGGGACCGGCCGCTGCGGCGGAACACCCCCCACGCCGTCATCTACGAGATGCACGTGAAGGGCTTCACCTTCCACGAGAGCTCGGGCGTGGCGCCCGGCCGCCGGGGGACCTTCGCCGGCGTGGTGGACAAGATCCCGCACCTGCGCGACCTGGGCGTCACGGCGGTGGAGCTGATGCCGGTCTTCCAGTTCGACCCGCAGGACGCCCCGAACGGCCAGATCAACTACTGGGGCTACTCGCCGGTCTCCTTCTTCGCCCCGCACCAGGCCTACGCCGGCTCGGGCACGCCGCTGGGCGCGCTCGACGACTTCCGGGACATGGTGAAGGCGCTGCACCGGGCCGGCATCGAGGTGATCCTCGACGTGGTCTACAACCACTCCAGCGAGGGGGACGAGAAGGGGCCGACGCAGTCGTTCCGCGGCCTCGACAACCGGGCCTACTACATCCTCGACGGCTACCGGCGCTACGCCAACTTCACTGGCTGTGGAAACACCATGAAGGCCAACCACCCGGTGGTCCGCCGGCTGATGCTCGACTCGCTGCGCTACTGGGTCTCCGAGATGCACGTCGACGGGTTCCGCTTCGACCTCGCCTCGGTGCTCTCCCGCGACACCGAGGGGCACCCGGTGAAGAACCCCCCGGTGATCTGGGACATCGAGAGCGACCCGGTGCTGGCCGGCTCGAAGCTCATCGCCGAGGCCTGGGACGCCGCCGGCCTCTACCAGGTGGGGAACTTCGTCGGCGACTCCTGGAAGGAGTGGAACGGCCGGTTCCGCGACGACGTCCGGTCGTTCCTGCGCGGGGATCCGGGGCGGGTCTCGCAGCTCGCCAACCGGCTGCTCGCCAGCCCGGACCTCTACGAGCAGAAGCAGCGGGAGCCGGAGCAGAGCGTCAACTTCGTCACCTGCCACGACGGGTTCACGCTGAACGACCTCGTCACCTACGGGACGAAGCACAACGAGGCCAACGGGGAGGGCAACCGCGACGGCTCCGACCACGAGCTCTCCTGGAACTGCGGCGTGGAGGGGCCGACCCGCGATCCGGAGGTCGAGCGCCTCCGCAACCGGCAGGTGAAGAACTTCCTGGCCGTGAACCTGCTCTCCGCCGGCGTCCCCATGATCCTGATGGGCGACGAGATGCGCCGCACCCAGCGGGGGAACAACAACGCCTGGTGCCAGGACAACGACCTCTCCTGGGTGGACTGGCGCCTGCTCGAGCGCCACGTCGACGTGCACCGCTTCCTGCGGCGGCTCATCCGGCTGCGCTCGTCCGTCCAGCCCGACTCCCGGCGGGCGGGGACGCTGACCCAGTTCCTCCGCCACGCGCGCATCGAGTGGCACGGCGTCCGCATCGGCCAGCCCGACTGGAGCGACCGGAGCCACAGCGTCGCCGCCACCTTCCAGGAGCCGGACGGGCCCACCCTGGCCCACGTCATCGTGAACGCCTGGAAGGAGTCGCTCCTCTTCGAGCTCCCCCGGGTGGAGAGCGGCTGGCGCCTGATGGTCGACACCTTCCTGCCGGCGCCCGACGACATCCGCACCTGGGAGGAGGCCCCCGTCATCGAGTCCGGGGAGTACCTGGCGAACCCCTACTCGTTCGTCTTCCTGGCGGCGTTCGCCCCGGAGCGGGCGCCGGTCCCGGGGAGCCGCCCGGCGCCGCCCGCGCCCTGACCGGCCCGGCTCAGGCGCTCGCCTGGGCGTCCAGCCACACCTCGAGCCCCTGCGAGTTGAGGTCGAGGTCGACCGCGTAGGCGGCCAGCGCGTCCTCCCGCGTTCCCTTCCAGCCGTGGCGGGCGAGCCCCTCGAGGAGCTGGGCCGCCAGCCCGGCGCGGACGGCCTCGTGGCGGCCGGGGCCCGGAGGTGCGGCCCTCGCGGCCCGGACGTGCCCGTCCACCGCATCGAGGAGCATCGCCGCCCGCCTCGGGATCTCCCCCTCCAGCATGCCGTAGTGGGTGAGGTACATGCGCTCCGGCCGCTCGGCCAGCATCCGCCCGATGGAGGCCCGCAGCGCCGGCGGATCGAACTGGACCGGCGTGGTGGTGGGGAAGAGGAACGGCCCCGACGCCGTGTCGTACTCCCGGTACGAGATGCCGAAGGTGTCGCCGGTGAAGAAGCCCCGGGTGGCCGGATCGTGCACCACGAAGTGGTGCTTGGCGTGCCCCGGGGTGTCGAGGATGCGGAGCGTCCGGTTCCCCAGCTCGACCGTCGTGCCCTCCGGCGCCTCGACGACGCGCGCCGCCGGGGCGGCCACCACCTCGCCGTAGAGCGCGCGGATGGCGTCCATCCCGCCGTAGACCTCCGCGGCGCCGGCCAGCAGCTTCGAGGGGTCGATCATGTGGCGGGCGCCGCGCGGGTGCACCACCAGCCGCGCGTGGGGAAGCTCGGCGAGCAGCGCACCGGCGCCCGCGGCGTGATCGAGGTGGACGTGGGTCACGATCACGTGGCTCACGTCCCGGCGCCCGACGCCGTGGGCGGCCAGCCCGGCCAGGATGGCCGGCACGCTGCGGGCCGTCCCGGTCTCGATCACCGCGGCGCTCCCCTCCCCCTTCACGAGGTAGGAGGCCGCCAGGCCCGGACGGACGTAGCCGGTGTCGACGAGGACGACGCCCGGGGCGATCTCCCTGGGGGCGCCGGCCGCGCTCACTTGCGGCTCCCGAATCCCGCCGGGAGCACCATCCCCAGGTTCTTGAGCGTGAAGGCGAACTCGTCGCTCACCTCGTCGATGGCCTTCTGGGTGGGCTTGCCGGCCGAGTGGCCGGCGCGGGTCTCGATGCGGGCCAGCACCGGCTTCGGCCCGGCCTGGTCGGCCTGGAGCTGCGCGATGAACTTGAACGAGTGGGCCGGGACCACCCGGTCGTCGTGGTCGGCGGTGGTGACGAGCGTGGCCGGGTAGGCCGTGCCGGGCCGCAGCGCGTGGAGCGGGCTGTACTTGTAGAGGACGTCGAAGCCCTCCTTCGTCTCGGACGAGCCGTAGTCGCTCTTCCACGCCCAGCCGATGGTGAACTTGTGGAAGCGCAGCATGTCGAGCACGCCCACCTGCGGGATGGCCACCGCGGCGAGCGCCGGGCGCTGGGTCATGACCGCGCCCACCAGCAGGCCGCCGTTCGAGCCGCCGGCGATGGCCAGCCTCTCCGGGGAGGTCCACCCGTTCTTCTGCAGCCACTCCGCCGCGGCGATGAAGTCGTCGAAGACGTTCTGCTTGTTCTTCAGGCGCCCGGCGTCGTACCAGGCCTTGCCGTACTCGCTGCCGCCGCGCAGGTTGGCCACCGCGTAGACGCCTCCCATCTCCAGCCACACCGAGCGGGAGATGCTGAACCCGGGAAGCAGGGGGACGTTGAAGCCCCCGTATCCGTAGAGGAGCGTCGGGTTCTTCCCGTCGAGGACCACGCCCTTCCGGTGGAGCAGGAACATGGGCACGCGGGTCCCGTCCTTCGACGGGTAGAAGACCTGCGTCACCTCGTAGGCCGAGCCGTCGAAGTCCACCTTGGGCTTGCGGAAGACCGTCGACACGAGCGACGGCAGCTCCAGCCGGTAGATGGTGGCCGGGGCCAGGAAGCCGGTGAAGGTGAAGAAGGTCTCCTTGTCGGTGCGGGTGCCGCCGAAGCCGGACGCGGTGCCGATGCCGGGCAGCGGCAGGTCGGCGATCTTCTTGCCGGCCAGGTCGTGGACCTCGACCGCGCTCTTCACGTCGCGCATCCAGACCGCGAAGAGCCGGCTGCCCACCGACGAGACCGACCGGAGCACGTCCTGGCCCTTCCCCTCGGGGATGATCTCCTTCCAGTCCTTCTCCTCGGGCTTCGCGAGCGACACGGCGATCACGCGCTTTCGCGGCGCGCCCTTGTCGGTGAGGAACAGGAAGGAGTCGCCCGTGACGTCGACGAAGTCGTAGGCGGCGTCCATCTTCGCGAGGAGCGGCTCGGGCCTCGAGCCCGGCCTTCGAGAGGTCCTGCACGAAGACCGCGCGCTCCGGGTTCGTGCCCTTGCGCGCCTCGATGACGAGCCAGCGCCCGTCGTCGCTCACGTCGGCGCCGAAGCCCCACTCCGGCTGGTCGGGCCGCTCGTAGACGAGCAGGTCCTTCTCCTGGGCGGTCCCCAGCGCGTGGTACCAGACCTGCTGGTTCACGTTCAGTGCCGTGAGCTTCTCGCCTTCCTTGGGGGCCGGGTAGCGCTCGTAGTAGAAGCCCTTGCCGTCCTTGGAGAAGGAGGCCCCGCTGAACTTGGACCAGCGCAGCTCGTCGGGGAGGTCCTTGCCGGTCTCGACGTCGCGGACCTTCCAGATCTGCCAGTCGGAGCCCGCGTCGGCGATGGCGTAGGCCAGCCACCGGCCGTCGTCGGAGAAGCCCGTGCCGCCGACGGCCACCGTGCCGTCCTTGGAGAGCGTGTTCGGGTCGAGCAGCACGCGCCCCTCCTTGGCCGGATCGTCGGTGACGTACAGGACCGACTGGGGCTGGAGGCCGGAGTTGCGCCAGTAGAAGTACCGGGCGCCGTGGACGCTGGCCTGCGCGAACTTCTCGAAGTTCCAGACCTGGGTCAGCCGGTCGCGGATGGCGGCGCGCTCGGGGATCCTGGCGAGATAGGCGTTCGTGACCGCGTTCTCGGCCTGGACCCAGAGCTTGGTGTCCTCGGCGTTGTCGTCCTCGAGCCACCGGTAGGGGTCCTTCACCTTCGTGCCGAAGTAGTCGTCGACCACGTCGATCCGCTTGGTGGACGGGTAGGTCAGGCTGCCCGGGGCCGGGGCGGCCGCGAGGGTCGAGGGCGAGGAGTTCTGCGAGCACGTGTTCCTCCAGGTGAGCGGGGCGAGGCGGGCGAAATCCTAGTCCAAAGCCGGTCGTCGTGCTTGACGAGGCGGGGGGCCGGACGCACGTTCGATCCCGTGCTCCGGGACGACTACCTGATGCGGATGGTCCGGCAACTGGCCGAGGCCCTGGCCCGCATCGCCGGGCTCCGGAACGCCGGGCTCCTCGACCAGGCCGAGCGGGAGCTGGACGGGGCGCTGGCCTCCCTGGGCGGGATCGATCCGCGCCTCGCCGCCCAGGCCGACGCGGCCACGCTGCTCTCGCTGGTCCAGGACCCGGCCCGCCGGGACGCGCTGGCCCGCCTCCTGGCGGAGCGGGACGCGATCCGGGCCGCCCGCGGCTGATTCACCCCGCGCGCAGGGCGCGGTCGATGCCCTCCAGCGCCTCGAGCGCACCCTGCGGGAGCCCCAGGTGCGGCGGCCGGATGTCCGCCTCGCGCGGGTTCACCCGGACCACGAGCGAGTCGGGCGCCCTCCCCAGCCGCTCCGAGATCCAGCGGATGGTGGCCACCGCGGTCCCGGCGCCGATCTCCAGGACCACCACCCGCTCCGCGCCGTGCTCGTCGAGGAAGGCCTGGAACCGCCTTCCCTGCAGGGCGGATCGGTCCGGCACCCAGGCCCCGTCGCCGAACATGAGGATGTTCGGACGGGCCACCCGGCGGCAGTGCCGGCAGGCGGGGATCCGGCCGGCCCGCATGGTGTCCGGGTCCACCGGCACGTCCTCCCGGCACTCCCACACGTCGTCGCAGCAGGGCGCCGTGCACTGGAGGTGATGGATGGAGCCGTGCACCTCGTGGACCCGGTCCGCCGGCCAGCCCGCCTTCTGGAACTGCCCGTCCACGTTGGAGGTGACGGCGAACCCGGGCAGGGAGAGCCTCGCCAGCCAGTCCCGGAGGATGCGGTACCCGTCGTGCGGGACGGTCTCCCGGTAGAGGTGCAGCCGGTGGCCGTAGAACCCCCACCCGAAGGCCGGGTCCTCGTCGAAGCGGTCGGGGTTGGCGGCGTCCACGAAGGAGAGGCCGATCCGCTCGTAGGCCGGGTAGGCCTTCCAGAACCCCTGGTCGCCGCGGAAGTCGGGGAGGCCGGAGTCGATGCCCATCCCGGCCCCGGTGGCGACGACGAGCGCGCTCGCCTCCCGGAGGGCGCGCGCGACCGCGGCGTGGATGGGCTGGTGGGCGTCCATCGTCCGGGCAAGCAGAGCATTCCGGGGGGCGCCTGTCGACGGGGGGCGACGCCGGGGCAACTTCGCTGGCAAACAGGGCGTCCCCATGCAATATCCGGCGCCTAACCCAGGCTCGGAGAAGACCTTGAAGATCGCGAACGGTTCGGTGGTGGCCCTCGACTACAAGCTGCACCTCGGCGACGGCGAAGTCATCGACGAGTCGGATGCCGGCAGCCCCCTCTACTTCATCCAGGGCGAGGGCAACATCGTGCCCGGCCTCGAGCGCGAGCTCGAGGGGCTCGAGGTGGGCGCCACCAAGCAGGTGGTGGTCCAGCCGGAGGACGGCTACGGCGCGCACGATCCGCAGGGCGTCCAGGAGGTCCCCAAGGAGGCCTTCGGCGGCGAGCTGCCCGAGGTGGGCCACCAGTACACCGCCCGTGGACCGAACGGCGAGACCGTTCCCTTCGTGGTGAAGGAGATCCGCCCGGAGGTGGTGGTGGTCGACCTGAACCACCCGCTGGCCGGCCGCACCCTCCACTTCGCGGTGACCATCCAGGAGATCCGCGACGCCACCGCCGAGGAGAAGGAGCACGGCCACGTGCACGCGCCGGGTGGCCATCACCACCACTGACGGGCTGGATCGGGGCCCGCGCCCCGATCGAGCCGGCGCCGTCGCGCGGCGGCGGGATAGAAGGAAGGTACCGATGACCCACGCTCGCCTGATCGCCGCGCTCCCCCTCCTGGCCGTCCTCTCCGCGCCGGTCCGCTCTGCCGCCGACGACGCCTCCGACGCCGTGAAGCGGGCCGAGGAGGCCGTCGCCCTCTTCAAGAAGACCGACCCGTCCATCGACAAGTTCCTCGAGACGTCGGCCGGGTGGGCCGTCTTCCCCTCGGTGGCCAAGGGCGCCTTCATCGTGGGCGGCGCGGGCGGGAAGGGCGTCCTCTTCGAGAAGGGCAAGGCGGTCGGCACCACCTCGCTCGTCCAGGTCACCATCGGGCTCGCGCTCGGCGGCCAGGAGTACGCCGAGATCATCTTCTTCGAGAACGCGCTCGCGCTCTCGAGCTTCCGCGGCGGGAACTTCGCGCTCGCCGCACAGGTGAGCGCGGTGGCCGCTGCCTCCGGCGCGGCCGCCACCGCCAAGTACCAGCAGGGCGTGGCGGTCTTCACCGTGGCCATCGGCGGCCTCATGTACGAGGCGAGCGTGGGCGGCCAGAAGTTCGAGTTCAAGCCCTTCGAGACGAAGTAGTGCGGCGACGGGCATTCGCCGTCGTCACCGCTGCCGCGGTCCTGGCGGCCGCGTCGCCGGCGCGATCCGAGGACCCTCTCCTCGAGGCCGCCGCCGAGGCGTCGGTGGCCTGCACCTGCGACCAGGAGTGTGCGGAGCGGATCCACTACGGGAGCGTCTGCAAGGAGGGCCACTGCCAGCCCGTACGAGGACTCCTTCAGCCTCCTCGACTGGGTCGGTCTCGGCCGCGAGGCCCACGGGGTGCCCCCGCCCTACGTGCTGCTCCCGGCCCTCCTTCCGGCGGTCGGCTACAACCCGGCCATGGGGGCGCTCTTCGGCGTGACCGGGACGCTGGCCATGTACCTGGGGCCCGCGACCGACACCACCATCTCGAGCCTTCAGGCGGTGGCGCTCTACTCGACGATGGCCCAGCTCACCGTCCAGCTCTCCACCACCGTCATGTCGCCCGGCAACCAGTGGGAGCTGCAGGGAGACTGGCGGTTCCTCCTCTTCAACCAGAAGACCTACGGGCTCGGCACCGGGCCCACCGCCATGTCGGCCCCCGCCTCCGTGGACGACTTCGACCTCGTGCGCATCCACGAGACCGTCTACCGCAACGTCTGGAACGCGCTCTACGCCGGCGTCGGCTACCGGCTGGACCGCTACTACGCGGTCCAGGACAAGGGAATGGACCTGACGGGCCCGGCGCCGGTGGTGGGCCCGAACTACGCCTACAGCCTGGCCTACGGGTTCGACCCCAACCAGTACACGGTGTCCGGGGTCACGCTCTCCGCCCTCTACGACAGCCGCGACTCGACCCTCGATCCATACCGGGGGTACTACGGGCTGGTCAATTTCACCATGAGTCCGACATGGCTCGGATCGTCCAAGACCAGCAGCAGCCTGGAGGCGCAGTTCCGCGCCTACGTGCCCATGAACGTGAGCGTGCCGCGCGACGTGCTCGCCCTCTGGGTCTACTACCGGGGCGTCACCTCCGGCGACGTCCCCTACCTGGCGCTCCCCTCCATCGGGTGGGACCAGAAGAACCGGACCGGGCGCGGCTACGTCCAGGGGCGGTGGCGGGGCACGCAGGAGCTCTACGCCGAGGCGGAGTGGCGCTTCCGGATCACGAACGACGGGCTGCTCGGGGGCGTGCTCTTCGCGAACGCGGAGTCCTTCGCGTCACCGGCCTTCCAGGCCAGCGGCCCGGGCTGGAGCTACACGAGCCCCAAGAGCGGGCTCCTCCAGTACGTGCGCCCCGCCGCCGGGTTCGGCCTGCGCTTCATGCTGAACCGCGACTCGCGCACCAACGTCACGCTCGACTTCGCGTTCGGCGAGAGCTCCTTCGGCGTCTGGTTCAACGCCGGCGAGTACTTCTAGGTCCCGCGCCGCTTCCCGCCGTAGCGCCCCTCCGCCGACGCCGTCGCGGCGTGGGAGGGCACGACGTAGGCCAGCACGAGCCGCAGGATGTGCTCCTCGATCTTCCCGGACGAGACCAGCTCGGGCCGGTCGAGGATGGCGCGGTTCACCAGCCCCTCGACGGCGGCCACCAGCACGAAGGACGCGGTCTCCACGTCCTTCACCTCGATCCGCTCCAGGTTCTCGCCGAGCCAGGCGGCCACCAGCTTCTCGTAGTTGGTGAAGAGCTCGTGGAGGCGCCGCAGCGCCCCGATGCGGGGGACCTGCTCCACCAGCGCCCGGTGCAGGCGGGGCTCGGCCTGCTGCGCCGCCAGCATGGCCCGGATCATCTCGGTCGCCACGTCCTCGGCGGTGGCGGCGGTCCCGGCGTTCTGGAGCCGGGCGGCGATGTTCTCCTGCATGCGGGAGGCGTACTGCTCCATCACCGCGGCGACGAGCGCCTCCTTGCCGGGGAAGTACTGGTAGAGCGAGCCCACGCTCACCCCCGCCTCCTTGGCCACCCGGTTCGTGGAGAGGGCGTCGTAGCCGTCGCGGACGAGCACGCGCGCGGTGGCGGCCACGATGCTGTCGACCGTGGCGCGGGAGCGCTGCTGTGCGGGAGCCTTGCGAGGCGTGGTTCGGATGCGAGCCATCACTCGCATTCTAGCCGGGATGCGGGCCGATGGATAGCCCGCCCGGCGTCAGAACTGGACCTGCGCCCCCATCTCGACGACGCGGTTGGGCGGGAGGCCGAAGAAGGCGCTGGCCGGGCTCGCGTTGCGCGCCAGGATGATGAAGAGCCGCTTGCGCCACCGCGGGATGCGGGACGGGCCGTCGGGGATGAGGGTCTCCCGGCCCAGGTAGTAGGTGGTGTCCATCACCGCGTTCTCGAGGCGAGGTCCGGGGATGGCGAACGGGGGGAGGGACGCGAGCAGGGCCGGGACGTTGGGCGTCTCCATGAAGCCGTAGCGCCCCACGATCTGGTGGATGCCGTTGCCCAGGCTCTTCACCGCGAGTCGCTCCTTCTCCGGCACGAACGGGACCTCCTCGGTGAGCACGGAGACGAGCAGCACCCGCTCGTGCAGCACCTTGTTGTGCTTGAGGTGGTGGAGCAGGACGCCAGGCGTCCCGGCGGGGTTGGAGGTCATGAAGACCGCCGTGCCGGGGATGCGGTGCGGGGGGTGCCGCTCCAGGTCCGGCAGGAAGAGGCCGAGCGGCAGGGAGGCGCCGGCCATCTGCTGGGCCATCGCCTCCCGCCCCTTCTTCCAGGTGGAGAGGAGCGCGAAGATGACGGCGCCCGCCGCCAGCGGGAACCAGCCTCCCTCCTCGATCTTGAAGAGGTTCGCCCCCAGGAAGGCGAGGTCCACCACCAGGAAGAGGAAGGTGAGCGGCCACACCGCCCAGCGGGACCAGCGCCAGCGGTCGCGGGCCACCCGGTGGAAGAGCAGCGTGGTGATGGTCATGGTGCCGGTGACGGCGATGCCGTAGGCGGCGGCCAGGTTGTCGGAGGAGCCGAACCCGAGCACGAGGGCGACCGTGGCGACGGCCAGCGCCCAGTTCACCTCGGGGATGTAGATCTGCCCGAATTCCGTGCTGGAGGTGTGCCGCACGGTGAGGCGGGGGGCGTAGCCGAGCTGGATCGCCTGGTTGGTGAGCGAGTAGGCGCCGGAGATGAGGGCCTGGGAGGCCACGATCGCCGCCGCCGTGGCGATGGCCACCATGGGCCAGAGCGCCCAGCCCGGCATGGCCCGGTAGAACGGGTTGGAGACGGCGGACGGATCCCGCAGGAGCAGCGAGCCCTGCCCCATGTAGTTGAGGAGGAGGGAGGGCATGGCCACCGTGAACCAGGCCAGCCGGATGGGGTGACGGCCGAAGTGGCCCATGTCGGCGTAGAGCGCCTCGGCCCCGGTGAGGACGAGCACCACGCCGCCGAGCACGAAGAATCCCGATGGCCCGTTCCGCAGGAAGAAGGCGATGCCGTAGTGGGGCGAGAAGGCCCGCAGGACCGCCGGCTCCTTCCAGACGTTCCAGACGCCGATGACCGCGATGCAGGTGAACCAGAGCATCATCACCGGCCCGAAGACCAGGCCCACGGTGGTGGTCCCGCGCTTCTGGATCGCGAAGAGCAGGACCAGGACGAGCACGGTGGCCGGGACCACGGCACGGTGCAGCCCCGGCGCCACCACGATGAGGCCTTCCATGGCGCCGAGCACGCTGATGGCCGGCGTGATGACCCCGTCGCCGTAGAGGAGCGCCGCCCCGAAGAGGCCGAGCACGAGCAGGGTGCGCCGGCCGCGGTTGGTGGTCTCGGTCTGCCCGACGAGCGCCATGAGCGCCAGGATGCCGCCCTCGCCGCGGTTGTCGGCCCGCATGACGAAGGTGAGGTACTTGAAGGCGACCACGAAGATCATCGCCCAGACCACCAGCGAGAGGACGCCGATCACGTTCTCGGGGGTGGGGTCCACGCCGTGCTTGCCGCCGAAGCTCTCCTTGAAGGCGTAGAGCGGGCTCGTGCCGATGTCGCCGTACACGACCCCCAGCGCGCCGAGCGCGAGCGCCGCGGTCGCGGCCCGGCTCCTCCGGATGGAGCCGTGGTGCCCGGTGTCGTGTGCGTTCCCGGAGGCGTGTCCGGCCGGGGTCGGTGTTGGGGGGTTCGCTTGGTTCAGGGGCGTGCCTCTGGTGGGCGGCCGACAGGGTTAGCCGATCCGCGGCCCGCGGTCGAGTGGTCTGCACCGCCCGTGCCAGTCCTGCCCGCCTCCTGCCCGTCCGGGCCGCCCCTTTCCTGCCGGTTCCCGTCCTGGCGGGGTCGCCTGTACCCGCCGGCGCCGATGCTGCCCTAGAAGCCGAAGCTCCCCTTCACGCCCAGTTGCAGCCAGCCGTGCAGCGCCTTGTTGGGGATGTTGCTGTCGCTCGTCTGCCCGTCGCGGCCCAGGGTGGCCCGGCTGAACTCGCCGATCGACCCGGAGACCCAGGGCCCCACCTTCCAGCCCGGCGCCACGACCACGTCGTAGCCGGCCTGGAGGTTCACGAACTCCCAGCCGGACACGTCGAGGTTGGTGGTGAAGGCCGCGCTGCTGTAGCGGGTGAAGAGCCACTCCCACCCGGTTCCGATCCCGAACCACGGCGTGTCGCCCGTCTCGTTCACCGAGTAGAGGGCCTGGACGCCCACGCGCAGCCCGGTGAGCCGGCAGCTCTCGCCCACCTGGCACTGGCCGATCTGGAGGACGTTCCAGCCGTACTGGACGTAGCCGCCCACGAACCAGTGGCCGGCGAGGGTCACGCCGGCGTCCACCTGCAGCGGGATGCTCAGCAGCACGAGCTCGTCGATGAGCAGCGGGCCGGTCGAGGGGTCGGTGGAGACGCTTCCCATGGGGAGCGCCGCCGAGATCCGGGCGCCCAGGGTGAACTGGAAGGGCGGGACCTCCGGTGCGGCGCGCGGCGCGGTCTCGTCGCCGGCGGCGGGACAGGCGAGCAGGGCGGCGAGGAGTGCGGCGACCAGGCGCCCGGCGGTGAACCCCATGACCCGAGGGTAGGACGCCGGCGGACTCCGGGCAAACGATCGTTTCAGCCCGGCCCGCAAAGGCGCCGGACCGCCTCGACCAGCTCGGCGGCCTCGATGGGCTTGAGCAGGCTGGCGTCCGTCCGCAGGCCGGGGGGCGCCTCGCTCCCCGTGCGGGACAGCGTCAGGAACGCGGACCCGCCTCCGCCGGCCTGGAGGGGCGCCAGGGAGGCCAGCTCGGCGGGCGTGGCCCCGTCCAGGTCGAGGACCACGAGGCGCGGGACGCACCCCTGGCGCACCGTCTCGATCGCCTCGGCGGCGCAGGCCACCTCGACCACCGTGTAGGCGTTCTTCCGGAGCAGCCCGGTCACCTTGGCGGTGAAGCGGGCGTCGGCGTGGACGAGGAGCACGTCGATCGACGAGGACGGCACCCGCCGCTCCGGCGGGGGCGGCGTGATGCGTCCGAGGATCCCGTCCGGGCGCTCCGGGTCGGTCACTTCCCGTCCATGGCCTCGAGGGCGGCCTTGCCCCCCGGGACGGTGCTCACCCGCATCGCCTCCTGCATGAGGCTCGTGGTGACCTCGTTCAGGCGCGCCGCGTACTTCTTCTGGAGCTCGGCCTGCTCGGCCGGGGGCGGCGTCTTCACCGTGGCCATCTTCTCCTCGATCTTCTTGCGCCGCTCGGCCAGGGCCCGCAGCCGGGGAACGGCCGCCTGGGCCGAGGCCTCGTCCTTGACGGTGGCCATCGCCTGCGTGGTCTCGTCCATGGCGGTGATGGTCTGCTTGACCAGCGACTCGGCGTCGTCGGAGGCGCACCCCGTCGCCAGCAGCGCGACGAGGACGGGAAGGGCGAGGATCTTCTTCATGGCGGGCTCCGGAGCGGCGGGTGCGGAGCCGTTCCTATCACGGGAAAAGGGCGTTCAGCCAATTTCGCCGAGCAGGAGCGCGCCCTCGCTGGCCACCGCGTCCGGGGCCTCCCAGGTCACCATGTGCCCCGCCCCGGGAACCGTGAGCAGCGCGTCGCCGGGGAGGCCGCGCGCGCAGGAAGGCGGCGTACTTCGGCGGCGTGAGCCGGTCCTCCTCGCCGACCACCAGGCGCGCCGGGGCCCGGACGGCGCCGAGCCGGGCCATCGCGTCGAAGGTGTCACACGCGGTGAAGTCGCCGTGCAGCACCCCGGGCGCGACGGCGGCGATCGCTCCGGCGTACGCCTCCCGGAGCCCGGCCGGCGCGGCGGCGCCGAAGGAGACCGCGGCGACGGCGTCCGCCACCTCCCGGGCCCGGGCGGGGTCGGCCGAGGCCTGGAGGATGGCCGGGGTGATCCGGAGCCGGGCCCCGGTGGCCACGAGGAGCAGTCCGGCCACCCGTTCCGGGGCCTCGAGCGCGAGCCCGAGCGCGATGGCGCCGCCCATGGAGTGTCCGCCCACCGCGGCCCGCGCGATCCCGAGCGCGTCGAGCAGGCCGACGAGCCTCCGGACGTAGTCCGGCACGGAGCGCTCGCCAGGGAGCGGGGAGGCCCCGTGGCCCGGGAGGTCCACCGCGACGACGCGGCGGCCGGGGAGGCGTCGCAGCGTCTCCGGCCAGGTGGCGAGCGTCCCGCCGGCCCCGTGGACGAGGAGGAGCGCCGTCCCGGACGCGTCCGGCGGGGCGTGCTCCTCGAAGGCGATCCCGGCGGCGGTCCTCAGGCCCATTCGCACTCGCAGGTGAAGTGGCGGAGGTAGCGCGCCTGCTTGACGATGCGCACCCCCCGCACCCGGCCGGCCCCGGCCTTCACGTCGGCGATGACCTCGGCGGCGAAGTCGAAGTGACTCTGCGTGTACATGCGGCGCGGGAAGGCCAGCCGCACCAGCTCCATGGCGTGGTAGCTCTCGCTCCCGTCCTCGCCCCGCTTCCCGAACATGACCGAGCCGATCTCCACGCCCCGGATGCCCCCCTCCAGGTAGAGCGCGTTGGCGAGCGCCCAGGCCGGGTAGCGCTCGACCGGCATGTCCGGGAGCACCGTGCGGGCGTCGATGTAGACCGCGTGACCCCCGGTGGGGCGAACGAACCCGACGCCGGCCGCCTCGAGCTTCTCGCCCAGGTACTCGGCGGTGCGCAGCCGGTAGCGCAGGTACTGCTCGTCGAGCACCTCCTCGAGCCCGACCGCCATGGCCTCCAGGTCGCGGCCGGCGAGCCCGCCGTAGGTGGGGAAGCCCTCGGTGAGGATGAGCATGTTCCTCACCCCCTCCAGCCAGGCGTCCTCGCGCAGCGCCAGGAAGCCCCCGATGTTCACCATGCCGTCCTTCTTGGCGCTCATGGTGCAGCCGTCGGCCAGGCCGAACATCTCCTGGGCGATGCGCTTCACCGGCACGTCGGCGTAGCCGGGCTCGCGCATCTTCACGAACATGGCGTTCTCGGCGAAGCGGCAGGCGTCGAGGATGAGGGGCTTGCCGTGTCGGTGCAGGAGCGCCGCGTAGGCGCGCAGGTTCTCCATCGACACCGGCTGTCCGCCGCCGGTGTTGTTCGTCACCGTGATCATCCCGAAGGGGACGCGGTCGGCCTCCCGCCGGAGCAGGTCCTCCACGCGGCCGAGGTCGACGTTCCCCTTGAACGGGTGGAGGGTGCGCGGCTCGAGCCCCTCGGGGATGACGAGGTCCCGGGCCTCGGCGCCGTTCCATTCCAGCAGGGCGCGCGTGGTGTCGAAGTGGCAGTTGCTCGGGACCACGTGGCCCGGCTTGCACACCGTGCCGAAGAGGATCCGCTCGGCGGCGCGCCCCTGGTGACAGGGGACGAAGTGGGCGTAGCCGGTGAGGTCCCGGACCACCGACTCGAGCCGGTAGTAGCTCCGCGCGCCGGCGTAGCTCTCGTCGCCCATCATGATGGCGGCCCACTGGCGGGTGCTCATCGCGCCGGTGCCGGAGTCGGTGAGCCAGTCGAGCAGCACGTCCTCGGCGCGGAGCTGGAAGACGTTCAGCTTCGCCTCCTCCAGGAGCCGCTCCCGCTCGGACCGCGTGGTCATGCGGATGGGCTCGACCGACTTGATCCGGAAGGGCTCGATCAGGGTCTTCGGCATGTCCCGAGGTGTATCACCGGGTCCCCGTCGTCGGCGATCGCGCCAGGTACTTCAGCTGGACCACCCCGCTCGGGAGCGAACGGCACGACTCGAGGGTCACCGGGCTCCCGGGCAGGTCGCCCTGGAAGAGCCGGATCCCGCTGCCCAGCACGACCGGGACGATCGAGATGGTGAGGTCGTCGAGGAGGCCCGCCGCGAGGAAGGCGCCCACCACCGACCCGCCGTCGACGTAGACGCGCCGGACCCCGGTGCGCGCGACCTGCGCCACGACCTCGGGCGGGGTTCCAGCCAGGAACTCCTCGCCGTGGCTCGCCGGGACTCGTCGGTGGGTGAGCACGAAGCACCGCTTCCCGGCATAGGGCCAGTGCTCGAACCCGAGGACGGTGTCGTAGGTCCTCCGCCCCACCACGATCGCCTCGATCGCATCGAAGAAGGGCTGGTAGCCGTGGTCCTCGGCCTCGAAGGGGGCGAGCCAGTCGAGGCGGCCGTCTGGGCGGGCGATGAAGCCATCGAGGCTCATGGCCAGGAAGGCGGAGCAGCGGAGCGGTTCCACGGGTACCCCGGGCGAGAGATCCCTCCCCCATTACCCGGCACGGGGGCCCCGGCACGACCATCCCCGCGCTCCCTCGGTATTTGCAGGCGGGGGCTTCCAAGCGCTCCTCCGGACGTGGCATTCCATTCCCATGCCCGTCCGCCCGTTCCGCAAGGTCATGGCCGCCAACCGCGGCGAGATCGCCATCCGCATCTTCCGGGCCTGCACCGAGCTCGGCATCCCCACCGTCGCCATCTACTCGGAGGAGGACCGGCTCTCCCTGCACCGGTACAAGGCCGACGAGGCCTACCCGGTGGGCAAGGGCAAGAAGCCCATCGACGCCTACCTGGGCGTGGACGAGATCGTGGAGCTCGCCCGGCGCGTCGGCGTCGACGCCATCCACCCCGGGTACGGGTTCCTGGCCGAGAACGCCGACTTCGCCGACGCCTGCGAGAAGGCCGGCATCGCCTTCATCGGCCCCACCGGCGACATGATGCGGAGCCTGGGCGACAAGGTGGCCGGCCGGCGGGCCGCCGTGTCGGCCGGCGTCCCGGTGGTCCCGGGCACGCCCGAGCCCATCCTCCACGACGAGCAGGCCCTCCTCTTCGCCCGCCAGCACGGCTACCCCATCATCGTGAAGGCCGCCGCCGGCGGGGGCGGGCGCGGCATGCGGGTGGCGCGCAGCCAGAAGGAGCTGCTCGAGGGGCTGGTCTCGGCCCGCAGCGAGGCCCAGGCCGCCTTCGGGAACCCGGCGGTCTTCCTGGAGCGCTACGTCGAGAATCCCAAGCACCTCGAGGTCCAGGTGCTGGGCGACGCCCACGGAGGCCTGGTCCACTTCTTCGAGCGCGACTGCTCGGTGCAGCGCCGCCACCAGAAGGTGGTGGAGTTCGCGCCCTCGCTCGCCCTCTCCGAGGCCCAGCGAGCCGCGCTCTGCGAGGACGCGCTCCGCATCTCGCGGCTCGTCTCCTACCGCAACGCCGGGACCATCGAGTTCCTCCTCGACGGCGAGGGGCGCCACTACTTCATCGAGGTGAACCCGCGCATCCAGGTGGAGCACACGGTCACCGAGATGATCACCGGCCGCAACCTGGTGCAGGCCCAGATCCTGGTGGCGCAGGGGTACCGCCTCTCCGACCCGGAGATCGGGCTCGCCTCCCAGGCCGACATCCAGATGCGCGGCTTCGCCATCCAGTGCCGCATCACCACCGAGGACCCGCAGAACGGCTTCGCCCCCGACTTCGGGACCATCAAGGCCTACCGCACGGCCGGCGGCGCCGGGGTCCGGCTCGACGCCGGCAACGGCTTCACCGGGGCCCAGATCACCCCCCACTACGATTCCCTGCTCGTGAAGGTCTGCACCTGGGGGCTCACCTTCCAGGAATCGGCGCGCATCATGCACCGCTCCCTGCAGGAGTTCCGGATCCGCGGGGTGAAGACCAACATCCCCTTCCTGGAGAAGGTGGTCACCCACCCGCTCTTCCTCCAGGGGCGCGCCGACACCTCCTTCATCGACCGCCACCCGGAGCTGCTCCTCTCCGCCCAGAAGAAGGACCGCGGCTCGAAGCTGCTCTCCTGGATCGGCGAGGTGGTGGTGAACGGCTCGCCGGGCGTCCAGAAGCCGCTGCGCCCCAGCGAGCTGCGCGAGGCCCCGGTCCCCCGGGTGGACCTGGCCTCGCCGCCTCCCCCGGGCAGCCGGGACGTGCTGCTCGCCCGCGGGCCGGAAGGGCTGGCCGCCTGGGCCCGCGAGCGGAAGGGGCTCCTCTTCACCGACACCACCATGCGCGACGCGCACCAGTCGCTGCTCGCCACGCGCGTCCGCAGCCACGACCTGCTCCGCATCGCCCCGGCCACGGCGCGCCTCGGCGCCGGGCTCTTCAGCCTCGAGCTGTGGGGCGGGGCCACCTTCGACGTGGCCATGCGCTTCCTCAAGGAGGACCCCTGGACCCGGCTCCACCGGCTCCGCGAGGCCATCCCCAACGTGCTCTTCCAGATGCTGCTGCGGGGCTCGAACGCGGTGGGCTACACCAACTACCCGGACAACGTGGTGGAGCGCTTCGTCGAGGAGGCCGCCGGCGAGCGGGGTCGACGTCTTCCGGGTCTTCGACGCGCTCAACTGGACGAAGGGCATGACGGTGGCCATGGAGGCCGTGCGCCGGAGCGGCAAGGTCTGCGAGGCCGCCATGTGCTACACGGGCGACATCACCGACCCGAGGCGGGACAAGTACCCGCTCGCCTACTACGTGTCGCTGGCCCGCGAGCTGGAGCGCATGGGCGCCCATTTCCTCGCCGTGAAGGACATGGCGGGGCTCATGAAGCCCATGGCGGCCCGCAAGCTCTTCACCGCGCTCAAGGCCGAGGTGGGCCTCCCGGTCCACTTCCACACCCACGACACCTCCGGCGTGGCCTCGGCCAGCGTGCTCGAGGCCGCCGCGGCGGGCGTGGACGTGGTCGACGCGGCCCTGTCGTCGCTCTCCGGCCTCACCGCCCAGCCCAACCTCAACAGCCTGGCCGCGGCGCTCGCCGGGACCGAGCGCGATCCCGGCCTCGACCTCCCCGGCCTGCAGCGGCTGGCCGACTACTGGGAGGCGGTGCGGGAGTGGTACGCGCCCTTCGAGTCCGGGCTGCGCAGCGGCACCGCCGAGGTCTACTGGCACGAGATCCCGGGCGGCCAGTACTCCAACTTCCGGCCGCAGGTGGCCGGGCTCGGCCTCCTGGATCGCTGGGAGGAGTGCAAGGAGATGTACCGGAAGGTGAACATCCTCTTCGGGGACATCATCAAGGTGACGCCCACCTCCAAGGTGGTGGGCGACATGGCCATGTTCATGGTGAAGAACGACCTCCAGCCCGAGGACGTGCTCGCCCGCGGCGAGGACCTGGCCTTCCCCGAGTCGGTGGTGGGCCTCTTGAAGGGCATGCTGGGCCAGCCCCACGGCGGCTTCCCGAAGCGGCTCCAGGAGGTCGTGCTGAAGGGGCAGGAGCCCATCCACTGCCGTCCCGGCGAGCTGCTCGAGCCCGCCGACCTGCAGGCCGAGCAGGCGAAGGCCGAGGAGCGCGTGGGCGGGCCGGTGGACGCGAAGGGGCTCGTCAGCTGGCTCCTCTACCCGAACGTCTACCCCGAGTTCCGGCGCCACCTCGACGACTACTCCGACACCTCCGTCATCCCCACCCCGACCTTCCTCTACGGCCTCGACCCGGGCCAGGAGACCTCGGTGGAGATCGAGCCGGGGAAGACCCTCATCATCAAGCTCAACGCGGTGGGGGGGCTGCAGCCCGACGGCACGCGCAGCGTCTACTTCGAGCTGAACGGGGAGGCGCGCGCGGTGACCGTGCGCGACCAGGCCGCCACCACCAGCAAGGCCGCCCGGCCCAAGGCCGATCGGGCGAACCCGAAGCACGTGGGGGCGCCCATGCCCGGCAAGGTGCTCAAGGTGAACGTGAAGCCCGGCGACGCGATCCGCGGCGGCGACGTGCTGCTCGTCACCGAGGCCATGAAGATGGAGACCAACGTGAAGCTGAAGGCCGACGCGGTCGTGGCCGAGGTCCACGTGAAGGACGGCGACAAGGTCGAGAAGGACGACCTGGTCGCGGTCCTGGCCTGACCGCCCGGCGACCTCAGTGCGGGTCGCCGCCCTTGCCGGCCGGCCGGCGGTGGAAGAAGAGGTCGAAGACGCTGCCCGCCCCGAGCGCGTCGGCCGCCTCCTGGAAGGCGAAGAAGGGCACGAACGCGACCAGCATGAGCTGGAACCGGGCGAGCATCTCGTACCCGCGTCCGCCGGAGAGGTCGAACACGGCCTTCACCGGCTCGTGGTGGAGGAGCGCGTGGATCAGGTGCTCGCACATCACCAGCACCGCCGCGAACAGGGCGAAGACGATCGACTTCCAGACGGTGGAGACGATGAGCGGCGCCGTCCGGAACCGGGTGCCGATGTGCAGGGCCTCCCCGATGAGGATCACCTTGGCGAGGATCATGGCCTGGAGGAGCGCCCACCCGTACTCGAAGTAGCCGATGTGGTACTCGGCCATCACGAGCTTGCGGTAGGTGGTGAGCGCGAGGAAGAAGCAGGCCAGGTAGGCCCCGATGAGGAGGTACTCCCTCGTCTCGTGCTCGATCTTCTCCTTCAGCGCCTCCTTCCTGGCGCCGCCGCCCGATCCGTGGCTGGACATGGTTCCTTGACGACTCAGTTCCAGTAGTACCGGAAGTTGATCCAGGCGAGGGTGGCTGGAGACCTGCTGGGTCTCGAGGCGGCTCCACTTCCAGTCGAGCTCCAGGCCGAGCGCGAGGTCCTTGCGGCCGGTGTAGTAGAGGCCGAAGCCTGTCCTCGTTGGCCGTCGTGACCCCGTTGCCGCCGATCGGCGATGGTGATGGTAGGCCACGTTCAGCACCGAGGGGCAGCCAGTGGAGGAGCGGCATGGCGTCGAAGTCGACCATCGCGGCGAAGGTCGCCCCGTTCGTGGCGACGGAGGTCGTGCCCGGTCTTGGTCGGGCGCGATGAACTGGGCGTTCGCGATGACGCCCAGGTAGGGGTCGGGCGCCCAGGCCCCGTTGAGCCCGGCCGTCCAGGTCACGGTGTTGTCGCTCTGGAATCCCTGCGACGAGGTCGAACCGGCAATTCGGCGGGTCGATCCGGCACTGGTTGAGGGCGTCTGGAGATCCCGCTGGCGAGAAGGAGGGCGTAGACCGGGCCGTAGGCTGGCGTCGAGCGTGGCCGCCGAAGCGGAAGTTCTCTCCCACCGGGAGGCTCCCCTTCACGCCGATGTCGCCGGTGATCCGGGCCGACGTCCCGACGGTGAAGGCCGCGCCGTTCCCGGTGCCCAGGTAGGCGGTGGTGATGAGGCCGGCGCGCGCCGACAGGTACTCGAGGATGCGGACGTTCTGAGCATGAAGCCCGACCCCGAGCCCGGTGTAGCCGTACCACTTCTCCTGGTCCGGGCTGATGAAGGCGGCGGGCTCAGCTGGAGCACCGGGCCCAGCGCGTTGCCGGATCCGAGGCCGAAGGACATCCCGAAGGCCGTGTAGGAGAACGGATCGTCGATGATGTGGGAGGGCAGGAAGAAGTGGCCGTTCAGCTCCCGGCCCCACTTCTGCTCCTCCGGCGTGGGGCTCGACCAGGACGGCGGTCGTGTCGCCGCGGCGGTCTTCGCGGTGACGCGCGGCGGGCGCGGCCTCGGGCGCGGGCTTGGCCTCCTGGGCATTCGCCGGGGCGCTCCACGACAGGGCGGCAATCGCGACCAGGGACGCAAACGTTCTCATGGGGATCCCCTCCGGGGAGTGACGGATGGTGGGCAGGCCGGGGTGTTCGGCTCCGTGGGCCGGGATACTAGTCCACTGGCAGTCAGCGATGTCCCCTCCGGATTCCCCGTGCACCCCCAACAGGACGCTGACGCCCGGCCGGCGTCCGGCTAAAAAGGCCCGTCCCCGCCATCCCGGCGGAAAAATCCACTTGGAGAGTCCATGAGAATCGCCCTCGCCGCCCTCGTCCTCGTCCCCACCCTCGCGCTCGCCCAGGGGACGCCGGCGCCGGCCGCGTCCGCCTCCACCGACCAGAAGGCCACCCTGCAGAGCATCGAGAAGGACCTGCTCGCCGCGCGCGCCGACATCATCTCCAAGAACCTGGGGCTCACCGCCGACCAGGCCGCCAAGTTCTGGCCCACGTACGAGAAGTACCAGGCCGAGCTGAAGGGCATCATCGACACGCAGCTCCAGAACGTGAAGAAGTACGCCGAGAACTACCAGACCCTCACCGACGCCCAGGCCGTCGAGCTCGCCAACGCGACGATCGACCGGGACCTCGCCGCCGACGGGCTGCGCAAGAAGTGGCTGCCCGAGTTCCAGAAGGTCCTCCCGGGCAAGGTGGCCGCGCGCTTCATGCAGATCGACCGGCGACTCTCGCTGCTCACCCAGCTCGAGCTCGCTTCCCAGATCCCGCTGGTCCGCTGACCCCGGCCACGCCGGGGGTGGTGGCGGTCCCGCCGCTCCCGGCGGTAGGCTCGTGCCGCACCGTGACCGATCCGGCTCCAGCTTCCCCTGCGCGTGCTCGTCATCGACGACGAGCCCAACATCCGCGACACGGTCGCCCTTTGCCTCCAGGGAGCGGGGGCCCGGGTGGACAAGGTCGGCTCCGGACTCTGCAGCGCTCGAGGCGCTGCGCCTCGCCCCCTACGACCTGGCCTTCTGCGATCTCCGGCTCGGCCAGGAGAGCGGGCTCGACCTCATCCCGCGCCTGCTGGCCGAGCGCCCGGGGCTCGACGTGGTCGTCATCACCGCCTTCGCCACCTTCGACACGGCGGTGGAGGCGATCCGCCGGGGCGCGCGCGACTACCTTCCCAAGCCCTTCACGCCCGCCCAGGTCCGCCACCAGCTCGAGGCCGCCCGGCAGCGCCGCGCCACCGCCTCCCGGCTGGACGATCTGGAGAGCGCGGCTCGCCGACGCCGCGCCCGACGTCCGGCTCGAATCGGCATCCCCCCGCGTCCGCGCCACGCTGGAGACGCTCATGAAGGCGGCTCCGCACGACGTATCCGTGCTGCTCCGCGGCGAGAGCGGCACGGGCAAGGGCGTGCTGGCCCGGGCCCTCCACGCGGCCAGCCCCCGGCACGAGCGGCCGTTCGTGGTGGTGAACTGCCCGACCCTCTCCGAGGAGCTGCTGGCGAGCGAGCTCTTCGGCCACGCCCGCGGCTCGTTCACGGGCGCGACCCGCGACCAGCCCGGCCGCATCGAGGCCGCGGAGGGCGGCACGGTGTTCCTGGACGAGATCGGCGACATCTCCCCCTCGCTCCAGGCCAAGCTCCTCCGCTTCCTGCAGGAGAAGCGCTTCGAGCGGATCGGCGAGAACCGGACCCGCGTCGCCGACGTGCGCGTCGTCGCGGCGACCAACCGCGACCTGGAGACGGGCCGTGAAGGAGGGGCGGTTCCGGGAGGACCTCCTCTACCGGCTGAACGTGGTGGAGGTGACCGTCCCGCCGCTCCGCGAGCGCACCGAGGACATCCTCCCGCTGGCGCGGAGCTTCGTCGCCTTCTTCGCCACGCAGGCCCGGCGCGCCCCCCCGGAGATCTCGCCCGCGACCGAGCGGATGCTCGTCGCCTGGCCCTGGCCGGGCAACGTCCGCGAGCTGCGCAACGCCATCGAGCGGGCGGTGATCCTCACGCCCGGGCAGCTGCTCGAGCCGGAGAGCTTCCCGGAGCGCATGGCCGGGCATGCCGCGCGCGTTCCCACCCTGGGGGGCGACTACACGGTCGCGGAGGTGGAGCGGGAGCACATCCTCCGCGTCCTGGCCCGCACCGCCACGCAGGACGAGGCGGCGCGGATCCTCGGGCTCGACGCCTCGACGCTGTGGCGGAAGCGGAAGAAGGAAGGGCGCTGAGGGCTGCAAGCGTCCCGGGGCGGCGCCGCCGGGAGCGTGAACCAGAAGGTGCTGCCCTTCCCGACCTCGCTCGTGGCGCCCATCTCCCCGCCGTGGGCGCGGACCACCTCGCGGGAGATGTAGAGCCCGAGCCCCACCCCGCCCCGCTTCGAGCCCGGCACCTGGAAGAAGCGATCGAAGATCCGCTCCTGGTACTGGGGGGGGATCCCCTCGCCGCTGTCCTGCACCTCGAAACGGACGCCGTCCTCTGCCTGGCGCGAGGCGGGCGGTGACGCGGCCCCCGCGGCGGCGTGTGCCGGACGGCGTTCGCCGAGCAGGTTGGCGAGCACGACGCCGATCCGCTCCGGATCGGCCTGGATCGGGACCGGCTGCGGCCGGGGCCTCCACCGAGAGGTCGAGCCCCGCCCCCCGCGCCGCGGCGGCGGCCTCGGCGGCCGCGTGCGCGAGGAGCGCCCCCGCCTCGACGGCGCGGGCGTGGATCTCGATCCGGCCGGCCTGGATCCGCGACAGGTCGAGGATGTCGTCGACGATGCCCTGGAGCCGCTCGCAGTCCTGGCGCGCCGCCGCCATGAGGTCGGCCTGCTGGGGCGTGAGCGGGCCGGCCGCCTCCTCCGCGCACATGTGGACGGCCATGCGCAGGGACGTGAGGGGCGTGCGGAACTCGTGGGCCACCGTGGCGACGAGGTCGTTCTTCAGCTCGTCGAAGCGCACCAGCCGGGTCACGTCCTGGAGGACCATCGTGACGCCGGTGACCGCGCCCTCCTCGGAGTAGAGGGCCGTGGCCCGCGGGAGGAGCCGGTGCGGGCCGTCGGGGAGGTCGACGCGGACGGCCTCGTCGAAGCCCCGGGGCACCACCGCTCCCTTCCCGGAGAGCACGTGGGCCCGGATCGCCTCGATGCGCTCCCGCAGCGAGGGGTCGAGCGCGTGGATCGGGGTGCCCGCCCCCGTCCCCGGCGCCATGCGGAGCAGGGCCTCGGCGGCGCGATTCTGGTTCAGGATCCCGCCGGCGGCGTCGAGGACGAGCACCGGGTCGGGCAGGCTGTCGATGGCGGCCTGGGAGGCCTGCTGGGCCTGGATGAGGTCGCCGAGGGAGCTCTTGCGGTACTCCTCCAGCCGGTCGGCCATGGTGTTGAACTCGGTCGCGAGCGCGGCGATCTCGTCCTTGCCCCGGGGGCGCGCCCGCGACTCCAGGTCGCCCTCGCCGAAGCGGCGCACGGCCAGCGAGAGGGCGGACAGCGGCTGCACGATCCGTGCGGTGAGGGCGAAGGAGGCGACGAGGCCGAGGGCGAGGGCCGCGACGGTGGCCGCCAGCATGAGCTGGAGCAGGCGCTGCGCGGAGCGGCGCGCCTGGTTGCTCTTGCGCACCATCGCGTCCTGGTTGAGCGCGAGCACCTCGTCGATGGCCGCTCGCACGGCCATGGAGCGCTGCTGCAGCGGGCCCGAGGTAGGCGGGGAGCTTCGTCGCCGGGCGGCCTCCTGCTCGCCCCTCGGCGGCCCGGTAGGCCATCCACGCGGTTCGCAGCCGATCGGTGGCCGGCCCCTCGCCCGGCTCGGTGAGGTTTCCCTCCTGGACGCGCAGCTCCGACTCGAAGCGATCGCGGAGCACGTCTGGCCGACTCCCCCGCCGGCCGGCCCAGCGCGCGCAGCAGCGCCTCGCGGTCGAGCCCGTCGAGCGCGTCTCCCATGCGCTGGGCGGCGAGCACGCTCCGGTAGTTGTCCTGGAGGATGGTCTCCGAGCTGTCCCCCAGGGAGGCGACCGTCCGGAGCGACGCCGCGCCGACGACGAGCAGCGCCGCCGCGAGCGGCACCTGGGCGAGGAGCAGCCTGCGGCGCAGGGTCACGGTGGTCCCTCTCCTCGTCGAAGGAGACCACGTGGACGTCGAGCCCCTCGGCGCCGTCCACCACGCGGTCGAGCACCGAGCGGCGCAGGTGCCGCCGCCACCACGGCTCGGTGCCCCGCCCCAGGATGAGGTCGCTCACCCGGTGGGCCCGCGCGAAGTCGAGGAGCGCGCGCGGCCGGATCGTCGGACTGCAGCCGCACCACCTCGCCCCCCAGCTCCTTGGCCCGGGCGATGTTGGCGTGCAGGTGGCGCTGCGCCTCCGAGTCGATGCGCTCGGGCGCCTCCCGCGGCGTCTCGACGTAGACCACGTACCAGTCGGTGTTGAGCCGGCCGGCCATGCGCGACCCCGCCGCAGCAGGGTCGCCGCGTGCGGGGGGTTGGAGGAGAGGCACACCATGACCCGGCCGGGGGCCGGGGCCGCCGGCGCGGCGGAGGGCTGGCGGATGGCGGCGCGGTCGAGGCTCTGCGCCACCTCGCGGAGCGACAGCTCGCGCAGCGTGGAGAGGTTGGCGTCGCGGAAGAAGTGCTCGAGGGCCCAGGGAATCCGGTCGGCCGGGTAGATCTTGCCCGGCCTTGAGCCGGTCGAGGAGGTCCTCCACCGCCAGGTCGAGGTTCACCACCTGGTCGGCCTGCTCGAGGAAGGAGTCGGGGACGGTCTCCCGCACCTGCACGCCGGTGCTGCGCTGGATGAGGTCGTTCAGCGACTCGAGGTGCTGGATGTTGAGCGCGCCGATGACGTTCACGCCCGCGTCGAGCAGCTCGAGGACGTCCTGGTAGCGCTTGCCGTGGCGCGAGCCCGGCGCGTTGGTGTGCGGGATCTCGTCGACGATGGCCACGGTGGGCTTGCGCGCCAGCACCGCGTCGAGGTCCATCTCCTCCACCGCGACGCCGCGGTACTCGACCCGGCGCCGGGGGACGACCTCGAGGTCGCCGATCAGCGCCTGCCGTCTCGGCGCGCCCGTGGGTCTCGACGAGCGCGCCCACCACGTCCACGCCCCGCCTGCGCAGCGCGTGGGCCTCCTCGAGCATGCGCCAGGTCTTGCCCACGCCGGCCGCGAACCCGACGTAGAGCTTGAGCTTGCCGCGCCTCGCCCGCTCGACGAGCTCGAGGAAGTCCTCCGGCCGCTGGCGGACGGGCGCCGTCATCCCGTCCGTTCTACCCCTTCGCCGCGACGGCCGGGCGCCCGAACTGCCGGTCGAGGGCGAGGTTGAGGAGCAGCACGTTCACCCGGGGCTCGCCGAGCAGGCCGAGCTCGCGCCCCTCGACCGCGTCCTCGACGAGCGCCCGGACGCGCGCCTCGCTCACGCCGCGGGCGCCGGCGACCCGCGCCACCTGCCAGAGCGCGCCGGCCGGGGAGAGGTGCGGGTCGAGCCCGCTCCCGGAGGTGGTGACCAGCTCCGCCGGCACCGAGGCCGGCGCGGCCGGGTTCTCGGCGCGGAGCCGGGCGGCGTCGGCCGCCACCCGTTCCCGCAGCTTCGCGGAGGTGGGGCCCAGGTTCGAGCCGCTCGACGCGAGGCCGTCGCAGCCCTTCTCCCCGGCCGCCGACGGGCGCGGCTGGAAGTAGGCCGGCGACGAGAAGCCCTGGCCGATCAGCTCGGAGCCCACCGACCTTGCCCGACGCCGTCGAGGACGATGCTCCCCCGGCCCGGCGCGGGAAGAGCACCTGGGCCACGCCCGTCACGGCGAGTGGATAGAGGAGGCCCGGTGAGGACGAGCGTGACGACGGTGACGCGCAGAGCGAGGTCAGGATGTTGCTCTCGCATGGTCTCTCCTCAGACGGCGCCGACGGCGGACAGCGCCAGGTCGATGAGCTTGATCCCGACGAACGGGGCCACCACCCCGCCCAGGCCGTAGATGAGCAGGGAGCGGCGGAGGACCGCGGCGGCGCCGAGCGGGCGGTAGCGCACGCCCCGGAGCGCCAGCGGGATGAGCAGCACGATGATGATCGCGTTGAAGATCACGGCCGAGAGGATGGCGCTGTAGGGCGAGGCGAGGTGCATGACGTCGAGCGGCGCCATCTCCGGGTAGGCGGCCACGAAGAGGGCCGGGAGGATGGCGAAGTACTTGGCCACGTCGTTGGCGATGGAGAAGGTGGTGAGCGTCCCGCGGGTCATGAGCAGCTGCTTGCCCACCTCCACCACCTCGAGCAGCTTGGTCGGGTTGGAGTCCAGGTCCACCATGTTCCCGGCCTCCTTGGCGGCCTGGGTCCCGGTGTTCATGGCCACGCCCACGTCGGCCTGGGCCAGCGCCGGCGCGTCGTTCGTCCCGTCGCCGGTCATGGCCACGAGCTTGCCCTTGGCCTGCTCCTCCTGGATGAGGCGCATCTTGGCCTCCGGGGTCGCCTCGGCGAGGAAGTCGTCGACGCCGGCCTCCCGGGCGATGGCGGCGGCGGTGCGGGGGTTGTCGCCGGTGATCATCACCGTGCGGATGCCCATGGCCCGGAAGCGCTCGAAGCGCTCGGCGATGCCCCCCTTCACGACGTCCTTCAGCTCCACGATGCCCGAGCACCCGGGCGCCGTCGGAGACCGCGAGCGGCGTCCCCCCGGTGTCGCCGATGCGCCCGGCCGCGGCCACCATGTCGGGGTGCATCGCGCCGCCGAGCGCGGCCACGTGCTTCGCCCACCGCGTCCACCGCGCCCTTGCGGATGACCCGGTCGCCCAGGTCGCAGCCGCTCATCCGGGTCTGCGCGGTGAAGGGGACGAAGCGCGCCTGCCCCTCCAGCTCCCGGCCGCGGATCGCGAACCGCTCCTTGGCGAGCACCACGATGGAGCGACCCTCCGGCGTCTCGTCGGCCAGGCTCGCCAGCTGGGCCGCGTCGGCCAGGTCCTCCACCCGCACGCCCGCGGCGGGGATGAAGTCGGAGGCCATCCGGTTGCCGAGCGTGATGGTGCCGGTCTTGTCGAGCAGCAGCACGTCCACGTCCCCGGCCGCCTCGACCGCCCGGCCGCTCATGGCGAGCACGTTCTTCCGCAGCAGGCGGTCCATCCCCGCGATGCCGATGGCGGAGAGCAGGCCGCCGATGGTGGTGGGGATGAGGCAGACGAGCAGCGCGACGATCGCGGTGACGGAGAGGTGGATCCCCGAGTAGGCGGCGATGCGGCACGAGCGTGACGCAGGCGAAGAGGAAGATGAGCGTGAGGCCGACCAGCAGGATGTGGAGCGCGATCTCGTTCGGGGTCTTCTGCCGGGCGGCGCCCTCGACGAGCCCGATCATCCGGTCGAGGAACGACTCGCCCGGGTTGGCGGTGATGCGCACCAGGATCCGGTCGGAGAGCACCGTCGTGCCGCCGGTGACCGCGCTGCGATCGCCGCCCGACTCGCGGATGACGGGCGCCGACTCGCCGGTGATGGCCGACTCGTTCACCGAGGCGACGCCCTCGATGACCTCGCCGTCGCCCGGGATCATCTGGCCGGCCTCCACCACCACCACGTCGCCCTTGCGGAGCGAGGCGGCCGGGACCTGCTCCTCCTGGCCGTTCGCCAGAGCCGCCGGGCGTCCACGTCCCGCCGCATCTTGCGCAGCGTGTCGGCCTGGGCCTTGCCCGCGCCCCTCGGCCACCGCCTCGGCGAAGTTGGCGAAGATCACGGTGAACCAGAGCCAGAGGCTGACCGTGAGGGTGAACCAGCCGGGCGCGGCACCGGCGGGGCGGCGATCCGGTCCCGGAGCCAGAGCAGGGTCGTGAGCAGGCTGCCCACCTCGACGACGAACATGACCGGGTTCTTCGCGACCAGCCGCGGGTCGAGCTTGGCGAGGCTGGCGATCGCCGCCGCGCGGAGGATGGCGGGATCGAGGAGCGAGCGTCTTCCGGGTTCGGGGGCCATGGCTAGAAGACCCTTCCGCGCAGGGCGGCGAAGTGCTCGAGCACCGGGCCGAGCGAGAGCGCCGGGAAGAAGGTCAGCGCGCCGACGATGAGGATGACCGAGACGAGGAGGAGGACGAAGGTGGGCCCGCCGGTGGGGAAGGTGCCCGGCCCGGGCGGCACGGACTTCTTCCCGACCATGGCGCCGGCGATGGCCAGCGCGGGGACGATCATGAAGAAGCGGCCGAGGAGCATGTCCACGCCGAGCGCGAGGTTCCAGAACGGCGTGTTGGCGTTCAGGCCGGCGAAGGCCGAGCCGTTGTTGGCGGCGCCGCTGGTGAAGGCGTAGAGCATCTCCGAGAGCCCGTGCGGCCCGGCGTTGTTCGAGGGACGAGGTCCCGTACGGCGACCACCGCGGCCCAGCCGGAGAGGACCAGCACCGCCACCGGGAAGACCAGGATGTAGAGCACGGCGAGCTTCATCTCGCGCCCCTCCACCTTCTTCCCCAGGTACTCCGGCGTGCGCCCCACCATCAGGCCGGCCAGGAACACGGTGAGGATGGCCATGACGAGCATGCCGTAGAGGCCGGCCCCGACGCCGCCGAAGACCACCTCGCCGAGCTGCATGTTCACCATCGGGACGAGCCCGCCGATGGGCGTGAAGCTGTCGTGCATGGCGTTCACGGCGCCGCAGGAGGCGTCGGTGGTGACGGTCGCGAAGAGCGCGGAGCTCGCCACGCCGAACCGGGTCTCCTTGCCCTCCAGGTTGCCGGCGGCCTGGTCGATGCCCAGGCCGGCGAGCGCCGGGTTGTGGCGCGACTCGGCGCCGTAGGCGATCGCCGACGCCGGCGAGGAAGAGCGCGGCCATGGCGGCGAAGAGCGCCCAGCCCTGCCGCGTGTCCCTGCGCCATCCGCCCGTAGGTGAAGGTGAGGCCGGCCGGGATGAGGAAGATGAGCAGCATCTGGACCAGGTTCACGAGCGGCGTCGGGTTCTCGAACGGGTGGGCGCTGTTGGCGTTGAAGAAGCCGCCGCCGTTCGTCCCCAGCATCTTGATGGCCTCCTGGGAGGCGACCGGGCCGAGCGCGATGACCTGCTTCACGCCCTCGAGCGTCTGGACCTCGAGGTTCGGCGCGAGCGTCTGCACCACGCCCTGGGAGACGAGGAAGAGCGCCACCAGGAAGGAGAGCGGCAGGAGGACGTAGAGCGTCGCCCGCACCAGGTCGGCCCAGAAGTTCCCGAGCGTCCTCGGCCCTCCGGGCCCTCCGCGGCGGGTCAGCCCGCGCGCCAGCGCCAGCGCCACGCCGATGCCGGCCGCGGCGGAGGTGAAGTTGTGCCAGGCGAGCCCCGCCATCTGGGCCAGGTAGCCCATGGTCGACTCGCCGCGCGTACGACTGCCAGTTGGTGTTGGTGGTGAAGCTGACGGCGGTGTTCCAGGCCAGCTCCGGCCCCACCGCGGCCGAGGCCGTTCGGGTTCAGCGGGAGCACCGCCTGCAGGCGCAGGATGGCGTAGGTGACGAGCACGCCCATGGCGCTGAAGACGAGCACCGAGACGGCGTACTCCTTCCAGTCCTGCTCCTTCTCCGGGTCCACGCCGCAGAGGCGGAAGAGCAGGCGCTCCACCGGCCCGAGCAGGCGCGGCAGGGGCCGCGCCCGGCTCTCGAACACGCGGTAGAGCCAGAGCCCCACCGGCTTCGTGAGCAGCAGCACGAGGAGCGAGAAGAGCCCGATCTGCAGCCAGCCGTTGACGGTCACGGGATCCCCTAGAAGCGCTCGGGACGGAGCAGCGCGTAGACGAGGTAGGCCGCGAGCAGCGCGGCGACCCCGATGCCGAGGACGAAGTCGAGGGACATGAGGGCTCCTAGAGCCGGTCGAGAGCGCGGACGAAGGCGACCGAGAGGACGAAGAAGGCGAGGGTGGCGAGCGGCGAGGGCGAGATCGGCCATGGGACGGCTCCTCACTTGGTGGGGCGCGGGGTGTGGCTCCGCGCGATCTCCTGGCAGCGGCGCGTCGCACTCCGGGAACTGCGAGATGAACTGGATCTGCTCGACGCAGCGCTTCTCGAGGGCGTCGTCTCGCGGTCCGGAGCCGCAGAGCCGCTGGAGCTCCCCGAAGGCCTGCTGGTACACCGCCGCCCGCTCCACCGGATCCATTCGCCCGATGGCGCGCCGCTCCGCGCCCAGTGCTCCAGAAGAACGCGATGGCGAGGGCCGCGACGAGGAGGGCCGCGAGGACGCGCCAGGCGATCTGCCGGTTGGTCCGTGCGGATGCGGGCAAGCGTCGGATCCAGTGGTGGCCATGCTTCCAGGTAGAGCAGTCGTCGTGCCATCGGATGGCGGCCTGATTCCGGGCACTTGGTCACCCAGGCCGCGGCCTGTCCTTGCAGTTTGCAACCACCGTCCCCGCCGCGGAGTTGCGAACCGCAGCCCTATCGCTCCCGGCTCGCGACCTCCGCGAGCACCCGCTCCATGTCGGCGGTGAGGTAGGGCTTTCCCAGGACGCCTGCGAAGCCGAACCTGGCGGGGTCGGCCATGATGCCGTCCTCGAAGTAGCCGCTGCAGGCGATGGCCACGGCGCCCGGATCGATCTCCCGGATCCGATCGAGCGCCTCGGCTCCCCCCATCCCTCCGGGGACCGTGAGGTCGAGGATGGCCACGTCCGGGGGGATCCCCTCCGACCACATCCTGCGGTACGCCTTCACCGCCTCCTCGCCGGTGACGGCCGTCTCCACGTCGAAGCCCAGCTTGCGCAGGTGCTTCACGCCGACCTTGAGGACGAGGGGCTCGTCGTCCATGAGGAGGACCCGGAGCCGGCGCAGCGGAGCGCGGACGGCGGCGCCGGCACCGCGCGCTCCGCCGGCTGGCCGTCGGCCGCAGGCAGGAGCAGCGTGACGGTGGTCCCCTCGCCCATCCGCGACGCGATCCCGATGTGGCCGCCGTGCCGCCGCACGATGGAGTAGGACGTGGCCAGGCCGAGCCCCGTCCCGGTCGTACGGGTGGTGAAGAACGGGTCGAAGACCTTGGGCAGGAGGTGCTCGGGGATCCCCTCCCCGGTGTCCTGGATCGAGATCTGGACGTAGGCACCGGCTGGCAGGGGGGGCACCTCCCCGGTGCCGAGCATCCGCCTCGAGGCGCGGATGGTGACGTCGCCCGCGCCCGGCGTCGCCTGCCGGGCGTTCACGAGCAGGTTGTTGAGGAGCTGGCTCATCTGCCCCTCGTCGGCCTCGACGGGAGGCAGGTCCGGGGCCAGCTCGACGTGGGACCGGATCGCCGAGCCGCCCAGCCCCAGGCGCACCGCGTCCTCGACGAGCTTCCCCACCGCGAGGATCCGGCGCTCCGGGGCGCCGCCCGTGGAGAAGGTGAGGAGCTGGCGCGTCAGGTCGCGCGAGCGGGTCAGCGCGGAGAGGGCCACGTCGAGCTCCCGCGCCGGCGCCGACTCCGGGGTCGAGCTGCCCGCGCGCCTCCTCCACCTGCCCGAACACGGCGGTGAGCAGGTTGTTGAAGTCGTGGGCGATGCCCCCGGCGAGGAGCCCCAGGGACTCGAGCCGCTGCGCCTTGCGGATCTCCTCCTCGGTGCGCTCCCGCTCGGTGACGTCGAGGACGAAGACGAGCATGGCCGGGCGTCCCAGGTGGCGGATCGGGCGCGCCATCTGCTCCACCCGGCGAACGGCGCCGCTGGGGCGGACCACGCGATAGGCGACGGGGCGGATCGTGCCGGCCACCGGAACCCCCGCCTCGTCCGCGGCCGCCTTCACGAGCGGGCCGGTCCTCCTCGAGGATCATCGCCCGGACGTCCTTCGTGGTCATGCCGGTGAGCTCGTCCACGGAGAGCCCGGCGATCTCGCCCATGGCCGGGTTGGCATAGGCGATCCGCTCGTCCTGCAGGATGACGATCCCGGCCAGCGAGCGCTCGGCGATGACGCGGAACTTCTCGTCGGCCTCGTGACGCGCGGTGACGTCGTCGAGCACGCCCACGAAGCTCCCCGGGCTCTCCCGTCCCGGGGCCTCGAGCGAGAGGGTGACCTCCGCCCAGAAGGTGGTCCCGTCCTTCCGGATGCCGCGCCGCTCGAGGGTGCCCGCCGGCTGCTCGCCGGACCGGATCTGGGCCATCAGCTCCGCGATCCTGCGCGCGGTCCGCTGGATGGACGATCTCCTCGCGGGTCATCCCGCGAAGCTCCTCCACCGACCAGCCCGTGATCTCGCAGTAGCGCGGGATTGGCGCTGAGGAACCGCCCGTCCGTGGTCGAAGGTGAAGATCCCCACCGGCGCCCGCTCGAAGATGGCCCGGTAGCGGGACTCGCTCTCGCGGAGCGATCGGGCGAGCCCGGCCTCCCGCTGGCGGAGACGGAGGCTGGCGACGAGCGCCGTCGAGAGCCCGGTGAGGAGCGCCACGAGGACGGCCATCACCGCGAACTCCACCCAGGGGTTGCGCGGGCGCGCGGCGAGCAGGAAGGGCTCACCGGCGGTGAAGCGGAGGGTCCAGATGCGCTGGTTCACCTTCATGGGCAGGTCGGAGGAGAAGACCACCGGCCCCTTCTCGCCCGGTCGGCTGTCGTAGAGCAGGTGCTCGGGGGTCTCCTGGTCGCCGTCGAAGATCTCCAGCCGGATGGTCCCGGGCTCCGCTCCGAGGATCCCCTCCATGAGATCCCCCATGCGAAGGGGGCTGTAGACCCAGCCCTCGAGCGTGGCGCGCCGCTCCGCCTCGCTCGACGGTTCCTTCCCCTGCCGGTAGACGGGGAGGAAGGTCAGGACGCCGGGCTGGACGTCGGTCTCGGTCTCCTGGGCGAGCGTCACCTTGGCCGAGGTGGTCAGCTCGCCGCGGTCCCTCGCTCTCGCCATCGCACTCCGCCGGACGGGCTCGACGAAGCCGTCCAGCCCGAAGGCGCGCCGGTTCCTGGACGTGAAGGGCTCCAGGTAGACGACGCTCGTGTACTCCGCGCGCGGTCCGGGGGGCTTCACGTCGTAGCCGGGAAACCCCTCGGCGCGGACCGCGCGGACGTGGGCCTCGAGCCGGTCGGGCGGGATCCAGGCGCACGAACCCGACTCCCTGGATGCCCTTGTACGCCCTTCCGATCTGGAGCTTCTCGAAGTACCGGCGGAACTCGTCCCGGGACACCTCCTCGGAGGCGGCGAAGAGGCCGGCCACGCCGCGGAGGATCTGGTCGTAGGCGTCGAGGCGCTCCTCGACCTTGGTGGCCACCCGCCGGGCGTCGGCCTGGAAGTGCTCGTCGATCGCCTTTCGCTGGGCGTCGACGAGGGTCGACCACCAGTAGAGCATCAGCGCGGACGACGACGAGGAAGACCGCGACCGGGACGAGTCCGATCCAGCGGGCTTCGGCTGTGCGCGACCTCGGGACGGCCATGGCTCCCCCCGGAGCGACTTCCCGGATCGTGCCACACCGGCCCTCCCGGCCGGCGTGCCAGGAGGGTCCCCTCCCTTCGGCGTGCGGGGACCTCCCGCCCGGGTGCTAGCCGGGGGTCTTCTCGGTCTCCCGCCGGGTCGCGGCGGGGCGCATCCGCATCAGCTCCCCGTACTTGAGCCGCTCCTCGAGGCGGCAGGACCAGACCAGCTGGCCGTCGTGGACGGTCATGTCCGGGCAGGAGTCGCACATCGACTGCCGGCCGTCCTCGAGCACGTCCACCGGCTGGATGATCATCACGGACTGCAGGTGAAGCGGACGGGCCAGGCGGAAGGGATTCCGGGCGGCCGAGCGGGCCCAGGCGGCCGCGGCCTTGCGGAGCCCCGGGTCGATGGCGCCGAGCGCCAGCATGCTGCGCGCGCTGGCGTGCACCTTGGGCGGCACGTACCCGAGGTAACGCCCCTTCACCAGGTGGTTCCAGACCTGCGACAGCTCGACGAACTTCGGGCCGGCGCTCCCGTAGAAGCGATCCCGGTCGCCCACGAGCAGCGTCATGAGCCACTTGAAGGAGTCGGGGCGCTCGGTGCCGTTCAGGTAGGCGGCCGGCTCGAACTCCGGGAACCGCCCGCGGATGACGTCCACGATCTCCTGCGCGTCGATGTCGGTCCGCTGGGGCGCCGCGCGGGTGTAGGTGAGCTGCCCGACCTCCACCTTCTCCTCCCCGGCGAAGTAGTCGAAGCGCTCCCGGACGGCGGCGCGGAAGGCGATGAAGACGAGGATGTGGACCTTGTCGGCGTGGCGCCGGCCCCAGTCGAGGATCTCCGGGACGAAGGGAAGGGTCTTCTCGTAGACGGTGGAGTTGAAGGCGCAGGACATCCCGCCCGCCTCGGCCACCTGCTCGGCGAACTCCAGCCGCAGCTCGTTCAGCTCGAGCTCGGTGGCGCCCTTCCAGCCCGGCCGGGTCTGCAGGCTGTCGACGTGGAAGGTGAAGCCGGCAGCGCCGGCGGCCTTGAGGTCGCGGAGCAGGGACGGGGTGAGCCCGTGCCCGTTGGTGTTCACCACGGGCTTCAGGCCGCGCGAGGCGATCATCCGGACCACCTCGACGATCTCCGGGTGGACGAGCGGATCGCCTCCGGCCACCGACACGGCGTCGGTCTGGCGGAACTTCTCGAAGACGTCGAGGTCGGCGCGAACCTGCGCGAGCGACTTGTGGCTGCCCTTGGCGTTCGCCGAGTAGCAGCCGTCGCAGTAGATGTTGCACTCCTTGGTCGGCTCGAGCCAGGAGATGACGTTGTCGGTGAGGCTCCAGGGGAGCCGGTAGAGCTTGCGATGGTCGAGCTTCTTCACGGACGCCTCCCGGGCCCTCGGGCCTCGAAAAGGGCGGAATGTAGTCGCCTCGCACGGGGTGTCAACGAACGCTTTCTCGCGCTTCGTCGGCCCGAATCCGGTCCACATCGTGGCGGCCACCCCTCAGGGGCGGACCTTCCCGGCCGGGACGGCTCTATGTTGCCCGGATGCCCTCGCTCCTCCGGATCGCCGCGCTCGCCTGCGCTGGTCTCCCTCGCCGCCTGCGCCACCCTCGACACCTCCGCCAAGCCGACCGTCCCGGTCCCGATGTCGGCCGTCCCCGCCGGCGCGCCCGGCCAGAACCCCGGGATCTCGGGCGAGGTCGTCTGGGCCGACCTGTCGCAGGCCCAGACCCGGCGCGCCCGCTTCGACGACTGGCTCGATCAGCGGTCCGTCCGTGAAGATCGGCCGGCGCCCCGACGGGATCTGGGCCGGCACGCTCCTCGGCACCCCGGTCACGCTCTCCCCGAGCATGGGCAACATCTCCGGGTCGGGCGTGGATCTCTCCATCGAGTGGCACGGCACCGGCACCTGGATCACCGGTTCCTGCTTCGGGGCCCCGGTGCGGTTCGAGATCTCCGGGGTCCACGTGAAGGGCAACGCGGGTGCGAACGTGTTCGACCTGAACGCGCTCGGCCCGGGCCAGTTCGGCGACGCGCAGGGCCTCCTCACCCTCTCCGGATCGGCGGCGCGAACCGACGCCGCCATGCCGCAGATGGCGCTGGCGATGCTCGCGGTGCTCCTCCGCTAGCTCAGGGCGCGATCACGAGCCCCAGGCTCAGGTCTCCCTGCACGAGCGGGATGCCCGAGTTGACCGTCAGCGCGGCGCCGTTCGGTCCGGACAGGAACGCTCCCGAGGTGAAGTAGACCGGCATGAAGAACCGGACCCCGGCCCGCAGCCCGATGGAGTCGGAGAGGTACCACTTCACTCCGAGTCCCAGGTTGAAGGCGAAGAGCCAGGTGTCCGCGGGCTGGATCGTCAGCTGACCGGGAACCTGCACGTCGGAGGGGCTGAACCAGACCACCCCGAGGCCGCCCGAGAGGTACGGCTCGAGCTTCCCCTGCTGGAAGGTGGTGAGGCCGCCGAGCTGGAGGTACTGGGTGGTCACCCCGAACGACGGGGTCGACGCGTAGAAGGAGCTGGTCGAGGCGAATCGCGCCTGCGGACGGGCGAAGACGTAGAGGATCTCGACCTGCGACTTGTGGTCCACCTGGAAGTCGAGCGCGAGGCTGGCCTCGGGGGCCGCGCCGAAGATCACCGTGCCGGCCGAGGTGTTCACCTGCGTGCTCCAGAAGAGGCCGCCGGACGGCGTGATCTCGAGGTTTCGCGGCGACGGCTCCACGTAGGGCTGCGCGGCCGCGGGCGCCGCCGCGGCGACGAGCAGGGCGGCGGCGATCCAGGCGGCTCGGGTTCGCTCTCAAGGGTCCATCCTCCGGGGACGAGCGTAGCAGCCGCCCACCGGCGGGGGTATCTTCGAGATCGAGCCATGAAGCTCCTCTTCCGCGGCATCTTCTGGGGCCGTCGCCGTGGTGGGGCTGGCCGCCGCGCACGTGGCCACGCGGACCCTCGTCCTCCGGCCGGTGGGCCACCCCGGTTTCTCCTTCGAGCCCGGGCAGTTCGCCTGGCTGAACATGGGCCGGACTCCCTTCCACCTGGAGCAGCACCCCATCTCCATGTCGTCGGGCGGCGACGTGGCGCGCGTCTGGGTGGACGGCCCCTACGGCGTCTTCTCTCCCGACCGCGAGGAAGGGCCCGGCTACGTGCTCATCGGCGGCGGCATCGGCGTCGTCCCGCCGACGGCCGCACGCCCCTCCCTGCCCTGACGCGATCGCGCGGGGCGATGTAGAGTCTCGCCCCATGCTTTGCCCGGAGTGTGGTTCCGACCGGCTTCGACCCTCCCGCCCGAAGGGGCCCGTGGAGAGGGCGGTGCGCAGCCTCACCAAGACGCGCTACCACGAGTGCTCGGTGTGCGGCACGCGCGCCCGCTTCGAGCGGAAGGCCCGCGACGCCGACGACGACGGCGTGGACGTCGTCTTCTGGGTGGTCGTCGCCTTGCTCGGCGTCGGCTTCATCGCCCTGCTCCGCTGGGTGGGCTGAGCCCCGCGGCTTGGCCGGGCGCGACGCCACCGGACGGATCGCGGTGCCCGGCGGGAACGTCTGGTACCGCGTCGCGGGCAACGGCCCGGGAACGCCGCTCCTGCTCCTCCACGGTGGACCGGGGTTCCCGAGCCAGTACCTGGAGCCGCTCGCGGCGCTCGGCGACGAGCGGCCGGTGATCTTCTACGACCAGCTGGGGTGCGGCCAATCCGACCGTCCCGCCGACCCGGGACTCTGGCGGGTCGAGCGCTTCGTCCAGGAGGTGGCCGCGGTGCGCGAGGCGCTGGGGCTGTCCCGCGTGATCCTGCACGGCCACTCGTGGGGCGGCGCCCTGGCGGTCGAGACCGCGCTCTCCGGGGCTCCGGGCCTCGCCGGCCTGGTCCTGGCGAGCCCGCTGCTCGACGCCCGGCGCTGGCTCGCCGACGCCGACCGCCTCCGTCGCGAGCTCCCCGCCGGCGTGCAGGAGACGCTGCGGCGCCACGAGGCCGCGGGCACGACCGGCTCGCCGGAGTACGAGCAGGCCACGCTCGCCTTCTACCGCCGCTTCGTGTGCCGCCGCGATCCCTGGCCGCCGGAGATGGACGAGTCGCTCTCGCAGCTCGGGCAGGCCTGCTACCTCTCCATGTGGGGACCGAGCGAGTTCCATCCCACCGGACTCCTGCGCGCCTACGACGTGACCGGGCGCCTCGGCGAGCTCCGGATCCCCACCTTGTTCACCGTGGGTCGATTCGACGAGGCCACCCCGGAGACCGTCGCCTCCTTCCAGGCCCGGGTTCCGGGCGCCGGGCTGGCCATCCTCGAGCGGAGCGCGCACATGACCATGCTCGACGAGCCGGCCGCCTACGTCGCCGTGCTGCGCCGGTTCCTGGAGGGCGTCGACCGGGGCTAGCCGCCTCCCGGCCCGCTCCCCGGCGCCCCGCGCCGCCTCGGCGATCGCCGCGACGGCGGGGTGGCGAAGCCGCCGCTCCACCGAGATGGCGTAGAAGCGCTCGCGGATCTCGTCGGTGCGCCCCAGCACGCCCACCCCGAACTGGGCGCAGACCTCCTTCTCGATCATGGCGGAGGCGAAGAACACCGCGGAATATTCATTCAGAATACCGAAGTGAGACGTAGAAACTACGTATTGTTCTCACCCGGGACGCCGCCTAGAAGACCTCCTCGCGGCGACTCCCGCCGCGCAGGAGAGACGGAGGCGATGGAGCACGGCATCCTCGAGTGGTCGGCCTTCCTGGCCTTCGTCCTGGCCATGCTGGGGCTCGACCTGGGCGTCTTCCACCGCAAGGACCACGTCGTCGGTCCCCGGGAGGCGCTGGGCTGGTCGGTGCTCTGGGTGTCGCTCTCGCTGGCGTTCGGTGGCTACGTCTGGATCCGCTTCGGCGCCGACACCGGTCTCCAGTTCCTGACCGGCTACGTCATCGAGAAGTCGCTCTCGGTCGACAACGTCTTCGTCTTCGTCGTCATCTTCGGCGCGCTGGGCATCCCGCCCATCTACCAGCACCGCGTCCTCTTCTGGGGCATCCTCTCCGCGCTGGTGATGCGCGGCGGGATGATCGCGGCCGGGTCGGCGCTGCTCTCCCGCTTCCACTGGATCATCTACGTCTTCGGGGCCTTCCTGGTGCTCACCGGCGTGAAGCTCCTGCTCGCCCGCGGCGCGGCCGATCGCCCCCAGGACAGCGCGGTCTTCCGCTTCCTCCGCCGGATCGTCCCGGCCAGCCCGGAGCTCGACGGCAACCACTTCTTCACGAAGGCGACCGGCAGGTGGCTCGCCACGCCCCTCTTCTTCGCGCTCGCCCTCATCGAGGTGACCGACGTGATCTTCGCGGTCGACTCCATCCCCGCCATCTTCGCGGTGACGAGCGACCCCTACATCGTCTTCACCTCGAACGTCTTCGCCATCCTGGGGCTGCGCTCCCTCTACTTCCTGCTCGCCAGCTTCGTCTCGAAGTTCACCTACCTGAAGCCGTCGCTGGCCTTCGTCCTCCTGTTCGTGGGCGGGAAGATGGCGCTCGTCGACGTGGTGAAGATCCCCGCCGCAGCCTCGCTCGGCGTGGTGACGGCCATCCTCGCCGTGGGGATCGTGGCCTCGGTGATCCGCAACCGACGCGACGCGGCCGCGGCGGCCGCGGCGCCGCCCGCCGCCGAACCTGCCCGCGCGCATCGAGGGAACGTGACCGGCCCGGTCAGGCCGGTACTGCGACCTTCCCGCCGCCCATCCGCTTCCACCGGCCGAGCAGGGTCTCCGACGAGACGCGGGCGAACTGGCCGCTCCCCTCCCTGCGGGGCAGGAGCTCGACGCCGGCCGGGGGCGCCTCGCCGAGGCCGACGACGGCCAAGGTGAGCACGTCGCCCTCGACGGCGTGGACCTGCCCGATGAGCAGCCTCTCCTCTCCGCGCAAGCTCCACACGGATCCCAGCCAGGACGTTGTCTGCACGAGATGCCCCTTCCGAGATGAGAACCTACTCATCCCGAAAATCCGCTGACATCCCACGATCCTGGGTCCTCATCCGGGGCTCGCCGGGCGTGACCTGGATCAGTTATCGGGCGACCGGACCGGCCGCGCGGGGCGGCGGGGCGCCCTGCCTCAGCGCCGCCGCTTCCTCGGCCCGTCCCTGCCGCGCGTAGACGTCGGCGAGCAGGCGGTAGGTCTCGACGTGCCCGGGATCGGCGCGCAGGAGCGCCTCGAGGGTCGCGGCCGCGCCCCGGAGATCGCCGGCGCGCGCCTGGTAGAAGCCCAGGGTCCACGCGTAGCGCGAGTCGGCCGGGCGAAGCTCCACGGCCTTGCGGGCGAGCGGGACGGCCTCGGCCGGCTTCCGCTCCCCGACCAGCACCGCCAGGTTGAACGCGGCCGGCGCCATCCGGGGGTCGGAGGCCAGCGCGTCCCGCAGGGCCTTCTCGGCGCCCGCGCGGTCGCCTCGCTCGGCCAGCAGGAGCCCCAGGTTGAAGGAGATGCCGGCGTGGGCGGGCTGCTGCGCGTGGGCCTCCCGGAGCAGGCGCTCGGCCTCCTCGGCGCGGCCGTTCACGGCGAGCAACATGGCCAGGTTGCCCCGCGCCAGGAAGAGCTGGTCGTCGACGGCGAGCGCGCGACGGTACTGCTTCTCGGCGTCGGCGGTGCGTCCCAGCGTGGCGTAGAGGTTGCCCAGGTTGTAGGGGCCGGAGGGCATGTCGGACATGTAGCGCTGCCCGTCCTCGTACTCCTGGAGCGCCGCCGCCCAGGTCTTGCGCTGGGCCTCGGTGAGCCGCTGCGACGGAGGGCCCGCCAGGCGCGCCGCGGCCTCGGCCCGCACCCAGCGGATCGGGTCCTGGAGGAGCGGAGCGAGCAGCCTCGCCAGCGCGCCGGGATCGGCGGCCTCGGCCCGCTGCACGGCGGTGACCCGCAGGAGCGGGTCGGGGTCGGCGAGGGCCCTCTCCACCGCGGCGCTCGCGGCCGGTCCGGGGTAGCCCGAGAGCAGGTCGATGGCGGTGGCCCGGACCACTCCCGGACGCAGCGGATCCTGCGCGAGCTGGACGAGGTCGGCCTCCGCCCCCGGCGCACGGGCGCGCCCGGCGGCGATGACCGTGCCGTAGTGGGGCTTGCGCTTCTTCCCGTACCAGCCGTCGTACTTGGCCTGCACCCAGGGGAGCGGCTTGTCGGCGTGGCAGCCGGAGGCGCTGCAGGCGTTCGGCACCCCGATCGACGCGGTGAGGTCGGGGCGCGGCACGCGCATGGAGTGGTCGCGCCGGAAGTGCACCACCATGAAGTTCTGCCCGGGCATGTGGCAGGAGACGCAGAGCACGCCGGCGCTGGGCTTTCCCTGCCACTCGCGCTTGTGGAAGGTGTGCGTGGCCGCGTCGTAGGTGTCGGCCCGGTGGCAGCGGGTGCAGAGCTCGTTCCCCTCCTTGTGCCGCTTCCCGGAGTGGACGTCGTGGCAGTCGGTGCAGCGGACGCCGTTCGCGTGCATCTTGCTCTGCGTGAAGGCGTGCCACTCGAAGTCCTCGTCCAGGATCTGGCCGTCGGCGTGGAACGTCCCCTGTCCGAGCAGGGTGGGCAGGTAGTGGTCGAGGAGCTCCCCGCCGGGCGCGGCCGGGTCGCCGAACTGGGCCCGCCGCGAGTGGCAGGGCGCGCACAGGTTCACGAGCTCCGGCTGGGTGAGCCGGGTCGTCTTCGCCACCAGTCCGGCGTTCTCGACGGGCGTGCGCCCCATGGCCGGCTGGTCGGCCCAGGCCACGTGGCGCGAGCCCGGGCCGTGGCAGCCCTCGCACCCCACCATGATCTCCGACCAGGTGGTCTGGTAGGCGTCGGCCTCCGGGTCGAAGCGCTTCCGCACCGCCGTGGAGTGGCAGTCGGAGCACATGGCGTTCCAGTTCTGCCCCGGGCGCGTCCAGTGGAGCCAGTCGCCCGGCGGCGCGGCGCCGCGGGGATCGACGTGGAACCAGCGCCGGGCCTTCGTGTCCCAGGCGGCCGAGAGGGTCTGCAGGCGGCCGCCCGGAAAGGCGACGAGGTACTGCTGCAGCGGCTCCACGCCGAAGGTGTAGGCCACCTCGTAGTCGCGCATCTCGCCGTCGGGCCCCTCGGCGTGGGCCATGAACTTCTCGCCCTGCCGGAAGAAGCGCCAGGTCTTGCCCCGGTGCTGGAGGGTCGCGCCGCCGAAGTCGCCGAGGACGAGCCCATCCTTGGCCGCCTGCATGGCGCGCGCGTGGTTCGAGCCCTTCCAGCCCGCGTAGGCCTTCTCGTGGCAGGCCTTGCACTTCTCGCTCCCCACGTACTGGGCCTCGGCCGCCGGCGCGGTGCGCGGGGGGCGCAGCGAGCGCAGGCCGAGGTAGAGCGGCACCGAGAGGACGATGGCCGCCGTGGCGAGCCACCCCCGCGATCCGCCAGCGGCGCAGGGAGGGATCGATCCATCTAGAGGTACGTCACCTGCGCCGGGTCGAAGCGGGCCCGCTCGATGCGCCGGCTCGTGTCCACCTTCACGATGCCCCCCTCGATGACGACCGGGAAGAGGTCGAGGGCGCGCGTGGCCGGCGGCGAGAGGACGTCCCCCTTCTGGTCGAAGGTGGAGGCGTGGCACGGACAGGGGAAGACCTGGTCCTTCTGGTTCCAGGGGACCGTGCACCCGAGGTGCGTGCACCTGGACGAGAGGGCCAGGAAGCCGCCGTCGGCGAGGCGCACCAGGTAGAACTTGCCGCCCGGGAAGGGGCGGACCGACGCCGGGGTGAAGTCGGCGACCGGGCCGGCCACGACCAGCCCGGCGCCGCTCCCGGCGCCTCCCTTCGACGGGGCCAGGTACGCGACCACCACGGCGAGGACCTCGACCGCGGCGAGGATCCCGAGCCCCTTGCCGAGCTTGCCGAGGAAGTCGCGGCGCCCCTGCTCCCCGGGCTGGATGGCGGGAGGGGTGGTCACGGGATCACGAGCGCCATGCCCTGGCCGCGGAAGACCACGCCCACGACCGTGAGCACGGCGAAGGAGACCGCCACGAAGGTGAAGGCGGCCTGGACGGCCTCGAGGCGCGTTCCGCCGCGACGCCGCGCCGCCCAGGCCACGAGCGCGACCAGGCCCGCCGCGACGAGGAGCGGGATCGCGCCCCCTCGCACCGCCGGTGGAAGTCCCGGGAACCAGGGCCGGGCGCGGCGGAGGGGCTCGTTCGCGACCACCGCGCCGGCGGTGACGACGGCGGCCAGGACCGCGGCGCCGAGCGCCAGTCGCGCGCCGCGGGGAGACCCGAACCACCGGCCGCTGGGGCGCTCCGCACCGCCGATCGACGGGAGGGCGACCAGCAGGGCCAGGGCGAGGAGCGGAACGGCCACGGCGCCGAACGCGGGGTGGAGGTGCACCAGCAGCTCCTGCACGCCCATGAAGTACCAGGGCGCCTTGGCCGGGTTGGGGCTCATCCCGGGGTTCGCCTGGGCGAGCAGCGGGGCGTTCCAGGCCGCGGCGAGCAGCATCACCGCGGCGAACACCACCAGCGAGGCCGTCCCTTCACGCCGGGTGAGCTCGGGCGAGGTGGGCACGAGCGGGCCGCGCGGCGAGGCCCGGTCCCCGGCGTCCTCGGGCAGGATCACGCCGCCCACCTTGCGCACCAGCCAGAAGTGGAAGGCGAGCAGGAGGAGCAGCGCGATGGGCAGGATGGCGACGTGGAGCACGAAGAAGCGGGCCAGCGTGGCCGGGCCGATGTCCGGGCCGCCGCGCGCTGCGCGGAGCAGCGTCGTCCCGATCCCCGGCACGTACTCGAGCATCCCGGTGGAGATGGTCACGGCCCAGTAGGCGAGCTGATCCCAGGGGAGCAGGTAGCCGGTGAAGGCGCAGGCGACGACGAGCAGCAGGAGGGCGACGCCCACCAGCCAGTTGCCCCGGCGCGGCGGGAGGTACCCGCCCCGGTAGAAGACGCGCAGCAGGTGGAGCAGGGTGACGAGCACGAGGCCGTTCGCCGCCCAGTGGTGGACGTTGCGGACGAGCGCGCCGAAGGGGATCTCGTCGACCAGCCGGGCCACGGTCCCGTAGGCCCGCTCCGGCGAGGGCTCGTAGACCACGAGCAGGAGCGCGCCGGTCACCGCGAGCAGCAGGAAGAGCACCGCCGCCGCGCCGCCCAGGCCGAAGGTCCGCGAGAGCGGCAGCGCGGCCGCCGGCACCACCCTCGGGTGCAGGTGGAGCACGAGGTGGGAGAAGCCGGAGGGCTTCCTCTCGGGTGCGGGGCCGGTGCCCTGCCCTGTGGTCGCGGTGGCGATGCGCGGATTCTAGCCTAGGGCTCGAAGGCGAAGATCCTCTTCCAGTCGTCCTTCATGCTGATGACCACCCAGCCCTGCTTCCTCGCCTCGTCGTGGAGCGCCTGGGTGAAGGTGCCGACCTTCGTGTCGGGCAGCCCCTGCGCGGGCCCGTAGGCGTACTCCCGCTTCCCGTCGTCGTGCAGCACGATCATCGAGAGGCGCGCGCCCTCGCCCGCCTTCGTGTACTCGAGCATCTGGCGGTCGCCGGTCGAGTTGCCGAACGCGGCGCGGGGCCGCCGGCCGATCAGGAGGTGGATGCCCTCCGGCTTGCCGGCGTCGTTGTCGTTGAGGAGCAGCCTCGGCTCCTTGGTGAGGAAGGGCCTGCCGTCCGCTCCGTAGGCGTACTTCGTCCCCGCCGCGGTTCCCACCACCTGCTCGGGCGGGATGCCGTAGGTCGCCTCGGCGTAGGCCCGCACGAAGTCCTGGCCGCCGCCGGTGACGATGAAGGTCTTGTAGCCGTTCGCGCGCAGGTACCGGAGCAGCTCCTGCATGGGCAGGTAGGTGAGCTCGGTGTAGGGGCGCTTCCAGCGCGGGTCCCGGGCGTCGGCGATCCACTTCTTCACGCCGGCCTCGAACTGCTCCACCGAGACGCCCGTGAGCGTGGCCGCGGCGATCTTCTCGAGGTCCTTCATCGAGAGCTTCGCGATGGCCGCCCGGTCGCCGGAGAGCACGGTCTTGAACGGCTCCACCCGCGGCGAGGTCGGGCTTCGCCTTCACGAGCGCCGGGACCCGGTCCAGGCAGTACATCAGCTGCGTGTAGACGGGGTGCTCGACCCAGAGCGTCCCGTCCTGGTCGAAGGTGGCGATTCGCTCCGCCGGCGGCACGAATCTCGGGCTGGCGGGGTCGGTCGTCTCCTTCACGAAGGAGAGGATGGCCTGCCTGGCCGGCCCGTCGTTCCAGGACGGAAGCGGATCCACCTGGGCCTGGGCCTGCGCCTGCGCGCCGAGCACGAGCGCGGCGCAGCGCAGCGAGCACGCGGCCGGACGCCTGGAAACGTCGGACGACTTCCATGATTCCCCCTCCGGTCGTCGTGAGCCCCGCCTATCCGCCGCCGCCGATGCTGCGCGGATCCTTGCCCTTCAGGTTCTTCACGGCGTCGAGGAGCAGCGGCGCCGGGTTCTCCGGGTGCTGCAGGTCGGGGATGAGGTCGGTCGAGGCGCCGCCCGGGAACCGCTTGATGCTCGGGTACTTCATGATCGACCGGTCGAACTCGATCATGACCGGGAAGATGAGCGCCCCGATCCAGCCGTTGTCCTGCCCCGAGTACCGGCCCGGCGACGACGTCAGCACGCGGGCCGGCGCCGCGCCGTTGAAGATCATGTCGTACTTCTCGTACGGGTCCATGGTGAGGTTGTAGAGCGCGCCGATGGAGCCCAGGTTCGCCTCCACGCCCAGCCAGGAGTCCTTGGCGGTGTAGAGGTACTTCCAGGCGATGTTCACCCAGGGTTCCTGGGGGTCCCCGCCGATGTCGGCCCGCACGCCCTGGTAGGTCTCGCCGTCGATGTAGATCCAGGAGGTGCGCGCCGAGTGCGGCGCCTTGCCGAGGACGTAGGCGCTGTTGTCGATGCTGTCGAAGTAGATCGGCTTGCCGTCGTTGCCGACCCAGTCGCGCGGCGGCGGCGTGAGGCCGACCATGCCGGCGAGCGTCGCCCAGCAGTCGATGTGCGACATCATCTCGCCGTACTGGGCGCCGGCCTGGACGTGCCCGGGCCACCAGAGGATGCCGGGGACCCGCCAGCCGCCCTCGAAGGCGCTGCCCTTCATGCCGCGGAACGGCGTGGTGCCCGCGTCCGGGTAGGCGTCCTGCCAGGCGCCGTTGTCGGCGGTCACGATGACGATGGTGTTGGGCGCGTGGGTCCGGATGGCCTCCATGATCCGGCCGATGTCGGCGTCGAGCTCCATGAGGGAGTCGGAGTAGTCGCCCAGGTGCGACCGGCCGCGGAACTCGGGCGCGGCGTTGGTCGGGTTGTGCATCTTGATGAAGTTCACGTCCATGAAGAACGGCTTGCCGTCCTTGGCGTGCTTCTGGATGTAGGCCACCGCCGAGTCGGCCTGCCGGATGTCGAAGGTGGCGAGCGCGGCGTAGTCGATGGTGCCGACCTTCCTGGCCGGCTGCCCGGCCGACCCTTCCCACTCGCCCAGGTTCACGACCTCGTCGTAGGCCTTCGCGAAGGCCGGGTTGTACGAGGGGAACCAGGGGTGGAACCACTTGGAGGTGTCGTTGTAGGCGTAGACGCCCGCGTAGTAGGCGGCGAAGTGCTTCATCTCGTCGAAGCCGTGCTCGGTCGGATACGACGCCGGCTTGTCGCCCATGTGCCACTTGCCGGAGAAGTAGGTCGAGTAGCCGTTCTTCTGGAAGAACTCGGCGATGGTCGGGGTCTCCTTGCGGAGGTAGTTCTGGTCTCCGGGGGCGACCACGATCGAGAGCGCCGACCGGATGGGGATGCGCCCGGTCATGAAGGAGGCGCGGCCGGCGGTGCAGCTCGCCTGCCCGTACCAGCTCGTGAAGATCGCGCCCTCCTTGGCGATCCGGTCGACGTGCGGCGTGGGGTGGCCGAGCGATGCGCCTCCGCCCGTGTAGGCGCCGAAGTCGCCCCAGCCGGTGTCGTCGGTCATGAGCACGACGATGTTGGGCTTCGGGATCGGCGGCGGACGCCTGGCCGGCGGCGAGCGCGATCGAGACCGCGGCGATTCGGAGGAGAGGAGATCGGATCATGGCGGGCCTCCCTGGGTTCCGGGCATTCTGGACCCTCGGCAAGGGCTCCGGAGGCTCCCGCTGGGGTCCCCACCCGCCTTCCCTGGCCCCCTTCACCCCGGGGAAATGAAGACGGGCGACCCCTTGGGGGCCGCCCGTCGCGTCCACGGGCCGGTCCGGCGTCCCGCGGGCTAGTCGCTCGCGTGCCCGGCCTTCTTCATCTGGTCCAGGATCCCGCTCAGGTTGTAGGTCTCGCGGCGCCTGGAGCGGCGGGAACTTCGCGTAGGACATGAGATGCCCCTCCCAGAGCTGCTGGCCGATGGGCAGGATGTTCCAGTCGTACAGGAAGGCGGTCACCGGGCCGCCGAGCGCGACGCCCAGGCTCAGCGCACGACTTCTGGTCGAGTCCAACGTTCTGCTCGAAGGGATCGCGCTTGAGATTCTGGATGAGCGGCCAGTGGATCGGGATGCGGTGGCGATGTTCAGCCGTCCACGCCGGCTGCGACGCGTGTAGTTCACCTTCCAGTTGTTCCAGCGGACCGCGTTCAGCGTCGCCTCCCGGCGAAGTAGAAGATCTCCTCGCGCGGCGGCCTTCTTCGCCTCCCCTTTGAAGTAGTCGCGCAGAGTTGTAGCCGTCGAGCGTGGACCTTCCAGGTACTTGCCGTTCGCGGTGTAGACCCTTGGACGAGCTTCTCCACGACGTCCGGCACCCCGGCTGCCGCAAGGAAGGTCGGCATCCAGTCCTCCTGCGGAGAAGATCTCGTTGCGCTTCGTGCCCGGCTGGAGGACGCCCGGCCAGCGGACGATCATGGGCACCCGCATGCCGCCCTCCCAGGTCGTGCCCTTCTCGCCGTGGAAGGGGGTGATGCCGCCGTCCGGCCAGCTCGCCGTCTCGGCGCCGTTGTCGGTGCCGTAGACCACGATGGTGTCGTTCGCGATCCCCAGGTCGTCGAGCTTCTTCAGCAGGCGCGCCGACCATGTCGTCGTGCTCGACCATGCCGTCCGGGTAGAGGCCGATGCCGGTGCGCCCCTGCGCCGAGGGCTTGAGGTGGGTCCAGACGTGCATCCGGGTGGTGTTGAACCACACGAAGAAGGGCTTCTTGTCCTTCACGTTCTTGTCGATGAACTTGTCGGCGGCGGCGAGGATCTCCTGGTCGATGGTCTCCATCCGCTTCGAGGTGAGCGGGCCCGTGTCCTCGATCCGCTGGCCGCCCTTGCCGTCCGACCAGGTGTGGAGCACGCCGCGCGGCCCGTACTTCTTCTTGAAGGCCGGGATCCTTCGGGTAGTAGTAGGTCTCCGGCTCTTCCTCGGCGTTCAGGTGATAGAGGTTTCCGAGGAACTCGTCGAAGCCGTGCATCGTCGGCAGGTGCTGTCGCGGTCGCCCAGATGGTTCTTGCCGAACTGGCCGGTGGCGTAGCCCTGCGGCTTGAGCAGGTCGGCGATGGTCGGAGCCGAGTCCGGGATGCCCTGCGGCGAGCCGGGCATGCCGATGGTGAGCAGCCCGGTGCGGAACGGATGCTCGCCCAGTGATGAAGGAGGCGCGACCGGCGGTGCAGCTCTGCTGCGCGTAGGAGTCGGTGAAGAGCGCGCCCTCCCTGGCGATGCGGTCGATGTGGGGCGTCTGGTAGCCCATGATCCCGTGGCTGTAGGCGCTGATGTTGTGCACGCCGATGTCGTCGCCCCAGATGACGAGGATGTTGGCTCTTGCTGCTGGGCCGACGCCGGCGCGGCCACGGCCAGCGCGAGTGCGGCACAGAGGATGAGCGATCTCTTCATGGTGGCGGCCCCCGGGTGGAACGATTAGGTGCGGTGACTGACGGTGAAGCTTTCCACGGGCGTCCACGGGCGCCAGGGATCGCTCAACCGGGACGGCGCGCCCCTGACGAGACGGGCGCCCCGCATGGGGCGCCCGCTCGTTTACGTCAGGCGAGCTCCGGCCTGGGTCCGCGCGCTAGTCGCTCGCGTGCCCGGCCTTCTTCATCTGCTCGAGGATCCCGCTCAGGTTGTAGGTCTCGGGAGCCTGGAGCGGCGGGAACTTCGCGTAGGACATGAGATGCCCCTCCCAGAGCTGCTGGCCGATGGGGAGGATGTTCCAGTCGTACAGGAAGGCCGTCACCGGGCCGCCGAGCGCACCGCCCATGGCCAGCGACGACTTCTGGTCGAGCCCGACGTTCTGCTCGAAGGGATCGCGCTTGATGTTCTGGACCAGCGTGAAGTGGAACGGGATGAGCGGCATGATCCAGCCGGCCGGCCCGGGCTGCGACATCGTGTAGTACATCTTCCAGTTCTTGTAGCGGACCGCCGACGGCGTCGATCCGGAGAAGTAGAAGAAGTGGTCGCGCGCCGACTTGTCGGACTTGCCTTCCAGGTAGTCGCGCTGGTCGAAGCCGTCGAGCGTGGTCTTGACGATGCCCGGGTACTTGCCGGCCTCGATCTGCTTCCTCAGCCCGTCCCCCGTGGGGCCGCCGGCGATGTCGACGAGCGTCGGCAACCAGTCGAGCGCGGCGAAGAGCTTGTTCTTCACCGTGCCCGGCTTGATGTGCCCCGGCCAGCGAACGACCAGCGGGGCGCGGTAGCCGCCCTCCCAGGCCTCGCCCTTCTGCCCCTTGAACGGCGTGACGCCGCCGTCGGGGAAGCTGATCGCCTCGGCGCCGTTGTCGGTGGTGAAGACGACGATGGTGTTGTCGAGCTCGCCCATGTCCTCCAGCTTCTTCAGGACGTAGCCGATGTTGTCGTCGAGCTGCTTCATGCCGGCCTCGTTGACGCCCCAGTCCTTGCCGCCGGGCTCGCCGACCATGGCGTAGTACTTGTCCGACAGCACGGTGGTGACGTGCATGCGCGCCGGGTTGTACCAGACGAAGAAGGGCTTCCCGGTCTTCCTGGGCTGGTTGCGATCGAGGAAGTCGATGACCTTGGCGGAGATCTCCTCGTCCACCGTCTTCGATCGCTCCAGCGTGAGCGGCCCCTCGTCCTTGCAGGTCTGGTTCTTCGCCGTGCCGTCGGAGGACTTGCAGTGGATGACCGGGCGCGGCGGCGTGAGGCAGATCGTGGTCCGGGGGTCCACGGCGCCGGGCACCTCGGGAGCCCGGGACCGGCGGTGTTCTTGCACGGCGGCGCGATGCCCTGGACGAGCGGGGTCTTGTTGATGTCGGGGAAGCTCACGCCCTGCATCGCGTCCAGGTGGTAGAGGTAGCCCCAGTACTCCTGGAAGCCGTGGGCCGTGGGCAACGACTCGGTGTGATCGCCCAGGTGGTTCTTGCCGAATTCACCCGTGGTGTATCCGAGGTCGCGCAGGAAGACGGCCAGCGCCGGCGTCCCGGGCGCAGGTAGGACGGGCTGCCGGGCAGCTGCGGCGGGATCATGCCGGTGCGCAGCGGGTACATCCCGGTGAAGAAGGCGTTGCGGCCGGAGGTGCAGCTCTGCATGGCGACGTAGTCCATGAAGATCGCGCCTTCCTGGCCGATGCGGTCGATGTTGGGCGTCTCGCCCACCATGAGGCCGCGATGGTAGATGCCCGGCTGCATCCAGCCGATGTCGTCTCCCATGATGAAGAGGATGTTGGGCTTCTTCTGCTGTGCGGATGCCGGCGAGGCCGCGGCCATCGCAAGGGCGGCGGCGCACAGGACGAGCGACGATCGTGTCATGGAATCCCCCATGGTGCTCGAAGATGGACTGCTCTCGACCGTGTAGCGCGGCGCGGCCCGGCCTTCCAGGGTGATAATCCAGACATCCCCGGATGGGCGCTTTCAGTAACTGTTGGTTATGATGTCGCATGCTTCTCGACATCCGGGAGATCCAGCACGTCACCGCCATCGGCCGCTTCCGGAACTTCGCCCGGGCCGCCGAGTCGCTCGGCATCAGCCAGCCGGCCCTCAGCAAGAGCATCCGCGGGATCGAGACAGGCGCTCGAGGTCCGGCTCTTCGAGCGGAGCCGCAAGCGGCGTGATCCCCGACGGCGTTCGGGGAGGTGATCCTGGCCGGCTCCGGGCCCGGTGCTCCGGAGCGTGGACGACGTGCTCGGCGGAGCTCCGCCGCCTGAAGGGGCTCGAGGAAGGAACGCTGCGGGTCGGCGCCGGAGCCTTCGCGCTGGAGACTGTCGGTCGACGAGGCGGCGACTGCGCCTGGCCAGCGCGCCACCCGCCCTCCAGCTGCGCTCGTGTCGAGGGGGACTGGGAGTCCCTCACGCGGAAGGTGCTGGCCGGCTCGCTCGACGTGGCGGTGGCCGAGGTGACGGCGGCCGAGCAGGAGCCGCAACTCTCGGTGGAACGGATGGGCGAGCACGGAGGGGTCTTCTACTGCCGCGCGGGCCATCCCTGCTCTCGCGACCAGGACGGCTTCGAGGACTCGCTCGGCGTTCCCGCTGGCGATGAACCCGCTCCCCGGGCGGCGTCGCGCCTTTCTTCGAGCGCCGGCGCGGCAGGACGGTTCGACGCGGCGTCCGGACACTTCCTCCCCGCCATCACGCTCGACTCGGTGTCCCTCATGAAGCGTGCCGTCCGGGAGACCGACGCGGTCAGCTGGGCGACCGAGGTCCTCATCGCCTCCGAGCTGCGCGAGGCCGCTCGTGCCCTGCCCGTTTCGGCCCTCCTGGGCCCGGCTAAACTACGGGATCATAGAAGCGAGGACCGCCGGTGATGCCTGCGTTGGAGATGTTCCTGCCGAGCTCCGTCGGAGGAGAAGCGGATCTCGGAGGCCGGGCCCCGCGCCGACGGCGCCGGCGACGACGAGTCCACGGGGCGACGAAGTGAGGGCTCGCTCCGCGCACCCGCTAGAAGATAGAGGTCAGCGGCGGCAGGGAAGCTGCACGCGGAGCGTCACTACGGCGAGACGCCAAGCCGCACGGCGTTGTAGTAGGCGGACACGTTGCCGTTGAAGGGGAGCTTGCAAATGCGGAAGATCTTCCCGCCGCCGGCGCAGAACGGGACACCCACTGCTGCCCGGACGCGGCTTGCAGTCGGCGGTGAGGATGGGAGAGGTGGTCAGGTACCAGCCTCCGTGGAGGTTGTAGTTCACGAAGAACTGGATGAGCATCTGGCTCGCGCTCGCCCCGGCCACAGACCAGACGTGGTTCACGAGCGCGCCGAGCACCCAGTAGCCCGGCATGGAGAGCACGACCGCCGAGGGTCCGAGACCCAGGTGGACTGAGAGCGGTGAACGGTGAGCTGGCGGTGGGGAAGCGAAGCCACCGGGCCCGCGCCCAGATGACGGCCCGGGTTCGCGGGCGACGGAACACCGTGACGCGTCAGATCACCGAGCCGGTGGTGACCGACCGCCGGTGAAGCTCGGCTGGGAGACGATGGGCAGGATGGTCCGGGTGATGACGTTACAGTCCTCGGAGACGTGCAGCGGGATGACCGGCTGGATGTTGAGGACGTTCTGGGCGTCTTGTTCCCCGGACCGTACCCGAACCGATGTTGTCCTGGAACGGGACGCTGGTAGTCGGAGAAGGGGTTCTGCGTGGCCCTGGCGAGCTTCTCGGTGCTCCTCCTGGGTCTTCCCGCTCGACGCCTCCTGGCGCGAGCCGTGGCGGAGAGGGACAGGGGGGCGCAGGCGGCGAGGGACAGGCGGATCCGTTTGAGGAGGGCATGAGATCGTCTGGTTTCCAAAGCGGGAGCCGAGGCCCACCTGCGGCGTCCACGCGGTTTTGGGCATTCGGAATATCACGGGGCCCCGCGCCGAGACCTGGCCTGGATGCGGTCCCGCCAGGATAGAGCCGGCGAGGGCCGTCGCGATCACGCTCGCGACTGGACTGGAATGAAGAGTGTGGCTGCGGGATCATCGTGGAAGGCACGGGGTCCATCGAGCGAACGCTGGCCTGCTAGTTCCCCTTGTTCTCCGTCAGCTTCTCCATCGCGCGGCTCAGGTTGAAGCTGCCCGGCTTCTGCCGGGGCGGGAACTCCTGGAAGGACTGGATCCAGCCGCCGACGTAGGCCATGGCCGGTGCGAGCGTGTAGATCCGGTCGATGCGCCAGCGTCCGTAGCCCATGCCCTCGTGGTCGGCCCGCTCGAAGGGATCGGAGCGCAGGTTGAAGAGCTTCGGGACGCGCAGCACCACCATCGGGTCCTGCCACACGTCGAAGCCGTGGGAGCGCTGCTCCATGAAGACCAGCTTCCAGTTCGAGTAGCGGAGACCGCAGACGTCCCCGTCGTCGGTCCAGTAGAGGAACTCCTTGCGCGGCCACTCCTTCGCCTGGCCCTGGAGCGCCGGCAGGAGGTCGTAGCCGTCGAGGTGGACCTTGTAGGTCGTGCCGCCCACGTTCGCGCCCTTCAGGAGCGACTCCTTCACGTTCGGCTGCCCGGCGGCCGCGAGCAGCGTGGGGAGCCAGTCCTCGTGGGAGATGATCTCGTTCACCTCGATGCCCGGCTTGACGACGCCCGGCCAGCGGACGAGCAGCGGGACGCGGTAGCCGCCCTCCCAGTTGGTGTTCTTCTCGCCGCGGAAGGGGGTCGTGCCGCCGTCGGGCCAGCTCATCACCTCGGCCCCGTTGTCCGACGTGTAGATGACGATGGTGTTCTCGGTGATCCGGAGATCGTCGAGCTTCTTCAGCAGCTGCCCCACGTGGCCGTCGTGCTCCACCATGCCGTCCGGGTAGGGGCCGAGGCCGGTCTTGCCCTCGTTCTCCTTCTTGAGGTGCGTCCAGATGTGCATGCGGGTGGTGTTGAACCAGGCGAACCAGGGCTTGCCGGTGGCCTGCTTCTCGTCGATGAACTTGAGCGTCGCGGCGACGATCTCCTCGTCGATGGTCTCCATCCGCTTCGACGTGAGCGGCCCGGTGTCCTCGCACTTCTGCTTGCCCCAGGCGCCGAAGCGCGGGTCGGCGGGCAGCGTGCTCGCGGTGGCGGTGGCCCAGCAGTGGAAGACGCCGCGCGGGCCGAACTTCTCCTTGAAGGCCGGGTTCCTCGGGTAGTCGGGGTTCTCCGGCTCCTCCTCGGCGTTCAGGTGGTAGAGGTTGCCGAGGAACTCGTCGAAGCCGTGCACGGTGGGGAAGAACTCGTTGCGGTCGCCGAGGTGGTTCTTGCCGAACTGGCCGGTGGCGTAGCCCTGGGCCTTGAGCAGTTCGGCGAGGGTGGGATCCTTGGCCGACAGCCCCTCCGGCGCGCCCGGCAGGCCCACCTTGAGGAGGCCGGTGCGGATGGGCGACTGGCCGGTGATGAACGCCGCGCGGCCGGCCGTGCAGCTCTGCTGGCCGTAGGCGTCGGTGAAGACGGCGCCCTCGGTCGCGATGCGGTCGATCTGCGGGGTGCGGTAGCCCATCATCCCGCGGTTGTACTTGCTGATGTTCCAGTAGCCGACGTCGTCGCCGAAGATGACGAGGATGTTGGGGCGGGACGCCTTCTGCCCCTGGGCCGCGGCGACCGTGGCGAGCGTCAGCGCGAGCGCGGCGAGCGCGGTGCGAAGGACGGACGAGCGATTCATCATGTGGGGATCTCCCTCGAGGCGGAGCCCGTGCCTTAAACGGCGTGCCTCGCGGTGTCCGGCGCGATCGGCCACCCTCCCCACCTGGGGCCATCCGGTCCCCTCAGAACCAGGAGGACAGGATCAGCTCGACCTGGACGCGGCCGCGGTAGGCGAAGACGAATCCCGTCCGGTCACCGGTCCCCCAGATGAAGGCGACCCGGTTCCGGATCGAGGTCAGCAGGCCGAGCGGGAGCTCGTAGCGAGGCGTGACGTCGAGCCGGAGGGTGAAGTTGTCGCCGTCGGTCGTGGTTCCTGGATTGAAGGTGGCCGTGTAGAGGAGGCCAGCGGTCATCTCGACGAGGTGCGACTTGGCCTTGTCCGGGCTCAGGAGCTCCCGGAGGACGGGTGCGACCATCCAGCTCGCGAACACGCCGAAGGTCGACTGCGAGAGCTGCTTGCCGGAACGAGGTAGGGCTGGATCCTGGGACCGAAGAAGCCCTGGGCGCTCGCACTCGTGGCAAGGGTCGCCGTCGCCATCACCGCCAGCGGAAGGAGTCTCCGGGCCAAGTCCGTGCAATCTATCTCGGTCTGCCGCGTTTCCCGCCTTCGGGGCAGAGACCGCCCTGCTCGGGCCCCCTCCCCCAACTCGGGTAGCGACCGACCGTGATGCACCCTAAGAAACCCGTGATTGCGCCAGGTCGCCAATCAAAAATCCCTTTCAAGGAGGAGTACCGAATGAACCGTCTGCTCGTCGTTGCCGCACTCGCCGTGATCGCCACAGGATGCGCCACCACCTCGACCGTGAAGGAAGAGATGGCCCCGCTCGCCAACCGGGTCACCGCGCTCGAGTCGCAGGATGCCGCGATGAACGCCAAGCTCGCCGACCTGGGCAAGAAGGCCGATGCCCAGACCGCCGACATCCAGGCGCTCCGCAAGGAGATCGCGAACTACAACGCCGCGTCGCAGAAGTCCGCCGCCGACGCCGAGGCCGCTGCCGTTCGCGCCGAGACGGCCGCCGCGAAGGCCGCGAAGGCCTTCGAGCTGAAGCAGTACAAGGGCGTCAAGTAGCGCCAATCGCGCGGTGGGGTCGCGGCAGCTCGCCGTGGCCCCTCGCGCGGCCTCTCAGCTCCGGTCGGCGGTCACGTCGACGGGGGCTCCAGCGACGCCGGTCATCGCGGCGTCGAGCTTGTGCGAGTCGACGGAGCCGAGGAGCCCCCGCTTGGTGAGCAGTCGCTTCACCTCGGCGCGGGTGTCGATCTTGGCCTCGTCGTCCTGGTGGACCTCGACGTAGACCCGGCCCGACCGGACGCCCACCTTCACCGGCTCCCGGACGATCGTCACGGGGGTTCCCACCGGAACGCGCTCGAAGAGCACCGGGATGTCCTCGGGGTAGAGCCGGAGGCAGCCGTGGCTCGCCTTCCGTCCCACGCCGAAGGGCTTGTCCGTGCCGTGGATGAGGATCGATCCCCGGTTCAGCCGGAGCGCGTGGGTGCCGAGCGGATTCTCCGGTCCCGGCGGCACCATCGCCGGCAGGTCGGGCTCCTCCTTCCGGATGGAGGCGGGCGGGTACCAGGGCGGGTTCACCTGCTTCTGGATCACCGAGAAGGTCCCGACCGGCGTGGTCCACCCCTCGCTCCCCACGCCGACGGGGAAGGTCATCGGCGCGCCGGTCTTGGGGACGAAGTAGAGGCGCATCTCCGACAGGTTCACGATGATTCGCGTGCCCTTCCCTCCGGAGGCGGCGCGCGGGACGATCCAGGCGGTGGGGATGAAGACGGTCGCCCCGGGCGTGGGCACGAAGGCGTCGAGCCCCGGGTTCGCGGCCTCGATCTCGTTGAAGCCGAGGTCGTACTGGCGGGCGATCTCGATGAGCGACTCGTCCGGGAGGATGGAGCGGAAGCAGGAGGCGCCGATGAGCTCCACGCCGCGGCAGTCTCCCGACGGCCCGCAGTCGGCTGCCTGGATCACCTGGCAGGTCGGCTCGGCCACGGTCACGAGCGGCGGATCGACCTCCTTCTCCACCACCGGCGGCGCATGGGCGCAGCCCGCGCCGATCGCGAGAGCGAGCGCGAGGAGCCAGCGTCCTGGACGTGTGTGCACGATGACCACCATGGGGACTTGTTAGGGCAAGCGGGGATTCGTGACAAGGGGCCCCGCAGATCGTAACTTGGCAGGGCGTGGCAGCATTCCTCCCTACATCCGGGCGAGTGGTCGCGGCGCTGGCGGTGCTCCTGCTCGCGGGCATCGCCCGGGCCGAGTCGGCCGAAGCGAACGCGCCGTTCTCGTCGATCGCGTCGCTTGCGTCGAGCGAGCCGGGCGAAGCGTCGAGTGGCGCGGAAACGGCGCCGGAACCGATGGTCGCTCCGCTGGCGTCCGCCGCACCGGGGACGCCGGCCGCCTCCGTGTCGCCGGCCACCTGGTGCCCGGAGACCGGCGACGTGGTCACGGTCATCACCCGGAAGCGGGAGCTCTGGCTCTGCCGCGATGGCGCGGTGGCTGCGCGCTTCGAGGTGGCGCTCGGACAGGGCGGCCTCGACAAGCGCAAGAAGGGCGACCGGCGGACGCCGCTCGGGACCTACGCTCTCGGGACGCCGAGGCCCTCCGGGAAGTTCGGCCTCTTCATTCCCATCGTCTACCCCACGCCGGAGCAGGCTGCCCAGGGACAGACCGGCGGCGACGTCGGGATCCACGGCCCCCCGCGCAGGCTGCCGGAGCCCGCGTATCCGACCACGGCCTACGACTGGACGCTGGGCTGCGTGGCCACCGGAACCGATTCGGAGATCCAGGCCATCGCCGACTTCGTCCGCGAGCGGCAGCCGTTGCTCGTGATCCGCTGAGCCGGTCGCCCCTCGGCGACCGCCCCGATCACGTCCCCATGTAGCGTCCGGGCCGGTGGTTCACGGCGAGCACCAGGTTGAGCGCGATCGCGCCGACCCCGAGAGCGCCAGCGTCTCCAGGGACACGACGAAGAACGAGGCCACGACGATGCAGGCGTCGACGGTGAGCTGGAACACCCCGGCGCGCACGCCGAACCGCTTCTGGAGCCAGATGGCGACGATGTTGAGCCCGCCCAGGCTGGCGTCGTGCCGGAAGAGCATGAGCAGCCCCACCCCGGCCAGCGCACCGCCCATGGCGGCGGCGTAGAGCGGCGCCACCTGGCCGAGCGCGAGGACCCGCGGGAGCCGGTCGGTCGCGACGGCGAGGAGGCCGATGGCGGCGAAGGTCCTCAGCGTGAAGGGCCAGCCGAGCACCCGGACGCCGAGCCAGAAGAACGGGACGTTCACGAGGACGTAGACGACGCCGAACGGGAGGTGGGTCACCCGGGCCACGAGCAGCGCGATCCCTGGCGTCCCGCCCATGAGGAGGCCGGCGCTTCCGAGCAGGGTCAGGCCGAGCGAGAAGAAGGCGCAGGCCGTGACGATGGCCTGGACGTCCTCGAGGAGCGTGTGGCGATCCCCGTCCGCCATCAGCCCGCATTCGCCTGGAGGAAGCGGACGAGCCCGCGAACCCAGGTCTGCTGGTCGTCCCACATGCTCATGTGGCTCCCGGCGGGGCAGTGGAGATGGCTCCCGCGCGGGAACTGGGTGGACATCCAGCGCATGTGGCGGGGGTCCATCGTGTCGTTCTCGGCGCCGATGACGAGCGTGGGCACCTGGATCCGGACGAGATCCTTCGACCGGTCCCACGTCTCGAGCCGCCCGGAGGCGTGGAACTCGCTGGGGCCCTGCATGAGCGCGTAGATCGAGCCGTTGAGGTGGGCCATGGAGCGCGACACGGGCTCGGGCCACGGGTCGAGGCGCACGAGATGCTGCGCGTAGAAGTTGGGCAGGAGGAGCTCCATGTATCGTGGGCTCTCGGTCTGCCCCTTCGCCTCGAGGGCCTTGATCTCCTTCACGACGGCGGGGTCCATCTGCTTCTCGAGCACCTCGCTCGCGTACCGGTTGTACGCGGGGATGCTCGACATCATGTGGGCGACCACGAGCCCCTTGAGGTGCTGCGGGTAGCGGAGCGCGTACTCGATGGCGAGGATGCCGCCCCAGGAATGGCCGAGGAGGAAGAAGTTCTCCCGGTCGAGCCCCAGCGCCTGGCGGACCTGCTCCAGCTCGTCGACGAACCGTTCGATCGTCCAGAGCGAGTCGTCCTTCGGCTGGTCGGAGTACGCGGAGCCGAGCTGGTCGTAATAGATGAACTCGATCCCCTCGGCGGGGAGGAAGCTCTCCAGGCACTCGAAGTACTCGTGCGTGCCGCCCGGCCCGCCGTGCAGGAGCAGCAGCTTCACCTTCGGGTTGCTCCCCACGCGCTTCGTCCAGACGTTGAACTTCCCTCGCGGGGTCTCGATCGGGATCATGCGGATGCCACCCGTCTGGACCTCGACGCGAGCCGTCGCCGGAGCTGCGGCCGGGGTGGAGGGAGCGGCGGAGGCCGGGGCGGGCGCGGCGTGGGCGCAGGCGACCGCGCGTGGCGGCGAGGAGCAGGATCGACGACCAGTGAAGTGCGCGTTCCATGGTGGGCCGGTCTAGCAAATCCGGCCCTCGGGGTCCAACCGGGCGCCGCGGCCCGCCCCTCCTCTTCAGGGCTCCGCGCCCGTCGCGGGCAGATCCACCCGGAAGGTCGAACCCTCGCCGGGCGGCTCCACGCGGAGATCGTGCCGCCGTGAGCCTCCACCAGGACCTTCGCCCCGTAGAGGCCGAGGCCGGTCCCTTCCCGGGACCCGGAGCCGCGGCCCCGGTGAAACCGCGCGAAGAGGTTCGGAAGGTCGTCGGGGTGGATTCCGGGCCCGGCGTCGACGACGGAGAGGAGCACCCGGTCCTCGCGGCGTGCCACCTCCACGTGGACCGTTCCCTCCGGGGAGTACTTGAGCGCGTTCGAGATCAGGTTCACGAGCACCCGCTCGAGCCGCCTCGGGTCCGCGCGCAGCCGGATGCGCTCCGCGCCCTGCGTGGAGACCTGCACCCGTTCGACCTCCAGGGACGTGCCCATGTGCGCGACGAGCTCGGCGAGGAACGGTGCGAGGTCGACGTCCTGGAGGTCCAGGTGGAGCCGCCCCGCATCGGATCGGGCGCCGTCCAGGAGGTCCTCGATCATGGCGTCCATCCGGCTTGCTGCGCGGAGGATGGCGTCGGCGCGTGCCACGGGGAACGGATCCGCGTCGGGGCGACGTCGCAGGATCTGGGCCTGCCCGATGACGGCGCCCAGCGGCGCGCGCAGGTCGTGGGAGACCACGTGGAGCAGGTCCTCCCGCTCCCGGACGTGCCTCCGGATCGTCGACAGCGTGAGCGCGGTCGTGAAGTAGGAGACGAGACGCATGAACGTCTCCCAGTAGATGAAGATCGCGTTCGAGTACGGGTGGAGGGCCAGCCGGTCCGCGGCGTACCAGCAGGCGGCCGAGGCCACGGCGAAGACGAGCCCGGCGGCCTGGCTCCCGTACCAGGCCGCGAGCCCCACCGGGATGAAATAGAAGACGAAGAGGCCGAGCTCGTAGCCGGTGAGGTAGTCGATCCAGGTGATCGCACCCAGCACGCCGGCGATGCCGACGTAGAACCACGCTCGGCTCCTGCCCCTCAGCTCCATGACGTCACCTCGAGGTGCATGGGTGCTCCTTCCCGACCATGGCGGATGAGGTTAACCGGAGTCGCTATCCGAGGAGCCCGATCTCGATGGCCCCGAGCACGAGGGCGCTCACCGCGACCCAGAGCGTTCCCCCAGGACGAGGGGCCTGGCCCCCACCTGGCGGAGCGCGGCCCGGGAGAGTCCCGCACCCACGAGGAAGAGCGTCAGCACCATGGCCTGCCTGGCTCCCGCCGCGATCAGGGCGCCCGCCGGCCGCAGCGCCGGGATCCAGGTGACGACGGCGGCGATCGCGACGAAGCCCAGGATGAACCAGGGACGCGGCGCCCTCGAGCCGGGCTCCCCCGGCCTCCGGTTCGACACCCAGCCGATCGCCAGGACGAGCGGGACGATCCAGAGCGCCCGCGCCAGCTTGATGGCGGTGGCCACCTCCAGGGCACGCGCCCCGTAGGCCATGGCCGCCCCGACGACCGAGCTCGTGTCGTGGATGGCGAGCGCCGCCCAGAGGCCGAACTGGTCCTGGCCGAGCCCGACGAGGCGTCCTACCGGAGGGAACACCAGGAGTGCGAGACCGTTCAGGAGGAAGACCGTTCCGAGCGACACCGTCATCTCGTGCTCGTCCGCCTGGAGGACCGGCGCCGCCGCGGCGATGGCGCTCCCGCCGCAGATGGCGGTGCCGATGGCGATCAGCTTGCCGGTGTTCCCCTCGACCCGCAGCCAGCGGGCGAGCAGGAGCCCGGCTCCCAGGGTGGCTCCGATGCTCACCACCGTGTACCCGAATCCGTGGAGCCCCGTGCGCAGCACGACGCCGAGGTCCATCGCCCCGCCCAGGCCCACCACCGCGGCCGGCAGGAGCGACTTCTGGATCCGGCGGGTCCACGCAGCCCAGGGGTTTCCGAAGGCCAGCGCGATGGCGGCGCCGAGGAGGAGCGCCGCGGCCGACGAGACCCCGGGAAGCAAGGCGACGACGGCTCCCGCGGGGATGAGCCATCGTCCGAACATCGCACCTAGCCGACGAGGTCTTCGGTGCCGTCCACGCCGAGCACGTTCCCCGTGAGCCAGATGGTGTCGGGACGGGAGATCGCGACCACCACCGCCGCCACGTCGGCCGGGGTGGTGAGGCGCTTGGCGGGGTGGAGCGACAGGCAGTGCTCGATCATCCGGTCGTTGCCCGGGATCTTCCGGAGCGCGGGCGTGTCGGTGACCCCGGCCCGGACTGCGTTCACGGCGATCTGGCGGGGAACGAGCTCCACGGCCAGCTGCCGGCAGTGGCTCTCGAGGGCCGACTTGGCCGCCGACACCGCGCCGTAGGAGGGCCAGATCCGGTGGCCGCCGGCGCTGGTCATCGCGTAGACGTGCGAGCCCGGACCCATCAGCCCGGCCTGGAGCACGTCCTGCACCCAGTAGACGAGGGAGTGGGCCATCACGTCGAGCGTCATGTCCATCTGGGGACGGGTGATGGCGTCGGCGGCGTTCTCGGTGACGAAGGGCTTCAGGGTGCCGAAGGCCAGCGAGTGGAGCAGGACGTCCACGCCGCCGGCATTCCCCTCCTCGGCGAGGACGCGCTTCATCTCGGCCACCACCTCCGCCCGCTTCTCCGGGTCGGCGGCGTTCACGTTGAAGAAGACGGACTTCCCGCCCGCCGCCTCGATCCCGGCCCGGATGCGCTCCACGTTGGGGAGCGTGCCCCGGCGATCGAGGTGGACGCCGAAGACGTTGCGCCCCGCCCGGGCCAGCGCCAGCGAGATGGCCTCGCCGAATCCCGACGACGCTCCGAGGATCAAGGCCCACTTCCGGTTCATGGACATCGGCAGAAGATCGACGAGTGGCCGTCGCGGGTCAAGTCCGCCTCAGGCTTTCTTGCCGATCGATGTTCTCAGCCATCCGCTGACGATTCCGGAGAATCCCCGGAGGAGCGTGGCTCCTGCGACGGCACGACGGCGTCGCCGGCCGGCCGACTCCGGGGCGGGCGAGAGACCCGACGACGAGGCGTTCGGGCTGCGGCCATCTCCAGGCGGCGGGCCAGGTCGTCGAACTCTGCGTCGAGGCGGGCCACCAGCGCGTCCGCCACGCGCTTCGCCAGCCGACGGGGAAGGAGGAGGGTTTTCGGTTTCACGCAGGAGAGACGACGGGCCGCGGCAAACGTGACGGGGGCCGGCGAACTTCGTGTGGCCGGCAGCGCACCTCGCCGCCGCTCGTTATTGGCCGGGGGGGAGAGAAAGGACCCGCCATGCGCAGGATCACGCCGTTCCTCTGGTTCGACCACCAGGCCGAGGAGGCCGCCAACCTCTACGTCTCCGTCTTCCCCGGCTCCCGGATCGTGAGCGTCTCGCGCTACGGAGAAGCAGGGCCCGGACCGAAGGGCAGCGTGATGACCGTCGCCTTCGAGCTCGACGGTCAGGCGTTCACCGCCCTGAACGGCGGGCCGCTCTTCCGGTTCACCGAGGCCATCTCCTTCGTGGTGGACTGCAAGACGCAGGAGGAGGTCGACCGGTACTGGGGCAAGCTCTCGGAAGGCGGTCACGAGGGGCAGTGCGGCTGGCTCAAGGACAGGTTCGGACTGTCCTGGCAGATCATTCCATCCACTCTAGGTGAAATGCTGACCGACCCCGATCCCGGGAAGGCGCGCAAGGTCATGGAGGCCATGCTGCGGATGAAGAAGATCGACGTCGCCGAGCTGAGGAAGGCCTACCAGTCGTAGACCTTGCCGGCGATTTCGTCCGCCGCCAGCGGGGGTGCCGTCAGCGGGCGGCGGACCGCACCGTCATACGGGTTCTTCCCCGTTCGCGGGCCCGTTCGGGGGAGACGAGCGGGATCTCGCCGGATGGGGCGCGGAATAGACCGACGGCCGCATGCGTCCGATCACCGGGCACGGAGCCCGGAACCGCGTGCCCGCGGTGGATGCTTTCCCGGCCTCTGCGCCGCTCTCCCCGCCGTCCGTCGCATCACCCACGCCTGATTTCCTGGAGGTGACATGGCCTCAGCCCTCGACGTGCAATGCCCGACCTGCCGAGCCGTTTCCGGAGTGCACTGCCTGGTCGTGCGATTGAGCGATCAGCAGCAAGGGGAGGTCGTCGTCCAGCCCGTTCGGCGGCTTCCCGGCTCCCCGCACATGGCCAGGCGTCTGCAGGCACGGGCCCAGTCCCAGGTCGCCTGATTCTTCCCCTCCTTCGGCGAGGCCACCCCCGTACCGCGTACCAGGGAGCGCCCGGACCCGCTTGTCACTCGAAGTACATCGCCGAGGCTGCTAGCGTGGAGACCGGAGGGGGAACATGGCCAGCGCGCAGCCCAAAGGGGCCGAGACGCATCGAAGCGCCCGCGGAGGATGGCTTCGCGCCGCGGTGCTGGGTGCGGACGACGGTGTCGTCTCGACGGCGAGCTTGATGCTTGGAGTGGCGGCCGCCTCCGTTCAGGCTCCCGGTCACGCCGTCCTGGTCGCGGGAACGGCTGGCCTGGTCGCCGGCGCCATGTCCATGGCCGCGGGGGAGTACGTCTCCGTCAGCTCGCAGCGGGACGCGGAGCGCGCCGACGTCGCCCTCGAGAAAGGTGAGCTGGCCTCGAAGCCGGACGACGAGCTCGTCGAGCTCGTCGAGATCTACCGGAAGCGCGGTCTCGACGCCGAGCTCGCGAGACAGGTCGCCGCGCAGCTTTCCGCGAGGAATCGGCTGGAGACGCACGTGCGCGACGAGCTCGGGCTCGACGAGGGATCCCGGGCTCGACCGTTCCAGGCCGCGTTCGTCTCCGCGGCGAGCTTCGCGACGGCTGGCCTGCTCCCGATCGCGGCGCTCCTGCTGGCGCCAGCGTCCCTGCACGTCGTCGCAATCGTCGCCTCGGCGATGGTCAGCCTGGCCGTGCTGGGCGGACTGGGGGGGCGACTGGGCGGGGCGCCGGTCCTTCGCGCAGCCATCCGTGCGGTGATCGGGGGTGGCTTCGCCATGGCCATCACCGCGGCCATCGGGCATCTCGTCGGGCTCGTTGCGGTCGGCTGACCCGACCGGCTCCAATCCGGCGTGCCCGCCGACGTCGCGCCTCTTACGCTTGGGCGCCATGATCGACACCTCCTCCCTCGACGCGACCACCGCCACCGCCATCCTGGGCCTCGACACGCTCTGGGGCGGCGACGTCCTCGACCCGTCGGGCGTCGGCCGCTTCATCGCCGACTCCTGGTTCTCCGACGAGCCGCTGCCGGCCGCCTACACCCACCCGGCGGCGGCGCGCCTGCGCCAGACCGGCGGCGTGGCGGGCAGCCGATCGACGTCGCGGCGGTGGACGCCTACCTCGCCGCCGTGGACGTGCCGGGCGCGGTGCGCGACCTGCTGGCGCGGAGCCAGGCGATGGGCGGCCTGCGCGGCGCCTACCTGGAGGGCGTCGCCCGGAGCCTGGGGATCATGTGGGAGCTCGCCCAGGAGCAGCTGGGGCGGGGGCCCGCCGTGCCCTATGCGCGCTGCGTGCAGTCCTCGTGCGGCCGGGCGCCCGAGCCTTCCCGGCCGGAGGAGAAGCGCCGGCGGCTCGCCGAGCTCCTGGCGCGCGCGGGCCATCCCTCCGGAACGCCCGCCGAGCTGCTCGAGGCGGTGGACGCCTGGCGCGCCGAGCGGCTCGTGCCGCGGAAGTCGGTCCGGCAGCTGGGCGACGCCTTCATCGCCCAGCTCGAGGAGGGGACGCGCCGCCACGTGGTGCCGCACCTGCCGGCCTCGCTGCACGACGTGCCCCGCGCCAACGTACGTTCCTGCCCATCGAGGACGCCTGGTTCTCCGGCTCCATGAACTACGTGGGCCGGGCGCGCGACGCGTCGGGCGCGCCCCGCTACGAGGCCACCTACGAGCTCAACGCCTCCCTCCAGATCTCGGTTCCGGAGTTCGCGACCTGGTCAGCCACGAGGTCGTGCCGGGACACGTCGACCACCTTCGCCCTGGCGCAGGGGCTGTACGTCCAGGGCAAGCTGGGCTTCGAGGCCACCGTGCTCACCATGAACACGCTCGGCGCCGCCCTCTTCGAGGGAATCGCCAACAACGCCATCCTCATGGCCCACGGCGTGACGGAGGTCGAGGAGCTTCCCGACGAGGACCTCCAGATCGGCGTGCTGCTGGCCCGGCTGCAGGACGACGCCAAGAACCAGTCCTCCTGGCTCACCTGGGGCGAGGGGCGACCCCAGGCGGAGGTGGCCGCCGCCGCTGCGAAGGGACTACCTGGTCTCGGCAGAGCGGGCCGAGAAGCTCTCCGGCGCCTGGGGGCGTCACCCGCTGCTCGGCCGCATGTACCTGCCCGGCCTACCGCGCGGGGACCGAGAAGGTGGCGGCCCTGCGGCGCAGGCACCCGCCGGAGCGGATCATCCCGGCACTCTACGGCGTCGACGGCCTCGTGGACCTGGTCACCATCGACCGGGTGCTCTGAGGGCACCGACGTCGTTGCACGTGCACAGCAGAAATCCATCCCCGCACGGGGGGCGGCCCACCGCGCGATGGGAAACCCTGGCGGCTTTCGTGCAAGATGCGCGTGGTCGGCCCGTCGGCCGCTCCCTGGGAGGTTGGATGAAGAAGCGGGGTTCGAACCCGGACGTGCTCGAGGTCATGCAATCGCTCTGGGCGCTGGCGCACGCGCTGGAGGCCCGGTCGAAGTGGATGCATCGGAACCTGGGCGTCACGGGGCCGCAGCGCCTGCTTCTCCGCGCCATCGGGGAGACGCCGGGGTGTTCTCCCGGCGACGCCGCCGGCCTGTTGAGCCTCGACCCCGGAACCGTGAGCCGGCTCGCCGCCGGGCTGGAGCAGGCGGGGCTCCTGCGGCGGAACCAGGATCGTTCCGACGGACGCAGGCTGCGACTGGTGCTCACCCGGCGCGGCGAGGCCGTCAACCGCAAGCAGGGTGGGACGGTCGAGGCCGCCGTGCGGGAGGCCCTGGCGTCCGCGAAGCCGGGCGAGTCCCGGGTGGCCTGCCAGTTCGTCCACCGACTCACCGAGTCGCTGGAGGTGAAGCCGTCCGGCAACGGAAGAAGGGCCGCCGCCGCGTCCTGTAACTGAGGTGGAGCCCCCTTGCAGCCCTTGATCGGGCTGGACGGGGGTGGGACTGTGGATCTCGTGCCCGGAAAGCTCCGGAAGACCGACGCGGAGTTCCGTTCGCTCCTGGAGCACGCGGCCGACGCCATCCTCCTCCACGACTCCACGGGACGTCTCCGGGAGGTGAATCGCCGCGCCTGCGAGAGCCTGGGCTACACCCGGGACGAGCTGCTGCGGATGAACATGACCGAGGTCGAGCAGGATGTCGACCTGGCCCGTGCGCAGCAGGACGTGGGCGAGGATCGCGCCGGGCAATCCCGTCGCCTTCCTGGGCCACCATCGGCGAAAGGACGGCTCGACCTTCCCCGTGGAGGTCCGCCTCAGTGCGGTCGACGTCGGCGGCGAGCGCCTCTTCATGGCGATGGCTCGCGACGTCTCCGCCCAGCGAAGGGCCGAGGAGGCGCTGCGCGAGAGCGAGGCCTACTTCCGGGCCTGCTTCGAGGGCAACTCGGCGGCCATGGCCATCATCGAGGCGGACACGACGATCTCGATGGTGAACGACGCCTACTGCAAGATGAGCGGCTATCCCCGGGAAGAGGTCGTGGGGATGAGCTGGACCCGGCAGATCCCGCCCGGCGATCTGGAACGGCTCCTGGAATACAACCGGCGCAGGCTCTCGGATCCCGCCACCGCACCGGACAAGTACGAGTTCACCTTCTACCGGCGCGACGGCGAGATCCGGCACGGCCTGATGTCGGTGGCGCTCATCCCGGACCGGCGGAAGATCGTGGCCTCGTTCCTGGACATCACGGAGCGGAAGCAGGTGGAGGAGAAGCTCCGGGTCAGCGAGGAGCGGCACCGCCTGCTCGCCGACAATGCCCTGGACGTCGTCTGGACCATGGGACCCGACGGCTCAATCACCTACGTCAGCCCTTCCGTGGAGAAGCTGCGCGGCTTCACGCCGGAGGAGGCGATGCGGCAGCCGATCGAGGAGATCCACCCGCCCGCGTCGCAGGCCATCTCGCTCGGGTACTTCACGAAGCTGTTCGCCGACCTCCAGGCCGGGCGACCGCCGGAGAGGTTCCGGGGAGAGCTCGAGTACCGCTGCAGGGACGGCTCCACCGTCTGGACCGAGGTCATGGCCATCCCGATTGCCGGCCCGGATGGCGCCATCGCCGAGATCCTGGGCGTGAGCCGGGACCTGAGCGAGCGGAAGGCGGCCGAGCAGGCGCTCCGCGAGGCCGAGGCGCGCTTCCGGTCGCTGGCCGAGAGCTCGCCGGTGGGCATCATCGAGACCGACGCGCGCGGCGTGCTCCTCTACGCGAATCGCGCCGCCGCCGAGCTCGCCGGCGTCGCCCCGGAGGCGATGTCGGGGCGGACCTGGTCCGACGCCATCCAGCCGGAGGACCGGGAGCGCCTGGACGAGGAGTATCGGAAGGCGATCGCCTCGACGGGATCCTGCGGAGCGAGTACCGGATGCGGAGGCCGGACGGGACGGTCGCGTTGATCCGCGGCTTCGTCGCGGCCCTCCTCGGGCCGGACGGGCGAGTCCGCGGATTCATCGGCGTCGCCGCCGACGTCACCGAGGAGCACGCTGCTTCGCGAGCAGCTCGCCGTGGCCTCCCGGCTCGCCGCCCTGGGAACGCTCGTCGCGGGCGTCGCCCACGAGATCAACAATCCGCTGGGCGGCGCGCTCGCCTCCCACGGATTCGTCGAGGAGGAGGTCGAGCGGATGCGCACCGCCCTTCGCTCGGGCAAGCCCATCGACCGGGACGAGCTGGCCCGGAGCCTCGACGAGGTGGCGGACGCCCTGGGCGACGCCCAGGCGGGCGAGCGTCGCATCGCCGCGATCGTGAAGGACCTCGCCCTCTTCGGCCGGCCGGATCCCCAGCGCAGCCGGGTCGCGCCGGCCAGGGTGATCGAGGTCGCGATGCGCTGGCTTCCGCCCGCGCTCCGGCAGCGTTCCGCCCTCCACGTGGAGGACGAGGGGGCGCCCGACGTCCTGGCCTCGGAGGGACAGCTCTCCCAGGTGGTCGTCAACCTCGTCAGCAACGCCATCAAGTCGGTTCCCGAGGAGCGACGGGCCGACGTCCGGATCCGGATCGGCGCGGGTGGACCGGGCCGGACGCGGATCGAGGTGTCGGACGACGGCTCCGGGATGACCCCCGAGGTGATGAAGCACGTGTTCGACCCGTTCTTCACGACCCGCGCCGTGGGCCAGGGAATGGGGCTGGGCCTTTCCATCTCCCACGCCATCGTGACGGCGCACGGCGGCACGATCACGGCGGAGAGCGAGCCGGGAAAGGGCTCCACGTTTCGCGTCGAGCTTCCGCGGCCTGAAGGCGCGTCCTCGGCCGGAAGCTCCCCAATCACTCCCGGCACCACGGGCAGCGGGATGCTCAGCTCGCCGTCCCCTTCGGGAACGTCACCTGGAGGTGCCCTCGAGCCGATCGGCCGCGCGCACGGCGAGCGCCTCGCGATCCGGCTCGACCTCGACGCTCCAGCCGGAGCCTCGAGTGCCTCGACGAGCGCCGCCACTCCGCCCCGCTCATCTCGACGATCAGGTTCAGCGACAGGTTGCTGAACATCTTGAAGTCGAGAACGTCCCCGCGATGCCGCTGGATTCCTGCGCCCGGCGATCGCCGATCGCGCCGTTCCCCGGCGACCGCCTGGACGCGGAAGTCGCGTCCTCGGGCCACGGACTTCCAGTACGACCCAGGTCTCCGGGCATGGCACACGATCAGCTGACGGCGGGGAGCTCCTCCGACAGCCCGATGGCCTCGGTGTTCTCGTCGTAGGAGAAGAGGTCGCCGAACCGCGCCCAGTTCACGAACGTCTCGAAGGTGCACTCGAAGTTCTCGCTCGGCAGGTTCATCGCGATCACCTCCAGCACGTAGTCGCGGTCGACCTCGTGCGCCTCCGACTCCTGGATGGCGCCGCGCACGCGCTGGAAGAGCAGGATGTCGAGCAGCTTCTCCCGGAAGATGGCCTTGCGCGCCGACGGGCTGGCCTTCACGTACCGGGCGCCCTCGGACGAGAGCACGACGGTGCGGTGCGGCGTGTCGACGAAGCCGAGGAGCTCGGCGGCGTTCGTCGCCGTGATGACGTGACCGAACTCCCGGTCGGTGTCGGCCGCGATGCGGAAGACGTCCTCTCGCCCGCCGCGGGCGTCGAGGTACTCCAGGAGTCCCTCGATCTCGACCCCGCCGGCGTGCGGGAGGGGCTCGAAGACCTGGGGCGCACCCGCCACCTCGGCCACGTCGGGCATCTCCATGCCGGTGATGATGTCGTGGAGGCGGTCCACGAGCTGGAGCAGCCCGGGGGAGCGGTAGTCGCGCGGCCTGGGCAGCGTGTTCTCGACGATGGTGCGCACGCGGCCCGGATTCGCGTCGAGGACGACGATCCGGTCGGCCATGTACACCACCTCCTTGATGTCGTGGCTCACCATCACGATGGACTTGGGATTCCGGTCCTTCGGCGTCCAGACGTCCAGGACCTCGGCCCGCAAGCTCTCCGCGGTGAGGGCGTCCACCTGGCTGAACGGCTCGTCCATGAAGAGCATCTCCGGCTCGAGCGAGAAGGCGCGGGCCATCCCCACCCGCTGCTTCATCCCTCCGGAGAGCTCCCGCGGGTAGGCCTCCTCGAAGCCGGCCAGCCCGACGATCTTGATGGCGCGCGCGGCCCGCTCCGCCACCTCGCCCTTCGGGAGCCCCTGCGCCTCCAGCATGGTCTCGACGTTGCGGGCCACCGTCATCCAGGGAAAGAGCGCGAAGCTCTGGAAGACGAACCCGATGCCGGGGTTGAGCCCCTCGAGCGGCTTGCCGTGGTAGAGGACCGCGCCCCGGGTCTGCTTCGTGAGCCCGGCCAGGATGCGCAGGATGGTCGACTTCCCGCAGCCGGACGGCCCGAGCAGCGCCACCACCTCGTTCTCCCGGATCGCCAGGTCGATGTCCTGGAGCACGCGGAGCGGAGGTCCGCCCGCCTGCTCGAACTCCTTCTCGACGTGGCGCAGCTCGCAGAGGATCTCGGTGTCGTTCGCCATGCGCGCTCCGGGCACTACCGGGTGAGGGAGAAACGCTGCTCGGCGATGAGGTGCAGCCGACGCCACACCAGCCGGTTGAAGAGGACCACCACCACCGCCATCACCGAGACCGCCGCCGCCAGGGTCGGGAAGTCGCCTGCCGCGGCGGCGACGCTGATGCGCGCTCCGAGGCCGTCGGCGGCGAGCTCGCTCCCCTTGAAGCTCACGTACTCCGACACGATGCTGGCGTTCCAGGCCCCGCCCGCGGCGGTGACCCAGCCGGTGACCAGGTACGGGAAGACGGCGGGGAGGTACAGGATCCGGAACCGCTTCCAGGTGCCGACGCGGTAGATGCGCGCGGCCTCGCGGAGATCGGCGGGGATGGCCATGGCGCCGGCCACCACGTTGAAGAGGATGTACCACTGGGTGCCGAGCAGCATGAGGAGGACGCTTCCCCAGCCGAGCCCGATCCCTGCCGCGGCGAGCAGCGCCACCACCGCGGGGAAGAGCATGGGCGCCGGAAAGGACGCGACCACCTGCACGACGGGCTGCAGCACGCCGGGAGAGCCGGGGCGACAGGCCGATGGCGAGCCCGGCAGGGACCGTCCAGAGCGTGCCCAGGACGGTCGCGAGCAGCACGCGCCCCAGCGTGAGCGACGCGGCCACGCCGATGCCTCGCCAGCTCGCACCGTCCACCTTCGTGAAGAGCCGGAAGAGCCCGACCGAGCCGAGCGCGAGCACGAGCGAGGAGGCCGAGGAACGCCACGATGGACGCGACCTGGACCATCCGCTCGGTCCGGGCCCGGCCGGCCGGCGCGACCCGGCGCGCGGGGAGGAGCGCGGCGATCCGGCCGGCGGCGGTTCCCGCCGCGTTCCGGAGATGGGCCACGACCTGGGAGCCCCGGAGCACGTCCAGGAACCACGACTGGGCCTCGACCGCCTGCCCGCTCTCGTCGACCCGGAACTTCTGCGACCAGACGACGACGGGGCGCCAGAGGATCTGATCGAGGAGGACGATCATGAGGACCATCGCCACGACGGCCGCCACCATCGCGGCCCGGTCGCCGCGCGCCACCGCCACGCTCATGTAGGAGCCGAGCCCCGGGAGCTGGAAGCTCCGGTCTCCGAGCACGAACGCCTCGCTCACCATCAGGAAGAACCAGCCGCCGGCCATGCTCATCATGCTGTTCCAGACCAGCCCGATGGCCGAGGAAGGCAGGTCCACCCAGCGGAAGCGCCTCCAGAAGGAGAAGCGGCCGAGCGTCGCCACCTCCTGGAAGTCCCGCGGGATGCTCCGGAGCGAGTGGTAGAAGCTGAAGGTCATGTTCCACGCCTGGCCGGTGAAGATCATGATCACCGACGCCAGCTCGAGACCGACGTTGCTCGTGGGGAACGCGGCGACGAGCGCCAGGACGAGGCCCGGCATGAACCCCAGCACCGGGATGCTCTGGAGGATGTCGAGCGCCGGGATGAGGACCTTCTCCGCGGTCCGGTCCCGCGCGGCCCAGTACCCGTATCCCAGCGTGAAGGCGAGCGAGAGCACGTACGCGGCCAGGCCGCGGGAGAGGGAGAGGAAGGCGTAGTACGGGAAGCGCCCAGGGGGAGAGGTCGATCTCGAAGACCGGCCGGAGCGCTCCCGTCCACTCGGCCGCGAGCCGGGTGAGGCCGAAGACCACGCCTCCCAGCGCGGCGAGGAGCGCCAGGTCGACCCACAGCTTCCGGGCGGACCCGAAGAGCCACGAGGTGGCGCTTCCGAAGACGGGTGTCGGACGAGGCGGCATCGCGGGCTGCAGACTAGCGCAGGTCCCGCGTGCCCGGTCGGTGACGATTCAGCCCGGCGCTACTGGATGACCCCGGTCGAGGTGGCGAGCTTGTTCACGAGCGCCTGCATGTCGGCGGCCTGCACGCCCGAGTGGTTCATGGGGGAGCCGATGAACGTGCCCATGGCCGTGGAAAGCCCGGTGGTTCCGGCGCCCGGCTGCATCATGGTGCCGCCGCCCATCATGCCTCCCCCCATCCCGCCCATGGAGACGGACGTGGAGCCCATCATCCCGTTCATCGTGCCGTCCGAGGCGTCCTGCATCATCGAGGTCACCATCCCGGACGACGACACGGTCATCCCGACGGTCTTCGCGTACTGCGACATGGCGGCGATGGACATGCCGTAGTTCTTCTGGCCCTGGGTCGCGCCGGCGCCGGAACCCGGGGTCGCCGGGTCCATTGGCGAGGTCGTGAGGATGTCGCCCACCATGAAGTAGTTGCCCACCGCCCCGTTCGCCGTCCCGGCGTTCGCGGCCGTCATCCCGCCCGGCATGTACTGCGCCATCATCTGGGCCATGGAGGTGAGCGGCGTCACCTGGACGCCCGTCGCGGTCGAGCCCGCCGCGAACGAGGGGATGCAGGCCGTCATCACGTCCCCCGCCTGCATGGTCATCGGGGTGCCCGTGGCCTCGTCGGCAAAGGAGCCCCCGGTCACCTGGAGCATCACCGTCCCCGCGTAGGCGCCGAGCGGCATGGTGAACTTCCCCGAGGCGTCGACGGTGGCCGTACCGATGGGCGGCCCCATCGTGCCGTTCGCGACGGCGTGGGCCGTCACGGCGCCGGAGGACATGGCGCCCATGAAGGCGGTGCCGGACATCGTGCCGTGAGGGGTGGTCCCGCCCCCGGCGCCGGGGAGCTGTCCGCTCGACCCGGCGAGCTGGGTCATGAGCGCCTGCATGTCCGCCACCGTCACGCCCGACCGGTTCATGGCGGAGCCGATGAACGTGCCCATCGCGGTGGAGAGGCCGGAGGTGCCGGCCGTGGGCTGCATCGTCCCGCCCATCATGCCGCCCATCCCCGCCATCGAGATGGCCGTCGAGCCCATCATCCCGTCCAGGATGCCGTCCGAGGCGTCGTTCATCATGGCGGTCACCATGCCGGAGGACGACGTCGTCATGCCCTGCGTCTTCGCGTACTGGGACATGGCGGCGATGGCCATGCCGTGGTTCTTCTGATCCTGGGTGGCGGCGGCGCCCGAGCCCGCGACGGTCGGGTCCATGGGCATGGTGTGCAGGATGTCGCTCACGGAGAAGTACGTCCCGACCGCGCCGTGGGCGGTGGCGATGTTGGCGTCGGTCATGCCGCCGGTCATGGCCCTCGCCCGGGCGCTCGCCATCGAGGTGAGCGGCGTCATCTGGATGCCCGTGGTCGTCGAGCCGGAGGCGAGGGCCGGTACGCATGCCGCGATCAGGTCGCCGGAGAGCATCGGCATCGTGGAGCCGGTCGCCTCGTCGGTGTAGGCGCCGCCCGTCATCTGGAGCATCACCGAGCCGCCGTAGCTGCCCATGCGGCACGCTGAAGTTGCCGCTGGCGTCGGTCGGCGCGCTGCCGAGCTGGGCGCCCATCATCCCGTTGGCGATGGCGTACGCCGTGACCGTCGCTCCTCCGACCGGTCCCTTGGTGGCCGTCCCGGAGATCATCCCGGTCATCGTGCCGCCGCCGCCGGGGGCCGCGCCGGCTCGCCGCGGCGAGCTGATCGACGAGCGGCTGCATGCTGGCCATCGTGACGCCGGACACGTTCCTCGCAGACCCCACGAAGGCGGTCATCGCCGTCGCGAGCCCCGACGTGCCTGCCGTGGCCTGCATCATCGTCCCCGCCGTCATCCCGCCGCCCATGGCGATGACGGTGGCGCCCATCTTGCCGTCCATCACGCCGTCGGAGGCGTCGTCCGCCATGGCGGTGACGATGCCGGACGAGCTCGGCATCCCGATGGACTGCGCGTACTGGGACATGGCGGCGATCGCCATCCCGTAGTTCTTCGCGTCCTGGCTGGCCCCGGTCCCCGACCCGGCCACGGAGCGGGTTCATCGGAGCCGTGTGGAGGATGTCACTCACGGAGAAGTAGGCGCCCATCGCCCCGTTCGCGGCGGCGATGCTGGCGGCGGTGATGCCCCCGGCCATGTGGTGCACGCGGGCGTGGGCCATCGTGGTGAGCGGGGTCATCTGGATGCCGGTGATCGCGCCCCCGGCCGTCACCGAGGGGATGGCGGCCGCCATCACGTCCCCGGCCTGCATGGTCATCGTCGTCCCGGTGGCGAGGTCGACGTAGGCGCCGCCGCTCGCCTGGAGCATCATCGGGCCGGCGTAGTCGCCGATCGAGACGTGGAAGTTCCCCGACGAGTCGGAGGTGCCGCCGCCCACCTGCGCGCCCATCGTTCCGTTCGTGATGGCGTAGGCCGTGACCGCGGCGCCGCTCACCGGCCCGTTCACCACCGTGCCGCTGACGGTGCCGACGGTGGCTGGGGGTGGGGTCGTGGTGGCGCCTCCGCTGCCTCCCCCGCAAGCGGCCAGGAAGAGGGTGGAACCGACCAGGGCGGCCAGGGTGCGCGTTGCGGAGGGTCACGGGAGCCTTTCCATCGCGCCTGGCGGCTGCCGGGCACGGGTCATTGCGGGTGCAACGAGTGGACAGCTACTTAACGCCGCAGCCGTCGAAAAGCTTCCGGCCGCGGGAGATCCCGAGTGATTTCGGGGGTCCAGCGGGATGTGCGCCACGGGCGGGTCCGCCGATACATTCCCCGGGGAAACGGAGGGCCCGTGCTCGAGCGGCTCGCCAGGTCGAACGCGCCCGCCGCCGTGGTCCTGGTCCGGATCGCGGTGGGCTGGATCTTCCTCTCCGAGGGGATCCAGAAGTTCCTCTACCCGGACCTGCTCGGAGCCGGCCGGTTCGCGCGGATCGGGATCCCGGCTCCGCTGCTGACGGGACCCTTCGTCGGAGGCGTCGAGATCGCCTGCGGGCTGCTGGTCCTCGTCGGCCTCCTGACGCGAGCGGCGGCGCTCCTGCTCCTCGTGAACATCTCCGTCGCCATCCTGTCCACGAAGATCCCCGTCCTGCTCGGCCATGGTTACTGGATCTTCAGCACGCCCAGGGTCGCCCGGTATGGCTTCTGGGGGATGTCGAGCGAGATTCGCACCGACCTCGCCATGCTCCTGGGGACCTCCTTCCTCGTGATTGTCGGTGCGGGCCCGGCCTCGGTCGACCACCTCCTGTCCCGGACGACCGGGCGTGGACCCCGCCGGTGAGGGCGAGGCGATCCGGGGCGTTCGCCGCCGCGTTCATTTTCGCCGCCGCTCTCGCCGGCCCGGCGACCGCCGGCCCCCCGTACACGACGGACGACCCGGAGCCGGTCGAGCTCCATCACTGGGAGATCTACCTCGCGAGCCAGGACTTCTTCTCCGCGGGGGGCGCCTGGTCCGGGGCGCTTCCCATGGTGGAGGTGAACTTCGGGGCGCTCCCCCAGGTCCAGCTCCACCTCATCGCCCCTCTGGCCTACGACCGGGCTCCCGGCGGCCCGATGACCTGCGGCTACGGCGACACCGAGCTCGGCGTGAAGTGGCGGTTCGTCCAGGAGGGTGACTGGGTCCCGATGATCGGAACCTTCCCGCTCGTCGAGCTTCCCACGGGAAACCTCTCCCGCGGGCTGGGTACCGGCAGCACCCGGCTCTTCGTTCCCCTGTGGCTCCAGAAGAGCTTCGGGGCGTGGACGACCTACGGGGGCGGTGGCTACTGGGTGAACCCGGGAAGCGGGAACCGGAACTACTGGTTCTTCGGTTGGCAGGGACAGTGCCGCCTCGGCGAGGCCGTGACGGTGGGGGCGGAGATCTTCCACACCTCCGCCGCCGAGGTCGGGGGCGGCGGGGAGACGCGCTTCAACGCCGGCGTGGTGACGGACCTCTCCGACGTGCATCACCTGCTCTTCTCGGCCGGGACCCGCCTCGGCGCCCCGTTCGGGGGGCAGCTCTACGTCGCCTACCAGGTGACCTTTGGACCGAAGGAGCCGGCATGAAGGCTCGATACGAAGCTGAAGTCGTTCGCTTTCGCCGCGCTCGTGACCCTCGTCTCCGCAGCTCGTGCGGCGCCGCCGGGGCCGACGCTCGACACGGCCCGGATCGAGCAGCTCACCGGAGCGAAGGGGCAGCTCGACGCCCGGGAGGGCGTCTTCAAGGTCTCCGTTCCCCGGAGCGACCTCCAGGTCACCGTGGCAGGCGCGAGGATGTCGCCGCCCATGGGGCTCACTTCCTGGGCGGCGTTCCGGGGAAGCCCAGGGAGGGCGATGGTGATGGGAGACCTGGTCGTCACCGAGGACCAGGTAAATCCAGTGATGAGCGTGGCGCTCGAGAGCGGACTCGCCGTCACGGCCCTCCACAACCACTTCCTGTGGGACTCGCCCCGGATCATGTTCATGCACATCGGCGGCACGGGGGACGAGAAGGCGCTCGCCTCCGGCGTGGGCAAGGTCTTCGAGACGATGAAGGCCACGGCCGGGGGGAAGGGAGTGGTCTCCTCGGCGGCCGGGATCGATCCCGCCGCGACCTCGCTCGACCCCGCCAAGATCGATGCCGCACTCGGCGTGAAAGGCACGCTGGCCCAGGGCGTCTACAAGGTCGTCCTCGGCCGGGCGACCCGGATGGACGGCGACGAGGTCGGGAACGCCATGGGCGTGAACACGTGGGCTGCGTTCGTCGGCTCGGACGACCGCGCCGTCGTCGACGGGGACTTCGCCATGCTGGAGCCCGAGCTCCAGCCCGTGCTCCAGGCGCTTCGCGGAGCGGGCATCGACGTCGTCGCGATCCACCAGCACATGGTGGGGGAGCAGCCCCGGATCGTGTTCCTCCACTACTGGGGAGTGGGCTCGACCCAGGCCCTCGCACGTGGGCTGCGCGCCGCGCTCGCCCGGACGGCGACGCCCAGGCCCTAGGCCGGCGCGACGGGGAGCTCGATCCGGAACGTCGAGCCCTTGCCGATCTCGCTCTCGACGGTGAGCGTACCGCCGTGGGCCGTCACGATGGCGTGGCTCACCGCGAGCCCCAGCCCGGTTCCCTTTCCCACCGGGCGGGTCGTGAAGAACGGATTGAAGACGCGCTGCATCGTGCCCGGGCTCATGCCCGTCCCCCGATCGACCACCTCCAGGCGGGACATCCCGGGCGCTCCCCGTCCGAGCCGGATGGTGATCACGCCGCGTTCGCCGGGGGCGGTCGCGTGCGCCGCGTTCGCGACCAGGTTCACGAGGACCTGCTCGATCTGGCCCACCGCCGCGACGATGTCGGGGGCTCCCTGGTCGTCGATCTCCACGGCGGCCTGCTGCGCGACGGTGGCGGACACCCATTGCATGGCGGCGCCCACCGCGTCGGCCAGGTGCACCCGCGCCCGCCTCGCATCCGGACGCCCGAAGGTGGTCAGGTCTTTCACGATTCGTGCGACCCGCCGCCCGCCTGCCTGCGCGTCGCCCAACGCCTCCTTCGCCTCCTCGAGCAGGCCCGCCATCGCGACCCGGTCGAGCCCCGCGTCGCTGCGGGCCCTCGCCTGGACCTGCTGGAGGATCCCCTGGGCCGTCTCCTGGCCGGAGAGGACGCCGGCGAGCGGGTTGTTGATCTCGTGCGCGACGCCCGCCACGAGCGTCCCCATCGCCGCCAGCCGGGAGGTGCGGTCCATCTGCTGCTGGAGCAGGGCCCGATCCCCCTCGGCGCGCTGCCGGGCCTCCTCGCTCTCCGCCAGCTTCGTGGCGAACCAGTAGGTGATGCCCGTCAGGACGACGAGGAGGAGCTCGACCACGACGGAGACGGCGAACGGCGAGTTCCAGTGGCCTCGCTGCGTGCCCCATACCCCGATCCACCCGATCAGGAGCGGAACGGCGAGGAGGGTCGGGAACATCCGCCGGAGCACCCACCCTCCCGGCGTCCGGCTGCCCACGGTCCGCATGAGGCCCTCGGCCGGGTGCAGCAGGAGGATCCCGAGGCCGAGCACGACGAAGAGGACCGCGGTGAGCACCGCCATCTGCGTGTAGCGGCCGATGCCGAAGAGATTGGTGGCGCCGTAGGCGTACCCCGTGGTGGACAGGGTGCCGAGGAGCCCGACGAGGAGCGCGAGCGCCTGTGCGATCGAGGCCGTGCGGCGGGACCGCGCCAGCCAGCTCGAGACGCCCACCAGCAGGAACGCGACCGCGGAGGTCGGCGCCATCCGGCCGGGAGAGAGGGTTCCGACGGTGCCCTCCGGTTCCCTGAACAGCAGCTGGTCGATGCCGAGGTCGACCTGGAGGACGTACTGGGCCAGCGTGAGGGCCCCCAGGAGCGCCGTCGCGACCGCGAGCGACCTGCCGGCGAGGCGGGAGGCCGGGCCTCGCGGGACGAGGGCGATGGAGAGGCCGCCCAGGACGAATCCCAGCGCCGTGTTGGCCTTCATGGTCACGGCGCCGGGGAGGACGCTCTTCAGCACGGGCAGGTCGAGCGCCCACCCGACGAGGACGGAGACGCCAGCGGCGGCCGTCAGCCATCCCAGCAGGCGAGCACCCGCGGCGGGTGCCCTGGGGCCGTCGTCTTCTCTCACCTTGCGCCTCGGCTGGGGTCCACCACGCTCCGGGACGATACTCCCAGGATTCGAGGCGCTCCGGGACCTCCCCTTCGGGGACACACCCGTGGGGGCCGTTGCAGGAGCAATTTCACGCCGAGGGTGACGCGGCCGGGAGCTCGATCCGGAAGGTCGAGCCCTTGCCGACCTCGCTCTCGACCGTGAGCGTTCCCTCGTGCGACGCGACGATGGCCTGGCTGATGGCGAGGCCGAGCCCCGTTCCCTTGTCGGCGCCGACCCGGCGTGTCGTGAAGAAGGGCTCGAAGATGCGATTGAGGATGGCGGGGGCGATCCCGATGCCGTGGTCGACGACCTCCAGCCGCGCCATGCCCGGGGCGCCCGGACCGGTCCGCAGGAGGACCTCGTTCCGCTGCCCCTCCGGCGTGGCCCGCGCCGCGTTCGTGACCAGGTTGAGCACCACCTGCTCCAGCTGCCCCGGGGCCGCGATGACCTCCGGGGCGTCGCCGGTCCTCCACCGTGATGGACACGGTCCGTGCGACGGCGACGGGCAGCCACCGCCTGGCTCCCTCCACGACGTCGACCAGCCGGACGCGCTGACGCCGGGAGTCGGACCTCCCGAAGATGGCCAGGTCCTTCACGATGGTGGCGATCCGGCCGCCGCACTCCTGCGCGTCCTCCAGCGCCTCGACGACGCCGTCGAGCATGCGCCCCTCGGCCTCCCGGGAGAGCGGCGCGGAACCGCGCATCCGCTCCCGGACCTCGCGGACGATCTCGAGCGCCAGGCCCTGGCCGGCGAGCTCGCCGGCGAGCGGGTTGTTGATCTCGTGGGCCACCCCGGCCACCAGGGTTCCCATGGCGGCGAGGCGCGCCGTGAGCGCCAGCTGGCCTTGCAGGGCGTTGCGCTCGATGTCCGCCTTCTTCCGGCTCGTGATGTCCTGGATGGTGCCGACCAGGTGGATCGGCTCTCCGCCGGCGGCTCGGAGGAGGTCGCCGATTCCCTGCACCCAGCGCGTCTCCCCGCTCCGCTGATCGACCACCCTGTACTCGCGGTCGAATCGCGTCCCCTGCGCCAGGAGGCCGGCGAGGTACGCCTCCATCTCGGCCCGGTCGTCGGGATGGACGATCCGGAGCCAGTCCGAGGCCTTGCGCGGAAATCGCTCGTCGATGCCGAAGAGGGAATTCAGGGCCGCGGAGCTGGACCAGTGGTCCGCCTGCACGTCGAACAGGTAGTGGCCGATCCGGGCGATGTCCTGGCTCAGGCGCAGCCACCGCTCGCTCTCCCGCAGCGAGTCGTCGGCTGCGCTTGCGGTCGGTGACGTCGAAGCTCACGCCCACCAGGGCCACCGGGCGCCCCGGGCGTCGCGGATCGCCTTGCGGCTGTCGCTGATCCAGCGGTACTCCCCGCTCTTCACCTTCCAGCGATACTCGACGTTGCTTCCGGCCTCCTGGCCCGCCTCGATGGCGGCCTGTTGCCCGGCCGGGACGTGCCGGTCCTCGGGGTGGACGCGCTCGAGGATGTCGCTCGCGCTCATGGCGCGAAGCTCTTCCACCGAGAAGCCCGTCATCGGGCCTGCGCGGGGCTCACGAACGTGTACCGACCCGACGCGGAGATCGAGGACGGTGATGCCTTCCAGCGAGTTCTCCACCACGGTCCGGAACTTCTGCTCGCTCTCGCGCAGCGCCTCCTCGACCTGCTTGCGCTCGGTCACGTCCCAGAAGACCACCTGGATGGCCGGGCCCCGCTGGTCGTGGAGCGCCGTGGCGGCCGCCTCCACGTCGAAGGCCGAGCCGTCGAGCCGGAGGAAGCGCTCCTGGAGGGGCGGGACCCTGCCGCCCGCACGGAGCGTATCCATCCGGGCGCGCACGCGGTCCCGGGCGTCTGGGTGGACGAACTCCAGCGCGGGGCGCCCCAGGATCCGCTCGGCGCTCTCGGCGCCGTGCATCGCGAGCGCGGCCCGGTTCGCGAACTCGATGCGCCCCTCGCGGTGGAGGACGACCGCGAACGGGGAGAGGTCGACGACGTCCCGGTAGCGCGCCTCGCTCGCCTTCAGCGCGGCCTCCGTCTCCTTGAGATCGGTGAGATCGGTCGTGAAGTAGTAGAGGTGCGTCACGCGGCCTTCGGGATCGCGGCCGCAGTGCACGGACGTGGAGGCCCAGTAGGTCGTCCCGTCCTTCCGGACGAACCGCCGCACCCTGGACTCGTGATCGATCTCGCCGGCGACCATCCGGCGCAGCCCCTCCATGTCCTGCTCGAAGTCCTCCGGAAGCGGCGAACTTCGTGATGGGGAGCGCGAGGTACTCCTCCCGCGTGTAGCCGGTCCTCGCCACGGCGCAGTCGTTGACGAAGAGCCTCTCCCCTCCGGGGCCGATGATGATGATCCCGACGAGCGGCGTGGCAAAGGCGCTGTGCAGGAGGTTCCGCTCGTCCCGGAGGTGCGCCTCGGCCTGCTTCCGCACGGTGACGTCGGTGAAGGTCCCGGCGAAGCGCAGCGGCTTGCCGGCGTCGTCCCGCGCCACGACCTTCCCCCGGCTGCGGACCCACCTCTCGGACCCGTCTTCCTGGCGAACCCGGTACTCGATGTCGAGTCTCTCGGAGCGCCCCGCGATCACGTCCTGGATGGCGGGCGCGATGGTGGACCGGTCGTCCGGCGCGACCAGGGCCGCCCATCCTTCCTGGTCGATCGTCTCGAGGGCAGGATCTCGCCCGACGATCTGGTTCCACCGGGCGTTGACATGGCTCGTGCCGGTGGTGAGGTCGGTGTCCCAGTAGCCGTCGAAGCTCCCGTCCAGGAACTGCGCCAGGCGCTCCTCGCTCTGGCGAAGGGCCTCCTGGGTAGCCGCGAGGTCGTTCGCCGGTTTCCGGGTCTCTCCGGGCACGCGGCATTTCACCACGCCTGGGCCTGCCGGTCGAATCCGCCGGTCGCGGGACGGCGCGAAGGTTCCCGTCAGCCCCCGGCGGGTCGAGGCGAGCGGTCGAGGACCTCTCTCACCCGGGCCCGGAGTGCGTCGGCGGTGAACGGCTTGGGAACGAAGTCGATCCCCTCGTCGAGGACGCCGTGGCGGCTGATCGCATCCTGGGTGTAGCCGGACACGTAGAGGACTCGCATGCCGGGGCTCCGCTCCACCACCCGGCGGGCAACCTCCGGGCCGCCGTGGCCGGGCATGACCACGTCCGTGAGGAGCAGGTGCACCCGGCCGGGCTCGGATCCGGCGAGCGCCACCGCCTCGTCCAGCCCGGTGGCCGTCAGGACGTGGTAGCCCCCCGAGCGAAGCGCCTGGACCATGGCCCCCCGGACGCTGGGGTCGTCCTCCACCACCAGGATGGTCTCGCTGCCGCCCTCCACGCGGTCCAGGTCCTGCGACGGGAGCCGCCTGCTCCGCGGCCCGGCGGGGGAAGAAGATCTCGAAGGTCGTTCCGTGCCCGGGCGTCGATCGCACGCCCATGTGACCTCCGCTCTGCATCACGATGCCGTAGACCGTGGAGAGCCCCAGCCCCGTCCCCCGTCCCGGCCCCTTGGTGGTGAAGAAGGGCTCGAACACGTGCTGCAGGACCTCCGGCGCCATCCCCGTCCCGGTGTCCTCCACGGCCAAGCGCACGAAGTCGCCCGGGGTCATCGCGGGGTCGGGCATCCCGTCCCCGGGAGACACGGTGACGTTCTGCGTGGTCACGGTGAACGTGCCGCCCCCGGGCATGGCGTCCCGGGCGTTCACGGCGAGGTTGAGGATGACCTGGCCGAGGAGCCCGGGATCGCACCGGACCGGCCACAGGTCGGCCTGGAGGCGCTCCACGATGCGCACGTCCTCGCCGATCACCCTGCCGATGAGCTTCTGGCTGCTCCGGATGTGCTCGTTCACGTCGAGGGTGACCGGAGCGATGATCTGCTTGCGGGCGAAGGCGAGGAGCTGGCGCGTGAGGTCGGCGGCGCGCTGGGCCGCTGCGATGATCTCGTCGAGGTTCGCCGGGTCGGGGGCGGTGCCCCTCTTCACGTCCTGCTGGATCTCGTCCCCGTAGCTGAGGATGACGGTGAGCAGGTTGTTGAAGTCGTGGGCGATTCCCCCGGCGAGCCGCCCCACGCTCTCCAGCTTCTGGGCCTGGGCCAGCTGCGCCTGGAGAGCCGCACGCGCCTCGTCCTGCTTCCTGCGGTCGTCCTCCCGCTCGGCCCGGATCCAGGCGTTCGCCGCCCTTCGCCGCTGGTGGAGGAACAGGCCGGAGGTGGCCGCCAGGATGACGACGGCCAGGAGGACGAGCCGGTCCCTCCGCTCCTTTCGCCACCCCGCGAAGACGGCCGAGGTCTCGCCGGCTGAAGGAGGCGACCAGGAACCCGTCCGAGGCGCTCGCCGAAGGCCGGATGGTCTGCAGCACGGCCAGGGCGTCGGCACCGGTGGTCATGAGCGCCCCGGTCCAGGTGGTGGTGTGCACGCCCTTCGCGAGGTGCTTGCGGAACAGCGAGTCCGGCTTCTCCGAGAGGTCCATCCCGACCGCACCGGCCTGAGTCGGGGACCCGGTAGATGATCTTCCCGGCGCCGTGGATCAGGGCGACCGACATGTCGGGCGCGTAGCGCGTGGAATCGAGGAGGAGGTTGAAGTACTCGGGATTGATGATGGCCAGCACGTAGCCGTCGAACCCGCCGTCGGCGTCGAGGACGGCCCTGCCCAGGCTGAGCGCCCAGTTCCCGAGCGGCGTCATGAACGGGGGCGAGACGTAGAGCGTGGACGCGCCGGGGTGGCTCCGGATGGCGCGGTAGCGCTCGCCCTCGTGGAAGTCGACCCCGATGAGCTCCTTGCGGTTGCTGGCGATCGCGATGCCCGCCGCGTTCACCAGGAGGAAGGTGCGCACGCCGGCCATGGACGAGACCATCACCTGCATCCGCTCGTTCAGCGGCTGGACGCCGTTTCCCTGCGACAGGAGCGCCGGCAGGTCGGCGCGCAGGGCGTCGAGGGCGTTGCCGGTCGCCTGGAGGCGGGTGCCCAGCATCCTCTCGACGATCCGGGCCTGCTGCTCCAGCCGGCTCCGCTGCTGGCCCTCGATGGCCTCCCGGGAGGAGCGGAGATCGAGCAGCGACGTAGCCGGTGAGTGCGACCAGGATCGCGCCGAGGGTCAGCCCACTCCAGGACGATCCGGGTGGAGGCACCCGTTGCTCTCGCGCCATTCGCTGACCGGGCATCCATCTGGATCCCGGATTCTTTCACACGGAGAGTCACGGCGCCCATCGCGCCTCCCGCCGTCCCCAAGAGGGCGGGGCCGGCTTCACCCATGAGGATGCAGGTACACGGATCGATTCCCGCGTCGGTTTCGGGCGCCGCGTCACGAGAACGTGGTACCCGGGTGTCCGGTCCCGTATGCTGCCCGCGCCGGGCCAGGCCCCGAAAGGACCTCCACCTTGAATCGACTCCGTCTCGCCTCGGCACCGCCCTCGTCGCGATCGTCCTCTCCGGCTGCGCCAGCACCAGCGTCACCCAGCTGTGGCGGGATCCGGGCTATCGCTCCCGGCCCGGCGCAGCGCGTGTTCGTCGTCGCCGCGATACCCGGGCGAAGAATCCGGCCCAGTTCGAGCGCGCGCTCGCCCGGGAGCTCAAGGCCAAGGGCTTCCCGGCCACCGCCCGATCGAGCGCGTTCCCGGGCGGTCACCTCGCCCGCATCCAGGTCCAGGAGTACATGAGCAGCCACGGCATCGACCTCCTCGTCATGGAGCGCCTCACCACCGAGGCTGCCACCCCGACCGCCGTCACCACCACGGTGGTCCAGGGCGGGGGCTGGTACGGCGCGTACGGGGGCGTGGCGACCTCCTCGACCCGTGGTCATCCAGGGCACGGACGTCACCGCCAAGATCGAGGTCTACGACGTCCGCACCGAGCCGGACACGCTGGTCTGGAGCGGGGAGTCGAATGCGATCGACATCCAGGGCGCGCCCCAGTCGCTGGCATCCGTGCTGACGGGCGAGCTCATGAAGGCCCAGATCCTGGTCAAGTAGGGGTCGAGATCGACCGGTTCGCCGCGGACGCCGAGCGTGCGCAGCGCGCCGCCAGTCCTCGGGCGAAGAGTGGATCGATCCGATCGAATCGCACGCCCATGCGGCCGAGCTGGTTCAGCCGGAAGTCTCCGACCAGGGTCCACACCACCCGGCCGGCGAAGGAGGCGTCTCCTCCATCCAGGTAGATGTGCCCCTCGATCGGCGTTCCGACCGGCAGAACGCGCATCTGCTCGGTGCAGATCCCTCCCGGGCCGACGTTGACCGTGAAGGCGCTGCCCTGCCCGGTCTTCAAGCGCACGCGGATGCGGTGGCGATGGCTGCGCGCCGGGTCGTCCCGGGGGGAAGGGCCGGCGAAGGACGGATCCGACGCGTCGAGGTTGAGTGCCGAGCCGTCCTTCGTCCGGGTCACGGATCTCATGAGCGGCCCTCGTCCCCCGGCGAGCGCCGGCGTCCCGGACCGCCGGGACGAGCTCCTCCCAGCACGTCCAGCAGTGGAGCGCGTCGGATTCGCCAGGTCTTCCGCAGTGCGGACACTTCACGGAACGAACGACCGGGTCGACCTCCAGGACGCGCACCAGATCGGCCCCAGCTGGCTCGCAGGCCATCCAGGGCCGTCCCGTCGATCACCGCCGAGCGTTCGAGCTCGACCAGCAATCCCACCTCGCGACTCATGGCCTGGACGGCACTGCGACGCTTCCCGGGACGGACTCAATGCTGGGCGAGGCGGGCCTTGGCGTCGGCCAGGGCTGCCTTCGCGTCCTTCTTGCAGACGTCCTCGGCGCTGCCCGACTTGTCTTCGCACCGCTCCATGGCCACCGAGTACGTCGCCTCGGCCCTGGCCTTGCGCGCATCCTCGATGTTCCGGGCGGTGGGCTCGTGCCTCGCCTCGAGCTCGGCCCGGGCGACGCTGGCGTTGCCCTTCGCCTCGGCCTCGCAGACGTCCTCGGCGTGTCCCTTCATCGCGTCGCAGCGCGCCTTCGCCGCCTTGTAGTCCGCCTTGATGCTCTGCTCCTGTGACTCATACTGTGCGTGCGTCATGTCCTCGGCCATGGCGCTGGTGCCGAAGACCAGGCCGGCGCCGAGCGCCAGCGCCTGGATTGCGAGATTCCTCATGGTGTCTCTCCTGTCGGTCGTGACGGGGCGTCGGGAGAGCCCGACCCGTTTCTCCTGGAGCGGTCTGCATGCGCCGTACCGGGAGAGGTGCGTGCCCACAACCGCCCGGCGTTGCTCGTCTCGCGAATGAACGTCGGGTGCCGTCGGGCGTCCAGGAGGGCGCGGCGAACGTTCGGGCGCGCGGAGCGGACACTCGGACGGCGGGGACCCGGAAGTCGACTGGTTCGGTCGCCGACCCGAGTTGAGCGGTTCCGTCGGACGGCGCAGACTCGAGGGAGATTCGTCGCAACGGGGGGACCCGTGACCGTCACGTCCAATTCCACCTCCGATCCCGTGACCTCCTTGCTCTACGAGAGCCTCTTCGAGAACAGCGCCGACGGGGTCCTGCTCGCCCGGCTGGACGGGTCGGTGGTCCGCGCCAACCCGGCCGCCTGTCGCGCTCTCCGGCTGTCGGAGGCGGAGGTGCGGGAGCGGGGCCGCGCGGGCGTGGTGGTGGACGAACCCGCGCTCCACGCCCTGCTCGCCGAGCGGCAGGAGAAGGGAGCCGCGGCGGGCCAGCTCCACTTCCGGCGGGGGGACGGCACGGTCTTCCCGGTCGAGCTCACGACCGCCCTGATCCCCGGTCCCGGACGGCGAGAGGTACGGCTGCTCCATCTTCCGCGACATCACCGACCGCGTCCGCACCGAGGAGGCGCTCCGGGAGAGCGAGGAGCGCTTCCGCATCGCGTTCCAGACGAGCCCCGATTCGTTGAGCCTGAACCGGCTCAGCGACGGCGCGTGGCTCGCCGTGAACGAGGGCTTCACGCAGGCCACCGGCTGGGAAGCATCCGAGGTCCTGGGGCGCACGCCCCGGGAGATCCAGGTCTGGGACGCCCCGGCAGGATCAGGACCGCCTGGTCGAGGCCCTGCGCGAGGACGACTGTGTGCGGAACCTGGAGGCGAAGTTCCGCAAGCGCAACGGGGACGTCTCGCCCGGTCTCCTCTCGGCTCGGGTGATCACGCTGGGCGGCGAGAAGCTCCTGCTCTCCATGACCCGCGACATCACGAACCTGAAGCAGGCCCAGGCGGATCGCGACCGGCTCCGGGGAAACCTTCATCAAACTTCCAAGATGGAGGCCATCGGCCAGCTCGCCGGTGGCGTGGCTCACGACTTCAACAACCTCCTCACCGTGATCATGAGCTGCGCCGAGTCGTTGAAGGAGGACGCCAGCCGCGGGCGACCGTCCGATGCCGACGTGGTGGAGGAGATCACCTTCGCGGCGGATCGCGCCCGCAACCTCACCCGCCAGCTGCTCGCCTTCGCTCGAAAGCAGGACATCACCCCGGTCTCGCTCGACGTCAACGAGGTCGTGCGCGCCAGCGAGAAGCTCCTGCGGCGCCTGCTGGGCGAGCACGTCACCCTTCGGGTTGCGCTCCACCCGGACCTGTGGCGAACGCGCTTCGATCCGGGCCAGCTGGAACAGCTCATCGTCAACCTCTCCGTGAACGCCCGCGACGCCATGCCGACCGGCGGCACCCTCACGCTGGAAACCTCGAACGTCGACGCGCCCGGTTCGGCGGAGCTTCCGGGGGCGTGGGTCCGGCTGACGGTGACCGACACGGGCGTCGGACTCTCGCCCGAGGCGAAGGAGCACCTGTTCGAGCCCTTCTTCACCACCAAGCCGCGCGGCAAGGGGACCGGCATGGGCCTGGCGACGGTCCACGGCATCGTCCACCAGATCGGCGGGGAGATCCGGGTGGAGAGCGAGGCGGGCCGGGGCACGGCCTTCCAGATCTTCCTGCCTCCCTCCGCCGAGGAACCCGCGCCCGCGGAGCCGGCCGCTCCCGTTACTTCGAAGCTGGGCGGCAGCGAGACCGTGCTGGTGGTGGAGGACGAGCCGGAGGTGCGGGAGGTCACCCAGCGTGCACTGCGCGCGGGGGGCTACCAGGTGCTGGCGGCGGCGAGCGGGGACGAGGCCCTGGCCCTCGACCCTGCCACACTGGCGAGCGTCCAGCTTCTCGTGACGGACGTCGTGATGCCCGGGCTCGACGGTCGCGCCACGGCCGAGGAGCTGTGCCGCCGCCACCCGTCCCTCCGGGTGCTCTACGTCTCCGGGTACACGCAGGACGTCATCGCCCAGCGCGGCGTGCTCGACGCCGGCATCCAGTTCCTGCCCAAGCCCTTCGCCGCGTCGTCGCTCCTGGCCCGAGTGCGGGCCGTCCTCGATGCAGGGGCGCACGGTCGGCAGGCCGCGCTCGTGCTGGACGGTGCGGCCGGCGATGCGCTTTGGACCCCGGATCTCTCGACCGGGGTGCGAGAGATCGATCTGCAGCACCGGGAGCTGCTCGGCCGGATTGCCGGGCTCGAGGAGGCCGCGCGAACCGGCCAGCTGTCAGGAGCCGAGGAGGCGCTGGGCTACCTGGAGCGGTATGCCGGCGACCACTTCGCCACCGAGGAGCGCCACATGGCCTCCACCGGCTACCCCGGAATCGTGGGGCACCGGGCCCTTCACTCCGCCTTCACGGTCGAGCTGGCCCGCCGCAAGGCAGATTTCGCGGTCAGCCATTCGCGGGCCGCCCTGCTCGTGGGGCTTGCCGAGTGGATGGCCGGATGGCTGAAGGAGCACGTCCGCGGTGCAGACGCGGAGATGGCGGCCCACATCCGATCGAAGCAGGGGTAACGGGAGAGGCCGCGGTATTCGCAGGCCAAACCTCCCGCGGTTCCTAGAATCGCCCGGCGAGGGCGAGCCCCTGCGAGAGGGGAACCACCCGCAAGCTCAGTCCAGGGTCGTTGCGGTGGAGCCAGGGCACGAGGAAGCCAATCCCGGTTCCCATCACCGCCCCGACGACGACGTCGGTCATCCAGTGCTTGTCGCCGGCCACGCGAAAGTACGACACGGCCCCGGCCGCGGTGAACCCGACGGCGTAGACCCACGGCCAGCTGGAATAGCCGCGAGCCTGCGCGACGTAGCCGGCCGCGGCGGCCGCCGAAAAGGCCGTGGTGGTGTGGCCCGACCAGAAGGAGAGGTGGTCCTCGGGCACGCCGGTGCCCTGGCCGTAGTAGGCATAGGGGCGTATCCGCGCGGTGGTGTACCTCACGACCGTCGTGGCCGCGCCCGCGACGGTCATCGCCTCGGTGATCACGAGCAGATCCTCGGCCACGGTCCGGAGGCCTCCCGCGGCCTTCGCCTCGAAGAAGTCCCAGAGCGCCAGGCCCAGGGGCACCGCCGCCACCAGGACGTCCGAGGTGAGCGCGGCGGGCGCCGGGTTGGACCAGACGAGGGCCGTTCGCGCGGTGACGTCGATGCCGGGCGGGGTGGTCCAGCGGGCGTCGGCCGGCGCCAGCGAACCCTTGAAGAACTCGGGCAGCACCCACAGCGCCAGGGTGGCGCCGGTGATCGCTCCATCGACGGCCCAGTTCACCTTCAGGGCCGTCAGGTTCACGGTCGAGACGGGAGACGCGATCGCCGTGGGTTCCGGAACCTCCGAGGCACGAGGCCCGTGCGCGGCAGGCGCGGCCAGCAAGACGGCACCTGCCGCGATCGCGGCGAGCTTCTCATCCCTTCAAGGTGTCCTTGACCTTGTCGATGACCTTCTCCGCCTGCTGCTTGACCTTCCCCACGGCCTGGTCGGTCTTCCCTTCGCGTTTCAGCTCCTTGTCGCCCGTCAGCGCTCCCGCTGCTTCCTTGATCCGCCCCTTCAGCTCGTCGGTCTTTCCGCTCGCCATGGTCGTTCCTCCTCCTTCGATGGCCTGCCCCCCCTCCATGCCCCCGCCTCCGTCGCGGGGCCACGAGCCTTCCGGGTCTCCGGGGGAATCCCGTACTCGCCGGCGGCCGCGCCTCTCCGGCGGGATCCGCCGGGGTGCCAGGACCTCATCCGACTCGTCAGTGCCGGTGGCGGTGGTGCAGGTCGGGCTGGTGGGCGTGATCGTGGGCCAGCGGCGCGTGCCGATGCAGGTGCGAGTGCGGCTCCGGACCTTCTCCCTCGCCGTGCGCGTGATCGTGGTGCTCGTCGCGAACGTGGGCGTGGTCGTGCTCCAGGGGCTCGTGCACGTGCCGGTGGGCGTGCCGCGACCGGACGAGGATGGTCACGCCCGCCGCCATGACGAGGCCGGCGCCGATCTCCTTCCAGGTCAGCGGCTCGCCCAGGATCGGAACGGCCGCCAGCGCGCCCACGAACGGCGCCGTGGCCAGGTACGCGGCCTGCCGCGCCGTCCCGATCTGCCGAAGGGCGAGCAGGTGGAGCACGATGCTCACCCCGTAGCCGAGGAAGCCCGTCGCGAGCGCGCCGGCGAGCGGCGCCGCCGGGGGCAGTCGATCGCCCATCGCCAGGGCCACGCCGACGTTGACCGCGCCGGCCAGCGAGCGTCTTCAGCCGGGTGACGGCCACCGGGTCCCGGAGCGACAGGCGCTGGCTCAGGTTGTTGTCGATGGCCCAGGCGAGGCCTGCGCCCGCCACCGCCAGCGCGCCGAGCGCGTGGACTTCGCCCTGGCCCGGCCCCGAGGCCAGGATCACGCCACCGAGGACCACCGCCGCCGCCCCGATCACCTCGCGCCGGGCCAGCGACTCGCCGAAGAGGACCACGGCGATGGCGATGGTGAACGGCGCCTCGAGGTTGAGGAGGAGCGACGCCTCGCCACCGGGCAAGCGGGCGAGGCCGGCGAGCAGGAGGAGCGGCCCGGCGATGCCACCGGCGACCACCATGCCCGCGAGGGTCGGCAGGTCTCCGCGGCGCAGCGGCGCCTCCCGTCCGGAGCGCCGCAAGGGGGCGATCAGCGTGAGGCCCACTCCCGCCCCGAGGTAGAGGAGTCCGGCCAGCATGAACGCCCCGCTGGACGGGAGCAGGAGCTTCGCGAGCGGCGTGCTCACGCCGAAGAGCACGGCCGCCCCGAGGCCGCTCACCACGCCTCGCGGGAGCCCAGGGCCGGACATGCTCGATGCTACCCCGCTCCCCGCGGGGCCGGCGCGGGGTACGTAGGGGCGGACCTCGCAAGGTTGCTCGCCGCGAGGAGGTCCTGGCGATAGGCTATCGACCGCCATCCCACCCCATGCTCCAGGAGGGACACATGAAGAAGCTCGCATCGTCGTCGGCAGGGCTCGCCATCTGCGCCGCTCTCGTGGTGAGCGGCTGCGCCAGCCAGAGCGGCTTCATCTCCGGAAAGCAGGACCCGGCCGTCCAGAGCGCCCTCGCGCGCGGCCGCTTCGACCTCTCCTGCCCGGGCGCGACGGGGAACGTCATCACGAGCAACTACCTTCCCAAGGCCGAGAGCGGCGACTGGAAGGGGATCGAGCGCGCCGAGTTCACGGTCGGCGTCGTGGGCTGCGACAAGAAGGCCGTCTACATCGTGACCTGCCCGGACAAGAGCGACACCTGCCAGCCGGCGCAGCCCTCCGGGAAGTAGATCGATGCGCTATCCGTGGAAGCGGCTGTCGTCCGTACTCGTCGCAGGTTTCCTGGCCGCCGTCGCCGGGTGCTCGAGCCCGAAGGACCCGATCGCCCAGGCGGCGAAGGCCGAGCCGCAGCGCCCGAGCCTGGAAGAGGTGAAGGCCATCGCCGAGGAGGGGTTCGTCTACGGCCTCCCCATCGTGATGAACTACGGCGTGATGTACGACTTCGTGGTGAACCGGGACTCGGGCCAGTGGAAGGCGCCGTTCAACCAGATCGCCAACGAGGCGCGCGTCTTCACCTACCAGGACACCGCCGTCGTCACGCCGAACAGCGACACGCCCTACTCCATGCTGTGGCTCGACCTGCGCGCCGAGCCGATGGTGCTCTCCGTGCCGGCGGTCCCGCGATCCCGCTACTACTCGGTGCAGCTCTGCGACGGGAACACCTTCAACTACGGGTACGTCGGCACGCGCGCCACCGGCACCGACGCGGGCGACTACCTGGTGGTGGGGCCGGACTGGAAGGGCGACAAGCCCCCGGGAATCCGCGACGTGTTCCGCTCCTCGACGCAGTTCTCCCTCACCATCTTCCGCACGCAGCTCTTCGATGCGAAGGACATGGAGAACGTGAGGAAGATCCAGGCGGGCTACAAGGCCCAGCCGCTCTCGGCCTTCCTGAAGACGACGACGCCCCCGGCTGCTCCGCCCGTCCAGTTCCCGCGGTTCGACAAGGAGCTCGTGAAGACCGGCTTCTTCGAGTTCCTCGACTTCGCGCTCCAGTTCGCGCCGCCCGGCCCGGAGGAGCAGGCCGTCCGCGCCCGCCTGGCCCGGATCGGGATCGGGCCCGGGAAGACGTTCGACTTCAAGGACCTCTCGCTCGAGCACAAGGCCGCCGTCGCCCTGGGCATGAAGGAAGGGGAGCGGAAGATCCTGGAGCACGAGGCCAGCGTCGGGAAGGGCGTGAACGGCTGGCGGGTGGCCGCCGCCTTCGGCGACCGGGCCTTCTTCCACGGCGACTGGCTGCTCCGCGCGTCCGCGGCGAAGCTGGGCATCTACGGAAACGACGCCGTCGAGGCCATGTACCCGGCCACCCGGAGCGACGGCGACGGAGAGCCTCTCGATGGGAGCAAGCACGGCTACACGATCACGTTCCCCGCCGGCCAGCTGCCGCCCGTGAACGCCTTCTGGTCGATCACGATGTACGACGGGAAGACCCAGCTGCTGATCGAGAACCCAATCGGCCGCTACCTCGTCAACTCGCCGATGCTGCCGGCCATGAAGAAGGGCAAGGACGGTTCCTTGACCCTCTACGTCCAGGACAAGTCGCCCGGCAAGGGGAAGGAATCGAACTGGCTCCCGGCGCCGGCCGGCCCCGTCTACCTGGTCATGCGGCTCTACTGGCCGAAGACCGACCCGCCCTCGATCCTTCCGGCGGGTGAAGGGACCTGGCAGCCGCCACCCGTGCGCAAGGCGAACTGATCCGACGGCGATCCTCGTGCAGGGGCCTCTGGCCCCTCACGGGCTCCCGGCCTGTGCGCCGGCGATGACCCGAAACCTCCGCGGAAGCGCCTTCGCGACGTCGACGGGGAATCTTGTCCCGCCTGCGGGCGACATGGCGTCGACCCCCGGGGAAATTCCGCCGGGAGCTCGCCGCGGCAACACTCGAGCATCGGAGATCGCGGGCGCCCCGGCCAGCCCTCGCTTCCGATCGGCTCGGTGCATGAACTCGACGACCTGCCGCCCGTCCACCTCGTAGACGCGGGCCCTGCTGGCGAGGGTCATCATCGACTGGACGGCGAGCACTCCCATGACCCCCGCGATTCCGCCGAGCATGAAATCCATCCGTGGGCTCCTTCCCGCATCCGGGACGACACGGTGAATCTCAGCAAGAAGAATGCCGCGCGAAATCCGTCGGGATCTGGCCGCTTGTGCGGCGCGGCCTGCCCGCCCTCGAAACCCTGGGTTCCCGCTGGCCCGACCCGATTCACGTCACTCGCCCTGTCCACACGCCCCCTGGCGCCGGATCGGCTCGATATCGGCTGGATGTCCCGCGCTCGAACGACACTTTCAGTGATGCCCGAAGGTCTCCTCGAGGTCCTCGTAGGATCCGTCGTCCTTCCAGAGGGACTGGACGTCTTCCCATCCCGGCTCGTGGATGATCTGCCAGGCGAACCCTCGCTCGAGCGATCGGTAGTCCTCCAGCCCCAGCGCGGGGCCGTCGGGAGCCGTGTCCCGGACGTTCTCGAGGTGAAGGCTGATCCGGCGCCGGATCTCCGCCTCCAGCTGCTCGGCTCGGGTTTCCGGGATCGACATGGCCCTACCCCTCCTTCCAGGCGTAGATGGCGGGCAGCACGAGCAGCGTGAGCGCCGTCGAGCTGACGATACCTCCCATCACCACCACGGCAAGCGGTCTCTGGATGTCCGCTCCCGCGCCGGATGCGTAGAGCATGGGCAGGTGGCCGATGAAGCTCGTCAGCGCCGTCATGAGGAGCGGCCGGAACCGGACGGCGGAGCCCTCGCGCACGGCCTCCACGACCCCCTTGCCCTCCTTCCGGAGCTGGCGGAAGAAGGCCACGAGCACGACCCCGTTCTGGACCGCGATGCCGAGGAGGACGATGAAGGCCACGGCCGCCGAGACCGAGAGCGGCATCCGGAAGGCCACCACGGCGACCACGCCGCCGACCAGCGCGAACGGCAGGTTGAGGAGCACGAGGAGCGCATCCCCCAGGGTTCCGAGCGCCAGGTAGAGGAGCAGGAGCACGAGCAGGAGCGCGACGGGCACGACCACCGCGAGCTGCCGCATGGCCCGCTGCTGGTTCTCGAACTGGCCACCCAGCTCGAGGAAGTATCCGCTGGGCAGCTCCTTCACGATGGGCCCGAGCTTCTCCCGGGCGTCCTCGACGAACCCACCGAGATCCCGCCCCCGGACGTTCGCCTCCACGACGACCCGGCGCATCCCGTTCTCGCGGCTCACCTGGGCAGGCGCCTCGACGAGCCTCGCCACCGCGAGCTCTCCCAGGGGGACGCGCTCCCCGCCGGGAGCGCGCACGAGCAGCCGCTCGATGTCCTGGATCTCCCGCCGGTTCTCCTCCGGGAACCGGACGGCGACGGCGAAGCGGCGCTGCCCCTCGATGAGGGTGGTCGCCACGCGCCCGGCGATGGCCGTCTCGATGGTCTCGTTCACGTCGCCGACGCCGATGCCGTGCCGGGCCGCCGCCTCCCGGTCGATGACCAGGTCGTACTGGCTCATGCCCGACACCTGCTCGACCTTCACGTCGGCCGCACCGCGCACCGCCGTCAGGGCGGCGCCGATGCGGTCGGCGAAGACCTTCAGCGTGGGGAGGTCCGGACCGAAGACCTTCACGGCCAGGTCGCTCTTCACGCCGGAGATGAGCTCGTTCACCCGCAGTGCGATGGGCTGGGAGAAGGAGTAGCGGAGGCCGGGGAGCTGGGCCAGCTCCCGCTGCATGGCCTCGGCCAGCTCGGCCTTCGTCCGGCCCGACTTCCAGGCCCGGCGGGGCTTCAGCATGACGAACACGTCCGTCTGCTCGGGGCCCATGGGGTCCTCGGAGATCTCGGCCCGCCCGGTCTTCGACACGACCGTCTCCACCTCCGGGTACCGGAGCAGCATCTTCTCGACGTGATCGGCCACCTTCACCGATCCGGCGATGGACGCGTTCGGCAGCCGCACGACGTTGATCGCGATCGCCCCCTCGTCGAGCGGCGGCATGAACTCGGTGCCCACGAACGGCGTGAGGGCGGCGGCGGCGAGGAGCATCCCGAGGGAGGAGAGGATGGCCCGCCTCGGGTGGGCGAGCACGTGGTCCAGCAGTCGCACGTAACCGGCATGCAATCGCCGGATGAAGCGGAACTCCTTCTCCGCGGACCGCGGCAGCAGCACGTCGGAGAGGACGGGGATCACCGTCAGGGCGACGACCAGCGAGACCAGCAGCGCGATGAGCATGGTGCTCGCGAGCGGCGCGAACATCTTCCCCTCGACGCCCTGGAGCGAGTAGAGCGGCACCAGGATGACGGCGATGACGACGACCGAGAAGCTGACCGGCCTCGCCACCTCCATCACGGCCCGGGCGACGATGCCCCGGTGGTCCTTGCCGCCCGGCGATCCGGCCAGCTTCCGGCGGGCGTTCTCGACCACGACGATGGAGGCGTCCACCACCATGCCCACCGAGAAGGCGAGCCCGCCCAGGCTCATGAGATTCGAGGTGAGGCCGAGCCGGCCCATCAGGATGAAGCTCACCAGGAACGTGAACGGGAGGGAGAAGAGCACCACGAGCGCGGTGCGAAGCTCCGCCACGAACAGGAAGAGCACCAGGATCACGAACAGGCCGCCCTCGAGGAGCGCGCCGGTGACGGTCTGGATGCTCGCCTCGATGAGGGAGGTCCGGTCGTAGAAGACCGCGATGCGGGCGCCCTCGGGGAGCACGCCCTGGGCCTTCGCGATGGCCCCCTTCACCCGGGTGACGACCTCCTTCGAGTTCTCGCCCTTCAGCATGATGACCATGCCCGCGACGGTCTCGCCCCTTCCGTCGCGGGTCACCGCCCCCTGCCGCGGCTCCGCGCCAATCTCCACGTCGGCGATGTCGCGCACGTAGACGGGGGTGCCGTCCTGCGCCTTCAGGACCACCCGCTCGATGTCCGGGATGTCCCGCAGGAGGCCCACGCCGCGCAGGTAGGTCTGCTCCCACCCGCTCACCAGGACGCCTCCTCCGGCGTTGCCGTTCGACCGCTCCAGCGCCTCGGTCACCTCCCGGATGGAGAGGCCGTACTTCACGAGCCGGTCGGGGTGGACGAGCACCTGGTACTGCTTCACCTCGCCCCCGAAGCTGTTCACCTCGTTCACGCCGGCGACCGGCTTGAGGAGGGGCGCGACGATCCAGTCCTGGAGGGTCCGAAGCTCCATCGGCGAGTGGCGATCGCTCTCCAGCGTGTACTGGAAGATCTCGCCGAGGCCGGTGCTGATGGGGCCGAGCTCCGGCGTCACGCCCTGCGGGAGCGCGTCGCGCGCGGCGCCGAGCCGCTCGAACACCACCTGCCGGGTCCACCAGGTGTCGGTCCCGTCCTCGAACACGACCACGACCTGGGAAAGCCCCGCCTTGGAGAGCGAGCGGACCTGCCGGACCCGGGGGAGCCCGCGCAGCGCCTGCTCGATGGGGAAGCTGACCCGCTCCTCGACGTCCACCGCGGCGAGGCCAGGCGCCTTCGCGAGCACCATCACCTGGGTGTTGGTCACGTCGGGGAACGCGTCGATGGGAAGGGTGCGCCAGGCGGCGACGCCCCCCGCCGTGAGGAGGAGGGTCGCGAGCAGGACGAGGAGCCGGTTGTCGAGCAGCCAGGAGATGGGCTTCATGGCGCGCTCGCTAGTCCGCACATCCGGCGCCCATCTTCGAGCGCAGGACGTCGGACTTGAGGAGGAAGCAACCCTCGGTGGCCACGGTCTCGCCTCCGGCGAGCCCCCGGGTGATCTCCACCTGGCCGGCGGACGATCGCCCCGTCTCGACGGGCCGGCGAACCCAGTAGTCGCCGTGGTGCCGGACGAAGACGAAGGAGCGCCCCTCGTCGGAGAGCAGGGCGGCTCGAGGCACGACCAGCGCGTCGGGACCGGACGGCAGGTAGAGCTCCACGTTCACGAACATGCCGGCCCGGAGCCTCCCCTTCGGGTTCGGCACCCCGACCCGGACCTTGAGCGTGCGGGTCTTCTCGTCCATCGAGGGCGCCACGAAGTCCACCGTGGCCGGAAAGACCTCTCCCGGGAAGGCCTTCGCGGTCACGCTGGCGCGCATGTCGCCGTGGTGCTCGTGGGCGAGCACCTGCCTCACCTGCCCCTCGTAGACGTCGGCCCACACCCACATCTGCGAGAGGTCACCGATGGTGAAGAGGTTCTGGTCGGGCCGGGCCGCCTCGCCCGGGACCGCGTGCATGTCCAGGATGGTCCCGGCCGCGGGGGCGCGGAGCACCAGCCGTCCCTGGGCCCCGGCCGGCCCCGCCTTCGCGAGTCCGTCGATCTCGGCCGGACCGAGCCCCAGCCGCCGCAGCCTGTCCCCTGCCGCCTGCGCCTTGATCCCGGCCGACTCCGCCTCCTGCCGGGCGGCGAGGAACTCCTTCTCGGACGAGATCGCCTCCTCCCGGAGCGCGGCCTGCCGGTCGAGCGCCTTCCTGGCGAGGCGGAGCGTCGCCTCCGATTCCAGGTAGCTGCTCTCGGCCTCGCCGAGCCCGGCGCTCTCCATCTCCAAGAGCGGCTGCCCCGCGGCGACCTTCTCCCCCAGCGCGACGAGCACCTTCCGGATGACCCCCTCGGCGCGAGGCGAGAGATGGGTGACCTTTCGTTCCGCGAAGCGCACCTCCCCCGTGAGCGGCACGGGCGTCTCCATCGGGCGGCGCTCGGCCGTGGCGGACTTCACGAGCCCTTCCTTCAGGAGGCTCTCCGGAACCCGGACCACGCCGACCTGGTACCGGCACTCGTCGCACTCGTGCGTCTTCCTGGCGTGCTCGCAGGTGGCGGCGAAGAGCTCCTCCACCGGGCGGTCGAGGTCCGAGGCCTTCGCGGCCCCGTGCTCGTCGTGTCCGTGACCGGCTTCGGGCGGCGGCGGCGCAGGGGCGGGCGCAGGGCGGCAGGCGACCAGGAAGGCGAGCACGGCGATCGGGACGTGGCGGTTCATGGGAGGTCTCCCCCGGTGAGGATGGTGAGCGTGCTGCATTCCAGCTGCTGCTCCAGCTCCGCGGCGAGCAGCTCGCGGCGCACCTCCAGCAGCGCGCGGCGCGAGTCGAGGGTCTCGAGGAGGGGCGACTCGCCGAGCTGGTACGAACGCTCCATCTTGGCGGCGGCGGTCTCCGCCCTGGGGACGACCTCCTCCCGCAGGCGCCGGGAGGCCAGCCGTCCCTGCGTGCACATCGCCCAGGACTCGACGAGGGCGGCACGGGCCTCGTAGGTGGCGACGAGGACCCGGCTCTCCTCGGCGGCCTGGATGGCCTCGGCCTGCGCGATCTTCCCCGAGTTCCAGTTCCAGACCGGGAACTCCACCCCGAGTCCTCCTCCCACCGCGCTGCGGTCGACCTCGTCGAGCGCGTAGCCGGAGAGGCTCACGGCGGGGATGCGCTGGTTCCGCTCGGCCCGGACCTCGGCGGCGGCGGCGGCCACCCGGTCGCGAGCCGCGCGGACCCGCGGCTGGCCGGAGACTGCTCGCTCCCGGACGTCCGCGAGCGGCGGCGGCTCGGGGGCCTGGGCCATGTCGATGGCGACCCGTTCGACCGGGCGTCCGGCCCAGAGCGAGAGCTGATCCCGGTGCACCATGGCGCGGGCCTGGGCCTGGGCCAGCGCGAGCCGGGCGCGCTCCGCCTCGACCTCGACCCGCGGCAGCTCGGGTGGCCGCGCCTCCCCTCGCTCGACCCGGAGACGGACCAGCCGGGCCAGGTCGTCGGCCTGCCGGGAAGATGCGGCGAGGGACTCCACCAGGCGCCCGTCGTGGGCGACCAGGACGAAGAGACGGCGCAGCCGGAGGAGCACCTCCTGCCGGACGAGCGCGCTCTCCTCCTCGGCCTCGCTCGCCGAGGCGCGGGCGGCGTCCTCCCGGGGTCCGCGGGTTCCCAGCCATTCGAGCGGGACCGTGATCCCCAGCGCCCACTCGGTCCTCCGGAGCGAGCCGCCGGCGGTCCAGCCCTCGCCCGCGGTCACCTCCAGCCTGGGATTCGGCACCTGGCCCACGGCGTCGACGCCGGAGCGCGCCGCCGACGCTCGAAGGGTGGCCTCCCGGAACCGGGGGTTCCGGTCGAGCCCGGACAGCACCTCCTGCCATCGCAGGGGTGGCGTGGTTTCCAGTGCGCGCGCTTCGGTTCCCAGGACGGCGCAGATCGCCGACACGACGAGATACGGTCTCACGTTGCTGCCTCCCACGAGCCAGGCCGAGGGCGCGAGACGCACCCGGGGCAGGGCTTCGAGACGGACGACGGGCGGGCGGCGCCGGTGAGCGGCGGCCCGTGACCTCGAGTCGACGTCTCAGGCGATGGGAGGGCGGAACGGCCGGTCGGGTGCGCGCGGCGCCACGCCGTCGGCCTCGGCGGGCGAGAGCAGGCTCGGCGTCCAGGTCACGCGGAGGGGCTGGCTGGCGGGAGTCGCGACCACGGGCTGCGGGGCGCAGCAGGCGCAGCGATGGCTGGTGGGGCAGCACCCGTGCTCACCGCCCTGGTCTCCCAGGTCGCCCTCGTCCGCGCCCGAGTGGGCGAGGTGCCCCGTCGTCGCGTAGTGAACCACGGCTTCGGCCGCCTCGCCGAAGGCGGGCGCCAGGCCATGGATCAGGAGGAGGACGAGCAGGAGGCGCACGGCGAGGGCGATGCTACCATGGCCCGCATGAATGGACCCTCCAGGATTCCCGTGCGCCAGACCATTCCCCTCCGGGAGCGACCCGTCGACTGGATCCTGCTCGCGTTCTTCGCGATCAACCTCGGCTTCATCACCTACGTCGTCGATCTCGAGCAGCTGGTGATCGCCGACGTCACGAAGTTCGAGTACCCGCTCTGGCCGACCCGCGCGCTCGTCGACATGGTGCACTGGTGGGGAAACAGCTTCGATCCGCTCCAGAACGCGAGGCCGCCCTGGTGGCGCGCGACCATCTGGCTCGACGTGCTCCTGTTCGGCCCCTTCTACGCCGCGGCGATCTGGGCCATCGCGAAGGGCAAGGAGTGGATCCGCGTTCCGGCGATCTTCTGGTCCGGCGTGATGTTCGCGAACGTCTCCATCATCATGTTCGAGGAGTACTTCGGACCTCACGCGACTCCCGCGCGCGCGATCGTGACCCTGGCCAACCTCCCCTGGTGGCTCCTGCCGTTCTTCGTGACCTGGCGGTTCGGGCGCGAGCATCCCTTCAGCAGGGAAGTCCCGGCGCCCTAGAACCGGGGAAGGCGTCACGCCTCGGCCGGCGCCACCGGCAGCTCGACGCGGAAGGTCGATCCCCTGCCGATCTCGCTCTCCAGGGTGATCGTCCCGTCGTGAGCCGTCACGATGGCGTTCGAAGATCCGCTCCTTCAATTCCTGGGGGATCCCCGGACCGCCGCCGTGGCGTCTCGAGGTAGTGACGCTGGGTGAATTTCGCCCGTGGGACCATTTTGTCCGGAAAGGGTCGCACTCCCTGTCTATTGGTGGCGGACACCCACTCGCGCCCTGCCGCGGCGCGTCAAGAGGAGCACCACATGCTCTACGCAGCGCCTGGTCAGCCCGGCAGCAAGGTCACCTTCAAGAAGCGCTACGAGAACTACATCGGGGGGAAGTGGGTCGCGCCGGTGAAGGGCCAGTACTTCGAGAACGTCTCGCCCGTGACCGGCAAGCCGTTCTGCGAGATCCCCCGCTCCGACGAGGCCGACATCAACCTCGCCCTCGACGCCGCGCACGCCGCCAAGGTGGCCTGGGGCAAGATGTCCTACGCCGCCCGCTCGATCATCCTCAACAAGATCGCCGACCGGATGGAGCAGAACCTCGAGATGCTCGCGGTCGCCGAGACCTGGGACAACGGCAAGCCGGTCCGCGAGACCATCGCCGCCGACATGCCGCTCGCCATCGACCACTTCCGCTACTTCGCCGGCGTCATCCGGGCGCAGGAGGGCTCGGTGGCCGAGATCGACGACACCACCGTCGCCTACCACTACCTCGAGCCGCTCGGCGTGGTCGGTCAGATCATCCCCTGGAACTTCCCCATCCTCATGGCGGTCTGGAAGCTCGCCCCGGCGCTCGCCGCCGGCAACTGCGTGGTCCTGAAGCCGGCCGAGCAGACCCCCGCCTCCATCCTGGTGCTCATGGAGCTCGTCGGCGACCTGCTCCCGCCCGGCGTCGTGAACGTGGTGAACGGCTTCGGCCTCGAGGCCGGCAAGCCGCTCGCCTCCTCGCGCCGCATCGCCAAGATCGCCTTCACCGGCGAGACCACCACCGGCCGCCTCATCATGCAGTACGCCTCGCAGAACCTCATCCCGGTGACGCTGGAGCTCGGCGGCAAGTCGCCCAACGTCTTCTTCGAGGACGTCATGGCGAAGGACGACGACTTCTTCGACAAGGCGCTCGAGGGCTTCACCATGTTCGCGCTCAACCAGGGCGAGGTCTGCACCTGCCCGTCGCGCGCGCTCGTCCAGGAGTCGATCTACGACCGCTTCATGGAGAAGGCCCTGGCCCGAGTGAAGAAGGTGAAGCAGGGAAACCCGCTCGACACCGACACCATGATCGGCGCGCAGGCCTCCACCGAGCAGCTCGAGAAGATCCTGTCCTACATCGACATCGGCAAGCAGGAAGGGGCGAAGGTCCTGACCGGCGGCGGCCGCAACGTCCTCGGCGGCGACCTGGCCGGCGGCTACTACGTCACGCCGACCATCCTCGAGGGCAACAACAAGATGCGGGTCTTCCAGGAGGAGATCTTCGGGCCGGTGGTGGCGGTCACGAAGTTCAAGGACGAGGCCGAGGCGCTCCACATCGCCAACGACACCCTCTACGGGCTCGGCGCCGGCGTGTGGACCCGCGACGGCAACACCGCCTACCGGATGGGACGCGCGATCCAGGCCGGCCGCGTGTGGACGAACTGCTACCACCTCTACCCGGCGCACGCGGCCTTCGGCGGCTACAAGGGCTCGGGCATCGGGCGCGAGAACCACAAGATGATGCTCTCGCACTACCAGCAGACGAAGAACCTGCTCGTGAGCTACTCGCCCAAGGCGCTCGGCTTCTTCTAGTCGCTTGGAAACACCGCTCCCACCCCGCGTCGTCGCCACCGAGGCCGCGCTCGCCCTGATCGCGCGCCTCGTGGCGAAGCACGGCCCGATCATGTTCCACCAGTCGGGAGGATGCTGCGACGGCAGCGCGCCCATGTGCTACCCGCGCGGCGACCTGATGGTGGGCGACTCCGACCGGCTGCTCGGCGAGATCGGGGGGCAGCCCTTCTACATCGGCCTGGCCCAGTTCGGGTACTGGCGCCACACCCAGCTGGTCATCGACGTGGTGCCGGGCCGGGGCGGCATGTTCTCGCTCGAGGGCGTGGAGGGGGTGCGGTTCCTCACCCGGTCGCGCGTCTTCACCGACGAGGAGCACGCGGCGCTGTCCGCCGCGGAGGGGCCGGAGTCGCTTCGCCATCCGTGACCCTTCGACACAAATCGCATGGCGCCGGGGCGAGCCGCTCCTAGCAATTGGTGTGGGAGGGTCATCCATGGCCTCGTTTCGGTTCGGCTTCTTGCCTCTGGGCGGCCTCGCCCTCGTCGTCGCCACCTCGTTCGCCCTCCGGGCTCGCGCTGCCGACTCTCCGGCCGCTGCCGCGAACGTCGCGCCTGCGGGCCACCGCTGGGCGCCGGAGGCACAGGTCCTGGAGCCCCGGGCGCTCTCGGTCCTGAAGGCCACGAGCGCGCGGCTCGCCGCTGCGCGTACGCTCGCCTTCACCGCGGTGATCGCCGACGAGGCTCCCAGCAGGCTGGGCCCGCCCCTGCTGTACGCCTCCCGCGCCGACGTCTCCCTCCAGCGCCCGGACCGGCTGCGGATCGTGTCCAGCGGGGCCGGTCCCCGGTCCGAGATCTTCGTGAACGGGACCGAGCTCTCGGCCTGGGCGCCCGCCGAGGGGCTCCTGGCCCAGGCGAAGGTCCCCCCCACGATCGACGGGGCGCTCGAGGCCGCCCACAGGCTGGCCCACGTCTACTTCCCGTTCTCGGACGTCGTGGTGGCCGACCCGTACGGCGACCTCGCCCCGGACCTGCGCCTCGCCTTCTACATCGGCCGGACGCGGGCGGTGGGCGGCGTCGAGACCGACATGATCGCCTACGCGACGGACGAGGTCTTCATCCAGGCCTGGATCGGCGTCGACGACCGCCTCCCGCGCCGCTTCCGCGCCATCTACCTGATGGACGGCGGCAACCTTCGCCACGAGATGGAGCTGTCGGGATGGCGGGTCGATCCGAAGCTCCCCGCCTCGACGTTCGCGCTCCCGGCGGCCGCCCGGAAGGCGCGGCCCATTCCCTTCGAACCGCCCGTGGCATCGACGCCGGCACCCGCACCTGCTGCACCCAAGTAGGAGGATCGCCACGATGAACCGCGCCCATTGCCTGCTCGCCCTCGTCTTCGCGCTCTCTGCACCGTCGGCGGCCCACGCCTACTCGCACGCCAACCGGTACGGCGGGACGACCTCGCACAGCGAGGGCTCGACCACCGCGACCGGAGCTTATGGAAGCAGCGCCACCCACACCGCTGGCCAGGGGACGACGGCCTCGGGGGCCTACGGCGGGTCGGCGTCCCACGCCGAAGGATCGGGGCAGACCACGGCGACGAACGCCTACGGCGGCAGCGCCACCCACACCTACGGCGAGGGAACGACCGCGACCAGCGCATCCGGGGGCTCGGCCTACCACGCCGAAGGGAGCCCCTACTACCACACGACCACGACCGCCTATCACGCGCCCTACCCCTACCCGCCCCCTCCACCGCCGCCGGCCTACTACCACCCGCCGACGACCGTCGCCTATTACCCCTCCACCGGCTGCTACAACTGCGCCGCTGCCGGAGCCATGGCAGCCGGCGTGGTCGTGGGCGCGGCAGTAGCCACCTCGGCGGCCCAGGCCAACACTGCCGCGGCGACCGCCAATGCCTACAACGCCGGCGTGGTGGCAGGCTCGGCGAGCACGGCCGTCGCGACCTCCACGGCCTACTCCTCCGGCTACGCGGCCGGGGCGGCGACGGGTGCGCCCGCAGGGACCTTGCCGACCTACTCCCAGCCGGGCCCGGGCCAGGCGGCCTACGTGATGGGAGGATCCTACGCGACCCTGCCTCCGGGCTGCATCACGCCCACGGTCGGCGGTGTCACGTACTACCAGTGCGGGTACACCTGGTTCAAGCCCAGCTACGGCGCCAACGGCGTCCACTACACCGTCGTTCCCGCCCAGCAGCCGTGAGGAGACCCCGGGCGGTCCTAGGCCGCCCGGGATCTCCGCGGCCTCACATCATCTTGCGGTAGCCGGTGTTGACGACGTCGACCTCGATGTTCAGCGACGGGACCTCCAGCTCGGTCCGGGCCGTGTAGGTCGCGCCGTCCATCAGCGTTCCCATCTGGGCGACCATGCTCACTGGCTTGGAGGGGTCTCCCAGGTAGGTGGTGACGCCCATCCCGAGGAGCTTGTTCGTCTGGATGTTCAGCGTGATGCTGAACACGTCGCCCGGGAGCTTGTAGTTCTTGAAGTTGAGCCGGACCACCTGACCTGGCTGCAGCATGTCGACCGTGACGTTGCCCGTCTTGACGGCCTGGTCGAGGAGCGCGGGGTTGGGAGGGATGTAGCTCTTCACCAGGGCGGTCGCCTGCTTCATGGTGTCGGTCATCTCCTCCATCTTCGACTCCTGGATCGCGCCGCGCAGGCCGAACTTCTTCTTCGGCGGCGCCGACGACGCGATGGGGACCTTCTGGAGCGTGCCGTCGGCCCCGTAGTAGCAGCTCTCCTCCTTGTAGGACTTCTGCTCCCCCTTCACGAGCACCGTGGTGGTCTCCACCCACTGGTACGTGCGCAGGTCCTGCTGGCTCGCGATCATCGAGTTCTTCAGCGCGGCCACGTGCTCCTGGACCCCACCCGCCTGGGCCCACGCGGCCGAGGTGACGAGGTTCCCCACCAGTGCAGCCGCAACGATCCAGGTCTTCTTCATGTTCGTCCTCCCTCTGGGGTTCATTCGCTCGCCTTGTTGTTGCGTCCCGCGGCCTGGAGCTTCTTCACGTCCTCGGGGGTGAGCTTCGGCCGGTCGATGGTGAGCGTGATCTTCCCGAGCTTCCCGGTGAAGGCGAACGGCACCTGGTAGTCGCGATCGTCGACGGGCGTGCCGGTGTCGGAGCCGACGTCCAGGTTCTCGTCCCATTGGAGAATCAGCGGGATGGTGTGCTCCATCTTCTGCTCGGCGACGACCTTGCCGTCCACCTTGAGCACGCCGGTGCCGCTGCGCCCGATGCCGCTCAGGTTGTTGTAGGCGAGCGTGCCCATGCCGAGCCCGTCGTACTTGAAGTCGAACTCGACGACGTGCTTGCCGGGGGACAGCGCCTCCGGCGCCTCCCACTTGATCCGCTTCAGGTCGACCAGGTTCCAGGTGAAGACCGGCTTCCCCTTGAGCAGGTAGAACCCGTAGCCGCCGAAGCGGCCGCCCTGGGTGATGAGCACGCCTTCCGCGCCCCCCTGCGGGACCTCGATCTCCGCCTTGAAGTCATAGGAAGCGTTCAGGACGCTGGGCGCGTCGCCGTTGGGCGTGCCGGTGAGGGGCCGGGTCCAGGTGAACGCGTTGCGCCCCGCCGTGATGCTGGGGCGCGGCGTGACGAGGCGGGTCGCCACGGTCGCGTCGAGCGGCATGACGTTGTACTTCTTCGCCTCCTCCCAGAAGATCTTCTCGAGCTCCTTCACCTTCTTCGGGTACTTCGACGCGACGTCGTTCGACTGCGTCCAGTCGTTCCGGAGGTCGTAGAGCTCCCAGGGATACGCAGCCGGATCCTGGCTCACCGGCGCCAAGGTGACCCAGGGCGGCCGCATCACCTTCGTGCTGGCGATCCAGCCGTCGTGGTAGATGGCGTGGTCGCCCATCATCTCGAAGTACTGGGTCCTGTGGGTCGACGGGGCCTTCGCGTTCTTCGCATCGAACGTGTAGGCCATGCTCACGCCCTCGATCGGGCTCTGCTTGATCCCGTCGACGAACTCGGGCGCCCGGATGCGCGCCGCCTCGAGGATCGTCGGCACGACGTCGATGACGTGGTGGAACTGCTCGCGGATTCCGCCCTTGTCCTTGATGACGGCCGGCCACGAGATGGCCATGCCCTGCCGGATGCCGCCGAAGTGCGACGCCACCTGCTTGGTCCAGGAGAACGGCGCGTCGAACGCCCAGGACCACGGGACCGCCATGTGGTTGTAGGTCTTGTCCGTGCCCCAGACGTCATAGAAGTACTTGAGCTGGGCCTCGACGGGGACCTCGACGCCGTTGAACATCGCGACCTCGTTCGGCGTGCCGACGAGCGTCCCCTCGGCCGACGAGCCGTTGTCCCCGCTGATGTAGATGATGATCGTGTTGTCGAGCCTGCCCAGGTCCTCGACCGCCTGGATGACCCGGCCGATCTCGTTGTCCGTGTACATGAGGTAGGCGGCGTACACGTCCACCTGGCGGAGGAACATCTTCTTCTCGTCGGCGGACAGCGCGTCCCACCGCTTCAGGAGGTCGTCCGGCCAGGGGGTCATCTTCGCGTCCTGCGGGATGACGCCGAGCTTCTTCTGGTTCGCGAAGATCTGCTCGCGCAGCTCGTTCCAGCCCTTGTCGAAGAGGTGCATCCCGGTCGCCTTCTTGACCCACTCCGGCGTCGGGTGGTGCGGCGCGTGCGTCCCGCCGGGCACGTAGTAGACGAAGAAGGGCTGGTCGGGCGTGAGGGTGTCGACCTGGTTCATGTAGTCGATGGCCTCGTCGGCCATGGCGGTCGTCAGGTTGAAGCCGGGGTTCCCCTGGAACGGGTAGATGTACGTCGTGTTGCGGGCCAGGTTGGCGGGCTGCCACTGGTTCGTGTCGCCGCCCATGAAGCCGTAGAAGTACTCGAAGCCCATTCCGATGGGCCACTGGTCGAAGGGCCCGATGGCGGACGCCTGGAACGCCGGCGTGTTGTGGTTCTTCCCGAACCAGGAGGTCCGGTAGCCGTTGTCCTTCAGGATCTTGCCGATGGTTGCCTTGTCCTTCGTGATGAACGAGTCGTAGCCGGGGTATCCCGTGGCCTGCTCGGAGATCACGCCGAAGCCCGCCGAGTGGTGGTTTCGCCCGGTGATGAGCGCCGCCCGCGTCGGCGAGCAGAGGGCCGTCGAGTGGAAGTTCGTGTACCGCAGGCCGTTCGCCGCGATCCGATCGAGGGCGGGCGTGGGGATCACGCCACCGAAGGTCGACGGCGCTCCGTAGCCCACGTCATCGGTCATGATGAGGAGCACGTTGGGAGCGCCCTTGGGCGGCACCACGCGCGACGGCCACCAGGGCGTCGACTGGGCGGCGTTGCGCTCGACCTTCCCTCCGAACTTCTGCGGAGGCGGCGGAAGCTGCTTGCCGTCGATGGTCGTGGTCGCCGCCGGCGAGCCAGGGACTCCCGAAGTCCCCTGGGCCCGGGGCGTGGGTCCCGGAACGAGGACGAGCGTCAAGGCGGCGAGAATGGAGGCCCGGCCGAAGTTCGCGGCCAGGCGTGGACGAAGAGCACTCATGAAGGGTTCCCCCGTTTCGAAGTTGAAGCCTCGGCTCCAACGAAGCAGCGCCATATGGAGGCGGCGCCGGGCCGATCAATGTGTTTTGTGCACCCCCGCGACGAACGGCAAGCGATTGCTTGCGACCCTGCAGGGGCGGAGGCGCCGCGAGGCGGGGTCACAGGTAGACGCGCATGAAGAGCACGGCCTCGAGTCCCATGCCGAACTTGCTGCGAGAGACGGTGGCGGACTGGCCTCCGCCGGTGACCGTCGGGTCGAGGTACCACCGGAAGGCCATCTGGGCCTCGGCGCCGACGGAGAAGGCCCGGACGATTGCCCATTCGATTCCGAGGGTGGGGCTCACGTAGAGGTCGGCCTCGGTGGCGCTCACGCTGGTCCTGTCGAGAAGGGTCGCGCTGGTGCCGTTGAAGATCATCCCGATCCGGGCGCCGCCGTAGACGCCAAGCGGGCGGACGGGACGCATCACGTAGAAGCCACCCAGCCCCACCTGGACCGCGTAGCCACCGTTGGGCTCGACACCGCCGGTGACGATCGACGCAGCCGACGCGCCCTTGCCGATGTACCAGTAGCCGAAGTTGGGCTCGAGCCGGAAGCTCTCGCCCAGGTTGAAGGTGGCGTAGATGGAAACGGGCGGCGTGGCCGGGGTTCCGCCCGTGTAGGCGTTCCCGAGTCCCACCCCGACGCCCAGGCCGAATCCGGGGACCGATTCCTCCTTCTTCTCCTCGGCGCGTGCCGACGAGACGCCGAGAAGTGCGACGACCGCCACGGCGATGGTCTTGCGATTCATGGATCCCCCCTCGGGTGAAGCCCCGGCTCCGGCGATGCGTCGCCATATGGAGAGGGGATCGCGCCGATCAATGCGTTTTGTGCACCCCTGACGGCGAACGACCGCTTACTGCCCCGAAGGGTCGAGGATCGGCATGAACCTCGCGCGTATGGCCGTTAGCCAGGGGCGATGGCCCCTCGCGTAGCCACGCCCCCTTCCCCGTCCAGAGCCATGCCTGCAGGCGTGTGGGGCAGGGTCGAGCTCGACGACTTCGATGCGGTCGCCTCCGTCAACACGGTCTTCACCGACCGGTACACCCAGATCGGGAGGGGACGGGCGGTGGTTCGCGCGGCACTGGCCACGACCGCGCGGATGCAGATCGTGTCCGTGGCTCGTTCACCCGGAGTCCGTATCCAGGGAGCCTCGACGGCTGCGACGAGCCTCCTCGCCATCCCGATCGAGGGCTCCGCCCTGCACCTCCAGGGCGTGCCGTGGGCCCCCGGAACCCTCGGGTACGCTCCTCCCGCCCTCGAGTACGAGATCCTGAGCGCCGCACCCCACCGGATGCTCGCCGTCGCGGTGGACCCCGAACGCCTCGATGCCGTGGCCCTCGAGCGCTGGGGCGCCCCCATGCCGAAGACCTGCTCCGGCCCCTGCTTCCGCACGAAGGATCCCGCGGCCGTCAGGCGGGTCGCCCGGACGTGGACGCGCTGGCTCGTGGCCGGGATGCGCCATCCGTGGATGCTCCAGGATCCGGCGGCAGCCGAGCGGATGGAGGAGGAGGTGCTCGGCGCCTACCTGGATGCGGTGGTCCCCGAGCCCTGGCAGCGCGCCGTGACCCCGCGGCCGGAACTCGCCCGCCGGGCCGAGGCGTACATCCGAAGGTCACTCCGGGACCCCACCCGGATCGACGACATCTGCTCGGCGGTCACCGCCTCGACGCGTGCCCTGCACAACGCCTTCAAGCAGGTCTACGGGATCCCGCCGAAGTCCTACCAGAAGGCCCTCCGGCTCGCGGAGGTCCGGCGCGAGCTGCGGGAGGGGCGCAAGGAAACGTCGGTGTCCACGACGGCCGTGAAGTGGGGCTTCTACCAGCTCGGGTACTTCGCCATGGACTACCGCCGCATGTTCGGCGAGCGGCCGAGCGAGACGCTCCAGGCAGGGCGCGGGGGGCGGAGACCCGTCGAGGTCCCCGCCTCTCTCGCCTTCACGCCGCGTACGGATGGAGCCGGAGGCCAGGCGCCCAGCGGCGGTGATCGCTAGTTGGACGTACCGGGCTCGCCGTGCGCCTCGCGAGCCACCGGCGCCGCACCGGGCCGGAGGCCGAATCGCTCGGGGAACTGCTTGACGATCCCGGCCGAGAGCACGTCCGCCACCATGAGCATGTGCTCGTGCCCCTTGTCGTACGCGGCGATCGCGGCGGCGGTGTCCCCGTGGAGCTTCGCGACGACTGCTGCGGTGGTCATGGCGAGGTGGCCGCGAAGCGCGTCCTTCAGCGCCTGGAGAGGCCAGTTGGGGTTCGCGGAGGAGAGGAACGCGGCGATCTCGTCCGCGTTCGCGTCCCAGCGCCGGGTCGCCTGCTCCTGGGCCGCCGCATTCCCGCCCTTGGCGGCCTTCACCAGGTCGGCGGCGACGAGGATGTGGTCCCGGAGCAACGCCGCGAGCTCGTTGCCGGCGGCCTCGCCGTAGAACGGCTTCACCGCGTTCCCGATGTCGTCCTGGTTCCGGAGGAGCCGGGCGGCGACCTGGCCTGCGTCGTCCCCACCGTGGATGACGGCCGTGTAGAAGAAGGCCGTGTAGGTGACGTGGTCCTCCCAGAGCTTTCGCATGGCGTCGTGGAACTGCTCCCGGGAGGCGACGGCCTTCGCGCTCCCTTCGTGAGCCAAGGCGGGCGCTGCGAGGGTCAGGGCCAGGACTGCCATTCCCAAGGAAAGTCGCTTCATGGTGTTCTCCCATCGGGCCAGCCTGCCGGGCCCGTCCGGCATCGAGCCCACCAGGACTCGTGCGGATTGGATGAAGCCCAGGGGGCGGTGGTTACGGCTCGGCCGGGAGCGCCAAGTAAGCGCTTGGTCTCCGAGCCCCAATTGAGTCGCAGCGGGGAAGCCGCGCGCCACACATCGTCTGGCCGACGCCAGCACCCACTGGCGGAGAGACCATGACGAACGAGATCCGAGTCGCGTCCGCGGCGGTGTTAGCCCTGCTCGCGGCCGCCTGTGGCGGCACGGCCAATCCCGGCACCACCCCGGAACTCTCGGTGAGCCCGAGCACACGGACGGTCACGGCCGGCTCGCCGGCCTCGACCTTCACGGCCGCGCTGACGAACGGCAGCGCCACGATCAGCTGGTCGCTGGCGCCGGCGCAGGGCACGCTCTCCGCGGCGACGGGCCCCTCGACGGACTACACGCCGCCCCTGTCGATTGGAAGCACCACGTCGGTCACGCTGACGGCCACCGCCGGGGCGCTCACGGCCACCGCGACCATCATCGTGAACCCCGCGGGCAGCGGCACCGTCACGGTGAACGGGAAGGTGCTCCTCGGACGGACGCCGCTCGCGGGTGCACCGGTGCGCATCGACCCCGGCGCGCACACCACCACCGCGGCGGCGGACGGTACCTTCACCCTCTCCGGCGTCACGACCCCGTACGCGCTATCGGCCATCCACGCTGCGGGAAAGGTCGCGGTCGTCTACGCCGGCCTCACGCGAGCGGATCCGACCGCGGTCATCCCGTCGGGCGGGACGGTGACGTTCACGAACCACGGCAAGGTGTCGGGAACGGTCGAGGCCAGCACCGGATGCCGATCGGGCACGGCTGCCTGCGAGAACAACCTCGGCTTCGGCTCGCCGGTCGCGAGCGGCGTCGCCTCCGACGGCGTCCTGACCCCCGGCCAGTACTCGATCAACCTCGGGTGGGACGGCGCGACCTCGGTCCCGGGCACCCTGCACCTGCTCCAGGCGAGCACGAACCCAATCGGCGCGACGACGTCCTACTGGTACGGCTCGAAGACCGGGGTGACCGTCACGAACGGCGGCGACACGGTCGAGAGCTGGGATCCATCCTCGGTGGCGCCACTCCCGGCCGCGACCCTGAGCGGAACGGGGACGGTGGCCTCCGGCTACACCATCCAGGATGCGACCCTGTTGCTCGCCCTGCCGAACGTGACCCTCCATGCGACCACCTGCAGCTCCTCCCTGCCGCCGGTGGAGCCCCCGTGCGCTCCGGGAGCGTTCCGGGCGTGGGTGCCCGACGTCGCCGGCGCCACCCTGACCAGCGCCGTCGTCGCCCTCGGGCCGCACGGGGAGAGCGTGGTCACAGTACGGACGGGAGGGGTCGCCAACGGCAGCGGCTTCGACTTCGCGATCCAGGCGGGCCCGAGCCTCCAGGCGCCCGCCAACGGCGCAACGGGGGTGAGCACCGCCACCCCGTTCTCCTGGACGGCCTTCTCCGGGGGCATCCACGTCGTCGCGTTCGAACCCACCACGGCGACCGACCCCGTGTTCTACGTCTACACGTCCGGGACGAGCGCTACCGTTCCGGACCTGGGCGGCTTGTCGGCCGCCGGCGCGCTGCCGGCCGGTGCAGCCTACACTTGGGGAGTCACCGCCTACGCGCCAGCGACCGTCGACGCGTGGGCGAGCCCGAGCGGACCCCCGCTCGGGAATCCGAGCACCTCCGGGTTCTCCCAGGCGTTCGGCTTCACCACGCGGTAGGGCTCACGCCGGAACGGGCTCCGTGGGCAGCTCCATCCGGAAGACCGAGCCCTTGTCGACCTCGCTCTCGACGGTGAGCGTTCCGCCGTGCGCGCCGACGATCGCGCTGCAGATGGAGAGCCCCAGGCCGGTGCCCTGACCGGGCGCGCGTGTCGTGAAGAACGGGTCGAAGATGCGCTGCAGGTTCTCCGGCTGGATGCCGACGCCGTTGTCGGAGACCTCCATCCGCGCTTGCCCTGGCGGGGAGCGACGCAGCCGCACCACGACCTCGCCCGCGCGCCCCTCCGGGATGGCGAGGCACGCGTTGCTCAGGAGGTTCACGACGACCTGCTCGACCTGCCCCTCCGACGCCATCACGTCGGGGACGTCCTCCACCTGGAGCCGGATCCTGGCCCGGCCCGCGGTGGACTCGGGGAGCCACTGGAGGCTCTTCCGGATCGTCTCGGCCAGCCGGATCGGGTGACGTTGCCGGTCCGGCAGCCCGAAGATCGAGAGATCCCTCACGATGCGCGCGATGCGCTCGGCGCTCGACTTCACGTCGGCGAGCATCTCGCGCACCTCCCGGACGCCGTGGTGCAGGCACGTCCGGTCCACCTCGACCCCGCGAGCGAGCGCACCCTCCAGGGCATCCACGTCCTCGAGCACCGTCCCCGTGTTCGACATCAGGGCGGCGAGCGGGTTGTTCACCTCGTGTGCAACCCCGGCGACGAGCGTCCCCAGGGACGCCAGCCGGGAGGCCAGCGCGAGCTTCGCCTGGAGCGCCCGCGACTCGGTGACGTCCAAGAGGGTGACGAGGAGATCCTCGCCCACCGGGGTGCCGCCGATGGACATCGTCCGCACCGTTCCGTCCTTGCAAGCCACCCGGTATTCCCGGGGCTCGATCTCCTTGCCGGTGGCCGCCGCACTTCGGATCCCCTCGTCCCAGGTCCTCGAGACCCAGCCTCGGTAGGCGTCGTCGGGATAGGCCTTTCGAAGCCATACGTCGAGCGTCGGGACGTCCTCGAGCGTGTACCCGAGCACCTCGGTGAACCTGGGGTTGATGGTCAGGATCTCCCGGCGTGCGCTGTTGAACGCCAGGGGAATCGGCAGCGCGGAGACGAGCTGGCGGAAGTGCTCCTCGCTCCGGCGCAGGGCTTCCTCCGCCCTCTTCCGCACGCCGATGTCCTGCAGGATGGACACCAGGTAGTCGATGCCGCCATCGGCCTTTCGCGTGCAGCTGACGGAGAGCAGGGCCCAGAGGACGCTTCCGTCCTTGCGGATGTATCGCTTGTCGAGCGAGTAGCGATCGATCTCCCCAGCCCGGAGGCGGTCGAAGGCCGCGTTCGTGGCCGGGAGGTCGTCGGGATGGGTCAGCTGGAGCCAGGTCATCCCCTCCAGCTCCTCCCGGGAGTACCCGAGCATGGCGCAGATCGTCACGTTGACCCGGAGCCACTGCTTGTCCGGCCCCGTGACGGAGACGCCGACGGCGGGTGACTCGAAGTAGGCGCGAAGCTGGACCTCGCGCTCGCGGGCCTCCGCTTCCGCCCGCTTCCGCTCCGTGATGTCCTGGAGGAAGCAGACCATCATCCCCTGCTCGACGAGCCTCACCGCGGCGGACACGCGGACGGTGCCCCCGTCCTTCTTCCGGTGGCTGGTCTCGAACCGGTCGAAGCCCCTGGCCGCAATCCTCCGGATGCGCGCCGTCACCTCGTCGGCGCCCTCCTCGGCCTCCAGGTCGGAGATGCGCATCCGGAGCAGCTCTTCCTTGGTGTAGCCGGTCATCGCGCAGTAGGCGGGGTTCACGTCGACGAGGTGGCCGGCCGGGTCCACCACCCAGAACCCGTCGAGCGCGGTGTCGAGGATCGTTCGCAGGTACTGCGCGTGCCGATGCTCGGCCTCGGCGCCCATCACCCGCGCGTCGACGTCCTGGCAGATCGCGATGAAGCAATCGTCGGAGAGCTTGACCGCCCGGAGACGCGCCCAGAACCTCTGCGTTTCCCGCCCGCAGGAGCTGGTAGTTCCGCTCCAGGCGCCCGGTGGTCGCGAGCACCCGGAAGTCCTCCATCACCGATGCACGATCCTCGGCAGGATGGAGATCGCCGATGTTCATCGCCCGGAGCGTCTCGGCGTCGACTCCCACCATCTCCAGCGCGGCGGGATTCCAGTCGACGTAGCGGCCCTGGCCGTCGACCACGAACATCGCGTCCGGGGATGCCTCGAAGAAGGCCCGGTCCCGCGTCATCGTCGGTGAAGCCTGGACTTGCCTTCCCACGCAGGGACACCTCGCGCGCCTGGAGCCGCGGAGTCCCCCACTCCGGTTGAGGCCGAAAAAGAGAAATTCTCATCAACGGCGGGATTGATCAATCAGGGAGGCCGTCCAAAAGGGTCTGGGCGGGCGCCGGCGTCAACGTGACTTCGCGGAAGGGCGTGCCGCCCTTCGACCCGGCCGCGACCGCTGGAACGCCTCGCTGGCCGCCTGGAGGTCCGACGCCATCGTCTCCCGGGTCAGCTCGAAGCGCTCGAGCAGGGCGCGGACTCCCGATCGGAGCTCGCTGGCGTGCACCTTGCGCGCGTCCTCGGCTGCATCGGCTCGCTCGAGTCGCTCCGCCCTGAACCGGCCGAGCATCACCTTGATCCCGTTGCCGAGCGCCCCCATGGTCGCCGGGGTGAAGCTGGTGAGCTGGGGCCTCATGGCGGAACCCTCGTCCCTTCCTGGTTGGGCTGAAATGCGTCCGCTCCCTGGGCCGCTGCGAGCGAGCCCGGGGAGCGGAAACATCGGCGGGCTTCGACTACGCGTTCGGAGCGGCGGCGGTGGCGGTCAGGCCGATCGCCTCGGCGTACTTGAGGTAGGTCTCGACGGACGCGATGACGACGCGGGCCTCGATCGAGAGCAGCTCGATGCCGACCAGGGAGACCTTGGCCCAGGCGTCGATCACGATGCCCTTGTCGAGGATCCGGTCCACCACTTCTGCGAGGCTCGACGAGTCGGTGGACTTCATGACCTTTGCCATACAACCTCCAACCACATGTGGGAGTCGCTCGATTGCGATCTCTTCCTGGAGCAAGAGCATCGGCCGTGCCAGGGGGTGGGTGGCTCCGCGCGGCGTGACGGGGGGCGAGTTTGCTCGTCTTTCGCGAGTGCCCGCGAGCGCAACCGCGGGAGCGCGTTCCCCCTGGGGGAGCCCATTCCCGCGATGCACGCGGAACGCGTTTCCCGTCGTTGCGTCGATGGACCTCTGAACGGGTCCTTGCGGCGCCGGGTGGCCAGGCAACACCATCGGGTGCGTCTACCCCATCGGGAGCCACCGTCATGAACGTCCCCAATCGCCTTCGCTTCTGCGCCGCGTTCGCCGTCCTCGCCGCCCTTGCATGGGTCCATCCTTCCGAGGCGTGCACGTCGATGCTCGTCCGCGCGGCGGACGGAGGGTGCGTCTACGGTCGCACCCTGGAGTTCGGTCTCGACCTCCGGTCGCAGTTCATCCTCGTTCCGCGCGGGTACGCCGTCACCGCGACCGGCCCGGCCGGGGAGGTCGGCAAGGGCGGTCTCGCCTGGAAGACCCGGTACGCCGCCACCGGCATGAACGCCCTCGGCCTGCCCATCATCGTCGACGGGGTGAACGAGAAGGGGCTTTCCGGCGGGATGTTCAACTTCCCGGGATATGCGCAGTACCCGGGCGTCCCCGCTGGCCAGGAAGGCCGGTCGGTGGCCTCCTTCGAGGTCGTGCTCTGGGCGCTCACCAGCTTCGCCACGGTGGACGAGATCCGGGCGGCGCTGCCGAAGGTGATCGTGTCCGGCGTGAAGCTCGCTGCGTTCGACGACTCCGTGCCGGCGATGCACTACTCCTTCCACGACGCCACCGGAAAGAGCCTCGCCGTCGAGTACGTGGACGGCGGCACGCTCCGGATCTACGACAACCCGGTCCACGTCTTCACGAATGCGCCCGCGTTCCCGTTTCACCTCGAGAACCTGGCCCAGTACCAGTACGTGACTGCCCGGATACTCCCGCCCATCCAGGCCGGGTCGGCGAGGCTCTCCGCCCCCAGCTCCGGAGACGGAATGTACGGCCTTCCCGGCGGCGGGCTCGCGACGGCCCGCTTCGTTCGCGCCTTCTTCGCCCAGCAGAGCGCGCCGCCGATGGCGACGTCCGCGGAGGCCGTCGGCATCACCTACCACCTGATGAACGGCTTCGACCTCCCGCCGGGCTCGTCCCAGATCTCCGCGACGGGTGGCGGGGAGAGCGGCGGCGTCACTGGCTGGGAGCGCACGGAATGGACCGCCGTGGCCGACATGAAGAACCTCCGGTACCACGTGAAGACGTTCGCCAATCCCGACGTCCGGGTGGTCGATCTCCGGAAGGCCGAATCTCGACGCAAAGACCATCCGCTTCATCCCGCTCGACCAGCCACAGGGGGTCCGGGACCTCACGCCCTGACGGGGGCGGGCCGCACACGCCCGTCGAGCCGCGAGGGCTACGAGTCGCCGATGCTCGTCAACTGGCCCTGCAACGCGAGCCTGTCCAGCTTCTCCAGCGGAAGGCTCAGGAAGAGCTCGATGCGGCGGCGCAGCGCGGTGGCGGCCTCGCGGAACGCGCGTCGCTTGTCGTCGTCGCTCCCCTCCACCGCGGCCGGGTCGGGCACTCCCCAGTGCGCGGTCATGGGGTGACCAATCCACACGGGGCAGGTCTCGTTCGCGGCGTTGTCACAGACGGTGAAGATGAAGTCCATGGACGGCGCGCCCGGCTTCGAGAACTCGTCCCAGCTCTTGCTGCGAAATCCGTCCGCCGGCAGCCCGGCCCGGCGAAGCTCCTCGAGAGCGAAGGGGTTCACGACGCCCTTCGGATGGCTCCCGGCGGAGAAGGCCCGGAAGCGCCCCTTGCCGAGGTGGTTGCAGGATGCCCTCGGCGAGGACGCTCCGGGCCGTGTTGCCCGTGCAGAGGAAGAGGACGTCGTAGACGCGCTCGCTCAAGCGGGCCTCCGGTCGGACGGAGGCGCCGGGAAGTCGCCCACGCAGTTCTTCACCCCTTCGATCCGGGCCTGCTCCAGCGGGAAGTACCTCTTGCGGAGCCACAGGGAGACGTTGACCAGTCCGATGAGCACCGGCACCTCGACGAGCGGGCCGATGACGGCCGCGAAGGCCGCGCCGCTCGACATGCCGAAGGTGGCGACCGCCACGGCGATGGCGAGCTCGAAGTTGTTCGACGCCGCCGTGAAGGAGAGGGTGGCGGTCTGCCCGTAGCCCGCACCGACCTTCCGGCTCATGAAGAAGGACGCGAAGAACATGAGCACGAAGTAGACGAGCAGCGGGATGGCGATCCGCACCACGTCGAGCGGCACCTGCACGATGGTCTCGCCCTTCAGCGAGAACATGAGCACGATGGTGAAGAGCAGCGCCACGAGCGTGATGGGGGAGATGCGCGGGATGAAGACGTTCCGGTACCAGTCCTCTCCCTTCCAGCGGCGCAAGAAGACCCAGCTCGCGAAGCCCGCCAGGAACGGGATGCCCAGGTAGATGAAGACGCTGGTGGCGATCTCCCCGATGGTGATGTGCACCTCGGCTCCGGAGAGCCCGAGCCAGCGCGGCACCACCGTGATGAAGACCCAGGCGTAGACCGAGAAGAAGAGCACCTGGAAGATGGAGTTGAAGGCCACCAGCCCGGCCGCGTACTGCCGGTCGCCATCGGCGAGGTCGTTCCAGACGATGACCATGGCGATGCAGCGGGCCAGCCCGATGAGGATGAGCCCCACCATGTACTCGGGCTTGTCGCGCAGGAAGATCACCGCGAGCGCGAACATGAGGATCGGCCCGACGATCCAGTTCTGCACGAGCGAGAGGGCGAGCACCTTCCCGTTCTTGAAGACCAGCGGCAGCTCGTCGTAGCGGACCTTGGCGAGCGGCGGGTACATCATGAGGACGAGGCCGATGGCGATGGGGATGGAGGTGGTCCCCACGCTCATCCGGCCCAGCGCCGGCACGACGCCCGGGACGAGGTAGCCGAGCGCCACCCCCGCGCCCATGGCGAGGAAGATCCAGAGCGTCAGGTAGCGGTCGAGGAAGGAGAGGCGGCGGGCGACGGAGGCGGCCATGGCTAGAGGCTCCCCACGAGGGCCTTGAGGCGGCGCATGGCGCGAGGCTCGACGCAGTAGCAGACCCGGGGGCCGTCGATGTCGCCCCGGATGAGACCCGCCTCCTTCAGCACCTTGAGGTGCTGCGAGACGGTCGACTGGGCGAGCGGAAGCTCGTCCACGATGTCGCCGCAGATGCAGGCTTCGCGGCGGACGAGCAACCGCATGATCTGGACCCGGGCCGGGTGACCCAGGGCCTTGGTCAGGGTCGCGAGCTCCTCGTCTGCCTCGGCGCCCTCCACGGGCCGCACGTCGGGGAGGTCGCGGCGGGCGTCGGCAGGGGCCGGATCGATGCTCTTCAGGGGCGTGGCCATGTTCGAATTCTTACGATGGCGTGGCCGTCCGCGCAATCCGGCATGTTGGTGTTCACGGGACCTTCACCATGGAGGGTGCGGCAAGGCGACGCACGCGATTCGATTTACCGCTCATCGCCATCGTGCGATAAACGATCATTCCATGAAGAGGGTCCGAGAATCATGAGCAAGGCATCCAGGGTCGTGGTGTTCGCGTTGGTGATGATCGGGCTCACGGTGCTCGTGGGTTCCGACGTCACCCGGGCCGACGGCGCGGCGGGAGCCTCGCCGAAGCGGGTCGCCGCGCGGAAGATTCCCCGGCTGGTGGACCTGGGCGCCGGCAAGTGCATCCCGTGCAAGGCGATGGCGCCCATCCTGGAGGGGCTGAAGGCCGAGTACGCCGGCCGGATGGACGTCCAGTTCATCGACGTCTGGAAGGACCCCGACGCGGGGAAGGCCTACGGGATCCACATCATCCCCACGCAGATCTTCTACGGACCGGACGGCAAGGAGCTGGCCCGCCACCAGGGGTTCATGGACAAGGACGCGATCCTCGCCCAGTGGAAGGCCCTCGGAGTGGCCCTGTAGCGGGCGAGCGATGGGCCAGATCCTCACCGCATTCGGGAACGCGTTCGCGGCGTCGGCGGCGCTCGCCCTCCCGGCCGCGTTCCTGTGGGGCGTGCTCTCGGTGGTGCTGAGCCCCTGCCACCTGTCGAGCATTCCCCTCGTGGTCGCCTACATGAACGGTGGCGCCGAGTTCCCCACCGGCCGCAGGGCACTGCTCATCTCCACGAGCTTCGCCACCGGGATACTGGGGAGCATCGCGGTCATCGGCGTCATCACCGCTGCGGCCGGCAGGATGGCGGGCGACGTCGGCCGCTGGGGAACGTTCGGGCTGGCGGCCGTGTTCTTCGCCGTCGGGCTCAACCTGCTCGGGGTCCTGCCGTTGCCGACCTGGTCCACCCCGACTCCTGGAACGAAGCGCCGCGGACCCTGGGGCGCTCTGGTGCTCGGGCTCCTCTTCGGCGCGGCGCTCGGCCCGTGCACCTTCGCCTTCATGGCGCCGCTGCTCGGCCTCGCCTTCCGTTCGGGCGCGGAGGCAGCCGCCTACGGTGCGCTCCTGGTGGCCGTCTACGGGCTGGGGCACGGGGCAGCCATCGTCGCGGCCGGGGTCTCGGCCGGGAGCGTCCAGCGATGGCTTGCCTGGAAGAACGGCGAACGGGCTGCCCGGCTGCTGCGTGGCGCGGCCGGCCTCGCCGTCATCGCGGGCGGCATCTACTTTCTCTACACGGCGGTCTGACCATGAGCCTTCCCGCATCAGCACCTCCGAACCTGCTCCGACGTGCTGCGCGAGCCCCGCCGGCGCCGCCCCGGCCGCGAATCCGCCGCATCCGGGTACGGGGCGGACGGCGCTGCTCCTCCTGCTCGGCTTGGGCGCGTGGGTCGCCGCCTACGCGGCCGTGCTGCCCCTCTCGGAGTGGCTCACCTTCCGGGCCTTCGGCCTGTCGCCCACGTCTCACCTGGGGCAGAGCATCGCCTTCTTCCTGTACGACACGCCCAAGGTCCTGCTGCTGCTCGTCCTCATCGTCTTCGTGGTCGGGATCATCCGGTCGTTCTTCACCGCCGAGCGCACCCGCGCCATCCTGGCGGGCAGGCGGGAGTCGGTCGGGAACGTCCTCGCCGCCCTCCTGGGCGTGGTCACGCCGTTCTGCTCCTGCTCCGCCGTGCCGCTCTTCATTGGATTTGTCGAGGTCGGCGTCCCGCTCGGCGTGACGCTCTCCTTCCTCATCTCGGCGCCCATGGTGAACGAGATCGCGCTCGTGCTGCTGTTCGGCCTCTTCGGATGGAAGGTGGCGGCCCTCTACCTCGTCACCGGGCTCACCATCGCCATCGTCGCCGGCTTCATCCTCGGCCGCATGAAGCTGGAGCGGTTCGTGGAGAGCTGGGTCTACGAGTCGATGAAGGCCGAGGCCACGTTCGAGAAGGAAAGGCTCGGCTTCGCGGGCCGCGTCGAGAAGGGCGTGGAGGCGGTGAAGGAGATCGTGGGCAAGGTGTGGCCCTGGGTCATCGCCGGGATCGCCGTGGGCGCGGGCATCCACGGGTACGTCCCGGAGGGGCTGCTCGCCAGCTTCATGGGCAAGTCGGCCTGGTGGTCGGTGCCGGCGGCGGTCCTCATCGGCGTCCCGATGTACTCGAACGCCGCGGGCATCATCCCGGTCGTCGAGGCGCTGCTGGGCAAGGGAGCTGCGCTCGGAACCGTGCTGGCCTTCATGATGGCGGTGATTGGCCTGTCCTTGCCGGAGATCATCATTCTGCGGAAGGTGCTCCGTCCGCCGCTCATCGCCGCGTTCGTGGGCGTCGTCGCGACGGGCATCTTGCTCGTCGGCTGGCTGTTCAACGCGGTGATCTAGAAAGGGCGCGGGCGATGAAGATCCAGGTGCTCGGAACCGGCTGCGCCAAGTGCAAGCAACTCACCGCCAACGCGGAGAGGGCCGTCGCGGAGCTCGGCCTCGAGGTCGCAGTCGAGAAGGTGGAGGACATCCGCGAGATCATGAAGTTCAGCGTGATGAGCACGCCGGCGCTGGTGGTGGACGGAAAGGTGAAGGCAGCGGGCAAGGTCCTGTCGCCGGAGGCAGTGAAGGAGTTGCTTCGAGGGTAGCGAGGAGGGCGTCATGAGTTCACGAGGAGTAGTGGGGAGCACGCTTCATGCCCTGAGGTTTCTCTTCGTCGGGCCTCTCATCCTGGTGCTGCTCTTCTTCATCAACCTGTTCACGTCCCCTGGTCACTGGTGGGTCCAGTGGGCCGCCCTGGGCATCGGCATCGCCTGGTTCATCAGCCTCTTCCGCGTGACGACGGCCGCTCTCGTCGTGGGTGGACTGGCTGCGCTCTGGTCGATGTACATGAGGAACAGGGGACCCGGTGCACCGACGGGCCAGGGCGCGAGCCCGCAAGGAGCCCGGCCGGAATCGACGAGGCCTCCCACGTAGCTCGGGCGAAGCAGGGGGCCCGCCGTGGGCTGCATTCGCCGAGTTCGGGTAGGACGGTCTGCGGGGCTGAAGGAAGCGCTCCCACCCACTCCTCCATCCCGCTTGACCGGGGCCTAGCGAAAGCCCGGCGATGCGCTGCTTTCGTGGGGCTTTTTCACGATTCGTGGACCTGTACACTCGGGCGGCGTCGCGACGACGGAGGGGGCAAGGATGGAAGCGCAAGCAGGCTGGCTGGGAACCGTGTGGAGTCTGCGCACTGGCCGAACTCTCATCGGCAAGGTCACGTCCATGAACGGCGACTTCGCCACGCTCGACGTCGTCGGGCTGGCGAGCCCGCCGCCTTGCGGCATCGACGTGCTTCCCCTGGGTGACGATGGCGTTCCGCGAGTGCTGGTGGACCTTCAGAGCCTGGTCGACCGATGGAAGCGCATGGGGCCGGCGGGCGGGTAGCGCGAACGCATTTCGCTGACACTCCGCCGCACCAGTTCTTCGAGCACCGCGACGTCCACCTCGGCGAGTCGCCTGACGTGCAGGCAGGCCTTCCCCTTCGAGTGCTTCCCCAAGCGACCGAGGAGTTCACCGTGCTTCGTGAACCCCGTCATCAGGTAGAAGGTCAGGTCCCTCGCGCGAGGCGAGAAGCCAGCGAGCATCCAATCGCTCTCCCGGCCCGAGGCGTACCGAAGGCGGTAGGACCCGAAGCCCACGATGCTCGAGCCCCACATCTCTGGGCGCTCGCCGGTGACACTCTTCATCAAGGCCATGGCCGCGCGGGCGTCCTTGCGTCGCATCGGGTCGTCGATGCTTGCGAGGAACGCATGCACGCTGGCTCGCGTCCTCACCGTCTTTGGCTCAGGCATCTCGGCCACCCCACCACCAGCGAGTCATGAGCCGGAGATAGGTCGCTCCGCCGTGCCCTGCCGACAAATCTGCTCGCCATCACACGTCCACCTCGGCAACGGAACGTCGGCGTGATGCCGCTCCCTTGGACGATCTGGCAGCTCGACATTTCACTCCTCGACAGGCGCCGCCGGTAGCTCCACGCGGAACGTCGAGCCCTTGCCGACGGTGCTCTCCACGGTGAGCGTTCCACCGTGGGCCGTCACGATGGCGTGACTGATCGCCAGGCCAAGCCCCGTCCCGCGCCCCTCTCCGACCTGCCGCGTCGTGAAGAACGGCTCGAAGACCCGCCCGATGATGCCGGGATCGATGCCTACCCCGTGGTCGACGACCTCCAATCGCGCCATCCCCGGGGCGCCAGGTCCGAATCCTGATCACGATCTTGCCGTACTTCCCCTGGGGCGTGGCCTTCGCGGCATTGGTGGCGAGGTTCACGACGACCTGCTCAATCTGTCCGGAGGAAGCCAGGATGTCCGGGGCGTCACGGTCCTCCACCAGGACGGATGCCACCGTGGAGATGGAGGCAGGCAGCCAGCGCATGGCATCGTTCACGACATTCGAGAGCCGAACTCGCGCCCTCCTCGGGTCGGGACGTGCGAACGTCGACAAATCCTTGACGATGCGCGCAATCCTCTGGCCGCCCTCCTGCGCGTCTTCCAGCGCCTCAATCACCTCGTCGAGGAGGTGCGGAAGAGGACGTAGGCGTACCGGGTGGCCCCTTCCGCATGGATCACGGTGCTCGTGACCTCGGCCTGGAACGTGCTGCCGTCCGGTCTGCGAAACGTCAGCTCTCCGGATGCGATTCCGGAGCGTTCCCGCTCCGCGAGCCCGCGCGTGAGCTCGGGACTCGGAACGACCAGGCCGCTGCGCCCGGCGCGCAGGATCTCCTCCTCCGGTCGGCGGAGCGCCGCGCACGCCGCCGGGTTGGCGCGAAGGATCGGTCCGTCGGTCCTGGAAAGGAGGATGCAGTCCGAGGCATGGGTGAACAGTGCGTCGAATAGCTCGAGCAGGTCAGGGGATTCGCGCAGTGCCGTCATCGAGATCAAGGACTCCCCTCACGCTGGCAAGGAGTTCCGACGTTGTGAACGGCTTCGGCAGGAAGTGGGACCTTGCACCGACCGTCCCATCCTCGAAGGCGTCGTGCGTGTATCCCGAGATGTAGAGAACCGGCAGGTCCTGGTGGCGGCGGCGCAACTCCTCCGCGACTTCACGCCCGTTCTGCCCGGGCAGGATGACATCGGTCACGAGCAACTGAAGCCGGGCCACCTCGTCCGCCGCCAGGTTTCGAACCTCCCGTCCGTCGGCAGCGACGAGGACTCGATGCCCGGCGGCCCTGAGCGCCCGAGCCGCGAGTTCCCGGACGGCCGAGTCGTCCTCGACGACGAGGACGGTCTCCCTGCCGGGCAAGGAGACCTTCTTCGGTGGGGGGACCTTGGTCTCCTGGACGAGATCGGACTTGCGAGGGAAGCAGACCTCGAAGGTGGTCCCCTCCCCTGGGGCACTCACTGCGTGAATGTGCCCACCACTCTGGGTCACGATGCCGTGAACCGTCGCGAGGCCGAGGCCCGTTCCCTTCCCCGCGGGCTTGGTGGTGAAGAACGGCTCGAAGAGATGCGCCTTGACCTCCGGTGACATTCCCAGCCCGGAGTCGCGCACCCACAGGCGGACCCACTGCCCCAATCGACGTTCGGCGTTGTCGGCAGCCTCGGCCGGGCCCACCTCCGCATTCAGCGTCCCGATGACGAGCGTGCCGCCACCGGGCATCGCATCTCGGGCGTTGACGACGAGGTTGAGCAGCACCTGCTCGACCTGTCCCCGGTCGCAGAACGTGCTCCAGAGTCCGGGCTGAGTGATCGACGATCAGCTCGACATCCTCGCCGACCAGGCGGCGCAGCATGTGCTCGCTGCTCCGGACCACGTCGTTGAGGTCGAGAAGCTCGGGCGCGACCACCTGCTTTCGCGCGAAGGCGAGCAGGTGGCGGGTGAGCGTCCGTGCGCGCTCACCGGCGGCGGCGATGTCGTCGACGAGTTCCGCGTCGGCCGGCGCACCCTTCTTCACGTCGCGCTTCAACTCCTCGGTGGCGGACAGGATCACGGTCAGCAGGTTGTTGAAGTCGTGGGCCACGCCGCCAGCCAGCCTGCCCACGCTCTCCAGCTTCTGCGCGTGGTGGAACTGCTCCTCCATCTGGCGCTGCTTCGTCACGTCCCGGGCGTTCACCACGATTCCCTTCACGGCCGGGTCGTTCAAGAGGTTGCGGCCGGTTGCCTCGACCAGGTGCCAGCTTGCATCGTGGTGTCGAAAGTGAGCCGAGATGCTCGACAGGGAGCCCGGAACTTCGATGACGGTGCCGACGGCCCTCATGACTTCCGGCTGGTCGTCGGGGTGAACGTAGGCGAGCACCGACGTTCCAAGGACCTCCTCGCTCCGCCAGCCGAGTTCGTCGGTCACGCTGGGGCTGAGGAACTGGACGTTGGCCTGCTCGTCGATCACGACGATCATGTCCGTCGCCTTCTCGATCAGGGCGCGGAATCGTGCCTCGCTGCGTCGCAGGGCTTCCGTCACCCGCTTCTGCTCCGTGATGACGTCGAACACCGCGACGAAGTGCTGGATCTCGGGGCTGTACACCGAGACCGAGAACCACATCTGGAGAGCCTCGACGTACCTCTCGAACTTCTGAGGCTGGCCGGTTCGGGCGACCTTGCTGTAGAGATCGAGAAGCGCGGCGTCGGTTTCCCGAATGCCCGGGATGACCTCCGATACCTTCTTCCCCACGACATCTTTCAGGCCGGTCAAGGTCTCGAAGGCTTCGTTGACCTCCAGGTAGACGAAGTCGTGCGGAGAGGGGCCGTCCGTGAGCACCTTGCAGTAGGCGAGCCCGTTCAACATGTTGTTGAACAGGGACCGATAGTGCGTCGCTCCGAGAATCACGCTGGCCTCACCAGGTCTTGCGCTGACGGCTTGGGAAGGTCTCCCACCACCGGCTCTGCGCGACACACCTGGTTCCGGCCCGTCTGCTTCGCCCGGTACAGCGCTGCGTCGGCACGCTGGAGAAGGGACTCGACCGTGTCGTCCGCGCGGAGTTCGGCGACACCGAAGCTCGCGGTCAGCGATTCCTTCGGCCCGAGGTGGGTCACCGCCATGATGGAACGGAGCTTCTCCGCCAGGCTGGATGCACCTTCCTCCGTGGTCACCGGCGCGATCACGGCGAACTCCTCGCCTCCCCAGCGCGCCACCGCGTCCGAATCCCGAACGCACGATGACAGCAGCTTCGCGGTGCGGACCAGCACCTGATCTCCGACCGGATGGCCGAACTCGTCGTTCACCTTCTTGAAGTGGTCGATGTCGGCGATGACGACGGAAAGGGGGTGCCGGTAGCGCCGGGCCCGACCGAACTCACGGGAAATCGCCTCGTTGAATCCCATCCGGTTGAGCACGCCGGTGAGCGCGTCCGTGTCTGCCCGACGTGCCATCTCGCGCGCGCGCCCTTCGGCCTCGTGCCTCTTGGCGGTGATGTAGGTCTCCGCGCCGAGCTGGCGCTGCATCGCAACGAAGTAGGTCAGGACGACCGCACAGAGAAGTAGCGTGATGACAATCCCGAGGAGGCGGTTTGCGACCTGGGTCCTCTCTTTCTTGAACACGACAAGGGACCAGTCCGAATTCGGAATCGGGCGGCGAACGGCGACATGCGTCTGACCCTCCAGGGAAACCCAGTCCGTCCCCTTCACTTCGTGATCCAGGATGGCCGAGGCGGTTCCCCGACCAGAGACCGCTTGATCCGTTCGTGGAACAATCCGGCCTGGCTTCCAGAGAAAGCGCCCGGGGGCGCCTGGCCGACTCGCGACCATCACCCGGCCATCGGGCGAGACGATGCAAGCATCGTCGACTCCCGCGGGACCGAGCTGATCTGCGGCGAGATTCTGCTTCACGACCGCGACCGCCACGATACGTCCCGCGCCATCTCGGACTGGCTCGCTGGCGTAATACCCGGGCACCCCACTCACGAGGCCCACGCCCGTGAACCGGCCCGGGCTTCCGTCGTGCGCCGCCTCGAAGTAAGGCCGCGACGCGAAGTTCCTCCCTTGAAAGCTGTCCTCCTGGGCTCGATTCGAGGTGGCGATGGTCTTGCCGGTGGAATCGAGCACGTAGACGACGGAGTCTTCGGAGCTGACGGCGAGCGAGTCCACGACTCCATCGAGGCGGGAAGCGTCGATGCCCGCCTCCGCAACGTGATAGCGACCGAGCAACTCCGCGAGCGACCGGGCACTGCGCTCCGCCCCCTGCATCTCCATCAGCAGGTGGTCGTAGGTCTGGGAGGCGGATGCCTCGGCGTCGTGAATCACGTCCTGCTCGTGCAGGTGTCCGAGCCTGTCCGTGAAGAGCCAGCCGGCGGCGAGCAGCGCGACGATGGTGGAGGCCATCGCCCAGAACAAGACGCGCTTCTTTCGAAGGACGCGCCCCTTCGGGTCGGAGGAGACCGCCAGGGCCCAGACGGACAGCGCGATTCCGCTGACCAGCAGGCCGCGGACGAGCTGAACGGGAATTCCCGTCCACGAGAGGAAGGTCTCCGGGCTTGGCCACTGCTCCGCCACGAACGGCGCCGCGGGGACGACGAGGCCAGCAGCCATTCCGAACGCCGTGAAGAACGCCCCCCCGGCCACCCGTGCGCGCCAAGATGCTGCGCCTCCCCCGAGTTCCTCGGTGCGGGAAGCGGCCAGGAAGAAGAGCGATGCCGTCCAGAAGGCCGCTGGGGCCCCGATGAAGAGGCGGACCGCTGAATCGAGGCCCGCCGTTCCCGCAATCACCCCGACACCCACTACTGCGGCGCCCACTGGGAGATAGACCCAGGTGCCTGGCGTCGCCTCTCGGAGAACCCCGGTCGTCCGGCGGGCGAACTCGAGCAAGATGAGAAAGCTCGCCGCGATGAACGACGACCGCACGAGACCGAAGGACGGGGAGTCTCCTCCGGTGAGCGCGTACAAGCTGAGCCATTCCGCCGCGCCGTGGACGAAGGCGAAGGTACCCAGCAACCACCACGGCGTCGGGAGCGACGCCGACCGCGACATCGACACGCAGACCGACCCGAGCAGGAAGAGGACCAGCCCGAAGAAGAAGTAGATGTAGTCGAGCTGCGCGACGAGCATCCCCGGTCCATGCCACCCATTGGAGCTCAGTCTGCCTCGCCGTCAGTGACCCGATGGTCGTGGATCGCAACCTCTGTGGAGTTCACAGAGAGCCCCTTGTTTGCCACCCAGTCGAGATGTCACGACTCCCAGCGGCACTTTGTCCAGCCTGCGTCCATGCTGGCCCCTAGGGGGTATGGGTGTCCTGGACCCAGGCGAGCATGCGTCTCGCTGCACACGGGCCTAGCGGACGAGGATGCTGCGCGTTGATGAGGCCGTGCACCAGCGACGCCGCCATGGACTCAGCCGCATCCTGTGCCGTGCTGAAGTTGGACGTGCTGGAAACGCCGCTCCAGATGGGGGACTCCGAACTGGTCTTGGCTGCATAGACGTTGATGTCGACCGATCCGTACCAGGCACCGGAGGGGGTGACGAGGCGGAGAACGACCACGAGATCGACACCCATCTTCTTCGCGTAGGCGTCAATCAGGTCGTTGGGCGACGCTCCAGGGGGGACGACGCCGCTCGACGTAGCGACCTCGAAGTCCCTCTTGATGAGCGACCGGGCGACGGCGTTCTCGAAGGCCAGCCGGTCTCCGGCGAAGGGAATGACGCCGACGACCAGGACTCGCTTGATGGGCGCGGGCCTGTAATTCGGTTCGCGCCAGACCTGGACGAGGTTGGTCGTTGCGCATGACGTGAGCGCCAGCGCGGCAAGGCCCATGGCAGTCGGTAGGAGCAGGCGCTTCATCGAGGCTCCACCTCACGGAGCCATTCTACATCCAACGCGGCGTGGACTTCGCTTGCCACGGCTGACGCCGAACTCGATGAGGGTCGGTCGGACCGACTTCCTCCGGGCGGAATCGCGTCAGCTGAACATCTTGAGCCCGACCACTCCCGCGACGATGAGGGCGGCCGAAGCGATGCGGAGGGAGCCGGCCGGGTCACCGTAGGCGACGATGCCCAGCGCGAACGTGCCCACTGCGCCGATGCCTGTCCAGACGGCGTAGGCCGTGCCCATGGGAATCTGCCTTTGTGCCAGGAGCAGGAGCGCTCCGCTCAGCCCGATGCACGCCACCGCGACGCCAATCCATGGCCACCGGATGCCGTCGTGCGTCCAGCCCATCTTGAGCCCCACCGGCCAGCCGATCTCGGCCAGCCCGGCGAGGACGAGGTACGTCCATGCCATGAGGCACCCTCTCCCTTGTCGTTGCGCCCCGAAACCCTGCCATGGGTGCGAACAGGGCACAGCCATCGACCGCAGGAACGACCCACCTGAGATCCGGGCCATCCATGGTGGGTGCGAATATTCATGTCGCATCGAGGCCAGATCGGGCTGATCGGCTCTTCTCCCGCACACCGGACCGCACCGTGACCAAGAGTACGTGGGTAGGGCGCTACCTCTCCCTGATTGGCGTCGAGCACGAAGCTCCCGGGCTCGAGGGCCTTGGACGGCTGGTCCGGGCCCACACCCGCAAGGTTCCCTTCGAGAACTCCGCCTCGCTCCTGCGTCGCCACGAGGCTGGCGCAGGTCCGGTCCCGCCCCTCGACCCCGAGACCCTCCTGGTGTCCTGGGAGGCGGGGCGCGCCGGCGGAGTGTGCTTCGAGCACACGGAGATGTTCGGGCGGCTTCTGGTCGAGCTCGGTTACGTCGTCACCCCGATCGCCGGGGAGATCTCCTTCCCGGGTTCACACCAGGCACTCGTCGTCGACCAGGACGGCGCGCGCTGGCTCGTGGATGTCGGGAACGGCGCCCCGTTCTTCGAGCCATTCCCGCTCAATCGACGGTTCGAGATCCAGCGGGTCGGCCTCGGCTACAGGTTCAACGCCGATCCTGACAATCCAGGCGTCTGGATCCAGGAGCGGGCGCTGGAGGGCGGGTGGAAGCCCTACTGTCGGTACCTTCTCCGACCCCAGTCCCCGGAGGACCGGGAAACCGCGTACCAGCGGCACCACCGGCCGCGCGATACCTGGGTCACCAACTCGCTCGTCCTCATCAGAAGCCGTGAGGAGGAGGTGCTGGTGTTCCGGAACATGGACCAGCACCGTTACACGCCCAGCGGCAAGGTCTCGGTGCGAGTCGAGGACCCCGAGGGATGGGCCCGCCTGCCAGGATTGCTTGGCTTGCCGGCGCTTCCGGTCTTCGAGGTCGTCCGTGCCTGGGCCGCCATCAACGGTCAAGCCCTGCCGAAGGGCATCCGAGGGGCGTAGGGCGCAGATGAACCTGGGCGCGTTCATGCGCCCATGAGGGCGCCTCGCCAATCTCATGCATCCCGGTTCGCCGTGGGGGCCTCTGTCTCCTCGGGGGGAGAGGGAACGAAAACAACACATAGCGTCTTTTGTTCTTGACGTTATGTTAGTTATACATTACATCATGACAAATCCGATGAACAAGGAGCTCACCCCCCATGCCCTATCGTGAAAAGATCGCCTGGCTGTCGCTGGTCGGCATGGCCGCCTGCTACGGCCCCTACTTCGCGTTCACCCACCAGTCGCCCCTGCTTGACCAACCGCTCCCCAACCTCAGACTGATGACCCTGTTCGCAGCGGCGGCGGGGGGGAACGCGGTGTGGGCCTTGCTGGGCCGGCTGTTCCTGCGGATGACCACGCCCCGCGACGAGCGCGGCGCCGCCGACGAACGCGACCAGGCGGTCGACCGCCGCGCCAATACCGTCGCCTACTACGTCCTGATCGGCTGCGCGCTCTACGTCGGCTGCTTCATGCCCTTCACCTCGTCCGGCTGGCACATCGTCAACGCCATGGTCGCCTCCGTGGTCCTCGCCGAGCTGCTCCGCTACGCACTGATCGTGCTGGGTTATCGCCGGGGCCTCGAATGACCCGCGGAAAGATCGTCAACCAGATCCGCACCCTGCGCTTCCTCCACGGCGAGATGAGTCAGACGGACCTGGGCCAGGCCATCGGCGTCACCCGCCAGACCATCGCCGCGATCGAGGCAGGCAAGTATTCACCCACCCTGGAAGCCGCCTTCCGCATCGCCCAGGTGTTCGGCAAGCCACTGGACGAGGTGTTTCAGTGGGACGCGGAGCTGTAGGCGCGGCATGCGCGGACGGCCCACCTCGAGGTTCACGGGCGGGCATAGGCGAATCCTGCACAGGCCGGAGGGGCCGGTCTCTTCTACTGCTTCGTCGCGAACTTGACCGATTGCCAGCCGCCTGCCGCGACGAGGCGGAGACCGGACCAGTTCCTGGCCCTGACGCGGCCGTCCAGGAAGTTCCGCAGCTTCTTCGTCGCGCGCGCCTCCAGCTGCCGCGCACGCTCGCGCCCACAGCCGAGCTTCTCGCCGACGGCCTGGAGGGTGAGCGGGGGCTCGCTCATGATCCGGAGGTCGACGACCAGGCGCTCCCGCTCGTCGAGGCAGCCGAGTGCGGCGCGCACCCGGCGGCAGTCGATGGCGCTCTCCTCGGCCATGGCGAGGACTTCGTCCTGGCCGGCGTCGCCGGACGGCAAGTTGGAGATCCCGGACTCCTCGTTGCCGGGGGTCGATGCGTCGAGGGATACGTCCCGCCGGTCGAGGCGCCGGCGCATCTCGTCGATGACTCGTGGCTCCACGCCGAAGCAGCGCGCCAGCATGGGAACGATCTTCGTCGTGGCCTCGTCGTCGGAGGGGTCGAGCTGCTTCGAGAATCTCCTTCTCCTTCCGGGAGAGCGAGAAGAAGAGGCGACGCTGTGCGGTGGTCGTGCCCAGCTTGACGAGCGACCAGGTGTGCAGGATGTGGTTCAGGATCCGGGACCGGATCCAGGTGGTGGCGTAGGAGACGAGCCGGACGTCCTTGTCGGGGTCGAAGCGCTCCACCGCCTGCATGAGGCCCAGGTTCCCCTCCTGGACGAGGTCCGCCAGCCGCCGCGGGTCGGAGCAATGCTCGCGTGCGATGCGCACGACGAATCGGAGGTTGGACGTCACGAGCCGCTGGGCGGCCCGCCGGTCGCCGGTCTGGCGATAGGTCCGGGCGAGATCCCGCTCCTCTTCCCGGGACAGCAACGGGATCCTCCGGACCTCGGACAGGTACTGCTCGAATGCCTGGCCCCGCTCGGCAGAAGCGTTCACGGCGATCCTCCCCTCCACCCGGACCGACCCCGGCCGGGCTGCGGCAATTCGCCGCAGTGGACCAATCTCGCTGCGAGGCCGGTGTCATCCCAGTACCGAGCGACCGGGACTAAAGTGTCGCTCGCACGGCGGCTGCGCCGAGAAGGAGCCCGAGGCCAGCGCGGGACAAACGACCGACGTCACGTGGGTAGAAATTACTGTCCCCCGCTCGCCAGAATTCACTCTACGTGACGTCGGAGCCAGTGTAGTCCCAGATGGGGCCAATCACGGACGCTTTCGAGCCCGGCGCTCCGAGGTCTCGACGAGCAGGGCGTGGCCGCTCGGTGACTCGCGCGCTTCCATCGCCCTTCACGACGCCATCCGGTGGACCGATGCGAGGACGTCCTCCACCTCGAACGGCTTGGGAATGACGGCGGCCACCTCCGTGGCGCACTCGAACGCCGAGATGACGAGCACCGGAATCCGGCCCAGCAACTCGTGCTGCGACAGCACCTCCAGAAACTGCCAGCCGCTCATGATCGGCATCATCAGGTCGAGAAGGATGAGGTCAGGCCACCCGAGGAGCACCTGCCGGAGGGCGTCCTGTCCGTCGCAGGCGGACGAGACCTGGTAGCCGTCTCCTTCCAGAAGTTCCACCAACAAGTCCCGGATGTCCCGCTCGTCCTCGATGACGAGGACTCGCGAGCCATGGACAGGCTCCGGCGGAAGCCGGCCTTTGGCGAACCCCGTTTCCAATCGCACGGCCAACGCCCTCCTGCTGGAACGGTGTTCATCATCTGTCCCGAAGGCCACCCCATCCGGGGAAAACACGGGTCGACCCTGGCCATGATGGGCGCCCCCCCCAGGGGGACGACACCGCTCGACGTGGCGACCTCGAAGCCCCTCTTGATGAGCGACTGGGCGACGGGGTTCTCGAAGGCCAGCCAATCTCTCACTTCACGGCGGGCTTCGGGGCGGGCGGATTCTCGCTGGACGGCGGGACCAACCCCTTGATCCGCATGTAGGTCACCATGTTCCCGTAGTGCTCGAACTCGTGACCGATGAGGATCCCGACGAGCGCGAATCGCGTCGTGTCGAAGCCGAAGAGCGTCAAGCCCGTCGTGAGGGCGGCATCTCCCTGGGCGAAGACGCGGTCGCATGTCGCAACCGACTCCTTCAGCGCAGCGACGAGGTCCGTCTTGGACGTCTTCGTCTTCTCGACGGTCCATGGCTCGACTTTCTCGCCCAGCGCCATCGAGCACATCATGAAGTTCGAGTCGGCGAGGTGGCCCACGATCTGCCCGAACGTTCTCACATCGGGTGAAGGCCGGAATCCATAGTGCTCCTCCGGCATCTTCTCCGCCGCGCGCACCGCGATGTCCTTCGCCCGGCTCCAGGGCATCTTCAGCCCGGCGGAGGCTGGGTTCGGGACCGGCGCGGCGGCGGCTCCATCCGCCTGGGCCATAGCTGGAAGAACGAGCAACCCGATGAGTGCTGCTGACGTGGCGATCTTCATGTGGACGTTCTGGCCAGGCGCCGACCGAAAATCCAGAGAATCGTCCCTCTCCGGGCCCGACTCCCGCGACGGACACCGGTGACCCGTCTTCGGGCTCGATTGCTCGCGCCTTCGGCCCCGCCTATCGGCACGCTCTCCTCCTCGAAGATCCGTTTGTGCGGCACCCCTCCTCGTCATCGTGTAAGGGGGTCGTCGAGAAACAACTGCACCTCCCGAAACAGCTCCATTGCCCGCGTCACATTTTCCCGTCGAAGGGGTGGCACCCCCGAGCTTGGCCGATAGACCGCTGCGTCTCGACGTAGTGATCGGAGAAGTGAGGGCACGATGCTTCCATGGACAGCGTCGCTGAAGATCGGTCTCGAAGAGATCGACACGCAACACGAGACCCTGTTCGAGGCAGCCGCGGAGTGCACTTCGACTTCCGACGCCAGTTCAACTCGCTGGTGGACCAGTGGAACACGGAGGGCGAGTCAGAATCCCTTCGGCTGGCCCTGCTGGGGGTTTCTCGAACTTTGGATGGTCGAGCACGTTGCGACGAGCGACCAGCGCATCGGCGACCACCTGCGTGGGCGGACGGGGTAGAACTCGCTGGCGCACGCACGGCACGTCCACAGAGCGGGTTTTGACGCCCCGACCCGGGACTATCCGCGTGTCGCCGAGAAGTTCATGCTCCTCGGTGCCCCGCACGGACACGAGGAGGTTTCGCGAGGCAGGAGACCGGGGTGTGATGGGCCGCGTGCTGCCCTCCACCCGGTCTCATTTCGCTCCTGGTGCCGCGTTCCTCTCTGCCGTTGTCCGCAAGACAGCACTCTGCAACACCGCCGATGAGCGTAGCATCGCCGGATGAGCGAAGACTCGTCTCCCGACATGCATCGAACAAGGCTCATGGCCGTGGACTCGAGCCTCTCTGATGCCCGTCGAGCGCTGCTTCGAGCCGCAGTGATCGAGTCGGAGTTCTCGGTCGAGTTACGAGCCCTGCTTCTGGCCGTGGCTGATGTGGATCGCAGTGTGATGCGGAAGCTCACGACGTAGCCGCCGACCCACGTGGCTTCACGCCTCGGCAGGCGCGGCGGGCAACTCCACCCGGAACGTCGAGCCCTTGCCGACTTCGCTTTCGACCGTGAGGGTTCCACCGTGGGCCGTGACGATGGCGTTGCAGATGGAGAGTCCGAGCCCCGTTCCCTGGCCCAGGGGACGAGTGGTGAAGAAGGGCTCGAGATCCGTTCCATGAGGTGGGGGGAGATCCCTTTCCCATCGTCCGAGACTTCGAGCCTCACCAGCCCGGGCGCACCTGGAATCAGGCGGATCACGATCTCGCCTCGTCGTCCGTCGGGAATGGCGAGGGCCGCGTTCACGACGAGGTTCACGAGCACCTGCTCGATCTGACCTTCCGAGGCCATCGCGTCCGGGACCTCTGCCACCTCGACCCGAACCTGGGCTCGGTCTGCCACGCTGCCCGGGAGCCATCCCATGCTCCTCTGAATCGTCTCGGCAATCCTGATCGGGCGCCGTTGCTGGTCGGGGCTTCCGAAGAGGGCGAGGTCCTTCACCATGCTCGCGATGCGCGCGGCGCCAGACGTGACATCAGCGAGCATCTCGCGGACCTCGGCGGCGCGGCGGACGAGTCGATCAGGGTCGGGGCTACCTCCGTCGCGAAGTATCCTCTGAAGTTCCTCTACATCCTCGGTCGCGGTCCCCGCGCTCGACATCACCGCCGCGAGCGGGTTGTTGATCTCGTGCGCCATCCCGGCCACCAGGGTTCCCATGGCCGCCAGGCGTGACGCCTGTGCCAGCTTCGCCTGGAGCTTCGTCCGCTCGGCCTCCGCCTTCTTCTCGCCGGTGATATCCACGAACGTGACGACTACCTGCCGGAGGCACCCTGGGGGTCGGAAGGTCGGGTAGGCGTTGGCGAGGACCCACACACGGTCCTTGGTGGCGGGTCGGTCGATCCCGAGCGTCAGGTTCATCTCCGGGCGGTGGGTGGCGACCACCCGGTTGATCGGGTACTCCTGCAAGGGCATCGTCGACCCGTCGGCACGGACGAAGCGCCATGCAGGGTCGATGGCCACCTTCCCGCGCATCTGCTCGGAGGAGAGCCCCAGCAACTCGCTGGCTGTCGCGTTGGTGAGAATGATGCTCGTGTCCGGCGCATGGACGACGACGCCGGCGTGCAGGCTCTCGACCAGTGTTCGGTATTGTTCCTCGCTCTCCCGGAGGTCGTTTTCAGCCCGCTTGCGCTGCCCGATGTCCTTCAAGATGGCGACGAAGTAGTCGATGCTTCCTTCGACCCGGCGGACGCAACTCACGGAGAGCAAGGTCCAAAGCGTGCTTCCGTCCTTGCAGATGAACCTCTTGTCGAGCGAGTAGCGGTCGATCTCTCCGCGCAGGAGCCTGTCGAACTCGGCGAGATCGGCCGCGACGTCATCGGGATGGGTCAACTCCAGCCACGTGAGCCGCGCCAGTTCCTCTCGCGAGTAGCCCAGCATCGAACAGACGCGCTCGTTGACCTCCACCCACCCCTTCCCCAAGCTGGTGATGGCAATCCCGACGCCGGGTGACTCGAAGTAGGCCCGGAGCCGGGCCTCGCGCTCGCTCGCTTCCTGCTCGGCCTTCTTCCTCTGCGTGTTGTCACGGATGAAGCTGACGATCCGACCGTCGGTCGGTCCGAAGAGCCCAGCGCTGGCCTCTACCTGGACGAGGCTTCCATCCTTGCGACGAAGGCGGGCCTCGAATCGGTCGAAGCCTCGTTCCCTGATCCGCGTTAGTTGCAGGGCGGTCTGACCGGGGGTGGTGTCCGCCCTCACTGCCGAGACGTGCTTCTGAAGGAGTTCTTCCTGGCTGTAGCCGGTCAAGGCGCAGATGGCCGGGTTGACGTCCACGATTCGCCCATCGCCGTCCACGACCCAGATGCCTTCCGGTGCCGTGTTCATGACCATCTGGAGGTAGCGACGATGCTCCTCTTCCAGCTTCTCGGAGGCGCGTCTCGCAGTGATGTCCGTGAAGGCGCCTACGGCGCCGATGGCGGCTCTCCGGCCCCGCTCCGGAGTGGGGTGGCGTTCCCGATGAGGTGCTTGACCTCTCCATCACCCGTGACGAGGTCGAATTCGTAGTCGAGTACCTCTCGGCCGGTGGCGGCTGCGACCTGAACGGGAAGCTGATTGGGGGAGATTTCCTCGCCATCCCTCATCGCCGTGAAGGTCCGGGGCGCCTCGCCGGGCGGTGCGCTCTTCGAGACGTTCGCTCCGGGCGGAAGGTTCATCAGTTCCGCGCCGAAGCGGTTGGTCATCATGTGGCGGGCTTGACGGTCGCGGGTGATGTAGACCGCTGCAGGAACGGCATCGAGCAACGCCTGCAGTTCAGCGGTTCGGGCCCGTGCCGTCTCCAAGGCCTCGGCCTGGGCCTTCTCCTGCCGTCGGCGCTCGGTGAGATTGCGGAAGAGGACGTAGGCGTACCGGGTAGCCCCTTCCGCATGGATCACGGTGCTCGTGACCTCGGCCAGGAAGGTGCTGCCGTCCCGCCTCCGGAAGAGCAGCTCCCCCGCGGCGACCCCCGTGCGCTCCCGGTCCGCGAGACCCTGCTCGAGTTCCGCAGTCGGGACGAACAAGGCCCCCGCGCCCGTCCCGCAGATCTCCTGTCGGTTCGGCAGAGCGCCGTACAGGCCGCCGGGTTGGCCCGAAGTATCGGGCCGTCCGTCCTGGAGAGGAGAACGCAGTCCGTGGCGTTGGTGAACAGCGCGTCGAAGAGATCCAGCAGGTCTGGGGCCTCGCGACCAACGACCTTGGAATGTGATGTCGTCACCCGAACGCCTCTGGCCGCCGAGTCGGGTCATCCCCATCCCGGACCTGATCGCACGCATGCTACCCCCTGCACGCGGAGTTCAGGACCTGGCGTGGCAACCCTCCTGGGGTGGGTTGCCACGCGCATTCGAGCCTGCCACTGACAGGGACCTTCTGGGCTGGACGAAGACCCCCGGCGTGCGAGGGAACAGGACGGGTGGATGCACCCCAGGCGAGCCTGCTCCGGGTAGGAGCGGGTAAGGGCGGGAGAATGGCCCGTCACACCTCGGGAGGCGCCACAGGCAACTCCACCCGGAACGTTGAGCCCTTGCCGGCTTGGCTCTCGACCGTAAGCGTTCCGCCGTTGGCCGTCACGATGGCGTGGCTGATCGCGAGGCCGAGTCCCATTCCCTTCCCCACGTCGTTCGTCGTGAAGAATGGCTCGAAGATCCGTTCCAGGATGGCCTGCTCGATTCCGGTGCCCTTGTCGTGCACTTCTAGGCGAGCCATCCCTGGAGTGCCGGCGCCGATCCGGATGGTGACCGATCCGCGCCTTCCCTCCGGCGTTGCCCTCGCGGCGTTGTTGACCAGGTTCACAACGACCTGCTCGATCTGGCCTGCCGCAGCAATCACCTCCGGGGCTCCGAGGTTCTCTACCGTGACGTCGGCGACTGTCCCGACCGCTGACGGCAGCCAACGCATGGCGCTGTTTACAACGTCGAGAAGCCGCACCCGCTTCCGCTGCGGGTCGGGGCGCCCGAACATCGCCAGGTCCTTGACGATTTGCGCGACCCGGCGCCCGCCCTCCTGCGCGTCCTCCAGTGCCTCCACGACCTCGTCGATGACGTGGACCTCGGACTCCACTGTCGAGCGGCGCGCTCTCATGAAGGCGCTTCTGGACATCGCGGGCGCCTTCTAGGGCGAACTTCTGGCCGGAGAGACTTCCCGTGAGGGGATTGTTGATCTCATGCGCTACGCCGGCGACCAGGGTCCCCATTGCTGCGAGGCGCGAGGCCACCGCGAGTTGGGCCTGGAGGGCCAGTCGCTCGGTGATCACCTCGGAGAACATCACGAGCCCACCCACCTCGCCGCCGGATTCAAGCCAGGGATGGACCTCCCAGCGAACCCAATCGACGGAGCCGTCGGATTGTGGGAACGGTATCCTGTTCACACTTCTCGGACGCGCCGGCTATGCACCTTCGGTGGATCTTCTTCCACCGCTCCGGGATCTCGGGGAAAACCTCGTAATGACTTCTGCCGAGGACATCCACCCGGTCGAGCCTGTAGTCGGTGAGCCACCTCCGGCTGACCGCCAGGTAGCGCATGTCCCGGTCAACCATGGCGATGGCTGCCGGCGTGCGCTCGATGAAGAGCGAGAGAGTCCTCTTGCTATCGCGAAGCTCCTGTTCGAGCCGTGTGGTACTCGGATACATCGGTGAGCACCACACGCACTCCGGCCCCGGCGCCTCCGGTCGCCTGATGTTGGCAAGCAAGGTGAGCGTGAAAGGCCGAGCCGTCGCTTCGCTGGAGCACGACCCTGCACGAGTGTCGTTCGCCATCCTGGGCAAGTGTCGAAAGGAAGATGTGCCATCGGTCGGCGTCGCTGCGGGCGACGAAGGCCGCGAAGGGACGCCCGACGAGGGTCTTGCGATCCACCCCCACGAGCGCGGCCCCAGTCAGGTTCCCTTCCTGGATTACCCCGGCGTCGGACAGCGTCATGTATCCGACAGGGGCGAAGTCGTAGAGGTCGGCGAATCGGTCGCGGGCCTGCTCCAAGGCCGCCTGCGTCTGCCGTAATTCATCGTTCTGCATCTCCAGTTCAACCTGGTGAACTTGGAGTTCGTGTCGGAGCGAGGAGGGCTCGGACGAGGCCGTCCGCGGGGTCGCGAGTGAGCCGCGCCTCCGCTTCCGCCCGCGACTTCGGGCTCCCGTTGCTCGACTTCTTGGCCAGGGGAACCTCGCGACAACCCGGTGTCCTGGACAATTCTCACACTGATTGAGCAGCGGCCGAGGGTCTTCTTGGGGGGCCTACGACGCGGTCGTTCCCCTGGGACGTGACTCCCGGGGGCCCTCTGGTGAAGATCGACCGCACAGGTCGGACTCGCTTACGCCTGGCGAAGGCAGCAGAGACGTCATCCAGCGCCCAGAATCGACCGTCTTGCGGCAGGCAGCAACGCACCCTGTGGCTGCCCGATCTCGGGGTCGGGCGTCTCTCCCCCTCCGGAAGGCCCTCGTGGGCGCGGGGGGGAGCCCGAAGCTGGCGCTGATGGCGAAGATGCAGTTGGGGACGGCCAGGACGGCCGCTTCCCCTTTAGCCCGACTTCACACCCCGCAGGAACGGCAGGTAACTCCAACTTCGAGTCGAGCAGGAGATCGGGTCCCCGCGTTCTAGGAGGTAGTCCGCCTGGTTCGCCCGATGGCCCTTGGTGGCTCGGCCTCCTACGGGCCTGGGCGCTTGCGCCCGTTGATGGCCAGGGCCGCCGCGACGCCCATCACGACCCGGCCATCCGAATCCGTGACCGGCCCTGCACGGATCTTCACGACCTGGCCGGCGATGGTGGTCTCGACCTCGGCCATCTTGCCGGCGAGCGCCGCGCGCAAGGCGACGGTGATCCGCTCCCGATGCTCCGGAGGATACTGCTCGAATACCAAACCGCCAGCGAGCGTCTGCCTTTCCAGTGCTGGTCCGACCTCGCCGCTCCCCTCGACGAGGACATATCGGAGATCGTGGTCGAACAGTCCGATTGCCCCTCCTGGAAAGTTGCGAAACATCGCTCCCAGCATGGCCTCGCGGACCTCCAGGCGCCTGTACGACTCCTGGAGCCGCTTGAGCTCGGTGACATCGGACACGGTTCCCTTGATCCGGACGGCTCTCCCACGTCCGTCCGCGGTCGCGACCCGCCCCGTTGCGCGGACCCACTTCCAGGTCGTGCTGGGGTGACGCCAGCGGATTTCCACCTCGAAGGCTTGTCGTCGACCGTCCAGGGCGTCCGACACCGTCGCCTCCGCCAGTGGCAGGTCCTCGGGATGGATTCTCGACTTCCATGCGGCCCGATCTGGTTGCCGGGTTTCGGCTCCTTCGTCGGGGAGCCCCAGCATCTTCCTCATCTGCCTGCTGATAACGGTCTGATTGCCTTCGACGCACCAGTCCCAGTACCCGTCCTGGAACTCGTCCAGTACCTCGCTGAGCCGATCCTCCTTTTCCCGGAGTGCTTGCTCGGCGCGCACCTGCTCACCGATGTCCGTGACGACGACACGCACGACGGGCTTGCCATCCCGGGTTCCCTGGCCCTCGCAGGCGAGGCGGGCGTGCAAGGTCGACCCGTCGTTCCGATGCAACGTCAGCCTGAACGATAGCCACTCCCCTCGCCGGAGGAGGGTCGGGAAGATCAGGCTCCATCGGTCTCGCTCCTCCCGGCCGAGGAACGTGACGAACAGACGACCGAAGAGCCGGGTGCGCTCCACGCCGAGGAGCGATGCGCCATTCAGGTTCGCGTCCTGGATGAGACCCGTGTCGGAGAGGATCAGGTAGCCCACGGGAGCGAAGTGGAACGCCTCGCTGTAGAGATCTCGGGCCTCCTCCAGGGCAACCTGGGCCCGGCGAAGCTCCTCGTTCTGCATCTCCAGCTCAATCTGGTGCACTTGGAGTTCGTGCAGGACGTTCGAGAGTGGCGGCGCCCGCTGCTCGGCCGGCGGATTGCGCAATCGCCTTGCCGCCTCGTCGCGAAGTAGCTGGCGGGCTTCCCGACTGGAGCTGTTCGGCATGTTGTCCCCCGATCCAAAGCCGGAACAGGTTCTGCTCGCTCACACTTGTCGTGAGGCGATGACCGAGACTCCAGGAAACGGGGGCGTAAGCGAACGTTGTGGCCTGGATTGGGTCGAACACGCTGGGTTCCGGCCGGTTCGGCTTTCAGGTGGAGAGGCGTGCCTGGCTGCTCTGGAATCGTGCGGGTCAGGCCCCTCGCTTCCCGCGGGGGTCTTGAGCGACTGCCCTCAGCGAGATCTCGCCGCCCCCCAGATCGCGTAACTCCCAGTCGCCGACGAGGCGCAGGTCCCGCGGTACTTGGTGTGCTTGTGGAGAAGCATCCCCGTGCGACCGTGACGCTGCACCCACCGGACGCGACCGAGGGGTCCGGCCTAGACGACGGGCGCGAAGGGCTGCGTCTCGATCAGCGTCCCCGACGTCGCCTAGCGGGAGGACTCGGGCGCCGCTTCGGGCCAGCGTAGACCTTTGTGATCACGCTCGGTTCGATCGCTGACGCCGGCCTTGGAGCCTGTTCGGCCGACTGCCGGACGAGCGCCACGATCACGGGATCGGCGAGGTCGGCGGCGCTGCGCACGCGCACGTGGCGGACCTGCTTGCCGCCGCCCGAGAGACGGCTGTGGGGATCATCGAGGTGCACGCCGTAACCGAACACAAGCGTGACGTGGTCGTTGAAGGCTGCAAGGTTGACGAAGATCCCGCGCACGCCCCCGGTGTATGAGAACCCGTCGCACACCGCATTCGTCGCGTCGTAGATCAACTCGGACGCCGGCCCGACCAGCGCCGCGAGCGCGACCCTGCCCTTGATCATCGCTTGCTGCACGTCCTTCGGATACGGCGCAAGGTACGCATTCATCAGCTCCGCTGGCGCCTTGCCGATGGTCATCTGGTGACGTTAATTCGACCAATTCGGCCTGCAAGTCGATCAGCACAGTGCCCGCGCCAAGAGGATCGACACCCGAATCGCGCGCCGCATCAAGGGGAAGCCGAGCGGCACTCGAGACCCCCGAGGGCCGAGAATGTGGGTTACGGCGGCAAGAGGTGAGCCGTTCTCGCTACCTCGTGCTGCAAGGGACCGGGTGGGGTCGCCCACCGTGGCCACTACTCCCACTTGTCCTTGGCCTTTGCGGCTTCCTTCGTCTGCCACTGCATGCTGGACGGGGAGTCCGCGCCGCCGTGCTTCAAGGCTTGCCTGTGATCGGCGCGCCGCCGGAACTCATTGCGCCGGTGCTAGGACACGTCGACAACCGCATGGTCGAGCGCGTCTACGGCCGCCTCCCCGTGGAGGACCTGAGGCGTCGGCTCGCCCTGGCCATCGGCGAGGACTGCGTCACCGGTGCATCTTCGCGTGGGATGGCGTAACAGCGGGAAAGTGGTTGTTCGCGCCTCCGCAGGTGCGGCAGGAAGCTCCGCACGGACTGGCCTTCCGAGGCCAACGCGCCTCTGCCCTCGCCCCTCGCCCCGCCACCGACAAGCACAAGACCCGCCACCCCTTGCGGAGTGGCGGGCCATCGTTGTTCGAGCGAGATGAAGTGCCTGGACCCGGAATCGAACCAGGGACACGGGGATTTTCAGTCACGCCGCGTGTACCCCCGAGGGTCGGGACCCCTGCCCTTCTCGCGGACTTGGATGCACCCCAGGCGAGCCTGCTTCGCCTGGGATGGGGTAATGGCGGGGAAATGGACCTACGTGATCCCGGACCCCAGCGCCCTCACTTGGATGGGCCGAACAACTCCACGGTGGCGAACGGCTCGGCCGACCAGGGTCGGAACCTGTTCAGCGTGAACTTCGTCGTCTGCCCGGGCTTCACGTCCACGAGGACGTAGTTGTACTCCTCCTTGGGTGCCTCGCCCTTCCAGTAGAGGTCGGGCGGGTAGCCTGGGGGCACCTTGATGCTCGTGCGGCCCGGGAGGATCGGGTCCTGTTCCGCGCCACCGCCGCCCAGGAGGAGGTACTTCACCCCGTCCACCTCGTAGAGCTCGGTCGTGTGGACGTGTCCGTTGAAGACCACGATCTCCAGGTCCTTCGCGTAGGGGGCGATGACCTTGTGCGGGTTCTGGTCGTCCGGGATGGCACCGAGGCCGGAGCGGGCGAAGACGGGGTTGTGGAAGGTGATGAAGACCTTGCGAGTGCCCGCCGCCTTGGCCTCGTCCATCCACGTCCTCAACTGCTTCATCTGCTCCTCGTAGGTGGGTCGCGTGGCGTCCCACTTCGAGGGGGAGCGGTAGTCGTACTTGCCGGTCCACAGGTAGATGAAGCGCGCCCCGGCGTAGTCGAACTTGTAGACAAGCTGGTCTGCCGAGACCCCGAACCGCTTCAAGTAGGGGACGGCGCTCAGGACGCCCTCGATCTTTGGGTCCCCCCAGACCTCGTGGTTGCCGAGGGACGAGAACCAGCGCCCTTCCAGTCCCGCAGCCCTCATCGAGGGGCTGGGGGCAGGCAACTGGCTCAACATGACCTCGTTCACCCGCTTCCAGTAGGGGCTGTCGAACACGGTGCGCCCCTGGTTTCCCCACCAGACGAGGTCCCCGCTGCTGACCACGAAGTCGGCCCGGCCGCTCTTGACGGCCCTCACAACTTCCCTGGAAACCCACTCACCGCCCAGGAGCGTGAAGACCTGTCGCCGCACCCCGGGGAGGAGCTTCACGTCCTCCACCGATGCACTCGTGGCCCAGCCCTTGTCCATCGTCACCGTCATGACCTCGCTGCTGGTCATGAACGGCATGACCAACTGCACCAGTTCACCCGTGGCCGGGTCGTAGGTGAGCTTCACGGTCTTCCGGACTACCTCTTCCGCCATCTTCTCGGGCATCACCAAGCCGAACATCTCTGCCATCAGCTCGGGTCGCCTCGGCCTGCTGCTCCACCTTCCCCGGGAGGTACATCATCGTTCGCGAGTCGCCGTAGACGGCGAACGAGAACCCGGCGTCCGGGGCGCTTGCCCCGGTCGCGGTGGCGCAACCGGCGCAGAGCGCCAAGAAAACCCCAGCGGAGGCCACGGTGTGGAAGCGCATGCTTGCTCCGGTGGCCTTCCGGCCAGTTGATCACGTCGATGATTCCTGGGGCGTTGCCAAGGCTGACCGTCACGCCTCTGGAGGCGCAGCAGGCAACTCCACCCGGAAGGTCGAGCCCTTGCCGACCACGCTCTTCGCGGTGAGCGTTCCTCCGTGGGCCGTCACGATGGCGTGGCACATGTGCAGGCCGAGACCCATCCCCTCCCCCACGTCTCGCGTGGTGAAGAACGGATCGAAGATCCGGTCCAGGATGGCCGGGTCGATCCCGGTTCCGTTGTCGGTCACGTCGAGACGGGCAGTGCCGTGGTCGCCACGGCCGATCTGGAGCGTGATCTCCCCGGACGGCTCGGTGCGCATGCGAGCGCGGCGTTGGTCACCAGATCCACGACCACCTGCTCCAGGTGTCCCGTCGAGGCAGCGACCTTGGGCCCCTCTCCGGGAGCAACTCGGATGGTCGCCGCCGTCCAGACCGACGCAGGCAGACGCCGCAGGGCCGACTCGACCACCGAGGAGAGATCCACCGGGGAGCGATGGCGGTCTGGGCGACCGAGAACGGACAGGTCCTTCACGATGCGGGCGATGCGCTTCGCCCCCGCCTGGGCATCCCGGAGCATCTCGATCACATCAGCCAGTCGTCGGACCAGGGCCTCTCTGTCTAGCGGGCCGCCTTCCCGGAGGCGCTCCGCGAAGGTCTCTGCCTCCCGCAGAGCCATCGCCTGACTCGCCATCTCCCCGGCCAGCGGGTTGTTGATCTCGTGCGCCACGCCAGCGACCAGCGTTCCCATCGCCGCAAGCCGCGCCGTCGTGGCGAGGCGTGCCTGCATGGCGCTTCGCTCCGCCTCGGCCTTCTTCGCAGCCGTCGTCTCGATCACGGTGACGAGGATGCCCGGCTCCCCTTGGCTGTCGTTCGGGAGCGGCTGGTAGGTGAAGCTGAAGTACACCTCGTCGAGCCGACCCGATTGCTCTCGCTCGATGTCGAAGCGCATGTCGTTCGCGTGGAACGGCTCGCCGGTCTCGATGACCCTCCGGAGGAGAGGGGTGACTTGGTGTGCAACATCGGGCCAGCACTCCGCGACTGTGCGGCCGAGGAACTTCCGGCGAGGGGCGATGGCCTGATAGGCGGGGTTGACCAGTTCGTAGACGAAATCGCGACCTCGCAGGATGGCGAATCCCGCGAGCGAGGTTTCGAGGACCTCCGTCAGCAGGTCCGGTCGGGCCTCTGCGGGCTCAAGTCGCTTGGCTTGGTATTTGACCATGGGGGGTCGCGATCACCTTCTAGACCGACAACGACCCGAATCCAAGACCCGGTCGC